>NZ_SLXS01000001.1 GCF_004340785.1 Tumebacillus sp. BK434 | reverse complement strand
CTTTTTTAGCCATAAAAAATCCCCTCCGGTCAACAAGGATAAGTCCATCTTATCGATGTCCTTTTTCTCTTGTCTACCATGAGGGGATAATACCACATCGGGACGGTGTCTTTTTGGTGAAAAGGGCATTCGTTTTAGAGAACTCGCTTCGCGCCGATATATTTGGCGCCCCAGTAGTACGGGTCGTTGATTTTGGCGATGCTGACACCTTTGGACGACGTGGCGGAGATAAACTCGCCGTTTCCGGTGTAGATCCCAACATGTCCGACGACGCCTTTCTGATTGAGCGAGAAGAAGACAAGATCGCCAACTTTCAGCGAGCTTTTCGCGACAGGTTGTCCAGACGTGTACTGCTCGCGCGAGACGCGCGGCAAGGTGACGCCGTTTTTCGCGAACACGTACTGCGTCAAGCCTGAGCAGTCAAAACCTTTCGGGGTTGTACCGCCCCAGGCGTAGGGGATGCCCATGTAGGCTTTGGCCGTTTTGATGATCTTTTCGCTGACCGGCACATAGACGGGTGCCAGTGCCTGATGCGTTCTTCCATCTGTTGCGATGATCGCCGACAGTGTCGGTTGGTGCCAAGTGACTTTCGCGTTCAAGGCTTCGGTGGCAAAGCGAACCGGCACAAACGTGCGGTCCTGCTTCAAGACGGGAACGGTATCCATCTCTTCCGCGATCCCGTTGACGATGATCTTGCGGTCGCCCGTCTTTAACTGCACGGTCGTCGTCCCTTTTTTCATCGTCACCGCCACCTGACGCCCATCCGACTTCCACTCCACCTGATAGCCCATCGACTCGGTCAAAAAGCGAATCGGTACCTGCACGCGTTCCGCGTTGTCAAGGTACGGTACCGCATCCGGAAAGGAGACCAACTGGTCGTTGAGCTGCACGTTGTACTTGGGAGCCGGAGCAGCCGCGTCTGCGTCATCCTGCACTTGACACAATATTCCAACAATAGCAAAAACACTGATGGCCAGCTTCGCACGCCATGATTTCATCCTGACAAATACCCTCCTCATTTCGCCTCCGAGGTTAGTTGACGGGTTCGGGAAGAGGATTCCCTGGTTCTCTCAACTGGCAGAACGTTCACCCCAAAGTGTTGCGTCCCCCGTACTCGTCGAGCTATTTCATTCGACAAGATTCGGCATATTCGAGGTTAATTGTACCAAGCAGGATCGGGCAGAGCTAGACGGGAATCGCTGGAAAACCGAAAGAAAGGCTTCCCGCAGCGGGCAGCCTTTCTTTCGGTTAGGCCCCGACAAACATCGCGACCATGATCAGAAACAGCAGGAGCAGCAAAAAGACATCGAGCACGTTCGGGAAGAACAGCGCCCGCAGAAAGACGATCGCGATCGCGCCGCCAAGCAGGATCTTGACCGTGCGCAACAGGTAGTAAAACATCTGGCAGTCCCCCGTTTCCAAGTCCTTTCCCTGACAGTGTATGTGCGCCTGCCCGCCCAAGGTGCGCAAGTCGTGACAAAAGCCTACTCCGGTGCATAGTCTACAAGACACCAAGTACGCTTGCAGGAGGGACCGTCATATGGAAATCCGCTTTGGAACGGAAGGCTGGCGCGGTCAGATCGCCGACACCTTTACGATAAGCAACCTCAAGCTGGTCTGTCAGGCGCTCGCTGACGAACTGCTGGTCCGGGGGACGGCCGAGCAGGGGATGGTGATCGGCTATGACACGCGGTTTTTGTCCGATACGTTCGCCCGCGTCTGTGCGCAGGTGCTCGCTGCAAACGGCATCCCGGTCTATCTGCTCGACTCGGTGACGCCGACACCGCTTCTGTCGTTTGCCGTCCGCTACCTCGACGCGGCCGGCGGGCTGATGGTGACGGCCAGCCACAACCCGAAAGAGTGGAACGGCTTGAAATGGAAAGGTCCGCATGCCGGCCCGGTCGGAGAAGGAGACATCCGGCAGTTGGCCGCACGGGTTGGAAAATCGGCTGTGCAGATCATGCCGTTTGACGAGGCGAAAAGCGCCAACTTGATCCGCCTGACCAATCTGGATTCGCAGTATTTCTCCCAGCTCTTCCGCTTTCTCGAGCCGCCGGGCAGCAAAAAGCGCCGGGTGCACGTCGTCGTCGACGCCATGCACGGCGCGGCCGGGAACTATTTTGCCAGAGCTTTGGAAGAGATGGGCTGCATGGTCACCCGGCTGCGCTCCGAGCCTGACCCGACGTTTGGCGGCGTCAATCCGGAGCCGATCCAGCAAAATCTCGGCCTGCTGATGGAAAAAGTGCTCGAAGTCGAGGCGGATCTTGGACTCGCCACCGACGGGGACGGCGACCGACTCGGCGCGGTCGATGCGCACGGCAATTTCGTCTCGCCGCAGATCCTGTTCTCCCTGCTCACCTTGCATCTGCTGCGCGAACGCAAGTGGCAAGGGGCGGTGGTCAAAACATTTTCGACGACCGGGATGATCGACAAGGTGGCGAGCCTGTATGGCGTGCCGCTGCGCGTTGTGCCGATCGGGTTCAAATACATCTGTGACGTGATGCAAAGCGAAGACGTGCTGATCGGCGGCGAAGAGAGCGGCGGCATCGGCATCCCCCGCCACATGCCGGAGCGCGACGGCATCTTCTCCGGGATGCTGCTGATCGAGCACTTGCTCTGTTCGGGGCAGGACCTGACCGACGCGGCGGAGCATCTGATGTTTCTGGCTGGACATCATGCGTATGACCGGGTCGACGTGCATCTGGAGCAGAAGAAAAAAGAGCAGCTGCTGAAATCCTTGCGCCAAAAGCCGCGCACGTTTGGCGGTCTGGCGGTGGAAGCGGTACAGACGCTCGACGGCATCAAGTACCGGCTGCAAGACGACGGCTGGATTCTGTTCCGTCCCAGCGGCACCGAACCGCTCCTGCGCATCTACGCCGAAGCGAAAGACCCCCATGATCTGCACAAGCTGATCGGGGCGGCGAAACAGCTGATCGGGCAGGGAAAATCGGCTGCGAAAGACCGCTAATCGAAGATCCAAAGGCGACGGCAGCGTCCGCCTTTGGATTTTTTTGGCGTTTCCTCCCCATACTACCCTGTAAGACACTTGAGGAACGGGGGACGCACAATGTTCAGTTCGGCGGAGATTTTTTTTAATTTGATCTGGTTGGCGCTGTTGCTGCTTGGTACAATGATTACGGTCTACATTTTACGAAAAAGCGACCCGTTTGATGACGGTCCTTCCGTCGAGGACGAGACGGAAGAGGTGTAGGCGATGCTGCAGCGGATCAGATGGGCGTGGCGTAATCTGTGGCGCAAACCGTTGCGCAGCGGGCTTCTGCTCACCTCGACGGCGATCACGGCGGCGATGTTGTTTCTGAGCTACTTTTTTCTGATCTCGGTCGACCGCAGCCTGACCGCAAGCGAAGCCCGCTTCGGCGCAGACGTGATGGTCGTGCCGAAGAACTACGGGAAAGTGGCGGAGCAGGTGATGATCACAGGTGAAGTGAGCCCGTTTTATATGCCCGGCTCCGTCGTCGACAAACTGCGGAGCATCCCGGAGGTGCAGGCGTTGACGCCGCAGCTGTACCTGGAGACGTTCTCCGGGACATGCTGTCAGGTCGAAGGAGAATTCCCCGTGGTGGCGTTCGATCCCGAGACCGACTTTACTTTGAAAGGGTATTTCAGCGGGGCGGGGCGCGACCTGACCTCCGAAAAGGTGATCGTCGGCAGCGACGCCGGCGGGAAAAATGCGATCTATCACCTGCAGTACAAGGCGTACCGGGAGACGCTCAAGCTGTTTGGGCGCGAGTTTCAGCTAGCCCGCGTGCTGTTCCCGACCGGGACGGGTGCCGACCGCACGATCTACATGACGCTCGATGCGGCGAGAGAATTGCGGGAAACGGGCGGCAACGGGTTGAAATTCCCCAAAGGCAGCGTGTCGGTGGTGCTGGTCAAGACGGCGCCGGGCGATGAGGAGTTCGTCAAGCGGCAGATCGAGCGCCAGATTCCCGAGGCTTCGGCGGTGACAGGCACCAAGCTGCGCGAAACGATCGAACGGCAGCTGTTTCCGCTGCGGCTGCTGTCCTATTCGATGATCGGCGTGGTGATCCTGATGGCGGCGATCCAAGGGATGACCTTGTTTTCAGCGCTGGTCAACGAGCGGATGCGCGAGATCGGCATGTTCCGGGCGCTCGGCGCCGGCAGGTGGGCCGTGTACCGGCTGCTGCTGACCGAATCGCTTTTGGCCAGCGTGACCGGCGGGGCGGTCGGCGTGTTTCTGGTCGCGGCGATGCTCGCCGACAACCAGGCGGTGATCGCCAAAGCGTTTCAATTGCCGCTGCTGTTTCCCAGATTTCTGCCGTCGCTATTGCTGGCGGGCGGCGCGGTGCTGTTGACCGCTCTGATCGGCATGCTGGCGGCGGCGGTGCCGATCCGCTCGATCTTGCGGCAGAATCCGTATGACGCGATCCGGGAGGGCGAGTAGGATGCTGAAGCTGACAGGTGTCAAGAAGACCTACAAAAGTCCGCAAGGCTTCGTGAAAGCGCTGCGGGGCGTGGATCTGGAGATCGCAGACGGCGATTTTCTGGCTGTGATGGGACCTTCGGGCAGCGGGAAATCGACGTTGTTGTCGATCATCGGGCTGCTCAGCTCGCCGACGAAAGGGTCGGTGCAGATCGGCGGACGGGAGACGAGCGGCTTGCGCGAGCGGGATCGCACCAAGCTGCGCTCGGAGGAGATCGGGTTCGTTTTTCAATTTCCCAGTCTTGTCTCCACGCTCAATGTGCGAGAGAATGTAGTATTGCCAAAAATGCTGGCCGGCGCTGTCAGCTCAGCAGACCTCGCACGGGCGGATGAACTGCTCGCACTGGTCGGCCTCGGCGAGCGGGGCGTAGACCGCTCGTTTGCGCTGAGCGGCGGGGAACAGCGGCGCGTGGCGCTGGCCAGGGCGCTGATGAACGATCCGCGCCTGCTGCTCGCCGATGAGCCGACCGGGGCGCTCGACGACGGGACGGCAGCGGAGATGATGGAGTTATTACATACGGCCAACGCTGCGGGCAAGACTGTGGTGATGGTCACGCATGACAAGGCGATGGCCCGGCGGGCGCATCGTCTGGTACAGATTCGGGATGGAGTGATGGTGGAGTGAAAGCTTTGAATTGGCGTTTTCTTTTGATTACTTCCGGGGTGCTGGGGATTTTGGCCGGTCTCGTGCCGGTCTTCCTCGGCGATCAGTATCTGTTTACGACGTTGCCGATCGCGATGATGTTCTCTTCGTTTTTCATCGTGCCGCGCATCAAAGACCGGAAGCTGCCCAGCGCGATTTTGGTCACGATGCTTACGGCGCTGATCTCGCTGGTCGTCTTCTTCATCTATCAGTATGCGACGCTCGATTCGGCGGTGGCGACGGCGAATCTGAAGACGGCGATGGTCAACCTGCCGCTCACGATCCTGATCATTTCGCTGGCCGGTTCCTGGGTTTTTGTGAAAACCAACGAGTGGACCGAAAAGAAGCGCAAGGAAGTCGAAGCGAAGATGGCGGCGAAAAACGGGGACAAGAGCAAGGACAATGGCACTGGCAAACTGTCTGCCGCAGCCAAACTGCGGGAAGCGCGCGGCCAGAAAGCGTACGTGCCGCACGCGACGAAGAAGCGCTACCGCAACACGAAGAAGAAAAAATAGTGCGATTCGGCTTTGACAAGAAGGTTGTTTGCTGTATACTATGAATCAAACAACTTGACACAAGCATTGGCTTTGATGGGAAAGAGTAGGTTTTGAAAGCTCTCAGAGAGGGTGGCTGACACGCTGCGAGGCCGCCTGGGCAGAAGAAGCTGAACGTCGTCCCGGAGTCGTTTTCCTGAACGCGCCCGTTGGGCGCCGGGTAGGGAGAACCGGTGAATCCGTTATCTTCCCGAGCGCGCAGGACACTTGTCTTGCGAACTAAAGGTGGTACCGCGGAAGCAGCGTCTCTTTCGTCCTTTTTACGAGGATGAAAGGGACTTTTTTTATTTATTTTAAACGTGGAGGCAGATCAGAATGGAAGAGAAAAACATTCCGAAAGTGTATGACCCCAAGGCGGTTGAAGACCGCCTGTACAAATGGTGGATCGAGCAGGACCTGTTCAAGGCGAACAGCGAAGCGGACAAAGAGCCGTATGCGATCGTCATCCCGCCGCCGAACGTGACCGGCGTGCTGCACATGGGCCATGCGCTGGACTTCACCTTGCAGGACGTGCTGATCCGCCGCAAGCGCATGCAAGGCTATGACGCGCTGTGGCTGCCGGGCACCGACCACGCAGGCATCGCGACCCAGGCGAAAGTCGAAGGGATGCTCCGCGAAGAGGGCACGTCCCGCTACGACCTCGGCCGCGAGAAGTTCCTCGAGAAGGTGTGGGAGTGGAAAGGGAAGTACGCCGACACCATCCGCAACCAGTGGAGCAAGATGGGCTTCTCGCTCGACTACTCCCGCGAGCGTTTCACGATGGACGAAGGACTGTCCAAGGCGGTGCGCCTCGTGTTCGTCAAGCTGTACGAAAAAGGCCTGATCTACCGCGGCAAACGCATCATCAACTGGGACCCGGCTGCACGCACTGCGCTCTCCGACATCGAAGTTGAGTACAAAGACGTGCAAGGCGCGCTCTACCACATGCGCTACCCGCTCAAGGACGGCAGCGGCTCGATCGTTGTCGCGACCACCCGTCCGGAGACGATGCTCGGCGATACGGCGGTGGCGGTGCATCCGAGCGATGAGCGCTACCAGCACATGATCGGCAAGATGCTCGACCATCCGATCACCGGCCGTGAGATCCCGATCGTGGCAGACGATTATGTCGATATGGAGTTCGGCACCGGCTGCGTCAAGATCACCCCGGCGCACGACCCGAACGACTTTGAGCTCGGCCAGCGCCATGACCTCGAACAGATCATCGTGATGGACGAAGGCGGCAAGATGAACGACAATGCCGGCCCGTACGCAGGTCTGGACCGTTTTGACGCCCGCAAAAAGCTGGTGGCCGATCTGCAGGAAACGGGCGTTCTCTTCAAGATCGAAGAGCACATGCACTCCGTCGGCCACTCCGAGCGCTCCGGCGCCGTGGTCGAGCCGTTCCTGTCCACCCAGTGGTTCGTCAAAATGCAGCCGCTGGCCGACGAAGCGATCAATCTGCAGCAGACGGATGACAAAGTCCGCTTCGTGCCGGACCGCTTCGAGCGCACCTACCTGCACTGGATCGAAAACATCCGCGACTGGTGCATCTCCCGTCAACTGTGGTGGGGCCACCGCATCCCGGCGTGGTACTGCGAACATTGCGGTGAGACGATCGTCGCGATGGAAGCGCCGACCGCTTGCAGCAAGTGCAGCCATGACAGCCTGCGTCAAGATGAAGACGTGCTCGACACCTGGTTCTCCTCCGGCCTCTGGCCGTTCTCGACGATGGGCTGGCCGGAACAGACGGAAGACCTCAAGCGCTACTACCCGGGCAACGTTTTGGTCACCGGCTACGACATCATCTTCTTCTGGGTGGCGCGGATGATCTTCACGGCGCTGGAGTTCACCGACACCAAGCCGTTCCAGGATGTGCTGATCCACGGCCTGATCCGCGACTCCGAAGGGCGCAAGATGTCCAAGTCGCTCGGCAACGGCGTCGACCCGCTCGACGTGATTGAAAAATACGGGGCAGACGCGCTGCGCTTCATGCTGATGACCAACGCATCGCCGGGCAACGACCTGCGCTTCTTCTGGGAAAAAGTCGAGTCGGCGCGAAACTTTGCGAACAAGATCTGGAACGCGTCGCGCTTTGTCGAGATGAACCTCGGCGACGACTTCCACTACCAGGGTCTGGCCGGAGCCACGAAGCTGGGCACCGCCGACAAGTGGATCTTGCACCGCCTGAACGAAGCCGTGCAGCAAGTGAACACGCGCTTGGAAAACTACGATTTCGGCGGCGCAGGTTCGGCGATCTACGAGTTCCTGTGGAACGAATACTGTGACTGGTACATTGAGCTGGCGAAGATGCCGCTGAACGGCGAAGACGAGGAAGCGAAGACCACGACGAAAAACGTGCTGATCTACGCGCTCGACCAGTCGCTGCGCCTCCTGCATCCGTTCATGCCGTACCTGACCGAAGAGATCTGGCAGCACTTGCCGGTGCATGCGGAAGGCGAATCGATCATGAAAGCGACGTACCCGTCCTTCGCTGAGGAGCTGAACGACACGCAGGCGGAGCAGGAGATGAACCTGCTGATCGACCTGATCCGTTCCGTTCGCAACACCCGCGCCGAGATGAACGTTCCGCCGTCCCGCCCGATCACCTTGCTGATCAAGGCGAAGGACGCGGAGATCGAAGCGGTCTTGAATCGCGGCGAGTCGTACATCCGCCGCTTCTGCAACCCGGATGAGCTGACGATCGGCACCAACATCGCAGCGCCCGACAAGGCGGTTTCCAACGTGGTGACCGGTGCGGAGCTGTTCATGCCGCTGGCTGGTCTCATCGACCTCGACGCGGAGATCTCCCGTCTGCAGAAGGAAGAGAAGAAGCTGGACGGCGAAGTGGAGCGCATCGAAAAGAAGCTGAACAACCAAGGCTTTGTGGCGAAAGCGCCGGCCGATGTCATCGAAACGGAAAAGGCCAAACTGGCCGACTACGAAGAGAAGCGCGAAAAAGTACGCGCCCGCATCGCAGAGTTGCGCGGCTAAAGGAGTACCAATTACGTGTCAGCGATAGAATGGATTCACAGCTTTGACCGCTTTGACGGAAAGGGCGGCATCAAGCCGGGGTTGGAGCGCATGGTGGCGATGCTCGACCGGCTGGGCCGTCCGCATGACCGTCTCCGATTTGTCCATGTGGCCGGCACGAACGGCAAAGGCTCCACCTGTTCTTATCTCGCCTCGATGTTGCAGGCAGAAGGATACAAAGTCGGACTGTACACCTCGCCCTATCTGATTCAGTTCCATGACCGAATGACTGTCGGCGGTGTGAACATTTCCGATGCCGAGCTGGAAGTGATCGCAAGCGAGCTGCGCCCCGTCGTCGAAGCAGTGGCGGCGACGGAAGCGGGGCGGCCGACCGAGTTTGAGGTGTTAAGCGTGTTGTCCATCCTGCACTACGCGCGGCAGGCGGTGGATGTGGTGGTGTGGGAGACGGGGCTAGGCGGGCGCTTGGATTCGACCAATGTGGTCACGCCGCTTCTGTCATTGATCACCAACGTCGGGATGGACCATCAGGCGATTCTCGGCGAGACGCTGGAACAGATCGCGGCCGAAAAAGCGGGTATCATCAAGCCCGGCGTACCGGTGCTGACCACCGCGCAAGGCGCCGCGCTGGCGGTGATCGCCGAGACAGCAGACGCCAACAGGTCGGAACTGTTGCAGCACGGCCGTGATTTTTCAGCGGAGCGCACGGCGTTCGGTTGGGACGGGCAGACGTTCGACTGGCAGGGGCTTGGCGTCCAACTGAACGGTCTGCAGATCAAGCTGCTCGGACCGCATCAGATCTGCAATGCGTCGCTGGCGGTGGCCGCCTGTCTGCAACTGCGTGAACTTGGCATCCCCGTCGCGGAGGCGAGCATCCGCCAGGGGCTATTGGACACCGTCTGGGCGGGGCGTCTGGAAGTGGTGGCCAAGGAGCCGCTGACGGTGCTCGACGGCGCACACAACCCGGAAGGCGCAGCGGCGCTGGGGACAGCGCTTCGGGAGTTGATGTCGGAGCAGAAGGCGGTGCTGATCGTCGGCGTGATGGCAGACAAGGCGATCCCGGAAGTGCTGGCGCCGCTCTTGCCGCTGGCCTCGCAGGTGATCGTCACGCGGGCCGACATGCCGCGCTCGGCGTCGGTGGACGCGATGGCCGAGATGATTGCTCGGCTCGACCCGCAGCTCCCGGTTGCCTTGACGCAAACGGTGGAAGAGGCGTTCAACCTGGCCGGGGAACGGGCGCGGGGGACGGGCGAGGCGATCGTTTGCACCGGTTCGCTGTACATGATCTCGGAAGCTCGCGCGCTGTTCTTTCATTAAATAGCAAATCATGCACAATGACGGCAAGGACCCTGGAGACAGGGTCCTTCTTTCATGGCCGGAGACGGGGAGGAGTGGTTAAAATGAAGATGCAGGCGATGTTGCGAAAGGCGTTGGAGCTGCTGGCGTCTGACGTGCATGTGACGGTTGGCGCGCCGCCGATGGTGCGGGTGGACGGGGAGTTGCGGCCGATGCCGGAGCAGGATGTGTTGCGTGCAGAGGACACGTCGGAGCTGGCCCAGGAACTGCTCGGTGCGAAAGGGTGGATGGAGCTGCGCGAGGGGGGCGAATGCGATTTGTCCTATCGATTGCCGGAGGGGGAGCGGTTTCGGGTGCAGGCGTTCCGCAGCATGGGAGAGGTGGCGCTGGCCATTCGGGTGATTCCAAGCCGGGTACCGACGGCGGAGGAGCTGGGGCTGTCCCGGACCGTTTTGTCGTTTGGGGAGCGGAGACAGGGCTTGTTTTTGGTGACGGGGCCAACGGGGAGCGGGAAGTCGACGACGCTCACCTGTTTGCTTGAGCAGATCAACCGGACGTCGCGGCGGCGGATCATCACGCTCGAGGACCCGGTCGAGTATGTGCATGCCCATCAGCAGAGCCTGATCGATCAGCGGGAGGTCGGGCGCGATACGCGGTCGTTTGCGGACGGGCTGCGGGCAGCGCTGCGGCAAGACCCGGATGTGATCTTCGTCGGAGAGATGCGAGATCTGGAGACGATCGCCACGGCGGTCACCGCGGCCGAGACGGGTCATCTGGTGCTGGCGACGTTGCACACGTCAGACGCCCCGCAGACGATCGACCGCATCCTCGATGTGTTCCCGGCCGTTGGACAGCGCCAGATCCGCTCCCAGCTGGCCTCCGTGCTGCTTGGCGTCGTCTCTCAGCGCCTTCTGCCCAAGCGCGGCGGCGGCCGGGTCGCCGTCCAAGAGATCCTCGTCAACACGCCCGGCGTCGCCAATCTCATCCGCACTGAGCAGTCCCACCAGCTGCGCACCGCCATGCAAACAGGCAAAGCGCACGGCATGCAGACGTTTGAGCAGCACCTGCATGAATTAGTCTGCCGCGGGTTGATCGATGCAGACACAGCAAACAAGCACCTCTCGTCCTAGCAGGTGCAAACGGGTTGTTGATTCGGAAGGAGAGTGTCGATGAATGAGCTGGATGCATGTTATGCAACACGGGATAGTAAGGGGAGGTGGTGATGATGAAGGGGCGTCCAAGAAGTAGCAGCGCGAAACTGCGAGGTCATCGTTCGACAGGCGTCGCCCTGTCAGCATTCGTCTTGCCGATTGTGGTAGTTCATGGGGGATTCTCCGGGGAAACAGGCGTGGCGGCGGTGTTGTTTTTGGTGCTCATCCTGCTGACTGTCACCGATTTGCAATCGATGCTGATGCCGAACCGGATCGTCTATCCGTCGCTTGCGATCTTGTTTCTGCTGCGGCTGTTGATTCATCAGGAGCCGTTTTTCCAGTACCTGCTGGGCTGTGCAGTCGGCTTTACCGCGCTGGCGGTGCTGGGGCTGGTGACGAACGGGATGGGGGGCGGCGATGTAAAAGTGTTCGCTTTGATCGGACTGGTTCTGGGGGTCAAAGGGGTGTTATTGGCCCTGTTCTTCTCCTGTCTGTGGGGCACGCTGATCGGTCTTCCGCTCTTGTGGACGCGGCGGATTCGGCCCGGCCAGCACATTCCTTTTGGTCCGTTTATCCTGCTTGGCACTTTCTCGACATGGGCTTACGGCGGCGCGCTGTGGGGGTGGTATTGGCAGCAGTGGAGCGCACCGGCAGACGGACTGTCCTTCTTTTTGTTGGTTCTTGTAACTTTACCACCCGCATAATCTGTCTACGTACCTCCAGTGCCGGAGTGAAAGGAGTGCGTCAAATCCTGTCGAATCGATGCAATATTCAGTTATTTCCATTTCTGCCCATTGCCAGATTCGGAAAGTAGGGTTATACTGTATCCAGTTCTTGTCCGCATGATATTGGGGGTAGTTTCCAGCGTGGGAAATTACAAAAAAAGAGGTGGTTGAGTGCAAAAGGTCAACCGTAAGTCTGTTTACTGCCTTTCTGCAGCGGCTGTCGCACTCCTGATCGGAGGCGTGGCAACAGCAACGTCCACTTACAAGACGGTAACCTTGGAAGTTGACGGACAGAAGCAGGAAATCTCCGGTTTCCAAGTGGGGACGGTAGGAGAGCTGTTGCGCGACAAAGGCGTGACAGTAGGAACAGAAGACTTGGTGCAACCTGCAGCTATAGACGCACTTGCAGAAGGAACGATCATCACAGTCACACATGCAAAATCCATTCAAATCCAGGACGGCACCAATGAAGTGGTCAGCGTGAAAACGCAGGCCGGCACGACAGAAGAATTGCTCAAAGAACTAGGTATCAAGCTGAATCAGGCTGATAAGACCAATCTGGAATTAAGAGCCTCCATCGAAAACGGACAAAAGATCACGATCACACGCAGATCTGAAGAAGTGAAAGTCGCAGAGGAATCCATACCTTTTCAGACCGAACGCCAGCCAGATGCCAACTTGTACACAGGCACTGAGAAAGTGCTGACATCCGGTGTGGAAGGGAAAGCCAAGATCACAACGAAAATTGTGTTCGAAAATGGCAAAGAAGTCGATCGCAAAGACGAGCGCA
Organism: Tumebacillus sp. BK434; assembly: GCF_004340785.1. Classification (NCBI taxonomy): domain Bacteria; kingdom Bacillati; phylum Bacillota; class Bacilli; order Caryophanales; family Alicyclobacillaceae; genus Tumebacillus; species Tumebacillus sp. BK434. Next base: position 1,212,041 of record NZ_SLXS01000001.1, on the reverse strand, counting down.
CAGTCGTCAGCGCGCCGGTCAACCAGGTCGTCTCCTACGGAACGCAGCAGCGTCCGGTTGTGGTGGCGAGCAGGGGGAGCGATACCAACCTGACCGCAATGAAAGTGCTCACCATGGCTGCCTCGGCGTACTCGATGCCGGGAGAGCGGACTGCCTCGGGCGGTGCTGCCGGGCAGGGGACGATCGCGGTGGATCCGAACGTGATTCCGCTCGGTACGAAGCTGTATATCGAGGGATACGGATACGGAGTAGCCAGCGATGTCGGCGGGGCGATCAAAGGCAATCGAATTGACATTCATTTTGATACTCGCGAACAGGCACTTCAATTCGGCCGCCGTGCAGTGAAGGTTCACATCCTGAACTGATCGGATCTCTCTATAAGATTAGACGGAAAAAGGTGTTCTCAGGTTTCGTGCCTGAGCACACCTTTTTTTATTTTATCGCTCTTTTTTCTTTGTCATAGCTTTGCAGAACTTTTCATAGACTCTAGCAACTAGACTCGGAATCTGAAAAGGAGCGGTGAGCATGGACAAACCACAAATCAACGTACATATCAAAAGCAAAAGCACAAGTAAGGCCGACGCCTGCACCCGATTTCCATCCCGCCTGCAGCGCGGGCTGAAGAGCAGCGCCGGCAAGGGGCGAATCTTGTTTCCGTTACTTCTCGCCACGCTGACCGGCGTCTTGCTTGGCGTTTGCCTGCTCCTGTTGTTCAAAGGACAGACCGCGTCTGGCATCGTCTCCGCCACATCGCCCGATGCGCCCGCCGCACAGCCGGGCGGAGTCCCGGCCTTCGGTGCCGAGGCAGAATTGCCCGGCGTCTCCTTGTACGCGATGCAGATCGGCGTGTTCAAAGACCGCGCCCGTGCTGAAGCGCTGCAAGCGGCCGTCGCCGACAAGGGCGTCGGCACGGTAATCCGTGGAACCGAACAGTTTCAGGTCTTCACCGCCGTCACCGCTGACAAAGCGGCTGGCAAGCAACTCGAAGCGGCGCTGAAAGATCTGGAGATCCAGCACTATCCCAAGGAGTTCATCATCGAAGCTCGCAGCGGCAAGCTGACGGGCGTCGCCGAAGCGGACGCGAAAACGATCACCACCGGCATCGCGAAGGAATTGCAGCTCGCCGCCGCGATCATGCCGCTGGCGCTCGAACCGTCGCCCGATGCGTCCAAAGCCAAAGCGCTGGCGCCGGAGCTCGCCGCGCTCGACGGCGAGCTGAAAAACTGGCAGACCATCCTCGCCAAGGCGAATCGCACGGAGGAGAAAGTCCTGTTGGAAAAAATGCACGGCTCGCTGTCGGAAGCGGTGAAAGCGGTGCAAGAAGGAAGGGGTATGTTTGCCGCACAAGTTAAATTGACCGCTTTTTATCTCGGCTATGAATCGCTCGTTAGCAACTTGTTGAAAAGTGAGTAGACAAAGCGGGGTACGGCATTTACAATAGGGGTAACCTCATACGGGTAAGGGCAAACTTGTCGAAAGGCAAGGACGCAAAGCCATGGGTCTTCGGACGGCAGCAAGCTGTCACAGATCGCCAGGTTGCAGGAGGCAGACCTTACTCTGCCGCACTCCAGCGCCCTTCCTGATACGGAGAGGGCGTTTTTCATCTTTGCAACAAGGAGTGTAGACCTCATGAATAAAATGATGCGTAACCTCTCGACCCTATGTCTTGCATGCACTCTGGTCACGGGGGTGGCCGTCGCAGACACCGCGCTGGCTCAGCCGGTCGCAGCCGTCAAGCAAAAGCCCAGCTCCCTGACCGGGATCAATTCCTATACAATCTTCTACGGCGAGCCGAAACCGGCCGTCTTGCAAAAGCTGACCGCCTATGAACTGGTCGTGATCGAACCGCGCCTGTGGACCAAGGCTCAAGTTGACACCTTGAAGCAAAAAGGGGTCAAGGTGCTCGGCTACCTCAGTGTGCTGGAGCAATACAAAGACTCCGACCTGCTGAAACAGGCAACAAACGGCGACTATCTGACCATCAAAGGCAAGCGCGACTTCCGTTCGGACTGGGAGTCCTGGTCGATGGACATCAACAGCGCACACTACCGTCAACTGCTGCTCGAAGATTATCGCAGCCAAGTGCTCGCTAAAGGTCTGAACGGCGTGTTCCTCGACACGATGGGCAACGCCGATGACGGCATCTGGCCGTCTGATGTCTCCAATCGCCAGCGTGAAGGGGCGGTGCAGTTCGTCGCCTCGCTGCGTGCGGACTTCCCGGCGCAGACGATCGTGCAAAACTGGGGCCTGACCGCGCTGAAAGACCGCACGGCGCCGTACATCGACGGCATTTTGTGGGAAGACTTCGACCCGCAGGTGGTCAGCAAAGACCAGTGGAGCCAGAACCGGATGAAAGAGCTGTCCGCCCTGAAGCAGAAGCACGGCCTCACGGTGCTGACGGTGGACATTGGGCTGACCGGCAAGCAGAAGACCAGCTATCTGCAGCTCAACAGCAAGCTCGGCTATGTGGGGCAAGTGATCAAGAAAAGCTATGATGAACTCTAAAATGTACCGGATTTGAATGAACCGGTTCGGATATAACGGCAAAGTATGGTACGATAGAGTAATATTTGCACATACAAAGGAGTTTCTCTATCATGACAGCATATCGAGTTGAAAAAGACCTTCTCGGCACAAAAGACGTGCCGGCAGACGCATATTACGGCATTCAGACCCTGCGCGCCGTGGAGAACTTCCCGATCACGGGCATCCCGCCGCATGTGGAGATGATCCGCGCCCTGGCAGCCGTCAAAAAAGCGGCCGCGCTGGCGAACATGGAAGTGGGCGTCTTGAAGAAAAAGATTGGGGAAGCGATCGCCCAAGCTGCTGATGAAGTGCTTGACGGTCAATTCCACGATCAGTTTATCGTCGATTCCATCCAAGGCGGTGCCGGCACTTCGATGAACATGAACGCCAACGAGGTGATCGCCAACCGCGCGATCGAGCTGCTCGGCGGCGCGAAAGGCGAATATCTGCACTGCTCGCCGAACACGCACGTCAACATGGCGCAGTCGACCAACGACGTGTTCCCGACGGCGATCCGCATCGCCTCGCTGAATCTGGCGCAAGGCGTCGTCACAGAGCTGGACAACCTCCGCAACGCTTTGCAGGCGAAGGCACAGGAGTTTGACCAGGTGATCAAGATGGGCCGCACCCATCTGCAAGACGCGGTGCCGATCCGCCTCGGACAGGAATTTTCCGCTTATGCGCGGGTGATCTCCCGCGACTATGATCGCGTCGTGCGCTCGCTCGACAACCTGCGCGAGATCAACATGGGCGCGACGGCGGTCGGCACCGGCCTGAACGCCGACCCGCGCTACATCGTCAAAGTGGCCGAGCATCTCCGCTCGATCACCGGGCTCGACCTCAAGCGGGCTGACGATCTCGTCGATGCCACACAGAACACAGACGCCTACACCGAAGTGTCGGGCGCGCTGAAGATCTGCGCCGTGAACCTGTCGAAGATCTGCAATGACATCCGCTTGATGGCATCCGGGCCGCGCACCGGCCTCGGCGAATTGAACCTGCCGCCGCGCCAGCCGGGCTCGTCGATCATGCCGGGCAAAGTCAACCCGGTCATGGCTGAAGTGGTCAACCAGGTCGCATTCCAAGTGATCGGTAACGATCACACCATCTCGCTCGCCTCGGAAGCGGGTCAGCTGGAACTGAACGTGATGGAGCCGGTGCTCGTCTTCAACCTGCTCCAGTCCCTGTCGATTCTGCAAAACGCGTTGCGCGTCTTCCGCGAGCGCCTGATCGAAGATCTGACCGCGAACGTAGAGCGGTGCCGCCAACTGGTCGAGATGAGCGTTGGCGTCGTCACTGCGATCAACCCGCATGTCGGCTATGAGACGGCGACGATGGTCGCAAAAGAAGCGATCCAGACCGGGCGTTCCGTCCGCGAGATCTGCCTCGAGCGCGGTATCCTCACCGAAGAGGAGCTCGATGTGATCCTCAATCCGTTCGAGATGACTTCACCGGGTATCGCAGGAAGCAAGCTGCTGTTTGGTGAATAAGAACCATCGAAAGATCCGCCTGAAACGGGGCGGGTTTTTCTTTGTCAAATTCGTGTCAACTTCTGTCGCCGTTCTGTTCTGGACAGTCAACAAGATAAAGAGTATATTATCATGGACATAGTTTTCTTTTTCCGGGACAGACTAAAATAATCCAGAGTAGCCAGAAACGGTATTATGCATCTGTTTCTTGGAAAATGAACATGGAGGCGAAGGGCCGCTATGCAGGATCAGCTGTTAGTGCTGGCATCCGGATCTCCGCGCCGGAAAGAGCTTCTGGCCGGTCTGGGACTGTCATTCGAAGTGATTGTGAGCGATGTGGACGAATCGTTTGCGCCGGGCGCAGACCCGGTGGAACTCGTTCAAGAGCTGGCGTACAGAAAGGCGAAAGCAGTTGCGAATTCTTTATCTCATGGGCTGGTCCTCGGAGCGGACACCATCGTGGTGAGCGACGGCGCCATCCTCGGCAAGCCGGTCGATGAAGAAGATGCGAAAAGAATGTTGTCCAAGTTGTCCGGACATGCGCATATGGTATACACAGGGATCGCTTTTGTGGAAGCGGGCGGCGGGCAGGAAGTGCGCGACGTCTGCGGCACCAAAGTGGTGATGAAAGAGCTGTCCCCGGAACTCATCGCGCGTTATGTGGCCAGCGGCCACCCGATGGACAAGGCGGGCGCTTACGGCATTCAAGGAGCTGCTTCCGCCTTCATCCCGGAGATTCAAGGCGACTATTTTAACGTCGTGGGCTTGCCCGTTTCTCTGGTTGCGGATCATTTGGCAGGTTTCGGATTTGAAATCCTCGCTAACCAAGAAGGCAGGTGACCGGTATGGGGGCAGTTCTGCAAGCCCGTCAGCCGGTCCTGGTGCGGGAGATTCCTAAGGAAGATCGTCCGCGCGAACGCATGATGCTTCATGGCGCAGAGTCGCTCAGCAACGCCGAGCTGCTCGCCATTCTGCTTCGCACGGGCTCCCGCGGCTGTTCGGCGGTCGATTTGGCCGAACAGATTCTCAAACGCCTTGGCGGCATCCGCCATCTGATCGACGCGGACCTGAATGAACTGACCGCACTCCCGGGTATCGGGGTGGCCAAAGCGACCGAGCTGAAGGCTGCCATCGAGATCGGACGCCGGGTCGCACGCCTGAAAAACGATGCGCGCCCGACGTTCGCTTCTCCCGCCGATGCGGCAGATTACATGATGGACCGCCTGCGATTTCACCTGAAAGAGCATTTTGTCGTGCTCCATCTGGACACGAAGAATCGCCTGATCGGGGAAGAGATCGTGTCGATCGGTTCGCTGGACTCCTCGATCGCTCATCCGCGCGAAATCTACAAGACTGCGCTCAAGAAAAGCGCCGCTTCGATCATTTGCCTGCACAACCATCCCAGCGGTGACCCCACGCCTAGCTTCGATGATGTCAAAGTGACCCGCCGTCTGGTGGAAGCCGGACAGATTCTGGGTATTGAACTGCTCGACCACATCATCATCGGCGAAAATTGCTACATAAGCATGCAGGAAAAAGGCTGGCTGTAGCACTAGGCAGATCCCTGACTCATGCTGTATAATAGTCAGTTGTTAACATAACTTGTCCCCTCAGGTTTCGGGAAGGAGTAATCACAATGTTTAACAAGTTTTCAAGAGATATGGGTATTGATCTGGGCACAGCCAATACTCTCGTATATGTAAAAGGCAAAGGTATTATCATTCGCGAACCGTCTGTCGTCGCCACCCGCAGCGACACCGGTGAAATCAAGGCGGTCGGGGAAGAGGCGAAGCAAATGATCGGCCGCACCCCGAGCAACATCCGTGCCGAGCGCCCGATGAAAGACGGCGTGATCGCCGACTTCGAAACGACGGCGACGATGCTTCGCCACTTCATCCGCCAGGCGACGGCGAAGAACAAAGGATTGTTCTTCTCGCCGCCGCGCGTTGTGATCTGCGTACCGTCCGGCATCACCGCTGTAGAACGCCGCGCTGTGGAAGATGCGGCGCGCGAAGCGGGCGGCCGTGACCCGCAGGTGATCGAAGAGCCGATGGCAGCTGCGATCGGCGCCGGTCTGCCCGTCGGCGAACCGACCGGCAGCATGGTCGTCGATATCGGCGGCGGCACGACCGAAGTCGCGATCATCTCGCTCGGCGGCATCGTCACCTCCCGCTCGATCCGCGTGGCGGGCGACGAGATGGACGAAGCGATCATCCAGTACATCAAGAAAGCGTACAACCTGATGATCGGTGAACGCACCGCTGAAGAGCTGAAGATGACGATCGGCTCGGCCATCCCGTCCGACAAAGAAGAGACGATCGATGTGCGCGGCCGTGACCTCGTCACCGGTCTGCCGAAGACCTTGACTATCACCGCGACCGAGATCGCCGAAGCGCTGGCCGACACGGTCAACTCGATCGTCGAAGCGGTGAAGATCACGCTGGAGAAGTCGCCGCCTGAGCTGGCTGCCGACATCATGGACCGCGGCATCGTCCTGACCGGCGGCGGCGCACTGCTCAAGAACCTCGACCGTCTTCTGTCCCGCGAGACCGGCATGCCGGTGCTGGTGGCGGAGAACCCGCTCGACTGCGTGGCGATCGGCACCGGCAAGTCGCTGGAGTACAGCCACCTGTTCAAGAGCACCGACAGCAAAAAGCGGCGTGCGCGCTAATCCAGCCCTATCAGGCGTTACAAAAGGAAGTGGGTAACGGGTGACCCGATTTTTTACAAGCAAGAGAATGATGGCGCTTCTCGCCAGTTTCATCTTGCTCGCCGCTTTGGTTGGTCTGACGCTGCGGGAGCGGGAGAAGCCGACTTGGCCGGAAGCCTTCCTCATCGACGCGTTCGGCTGGGTGCAGGGCGTCATCTACGCTCCTGTTCACCACGTTGCCGACTTCTTTGAGCAGATTCAGAACATCAAGGCGTTGTACGAGGAAAACGCCAAGCTGAAGCAGAACCTGAACGATTATTCTTCGATGGCGATCCAGGTCGAAGTGCTGCAACGGGAGAACAAAAAGCTCAAGGACGACCTCTACAAGCTGAAGGACATCTCCGGCCAGTTCGATCTCGTGTCTGCCAACGTCGTCGGGCGCAGCCCGTCCTCGTGGAACAAAGAAATCACCATCGACGTCGGCAGCAAGAACGGCGTCGAGAAAGACATGGCGGTGATCACCGCCAATAAAGGGCTGGTCGGGCGCGTCTACGAAGTAACGCCCTATCACTCCAAAGTGCTGCTCCTCACCGACAAAGAGCGGATGGGGATCTCTGCGAAAGTCTTGAACAACGACGAGAAAAACATCGCCTACGGCATCGTCAGCGGCGCCACCAACGACTTGTCGCACACCGACAAGGTGCGGGTGGAAATGACGGGGATCACGCTCGACACCAAGGTGGAAAAAGGCCAGAATGTCGTCACATCCGGTCTCGCCTACACGCTTTTTCCGGCCAATTTGTATATCGGAAAGATCGCGAGCGTGACCGAGGACAAGTTGGGCCTGACCCAGACGGCAGAGATCGAGCCGGCCGCCAGCCTCGGTTCCTTGGAATTCCTCTATGTAGTGAAAAAAACCAAGGCTGAAGCAAGGTAGGTGAGAAGATGCATCCGCTGCTGATTCTCCTTACGCTGATGGGGGCGCTGGTCGTCCAGTCGACCGTCCTGCAAGTGCAGCCGTTTTCCTTCATCGCGCCGAATCTGATCGTGGTCTTCCTGCTGTACGTCAGCATGATGCGCGGCTCGCTGACCGCCTTGTACTGCGGGCTGTTGATCGGCCTGATTCAAGACATTCTGTTCGGCACCTATTTGGGGCTGTATGCCTATACGTTTGCGACGGTCGGCTACTTTGCCGGCATGACGTTCCGCTCGTACTGGTCGCGCCAACTGGTCATGGTCATTCTGATCATGCTCGGGTACAGCTTCCTCGCTGAGCTCACCGCTTACGGGCTGAGTCGCTTGTTCGGCTATGCGCACGTCGACCTGATGGCGGCGGTGACCCATACGGTGCGCATCATGATCTGGAACGGAGTCTTCGCTTTGCTGCTGTACGTCCCGTCGGTCAAACTGCTGGCCACGGAGCGGGGGAGAAGCATGGCGGAAGAGTCCCTGTAATTGTTGTCCTTACAGCCACGTGGTACGGCGAAACGTCAAGTTTGCGCTGCTCTTCGTGGCTCTTTTCGATGAAACAGAGGGAGAGGGGTGAACGTTGTCGTGACGAACCAGGATAAAGAAAAGCTGAGCGGTGCCTCGAAGCGGATGAGCCTGCTGTTTGTGATCATCTTTTTCGCTTTGGCGGTGCTGATCTTCCGGCTCAGTTTTGTCCAGCTCTCGCAAGGGGAAAGGTTTTTGGCGAGCGCGGAGACGAACCGCTACATCGAACTGTCGATTCCGGCGCCGCGCGGCAGCATTTATGACCGGGACAAGGTGGAGCTTGTCGGGAACAAGCCCGCTTTTACGATCACCTATCAGATCTTGAGCGGGGTCGGGCAGAATCCGATGGACCTGATCGGCGAGCTGCATCAGATCTTTGAGATGACCCCGGAAGAGATGTATGAGAAGATGGACCCGCAAGCGGAAAAATACGGCCGGACCATCGCCCGCAAGATCATCTCCGATGCCAAGCCGCAACAGGTGGCGTACGTTCGGGAACACGCCAATGAACTGCCGGGCATCAACGTCGTCGTCGAGCCGATCCGCAGCTACCGGTTCAACAACTCCGGTTCGCACGTGCTCGGCTACTTGAACAACATCGACGAAGAAGAGTGGCCGAGCTACAAAGAAAAAGGCTACCAGCAAAATGAGATCGTCGGTTGGGCCGGCGTGGAGAAGCAATATGAGGAATACCTGCACGGCCAAAACGGGAAGTTGAAAGTTGAGGTCAACCGCAACTACCAGCCGATGCAAGACAAGCGCACCGAAGATCCGGTGAAAGGGCATGACCTGATACTCACGCTCGACAAAGATCTGCAGGCGGCCACTGAGCAGGCGCTGAAAGACCAAGTGCAAGCGCTCAAAGGTTCCGTCTCGACGGTCGAGCATGCGGCGGCGATCGCGATGAACCCGAAAACAGGGGAAATCCTGTCGATGGCCAGCTACCCGGATTTCGATCCGAACATGTACATCAAAGGGTTCAGCACCAAAGAATACAACGAGCAGATCCTGCCCGGGATCATGAACCGCGCCATTCAGCAGGTCTATCAGCCGGGTTCGACGGTGAAGATGTCGACCGTGCTGATCGGCTTGAAGGAAGGCATGATCTACCCCGGTTCCGGCCTGTATGACTCCGGCGCGATTCAAGTCGGATGGACGATCGACGGGAAACCGAACATGATCGCCTCGTGGCAGGCGCTTGGCTATGTCGATCCGGTCAAAGCGCTGGCGGTGTCGTCCAACGTGTACATGATCGATATTTTCAAACGTCTGGGCAAGTATAACGATTACATGAGCAACGCCGAGGTCAGCACGTTCCTCGACAGCTACCTGCCGGCTTCGATGAAGAAGATTCTGGCCTACCACTCCGAGTTTGGCTTGGGCAAAGTCAAGACTGGTGTCGATCTGCCGTATGAAGAAAAGGGTTCGGTGACCGAAGAGAAAAACGCCGGCGACCTGGCTTTCTCGGCGATCGGCCAGTCGGAACATTACACGCTGATGCAGTTGGCGCAATACGTCTCGACGATCGCCAACGACGGCAAGCGGATGGAGCCGCACATCGTCAGCGAGATCATCGGTCCCGACAACAAGTCGGTGAAGAAATTCCAGCCGAAAATGCTGAACAAGATCTCTTTCACCGATGAGCAGATCGATCTCGTGCAGCGCGGGATGCGCGACGTGATCGCCCAGCCGTACGGCACGTTCTACTCGGTGCTGCATGATTTCCGCTACCCGGTCGCAGCCAAGACCGGTACGGCGGAGACCGGGCGCGGCACGGAGAACTCGCTGTTCGTCGGTTATGCGCCATACGACAACCCGGAAGTTGCGATCGCGATCATCATTCCGGACAACAAAAAGAACTCGCACTCCTATGACAGCGTCGGTCCGATTGCCCACAAGATGTTCGATACGTACTTTAAGCTGAAAGAACAGAAACAACTCACCCCTTGAGTGAAGGAAAATCGAATTCTTTCACGAATAAGTTACGATGCAATGCGAGTGTTTTTAACAGGAGGACCGGCATGGGACATCAAACGGGATGTGAAACACTACGAACCAGAACGCCCGTGACGATCAAGGGGATCCGTGATGGACTGGTCTTCATCTTACATGATGAGTGTTCTATGGAGGAGATCCTGGAAGATCTGGAGGAGAAGGTGAACGGCACGCACAGTCAATTATTGGCCGGGCCGCTCATCAAGGTCACGATTCAGACCGGGAATCGCAAGTTCTCCGCCGAACAGGAAGCGAAAGTTCGCCAGACGCTTTCCAGTCACGGCAATCTGATCATCCAAGAGTTTTTATCGGCCTGGGATGCGATGATGCAGCTGCCGAAGCCTTCACAGCGCGTCCACTACGGCACGGTCCGTTCGGGTCAGGTGATCGAGCATGACGGCGATGTTGTGGTGATCGGAGATATCAACCCGGGCGGCCAGGTGCTGGCGACGGGCGACATTTTTGTGATGGGTACACTGCGCGGCATGGCGCATGCCGGATGCAAAGGCAATGAGGAAGCGGTCATCGCAGCCGTATTTTTTCAGCCGTCCCAACTGCGGATTCACGACGTGATCAGCCGCGCGCCGGACACAGGTGAAACGCAGCCATTGGAGACGGAAATGGAGTTTGCCTACTTGCGCGAACGTCAAATGGCGGTCGATAAACTCAGCCATCTATATAGCATTAGGGCCCGTGATTGAATAGGAGGGAACTAAGAGTGGGAGAGGCAATTGTAATTACATCGGGTAAAGGAGGCGTGGGCAAGACCACGTCCTCCGCAAACATCGGCACAGCCTTAGCGCTGTCGGGCAAAAAAGTCTGCATGGTCGACACCGACATCGGCCTGCGCAACCTTGACGTTGTCATGGGGCTTGAGAACCGCATCATTTTTGACATCGTCGATGTTGTCACCAAACAATGCCGCCTCGAGCAAGCGTTGATCAAAGACAAGCGTTTTGACCACCTGTATCTGCTGCCGGCTTCGCAGACCAAAGACAAGTCGGCGCTGACCCCCGAATCGGTCAAAACGGTCATCGTTGCTTTGAAAGAGCAGTTTGATTATGTGATCATCGACTGTCCGGCCGGCATCGAGCAGGGCTTCAAGATCGCGATCTCCGGGGCGGACAAGGCGATCGTCGTCACCAACCCGGAGGCGGCTGCCGTGCGCGACGCGGACCGCGTGATCGGGCTGCTCGAAGCGGCCAAGCTGAACCAGCCGAAGCTGGTGGTCAACCGGATTCGCCCGCATATGGTCGAAGACGGCACGATGCTCGATCTCGATGAGATCGTCGCCTTGCTCGCTATCGACCTGCTCGGCGTCGTGCCGGACGATGACGGCGTCATCAAGGGTTCCAATACCGGCGAGCCGGTCGTGATGAACCCGAATGCCAAGGCGGGCATGGCCTACCGCAACATTGCCCGTCGCATCCTTGGCGATTCGGTGCCGCTGATGAACCTGCAAGATGAGATCGGATTTTTCGGTAAGGTTAAGCGCATGATCGGCTTTGGCAAATAAACAACTACGTATGCAGTTCACGCATGCATAAGCGAGTCTGTCCCTCCGGGCAGGCTCGCTTTTTCGATTTCATAAACTCGTCCCCCGACTCATATGATGAGAGAGAGATTCATGTGGACGAGGGGGTACATCGACGATGTTCAAATGGGATTTTTGGAAGAAAAAAAAGCGACACAACGAGATTGAAACGGTGCCTTGGCGTCAAGGATTTGACCGATATGCAGATACCACCCGCTCTTCGCTGTTTTCGGCGGGGGATGATGATTGGGATGTCACGACCGCCAAGCCGGAGTTTTCTTCCCTGCCGAGCAACAATTCGCGCAGCTACGATGATTTTTTGCGGGCGCGCGGACATATCCATTCGCCGCGGGCGTATGACAGCGGCGGCCCGTCGTACGGCGGTTACAACGGGCGGCGTATGTACGGGGAAGAGGACCAGCCTGGCATCTCGGGACACCGCGCCATGCAGGTGCTCGGGGCGATCGCCTTGACCGCCGTGCTGTATTTCACCTTCCAAAGCCAAGCGCCGATCGCGCAAAAAGTACAGGCGTTTGCCACCGAGTCGCTGACCAAGGACACCGACTTGACGGCGATCTCTTCGTGGTGGCAGCAAAACGTATCGGAGAACCTGGCGCTTCCGGCCAGCACCACGCCGCAAGCGGAAGCGCCGCAGTTTGTGCTGCCGGTGACCGGCACGATCAAAACCCCGTTTGACGGCGCCGAGCAGCAAGGTGTCACCTTCCAGACCGCGCTCGGCGCGGAAGTGAAAGCGGCGGCCAAGGGCATCGTGGAAAAAGTAGAGAAAGAAGCGGGCAGTGAGGACTACACCGTCACCGTCTCGCACGGTACGGCGGGCAAAACGATCTACCGCCATCTCGTCACCGTCGACGTCAAACAAGACGCATGGCTGGAAACCGGGCAAAAGATCGGCGCAATGACGCAAAAAGGCGAGCACGGCACCTTGTTCTTCGCCTATCAGGTCGATGACAAATTCCTCAATCCGGCCGACATTTTGAAGCTTCCCGCTGCGAATTAGCACGCAGGTGTGATCGTATGAACCTGAGCAGGTTTTGGCCGTTTGGCATGAAAGTCAGGATTCATCCGCTGTTCCTGCTGCTCGCGGTGGCTGCCGTCGCGTCGGGGATGCTGGTCGAGATGCTCGTGCTGTTTGCGATCGTCATCATCCATGAGCTGGGACATGTGTTTGTCGCCACCTCCTATGGCTATAAGATCCGCGAGATGGTGATCCTGCCGTTTGGCGGCGTGGCCAAGCTGGAGCATGGCGCGATGGGATGGAATCCAAGGCACGAAGTGGCGATCGCCATCGCAGGTCCGCTGAACAACCTGCTGATGATACTGGTCGCCGTCTTGCTGCATGCGGCAGGGCTGTGGTCGGAGTGGCTGACCGAGTTTTTTATCAAAGGGAACCTGATGATCGGCTTTTTTAATCTGCTGCCTGCCCTGCCGCTGGACGGAGGGCGCATTCTGCGCGCCGCCGCGTCCCGGGAGCAGGGGTATCGCGCGGCCACGGAGGTGTCGATTCGCATGTCCTACGGGATGGCGGCTTTGCTGATCATCGTCGGGCTCGTGTCGCTGTGGATCGGCTATTTGAACATCGGCTTTTTGACGCTCGGGGCTTTTTTGCTGCTGTCCGCCTGGGAGCTGAAGAAGCAGATGAAAGTCGACGTGATCCGCTTTCTCGACGCCAAGCGGCGGGAGAAGCGCAGCGGCCCGCAGCAGGTGCGGTCGCTCGCCGTGCCGGATACGATCAAGGTGCGCGAAGTGATCGAACGATTTGCTCCCGACGCCTATCACATGATCTACGTGCTGGATGCACAAAAAAATGTCACCGCAGTTTTAGCGGAGGATGATTTGGTGCATAGTGTCTTTGAAGAGAACGGCATGCGGATGACGTTGCGCCAATTGGCGGAGCGGCGGAAACCGTCCGCTTGAGGAGATCGAAGAGGAATTCGGTGCGTGCTGTCGAAAGGGTAGCCGTTAAGAACCTTGCACAAGGCATAGGGAGGGTGAGCAGATGCGCAAACAAATCCTCGTATCAACCGATCATCGTGAATTGCGCGTGGCCATCCTGGAAGACGGCCGCACGGTGGAATATTATTTGGAGCGCAGCAGCGGGGAAGGCGTCGTCGGCAATATCTACAAAGGCCGCGTAGCCAATGTCCTGCCGGGCATGCAGGCGGCGTTTGTCGATATCGGAATCGAGAAAAACGCCTTTCTCTACATAGATGACGCCTTGTCGCTCTTGCCGGGCGAAACGCCGCCGGAGACCAAGCCGAAGATCAACGAACTGCTCCGCGAAGGGCAGGAGATCGTCGTGCAGGTCAGCAAGGAGGCGGTCGGCAGCAAAGGCGCACGGGTGACGACCAGCTTGTCCTTGCCGGGGCGCATTCTGGTGATGATGCCGGGCGCGCCGTATGTCGGCGTGTCGCGCCGCATCGAAAATGAAGCGGAGCGCGAGCGGATCAAAGGGATCGCCGAGCGCATCCGCGATGAAAACACCGGCGTGATCGTGCGCACCGCAGCGGAAGGTGTCGACGAATCCGTGTTTGAAAGCGACTATACGTTCTTGAAAGCGCAGTGGCAGCGCGTGCAGAAGCAGTCGAAAAGCGTGAAGGTGCCGGGCGTCGTCTACCGCGACCTCGACTTGCTCAGCCGCTCCGTGCGCGATTTTTTCACCGACGATGTGGACGAGTTTATCGTCGATACGGCTGAAGCGTACGAGACGGTGCGCGAGCTGTTGCAGTACGGCTCCAAGCACTTGCAGGAGCGCGTGAAGCTGTACAAGGAGCAAGAAAACCTGTTCTCCGCCCACCGGATCGATCAGGATCTCGAGAAAGCCTTAAAGCGCAAAGTCTGGCTCAAGTCGGGCGGCTTCATGGTGATCGATCAAACGGAGGCGCTGACGGCGATCGACATCAACACCGGCAAGTTCGTCGGCACGACATCGCTGGAGGAGACGGTGCTGAAGACCAACCTCGAAGCGGCCCGCGAGCTGGTGCGCCAAATCCGCCTGCGCGATCTGGGCGGGATCATCATCATCGACTTCATCGACATGCGCGATCCGGCAAACAAGCAGCTGGTCTTGGAAGAGCTGGAGACCCAGCTGAAAAAAGACCGCACCCGCGCCCATGTGCTCGGCATGACGCAGCTCGGCCTGATCGAGATGACCCGCAAAAAGGTGCGCCAGTCGCTCGACGAAGTGCTGATGCGTCCCTGCCACTACTGCGAGGGGCGGGGCAAAGTCTTCTCCGAAGAGACGATGGCCGCCCGCATTGAGCGCGATCTGCTCGAGTACCTCGCGACGCAGGAGCATGCGGCGGTGCTGATCGAATGTCACCCGCTGGTGGCTGCACAGCTGATCGGCCCGGGCGGACAGAACTTGCAGCGCCTGGAGAGGGAGACGAAAAAGCGCATCTTCATCAAAGGGCGCGAGAGCCTGCACATGGCTGAACACCGCATCCTCTGGGCCGGCACAGTTGCTGAAGTCGAGATGAGAGCGTTGCCGGTGCAGATCGGACAAGTTCTTGAAGTGCGAATCGACGAGCCGCATGCGCACAACGCGCGCGACGGCATCGCCCGGTTGGAAGGCTATGTGCTCGATGTGCAAAACGCCGGTATGCATGTCGGCGAAACGGTGCTGATCAAGATCGCGCAAGTGTTTCGCACCTACGCCAAAGCAACTCTCGTGCATCGTTCGAACTGAAGCTGATTTCTTGACACCACGCTGCTGACTATGATACTATTCGTTAGTAGCGTGATGTTCTGTATTTTTATAGTTCGTGCACGCTGTAACCACATAGTCCGGGTTTGAAACGTCCTCGTGACTACCTAGGAGTAGTGAGTCTGAGTAATAGGAGGTGCACACATGTACGCAATCGTTAAGACTGGCGGCAAGCAGTACAAGGTAGCAGAAGGCGACGTGATCTTCGTTGAGAAGCTCGACGTAGAAGGCGACGCTGTTACTTTTGACGAAGTTCTCCTCGTTTCCAAGGAAGGCGGCGTAGTAGTTGGTTCCCCGGCTGTAGCTGGCGCGACCGTTTCTGCGAAAGTCCTGAAGCATGGCAAAGCGAAGAAGATCATCGTTTACAAGTACAAGTCTAAGAAAAACTACCGCCGTAAGCAAGGTCATCGTCAACCGTATACCCAAGTTCAAATCGAAAAGATCAACGCGTAATCTCGCATGATCCGCTCGGTCATTTGGCGTGACGATCAGCGCAGGATACGGAAATTTTCTGTTCGTGGTCATGCAGGCGCAGCCGACCCCGGTTATGATATCGTGTGTGCTGCCGTCTCGATTTTGGTCACGAATGCGATCAACTCGTCGGAGTATCTGCTCGGCGTAGTCGTCGCAACGGACGACGAGATCGCCTCTGGTGATGTCGTTTGCGAAGTGCCTGCTCTCGATGACGTGGAGAATGAAAAGCTCCAATTGCTTATGGAATCCATGGTCTTTGGAATTCGTCAAGTCGCGGATGCTTATCCGGACTTTGTGAAATTTACCGAAAAGTCCCGTTAAGGGCACAACTCCACAGTATCGGAGGTGGAATGAAATGATTAAATTGAACCTTCAGCTGTTCGCGTCCAAGAAGGGGGTAGGTTCCTCCAAAAACGGTCGTGACTCCATCTCGAAGCGTCTGGGCGTGAAGCGTGCAGACGGTCAGGTAGTAACCGCTGGTTCCATCCTGGTTCGCCAACGCGGCACCAAGATCTACCCGGGCCTGAACGTCGGTATCGGCGGCGACGATACGCTGTTTGCTAAAGTTGAGGGCCGTGTTGCTTTCGAGCGCATGGGTCGCGACAAAAAGAAAGTCAGCGTATACCCGGTCGTGGTTGCAGAAGCTGTTGAAGCGTAAGAGCTTTTGCGAAAAGCGATTCTCCCTCGCGGAGAGTCGCTTTTTTTATGGTGCAGACCACAGGAATTCTTTGCCTGACGTCGAAGTGTATGAGGCTGAGGCAACGATGTGACTATGGTGGAAGAAAGGATATGAGTATGAATCACAACCTTCCTTCGGAGCAAACGAACGTACTGGAAATTCGTCGATTGATGGCAGACAGTTTAGACGTGTTGCGCACGTACCGGCATGATTTGATGAATCAGGTGCAGCTGCTACACGCCTATTCCCAGATGAAAAAGTTTGATCGACTGCAAGAGCCGATTCAAAACTTGATCGCCGAAGCCCAGCGGCACACCGAAATGTCGGCGATTGCAAGCCCGATGATCTCGTATGTGGTGCTGACGCGCGACATTTGCTACCAGATGTTGCATCTGCACGCTTCCTATGAACAGCTCGAAACCCCGTCCTTGCAGGCGGAGCAGCGGGCGGCCGAGGTGCTGTTCGACTTGCTCGATCATGTCGGCAAGCATTCGATGACCTTGCTGGAACCTTTGCGGATGGATGTATGGATTGTCGCATTCGGTCAAGGCTATGAGATAGGATGGTTTCTTGGCGGTTCGGGAGACGGTGAACCCGATTTTGCCGCGTGGGCACAGCGATGGGCAGCGCAGGGAATTCAGTTTCAACAGCTTCAGGAGGAAGACGGCATCGAATATTCGATTCGCTTTCAAGCGCAGGAATAGACTGAGGTGACAGAGATGTTTGTAGATACCGCGAGAGTTTACGTAAAAGGCGGCGACGGAGGGAACGGCATCGTTTCCTTCCGCCGTGAGAAATATGTTCCGGAAGGCGGCCCGGCCGGCGGCGACGGCGGCAAGGGCGGCGATGTGGTGCTGGTGGTCGACGAAGGGCTTCGCACCCTGCTCGACTTCAAGTATAAGCGCCACTTCAAGGCGGAGCGCGGCGAATATGGCAAAACGAGCAACAAGCATGGCGCCAACGCCGAGAATATGTACATAAAAGTTCCGCCGGGCACGGTGATCACCGATGCGGATTCCAATGAATTTTTGGGCGAGCTGATCGAGCACGGCCAGAAGCTGGTCATCGCCCGCGGCGGACGTGGCGGACGTGGCAACTCCCGTTTTGCAACGATGTACAACAAGGCGCCGGAGATCGCTGAAAAAGGCGAACCGGGCCAGGAGCGCTACATCAACCTCGAGTTGAAGCTGCTCGCAGACGTCGGTCTGCTCGGCCTGCCCAGCGTCGGGAAATCGACGCTGATCTCGACCGTTTCGGCTGCCAAGCCAAAGATCGCCGCCTATCACTTTACGACGATCACTCCGAATCTCGGCGTGGTCGACGCCGGTGACGGACGCACGTTTGTCATGGCCGACCTGCCGGGTCTGATCGAAGGGGCGAGCCAAGGCAGCGGTCTGGGACACCAGTTCCTGCGCCACATCGAGCGCACCCGCGTCATCGTCCATGTCGTGGACATGGGCGGCACGGAAGGTCGAGACCCGTATGCGGACTTCGTGACGATCAATCGCGAGCTGGAACTGTACAACGACCGTTTGGCTGCCCGTCCGATGCTGATCGCCGCCAACAAGATGGACGTACCGGAAGCGGAAGAGAACTTGAAACAGTTCCGCGAGCAGGTTGGCGACAACTACCCGATCTTCCCGATTTCCGGCGTCACCCGCGAAGGCCTGCGCGAGCTGGTCTATGCGGTGGCTGACGCTTTGGATGCGGCGCCGCAGGTGGAAACGCAGCTCGAAGAGGTCGAGGAGACGGCAGATCGCAAGATTTACCGGCTGGAAGAAGATCCGGACAAGTTCTGGATCACCCGCGACAACGAAGCGTATGTCGTCAACGGCGAGTGGATCGAGAAGCTGGTCGTGATGACCAACTTCACCCAATACGACGCGGTCAAACGCTTCCAGCGCATCATGAAGCAAAAAGGCGTCGATTCTGCGTTGCGTAAAAAAGGCGCGCAGGAAGGCGACACGATCCGCATCGGCGAGTACGAATTCGATTTTGCCGAGTAGCTGCACATGCTGCAGGTGTCGGAAGAGTTGATCGCAGAGACCATCGCCGACCTGAAGCGCTGCCTGCCTCAAGAAGGGGTCGGGCTGTGGAGCGGACGGGAGCGGGAGGTGCTGCGCTGGCGGTCGCTGCAGAACGTGGCGGCCGATCTGCAGACCGGCTACCTCGTGCAGCCGCAGGAGTGGCTTGAGGCACTGGCTGAAGTTCGCCAGGCGGGCCTCGCACCGCTGGCGCTGGTGCATTCCCATCCGACGGCAGCAGCCGTTCCATCTGCCCGCGACCGGAGAGAGTGGATGTATCCGGAGCTATGGTGTGTGATCGTATCGTTTCAAGACCGATCGCCTGTCTGGCAGGCGTATCAAATCAAAAGGACGGCTCCTTGAGCCGTCCTTTTCCGTTTGTTCCGGGGTGTAGAAGATGCGCCCTCTTTATTTTGTAATCAGACGAATCGCCACGATGATCAGCACGACTGACAAGATGCGCAAGATCGTCTGGGCGGGCAGCTTCGGTGCCAGTCGCGCACCGACCAGTCCGCCGACAAATGCGCCGGGAGCCAAAAACAGCACTTTCAGCCAGTCGACGTTGTCGAGGTACCAATGAGTGCCGGTGCCGATGATCGACGACAAAAAGATCGTGAACATCGAAGTGGCCGTCGCGATGTGCGGCGGAAAAGCGAACAAGATCGCCATCATCGGCACGAGGATGCTGCCGCCGCCGATGCCGAGCAGCGAGGAGATGAAGCCGACCACAAATGAGATCATGATGCCGAGCGGACGGTGGTAGGCGTATTCGAACTCCGTCCCTGTCGCATCGACAAACTTGCGGCGCACGGTGGGTTCAAGCGGCAATTGAACCGGCTTTTTCGGCTTGAAGACGAGAAACAGCGAAATGAAGATCAGAAAACAGCCGAAGCCGACAAAAAAAGTTTTGCTCGCCAAGCCATCTGCGATAAACGCCCCGATGATCGAACCGGGGATGCTGGCGGTGGCAAAAGCGATACCTGCCGCAAAGTCGATTCGCTTTTGGCGGGCATAGGTGATCGTGCTGGAAATCGAGTTAAAGAACAAGACGGCCATCGACGTGCCGACGATCTGCGCAGGCGCCATCGTGTACAAGAAGGAAATGATGGGCACGACGATAAATCCGCCGCCAAGTCCCACGATCGAGCCGGTCACCCCGGCTAAAACACCAGTGAAAAACAATAGGAGTGCATCGATCATGATGGTAAGAGAACACCTCCCGCACACGGTTTTGCTCCATTGTACCGCAAGAACTCGGTTCTTCCCACTAAAACTATTACGATCCGTAGTAGGAGGCTCTTTGCGCCTGCGTCCCAACGGGTTCAGTTTGACTACCACCATTCCGTATCGTCAGGGTGATCGGGCGGCTCGACCGGATCGGCAAACCAACGCCGTTCCACAGTAAGCCAGGAGAACAGGATGATCAAGGCGATCCATAGACCATGCAGCAAGATTCTCATGCGTGCACCTTCTTTCTAGGCAATCCGTAGCCAGCTGTAGCAAGCTATGGATAGTGTAGGCCGTTTCACCTTGTGGCATGTAAAAACCCTTGATCCAGATGGGCCAAGGGTTATGGTGTGGCAGCCATTACGGTGTCGGAACACCCTCGATGCCATCCACGCGGTACAGGCCGGTGCGGTCGCCGCTGCCGTCATCGACGACGAAGAGTTTCCAAGTGGCAGGTTGTCCGCTTTTGTCGGTGACTTTGATCTCCACTTCGTACCGTCTGGAATCGCCTTTGGCAAGCGTGCCGGTTTCGACATACTGATAGCCGTTTTGGAAGGCGTCGAACCACGAGTTAAACGGCTGGGGGATTTGATTCTGCTGGAGGACCGTTTTGATATACAGCGCCATCGCTTCGATTTCGGTCTCATTGGTCAAGAGCCCGGCCGGCATGTTCGTGGTGCCGTTCTTGATCACCAGTTCGATCTGCTGGGCGGTTAACTTGGTGTCTCGTAAGTTGGCGCGTCCGTTCCCGCTGTCCAACTGCGCTCCATGACATTCGGCGCAGCTGTTCATGATGAGCGGGCGGACATCGAGCTGTGGGAACGCCCGCAGCTGTGATTGATATTCCCGCGTGAGAAAGGCCTCCGCGTAGTTCCACTCGTTGTTCGCCACGTAGGACATGAACTGTTTGGCGAAATCTTGCAGCCCCTGCGCGACTTTTGCCGGCAGTCCGCGAGTGCCGGGGGATTGCGGTGCGGTGCTGTCACCTTGCGAAATGACAGGCTGCGCGGGCGGTGCGGATGAAGTCTGATCCCCCGTATAGAACACCAGCGCCGCACAGGCAACGACAGTGGTGCCAAGCGTTGCCCACAGCTTTTTGTCGCGATAAACAGGGACGCGCGGTGCAAAGGCGATGCCTTCGAGGCGCTTTTGCAACTGATTGGTGAAAAACAGCAAGATCAGGATCGAAACGGTCAAAAAGCCTGCCGATTCAACCAGCAGCCATGGGAACTCGCGGATGAACTTCGTGCTGTAGGCGATCATGCCGCCCCATTCGCCGCTGTTGGTCATCAAAAACGACACTTCAGCTGTAAACCTTGTCCCGTCGGCCAGCACCACTTTTTCGCCGCCGCCGAGGAAGATGTTTAGAATCGCCAGCTGCCCGATCAGGAACAGCACTTGCACGAGCTCCGTCAAGAAGGCGAACAGCAGCTCCGGCCGCAGATGCGGCATCAGATGGCGAAACACGATGCGCGGCGTCGAAGCGCCCATGGTGCGGGAAGCCTCGACGAACAATTTTCCATGATAATATTTCGCGCGCTCCGCAAACTGGTGCGCCAGTGGGAACACGCCGATCGCGACGAGCAGCAGAAACAGGATCGCGGTAAATAAAAACACGCGGGGGTCGTCTCCCCGCACCCCTTGGTTCAGCTCGAACGTGCGGATCAATTCATACATCGTCGGATACACGAACAAGATCGCCGGGACGGAGGAGGTGATCAACTGCAAGGTTGAGATCACCCCGCGCCCTTTGCCGGTCGCGCCGGCAAACAGCCCGAACGGCACCGCGAATAAAAAGCGGGTGATCGTGACGGCGAGGGTGAACAGCAGCGTATATTTGGCCCCGTTCAGCAGCAGGCTCAACATGTCATAGCCGCGATGGTCGGTGCCAAGCCAATGCTCCGCGCTGGGCGCAAAGGGCGGCGATACCTCTTTTTCCACCCCGTTTATGATCTGCGTCTGAAAATTGATCTTGTCTTCCGGTGTCAGGCCATAAGGCATCAACAGATGTCCGAAAAATCCGATAAAAACGAGCAACAGCAAGAGCACCCACGCGAGGAGATACGCAAATTGGGCCGGTTTTTTTAGTTTTCCAGCAGCTGTCATCTACGCGCCCTCCTTGGTGTTGACCACGATCAATTTGCGCAGCAGCAGGAACAAAGCGTTCGAGGCCAGCGCAAAGCAGGCGAGAATCGCACAGGTGACAGGCAGCGACGTAACTTGGGCGATCGAAGGGTTGCTCGTATATCCACCAAGCCCGAACGTGCCGGTCATCACTTCGGCCACCACCAGCGCCGTGATCGCCGCTGTGATCGTGCGCGGCAGAATGGTCAGCAGGTCTTCCGAGGTATTGCGCAAAATGTGCCGGAAGAAGACTCGGGTGCGCGATAATCCTTTCGAATAGGCCGTTTTGATATACCCTTCTTCCCATTCCCGCTTCACGGCGATCCGCACGGTGCCGTAGACCAGCAAGGCGGGCAGGATGGAGATGGCGACCATCGGGATCAACAAGGGCACTTCCGAACCGAACTGCATGATGTTGATCACTTTATGACCGCTCTGCTTGGCGAGTTGGATGGCCAGCATCTGAATGATAACGATGATAAAAAAGTCGGGCAGACCGAGCAGCAGCCCGTGCAGTTTATCGATACCGCGCCCGAGCCAAGGTCTCCACACCGCGCACAAGGCGAGCAGATAGCCAAGGGCGATGCCGAGCACGGTGCCGGGGATCAGATAAGATAGCGAGCGTCCGACCATCATCCCGAGCGTTTCGGTGATCGGCACTTCCCGCTGTCCCTTGCGCCCGGTGTTGTAGATAACCGCGCCATATTCGCCTTGGAACAGCCCTTTGAGCTGTTCGCCGACCGCTTCGCTGTAAGCGGAGAAGCTAAACGTTGGCGCTTTGGGCACGGAAAGCGACCGGTCGATATAGCAGGCCGGGTAATATTGGCTGCAATCCCGATCGAATCGCGCCCAGAAGTCCTTCCGGGTGCCGGTCGGAAGCTGTACTATGTTGTGCGTTTCGTCCACGATGGTGATGTCCGGGTAGCGGGCGGCCACTTCTGCTAAGGTAACCCCCGGCATCAGTTTCAGACCCAACTGGTCAGGCTCTACGACGAGTATGCCTTTGCCGAGATTGGCGATCAGCAATATGCCAAGCACGGTGCAGACAGCGATCAAGATGCCTTTGCAAAATTTGATGAAGATGATGAGTCCCTCCCTTCCTTATAGGAAATAGTCCACATTCGACAGAAAAATGTTACAATTATGTAACAGAAAATTGGGGAGGCCAGAAAGGAAGCGAGGAAATGAGTCACAACATGCGCTATCCGCAGCCGTTGCAGGCGGGCGGACGAATTGCTGTCAACGCACCGTCTTCCGGTATCACTGTCGATTGGAAAGCATATCTGGAGCAGGCCAGGCGCAATGTCGAAGCGGCCGGGTATGATGTGCAGATCAGCGACACGGTCTGGAGCAATGTGCAGCTGACCTCGGCCTCAAAAGAGGTGCGGGCCGAAGAGATGCAGCGCTTTTTGCTCGATCCGAACATTCAGGCGGTGGTGCCGGTGTGGGGCGGGGAGTTCTTGTTTGAGATCCTGCCGCTGCTCGATTGGGAACGGTTGAAAGCGGCAGACCCGAAGTGGGTGCTCGGCTACTCCGACCTGACAACGTTCTGCTTCGTCCACACGTTGCTGACCGGGCAGGCGACGGCGCACGGCAACAACTTCTTCGATCTGGGCACCACCCCGTGGGACGCTTTGACCCGGCGCTGGACCGACGTGCTGGCCACGCCGGAGGGCGGGCAGGTCCGGCAAATGTCGTCCGAACGCTACCAAAAGCACTGGTCGCGCAAACAACCGTCCGACCCGTTTGCGCTGACCGAAGAGACCGCATGGAAGCTTCTCGGCCGCGAACAGCAGACGCAAGCGGAGGTGGAGTTCTCCGGCCGGCTGCTCGGCGGCTGCTGGGAGATCCTGCGTTCGCTGGTCGGTACGAGATACGCGCCGGTGCAGCAGTTTGTCCGCGACTATTGCCGGGAGGAAGGCGTGATCTGGTATTTGGAAAGCTCGGAGATCAATGCGGCCGAAATGTACCGCAGCCTGTGGCAGATGAAAGACGCGGGCTGGTTCGAAGGGGCCACAGGCTTTTTGATCGGACGGGCGCGCGGCAATGTCGACGTGTCCGACTTCCACTATCAAGACGCGCTGCACCGCGCACTCGATGACCTGCAGGTGCCGGTGATCTATGAAGCGGACGTTGGGCACCTGCCGCCGCAGATGATCCTCGTCAACGGTGCTGTGGCCCGCGTTTCCTATCAAAACGGCAAAGGGACGCTGGTGATGGAATATCGGTAACTTTTTCATACCCGTGCTGAACTGTTTTGGAAAATTCTGCGTCTAACTCTTTAGAGAGCTGGAGAGAGGGGACTTGCAGATGAGCAAATGGGGAAAAGCAGTGCTAACAGCCCTGATGCTGCTGGGGACGGCAACGCCGGCATTGGCCGCAGAAGACACGCAATGGCTCGCAACAGCTCAAGATCGAGGGCTGATGATTGGTGATACGAACGGCAAGCTTCGGGAAACCGATTTCCTGACCCGCCGGGAAGCGGCGGTGATCGTGGCGAATCTGCTTCAAGCGGTCCCGTTGACGATGAAGACCAAGCCTTCTTTTTCCGATGTGAAAATTGGCGACTGGGGCTATGGAGCGTTAGAGGCGTTGGCCGATGCGGACATCCTGCACGGCGACGAGCAGGGGCGTTTCCATCCCAACCTGCCGATCACACGCCAAGAGCTGGCCGTGCTGCTCGTCAAGGCGAGCGGGATGGGCACTGGCGGTCAAACTCCCGATTTTGCTGATGAAAAGCTGATCGCAGTCTGGGCACAGCCGTTTGCGCACCGTGCGGCCGGCCTTGGCCTGATCGAACCGGCCGGGGAGCATTTCAAGCCCTTGAACCCGGTACGGCGCCAAGAGGCCGCCAAGATGATGGTCAAAACGATGGACATGTATGCGGCCGGACAGTCGCAAGAAGCCGGGGTCTGGCAAACGATCACCACCCAGACCCGCGCCATTCGTGACCAGAATCTGCAGGCGTACCTCGCCACGCTTGACCCAGCGAATCAAGAATTCGTCGCCGAGCGCAAAAACTGGTTCCTCGACCTGACCGAACATGCGGACAAGATCCAAGACTTCGGCTTGAAGCCGATCCGGGTGACGGTGCTGGACGATCAGAAGGTGCTTGTCACGTTCGAACAATCTTATACCATGAATGGCGAACCATACCGAATCACGTATCAGGAACGGTTTGTCAAAACGGAGAGCGGGCTACTCGACAGCGACCTCAACTTCGAAACGCTGGCAACGGAACACTATACGATCAAATACCTCCGTCCCGACCGCGAAGTGGCGGAAAAAATCGCGGTCGATGCGGAGCTTGCCTATGACCGGCTGATGGAGAAGCTGGAAGACAAGCGGCTTGGCAAAAAGACGACGATCAAGCTGTACGACGACTTGGAGCTCTTGCGCCAGTCGGTCAAACTGTCCTTCGGCTGGCAGTTCTCAGGGTGGTACGAGTATTCCGAGTCGATCAAAGCGAACTCGCTGTGGGGCACGGCGGCCAACTACGCCATCGTGATCGGGCACGAGACGGCACATGAGCTCACCATCGCTGCTGCGAACAACAACCTGCCCTACTGGTACGCGGAAGGGCTGGCCGTTCACTACTCCGGCCAGATGACCGCACCATGGGACGGCACGATCGTGTCGCTGCCGGAGCTCGAAGCGAAGAACCTCGAAGCGATGACGGCAGGCGAAGAAGTCCAGCAATACTACACCGTCTCCGGGATGGTCGTGCAATTCCTGTCCGATACATACGGAGCTGCCAAAGTGAATGCGTTGACGGCAGAGCTTGGCAGCTTTCCGCTCGGCGCAGGCACGATCGGTGTGCTCGATGCGGCAAACAAACAGAAGTTCCACACCGCCGCGCCAAGCGTGCTCGGCGTGAGCATGGAAGAGCTCAACACCGCCTGGCTGGGCTGGCTGACATCCAGAAAGTGAGCACAACATAAGAAGCACTGGAGCCGTGCAGCAACCGTTGCAGGGCTCCTGCTTCGTCACAGAAAGGAACGTTGGAGATGACGATCGGTATCATCCTGCTGCTGATTTTAGCGGTGCTGGTCATTCTGGTGCTTGGCGACGTGATCGTGGAGACACGTTTTCCCAAGATCGCAGATGTGGAAGTGACGTGTAAGGGGCTGTCCGGTGGGCAGGAACTGCGCATTCTGCAGGTGACAGACCTGCATAACATGCATCTGAATGACCGGTTTCTGGAGCGGCTCATCGCGACGCTGCCCGATCTGGTGGCGATCACCGGCGACCTGATCAACGGACAGGAAGCCGATTTCCACCGCGTCTATCGCGTGATCGAGAAACTGCGGGCAGCCTGCCCGCATCTGTACTTCGTGTCGGGCAACAACGACTGGGAGCATCGGAGGTACCGGGAGCTGGCGGAGGGCTTGCGCGCGCGGGATGTGCACGTGCTGTGCAACAGAAGCGTTGAACTTACGATCCGGGGCATGGAGATGATCATCGTGGGCGTGGATGACCCGCATACGAAGCGGGATCGCTTGGGCGAAGCGTTCCAAGGGGTCGAAAGGGGCGGGCGGTTCGCGCTGCTGCTCGCGCATGATCCGATGATCATCCGCAAGTCACAGGCGTTTCAGGCCGATCTGATCTTGGCCGGGCATACGCACGGGGGACAGGTGCGCTTTCCATTCGTGGGAGCGGTGGTGGCGCCGGGGCAGGGGTATTTTCCGAAGTATGACAAAGGGACGTTTCACTTGCCGGAAGGGACGGTCATGCACATCGACAGCGGGTTGGGAACGAGCGGGATACCGGTGCGTTTTCTCAATCGGAGTCAGGTGAGTGTCTTGCAGGTGAAAGGCGAGGCGTAGCGGGTAGGAGCAGGCATGAGGATGCCGAGGCTCCTACCCTTTTCTGTTTCGATGTCGGGATTCCTGCTAATTTCGTAAAAATATTTCAGAGTTTGCCAGCAGCGGGACAAAAGACCCCGCTGCTCGCAGGTCATCAACGCTTTACAATTTCCATTTCAGTAAAATTGTATTCCGAAAAACACTTTATTCACGCGAAAGGTTAGTGGTACAACAGGTGACATGGATGCGCATCCGCAATCTAGCAAAAGGAGTTCACAGACACATGAATGACGAACAAGTTGTCACGACAGACCGCTTAGAGCATCTGCTTACCCTTGCCTATCGGGAGGGGGCGAGCGATGTGCACATCGAGCCGGGGGCGGACGGCGGCTGTCAACTGCGGGTGCGGGTGAACGGGAAATTGGAGCCCTGGGCCGCTCCGGACGGAAGCTTGGAGCAGACGGTATCCAGAATCAAACTGCAAGCGCGGATGGACATCGCTGAGAAACGCCTGCCCCAAGACGGCAGCTTTCAACTGCAAGCGCCGGACGGGGAACTGGTGGACGTGCGCGTCTCCTCACTGCCGACGGTGCATGGCGAGAAACTGGCCCTGCGGCTGCTGCAAAACCGGGCGCGGCGCAGTCTGAATGAGCTGGGCATGGACCCGAGGCAGCGCAGGCTGTTCAACTCGTGGATTGAAGCGCGGCACGGCCTGGTGCTGATCACCGGGCCGACCGGATCGGGCAAGACGACCACGCTGTATGCGGCGATGCAGGAGCGCGCTGCGACCGGCCTGAACCTGTCCAGCCTCGAACATCCGGTCGAAGTCAAACTCCCCGGCATCAATCAGGTGGAGATCGCGCCGCGCACAGGGCTGTCCTTTGGCGTGGCGCTGCGTTCCGTGCTCAGGCAGGACCCGGACATTCTGATGATCGGGGAGATCCGCGATGAAGAATCGGCGGAGGTGGCGGCGAGAGCGGCGCTGACCGGACACCTCGTGCTGACCTCCCTGCACAGCGAAAGCGCGGTCAGCGCGCTCCTGCGCCTGATCGACTTAGGCGTGCCGCCGCAAGTCGTGGCCACCGCTTTGCGCGGCGTGGTCGGTCAGCGCCTCGTCGAGACGAGTGACGGGCGCAAGGCGGTCTTCGAATGCCTGCCGATGAGCGATCTGATCCGCCAAGGCCTGTATCAAAAAGCGGATGCAGCGGAGTTGACCGCGCGCGCCAAAAAAACGGGTGTGCGACTGCTGCCCGATGTGCTTTGCGACTGGCTGGATCGCGGGGAGATCGACGAGGAGACCTACGACCGGATCATCGGCGAGCGGGGGCTGTCATGAACACGCGCTTCGACATCGCCGCATGGGGAGCGTTTGCCGGACGGTTGGCCCGGCTGTTGCACGGCGGCGTGCCGCTTTTGGAAGCGCTGGCCTTCCTGGCGGCACGCGGCAGCGCCAAAGAGCGCGCCTGGTACGAGGAGGTGCAGCTTCGCCTGCAGGCCGGCCATCCGCTGTCCGACTCGATAAAACGGGGCGAAGCGCCTTTGATGATGCAAGCGCTGGTCGAAGTCGGCGAGCACGGCGGCGATCTGGCCGGCAGTCTGCTTCGCTCGGCCGACTATTGTGCCGAGCAGGTCAAATGGCGCCGCGAGCGCAGACAGGCGATGCTCTATCCGCTGCTGGTCGGGGCGGTGCTCGTCTTCCTCTCGCTGTTTCTGTTTGGTGTCGTCGTGCCGCGTTTTGCCGAGCTATACGCCGGCATGGGGCTGGAAGTACAGGGCGCGACCCGGTTGCTGTTTGGCTTGAGCGAAGCCTATCCGCTGTTGCTGGGAGCCCTGTTTGCGGCACTCGGCACCAGCATGGCGTGGAAGGCGGGAAGCAAGAAAGGGAGGGGCACTTCTTCCTTGTTGCCCAAGCTGGAGCGAGTGCCGTTTCTACGCCGTCTGCTGCTCGTGGAGCGCACCCACGAATGGGTGGCGACGCTCGGCCTGCTTCTCGACGGAGGCGTGCCGCTCGTGCAGGCGCTCTACGTGCAGGAGCGTCTTCCTCTGCGTGAGGAGAATCGCAGCGCTTGTGTGCGCATTCGTGACAAAGTGCTGCAGGGCAGCCCGCTCGGTGATGCGGTCGAATGCGAGCAGCTCGATGCCGCCCTGCCGCTGGCGATCGGCGTGGCCGAAGTGACGGGCGAGCTTTCGCGGGCCCTGCTGGCGGTCGAACGCGAACTGGCCGAGCAGCGCCGGCAGTTGATGAGCTTGATGATCAAAGCGCTGGAGCCAATCCTGCTCCTGATCGCCGGGCTGTTTGTCGGTCTGGTGGCCCTGCTGATGATGTGGCCGATGCTCAACCTGATTCAATCGATTTAACGGCAAGTTCATACACAACTTCATACACGAGAGGATGAGTTCGATGCAAAAATGGATCAAGCTGCTGCGCAGTCAACAAGGTTTTACCCTGATTGAGCTGGCGGTGGTCGTCTTTGTCATCTCCATTTTGATCGCCATCGCCCTGCCAAATTTGCGCGGCACCGGAGAAAAAGCGCAAAAGGTCACTTGCGAAGGCAACCAGCGTCTGCTGCGTGCGCAGCTCGAGAACTATTACCTGATCGAAAACAGCTACCCGGCAGGCGCAACCGACGCCGAACGATTGAAACAACTGGTCGATCGCGGCTATCTGCAAAGCCTCCCGACCTGTCCCGGCGGCGGCACGTACGAGCTCACCGCAGCCGCAGACGGCAAAAGCGTCGCCGTCGACTGCCCGGTGCACGGAGCGCTCGGCCGATGAGCTGCCGACAACGGCGCAGCGAAGCAGGGCATACCCTGCTGGAACTGCTTCTCGTCCTCTCCATCATCGGTGTTCTGTTCACGCTCCTGATCCCGGCTGTCAACCGGCTTTACCAGCGCTTCGAACTGGACACGGCAAGCCATCTCGTCACCACCGAATTACGGCGTGCGCAAGTCAGCGCCCGAGTGCATGGTGATGAACACGAAGTGAGGTTCAACCGCTTCACGCCCCGCTACACCTTGTGGGAACAAGGTGTGTTCCTGCAGCAGCAGCAACTTCCATCACGGGTCGCCTACCGCCTCGGCTACATCGAAAACGCAGTCGCGACCTTAGTCTTCGGTCCGACCAGAGCCACGGGCAGCGGAAGCATCCGCCTGGTAAACGGCGTCGGACAGCAAGCGGACATCAAAATCTACCCGGTCAGCGGCCATATCGCACACGATGGAGTGCTGCCATGATGTCCCAAAACGAACAGGGTTTCACTTTGATCGAGTCGCTGTGTGCCGTGGTGATCACGTCGCTTACCGTGCTGCTCGCGGCAACGCTCTGGCAAACCAGCCTTGCCAGCGAGCGGCAGTCTGCCTTACAGACCGAACTGACCCGGCAAGCGACCGCCAAACTCGAGCGCTTGCGAGCAGAAACGCATGTCGTACCCCGTGACGACACTTTCCATCTGGAAAGCCAAGGCAGCCAGATCACCGAGCAGATCACGATCCTTCCCGAGGGTGGTTTGTATCGGGTTACTCTCACCTACACGTGGCAGGAGAGGGGGCGGACCCGTGAACAGACGTGGGCGACCTATCATCCATGATCAGCGCGGGATCACATTGTTGGAGCTGGTGATGTCGCTCGCCATCGCCGGGTTGCTGCTCCCCGTGCTGGCCGCGTGGTTCATCGCCTTGGCCGCCCAATGGAGCGATGTGAGCGAGCGAATCGAAGTGCGTCAGAGGACCTCTGTCCTGCTGCACCGAGTGGGTGCCGAGGTGCGCGAAGGCAGCCATTTTTCCCCGCAGATCAACGGCATAGCGTTCCGAAACGGAGAAGGGCGCCTGATCCGCTACCAGCTCACCGCCGGCGGACTGCTCCTGCGAGACGAAGACGGGGTGGGCTCCACCGTCATCGGTTCCAAGATCACCGATTGCCGTTTCACGACCGAGCGCGAAGGCGGGCTGCTGACCATCCACCTCGACGGCATCACCCAGACCTGGGCGGGGAGGGGGAGCGTCCGATGAGACTGCTGCTCCCCGTGAGCCTGCTCCTGCTGACGCTGCTCCTCCTCGGCACCCAGCTCGCCCTCACGACCCAAGACCTGCACATCACCGCCGAGCTCACCCGCTCCGACCAAGCCTACTACCTCGCCGAAGCGGCCTTACATCTCGCGCGATCCCGCCTCCAGCAAAACCCCGCTTGGCGGGGCCAGCAAGAAAGTGTCCCGCTCGGGGAGGGCAGCTACAGCTATCGAGTCTACGAGCAGGGCACCACCGTCCACATCGAGGCCACCGGCCAAATCGGAAAAATAAAGACCCTGCTCAAAAAGACATTCTAACCCCCGATATGAAGCCCTTCGACCCAAGTAACTCTGGGGAGGGCGGGATATGCGGAGTGGTGAAATTGAAATCTTATACCCTTCCATAAACAAGGTTTTACTCAATCAAAGGGTTCAGATTTCACCGTGAACCCGGAGCATGTCCCGCCCGGACCCGACCACCCAAGCCGAGCCAGCGACCAAAAGACCCCCATGCAGCATGCATGGGGGTCTTGCCATTGCCTTACACTCACTTACTCCTCAATCGGGTGCTCAAACGTCGTCCGCACCTCACCAGCCAACACTCCCGGACTCACAATCGCCGTCGGATTATAATAAGCCACCTGATCAATCGTATACCCAAACGCCGTCACCGAGCTGTCACTAAACAAAATCGCCGAAGCCTCATCGCCATCCAGCGTCACCCAGAAACCGGCCAACGTCCCGGTATACGTATAAATCGTCAAGTCATTCTTATCACGAATCTGCACATAGTCATACGTATGTTCCGTCTCAAAACGCGAGAAGTGCAGTGCCACCTTCTGCGCACCTTGCTTCTTGTACGTATGCTGATAACGGTTGTTATAGTTCACCGGATAAGGATGCGGCGTATCCATCGGCAGCGTCTCATAGAACCACTTGTTCGTCGTCACCGTCGGGAACGTCGCTTTCAGAGTGTACACCGACGTCGAGCTCTGCGCCCCGTTATAGCCCACAACTTTCACATAATAGTTCGCCCCGGCCGTCCCGCTAAACGCCACCGTCTCCGCCGCATTTCCGCGGTTCATCGACTGGCCGATCAGATTCGAATTCGCATCATACACAGCAAGATCATAATCATACGCCATATTGTTCAACACGACTGTCACACTGCCGTTTGCGCTCGGCGAGAACTTAAACCAGTCCTCATCGGTCGCCGACGTGATACGCCCATTGTACGTCGTGTCCGAAATCATCGGTGCGTACGCCGATTCCATCGAGTTGTTCGGCTCAAACGGGTCGCCCGTCGCGTCATTCACACCCACGCTTTCCCACGCATTCACCACCGCAGCCACTTCTGCCGATCCCGCACCGTACAGATCGATCGCCGCCTGACGCGTCGCATTGCGCGCATCATTAAAGATCGACTTCGAAGTCAAATACTGCGTCAACGCCCGATACCACACTTTGCCCGCCTTTTGCTGTGTCATACCCGGCGCGGTCACAACATTATAAAACGCTTTGTTCGGAATTCCCGAGTTCGTGTGCACCGCACCGTTGTCGGCCGACGTATACACATATTTCGACATATGATCCGGATGACTGTACGCCTCCGGATTTGCCAGCGAGCGCATTGCGTCTCCTTCCACACCGGGAGTCACGATCGCTTCGCCGACCAGCCAGTTGTTGTTCGGCTTGTTCTCAATCAATTCGCCAAACACATCTGAAAATGATTCGCTGAGCGCCCCCGACTGGTCCTGATAGATCAGCCCGGCCGTCTTCGTTGTCACCGCATGCGTCAGCTCATGACCGACCACATCGAGCGCGCCGGAGAACGCCAGGTAATTCTTCCCGTCACCATCCCCGTACACCATCTGGCTGCCGTTCCAGAACGCGTTGTTGTAGTTCGCGCTGTAATGCACCGTAGACTTGATCGTCGCGCCATTGTTGTCATACGAATTGCGACCATGCTCGCGATAGTAGTAGTCATAGACCAGCCCTGCATAATAGTGCGCATCCACAGCCGCTTTGTCCGTCCAGACGTTGTCCGTATTGGAAATCAGCGTGCCCGGCAATGACAAGCCGTAGTTGGCCGAATACGTGTCGATCTTGCCGCCCGTCGCAAACATCGGCTTCGTTGTGTCGCTTAAGTAATACAAGCCCGCCAGCAGATCGGTGTTCACCGTCTTCGCATCATCCAGCACACCTGTCGCCGCTGCAACCGCCGCCACCGGTTCCAGCTTCGAGATCACATCGATAACCGAACCGTCATGCGCATCGACAAACACATCCGCATACACCGGCGTGCCTTCCAACGTCGACAGCGTCACCAGATAGACGAGGTGATACTTGCCTTCGCTTGCCTCATAGACTGCCAAGTTTGCCTCCTGAAGATCGAACGGCGCCGCATCGGCGACCTTCAAGGCCTGCTTCGCCCGCGTCATCGCCTGATTGGCAGACAGCGAAGGTTTTACCTTCATGCCTTTAATCTTCAGCACCGGGTCATAGTACCCGTTGATCGACGTGACCGCGCCGGCAGCATCCGTATGCACGATCAGCTCATTCCCGAACACCGGCACGCCTTTATACGTTTGACGGAATTTAAAAGCTTGTCCATACTCGTCCCGAATCGTCGCAAACGGTGTCAGCTCCAGCTGCGCCGAATCCAAGTGAAACAGATCGCGATTCTCCTCCAATACGGCCACCGCATCTGCGTCAGAGCGCACCGCACGGGAAGAAAGCTTGCCAGACACAAAATTCGGAACGTCCTTTTTCGTGTTCCATGAGATCTTTTCCTTGCCTTTTGAATTTTCAGAAATATTTATCTTTGCACTTTCTTGCCGGTCCACCGCTTTTGTTTTCTCTGGAGGTGCGGCCAATACCGGAAAAGAACTCAACGCAGCCATTGACAGAACTAGGGTAGAGGCAACGGCAAGAGCTGGAACATTTCTCTTTTTCATGGATCTATATCCCTCTCTTAATTTAAATTTATCTTGACCTTCTACCCATATAATACCACTATGAAATCATCTATGTAAATGATGGAATTTAATTACATCGCAGATGATATTAATTATAAATCAAAACTGATCTTTTATGACTTCTCAATAAAGCGTTAACGCACCTTTGTTTTTCGTGCTATTTTTCTAAAAACAAAAAGCGCCCTCACTTCGGACGCTTGTGCAGTCGGCTGGCTGTGAACGTTTTATGTTGCTGCATCAGCATGATCAAACGATCGAGCTGCTGGCTGATCTCGACCACTTGGGGGTCGACGAGGCTGCCTTGGCGTTCGGCGACCTTGATCATCTCCGATCGTAAACCTTCGATTTGCACCGCGAGCATGCTGCTCGTCATGATCCATCCCCCGCTTTTTGAACTGACCTAATGCAGTATATGCAAAGCGAGACCCCGGCTCTCCCATTTTCTTTCGACAGAAAAAGCGCCCCGATGTCACACCGGAGCGGTTCAATGTGCGTTACTTGCTCTTCGGAAGTTCAGCCTGTGCTTGCTTGAGAGCAGCTTCGCGTTCTTTTTTCTTCTGCATATATTTTTCTACATACGGCCACCACAGACCCGGCACGCTCAGATAAAGAGTGACGACAACTGCGACAATATGCCAGATCCAGTCCCAAAGCGTCGCTTCGCCCATCCAGTACAAAAAGCTATCCCACATGGCGCATAACTCCTTCGATGTGTATTGAGATCATAAATATACGAATTCGATCTTTATTGTATCACATCCCCGCATGGAAATTATTACGAAGCACGTGTCTTATTTCGAAGAGTCTGTGACGGTTGCCCGTTTTCGTGCGTCATATTATGATGAGTCCAAAAGAAAGCGACAAGGGGCGAATACTATGGAGAGGCGACTCTATTTGATCGGATTTATGGGCACGGGCAAGACCACCATCGGGCATGCCCTCGCCGAAGAGCTGGGCGCTGATTTGTACGACACCGACGCGGAGATCGCACAGGCCCAAGGTCTGCCGATCGCCGAGCTGTTTGCCGAGCAGGGGGAGGCGCATTTTCGCAAGCTCGAACACGACATGCTCTCCGAACTCTCCCGGCGCGACCCGGCGGTGATCACGACGGGCGGGGGAGCGGTGCTGTCGGCTGCGAACCGCGAACTGATGAAAGCCAGCGGCATGGTCGTCCACCTGACCGCTTCGCTCGATGAGATCGTGCGCCGCGTCGAGCAGGATGCGAACCGACCGCTCCTGCAGGGGGAACGCCCGCTGCGCGCCCGCGTGGAAGAGCTGCTCGCGGCCCGGGCCGGACTGTATGATTTTGCGAATTGGACGGTGGACACGACTGGCCGCTCGATTCGGTCGATCACGGCAGAAATCAAACAAAATCTGGCTAGTTCTTCGCGTTGACGAGCAGAATGAAAGAGACTACACTTTAATAGTTCTGCTTGTCTACGAAAACAAACGATTTGATCGTCTTCGATAAAGAAAGCGAGGTTTTACATAGATGTGTGGCATCGTGGGAATGTACAACAAAACCGGGCAGCCGGTTGACCAAAATGTGTTGGAGCGCATGCACGCGCAGATCGTACACCGCGGCCCGGACGATGCGGGCATGCATTTTGAAGGGCCGGTCGGGCTTGGGTTCCGCCGCTTGTCGATCATCGACCTGGAAGGCGGACATCAGCCGATGCCCAACGAGGACGGCACCGTCTGGATCTCCTTTAACGGCGAGATCTACAACTACAAGGAGCTGCGCAAAGGGCTGATCGAACGCGGTCACAAGTTCCAGACCGAAGCGGACACCGAAGTTATCGTCCATCTCTATGAAGAAAAGGGCCCGGACTGCGTGAAAGAGCTGCGCGGCATGTTTGCCTTTGCCATCGTCGACACGCGCAACGATCTGGTGCTGGTCGCCCGTGACCATTTCGGGATCAAGCCGTGCTACTACACCGAGACGGACGAGAGCATCGTCTGGGGTTCGGAGATCAAGTCCCTGCTCGAAGCGCCGGGCGTCGCCCGCGAAGTCAACCCGGAGTCGTTCTGGAACTATCTGACCTTCCAGTACGCACCCGACCCGCTGACGATGTTCAAAGGCATCCACAAGTTGCCGGCCGCGCACTACATGGTGATCAAAGGCGGCAAGATCAAAGAGATCACCCGCTACTGGGACCTCAAGTTCGAGCCGGAAGACCGCCCGCTGTCCTATTACATCGAAGGCACACAGGAGATCCTCCGCAACTCGGTCAAAGCACATATGAACTCCGAAGTGCCGCGTGGCGCGTTCCTCTCCTCCGGCGTCGACTCTTCGACGATCGTCTCGCTGCTCAAAGAGCTGGAGCAGGTCAAGACGTTCACCGTCGGCTTTGAAGGCGCAGGCGGCCAGTCGGAGATCGCCTATGCCCGCGAGACGGCGAACATTCTCGGCACCGAGCACCGCGACACGATCATCACGGCCAAGGAATACCTCGACGTGCTGCCGCGCCTGATGTTTCACCAAGATGAGCCGGTGGCCGACCCGTCGGCGATCGCGCTCTATTTCGTCGCGGAGCTGGCGAGCCGCTATATCACCGTGGTCCTGTCCGGCGAAGGGGCGGACGAAGTGTTTGGCGGCTACACGATCTATCGCGAACCGTTGTCCCTGAAAATGTTCGACTACCTGCCGATGTCGATGCGCCGCACGCTCGGTTCGATGGCCGAAAAGTTTCCGGAAGGCATGAAAGGCCGCTCCTTCCTCATGCGTGGCGGCAAGACGTTGCAGGAGCGCTTCGTCGGCAATGCGTTCATCTTCGGCGAGCAGATGAAAGAGGAATTCGTGCGGCTGAACCCGGAGCAGATGGGCCTGCGCCGCTATCTCGACGTCACTCAGCCGTACTATGACCGTGCGGCCCGATACGACGATGTGACCAAAATGCAGTATATCGACTTCCACACCTGGCTGCCGGGCGACATCCTGATGAAAGCGGACAAGATGACGATGGCGAACTCGCTGGAGCTGCGCGTTCCGTTCCTCGACAAAGAGGTGTTCGAGTTTGCCGCGAAGATTCCGGCTCAGTACCGCACGATGAACGGCACGACCAAATATGTGCTGCGCGAAGCGGTGCGTGACATTCTGCCGAAAGAGGTGGCGGAACGGCCGAAGCTCGGCTTCCCGGTGCCTACTCGCCACTGGCTGAAAAAAGAGCACTACCAGTGGGCGCGCGAACTGATCGATGCGAGCCCGATCGACCACCTGATCAACAAACAGTACGTCATGCAATTGCTCGAAGATCACAAAAACGGCGTCCGCGACAACGCGCGCAAAGTTTGGACGATCCTCGTCTTCATGATGTGGCACCAGATCTACGTCGAGCGCTCGGTGACGATCACGCCGCAAGTGCCGCCGACCGTCAAGACGCGCCGCGAGCAAAACGCACCGCTTGCCGCGTACTAAGTGTTATCGCCAGAGCCCTCTGTTCACACAGAGGGTCTCTTTTTTATGCGGACATACTATTAAATAATCCATACTTTCTATACAATAGAAATAAAAGCTACAATGGGGAGGTTTCGACTTTGAGTTCCAAGCGGCGCCGCTTTTACCTGGTCGCAGAAGACATCATGCCAGAAGCGATGATCAAGACCGTTCATGTCAAAGACATGCTGGCGCGCGGCGAGGCCAATACTGTGCACGATGCGGTGAATCTGGCCGGACTGTCGCGATCCGCATTTTATAAATACCGCGATCTTGTGTTCCTGTACGAAGAAGAAGGGCAGGGCAGGCTGATCACCTTGTCGCTGATCCTCGAGCACCGCCAAGGCGTCCTGTCGGCTGTGCTCAACGCGATCGCCAAGCACGGCGGCAACATCATCACGATCAACCAGGGCATCCCGATGAGCCAGGCGGCGCATTTGACGATGACCGTTGAAGTGCAGCATCTGACCAGCTCGGTCGATGAACTGCTGGAGAGCCTCGAAGCGCTGCAAGGTGTCCGCAAGGCGGAAGTGGTCGGCTACTCCTAAGCTGTCAGATTTCGTGTCTTGAGGACAACCTTGGCCTCATGGTACGCTAATAGGTATCGTCATGATGTACGCAAATGAGAGAAGGGAGGGTATGCAATGGAGCACATCGGTTCGGCGCTGGGCATCGCGGCGCGCCTGAAAGGGCAGGTCGACTATACGCCCGACTATTTCCGTGAGCGTCTGCCGCACCTGCGATCGCTTGGTGTGGACGACCAGACGGTCAAGCGCGGGGCGATTCTTTTGCTCGACCTGATCAAGCAGGAGCGCATCTGCGGCAACTGTCAGGGCTATGACAAATGCGGCAAAGAAGGCGACGCCAAAGGCCTCTATGATTACCTCGATCTGTACAACGACCAGTTGACCGTTCGCACCGGCCCTTGCAACCCCTATTTAAAACATATCGAAATGCGGGAGACATCGTCCTTGCGCGAGTTTTCCGAGAAGACGCTCGCCGACAAGGAATACCGCTTTGACAACTTCCCGCAGGAGCAGGCGCGCAAGCATCCGGAGCTGTATGCGGCGGCGATGGAATTCGCCAGCGGCTACGACCACCGCCGCAACCCGATCGAATCGGCGGCCGCCTTCAAAGGGCTGTACATCTTCGGGTCGCCCGGAGTCGGCAAAACGCACCTGATGCTGGCGGTCTGCAACATGCTCGACGATCGCCAGGTGCCGAACATCTTCGTCCGCGCCGACACGATTTTTGACAAACTGCGCGGCATGGCGGCGTCAGGGCAGGACATGGAAGCGGTGCTGGAAAAATACTGCACCGTGCCGGTGCTGGCGATCGACGAGTTCGCGCAGGAGCGGGCCAACGAGTTTACGCTCGACAAGATGTTCCGCATCATCAACTACCGCTTCTCAAACAAACTGCCGACCCTGTTCACGTCCAACTATGAACCGCCGGCCGTCTACAAAACGTTTTACGATTCCACAAAAACGGTCGATGCGATGATTTCGCGCATCGTCCAGATGACGCGTATCGGCCGCTTGACCGGCAAAGACGCGCGGCTGAGCCAAGTCGAATTCTTAGATGCCTGAGAGGGGGACGCTAAGTCCTCCTCTTTTTTTATACATCGGTACATAGGGAAACGCTGGTTCGTCCATACTAGTCTGTAAGAGGTGATGGTCAAATGAAGAAGTGGCTGCGCATCACGACGGCACTGTTTTGGCTGTTGCTGCTGACGGTGAGCGCCACGCCTGAAGGATCCGCAGGGGGTGTGCAGGACAAGCCCGGCGCCGCGGAGCAGACGACGGCTGAGTTGACCAAGTTTCGCGGGCAGTTGGGCGCGATCAAGCAAAAAGAGCACAACATCCGCCATCTCAACCACCAGATGCGGGACAACAGCTATGAGCTGCGCAAACTGCTGCATCAGACAGACAAAGTGTTTCAAGCGGACGTGGAGAAAAAGCTGCAGAGCTTCCGCGCCAACCTGAAGCAAGCGTACGTCCTGCACAAACAGGGGGAAGCGGTGAAAAAGAAGATCCACGCCGCCCGCAAACAGCGCGACTTAAGCCAGCTGCGCGCGCTGATGGGGGAATTGGACAGCATCAAAAGCAGGCAATTGGAACATCTGCGGCTTGCCGATCAAGAGCTGGAAAGCGAACTTGCGAGAGTAAAAGAACGCGTGCGTTCACGAGAACGCAAGAATTTGCCAGCAAAGTAAGCCTTTTGTTGTCGAATTGTGTTCAATCCTCACAAATTCTACAAAAAACCGATATTTCTTTTTGGGCCAATTGTGCTATACTAATCGTGGCAATAGCCCATTTATTGATCCTATTTACACATTTGGGGGAAAAACGAATGTTCAAAAAGACTTTTGCAGTTGGTATGACTTTGGCTTTGGCAGCAACCATCGTAGGCTGCGGTTCCGATGAGAAAGAAAAAGGCGGCGATCAAGCTGCGAAAACCGAAAAAGACCCGGAGAAACTGATCGTAGGTTTCATTCCGTCCCAAAACGCAGAGAACCTGTCTGCAAAAGCAAAGCCGATGGGCGACCTGCTCTCCAAAGAGCTGGGCATTCCGGTAGAAGTACAAGTTACCACCAACTTCAACGGTCTGGTTGAAGGTATGGCAGCGAAGAAAGTTGACGTCGGCTTCCTGAACCCGATCAACTACGTATTCGCACACGACCAAAAGAAAGCAGTTAAAGTACTGCTGCAAACCGAGCGTAACGGTTCTCCGTCCTACCGCTCCATGTTCGTAAAACGTGCTGACGACACCACCCTCAACAAGGTCGAAGACGTAAAAGGCAAGAAAATTGCATTCGTCGACGCAGCTTCCGCAGCAGGTTACATCTACCCGGCAGTTATGCTGAAAGGTGTAAACATCAACCCGGAAACCGACGTGAAGCCGATTCTCGCAGGCGGCCACGACAAAGCGCTGATGGCGCTGGTTCGCGGTGACGTAGACGTAGCGACCGTCTTCGAAGACGCTCGTACCGTCATCACCAAAGAAGTTCCGGATGCAATGACCAAGCTGACTCCGTTCGCTTACTCCGAAGCGATCCCGAACGACACCGTTTCCATCCGCAACGGTTTCTCGGATGCATTCAACAAGAAAGTTGCAGACGCTTTCATCGCGATCATGAAGACCGACGAAGGTAAAAAGATCGGTAAAGAAATCTACTCCTTCGACAACCTCGTTCCGTCCGACGACAAGAACTTCGACCCGGTTCGCAAAGCGATCGAAGTTATGGGCATCAAGCCGGAGTAATCTCATACAAGCGACACCAAACGACTCTCCTTGCGGAGGGTCGTTTTTTTGTCGGAAAATTTATCGATGCGCCCGACAGGTTCTAACATACATCGCAACGCGGACACGCTACGATGGACAGAGAAGCACCAAAGGAGCGATGACCGCCGATGGGACAAAAATTCCGTACGCTGACCATGCTGACCTTACTTTTCACCACCACGTCGATCCCG
Source organism: Tumebacillus sp. BK434 (assembly GCF_004340785.1). Taxonomy (NCBI): domain Bacteria; kingdom Bacillati; phylum Bacillota; class Bacilli; order Caryophanales; family Alicyclobacillaceae; genus Tumebacillus; species Tumebacillus sp. BK434. Next base: position 1,171,422 of record NZ_SLXS01000001.1, on the reverse strand, counting down.
ACGCTCGCCGAGGCACCGCTTGCCACGGAGCGGCAAGCGCAACCGCATCCGCGACAACAGACGGACAGCACGAGCGCTGTTGTGCAAGCCCCAGTGATCGACATCGCAGCACAAGTACAGCGCCTCTCCACCATTTCCGCATTCCAAGACTGGAAGACGGCGACCGCACAACCGGTGCGCGCCCTGCACAACCCCGAAGGACGCCAAAACGCTCTCCTCTGGAGCGTTCAGGTAAGCGGCCGGTCCGCAGGCTACCTGGTCACCTCCGCAGACGGCCAGCACCTCTACGAATTCAGCCGGGCAGCCATTCCAGCCTTGCCGGAACAGCTGCAGGGGCGGGAGCTGACCGAAGGCTACATCTATGCCGGTCCGATGCTGCACCTCGTCTATCTGCACACGGGAGGTGCGATCCTCGACCTCTACAACCTGCAGACGGGGGAGACTTTGCCGTGGGGGGAAGTAATAAATCATGTGCCGGAGCCCGCAGCAGCGGTCGCGCCTGCAACGACGGCCACCGAGCACGCCGTCGTCCAATCTGCCTCGCCGGACAGCGATGCCCTGTATGCCACAGGCCGGGCCGGCCAACACAAGCGAAATGCCAGCCCCAAAGGCGTCCACCCGCTGCAGAGCTACGCAGCCGGGGACACCTTCGATCGACCGTCCTATCTCGTTTACGATGCTGTCCCCGACAAAGTGACGGTCACCTTGCAGGTGACCAGCGTGGCGACACTAGGGGAGCTGCGCTACCTTCAAGTCCGCGACCCGTTCAACCCGGAGGCAGAAGCGGTCTACATCGACAGCCGCTTCCCGGTCGATGTATTCCTGACCGCATCATCCGCAACATAGAGCAGGCCAAAATGAAACGGTTCGATCTGCACGCGAGGGGCACAGCGCCATTTCAGTTCAGCGATCCGCAATTCCCGTTCGGCTGCGTACAGCGCAGCCTTTTTCTCTTTTTCATCTTCCGACTTGACCTCGTCCGCGTGGACGAGGCCAAGTGATTCATAATACGTCTCGAGCTGTTCCAGCTCCTGCGCCAAGTGCGCCTCCGCTTCCACGGCCCACGAGTGGTCGAGACCTTCGATCTCTGCGACCAGACATTCCTTCAACCGCTGATACCCTGCTGGAAGCGACAGGGCTGCGGGTTGAATCATCATCCCCATACTCGGCGCAGCGCCAAACGCCAGCTTTTCCACCCGATCGTATAAGTCCCGCACCACCGAGCCGTTCCCCAAATGAACCCCATACGACACGATCTCATCCCGCCGCCGATCGGCGATAAACGACAGCTTAAACGTCGTCATCAAGTAAGGCGCCAACGGTTTCGCGCTGACCTTCTGGTACGCGCGGGTGATGCGTCCGCGCTTTTGCGCCGATTCGATGATCTTATTCAGCCGAAAGCTCCCCAGCGTCACAAACTCCAGCTTCTCGACGCCTTCGATTTCCAGGTCAGGATCAAACGCCAGGGAAATCACCGAATTCGGCACCTCCTGGCCCATCGCCTCCACATACATCCAATAATAGGGCCGATCGGTCAATTCCTTATCGATCTCCCGCGGCAACTCCACCTGCAAAAAATCCTCCTGATCCACCAAGATCGGGGCACCCACCGCCTCAAAATACCGCCGGCAAAAATCCTGAATCTCCTGTTGATTCTCCACCCAAAGCCCTCCTTCATCCCAAACTCATCCAAAACGTCCAAGCCAACAAGGTGTAGGTTCCGACCGGAGGGGGATGGCCCCTGCAGGGAGGAGCAACCGATTACATTTTGATCGAAGCCTCTTTCAGCTTTTGTCCAAGCTCCTCATACTTCGCCTTCAGTTCATCCTGCGAAGCGCCGTTTACCAGCAGATCCATCATATCGGCATCAAACTGCCTGCCCACTTTCAAGTTCCCGAGGATCAAATCCAGCTCCCCAATCACCAGCTCAAACATATTGATCTTCTCATTCAGCAATCCGACAATATGCTCCTCGATCGTCCCGCGCGTCGACAAATTATAGACCTTGACGTCTTGAGTCTGACCCAGCCGATGCACCCGTCCGATCCTTTGCTCGACTCGCATCGGATTCCATGGCAAGTCAAAGTTGATCACATGATGGCAAAACTGCAGGTTGATCCCTTCGCCGCCCGCCTCCGTCGCGACCAGCACCTGAAAGCGATTTTTAAACAGTTCTGTCATCCAATCTTTCTTGCTCTTCTTAAATCCGCCGCGGAACATGACCGCCTTGATCCCATTTTGCTGCAGCATGTACAAGATAAAGTCCTGTGTCGCCCGATACTCCGTAAAAATAATCACCTTGTCATCGATCTGCTTCAGCAACTCAATGCACTTGTTCACCTTCGTATAGGCCGGAATGCTCTCCGCCAGCGCATACAGATGATGCACCCGCTCCCGTATCTCCGCCGGCGTCTTCTCGCTTTCCTTCATGCCTTTTAAAGACACCAGAGCAGCATAAGGGGAGGAGCAGATCTGCCGCTGCAGATTGATCAGCTGCAGCACATTGCCTTTTCCTTCTTCGCGCATCGCCGTATACTGCTGCTTAATAAACTCGCTGACACGGTCATACAACTCCCGCTCATCATCCGACAAGTCCAGCATGATCGAGTCGACGAGGCGCTTCGTAAACTGCACACCGCCTTCCGAGCGCTTGTTCCGAATCATCACCTCCGCGAGCGCTTCCTTTAATTCCCCGCGATTCTTCGGCAGCCGCTTATTCTGCATAAACATGCTCGAATACTCTGTCGAAGAGCCCAATTGCCCCGGCTTCAACAGCGTGATCAGGTTGTACAATTCCTTCATATCATTCTGCACCGGAGTGGCCGTCAGCAGGAGCAGATACTTTTTGCGCAGTGTGTTGATCAATTCCCAGTTCTTCGACTTCCGATTCTTCAGTTTGTGCGCCTCGTCGACAATCACCAGATCCCATTCCTGCGCGAGCACGATCTCCCGATGCGTATCACGCTTCGCCGTATCGATCGAGCTGACCACGATGTCATAATCTGTCCAACTGTACGTGTTCTTCTGCGCCCACGCCTGAATCTTGAACTTCGTGCTCAACTCCCGCACCCATTGAATCACCAACGAAGAGGGCACCAAGATCAACACTTTCTGCACCAAGCCGCGAATCAAATACTCCTTCAAAATCAACCCGGCCTCAATCGTCTTGCCAAGCCCGACTTCATCGGCCAATATCGCCCGCCCGTGCAGCTCATTCAGCACTTTTTTCGCCGTCTCGATCTGATGGGGGAACGGCGTGATCTCCGGCAGCTGCTGCAGGCAGATCAACTGGTCAAAATTGGGCACCACACGCGTCCTTTCCGCTTCCAGAGCCAGCCGGAACAGCTCCCACGAATCCCACTCTCCGCTCGTCTCACGCGCCAACAGCATGTCGGCCACCTCTTCTTGCCAGTCCAAATCGGGCACGAAGCGAGTCTTTTCCAACTGATTCCACCTCCGTCGACAACTTGTATGGATAGTATGACCCCAAAAGGGGAAAATTTTTCGAGGGACGGTTCCAAATGGGTGAGATTGTGATATGATGGATGCGTAACCAAACAATAATTGCGAATGATCGTCGGTGGGAGAGGGCACAATGTTCGTTTTTTAACCAAAACGGACCTCCTGTGACGCCGAAGGAGCAAGCTGCGTCCCGCCCAAGGACGTATGCGAATCTCTCAGGCAAAAAGTACCGCCGCGGGACGCAACTCTGGAGAGAGCCGGTTGTACCGGCCACCCAAGGTGTAAAACTCTCAGGTAAAGTGTACAGAGGAGACCGGGCCTAACAGGCATACGTGTCTCCTTTTTTGATTCTTTTCGATCTCATACATGCCCAAGGAGGTATTTTGGTGGACCATCTGAAGAAAACACCATTGTTCGAAGTGTACCCGAACTATAACGGCAAGATCATCGATTTTGGCGGCTGGGCGCTGCCGGTGCAGTACTCCGGTATCCTCGAAGAGCACGAAGCGGTGCGCAACCGCGCCGGCCTGTTCGACGTGTCGCACATGGGCGAACTTGAAGTGACCGGCTCCGATGCGCTGGCCAACATCCAGAAGTGGATCACCAACGACGTGTCCAAGCTGGCCGACGGCCAGGCGATGTACTCCCCGATGTGCTACGAAAACGGCGGTGTCGTCGACGACCTGCTCGTCTACAAGAAAGGCGACAACAACTACCTGATCGTCGTCAACGCCTCGAACATCGAAAAAGACTTCGCCTGGGTGCAAGAGCACGCGTTTGGCGATGTGACCATCCGCAACGCGTCCGACGAGATGGCGCAGCTCGCCCTGCAAGGCCCGCTCGCTGAGCAGGTGCTGCAAAAGATGACCTCCACCGACCTTGCGCAGATCAAATACTACTGGTTCCTCGAAAACGTCGACGTCGCAGGCGTCAAATGCCTCGTCTCCCGCACCGGCTACACCGGCGAAGACGGCTTTGAACTGTACTGCGCTGCATCTGACGTCGCCAAACTGTGGGATGCGATCCTCGCATCCGGCAAAGAAGACGGTGTGCTGCCGATCGGACTCGGTGCCCGCGACACGCTCCGCTTCGAAGCGCGCCTGCCGCTCTACGGTCAGGAGATCAGCGCTGACATCTCGCCGCTCGAAGCGGGTCTCGGCTTCTTCGTCAAGCTCGACAAACCGGACTTCATCGGCCGCGACGCGCTGGCGAAGCAAAAAGAAGCGGGCGTGAAACGCAAGCTCGTCGGCTTCGAGATGATCGAGCGCGGCATTCCCCGCACGCACTACGCAGTGCAGGTAGGCGGCCAGCAGATCGGCGAAGTCACCACCGGCACCATGGGCCCGACCGTCAAGAAAAACATCGGCCTCGCGCTGATCGACGTGGAGTACGCGACGATCGGCCAAGAGCTCGAGGTGATCATCCGCAACAAGCCTGTCAAAGGTGTCATCATCAAAACGCCGTTCTACAAGCGTCAGAAGTAATAAGGGAGGCCAACCTGAGTGAACAAATTCAGCTATATTCCGAACACGGAAGCGGACCGCAAAAAAATGCTCGACTTCCTCGGCGTCGAAAAAGTGGAAGACCTCTTCCTCGACATCCCGGAGCGCGCGCGCCTCGGCCGCGACCTGAACATTCCGAAAGAACTGTCTGAAGTCGAGCTGTACCGCTACTTTAACGAACTCGCTGCCAAGAACGCCAACCTCGAAGAAAACATCAACTTCCTCGGCGCAGGCGCCTACCAGCACCACGTCCCGGCGGTCGTCGAAGCGATCATCGGCCGCTCCGAGTTCTTCACCGCATATACGCCGTACCAGCCGGAGATCTCCCAAGGCACCTTGCAGGCGATCTTCGAATACCAGACCATCGTCTGCGAACTGACCGGCATGGACGTGTCCAACGCTTCCATGTACGACGGCCCGACCGCCTTCGGCGAAGCGGCGTTCATCGCCTGCTCCGCGACCCGCCGCAGCAAAGTCATCGTCGCGCGCTCCGTCAACCCGGAATACCGCGAAGTGCTGAAGACCTACGCGTACGGTCAAAACATCGAAGTGGTCGAAGTGGGCATGCAAAACGGCGTGATCGACCTGCACGACCTGGAAGCGAAGCTCGATGACACCATCGCCGGCGTCTTTGTGCAGTACCCGAACTTCTTCGGCGGCATTGAAGATCTGCAGCAGATCAGCGACCTCGCGCACAGCAAAAAGGCACTGTTCGTCGTCTCCGTCAACCCGATCGCGATGGGCGTGCTGGAAGCGCCGGGCACATTCGACGCCGATATCGTCGTCGGCGAAGGGCAGTCGATGGGCAACCGCATCTCCTACGGCGGTCCGTACCTCGGCATGCTGGCGGTGAAGAAAGACCAAGTGCGCCGCATTCCGGGCCGCGTCGTCGGCCAGACGACCGACCTCGACGGCCGCCGCGCCTTCGTACTGACCCTGCAGGCGCGCGAACAGCACATCCGCCGCGAGAAAGCGTCCTCCAACATCTGCTCCAACCAAGCGCTGAACGCGCTGGCTGCGACCGTCTATGCCTCCTACATGGGCAAGCAGGGCTTCCAGGAAGTCGCGCGCCTCAACTTGCAAAAAGCGCACTACGCGTTTAAGCGTTTGACCGCGATTCCGAAAGTGAAAGCCCTGTTCGAGAACGCGCCGTTCTTCAACGAATTTGCCATCCAGATCGAAGGCGACGTGGCCGAAATCAACAAGAAGCTGCTCGAAAGCAAGATCATCGGCGGCTACGACCTCGGTTCGACCTATCCGGAATTCAAAGGCGCGATGCTGATCGCCGTGACCGAACTGCGCACGAAACAAGACATTGACCTGTTGGCTGAAAGACTGGAGGCGATCCTGTAATGCGTCAAGAGAAAGATAAAGCACTCATTTTTGAATTGAGCGAACCGGGCCGCGTCTCGTACAGCCTGCCGGAGCTCGACGTGCCGGAAGAGCCGATCGAGAACCTGATCCCGCAAGCGTACATCCGCAGCACCCCGGCTCAACTGCCGGAAATGGCGGAGCTCGACCTCGTCCGCCACTTCACCGAACTGTCCAAGCGCAACCACGGCGTGGACGATGGCTTCTATCCGCTCGGCTCCTGCACGATGAAATACAACCCGAAGCGCAATGAAAAAGCGGCGGCGATCCCGGGCTTCGCGCAGATTCACCCGCTGCAGCCGCAAGAGCAGGTGCAAGGTGCGCTCGAACTGATGTACAAGCTGCAGTCCGAGCTTGCTGAGATCACCGGCATGGACGAAGTGTCTCTGCAGCCGGCAGCAGGCGCGCACGGCGAGTGGACCGGTCTGATGATGATCCGCGCCTACCATGAAGCGCGCGGTGAAAAGCGCACCACCGTCATCGTGCCGGACTCCGCACACGGCACCAACCCGGCGTCGGCGACCGTCGCAGGCTACCGCACCGTCACCGTCAAGTCGAACGAACAGGGCGGCGTCGACCTCGAAGCGTTGCGTGCGGTCGTCAACGAAGACACGGCAGCGCTGATGCTGACCAACCCGTCCACCTTGGGACTGTTCGAAGACCAGATCATCGAGATCTCGGAGATCGTCCACGCCGCGGGCGGCATGCTCTACTACGACGGCGCGAACGCGAACGCGATCCTCGGCTATGCCCGTCCGGGCGACATGGGATTTGACGTTGTGCACTTGAACCTGCACAAGACGTTCACCACCCCGCACGGCGGCGGCGGTCCGGGTTCCGGTCCGGTCGGCGTGAAGAAAGAGCTGATCCCGTTCCTGCCGAAGCCGCGCGTGGAACAGGCGGCAGACGGCTCCTACGTCCTGAACTGGGACCGCCCGCAGTCGATCGGCAAAGTCAAAGGCTTCTGGGGCAACTTCGGCATCAACGTGCGCGCGTACTCCTACATCCGCACGATGGGTCCGGACGGCCTGAAGCGCGTCACCGAAGACGCGGTGCTGAACGCCAACTACATGATGCGCCGCCTGCAGCCGCACTTCGAGCTGCCGTATGACCGCATCTGCAAGCACGAGTTCGTCCTGTCCGGCCGCCGCCTGAAGAAAGAATACGGCGTCAAAACGCTCGACGTGGCGAAGCGCCTGCTCGACTTCGGGGTGCATCCGCCGACGATCTACTTCCCGCTGAACGTGGAAGAAGCGATCATGATCGAGCCGACCGAGACGGAGAGCCTGCAGACGCTCGACAACTTCTGCGACCTGATGATCCAGATCGCCAAAGAAGCGGAAGAGAATGCAGACCTGATCAAAAACGCTCCGTACAACACGAAAGTCAACCGCCTCGATGAAACGACCGCAGCCCGCAATCCGGTGCTCCGTTTCACCCACGAAGGCTAAAACAAAAAGGAGTGCCGGATGGCACTCCTTTTTATGATTCCAGATGCGCGGTGCAGCCGATCTCAAGGACCTGCCACGAGCCGTCCGCGTCCCGCAGGACACGGGTGATGCTGGTGTTGCCGAGCTTGCTGATGCCGGAGCCGAGACGGCCGTCTGTGATCGCGTGGAGGAAGGCGTTGATCGTGCCGCCGTGCGAGACGAGGACGACGTGCTCGCCGGGATGCTGATCGGCGATGAGGTTGATCGCCCGATAGGCGCGGGCGCTCAAAGCTTCGAATGACTCGACGCCGGGGGCGTCATGTGAAAAGCCGGTCGTCCAGAAATCGGGATAGCGGTCGAGGATCTCCTGGCGGGTGCAGCCTTCGAATTCGCCGAAGTGGCGCTCGCGAAGGTCATCCTGCACATGGTGCGGCACGCCGACCGCCGCCGCGATCGTTTCGCCGGTCTTATGGGCGCGCAACAGGCGGCTGGTATAAAGCACGTGGAACGTTTCACGGGAAAGGCGCGCCGCGACCCGCTCCGCCTGGGCCAGACCCGTCTCGGACAACGGGATGTCCTTGGAACCCTGCAGCCGCATCTCGCGGTTCCAGATCGTCTCACCGTGGCGCACCAACGTAAACTGTACAGGCTGGTTCATGATCGATCACACCTTTCAAATGCAATTTTCTCCATTATATCATTTAGAGCCGTCAACTGTTCAATGAAGGAATTTCATGATAAAATGAGTCTTGGACTTTTTGGGAGGTTATCCCTTTGGCGAAAATACTGGTTTTGCACGGACCTAACCTCAATCTTCTCGGCACTCGGGAGCCAGAGGTGTACGGGCGGACGACATTGCCGCAGATCAACCGGGATCTGAGCCTGCTGGCCGACCGGTTCGGCGTGGAGCTGGAATGCTTTCAGTCCAACCACGAAGGCGAGCTGATCGACCGCCTGCAAGCGGCTGTGGGCAACACGGACGGGATCATCTTCAACCCGGCCGCCTACACCCATACCAGCATCGCCATCCGCGACTGTCTGTCGGCGATCCAAATCCCGACGATCGAAGTGCATCTGTCCAACATCCATGCCCGCGAGGAGTTCCGTCATCGCTCGATGATCGCGCCCGTCGCCATGGGACAGATCAGCGGTTTAGGCGCGCTTGGCTACACGCTCGCTTTCCATGCGCTGCTTGAAGACTTTGCCAAAAGAGGGTTGTTATCGGAGTAGACTATGAAGTGAAACGAAAAGGGGGAGATTTCTGTGGAACAACGTCTGACTCGTTTGCGTGAACGGATGACTGCAGAGAATTTGGAAGCGCTGCTCATTCTCAAGAAGGAGAACCGTTTTTACATCTCCGGCTTCACCGGCTCGACCGGCTACCTGCTCGTCACGCACGATGAGGCGATCCTGATCACCGACTTCCGTTATACGGAACAGGCGACCGAGCAATGCCCGCACTGCCGCGTGGTGGAAGCGAAAGATCTGATCGGCTCCTTGCAAAGCGAACTCGCCGCCAAGAAGCTGACCCAGCTGGGCTTTGAAAAGGACTATGTCAACTACGGCCTCTTCGAAACGCTGAACGGCAAGCTCGAAGGTGTGACCCTCGTGGCGAAAGAAGGCATCACCGAAGAGATTCGCCTCTTCAAAGACGAGAGCGAACTGGTGATCATGCGCAAGGCTGCCAAGATCGCAGACGACGCGTTCTCGCACATTCTGGGCTTCCTGCGCCCGGGCATCTCCGAGATCGAAGTCGCGCTGGAACTGGAGTTCTTCATGCGCAAACTCGGCGCGAAATCCTCTTCCTTTGACATCATCGTCGCATCCGGCGCCCGCTCGTCCCTGCCGCATGGCGTGGCCAGCGAGAAAATTCTCGAAGCAGGCGATTTTGTCAAAATGGATTTTGGTGCATACTACCAAGGGTACTGTTCCGACCTCACCCGCACGGTCGTCTTGGGCGAAGCAAGCGACAAGCAGCGTGAGATCTACGACATCGTGCTGAAATCCCAGCTGCACACGCTGGAAAACATCAAAGTCGGCATGACCGGCAAAGAAGCGGACGCGCTGGCTCGCGATATCATCGCCGAGCACGGCTACGGCGACAACTTCGGCCACTCGCTCGGCCACGGGCTGGGCACGGTGGTGCACGAAATGCCGTCGCTGTCCGTCCGCGGCGAGACGGTGCTGAAGCCGGGCATGACCGTGACGATCGAGCCGGGCATCTACATCCCGAACTTCGGCGGCGTGCGCATCGAGGATGACATCGTGATGCAGGAGAACGGCATCGAAATCCTCACTTCGTCGACGAAAGACTTCTTGATCATCGGCTAACGACCACAGCAGCAACCAAGATACTTTTGTACCCATACAGGAGGCAATTTTCATGATTTCTTCGAACGATTTTCGTCCAGGCGTAACGATTGAGTACGATGGCGGCCTTTGGCGCGTCGTCGAATTTATGCACGTCAAACCGGGCAAAGGCGCTGCTTTCGTCCGCACCAAGCTGAAGAACATCCGCACCGGTGCTGTCCGCGAGATGACCTTCCGCGCAGGTGAAAAAGTGCCGCGCGCTCGCGTGGAGACCCGCAAGATGCAATACCTGTACAACGATGGCGAGTTCTTCCAGTTCATGGACAACGAGTCGTTCGAACAGCTCGGCGTCCCGGCGAACATGCTGGAAGACGAAGTGAAATACCTGCTTGAAAACATGGAATGCTCTGTGATGATCTACGAAGGCCAAGCGATCGGCGTCGAATTGCCGAACACCGTCGTGCTGACCGTTGCAGAGACCGAACCGGGCATCAAAGGTGACACCGCACAAGGCGGCTCCAAGAACGCTGTGATGGAGACCGGCGCTGTGGTTCAAGTTCCGCTGTTCATCGAAGTCGGCGAAAAGCTGATCGTCGACACCCGCAACGGCGAGTACGTATCCCGCGCGTAATTTCACACCATGTTGACGACAGGCGCGTCCTCCTTACGAGGGCGCGCCTGTTTGTTTTGGTGATACCTTGTCCGGTTCGTGCATATCTTCGAGTAGTGGATGTTTGCAAGCGAGGAGGCAAGGCGATGTTTTCCTATTTTCGGGAGCACATTTTGATGGGCATGGCCGGGCTGCGGCTGCTCTCCGGGCTGATCGAAATCACGGCGGCCGTCGCGATGTTTTATTTTGGCAGTGTGCAAAAGGCGGTGCAGATCAACGCGGGGCTGGCGCTGGTCGGACCGACCGTGTTGATTTTGGTGACTTCGCTCGGGCTGATCGGCTTGGCCGACAAGTTGGAATTCTGGCGGATGGTCGTGGTGATGGGCGGGGTGGGACTGATTCTTTGGGGCGTGCGCGGTTAATTTGTGGCAATGTTGGTCAGAATAGCGTGTGGATGGAAATTCCGATTGTGTAGCGCCGCTTAACAGCCGCGAAGGAGGATCGAGTCACTTGAACCAAATCAAAGAACGTTTGGCGTATCTGAAAGGTCTGGCAGAAGGTTTGAACGTGGGACAGAGCACTCCGGAAGGGCGCGTCCTGGCCGGCATGATGGAAGTCATGAATGAGATGGCTCGCTCCCTTGATCGCCTGACGATGATGCAGGATCAACTGGAGGAGTACATTGAAGCGGTCGACGACGACCTCGGCGATCTGGAAGAGGATTTCTACGGCGAAGATCTCGAAGATGATGATTTCGAGTACGACCAAGACCTCGAACTGGATGACGACACGGCGATCGAGTATTTGGAGATGAACTGCCCGAACTGCGGGGAGACCGTATTCGTCGATGAAGACGTGTTCAAAGGCGATGAGATCGTCGAAGTCCTGTGCCCGGAGTGCCAGGAGACGGTGCTGGTCAACGATAATTCAGGCGAGGATGACTTGGCTGGAGAGTTGCGGGACTGATCGATGCGAAAAAAGACCCCTGTCCGCTGCGGACAGGGGTTTTTGTCATGAGGAGAGTGCGATATTCTTTTTGTTGAAAAACGTGAGGAGCAGGATGATGCACAAGATAAAAATGACGAGGAACGCAACAATCCATTTGGTGATCGTATAAACAAAGTCCGGCAACTTCTGTCCCTCCTCGGGCTGCATCTTTCTACCAGTACATGCAGCGGCTGCACCGTTTGACTCGTACAGGCGTGGAAGGAAGCGGAAATTGGGTTCCAGATGGGCTAAGAAAAAGACATTTCTGTTACATCTTTTCAGACAGGGTGGTTTCGCGTACAATTATTACGGGTATCGAAAGAATTGCAAGAAATGCTTTGATTTTGTCAGGAAAGGACGGGGTGTCTATGCAAACGGTTGCGAAAGCGAACGTGCAGTCATCACCAAACGGTACGATGTACCGGATTCTGTTTGCGATCAGCTTCGTCCATCTGCTCAACGATACGATGCAGGCGGTCATTCCGGCGGTCTATCCGACTCTGCGGGAGTCGATGGCGCTGACCTTTACACAAGTCGGGCTGATCTCGTTTGCGTTTAACATGACCTCATCGGTGCTGCAGCCGGTCGTCGGCTTCTGGTCGGACAAAAAGCCCAAGCCGTTTCTGCTGCCGTTTGGGATGGCTTTGAGCATGATCGGGATGCTCGGGCTGGCCTTTGCGCCGAACTACCTGTGGATCTTGTTCACGGTGCTGTTCGTCGGCCTCGGTTCGGCGGTGTTCCATCCGGAAGGCTCGAAGGTGGCATACTTAGCGGCCGGCACGCGGCGGGGCTTTGCGCAGTCGGTCTATCAGGTCGGCGGCAACACGGGCTCGTCGCTGGCGCCGCTGATGACCGCTTTGATCTTCGTGCCACTGGGGCAGTTCGGGGCGATCTGGTTTACGTCGCTCGCGGCGGTGGCGATTGTGGTCTGTCTGTTCGTCTCCTCGTGGTACACGCAGCAGCTGGCCACGCAGGCTCTGGCTCGCAAGTCGAAAGGGGAGCGTAAATCGGGCGCGCTGAAGCGGCAGATCGGCTTTGCGATCGTGCTGCTCACCTTCCTCGTGTTCGCCAGATCGTGGTATTCGTCAGGACTTAGCAATTATTATCAGTTTTATCTGATCGACCACTATGGATTGTCGATTTCGAAAGCTCAGGTCTTCATCTTCCTGTTTATGATCGCCGGCGTCATCGGTACGTTTATCGGCGGGCCGCTCGCCGACCGTTTTGGAAAGCGGCGGATGATCTTCTTCTCGATGCTCGGCGCGGCGCCGTTCGCCTTGCTCCTGCCGCATGTGAGCTTGCTGTTCGCCTATCCGCTCCTGTTTGTGATCGGCGTGATCCTGTCCACGAGCTGGTCGGTCACGGTGGTCTATGCGCAGGAGCTGATTCCCGGCAAGATCGGCACGGTGTCCGGGCTGATCGTCGGCCTGGCCTTTGGCCTGGGCGCGATCGGTTCGGTCGCGCTCGGGAAGCTGTCCGACCTGCAGGGTCTGGACTTCACGATGCTGTTCTGTTCGTTCTTGCCGCTGCTGGGTCTGCTGACCTATCTGCTGCCGACCGACCGGAAATTGAAGGAATGGGAAGCCAACGCGTAGAAATAGAGACCCGGTCTGACTGCAGGCCGGGTCTTTGTTTTTATGGAAGGAGGGTTTCAGATGAAAAAGGGATTGATCTATGGCGGGATCGCGCTCGCCGTAATCTTTGCGCTGAATGTGCTGGTGTTTTTCGCGTACAACCGTCCGCCCGACCGGGCCTTGTTTCTCGATCCGGTGACACATTTCGAGACGGAGGAGAAAGTGATCGCGCTGACTTTTGACGACGGGCCGACCAGGGAATGGACGGCGCCTCTCTTGGATCTGCTCAAGGAGCACGAGGTAAAGGCGACGTTTTTTATGATCGGGGACAACATCAAAGAGAATGAAGATATCGCCAGACGAGCGGTCGCAGAAGGGCATCAGGCGGCGAACCACACGGAGCATCACAACCGGATGATCTACAAATCGCCGCAGTTTATCAAAAGCGATCTGCGTAACATGGACGGGCTGTTGAAAAACATCGAGGAGCAGGACCGGAGCTTCTTCCGTCCGCCGTACGGGGACAAGATGGTTGTGCTGCCGTGGATGCTGAAACAGCGGGACATGAAGCTGGTGACGTGGGACATCGATCCGCAGGAGCAGTATGCGGAAAGCTATGATCCAAAGCTGATCGTCGAGCAGATCCTGGCCGATGTGCACCCGGGCGGAATCATCATTCTGCACGATGGACGCCGCCGCGATCCGACCGCTTTTTTGCAAGTGGTGGATGACGTGGTCACGAAGCTGAAAGCGGATGGATATCGCTTGGTGACGGTGAAAGAAGGCTTGCAGCTCTGACGGACGCTCCCGCCTGCTCCTTCATAACATGGAGGGAAGGAGGGGCGCCGATGACAAACGCTCTGGAGAAGATTGAGCATCTCGTCGTGCTGATGCTGGAGAACCGTTCGTTTGACAATCTGGCCGGCTGGCTCTATGACAAGAAAAACCCTCCGCCCAGAGGGCAGGCGTTCGAAGGGCTCAGCGGCAAGCGTTTTTCCAATCCGATCCCAGCCGGCGTTCCGGGCGCGGATCGAAAGCGGGTGTCGGCCGGGCGCGGGAGCCATGATCTGCATCCTGACCCCGAACCGGGGGAGCCGTACGAGCATGTGAACGTGCAGTTGTACGGCGAGCAGGCTGCTGCTGACCCGCTGCCGGAGATCGCGCCGATGAACGGGTTTGTGCGCGATTACATCAACATCTTGCAGAGTCTTGGGCGGCCCGTGCAGTATGAGAATTACAAGATCATCATGGACAGTTTCATGCCGCAGCAGGTGCCGGTGTTTTCTGAGCTGGCCCGGCAGTATGCGATTTGCGACCGCTGGTTTTGCGCGGTGCCCAGCCAAACGTGGACGAACCGGTCGTTTTTTCATGCGGCGACATCGAGCGGACTGACCGACAACGCGCCGTATGTGAACTGGATCGCGAACGACAGCGCCACGATCTTTGATCGGATGTCGGAAGCCGGGCAGCAGGGTCTGAACTGGAAGGTCTACTACGACCGGCAGAACCAACTGCCGCTGACGCTGCTGATCCATTTTCCCAGGCTGCTGAAGTATCGTCGGACAAACTTTTGCACGCTCGATGCCTTTTACCGCGACGCGGCAGCAGGGGCGCTGCCGAGCTATGCTTTTTTGGAGCCGCAGTTCTTAAATTATGACGGCGGGCGCAACGACCAGCATCCGCCGTACAGCGTCGCGGAAGGCGAGCGGCTGATCCGCGATGTGTATCGGGCGGTGCGAAACGGCAAGGGCTGGGAGAAGACGTTGCTCGTGATCACGTATGACGAGCACGGCGGGTGTTTCGATCATGTGCCGCCGCCCAGAGTTGCGCCGCCGCAGCCGCATGCGCCAAGCGGGCAGCACGGCTTCCGCTTCGACCGCCTTGGCGTGCGGGTGCCGACTTTGCTGGTCTCGCCGTATATCGAAGCGGGCACCGTGTATCGGGCGCAGGATGAAAACGGGCAGGAGGTGCCGCTCGACCACTGTTCGGTGATCAAGACGATCACCAAACGCTGGGGGCTGCAGCCGCTCACTGTCAGAGACGAGGCCGCGTATGATCTGAGCGGCGTGCTGACGCGCAAGACGCCGCGCACGGACGACCCGGTGCTTCCCGAGCCGAAGCCGACGTCCGGCGAGCCACTGCAGACGGAGCCGACCGACTTCTACCTCGACATTGCCGGACTGATAGCGGCACGGATCGGCGAAGCGCTGGCGCTGCTGCGCGGCGCGAAGCTGGAGCAATCCGATCTGGCGAACGTCTTTCGGTCGTTTGAGAACTAACGCAGCGCCTATGGTAGAGCGCAAGACCCGATCTGCGGGAGATTGGGTCTTTTTGTTGCGGTTTCGTTTTGGCTGTTCTTCGGACATGCAGCGGCGTGAATTTGATATAATAGAGCCGCATTACATTTTACATCTGTAGATTCAGAGGTGGGGCGAATGAGCGCAAGCAAGCAGGAGTTGCGGGCGATTTTTAACGAACTGGCCAAAAACTATCTGGTGCAAGATCTGATCACTGAGCAGGCGCGGTTTATGTTTTTGCTGGAGAGCCCGCATGTGCAGGAGTTGAAGATCGGGGCACCTGTCTCCGGGTCGTCCGGCGCGTCGATGACCAAACATCTGTATGGCGAGCAATATGAAAGATTTCCGCTGGGCGTGCTGCTGAAAAAGAACCGCGATGATAATTTGAACCGTCCGTCCCTGAACAAAGTCGCGCTGATGAACGTCTGCCAGATCCCGATGCAGGCAGCCGCTTATCACGACCCGGAAGTACGGGCGCGCTATGGCAGTTTTTTCCAAGTATTGGAAGGCGTTCGCTCGGCAAACAACAAGCTCATCTACAGCAACCAGACATGGAATGAGGTACAGGAAATCATCGTTGAGAGCCTGCGCAAAAAGCTGATCAAACTGCAGGAGCATCCTCTGGTGGTCGTGCCGTGCGGGAGGTTCGCGCAGAAGTTTTTCCGGCTGGCTGCTGTGCAGAGCCCGCTGTGGCAGGTGATCGAAGGCGTGCCGCATCCGTCGTACAACGGGTGGAGCAAAAGCGAGTATGCCGGCGCTGTACACGTTTTGAAGGCAGAATTCGCAAAAGAAACTGCGCAAATCAGCGGATGAGGTGTATACTCTCTCTAGGACTGAGGGAGGAAACATCTGTATGAACGCACGAGTAAAAGGTTTTTCGATGGTGCTGATCGGCGCCAGTTTCTGGGGGCTGTCCGGGACGGTCGCGCAGAAGTTGTTTGTGGAGTATGCATTTACGACCGGATATCTGGTGACCTTGCGTTTGCTGATCGCAGGTGTCTTGATGCTTGGCATGGCGTGGCTGCGCGGGAAACGTGCCGATCTGATCGGCGTCTGGAAAGACCCCCGGGACCGCGTGGGCGTGATCGTGTTTGGCGTGCTGGGGATGCTTGGGGTGCAATATACGTATTTTTCCGCGATTGAGACAGGCAATGCGGCAACGGCGACGCTGCTGCAATATCTGGCACCGCTCTTGGTCACCGTCTATCTGGCGGTGCAGCTGCGCAAGATGCCGCGCGCAGTGGAATTCGTTGCGGTGCTGCTCGCGTTGCTCGGTACAGCGCTGCTGGTGACAAACGGGCGCTGGGACGGGCTGTCGGTGCCGGGCATCGCCTTGTTCTGGGGGCTGATCTCGGCGGTGGCTTTGGCATTTTATACGCTGTATCCGGTCGGTCTGCTCAAGCGCTGGGGGTCGGAAGTCATCGTCGGCTGGGCGATGCTGATCGGCGGCGTGGGCCTGCTGCTGATCGAGCGTCCCTGGACGGCGACCGGGCAGGTCTGGACGGGGATGAGCGTCGCGCTGGTGCTGTTTGTGATCCTGTTTGGCACGCTGATCGCGTTTTTCTTGTATCTCGATTCGATGCGCTTTCTGTCGCCGTCCGAAACGTCGCTTTTGGCCTGCATCGAGCCGCTGGTGGCGGTGGTCGCGTCGGTGGTCTGGCTGCACGTGCCGCTCGGCCTGCTCGAAATCGTGGGTGGCCTATGTATCGTGGGTACGGTGGTGATTTTGTCACTTCCGAAAAAGTAGAATGCTTCTAAACGCTGATTTTGGCCGATTTTGATGACTGCGTATGATTGTGCAAGGGAAGAGGGCATGATAAGATAACTCTTGTCACCGCGAGAAGCAAGCGGATGGCGCAACTAACGTGCCGGTGTAGCTCAGATGGTAGAGCAACTGACTTGTAATCAGTGGGTCGAGGGTTCGATTCCTTTCGCCGGCACCACTTCTTCTTCAACTTCATATGCGGTCATGGCGGAATTGGCAGACGCGCAAGATTCAGGTTCTTGTGGGGGCAACCCCGTGGAGGTTCAAGTCCTCTTGACCGCACCATATCTAGTGATTACGTCGCAGAGGTCACACCTGTTCCCATCCCGAACACAGAAGTTAAGCTCTGCAGAGCCGATGGTACTTGGACCGCAGGGTCCTGGGAGAGTAGGACGTCGCTAGGCAAAAGAAAGACCCGATCTTATACAGATCGGGTCTTTTTGCGTAAAAAAAACTAACCAAATCTTCGAACTGCGAATAAACTGGTAGAGGATTTGAGGTGAGATGATGACGATACAGTGGCGTTCCGTGCTGTTGCCTTATTTGGAGGGATTTCGGCAGGCGATCGATCTTTCGGTGGCCGCCTTGCTGTTGAGCGGTCAGATCACGATCCGCTCGGTCATCGTATCTCCCTCAGAGGAGATTCGACTCAACGTGACCGGACCGATCTTTGGTGGGGGACGAACCGTAGCGAAAGGCAATCGCGGTGACGTCGACTTGATCATCGATGCAGCGAATATCGTTGCCGCTTATCTGCTCATTTTAAATCAAATCAACGTCTCGGGCGTATTTCTACAGAGCCAGCGCTTTACCATGACGTTAGGCGGCCCGGTGCTGGGCTCCCCGAAGACGGTGGCGAATCTGCCGGCGAAGAAAAAGACCCGATCGTGAGATCGGGTCTTTGTTACATACCAATGTATTTCGCGTACAAACTGCGCGCGACGCTGATCTCATCGGTGCCTTGGACGAGAACGCGGCCGTCGGCGAAGATCACGAGGCGGATGTCGTCGGTCGCAGAGAAGCGGACGAGGAACTTGTTTTGCTCGACGTTGCCGCTGTGCGAGAGTCGCGCGGCCATCGCGTTGAGATCGACCTCCCACGGCTCGGCAGGCGAGATCTGGATCGAATTGCGGCCACAAAGGGAGATCGCATCATCGCCTGTGACCGGCTGCAGATACTCGAATTCGCGCTGCCCGCAGCACACGCAGTCGGGGCGCTTCGCTTGGGCGATGTCGATCGAGGAGGTGGAGAAATCCCAGATCCCCACGTTCAGCATCGTGCGGCGAACTTTCTCAGTGGCGCCGACCAGAATTTTCAACGCTTCCACCGCCTGATACGAGGCGATGATATGGATGATCGGCCCAAGCACCCCGGCCGTGTCGCAGGTCGCCGTCGTGCCCGGCGCCGGCGCTGCATCGAACAGGCAGCGCAGGCAAGGCATCTCGCCGGGGAGGATCGGCATCGTCATCCCGTTGGCGGAGACGCCGCCGCCGTAGACCCAGGGAATCCCGTTTTTTACACAGACATCGTTGACCAGAAAGCGAACTTGGAAATTGTCGCTGCCGTCGAGCACCAGATCGACGTCGGCGAGCAGCTCCTCCGCATTTTGCCAGGTCAGGTCGGCGACGACCGGCTCGATCTCCACCTGCGAGTTCACCGCGCGCAGCATGTCAGCCGCTGCGATCGCCTTGGGCAGCCCGGCTTCTGCGTGCTGCTCCGTATAGAGCATCTGGCGCTGCAAGTTGGACGTTTCCACAAAATCGCGGTCGATCAGCCGGACGAACCCGACACCCGCCCGCACCATATGGTTGGCCAGCACCGTGCCCAGCGCGCCCATTCCGACTACCGCCACGCGGCTGTCGATCAAGCGGCGCTGACCGGCTTCCCCGATGCCGGAAAATAATAGCTGTCTTGAATAACGCTCCAGGTCCATCCTTTACTCCGTCCTCTCCGTGCCCGGACGCAGCGGATTCCACGGCCCTTGCTGATGGCCGATCCACTCCGTTCCGTCCGCCCAGATTTCTTTTTTCCAGATCGGAACGATCTCTTTCAAGCGCTCGATCGCATAGCGGCCCGCTTCGTAGGAAGCGGTGCGGTGCGGCGTGGCGACGGCGATCACCACCGCTGCGTCTTCGATTTCCAGCTTCCCGATGCGGTGCGACATCGCCACGCGCGTGCCCGGCCACTGTGCTTCGATCTCGGCGGCGATCTGCTCCATCATCTTCACCGCCATCGGTGCGTACGCTTCATATTCCAAAAACACGGTGCGCTTGCCTTGCGTCAGTTCGCGCACCGTGCCGACAAACAGGTTGATCGCGCCGCACAGCGGATGGCGCACTTTTTGCAAAACCGCGTCAACAGACAAAGGGGCTGCGGTGATCTCAAACGGCACATCCTGCCCGCCGGAAACGGGCGGGAGGATCGCGACTTCATCCCCGGCCTGCAGCACGGTGTCAGGCGGTGCAAACTGCTGATTGACCGAGGCAAAGGAGATGCGCAGCACCGGCTCCGCCTGCGGATGCTGGCTGGCCAGTTCAGCAAACAGGCCGGCGACTGTGGCGCCTGCCGGAAGCTCGGCTTCCCACAGGCGGGCGCCGACCGCTTCGGCCACGCCTGCGAATAATTGTACGGACAGATTCATAGCGGGATACTCCTTTTTTATCTTCAGGCTCTTCCTTATGATATAATAGTTGACATGAGTTTTCTAGGAAAGGGGGAATCCCCCATGTTGATCGATAAGTTCCAGCGCGTCCATGATTATCTGCGCATCTCGGTCACCGACCGCTGCAATTTGCGCTGCCGCTACTGCATGCCGGAAGAGGGCTTGCCGTTTTTGGAGCCGTCGCACTACCTGTCTTTTGACGAGATCACCGAAGTGGTCACGGTGGCGGCGAAGCTTGGCGTGCGCCGGCTGCGCATCACCGGCGGCGAACCGCTGGTGCGCCCGAACCTGGAGACGCTGATCGGGAGGCTGTCGGCCATTCCGGGCATCGACGACATCGCGCTGACCACCAACGGCATCTATCTGGCCCAGCGGGCGCAGGCGCTGAAAGCGGCGGGGATCACCCGCGTCAACATCTCGCTCGACTCGCTGCAGCCGGAGCGCTTTGCCCAGATCACCCGCGGTGGCGATCTCTTCCGTGTGCTGGATGCTGTGGAGAAATCGTATGAGGTAGGCTTCGATCCGGTCAAGCTCAACGTCGTGCTAATGAAAGGGTTCAACGATGACGAGATCGACGACTTTTTGCGCCTGTCGATCGAACGCCATGTGACGGTGCGCTTTATTGAATATATGCCGATCGGGCATGAAGGCGAGGACTGGAAGGCGAGCTACCTGCCCTTGGAGACGGTGCTCGAACGCTGCCGGCTCCTGGGCTTTGAGCCGCTCAAGCTGACGCAGGGCATCAAAGGCAATGGCCCGGCGGAGAACTACCAGATCCCCGGCGCGAAAGGCGCGTTTGGCCTGATCCACCCGGTCAGCGATCATTTCTGCCAGAGCTGCAACCGGCTGCGCTTAACGGCAGACGGCAACCTCAAGCCATGCTTGTACTGGGAAGACGAGTTTAACGTGAAACAGGCGCTCGGCGACGAAGAGAAGCTGACACAGCTGTTCTTGCGCGCGCTCGACGCCAAGCCGGAGACGCATGAGATGGCCAAGGCGTTACAAGGTGAAGAAAAATCGCACAATCCGACCTTGCGGCGCATGTCGCAGATCGGGGGTTGACGGGGAGAGCAGATCGTGGAAGAGAAACTGACCCATTTTAATGAACAGGGCCGCGCTCACATGGTTGACGTTACGCAAAAAGAGGTCACCAAACGCTCAGCCACCGCGTTTGCTCGCATCGAGATGCGCCGCGAGACCTTGCAATTGATCCGCGCCGGCAAAATGAAAAAAGGCGACGTGCTTGCCGTCGCACAAGTTGCCGGGATCATGGCGGCGAAAAAGACGTCGGAGATCATCCCGATGTGCCATCCGCTGCCGCTGACCAAAGTCGACATCTCTTTTGAAGAAGCGGGGGAGGACGCACTGAACGTTTTCGCCACCGTCGCCACGACCTACGTGACGGGCGTGGAGATGGAGGCGCTGACCGCCGTCACGGCCGCCGCCTTGACCGTCTATGACATGTGCAAAGCGGTTGACAAAGCGATGACGATTCAAAACGTCTCGCTGCTGGAGAAGACGGGTGGCAAAAACGGCGATTTCCACCGGGAGGAGACGGCGAGATGAGCGCGTGGAAAGTCGGCATCCTCACCTCCAGCGACAAAGGGGCGCGCGGGGAACGCGAAGACTTGAGCGGACAGGTGATCCGCGAAATGATGCTCGACATCGGCGGCGAAGTGGTCGTCTATCAGGTCGTGCCCGATGAATTTGACATTTTGCGCAATTCTATGGTAACCTACTGTGACGAGTTAAATCTTGACCTCATCGTCACAACGGGCGGAACGGGCCTCGCCAAGCGCGATGTGACCCCGGAAGCGACTTTGGCGGTGATCGAGCGGGAAGTGCCGGGCATGGCGGAAGCGATGCGGGCCGTCTCCCTGCAGAAGACCAAGTTTGCGATGTTGTCGCGCGCTGTAGTCGGCACGCGGGGCAACACGCTGATCATCAACCTGCCAGGCAGCCCAAAAGGCGTCCGCGAATGTCTGGAAGTGCTCCTGCCGGTGTTGCCGCATGCGTTGGAGATTTTGCAGGGCAAGATGGGCGAGCATAAGTAAGCAGCATGTAGTCAACTTGCTAAAAAACTTTTTTCTTGGTGAAACTTTTTCACCTCGAAAAACATCTTACATATATGTAAGACCCACAAGAACGGCTCCGCTCATTTGCGAAATGGCTAGCGCAGACGAGTGCAAGTTCCCCAACAACAGTCATTCTGTTTGTGCAGAATGTGGGGACGGATCGAGCTTATAGGAAACAGAGACCCTGATTTCGAGCCAAGGGTCTCTTTTTCTTTTCTGCATATTTCCATCTCAGGGATAATCTGACGGCTGCCTGTTCCATAATAAGGGTAGCCGTTTTTTATTTGGGGAAAGGTGGAAGGCGGAGATGCGTTTTGCGCTGGAGAAGAAGGGAAGCGGGATTCGGCTGCACGGTCCGGCGCGGGCGGACCGCAAGACGAAACATCTCGTCAAGCGCCTGCTGCCCGACGAGATCGCCGTGATCGCGCATGAAGATCTCGACGAGGTGGCAGCCGACGCTTTGATCGCGGCGAAAGTGCAGGCGGTGATCAACACGGCGGCTTCGATCTCCGGGCGCTATCCGAACCTCGGGCCGTTGAAACTGGTGCGGGCCGGCGTCTTGCTGCTCGACGAAGCGCCACCCCAATTGATGGAACAGCTCGCCGACGGGCAGCAGGTGTCGCTGATCGACAATCTGATCGTGCTGGAAGACGCCGTGATCGGCAAAGGGCAGGTGCTTTGCGAAGCGGAGGTCCTCGCAAGAATGGCGAAAGCGATGCTGAACGTCAGAAGCGAACTGCGCTCGTTTGTGGAAAACACGCTGAACTACGCGCAGCAGGAAAAGAACTTTTTTCTCGGCGATCTGCCGAAGCTTGACTTATATACGAAGATGGCCGGCCGGCACGTGCTCGTCGTGGTGCGCGGACCGACGTACAAGGAAGACCTGCGCGCCGTCGCCACCTACATCCGCGACGTGAAGCCGGTGCTGATCGGCGTGGACGGCGGGGCGGACGCGTTGCTGGAAGCGGGCTTCCGGCCCGACCTGATCGTCGGCGACATGGATTCGGTGACCGACGCCGGACTTTGCTGTGGCGCGGAGATCATCGTCCACGCCTATGCGGACGGGCGCGCACCGGGGCTGGCCCGCGTCGCGGAGCTGAACGTGGCGGCGCACGTCTATCCGGCCCCGGGCACCAGCGAAGACGTGGCGATGCTGCTCGCCCACGAGTACGGGGCGGAGCTGATCGTCGCACTCGGCACGCATTCGAACATGATCGATTTTCTGGAAAAAGGGCGCAAAGGCATGGCCTCGACCGTCTTGACACGGATGCGCATCGGCAACAAACTGGTCGACGCCAAAGGGGTCTCGCAACTGTACTGCAAAGCGGTGGACTGGCGCGCCGCCTGTCTGGTCGTCGGTGCGGCGATGGTGCCGCTTGGCGTGCTGGCCTGGCTGAATCCGCTGACCCGGTCGTTTTTGAAGATGGTGTATTTGAACTTGAAGCTGTTGGTGACGTGAAGACAAGATCTAGGCGCTAGACATGGGGGTGAGCAGGCTGTACGGGTTCCGGTACCACATCATGACGCTGATCGCCGTGTTTCTCTCGCTTGGCCTCGGGCTCCTGCTCGGGGGGACGCTCGGTGAAGAGGTGATCGTCAAAGAGCAGGTACAGCTCTTGGAGCAGCTCGAAGAACGATACACGCAGACGAAAGCTGACAATGTGAAGTTGAAGCGCCAGAACGGCGAACTGACCCGCGATCAGGATCAGTTGGAGCGGGTGATTGCCCAAGTCGGCGGGCATTATGTGAAAGACCGGCTCGCCGGGCAAAAAGTCGCCGTGCTGCAGCTGGAAGCGGCCGACCTTTCCGGCCTGCTCACCCAGCTCCAAGCGGCGGGGGCGAACGTGACCAGCACCGTGGCGCTGACCAATGCGCTGCCCTTGCTCGACGTGCGCCAGGAGCCGCTCCTACAGGCGATCGGAGGGACGACGGGCAAAGAGGCCAAAGCGGTGCATCAGGCGCTCGCCGAGCTGCTGGTGCGCGAGCTGTATCTGCAAAAGGGCGGCCGGCTGGTCGACTACTTGCAGAGCACCAACGCCCTGACCGCCAGCGGCGAGCTCGGAGTGCGCCCCGACCGCGTCGTGCTGGTCGGCGGGGCGGGCGAGTCGGGCAAAAGCCGGCTGACGGCGGTCGATCTGCCGCTGTTGAAAGCCTTGCAGAAGCAGGAGCTCTACACCGCCTGTGTGGAGCAGTCGGACGTTTCGCACTCGGCGGTCGCGCACTACCGGGAGCTGGGAATCTCGACGGTGGACAACATCGACCAAGTGACCGGGCTGGTCGCGCTGATCGACATCTTAGGTGGCGCGAAGGGGCATTTTGGCGTCAAAAAGACGGCGGAGGCGCTGCTGCCTCAAGTCACCAATGCGAAGGAGGTCAGCGCCCAGTGAAAGTGAGCGTGCTCATCCCGGCGTGGAATGAAGCGGATCGCATCGACCAGACGATCCTGGCTGTGCGCACCCTCGACAGCGTCGAGGAGATCATCGTGATCGATGACGGCTCGACCGATGAGACGTACCGCATCGCGCTGGAGGCGGGGGCGCGGGTGATCCGGCACAGCACCAACTACGGCAAAGGGGCGGCCTTGTACTCCGGCCTGCTCGTCGCCGATGCGGACATCTACGTCTTTCTCGATGCCGACATGTGCGAGACGGCGGTGGAGATTGAGAAGCTGATCCGCCCGATCCTGGAGAATCGCTGCGACCTGACGATCGGCCGCCTGCCCAAGCCGCTGAAAGGCGGGTTCGGACTCGTCAAAAATTTCGCCCGCGGCGGCATTCGGCGGCTGTGCGGCGTGGACATGCAGGCGCCGCTCTCCGGGCAGCGGGCGCTGAACCGCAGCGTTTTGGACGCGATCGGCAACCTCGGCGACGGCTACGGGGTCGAGGTGGGGATGACGATCGATGCAGCCCGTGGCGGCATGCGGATCTTGGAAGTGGAAGTCGACATGAAAAACCGCGAGTACGGGCGCAATCTGCGCGGATTTCTACACCGCGGCAAACAGTTTGTGCAGATCGCCCGCGTGCTCCTGAACAGGTGGCAGATATGATGAACACGTATTTGACGGGATCGGCCGTCGGGCTGCTGACGGCGTTTTGGGGCGGCTATCTGCTGACCGGCTGGCTGGTGCCGCCGCTGCAGCAAGCGATGCGGAGCGCCGGACTGCTCCGGCCGAACTATGCGGGCAAAAGCGTGCCTGTTGGCCTCGGCACAGCGCTTTGGCTGGGCATGTTTCTGACCATCGTGCCGTTCTTTCTGCTCAGCGACCTGCTGCCGATCCCGTGGGCGATGGTGCAGGACATGATCGTGCTGCTGTTTGTCGCCACGGGATTTGTCGTGATCGGGCTGCTCGACGATGTGGCGGGCAACCGTGACGTGACCGGGATCAAAGGGCATTTGAAAAAGCTGTGGAAAGGGCGGACCGTCACCACCGGGCTGATCAAAGCGGCTGTCGGGCTGTGCACCGGCATCGCCGGGGCGTGGCTGCTCGGGCTGACCGGTTGGGTGCTGGCGGCTGGCAGCCTGGTGATCGCGCTGTCGGCCAATTTGGTCAACCTGCTCGATCTCCGCCCGGGCCGGGCCTGTAAAGGCGTGTTGTTCACCCTGCTGCTGCTCGCCGTCTTCTCGCTGCGCGCACTCGACTCGCCCGCGTTTTGGCTGGTGCTCGGCGCGGTGCTCGCCTACTTCCCGGACGATGTGAAGGCGCGGATGATGATGGGCGACGCCGGCTCCAACCTGCTCGGCGGCAGCATCGGCATGCTGGTCGTCGCGTCTTGCACGCTGCCGGTGCTGCTCACCTGGCTTGTCGTGCTGCTCGCCGTGCATCTGTATGCGGAAAAATACTCGCTGTCCGAAACGATCGAGAAGAACAGAGTGCTCCGCTGGCTGGACGTGCTGGGGCGGTCGGCGTAACGCAAGGCTCCCGAACGGGAGCCTTTTTTGTGCGCTCCGGAGTTGATAAATCGGTAAATAGTACCGCTATCTCTCATTCTGGGATTCTACTATCCTAGTAAGTAGACGAAAATCTGCTTATCTAGGAAGGGGATCGCATGAAAAAGAAAAGCGCAACTTGGCGCGGTATCGCGTTGTTCGCCATCGTCTCGCTCGTGCTCACCCTGATCTATACGCTGAACGATACTGGAACGGATGCGAAGAAAAAACAGCAGCCTCCGCCGCCGGTGACCGAACCGGCTCCGGCAGCAGTGCCCATACAGGCGGCCAAGACGGTGCTCGGTTATTACACCGTCTACCACTCGGGGGATCAACATTCGTATCATTCGCTTTCCGCATCAAGTTCGTACCTCCATCAAGTCTCGATGATGACCTTCCAGGCCACAGCGACCGGCGACATCTCCGGCACGGCGGCGACAGACGGCTTGCAGCTCGCGGCGTCGAAAAACATCGGGGCGTATGCCGCTCTGACCAACGAGACGGAAGGCGGCTTTGACAAAGACTTGGCGCACACTGTGCTCGCCGACCCGAAGCTGCGGCAAAAGACGGTCAGCAACGCCGTGACGCTGGTCACAGCGCACGGTTTTGCCGGTCTGAACGTCGATTTTGAAAACATGCTGCCGTCCGACCGGCCGCTGTACACGTCGTTTGTCACTGAGTTGGCGGCGGCCCTGCACGCGAACGGTAAGCAGCTGGTCGTGTCGATGGCCGCCAAGACGTCCGACTACCCAACGTCGAACTGGTTTGGCGCGTTTGACTATGCGGCGATCGGCCAGGCGGCCGACCAGGTGCAGCTCATGACGTATGACGAAAACGGCCCGTGGGGTGCGCCCGGCTCGGTCGCAGGCTATCCGTGGGTGGAAAGCGTCGTCCGCTATGCTGTGTCGCAGATCCCGTCCACGAAGATTCTCATCGGGCTGCCAGCCTACGGCTACGACTGGAACACGACGGCTGGCACAGGCAAAGCGGTGACCTGGAAAGGCATTCCGAGCCTGCTCGCGACGACCGGCGCGGCGCCGCAGTGGGATGCGGTCAAACAGTCCCCGTATTTCACCTACAAGGCGGCCGACGGCTCGGCGCACACCGTCTGGTATGAAAACGGCAAGTCGATCATCGCCAAAACCAAGCTGACCACACGCTACAACCTCGGCGGCGTCTCGGTCTGGCGCATGGGGCTGGAGGATGAATCGTTCTGGCAAGCGGTGCAGAGCGGTCTGGCGCCATAAAACAAAACCGGCACCTCCCAGGAAGCGGGAGCGTGCCGGTTTTTACGTTCATAAAATTATTGTCCCATGCGGTTCTCCAGCTCTTGCCGGATCATGTTCAGCACGGAGCCTTCGATCACGCCGTTGTTCTCCATCACCTGCTGCTGGATGATCCCGATCACCACATCATAGCCGAGCTGATCGATCGCCTGCTGCGTGGTCGGGTCCTGCATCAGATCGCTCAGGAAGCTGTTGACTTCCGTCTGGCCGACATGGGCCGCATCCATCAGCTTTTGCGTCAGCTGCGAGTCTTGCTGCAACTGGTTCAAAGTCTCTTGGGCCTGCTGTTTCAGCTCGTTCGCTTTTTGCGTCAGCGCATCCTGGTCGACGTTCACAGAACATCCGGCCGCCACAAACGCTGCGGTGAGCGCGATCAGAAAGACTTGCTTGTTCATCGGGAACACGCCTCCTTCAAAACTTTACTTCGTTTTCCAAGCGGGAGGCTTGACTTTGCCGCGCTTGCTGTCGCGGTAGAACACAAAGCCGCCGAGAAAGCCGATCCCGCCGGTCATCAGCACGCCGCCGAGCAGCACGCGCCACCAGATCACCGCGTCCGGGTGCGCCATCTTGTCGACGATCGCGATGCGGATCAGGTTCAGCCCGTAGCCGGCGATGAGGAAAATGCCAAGTAAGATCGCCCAGACGATCATTTTTTTCAACATAGGGTCTCGTCCTTTCAAACTTGCCGGTAGATTCATGTTAACTATACCGTACCGGGCAGACGTTCACAAGAACGTGCAAAGCGGCCTCCCTTTGCTATACGCGAGGGGAAAGAGTTGGTTGCAGGATTTCCGCTTTCGCTTGTCGAAAGCGTTCGGAGTGTGCAATTTTTTTCACGCCTGCAAACGTTTGCAAGACATTTTTTGCAGACTGACATAAAAAGACAGAATCTAAGACAAGGTGGGGATGGCAACCATGATCAACATTT
Organism: Tumebacillus sp. BK434; assembly: GCF_004340785.1. Taxonomy (NCBI): domain Bacteria; kingdom Bacillati; phylum Bacillota; class Bacilli; order Caryophanales; family Alicyclobacillaceae; genus Tumebacillus; species Tumebacillus sp. BK434. The sequence goes on along the minus strand of NZ_SLXS01000001.1, from coordinate 1,143,236 downwards.
TGATCGTCGGAGCGGGCCGTGGGGGAACGGCGCTGCTCAAAGCGTTTCAAGATCTGGCGAAAGTACAGGTGATCGGCATCGTCGACATCGAGGCCTCCGCGCCGGGGCTGGCCTTGGGCCGGGAGCTCGGGATCGCGACCGGAGTGCAGTTTGCAGATTTTTTGGATGAGCAGGTCGATGTGGTGATCGAAGCGACGGGCGACCCGGGCGTCAACCGGTTGATCAATGAGCTGAAAGGGAAGCATACGACGCTCGTGCCGGGCGCGATCGCATCGTTGATGATGCACTTGATGCTGGAAAAAGAAGCTCTGATCCACCAGTTGAAAGTGTCGCGCTCGGAGCTGGACATCGTGCTCAACTCCACGCATGACGCGATGATCGCAATCAATGCGGAAGGCGTGATCGCGCTGTACAACACGGCGGCGGAGCGCTTGACCGGCATTCCCGCCCAAGCGATGATCGGGCGGATGGCGAGCGAAGCGGTGCCGAACTCGCGCCTGCATGTCGTGCTGCAGAGCGGCGAGCCGGAGCTGAACCAGCTGCAGCAGTTCGGCAAGTCGCGGATCATCACCAACCGCGTGCCGGTGCGCGACGAGACCGGACAGGTCGTCGGCGCGGTGGCGGTGTTCCGGGACATCACCGAAGTGCAGCAGCTGGCCGAAGAGGTGACCAACCTCAAAGAGATCCAAGAGCTGCTGCAGGCGATCATCAACTCGACCCAGGATGCGATCTCCGTCGTCGATGCGGAGGGGCGGGGGATCATGATCAACCCGGCTTACACCCGCCTGACCGGGCTGACCGAAGGGGACATCATCGGGAAGCCGGCCGAAGCGGACATCGCCGAAGGGGAATCGATGCACATGAAAGTGCTGACCACGCGCAAGCCGGTGCGGGGCGTCGGACTGAAAGTCGGTGCGAAAAAGCGCGAAGTGCTGGTCAACGTCGCGCCGATCGAAGTGGACGGCGTGCTGAAAGGATCGGTCGGCATCATTCACGACATCTCGGAGATCAAAAAGCTGACCGACGAACTAAATCAGGCCAAGCAACTCATAAGAAAGCTGGAAGCGAAATATACCTTTGATGACATCATTGGCACATCGAACGAGATGGTGATGGCGATCGAACAAGCCCACAAAGCCGCTCAGACGCCCGCTACGGTGCTGTTGCGCGGCGAATCGGGGACGGGGAAGGAGCTGTTCGCCCACGCCATTCACAACGACAGCGAGCGCAAATACAATCAGTTCATCCGCGTTAACTGCGCGGCGATCTCGGAGAGCCTGCTCGAGTCGGAGTTGTTCGGCTATGAGGAAGGCGCGTTTACCGGTGCGAAGCGCGGCGGCAAGAAAGGCCTGTTCGAGGAAGCGTCGGGCGGCACGATCTTCCTCGACGAGATCGGCGAGCTGTCGATGAGCATGCAGGCGAAGATCCTGCGCGTGCTGCAGGAAAAGGAGATCCTGCGCGTTGGCGGCGCCAAGGCGACCACCGTCGATGTCCGCGTGATCGCGGCGACCAACGTCAATCTGGAGCGGGCGATGCAGCAGGGACAGTTCCGTGAAGACCTGTATTACCGCCTGAACGTCCTGCCGATCATCATCCCGCCGCTGCGCATCCGCAAGGTCGACTTGGCGGCGTTTGCGCAGCGCCTGATCCAAAAGTACAACCAGGAGTACGGGCGCAGTGTCGAGCGCATCTCCCCGCAGACGCTGCTCAAGATGCAGAACTATTCGTGGCCGGGCAATGTGCGCGAACTGGAAAACGCGATCGGACGAGCCATGATCAACATGCGTTTTGCCGAGACGGTGATCGAGCCCTACCATCTGATCCTGCCGGGCGAGAATCCGGGTCAGAATCTGGTCGGGGGCACCGCGACGGAGCGGGGCGCCGAGCAGTCCCCACCTGCGGAAGCGGGGGAAGTGCGGCCGCTGGATGAGGTGGTCGGCGAGGCGGAGCGCCTGCACATCGAACGAGCGCTTGGGCAGACCAAAGGCAACAAGACGGAAGCGGCGAAACTTTTGGGGATCGCCGTGCGCAGCTTGTATTATAAGTTGGACAAATATGGGTTACAGTGAAATAGGATTGTGTGTTTGGCAGGCTTGCGCAAGTTATTGCTTGCTAAAATTTGCGCACTCCCTGCAAAAGTTTGCAAAGCATCGCGAACTTCACAGGTGCTCTACAGAGGCGCTTTACAGGGGGAAAGTATTTTTTTCTGCCTGTGTAGCGTTTTGCCATCGTGTTTCGGAACCGCTTTCAAAAAAGTTGGCATGAACCTTGCATATAGAAAATTGGCGTGGACAGTTTCCCGACCAATTTTCTTTTGGCAAAACTGGACATAGTTAACGGAAGTGTAGCAGATGCTATCCCTAACTGCCTTTCGCTTCCACTGCAGCCTGCACTTATGGTATTCTGTTTCATGGGTATGGGGTGCTGCTAAGACCTTATCTTAACATTCAGAAAACAGACTTCTTAACTCTCGGAGGGGGAACTATCGTGAAAATTTTTGAATATATGGAGAAATATGACTACGAACAAGTGGTGTTCTGTCATGACGAAGCATCCGGACTGAAGGCAATCATCGCGATTCACGATACCACCTTGGGGCCGGCGCTTGGCGGCACCCGCATGTGGACCTATGAAACGGAAGAGATGGCGATCGAAGATGCGCTGCGTCTGGCACGCGGTATGACTTATAAGGCTGCTGCTGCCGGCCTCAACCTTGGCGGCGGCAAGACCGTTCTGATCGGCAACCCGAAGACCGACAAATCGGAAGCGCTGTTCCGTGCCCTCGGCCGCTACGTCGAGTCCCTGAACGGCCGTTACATCACCGCTGAAGACGTTGGCACCACCGAAGCGGACATGAACTACATCCACATGGAAACCGAATACGTAACCGGCGTGTCTGTCGAGTACGGATCCTCCGGCAACCCGTCCCCGATGACGGCGCTCGGCGTCTTCCGCGGCCTGCAAGCTGCAGCGAAAGCAGCGTTCGGCTCCGATGACGTAAGCGGCAAGACCGTTGCGGTGCAAGGCGTCGGCAATGTCGGCTACTACCTGTGCAAACACCTGCACGAAGCGGGCGCGAAGCTGATCGTCACCGACATCAACCAAGACTCGATCGACCGCGTCGTCCGCGAGTTCGGCGCAGAAGTGGTCGCACCGAACGACATCTTCGGCGTCGAGTGCGACATCTTCGCACCGTGCGCGCTGGGTGCGATCATCAACGATGAGACGATCCCGCAGTTCAAGTGCAAAGTGATCGCAGGCTCTTCGAACAACCAGCTGAAAGAAGAGCGCCACGGCGACCAGATCCACGAGATGGGCATCTTCTACGCTCCGGACTACGTCATCAACGCGGGCGGCCTGATCAACGTGGCGGTCGAACTCGAAGGTTACAACGAGAACCTGGCGCGCAAGAAAGTCGAAAACATCTACAACATCATCTCCACGATCTTCGAGATCTCCAAGCGCGACAACATCCCGACCTACAAAGCGGCTGACCGCATGGCGGAAGACCGCATCAACCAACTGAAAAACACCCGTTCGACCTTCCTGAAGACTGAGCGTTCCCTGCTGTCGAAGTAACATTCTCCGTACAACGATTCTCACCAGTGGAAGGAGCCAAGGATTCAATGTCTGAACAATACGATGTTGTGGTCCTGGGCGGGGGCACGGGCGGCTATGTAGCCGCCATTCGTGCTGCCCAGCTCGGACTGAAAGTGGCAGTGGTCGAAAAGGAAAAGGTGGGTGGCACCTGCCTGCACCGCGGCTGCATCCCGTCCAAGGCGCTGCTCAAGAGCGCTGACATGATGGCGACTGTGCAAAAGTCGAAAGAGTTTGGCGTTGCCGTCGAGGGCTCCGTGTCGCTCGACTTCGGCAATGTCATGGCCCGCAAAGAAAAGATCATCAACAACCTGCACAAAGGCGTGCAGAGCCTGCTCAAGAAAAACAACGTGGAAGTCATCGAAGGCCTCGGCCGCGTGATGGGCCCGTCGATCTTCTCGCCGACCGCAGGCGCCGTCTCCGTCGAGCGCGCGAACGGCGAAGCGGAGATCATCGCACCGCGCAACGTTGTGATCGCGACCGGCTCCCGTCCGAAGTCGCTGCCGGGTCTGGAGATCGACGGCAAATACGTCATCACCTCCGACGAAGCTTTGGAGATGGAAGAGCTTCCGAAATCGGTGATCATCGTCGGGGCTGGCGTCATCGGCTGCGAGTGGGCGTCGATGCTGTCCGACTTCGGCGTGGAAGTGACGATGATCGAGTACGCGCCGCGCATCCTGCCGCTCGAAGATGCGGACGTGTCGGCGGAGCTGGCCAAGCTGTTCGGCCGCCGCAAGACGAAGATCAAGATCCACACCTCGACCGGCGTGAAAGCGGACAGCGTGAAGATCGAAGGGGAACAGGTCTCGATCTCGGCTGCCGTCCATGTCGGCACCGACAAAGAAGAGATCCAGACTTTCACCGCCGACAAGATTCTCGTCTCGGTTGGCCGCGCGTCCAACGTTGACAACATCGGCCTGGAAGCGACGGAGATCGTCGTCGACCGCGGAACGATCCAAGTCGACGAGCACTACCGCACGAAAGAAAAGAACATCTTTGCGATCGGCGACGTGATCAACACGCCGCAATTGGCGCATATCGCCGCCCACGAAGGCATTCATGCGATGGAAGTGATCGCAGGCGAGCATCCGCATCCGATCGACTACAAGATGATCCCGCGCTGTACATATACCCGTCCGGAGATCGCTTCGCTTGGCTACACGGAAGCGGAACTGCGCGAAGAAGGCCGCGAGATCAAAGTCGGCAAATTCCCGTTCCGCGGCATCGGCAAAGCGCTGGTCAACGGCGAATTTGACGGTTTTGTCAAAATGATCGCAGATGCGAAGACGAACGACCTGCTCGGCGTACATATCATCGGCCAAAATGCGACCGACATGATTTCCGAAGCGAGCCTGGCGCAGTTCCTCGACGCGACTCCGTGGGAGATCGGCGCCGCGATTCACCCGCACCCGACCCTGTCGGAAGCGATCGGTGAAGCAGCGCTCGCCGTCGACGGCAAAGCGATTCATTTCTAGGGAGGTTGTCCTCGATGTCCAAGTACGATTACAAAGAACTGGGCTTGTCTGAAGAGCAGGTCCTTGAGCTGTACTATTACATGCTGCTCGCCAGAAAGCTTGACGAGCGCTTCTGGCTGCTGAACCGCGCCGGCAAGATCCCGTTTGTTATCTCCTGCCAGGGCCAGGAAGCAGCGCAAGTCGGCGCTGCGTACGCCCTCGACAAAGAGACCGACTATCTGGCTCCGTACTACCGCGACCTCGGCTGCGTGCTCGTGTTTGGGCAAACGCCGACCGAAGTCATGATGTCGGCGTTCGCGAAGCCGGGGGATGTCAACTCCCGCGGCCGTCAAATGCCGGGCCACTTCGGCGGTCGCAAGTACCGCACCCTCTCCGGCTCCTCCCCGGTCACCACGCAGTTCCCGCACGCAGTCGGCGCTGCTCTGGCCGCGAAGATGCGCGGTGAGAAGAGCGTCGCTTACACCTCGACCGGTGAAGGCTCCTCCAACCAAGGCGATTTCCATGAAGCGTGCAACTTTGCAGCTGTGCACAAGCTGCCGTGCATCTTCTACATCGAGAACAACGGCTATGCGATCTCCGTTCCGCTCTCCAAGCAGCTCGGCAACCACAACACGGCAGACCGCGCGATCGGCTACGGCATGCCGGGCTTCCAGATCGACGGCAACGACGTGCTGGAAGTGTACAAATACTGCAAAGAAGCTGCTGAGCGCGGCCGCAACGGCGAAGGACCGACGATGATCGAAGCGCGCACCTACCGTCTCGTGCCGCACTCCTCGGACGACGATGACAGAGCATACAGAAGCCGTGAAGAAGTGGAAGCAGCGAAGAAGCAAGACCCGCTGATCACGTTTGCGCAATATCTCCGCGACAAGGGCGTTCTGACCGAAGAGAAAGAAAAAGAGATGAACGACCGCGTAATGCGTGAAGTCAACGAAGGCACCGAAGCGGCAGAAAAAGAGCCGTTCTTTGCGCCGGAAGACGCGCTTACGCACGTCTACGAAGAACAATAGGAGGTACGCGCAGACATGGCGATTAAATCATATATCGAAGCAGTAACGGAAGCGCTCGATCAGGAGATGGAGCGCGACTCCTCGATTTTTATCCTCGGTGAAGACGTAGGCGTGCGCGGCGGTGTATTCCGAGCCACTGCGGGCTTGATCGAAAAATACGGCGAAGATCGCGTCATCGACTCTCCGCTGTCCGAGTCGGCGATCGTCGGCGTTTCGATCGGCGCGGCGATGGTCGGCATGCGTCCGGTTGCGGAAATTCAGTTCGCCGACTTCATCTTCCCGGCGTACAACCAGATCGTCTCCGAAGCGGCGCGCATCCGCTACCGCACCAAGTCGGACTGGACCGTGCCGATGACGATCCGTGCGCCGTACGGCGGCGGCGTGCACGGCGCGCTGTACCACTCCCAGTCGGTAGAAGCTTTGTTCCACCATGTTCCGGGCTTGAAGATCGTCATGCCGTCCACTCCGTATGATGTGAAGGGACTGCTGACCGCTGCGATGCGCGACAACGACCCGGTGCTGTTCTTCGAGCACAAGCGCTGCTACCGCCTGATCAAAGGCGAGGTGCCGGAAGAGCAGTACACGATCGAGATCGGCAAGGCGGACGTCAAGCGCGAAGGCCACGATGTCACCGTCATCACCTACGGGCTGATGGTGCACTACGCGCTGGAAGCGGCGGAGACCCTCGCCCAAGAAGGCATCTCCACACACATCCTCGACCTGCGCACGATTAAGCCGATCGACCGTGAAGCGATCCTCGAAGCGACCAAGAAGACCGGCAAAGTGCTGATCGTGCACGAAGACAGCAAATTTGGCGGCGTGGGCGGCGAGATCTCGGCGATCATCGCCGAAGAAGCGCTGTTCGACCTCGACGCTCCGATTCAGCGCCTGTGCGGTCCGGACGTTCCGGCGATGCCGTACTCCCCGCCGCAAGAGAAGTTCTTCATGCTGAGCCCTGCTAAAATTGCAGACGCGATTCGTGAACTGGCCAAATTCTAATTCGTACTAAGGGAGGACTTCTCCATGGCAACGATCTTGATGCCCCAGCTTGGCGAGTCCGTTACGGAAGGCACCATTGCCAAGTGGCTCAAACAACCAGGCGACAAAATCAACAAGTATGACTCGATCGCAGAAGTCATCACCGATAAAGTAAACGCAGAGGTGCCGTCCGAGTTTGTCGGCACCTTGACCGAAATCCTCGTTCCGGAAGGATCGACCGTCGCGGTTGGCACGCCGATCGCCGTGATCGCAGAAGAAGGCGCAGCGCCGGCTCCGGCTGCTGCTCCCAAGGCGGAAGCGGCTCCGGCCGCAGCGCCGAGCGCGGCAGCAGCAGCTGTTCCGCAGGCGGCTCAAGCTCCGGCAGCCCCGCAGCGCGGTGAGGGCGGCGCGCGCTTCTCGCCGGCCGTTCTGCGCCTGATCCAAGAGCACAACCTCGATGCCAGCCAGATCACCGGCACCGGTACCGGCGGCCGCATCACGCGCAAAGACGTGCTGGCCTTCGTAGAAGGCGGCGGCGCTGCAGCAGCACCGCACCTGACCAAGACGGAAGAAGACCTCTCCTCCGTGGCAGCACCGACCAAGCCGGCGACCGGCCTGACCGAGATCGGCGCACAAGGCGCACCGGCAGCAGCATCCGCTCCGGTTGCGGCAGCTCCGAAAGCGGCTTATCAAGCTGCAGACGGCGACACCGTGATCGAAGCATCGGGCATCCGCAAGACGATCGCCCGCCGCATGCTGGAGTCGAAGCACAACGCGCCGCACGCGTGGACGATGATGGAAGCGGATGTCACGACGCTCTCCAAGTTCCGCGACAAAAACAAAGACGCGTTCAAAGCAAAAGAGGGCGTGTCCCTGACCTTCCTGCCGTTCTTCATCAAAGCGGTCGTCGAGTCGCTCAAAGAGTTCCCGATTATCAACTCGACATGGCAGGATGATAAGATTATTATTAAAAAAGACATCAACATCTCGATTGCAGTAGCGACAGAAGACGCGCTGTTCGTGCCGGTCATTAAAAATGCGGATCGCCTGAGTGTTCTCGGCCTGTCCCATGCGATCAACGATCTGGCGAAACGCGCGCGGGCGGGCAAACTGACGCCGGACGACATGTCGGGCGGCACGTTCACCGTCAACAACACAGGTTCCTTCGGCTCGATCCAGTCGATGCCGATCATCAACGCTCCGCAGGCGGCGATCCTGTCGATGGAAGCGATCGTCAAGCGCCCGGTTGTTATGCCGGATGATTCGTTTGCGATCCGTTCGATGATGAACATGTGCATGTCGCTTGACCACCGTGTTCTCGACGGTCTGGTTTGCGGCCGCTTCCTGCAAGCGGTCAAGAAACGCATCGAGTCGTACGTCGAGCCGAACCTGTACTAAGATTTGAGGAAAGAGGTGTGTCAGCGTGGAAGAACTGAACGTTCTGGACAATTCCCCAAAGACGGAGGAGGAGCGCCCGTTGCGCCGGCCGGATTGGCTGAAGATCCAGCTGCGCACAGGCCCCAACTTCACGGAACTGAAAGATCTGTTGCGGGGAAATACGCTCCACACCGTCTGTGAAGAAGCACGTTGCCCGAACATCTATGAATGCTGGGAGAACCGGACGGCGACCTTTATGATCCTCGGTGATATCTGCACCCGCGCCTGCGGGTTCTGCGCAGTGAAGACGGGCCTTCCGTCGGAGCTGGACCTGCAGGAGCCGGAGCGCGTGGCCGACTCGGCAGAGATCATGAAGCTGCGCCATGCCGTGGTAACCTCGGTTGCCCGCGACGACCTGAAAGATCACGGTGCTTCCGTGTTTGCGGAGACGGTGCGGGCGATCCGCCGCCGGATGCCGCTGTGCACGGTGGAAGTGCTCCCGTCCGATATGGGCGGCCAATACGAAGCTTTGAAGGTGCTGCTCGATGCGGAGCCGGACATCTTCAACCACAACATCGAGACGGTACGCCGCTTGACGCCGAGAGTGCGCGCCAAAGCGACGTATGACCGCACGCTGGAAGTGCTGCGCTTCGCCAAAGAGTACAAACCGCAGATCCCGACCAAGTCGTCGCTGATGCTCGGCCACGGTGAAACGTGGGAAGAGATCATTCAGGTGATGGATGACTTGCGGGCTGTCGATGTGGATATCATGACGATGGGACAATACTTGCAGCCGACGAAGAAACATCTGCCAGTTAAAAAATACTGGACGCCGGATGAGTTCGCCGCTTTGAAAGAAGAGGCGCTGAAGCGCGGCTTCAAGCATGTCGAGTCGGGTCCGCTGGTGCGCAGTTCCTATCATGCGCATGAGCAAGCCCAGTCGGCAGATCAAAAGTTTAAAGAAAACGCGTAATGCACAGGGTCACAGCGTCTGCTGTGGCCTTTTTGTAAGGAGGCGAAGAGGATGAAACCGCATTGTCAGGTCTATGACCTCGGGAAGATCGAGTACGGCCCGGCATTCGACCTGCAGAAGCAGGCGGTGCGGGCGATGCTGGAGGGGAAGCTTGGCAATACGATCCTGCTGCTCGAGCACGCGCCGGTGTTCACCGTCGGCCGCTCCGGCGGGGCGGAGAACGTGCTGGTGACGCCGGAGCAGCGGGAGCAGCTCGGGATCACGATGTTCGACGTCGACCGCGGCGGCGATGTCACTTATCACGGGCCGGGTCAGCTGGTCGGCTATCCGATCCTGCATCTGGAGCCGTGGAAAAATGATGTGCGCCACTATGTGCGGATGTTAGAAGAGGTGATCATTCGGGTCCTCGCCGATTTCGGTGTCACAGGCGGCCGAAAAGAGGGCATGACGGGCGCCTGGGTCGGGGATGAGAAGATCTGTGCCATCGGCGTGAAAGCGAACCGTGACACCGCCCACAAAGGCTTTATCACGTCCCACGGGTTCGCCTTCAACATTCGTCCGGATCTGTCCCATTTCGACTACATCGTTCCCTGCGGCATCACGGAGTATGGCGTGACCTCCCTGTACCGTCTGCTCGGCCAGGCCCCGGATATGCAGGAGATGAAGCTGCGCTGGGTCAAAGCGTTCACCGAAGTCTTCGAGGTCACCGTCGAGTGGCCAACCGATGACTTCGCCAAGAAGCTCCAAGCCGGGCCGGAAAGCGATCCCAGCGACAATCACGCGTTCCGTACGGACACGATGTACTAAGCGAGCATGAAAAAAGCAACCTTGCCGATTGGCGAGGTTGCTTTTTTAGTAGGGGCATTAGCCCTGGTTTTGCGGAGTTTCGTTCTCGCTGCCTTCAGCTTCGTCTTCGGTGCGGATCAGCTGGCTGGCAAGGCGGTTTGCCTGCTCCTGGAGCGCTTGGTTGGAGTCGTTGAGCGAGTAGATCGACTTGAGCTGTTCCGTGAAGTTCTGTTGGATCAGCTCGACCGATGCAGCCGTTTGTTCGGACATCGAGGAGACCGATTCGACCGTTGAGAGCAGGGACTCTTTGCTCTGCTCGACGACTTGGATCGTCTGGGTGACCTTTTGCACGGACGATGCGACCGCTTGCACGTTGTTGCGGATGTGGTAGAAGCTTTGGATCGTGTCTTCAACCTGGTTGGTCTGCTCACGGAGTGAATCTTCCGCGATGCGCATTTCCTGACCGGTCGAGACGATGTCGCGGGAGATGTCGCTCAAGAGCTCATCGATCTCCTGCGAGGCTTGCTTGGTGTTCGCCGACAGCTTGCGGATCTCGTCAGCGACGACGGAGAAGCCGCGGCCATGTTCGCCTGCGCGCGCTGCTTCGATGGAAGCGTTCAGGGAGAGCAAACCGGTCTGTTCGGCAACGTCCTGAATGCTCGAGAGCAGGGAGTTGATGCGGCGGGTACGCTCTTCGAGCGAGTAGATCTTCTGGCCGAGACCCAAAGTGATCGCTTCCGTCTGCGAAGACTTTTGCTTGAGCCCTTCCACGATGTCGATCCCTTGCGCCGATTCGTCCACACATTTCGCGATCGAGCTGTGCGCTTCGGACGTATGCTCGAGGATTTCGCCGATCTTCGCGTTGATGTCCCACAGCTGGCTGTTCCCGCGCTCCGCTTCAGAAGCGAGGTATTCGGTCGTCGTGGAGATCTCCTGCAGGGAACGCAGCACGTGCTCCGCCTGGCCTTTGGAGTTGTCAGAAACGGCAGCTACCTGCGTAAACGTCGTGACGAGCTGGCCGGTCGCCGATTCGATCTCTTTCATCATGTTGCGAATCTTCTTCACCATCTCGTTGAAGCCGGCTGCGACGACGCCGATCTCATCCTGGCTCTTCACATCGAGTTCCACGTTCAAGTTGCCCGCGCCAACTTCATCCACTGCGTTGGACAGGTCTTTGATCGGGTTCAGCATGCGCTTCAGGAAGAAGAACTGGACGGCGAGGATGATCAGGAACAGCACGACCAGCGCGGCTGCCAGACGCATCACCATCGAGAGTTGCGATTCGCGGATGATCGTTGCGCTCATGTCGACCGCAAACATCGCTACGACGTTGCCGGAAGAGTCAAGCACCGGCGTGATGACGGTGAACCAAGTGCCAAACTGGTCATCATAGATTTCGGTGGTCGCCGGCTCCTTCGTCGCGTTTGCTCGTTCCACCGCAGCGACGTAGGAGGGGAAAGGTTCCATCTCAGCGCCCGGCACGGCGCCGACTTCGATCAGGGAAGACGGGTTGGTGATCGATTTGAACATGTTGTTTTCGTTCAGCTTCCCTTCGAACAGATACCCTTGTGCGACGTTCGTGTTGTATTTCGAGATCTTGTCCAGCTGTGCGACAAGTTCTTTTTGCGATTCTGCGTTGACATCCAACTCGGTTTCGGCCTTCTTGACCAAATCCGGATCAAAGCTGTTCGCGATCAGGTTGCCCAAGCCCTTGCCTTGCTGGGAGAGGGTCTCGGTGATGACCTTGCCTTCAAAGTAGTAGGAGGCTGCAATCAGGATGATGCCGACTAAGAAGGTAAAAATGGCTGAGAGCAAAAGATTTTTCTGAAAAAAGGAAAATCTTTTAAACATGCACATACACCGCCTTAACATGATAAATAGTTCGATAGTACTGAAAGTTCTACGTCAACGTCGCTTTATCCTTCCCTAAAGTATACTTCTAGTCCTAGAAGTTCAAGTTTTTACTAATAGTAGTATATTACCTGATAACCAATAAAACTTCAAAAACTATTTTTAGTCTAAACGGGCAGGAATATTAGTTATCAGGTAATACCCGTGCAATATATTGTTGAATTTCTGCGAAATAATTCATAAAAAAACCGAAACAACCCGGTGAAAAACCGGGTGTTTCGGTTACGGTTGATCGAGGCTTTACACGAACTGCAGCTCTTTTTCCGCTTTTTTCGCGGCTTTGGCCTGCGTGTACGCAGCTGCCTGTTTCTTCGCTTCGAGGGTCTCGAGGAGCGCCCAGTGCTTGGAAGCGGGCAGATAGCCTACTTTGATCGCATGTTTAAGAATGACATAGATCAGATCGCGATCCGGTTCCGGGCAAACGATGTTTGATCCGGCAAGCAATTTTTGCGTAGCTTTGCAGGTGATCTTCATCACCGGGTCTTCGGTGTTCAGCTCATTGAAATGAGCGAAGATCAGCTGCAGTGCTTCATGATGTTTCGGAGAGTCGTTGTCCTGGAACAGCCACCACATGTAGTCTTGCGTGTCCATGGTCAGGATGCTGTAGCCGAGGCCTTGGAGCACCGAGATAAACGTCTCCGTTTTGATTTGCTTCGGATTGCACAAATGCAGGGTCTGAGAAATCGTATCCTTGCGCATGACAGAGTGAACGAGCGCTTTCGAGCAGTAGTTGACCGGCGTCATGTCGACGTAGTTCGGATCGAATGGGGTCGTTTCCAGCATCAAGGTCGCTTTCATCCATTGGTAGAAAGCGTTGGTCTCGATGTTGCGCTGGAAGCGGCCGGTCACCGAATGGCCGACGAGGTTGCCGACGCGGTAGACGGTGCACAACACCCCTTGCTTCATCGCCTCGCGAACGAGCTTTTCCGCACGGAACTTGCTCTCGCAATAGAGGTTGTGGAAGGTCTGGCCGCGGTCGAAGTCACTTTCGGTCACCACATACTCCTGGCCGTCCGCATCGGACGGACCCATGATGCTCAACGTGGAAACATAGTGGAAGCGCACGCCTTCGCGTCTGCGCGCGATGTCGAGCAACTGCTCGGTCGAGCGGACGTTGACCTGATCGAAGTGAGCTTCGTCGCCGTAGTAGCGCACGTCAGCGCCGCAGTGAATCACGGCGTCCGCCTGTGCATACACGAGGTCGCGCTCCGCATCGGAAAGGCCGAGGCCTTCCTGGGTCAGGTCGCCGGCAAGGGCGGTGACGCGGTCTTTTGCTTCCTCTGCCAGCGTCGGACCAAAGTAGCAGTCGACCGTTTCGAGCAGGCGCTCTTGCGGGGTGACGTCTTTGGACGGACGGACAAGGCAGTAGATGTGAGCATCAGTGTCTTTGAGCAGGTCGTGCAGGATGTGCGAGCCGAGGTATCCGGTCGCACCGGTCAGGAAGACGACGTTCGGCTTTTGCAGCTTCAAGCGGCTGGCCGCTTTTTTCTTGCCTGCAGCCGCGCCTTCCGCCGTTTGCACGAGCAGCTGTTCAAAGTGGGTCAAAGCGATTTCGCAAGCGGCATCCTGTGCGATGCGCAGCTCAAGCTCTGCGACGGTCGGGTGTTTATAAAAATCCTGGATCGTCAGCGTAGGATAGTACGGTTTCAATTTTACAAGGCACGGCAGGATGTTCAGCGAATGGCCGCCCATGGCAAAGAAGTTGTCATGGATGCCGACTTGCTTCACGCCGAGGATTTCTTGCCAGACTTCTGCGATCAGGCGCTGCACGTCATTTTGCGGTGCAACATACAGCTCTTCGCCGCCGGTGTTGACCTCTTCCGGAGACGGAAGCGCCCGGTGATCGATCTTCCCGTTGATTGTAACCGGAATCGACGGAATGTTGATCACGTGTGCCGGAACCATATAATCGGATAATGTCTCAGCTAAGAACGCTTGAACTTCTGCCGGACGCAGCGGCAGTTCGGTGACGATGTACGCCACCAGACGCTTTTGACCGATCGGGTCGACGCTGGCGACGACGATGCCTTCTTTGACCTGCGGATGCATCAGCAGGGCGGCTTCGATCTCACCGAGTTCGATGCGGTAGCCGCGGATCTTGACCTGGTTGTCGATGCGGCCTTGGAACTCGATGTTCCCGTCCGGCAGCATGCGGCCCAGGTCGCCCGTCTTGTACATTCTTTCGCCGGGGCGGAACGGGTTGTCGATGAACTTTTCTGCGGTCAGCTCCGGGCGTCTGAAATATCCGCGCGCTACGCCTGCACCGCCGATGTAAAGTTCACCGTTCGCGCCGATCGGCACTAAATTCAAATGATTGTCAAGCAGGTACACTTCGGTGTTCTGCAAAGCGCGGCCAATCGGCAAAGGATTGGGCATGCTGCCTTGCTTGGAACGGGAAGACCAGCCGGTTGCACTGACAGTTGTTTCCGTCGGACCGTAGTTGTTGATGTAATGAACGCGCTTGGACCACAGTTCTGCGAGCGGTACCGGACAAGCGTCACCGCCGGTGACGATCACTTCCAGATTCGGGCCGGCTTCCAGCGGCAGTTGGCTGAGCATGGAAGGCGTGGTCACGAAGAAAGTGATCTGTTCGCGCTCCAGCAGGTCGGTCAGGGCTTCCGCGTTTTTCAGTTCGTGCGAAGGAGCCATGATCAGCGTCGCGCCGCGGGTCAAGGTGAAGAAGATCTCCATGACAGACGGGTCGAACGCCAGCGAGATGAACTGCAGCACACGGCTTTGTTCGTGAAGCTCGAAAAACTCGCCTTGCGCAACGGCCAGGTTGCACAGGCCGCGGTGATGAAGCATCGTCCCTTTCGGCTTGCCGGTGGAACCGGATGTGTAGATGACGTATGCCAGGTCGTCCGGGGTGAGTTCGGAAGCGACCGGCTTTGCCGGATACGTTCCGACGACAGGCATTTCCTTGTCCAGTGAGAAGACTTCGCCGTTAAAGCCGGAGAGCTTGTCGAGCAGGAAGTCCTTCGTGATGATGAGCAACGCGTTCGAATCTTCGAGCAGGTAGTCAATGCGCGCCTGGGGTGCATCCGGGTCGATCGGCAAATATGCGCCGCCGGCTTTCAGAACGCCCAAAACGCTAATGATCATCTCAATCGAGCGGTTGACCATGATCGCGATAATCGATTCGCGGTCGCAGCCGCAAGCTCGCAGCGCATGCGCCATCTGGTTCGCTTTTTCGTTCAGCTGGGCATAGGTCAGTTCCTCGTCCTGGTAGCGCACCGCGATGTTGTGCGGCGTGCGCAGGACCTGCTCTTCAAAGACGTTGACGATCGTTTTGTCGGACGGGAAAAAGGCTTCCGTATCGTTGAAGGAAGCGAGCAGTTGGAGCTCTTCTTCGGACAGCATGTGCAGCTCGGAAACCAAAGTTTTCGGCGCTTCGGTGATCGAGGTCAGCAGCGTCTGGAAGTTGTTCATCATCCGTTTGATCGTGCTCGATTCGTACAGCCCGCCATCATACGTAAAGGACACGCGCAGATCGGTTTCACTGTTTTTCAAGGTGAGTCCGATTTCGACGCCCACTTTTTTCAAAGCGCGGATATGGCCTTTGCGCTTGCCGTTTTCCATGGCAAAACAAGCCGGAAACGCTGCGTGTTTCAACTCTGCGTTCAGAGCGGCATGCTCTTCGAGCAGCTGTTCGACCTCGCAGGTTTGCGCGACGAGTGCGGCGAGGTTGACCTCGGCCAGCACTTCCGAGAAATCGGAGTTTTGCGAAAAATTTAAACGGAGCGGCAAAAGGAAGTTCCGTTCTTCGCTCGTCTCCGTCAATGCGGAGCTGTGCACGCCGATCAGCAATTCTTCGGCGCGGCTGTAGCGTTGCAAAAGCACCGTATACGCGGACAGCAGGATCGAGGAGAGCGAAGTTTGCGTCGAGTCTGCGAGTAGTCGAAGCTTCTCGGTGAGCTCAACAGACAGCGAGCTTTCGCATTCGCGAAGCTCTGTGGCTTTCTTTTGTGCGCGAGAGAAATCGGTCGACATTTCCAAGACCGGCAGCGGAGACTGCCAGTGTTTGGCAAAGAAACTTTTCAAGCTGTCAGATGCTTGCGTTACCCCCGTAGCCGCAAGCTTTTGTTCGGCGGTCTCTTTCCCGGAGAGACCTTTGCCCTGTTCATTCAGCATAACTACACCCATCCCCCAATGGTAATTTTTTCTTCAATCCCCATTAAAATTATACTTCTATCCTTATCCTTCGTCAACTTAATGACCCGTTAATTTTAATAGCCTTTTATCTTGGCATAGAACACTTTATCCAATGATGTACTGTTCAGGTAGTATCTGTAAATTTCGGTGCAGGTTTTTTCCACATCCAAGTTATGCTAAAATCAGGAGAGACAGAAATGAGAGGGGCCGTTTTGTTTGAAACGAGTATTTTCCGGTGTACAACCGTCAGGCAACCTGACGATCGGCAACTATTTGGGCGCGATCAAGCAGTTTGTGGAGATGCAAAATGAGGCGGAAGCTTTCTACTGTGTCGTCGACCTGCATGCGATCACCGTCCCGCAAGACCCGGCCGAGCTGCGCAAGCGCTCGCGGGAGATCGCCCAGCTCTATCTGGCGTGCGGGGTCGACCCGGCCCAGGCGACCGTCTTTATCCAGTCGCATGTCAAAGAGCACGCGGAACTGGGCTGGATTCTGCAATGCGCCTCTTATATGGGTGAACTGAACCGCATGACCCAGTACAAGGACAAGTCGGAAGGGAAGCAGTCGGTGCACGTCGGCCTGTATACGTATCCGGTGCTGATGGCGGCCGACATCCTGCTTTACGACACGACGCATGTGCCGGTCGGCGACGACCAGAAGCAGCACATCGAGCTGACCCGCGACATCGCAACGCGCTTCAACGGCCGCTTTGGCGACACGTTTGTGCTGCCGGAGCCGCATATTCAGGAGTTTGGCGCGCGGATCATGGCGCTGGACGAGCCGACGAAGAAGATGTCCAAATCGGCGGAGAACGAAGGTTCGCGCATCGCGATTCTCGAAGATCCGGCCGTGTTCAAGAAAAAGATCATGCGCGCCGTGACCGATACCGAAAATGAGATCCGCTTTGACGAAGACAACAAGCCGGGCGTTTCCAACCTGCTGACGATCT
The DNA here is from genome assembly GCF_004340785.1 of Tumebacillus sp. BK434. Taxonomy (NCBI): domain Bacteria; kingdom Bacillati; phylum Bacillota; class Bacilli; order Caryophanales; family Alicyclobacillaceae; genus Tumebacillus; species Tumebacillus sp. BK434. The sequence goes on along the minus strand of NZ_SLXS01000001.1, from coordinate 1,126,028 downwards.
ACTCGCTGTTTGCCGGCGAGCCGGTCGACGCGATCGTCGCCCGCTATCAGGGTCAAGGCTATGGCAACCTGAAAAAAGACCTCGTCGAAGTGATGACCGACAAGCTCGGCACGATCCAAAAGCGCTACAACGAGCTGAGCGATCCGGCAGAGCTGGACAAGATTCTCGCCGCCAGCGCCGAGCGCGCCCGCACGATCGCCGAACAGACGGTCAACCGCGTGAAAGACGCGATGGGTCTGATGCGCCTGTAACGCTTCCTTATAAAACTGACAAGTTTTCCGATCGGGACTTGTCAGTTTTTTCTATGCGAAAAATGAGTATTCATTCACCGATTTGCCCTTTCTGAAAGCGGTTGTATGGTATAATAAGCCGTATGTGCCATTCTTTTTACTCGTGGTGACAGCATTTATCTAACACATAGAAGCACTACTCTGGTAGGAGGGTTTGATTCAATGTCAGACTTTAAGCAAAGACTGCATGACTGGGCGGCGAAAGCGGACAAAGCAGCATCCCGTTTTCCGGAACGCCGTGAAACGTTTAACACGTCTTCCGAGACCATCGAGGTAAAGCGCCTGTATACGGCGGAGGACGTGCAGGGAGATTACATGGAGAAGCTCGGCTTCCCGGGCGAATACCCGTATACCCGCGGGGTGCAGCCGACGATGTACCGCTCCCGCTTTTGGACGATGCGCCAATACTCCGGTTTCGGCTCCGCTGAGGAAACGAACCTGCGATTCAAATATTTGCTCGAAAACGGCCAGACCGGCCTGTCCACCGCCTTCGACCTGCCGACGCAGATCGGCTACGACTCGGACGACATGATGGCGAAAGGCGAAGTGGGGAAGGTCGGCGTAGCGATCTCCTCGCTGAAAGATATGGAGACGCTGCTAAGCGGCATCGCGCTCGATAAAGTCTCGACTTCGATGACGATCAACGCGCCGGCGTCCGTGCTGCTCGCGATGTACATCGCAGTCGCGGAAAAGCAAGGCGTGTCCTCCGACAAGGTGTCCGGCACGATTCAGAACGACATTTTGAAAGAGTACGTCGCCCGCGGCACCTACATCTACCCGCCGGCAGCGTCGATGCGCCTGATCACCGACATCTTTGGCTACTGCGCGGAGCATGTGCCGAACTGGAACACGATCTCCATCTCCGGCTATCACATCCGCGAAGCCGGCTCCACCGCGGTGCAGGAAGTGGCGTTCACCCTCTCCAACGCGATCGCCTATGTCGAAGCGGCGGTGAAGGCCGGTCTCGACGTGGACCGCTTTGCGCCACGCCTGTCGTTCTTCTTTAACGCGCACAACAACTTCCTCGAAGAGGTCGCCAAGTTCCGCGCCGCGCGTCGCATCTGGTCGCGCATCATGAAGGAGCGCTTCGCCGCGAAAGATCCCAAGTCGTGGCAGTTGCGCTTCCATACGCAGACCGGCGGTTCGACCTTGACCGCCCAGCAGCCGGACAACAACATCGTCCGCGTCACGATGCAGGCGTTGGCTGCGGTGCTCGGCGGAACGCAGTCCCTGCACACCAACTCCAAAGATGAGGCGCTGGCGCTGCCGACCGAAGAGTCGGCGCGCATCGCACTGCGCACCCAGCAGATCATCGCCTATGAAAGCGGCGTGGCCGACACGATCGACCCGCTGGCCGGCTCCTTCTACATCGAATCGCTGACCGATGAGATCGAACGCCAGGCGCTGGAGTACATCGCGAAGATCGACGAGATGGGCGGGGCGGTCAAAGCGATCGAGCAAGGCTACATGCAGCGCGAGATCCAAAATGCTGCCTACCAGGCGCAGATGGCGATCGAAGACGGCTCGGCGGTCGTCGTCGGCGTCAACAAGTTCCGCCTCGAGAACGAGCCGAAGCCGGAACTGCAAAAGATCAACCCGGAGCTGGAGCGCATCCAAAACGAGCGCCTTGCCGAGCTGCGCAAGACCCGCGACAACGACTTGGTCGAGGCGAAGTTGGCCGCGCTGAAGCTGGCCGCCCAAGGCACCGACAACCTGATGCCGTTCATCGTGGACGCGGTCAAGGCGTACGCAACGCTTGGCGAAATCTGCAACGTCATGCGCGACGTGTTTGGCGAATACCAGCCAGCACAGTGGTAAGAGGAGGAGCACATCATGTCTGAAACAAAAATCCGTGTACTTGTTGCCAAGCCGGGCCTCGACGGTCATGACCGCGGGGCGCTGGTCGTCGCCAAGGCGCTGCGCGACGCGGGGATGGAAGTCATCTACACCGGCCTGCGCCAGACGCCGCAGCAGATCGCCGCATCGGCGATCCAAGAGGACGTCGATGTGATCGGCCTGTCCTCGCTGTCGGGCGCGCACATGCACCTGTTCCCGGAAGTGGTGCGCCTGATGAAGGAGCAAGGGGCGAACGACGTGCTGATCATCGGCGGCGGCGTCATTCCGGATGAGGACATTCCGGCGCTGAAGACAGCAGGCGTTGCTGAAGTGTTCACGCCGGGCACTCCGCTCACCGCGATGTCCGACTACATCCGCGCCAACGTGAAAGAGCGGGGGTAAGCGAGATGACGTTCGTTCCTTACAAAATCGACCATCTGGGTATCGCTGTGCGCTCGATTGAAGAGACGCTGCCTTTGTATACGGGCGGAATTGGTTTGAAGGTGATCCACGAGGAGATCATCGCCGACCAGATGGTGCGCGCGATTTTCCTGGAAGTCGGGGAGAGCTGTGTGGAACTGCTCGAACCGACTTCTCCAGAGTCGCCGATCGCCAAATACATGGAGAAAAAAGGACCGGGGATTCACCATGTCGCCTATGCGGTTGAAGATGTGCAAGCGGCGCTCGACCATGCGAAAGCACAAGGTCTGCGCCTGATCGACGAACAGCCGCGCCAGGGCGGTCATGGGAAGCTGATCGGCTTCGTGCATCCGAAAGACACGCACGGCGTCCTGACCGAGTTTTGCCAGAAGATCGAGGAGACGGAGGAGAAGTAAGTGGAGAAGAAGCTGATGGAACTGCATGACCGCCGCCGCAAGATTGAACTGGGCGGCGGCGACAAGCGGATCGCGGCACAGCATGACAAAGGCAAGCTGACCGCCCGCGAGCGCTTGGAGATTCTGCTCGACGAAGGATCGTTTCGCGAGCTGAATCCCTTTATCGAACACCGCGCCACCCACTTCGGCATGGCGGATGCGGAAGGTCCGGGCGAAGGCGTCGTCACCGGCTGGGGCAAGATCAACGGCCGCATCGTCTACGTCTTTGCGCAAGACTTTACCGTCTTTGGCGGGGCGCTCGGCGAGATGCACGCGCTGAAGATCGCCAAGATGATGGATCTGGCCGCGAAAAACGGTGCGCCGGTGATCGGCTTGAACGACTCCGGCGGCGCGCGGATTCAAGAAGGGGTCCAGTCCCTCGACGGCTACGGCCACATCTTCTACCGCAATTCGATCTACTCCGGCGTCATCCCGCAGATCTCCGTGATCATGGGGCCGTGCGCGGGCGGCGCGGTGTATTCGCCGGCGATCACCGACTTCATCTTCATGGTCGAAGGCACTTCGCAGATGTTTATCACCGGCCCGAAAGTCATCGAGACGGTGACCGGCGAGAACATCTCCGCCGACAACCTCGGCGGTGCGCGCGTGCAGTCCAGCGTGTCCGGCGTGGCGCATTTTACCGCTAAGACGGAAGAAGAAGTCCTGAACGATGTGCGCCGCCTGATGTCTTTCTTGCCGCAGAACAACATGGAAGAGCCGCCGCGCATCTTCGCCAAGCCGGATGACGGCTACTGCGAAGAAATGCTAGAAGTCGTGCCGGTTGAAGCGACCAAAGCGTACGACGTGCGCGACGTGATCACCCGCGTCGTCGACAACGGCGATTTCATGGAAGTGCAGCCGAACTTCGCGAAAAACGCCGTGATCGGCCTCGCCCGCATCGAAGGCCATCCGGTCGGCATCATCGCCAACCAGCCGAAGTTTATGGCCGGCGGCCTCGACATCGATTCGTCCGACAAGATCTCCCGCTTCATCCGCTTCTGCGACTGCTTTAACATCCCGCTGATCACGTTCGAAGACGTGACTGGCTTCATCCCGGGCGTCATGCAGGAGCACCGCGGCATCATCCGCCACGGCGCGAAGATCCTCTACGCCTACTCGGAAGCGACCGTGCCGAAGATCACGATCATCCTGCGCAAAGCGTTCGGCGGTGCGTACGTGGCGCTGAACTCGAAAGCGATCGGCGCCGACCTCGTCTACTCCTGGCCGACCGGGGAAGTCGCTGTCATGGGCGCGGAAGGCGCGGCGAACATCGTGTTCGCCAAAGAGATCGCCGACAGTGAGAACCCGACCGAAACACGCGCGCAGAAGATTGCCGAGTACAAAGAAAAGTTCGCCAACCCCTATGTAGCGGCGTCGCTGGGCATGGTTGACGACGTGATCGACCCGCGCGAAACGCGTCAGAAGCTGAAAGAGGCGCTGGAGATCCTTCGCAACAAGCGCGAGACCCGTCCGCCGAAGAAGCACGGGAACATTCCGCTGTAGGAGGAAGTCCATGGCACAGGACCGATTTGACGTGACGTTCATCCGCGGGCCGCGCGATGTGTCTCCGTGGCGCCGCGCCGCCCGCGAGATGACGCTCGGCACGCGTCTGCAGACGGAGGAAGCTGCTTTGCAGGCGCGCTCCGGCTACCGCGAGCAGCGTGATGAGATCCATACTGAGAAATTCCCCAACGCCACATATTTCCGGAAAGGCAGGAATTCCAAATGATCCAAGTGAATCGTGAACGACTGATCCAAGAGTTTATGGAACTGGTGCAAATCGACTCCCTGTCCCGCGATGAGCGGAACATGGCAGACGCGGTGACCGCGAAGCTGAAAGAGCAGGGCGTGGAAGTGGTGGAAGACAACGCCGGCGAGCGCATCGACGGCAATGCGGGCAACCTGATCTGCACGATCAAAGGCGACCCGTCGAAAAAAACGATCCTCTTCACTTGCCACCTCGACACGGTTGCTCCGGGCAAAGGCATCAAGCCGCAATTGCTCGAAGACCGTATCACGTCCGACGGCACGACGATCCTCGGCGCTGATGACAAAGCTGGCATCGCCGGCATCCTGGAGATGGTGCGCGCGTTGAAAGAGCAGAACCTCAGCCACGGCAACATCGTGCTGTTCCTGACCGTCTCCGAAGAGACCGGTCTGCTCGGTTCCCGCCATGCGGACTGGAGCAAGCTTCCGCATGTCGATATGGGCTTTGCGTTCGACTCCAACGGCCCGATCGGCAAAGTGGTGACGAAGTCTCCGTCGCAGGCGCGTCTTGACATCGTGATCAACGGCCGCCTGGCACATGCCGGCGTCAACCCGGAAGCGGGCATCTCGGCGATCAAGGTCGCATCGGCTGCCATCTCCCGCATGAAGCTTGGCCGCATCAACGAAAACACCACTGCGAACATCGGCTCCTTCCACGGCGGCGAAGCGACCAACGTCGTCTGCGACCGCGTGGAGATCAAAGCGGAAGCGCGCTCGCTCGATCCGGCCGAACTTGATGTGCAGATCGCACACATGAAAGAGACGTTCGAAGCGACCGCAGCCGATTTTAACACCACGGCAGAAGTGACGGTCAACAAGCTGTACCACAACCTGCGCCACGAAGAAAGCGCAGAAGTGGTGCAAACGGCGTTCAAAGCGATCAGAATGCTGGACATCGAGCCGAGCACGATGTCCTCCGGCGGCGGTTCGGACGCAAACGTGCTGAACGGCCGGAACATCCCGACGGTCAACTTGGCGATCGGTTATCAAAAAATTCATACCGTCGAAGAGTTCATCATGCTCGATGATCTCGAAACGGCAGCCAAACTGTTCATCGCCGTGACACAAGCGGTCTAAGCGAACTTTTTCCTACCGGCACCGTCTTTCCTAAATCGGAATAGACGGTGTTTTTTGTTGGTTAAACAGGTAAATCGACACATTTCGTCAAATTGTAACATTAGACAGGGAAAGAAAGGATTGGGGAAGGCTTTGAAATTGAGAACGAAGACGTTTGGCATGCTGCTGGGTATGGCACTACTTCCAATGATCATCATGGGCAGCGTCAATAACTTCGTCTCGTCGCAGGCGCTGGAATCGATGCAAGAATCGGCAGTGCGGGCGGCGGAAGAGACGACGGTGCAGATGATCGAGTCACAAAAGCGCTCTGCGATGATGCTGGCTGAACAGGCGGCGCTGAACAAGGAGCTGATCGCTGCCGTCGATGCGGAAGATCGCGCGAAGATCGCCAAGATGATCGACCCGCTGTTCGAAGTCTTGCAGCAGAAGGGCATTTCGGTGCTCGAAGTTGGCAACGGGATTGGCGTCGTCAAATACCGCGGCCACAATCCGCAGAAATTTGGTGATAACAAATACCACGATCCGGTCGTATCCATTTCGCTCATGAAAGGGATTCCCGTCGCTTCGGTTGACGAGGACAGCACCGGCCTGACCGTGCGCGGCGTCGCACCGATCAAGGATGGAAATGTTGTCCGCGGGTCGGTAATGGCCGGCTTCAGCACCAACCTCGACTTCGCGGAGCGGTTGAAACGCATGGTTGACGGTGAAATCGGCATCTACAGCGCAGTGGATCAAGAGCTGCTGGTCTCCACCATTCCGGGTGAGCAGGCCGGGTTGACAGACACCGCGCTGATCGAGAGCGTGATGAATCAACAGCAGCCGTACCGCACGCAAGGGGAAGTGAACGGGGTCCCGTACGATTTGGTGTACCTGCCGCTCACCGATTATGACAATTTCAAAACGCTCGGCGTACTGCGCATCGCCAAGTCGCGCGAGGCGATCGTCGCCGCCCAGCAGGAGAGCGCGCTCGACACGCTGGGGCTCGGTCTTATCGTCATCGTCCTCGCCATCTTGACTGCCATCTTCAGCACGAACTCGATCGTGCGACCGATGACGGCGGTGAGGAACGGATTGCAGCGCGCGGCAGGCGGTCATCTGACACCGGCCGACAAGGTGAAGGCGTCAGGCGAACTCAAGCAACTACATGATCACTACAACGGGATGATTCAGAACATCGGCGAACTGCTCGCCACCGCCAAAGCGACAGCCGCCCGCGTTGCCGGTTTGACCGAGTCGCTGTCGCAAGGCAGTGAAGAGGCGTCGGCCGCAGCCGGGCAGGTTACGCAGGCGATCGATGCGGTCGCCACCGGATCGGATGCGCAAAACGATGCGCTGCAGCGCGCCAACGACCGCATGCGCACCGCGCTCGGGTCGCTGGAGCAGATTCAAACGCGCGCAGCCGGGCTGAGCGAATTGGCCGACGAGGTCGAAGAAGCGACCGGGGCCGGCCGCCGCACGATGGTCCAGACCCGCGTCGAGATGGACTCGATCCAGGCGCAGGTGGAGCAGACGGCAGCGACGATGAACCTGCTAGGCGAACAGTCGCAAAAGATCGGCCATATCGTCGATCTGATCGGCGGAATCGCCGGCCAGACCAACCTGCTGGCGCTGAACGCCGCCATCGAAGCGGCGCGCGCCGGGGAGCAGGGCAAAGGGTTTGCGGTCGTCGCCGATGAGGTGCGCAAGCTCGCCGAGCAATCGGGGAAAGCGGCCCAAGAGATCGCATCGCTGATCCGCGGCATGCGCGAACAGGTCGACGTGAACATCGCGGCGATGCAGCAGGGCCTGACTGTCGTCGCCGCCGGCAGACTTGCCGTCGAGAAGTCGGAGCAGGCGTTCCAGATCGTCGGTACGACGCTCGACGAAGTCACCCGCGAGATCAATGAGGTACACCGTTTGACCAACGCGGCGGCCGACGAGACGAGCGGCGTCGAAGCGGAATTCCAGTCGATCGCGGCCGTCTCCGAACAGACTGCCGCTTCGAGCCAGGAAGTGGCGGCGGCGATCGAAGAGCAGGAAGCGACGCTGGCCGCGCTCGCCGAATCGATGCAGGAGCTCGCGCTGCTCGCCGAAGAGCTGAACCGCGAGGTCGCCCGCTTTACATTTGAATAATCGCTATAGCAAATGCAAAAGCACCTGTCGCTAGACAGGTGCTTTTGTATCAATTGCCTTTGGCAGACTGCAGCCCAAGGATGATCTGATGCAGCAGCTGTTCGGCGGAAAACGCTTCGATCAGCACGCCGTCGAGGATGGCGAAGTAGCAGAGGAAACAGCCGGCGCAGCGATTCAGGCAGGAATAGACCATTACGTCCGCATCGGGAAATGTGATGCGCAACTGTTTGATCAGTTTGGCAGACTCGTTTGTCTCGCAGATCTCGATGACCATCCCATCTCCTCCTCCCATCTATCTTCGCGCATCCGCACCCTTGGCGTCAACGCTGACCAAGCCTCGAAGTTTGCAAAAAGACAGGATGCCGAGCCGACACTCTGTCCCTGTTTTATTTAATGGGCTTGCGGGGTTCTATCACGGTAAAAACGGGATGGTCAATCACGGCGCCGTTTAATTCATAGACGAGCACCGTATCGGCCGCCGGCACCGTTTCTTCCACATAATGCTGGTTCGGGCAGGCCCGATAGCGACCGCCAAAGCCCGTTTCTGACGGTGTGCTGAGCAGTTTGACACTGCAGTACGGGCACCGTCCGGTCAGCGGTTTCCAAAACCTCTTCCATGGATTCATCGTGATCACCCATTCACTTGTGGTAAGATAAGGAGAGTTGTCACAGTATACGTGCTGACAGGGAGATGGGTTCCTGTTCCGCAAATGGGGGAAGAAGTATGGCAACCTATGATGATTTTCAACAGCTGGACCTGCGCGTCGGCACCGTCCTGAAGGCGGAAGCGTTTCCGGAAGCGCGGGTGCCGGCGATCAAGATGGAGATCGATTTTGGCGAAGAGATCGGGATCAAGCGTTCCTCGGCGCAGATCACCGTCCGCTATACGCCGGAGGAGATGGTCGGCCGCCAAGTGGTCGCGGTCGTGAACTTTCCGCCTCGCCGGATCGCCGGATGGTCCTCGGAAGTGCTGGTCATGGGAGGCGTGCTGCCGGAAGGGGATGTCGTATTGTTGAACCTCGACCACCCTGTGCAAAACGGCACGAAGATCGGCTGAGATGCAGCGGCTGATCGGAGCGCTCTGTTTGGCGGGTGCTGCCGCGATCTGGGGCGGCACCTATGTGGTATCGAAATACGTGCTCGCCTTCGTGCCGGCTTTGACACTGGTTGTCGTGCGTTTTGTGATCGCGGCGCTCGTGCTCTGGCTGGCGCTTCGGATCAGCGGAGGCGAGAAGGTGCAGCAGGGAGACTGGGGCAAGATCGCCCGCTACGGGCTGGTCGGCTATACGATCTCGATTTCGACACAGTTTATCGGGACGCATCTGTCCACCGCTCACATGGGCGCGGTGATCACGTCGGCCTCCCCGGTCTGCATCGCTTTGTTCGCCTGGCTGTTGCTGAAAGAAAAGCTGTCCTTCCAAAAAATCGGCGCCCTGCTCACCGCCACGCTCGGCGTGCTGATCGTCATCGGCACCGACCATGGTGAGGCCGGCGGCAGCAACCTGCTCGGCAACCTCTTTCTCGTCATCGCTGCGGTCACCTGGGGGCTGTACTCGGTGCTTGGCAAGGCGCTGACCGAGCGCTACTCAGCGCTGACCGTCACTTTCTGGGCGACCGTGTTTGGCGTGCTGTTTACGCTGCCGCTGGCAGTCGGGGAAGTCGCGCGGGAAGGCTTTTCGCTGCCGTTCGGCGACCCGCTGGTCGTCATGGGCATTCTGTTCCTCGCTATCGTCTCAACCGCCGTCGCCTTTTTCCTGTGGGCGAAAGGGTTTGAGCTGATGGAGGCAGGCACGGCCGCCTTGTTTTTCTTTGTCCAGCCGATCTTCGGCACGTTCCTCGGCTGGCTGTTGCTCGATGAGCAATTGACACCGTCGTTTCTGGTCGGCAGTCTCTTGATTCTGCTCTCTGTAGGAATTTCGATGCGCGGCGCCGAAAAGAAGAAGGAAGCGGCTGCCATGTAGCGGGTATGGCTCAGGGCAATCGTTGGGCAGACTGTAGGAAGATCGAAAGGAAGGTGCTTGATCGTCATGGCAATGAACGTACTCAAGGTGTATACGAAAAATATCGAGGTCTTTTCCGACCTGTATGCCGGACTTGAGAACCTCAACCTTTCCGAAGGCCAAGAGACCGAACTCGAAGGAGTCAAGGTCAGCGGCGGCGGACAGGTGGAGGAAGAATATGTGGATGAGATGCGTGTCAGATTGGACGTGGCCGTGCTGAAAATCAAACGGCAGAACGTCACGATCCTCCAGCACGGCGACATGTTTGAAGTGCTGATTCCGGCCTAGACGTTTCGCCATTGCAACAAACCCCTTCTAGCAGCGCCGTCTGCCAGAAGGGGTTTTTCGTTATAAGTTCGTTTTCATCTGCAATTTCCCGGTACCCCGCAGGCTCACTTTCACGTCAATCTTTTCGAGTGTCTGCTTCTCCAGAACAAGGTCTTGACCTTGCGTGAGCCGCTGCCAGAGCTTCGGCTCGGCTCGATACAGCGTCTCTTCTAAACCCAGCACATCGGTTTGCATCTTCACTCCTTCCAGAAAGAGCTCGCGCACTTCTTTTTCAACCTGCTGTGCCGCCAGTGCGGTCAGTTGATGCTCACTTTTATACTCCAGAGATTCGACGAGTTTGCCCGCTGCCTTGATCGTGACGGTGAAACGCGGCTTGCCGTCTTGCATACGAAAGGTGGTTTTCCTGTCGGGTTTGATCAGGGAGAGCGATGCGACCGCTTTTTTGCCTTCAAACAGACAGACGGTTGAGCGGATCGATTCCTTTTGCACCCAGCGCAGTCCTTTGACTTGATCCGGCTCCAGCGTTCCTTTGTATTTTTTGTTTTTAATAAATCCAACTCCATCCGCTTCCATCACCCGATGATCTTTCATATTTCTCCGCCATCGCGTGTCATTGACTTTGAGGTAGGGCAGGACAATCGTGCATGACGGCTCTTCCAGCCGCTTGATAAATTCACGCAAACTGATCGGAGCGACGTCCGAATTTTGATTGTAGGTATCATGGGGATTGATGAAACGGGTATACAGCGACGAGATGTGCAGGAGCGGTGTGGCGGTCAGCACCTGCTCGATCGAGTCGCGCGTGGCAAACAGGGACTGCTCAAAGCGAATTTCCGGATACCGCACATAGGCGTCAAACAATTGATCATAGCGCCCGTGTTGCAACACCCTTTCACTGAGCAGAACGCCTTTGATATGCGCCCATGAAATGCGCTGCTGGACCGTCAGGAATAAGTTATCGGTCGAAGAGTCGACCGTGTGGCCGTAACCCCGACCGACCCAGACTTCTTCCGGGGTTCTGGTGCCGGTGGTGGTCTTGCCCAGATTGGCAAAATTGATCACTTGCGCATAGGCAGAATAGACGTCTTTTTGGTAGTCAAATCCGAGAGCATTGATGTAGATGACCTGCTCCAGCTCTTTGGCATCCCAGCAGCCGACAAGCAGGACCGCGAGCAGCCCCGGCCACCAGCAGCGGAACCTGTGGACTCGCTTCATTCATTATCGCCTCCTGCCGTTTCATCTTTGACCTGAAGATTCTTGGGACGCGTCCGCATTTCGTGCCGAGGAAGAAAGAGGAGTGCACCGAACAGCTGACGCGGGCTGCTGTAGTTGAACGAAGAAAGATACGGCACACCGAAGTATTCGAGATTGGCCAAGACGATCAACATGCCGATAGCAAAGAGCACAACACCGTAGATGCCCAGCACCGAGCTGACGAACAGCGCCATCAAGCGAATCAGCACGGCTGTGCCGGTCAGAGAGTGGTGAACCAGCGTCGAAGTGGCGACGACCGAAGTGGCGACGACGACGACCTGCGCAGGGGAGGCAAGTCCGGCGGAGATCGCTGCATCGCCGATGATCAGGCCGCCTACTACCGAGAGCGTTTGCCCCACTACTTTTGGCATCCGCGCGCCAGCTTCCCGAAACAGTTCAAAGAGGAAGAGCATGAGGAAGGATTCCATACCGGCGGGTAAAGGAACTCCCTGCCGGGCGATCGTTAGTGTGGCCAGCATGCGGAAGGGAATCTGATCCTGATGGTGCACCACCATCGCCGTCCAAAAAGCGGGCAGATAGATGGCAAAGAACAAGCCGAACAGCCGAATTAATCGCTCGAACATCACGAAGACGGGGGCGACCCGGCTGTCTTCAGCCGTCTTCAAGACAAACAGCAAGTCGACAGGCGCGATCATGCAGGTCGGTTCACCATCCATCAGGATGACGAAGCGGCCATTCATCAGCGAGTCGGCAGCAAAATCAGGTCGGCCCGAATAGACGAACACGGGAAAAAAGCGGTAGGAGGAATTGCTGACCATTCTCCCAAGCGCTTCCAGACTGGGGAGTACGTCGATATCAATTTGTTTGATTCTCTCCCGCACTTGGCCGAGCACGTCATCCCGTGTCATGTCGGTGACATACATGAGAACCACGGGTGTCTTGGTCCTTTTTCCAAGATGAAACGTCTCGTAGGTCAGCGAAGTTGTCCGCAAGCGCTTGCGAATCAGGGCAATATTGGTTTGCAAATCTTCAATGAACCCGTCGCGCGGTCCGCGAATCGACACCTCGGTGTTCGTTTCTTCCACATTCCGTTTGGGCCGTTTGGGGACGGGCAGTTCATAAAGCTGGCCGGACTGCACGTGAAAAAGCAGCAGGCTTCCGTTAAACACTTTCTGTTCGGCCAGATCTTCATCCCATTCGATCTGGACAAGCGAAAAGAGAGACGTTTCGCCTGCCGGTGTTGCTTGGAATCCAAACTCTTCAAGGATTTGAAGCATACGAGGGATGATGATGTCATCGATCCGCTTGATGTCGCACAAATTCTCACAATAGATCAAGTCGAGCTCTTCTGTCATCCCTCCCGATCCGGCTCGAATCGTGCGCACGATCACGTCGGGGCAGCCTTCAAACAGCTTTAGTATGTTTTTCTTCCTCATCACGTTGCGGCATCTCCTTCTTCGCAAATAGGGCAACGCCACCGAGCATGACCGACAGGCCGAGAAAGCTAAATACCATGCCGGGCAATACGTACGCTGTCAACAGATGCAAGTATTGAGGATCGCTGACCGGGAGTACGCAGATCAAGAGCGCACCGGTTCCCAAGCTGATGAGCAGCCAGCCACGAACTTTTTTGGTTTTTTGTTCCGTCAGGCGAAACAGCTCAAGAATGAGATAAAAATGAAATGACAATCGCACGTACGCTCCTGTGATCCACTGATAGATCGACAAAAAGTCGGTGTGTTCCACGTAGTCGCCGAGCTTTACCAGACGCCATTCTTCATAGGGTGGAAAGCGAAGTTCTGCCGTTCCGTTCGGTCCAAATTCCATGATGGCTCCGATCAGCGGTCCGACGGTCAGTCCAAACAGGATCACGGACAAGATAGACAGCCCTTTGGTCAGTGAGCCGATTTGTTGCAGCCGATGCTGCAATAACAGAATCCAGAACAGCTCGCCAAATCCCGCCATTTCAAAAAACGCCGCGTTCCCAACCGGACCCAGGCCCTGCGCAAGGATAGGGGTGAGCATGGCCGCTTCTTTGTTGCCGCTGTTGGCAAAGGCGACAAAAAAACCAAACAGCATGACAAATGGGAGCAAGAGAGAAGTGGTCTTGCGCACCGAATAGATCCCATGGTAGGCGCTGTATAAGCAGATGAGCAACAGGGAAGACCCCAGTACGAGCAACGGCGTATTAATCATATAAATACCTTTCGTCCACTGCAGCAGTTCGAACAGCGTACTCACTGCGTTGACAAATAGCAAGGCGGACATGAACGCGAGCAGGCCATATGCCACAGCCCGTCCCGTCGTTTTCTGCAGCCATTGCGCTAGATGGACTCCCCGCATCCGGCGCACGATAAACACAAGTAAAAAGATCCACACCAGTGTGAACCCTAAAGCGGCGAGTCCGCCCAGCCATGCATCACGGCCAGCTTTTTCCACCAGCACGCGAATCAGCGTGACATGGTTGAGCAGTCCGGTTGACATCATGTACACCATCGCCACTTGGAAAAGCGTTAACGTGCCCTTGGATGCCGTAGCCCCATCTGCAGCTCACCCCGATCTCAGCTTCGTCGGGGTTAGTTTCCACGCAAAGGTTGAGATTTATTCCCAACAGAAAAAGCTGACGTGCGCTTCGCGGCGACGTCAGCTTGTGGTCGGAATCTCTTTTTCTATTCTTCCGGGTTGCGCAGCGACTCCAGAATCTGCTGCACTTCATAGCCGGAGCGGAAGTCATATAATTCGGACGGTTCGCCTTTCAAGGCGAGCACGAGGTTCTCGATCACCGTTTTGTGCGGTTCGTCTTCGAAGAGCAGCGGTTCGACCGCTTCGCCGACGCGTCCGCCGTGCAGCCGAGACCATTCGGTCATGCCGAGCGTCCCGTCTGCGCCGTACAAAGTAAACGCGACACGCTCCGTGCCGGCGATCTGCGAGAGGCCGTCGTAGAGAATCGGCGTGCCGTCTGCCAGTTCGAGTTTGGCCAGAATGCCCGTTTCGGCAAGCGTCTCGTCGGCCGGAAACTCCAGCGTTTTGCTGATCACCTGCACCGGGCCGAACAGCGTTTGGATGAAATGAATCCAATGCGCGCCCGTCTCCATCACGAAACCGCCCTGTTCGCGGCCGCCCACCCAGTCATTTTGCTGCCAGCCGCGGGGCCACTGCGGAAAATGCGTCTGGATCTCCAGGCGGCGCAGCGTGCCCAGATAGCCATCTGCGATCAGGCGGCGCATCTTGACGGTCGAGGGGGCATAAGGCAGCGGGAAGTTGATCGCGGTGATCACCCCGGCTTGTAGGGCCGCTTCCATCATTTCTTTCGCTTCTTGCAGCGAGTTGGCGAGCGGTTTTTCGCAGAAAAGGTGTTTGCCTGCCGCCAGCACGTCGAGCGCGATGCGGTGATGGTACTTGGGCGGCACGGCGATGTAGACGAGGTCGAGATCCACATCCTGCAACATGGTTTTGTAGTCGGTAAACCACGGAATGCCGCCCAACTCCTGCGCTTTTTGCATGGCGAGGTCTTCGCGCACATCGGCAACTGCTGCGACGCGAAGCTCCCCGTTTCTCGTAAATCCCTGAATCAATCGTTCGCCAATCGCGCCAAGGCCGATCACGCCGACGCGGAAAGGTGTTGTGGTCATCACGCTTCCTCCACTCCGTTCTAAATTCTGATATCCAGCTCAAGCTTACCAGTTGATGGCGTTTTTGATAAGAGCATCCTTGCTGCGGAGCCTGCCTTTTTTCGGGAAGAGCAGCCGGAGTTCGATCTCAAGCGCTGCTTCGGACACATGCACCAGACCGAGGTTGTTGTCGCCGCGCATCGGGGTGACATAGGCGCGCCGTTCTTCGAAGTCGGGCTCCGTCTCGATCCCCCTGCTGCGCAGCTCCGTATCATCGACCAGAAAAGGGCCGTCCGGCGATGCTGCACCGCCAAAGACGGCATGGGAATAATCCTGCAATTTTTCGGCGACGGTGCTGAGCACAGGGAAGTTCGCCGCGATGTTGCGCAAGGGCGGGATGCGCCAGCCGAAGCGCCGCGAGGATTGCCGGAGCAGTTGTCCCGCCTTGCTGCTCAGCTCCACAAAATCGGTGATCGCCGAAGAATTCTTCTGCGCGGAAGAAGTCAATTGCACTATCGGAAGCGCTGGGAACCGATAGTCATGGTACACAGCTTGCACGGCAAACGAATAGTGCACATCGCCCGATAAGAAGAGCAGACGGGACGGAGCGAGCTCTTCGGCGAGCAACGTCAAAAAGTCAAACCGTCCGCCCGGATGGGCATGCCACGCTTCCACGTCGGGCACGTAAGGGCCGGTCAGCTTGCCGATCTGCTGCAAGCACCATTCCGCCTCCTCGTAGCCGTAGAGGGGAGTGGGCGAGATGATGATCATCGGGTGCCCTTGCTGAAAGCCG
The DNA here is from genome assembly GCF_004340785.1 of Tumebacillus sp. BK434. Taxonomy (NCBI): domain Bacteria; kingdom Bacillati; phylum Bacillota; class Bacilli; order Caryophanales; family Alicyclobacillaceae; genus Tumebacillus; species Tumebacillus sp. BK434. The sequence continues at coordinate 1,110,164 of NZ_SLXS01000001.1, read as the reverse complement.
CGCTGCTTGCAGAGGGCGGGCAGCGCCTGCAATTCGCTGCGGGACAGCAGGCGGCAGGGTCCGTCCTCCGAGTCATAGCCGCGCTGAGTGCGCGTATCGAGCACCAGCGTGAGGGGAGTGCCCGGTGCTGTATAGCTCCAGCCGCGATGCGTCCAGAGCAGTTTGTCATACTCCCGGGCGGAGCGGTCTGCATCAGCATCTGCCCGGCCGGTCAGATGCGACTGCAAGGTCTGCAAAAAGGCGTCGTCGAAGCGATCCGGGTCGTTGCCCCAGCCTTGAAACACAAAATACGCGGCGAGTCCGTTGGCGATGATCCGCCGCCCGGCAAGCGAGGAAAAGACGCGGCTTTGCCAGCGGTCGTTCAAGTTCCAGTCGTCTGTGATCTCGTGGTCGTCAAAGATCATGTAGGTCGGCACGTTCGCCAAAGCCCGCCGTACGGCAGGAAGCCGGTCGCGAGCTGCCGTCAGCCGTTTGATTTCCTCATCGGAAACTCCCGAACGGTCGGCACGAAGTTCGGATGGCCACACATCGCGGTTCCAAGCCAGCAGATACATCGCCGCATATTCGCCAAAGGTGAGCAGGTGATGGTCGGCGTGACTGGAGGTGAAATGCGCTTGCTCCCGGACGAGTTTCGCCCGGCCGCCGACCGGGATCTCAGGCATTGAGGTGTCAAAGCCGGGGATCTGTTCCTCCCGTCCGACCAGCGTGTTGCCAAGCTCCGTCAAATGGGGCAGTAGCGCTGCCGACACATCATCAGCATAGATTTGATCCCCGGTCAGATACAAAGCGCTCGGTCGTTGCACAGGATCAGAAACGGTCGCTGCGATCGCTTCATCGGCCGCCGCCAGCGCGTCTTCGCCCTCGCCGTGCAATTTGCGGCAGGAACCGAATAAAAAGGACAGCGGGGGCTGTTCCCGCAAGATAAAGCTCGGCAGCGGCACCTCGTCATAGGTGATCGCAGCGGGCCCGTGCAGCAGGCCAAGGTCTTTCAAACGCAGGCCGTCGCGCTCCTCAGGCGAGTGACAGAGCTCCAGATCGTAGGCCAGCAGTTCATCGGTGGGAAAGGCGCCCCGCACCGGGGTGATCGTGACCAGTGTGATATGCAGCTGATCGCCAAACGGGAGAGTCTGTACGCGGCCAGAACCGATTTTGCGGGGACGGGTCAAGTCGCCTTCTTCGAAGCGGAACACTTCGCCCGTCACCCAAAACGGTTGAGAGGTGGCCAGCCAGATCGTAACACCGTGTCGGTCAGCCCGACGGAGGATCGGACCTGCTAATACTCTTCGCAACAGCATGATATGCTTCGCCTCCCGCCCCTTACTTCTCCCCTTCGGCCGCTTATCCCTGTCAAAACAAGGTCATACTAGGTGGCGAAAGGGGTGTATTTGCGTGCAATTGAACCAACAACAGGTGATCGATCGCTTTTTGGAACTGGTCAAGATCGACACGCCTTCTCATGAAGAGCGGCCGATGGCCGACTATCTGCTCCGCACCTTGCAGGAATTCGGGCTGGACGTGCATGAAGACAACGCCGGGGAGCGCGCCAGCCACGGGTTGGACAAAGCGACCGTCGAGATGCTCGGGCGTACGCGCAAGACGGGCAACGTGATCGCGCATCTGAAGGGCGATCTCGAAGGCGTCCCGGCCTTGATGTTCACCGCGCACATGGACACGGTCGTCTCGGCGAAAGGGATCTCACCGCAGATTCAAAACGGCGTGATCAAAACGGACGGCAAAACGATCCTCGGCGCGGACGACCGGGCCGGCATTACCGCGATTTTGGAAGCGATCCGCTTTTTGAAAGAGCAGGACATTCGGCACGGCGACTTGCAGTTCGTCTTCACGATCGCCGAAGAGACCGGGCTGTACGGGTCGCTGTTTCTGGAGCCGGACGAGATCAAATCGCAGTATGCGTTTGTGATGGATTCGGGCGGGCCGCCGGACACGATCATCACGATGGCGCCGACCGAGGTCGATTTTATCGCGCGCATCTATGGCAAAGCGGCACACAGCGGCGTCAATCCGGAAGACGGCTTAAACGCGATCTCCGTAACGGCCGACGCGATCTCCGGCCTGAAGCTCGGGCGCATCGATGAGGAGACGACGACGAACATCGGGATCATCCAAGGCGGCGAGCGCACCAACATCGTCTGCGACCGCTGCGAAGTGCGCGGCGAGGTCAGAAGCCGCAACGGTCAAAAGCTCAGCGAGCAGCTGGCGAAGATCCGCAGCGCCTTTGAGCTGGCCTGCGAAAAGTGGGGCACGCGGCTGGACTTCGAAGAGCAGAAGATCTATCTAGGCTTCAACCTGAACGAAGACGACGAAGTGGTGCGCCTCGCGATGGAAGGTGTGCGCCGGGCCGGACTGGAGCCGAAACTGGCGCCGCGCGGAGGCGGGAGTGACACGAACAACTTCAACGCCAAAGGCATTCCAGCCGTCAATTTGGGTGTGGGCGCAACCAATGACCATACGGTGGAAGAGAGCTTGAAAGTGCAAGATTTGCTGGATGCCACGCGCTTGGTGATTGGCATCATTCAGACGGCAGCTGAACGCACGGGGGTGAAGTCGTCGTGAACATGCAGTTCGAGCGCGGCGTCATCACCGCAGTCGCCGCCGACACTGCAGACGGGCGGGAACTGCTCGTCGAGGTGAACGGGCAGCAGGAGCGGGCGTTTGCCGAGCCGGGCGTTTGCGCGCGGCCGGACGTTGGCGATGCGGTGCTGCTGAACACGACCGGCGTCCGGCTCGGGCTGGGCACGGGCGGCGTGCATTTTGTTGCCGCCCTGTTGGAAAAAGCGGGGACGGGCGGCACGGAGCCGTTCGATACGCCCGGCCACATCATGAAGCTGCGCTACACGCCCTGGCAGCGGGCGGTGCATGCGGTGGAAGAGCCGGATCACCCACTGCATGACCGCATCCGCGATGCGGAGAGCTTGCAAGGCGTTCCGGTGGTGATCTGCGAACTGCACTCAATGGTGCCGGCCGTTGCGATGACGCTGCAGCATCAATTGGAACAAGCGGGCGGGCCGTCTGGCAGCATCGCGTACGTGATGACAGACGGCGCGGCGCTGCCGATGGCGTTTTCCCAGACGGTGCGCACGCTGAAAGAGCGCGGGCTGCTCACCGGGACGGTCACCGTCGGACACGCGTACGGCGGCGATCTGGAAGCGGTCAATCTCTACTCCGGGCTGCTGGCCGCCCGCCACGCGATCGGAGCGGACGTGATCATCGTCGCGATGGGGCCGGGCATCGTCGGCACCGGCACCAAATACGGGCACACCGGCCTCGAAGTCGGCCAGGCGGTCAACGCCGTGCATACGCTCGGCGGCGACCCGGTCGTCGTACCGCGCTTGTCTTTCGCCGACCGCCGCGAACGGCACCACGGGGTGTCGCACCACACGCTGACGGCGCTCGGGCGGGTGGCGCTCGCTCCGGCGACCGTTCCGCTGCCCGATCTGGCCGAAGGGGAGACCCGGCTGATCTTCCGGCAGATCACGCAGGCCGGGCTTCCCGAGCGGCACCGCTTCGTCGGGGTCAGCGGCCGGTCGATACTGGACGCAACCGGCCACTTTCAAGTACCATTAAAAACGATGGGACGGACGCTGTCCGAAGACCCTGCGTTTTTCCTCGCGGCGGGCGCTGCCGGCGAATGGGCAGCGCGGCTGATAAAAAAACCGCCCCGGCATCATGCCGTGCGGTCTTCTGCCGGAGCGTTATTGGCCGATAAGAACTGAGTGAGCGTGGCGTTGCTGTTGCCGGCGATCGTGCGGAGCACGGCGCGGATCTCCCAGGCCTTGCCGACCAGACGCAGTCTGTTTGCTGTCATGTACGTTTTCACCATGCGGGTTGTCCCTCCCGAACCTGTCGTTTGTTCCCAGTCTATTCCGGGAGTGGAAGAGTTATACCAAACGGAGGAGGAGAAAAGTTGTCTCACGATCATTTGATAGAAAAGACGCTCTCGTCGAAAACGATTTACGAAGGCAAGATCATCGACCTCACCGTCCAGACCGTGCAGCTGCCCAACGGCAAAGAAGCGCAGCGCGAAGTGGTGCTGCATCCGGGGGCGGTGACGGTGCTGGCGATCACCGATGATGAAAAGATCCTGCTCGTCAAACAGTTTCGCAAACCGACCGAGCGCGTGCTGATCGAAACGCCGGCCGGCAAGCTGGAGCGCGGCGAGAACCCGCTGGAATCGGCGAAGCGCGAACTGGAAGAAGAGACCGGCTATCAGGCGAAGGAGTGGAAGCACCTCGCTTCGTTCTTTACCTCGCCGGGCTTCGCCGACGAACTGATGCACGCCTATGTGGCGACAGGACTCACCTTGAAGCAGCAAAACCTCGACGATGACGAATTCCTGGACGTGCTGGAAGTGAGCGCTGACGAAGCGCAGCAGATGGTCGCCGACGGTCAGATCTACGACGCGAAGACGCTGGCTTGCGTCTACTGGTGGCTGCGCGAGCGCGCTCTGCAGGGCAAGGCGTAACGATGAGCGCAAAGCTGCGCGAGCATTTTCTGGACTTACATATTCACATCGGGCGCACGCAGGACAACCGCCCGGTGAAGATCACCGCCGGCAAAGATCTGACCTTTTTTGAAATCATCCGCGAGGCGGCCGACCGCAAAGGGATCGCGATCATCGGGATCATCGACGCCGTGTCGCCGCCCGTTTTAGATGAAATCGAAGACTACGTGAAGAGCGGCGTGCTGACCGAACTGCCGGGCGGCGGCTATGACTATCTGGGCCGGACGACCTTGTTGCTCGGCGCCGAGGTGGAGACGTCGGGGCCGCACGGCGGGGCGGCGCATTTTGGCATCTGGATGCGCGACATCCGGACGATGCGCGAGTTTTCGGAATGGCTGGGGGAGCGGGTCACCAACCGGGTGCTGTCTTCGCAGCGGGCGCGCTGCACATCGTTCGAGCTGCAGGCGAAGTGCGCGGAGCTCGGCGGGATGTTTATCATCAACCACGCCTTCACCCCGCACAAAAGCGTGCTTGGCAACTGCGTGCCCCGCGTGGCAGACATGGTGGAGCTGGAACATTTGACCGCGCTGGAGCTGGGCTTGTCCTCCGATTCGGCGATGGCCGACCTGTTTTCGGAGCTCGGCGGCGTGACGTTCGTCTCCAACTCGGATGCGCATTCGCTGGCCAAGATCGGGCGGGAGTACAACCGCGTGCGGGTCGCCGAGCCGACTTTTGATGAAGTAAAAAAAGCGCTCCAGCGTGAGGACGGGCGGGGCGTGACGGCCAACTACGGGCTCGACCCGCTGCTTGGCAAGTATCACCGCACCTTTTGCCTCGCCTGCGATGAAGTGCTCGACACCGCCGCGGTCCAGAGCCTGTCCTGCCCGTCCTGCGGCGGCACGAAGATCGTGCGCGGCGTGTTCGACCGCATCCGCTCGATCGCCGACCGCACAGAGCCGGTGCATCCGCCGCACCGTCCGCCCTATCACTATCAGGTGCCTTTGGAGTTCATCCCGAAAGTCGGCAAGCGGACGATCGTCAAGCTGCTCGACCATTTCGGAACGGAGATGAACGTGCTGCACCAGGCGACGGAAGAGCAGCTCGCCGATGTGGTCGGTGCCAAGATCGCGCGGGATATCGTGCTCGCCCGGGCCGGGAAGCTGGCGATCGCCACGGGCGGCGGCGGAATCTACGGAAAGATTCTCTCCTAGAACAGCTCTCTTGAGATTCATAGTCTCTCCATCTCCGGCATAGACTGAAGCATCAGCATGTCGGAGGAGGAGGGGCCAGCTATGTTTGGCAGAATGAAACAAGCATCGTTGTTATACCTGCGGGATCACCTGAGTTTGTTTGTCTTTACAGCGGTGCTGTTTATGATCGGCGCGCTGTTTGGCGCGATCGTCGTCGGTGCTTTGGCCGAGGATCAGGTGGCCGCGCTCAATGAATCGTTAAAAGGGTTCTTCAACGCGATCTCCCTTGATCAGACCGGCACCACCGCGTCGGAGATCACGTGGCATTCGGCAGCGTCATTTCTGAAGACGGTCGGTCTGCTCTGGATCTTGGGCATGTCGATCATCGGGCTGCCGGTCATCGTCATCTATATTTTCATCAAAGGATTTGTCGTCGGCTTTTCGGTCGGCGTGATCGTGTCACAGTTCAAAGGGCAGGGCCTCTTGTTTGCGACAGCTGCGATCCTGCCACAAAATCTGATCTATGTGCCGGCGCTGATCCTCTGCGGCGTGGCCGGCATCTCGTTTTCGCTGATGCTGGTCAGAAGCCGCTTCTCCAATCAGCAGCGCGGTGGTACCGGCACGCTGCTCTATCGAAATTTCCTCTCGTACACCGGGCTGATCGGCGCGGTCGCCGTCGCAATGGTGCTCGCCGCGTTTGTGGAAGGGTATCTCTCGCCGTCCCTGATGCGCCTGATCGTGCCACACGTGTAGGAGGCAAGGAGCGTATTGTCTCATGAGCCGTAAGTTTACTGTGATCAACGAAAATTTTGCCTGTGTGCACTGCGGGACGGACGTGCAACCCTTGGCGCAAGGGTCTTGCCGCAACCACTGTCCCCGGTGTTTTCATTCCCTGCATCTCGACATCAACCCGGGCGACCGGGCGGCGAACTGCGGCGGGCTGCTTGTGCCGATCGGCTTTGAGGAGCACAAGAAAAAAGGCCACATGGTCGTCCACCGCTGCCAGAAATGCGGACATGTCGGCCGCAACAAGCTGGCGTTTGACGATCCCGTGCAGCCCGATTCGTTTGACGAGATGGTCAAGCTGATCGAGAAATTTTCCTATCAAAACTTTTAATAGCCGCTCCCGCTCGCGGAAGTCTATAATAGACTTACCAAGATAAGGGAGCGATTTTTATGCCGAAGAAGCGAGTGTTGACCGAACGGGGACAAAACATCGTCCGGCTCGCCGCGTCGGGTGCGCCACAGGAGCTGGTCGATCTTTTTGAGGAAGGCACCCATCACGGCAAGCCGGGCGCCAATCAGGCCGAGAAGATGCTGGCCGCTGAAGCGATCCTCGACGCCTGCCAAGGCGACGACATCGCACTGACCCGGCGGGTGCGGGAGCTGGCCGCCCATCCCTCGCCGATGGCCAAGCAGGTCGCCTGCGCCTTGATGCAGGAGCTGTGGCCGCGCGAGCTGGAATTGACGCCGCTGATGCTCTTGCTTACGACCGATGAGGACTGGGAGGTGCGGGAGTGGGCGGCCCCGGCCTTCACCAGCCTTTTGTCCTCGGCCTGGCCGCAGCACCTCGGACTGATCGAAGAGCTGGCTTTGCATCCGCACGAGTCGGTCAAGCGCCAGATCGCGCTCGCCGTCAAACAGACCGCCCAGAAAAAGCTGCCGGAGAGCATTGGTCCGCTCTTGCAGCTGACCGAGTTGCTGCTTGGGGCCGAGCATGAGTACGTGCGGATCAACCTCGGCCCGTTTTGCATCGGTGACGGCCTGCTGCGGATCTACCCGGCAGAAGCGCTGCCCAAGCTGCACCAGTGGGCGCGGGCGGAGAGCTGGCCGATGCGTTGGAACGCCGTGATGTCGTTTAGCGGAGCACAGGGAGCGGTCCATCCTGACGACGCGTTTGCGATGATTTCCCTGCTGTTGTCCGACTCGCACAAAGAAGTGCAGAAGGCGGCCCGGAAAACGCTGAAAAACATGCGCAAGCGCTGCCCGGACGACGAGAGATTCGCTGAACTGGCAAATGTTTGACACGTCTAAAACCGTTGAATATAATAAGGAAGGATTTAGAGAATAGCAGGCTAAGGGGGGGCAGGAGATGCAAGAGAGACTCGAACAGATAAAAAAACAACTCCATGCGGAGCAGTTTAAGCTGACCCCTCAGCGTGAAGCAACTTTGCGCGTGCTTCTCGAGAACGAGGAAAGCCATCTGAGTGCGGAGGAGATTTTCATGCTGGTCAAGCAAAAGTCGCCCGACATCGGCCTTGCGACCGTCTACCGCACCCTCGATTTGCTGTGCGATCTGAAGATCATCGAGAAGCTCAACTTCGGCGACGGCGTGGCGCGCTACGAGTTCCGCACCGACGATCATCCGCATCACCATCATCATCTGATTTGCTTGAAATGCGGGAAGCTGTCGGAGATCGAAGACATGCTTGACGACCTCGAGGAGCGGGTCGAACGCGACCACAACTTTAAGATCGTCGATCACCGCGTCAGTTTTCTCGGCTACTGCGAAACCTGCAAAGGCGATGTTTCGTAATGCATTAGCATGCAGAAGACTGCCTGCATGTTCTTGCAGACTGTGTCATTTTTTGCAGATTTCCGGCAGTTGCCGTATACTCTGTTTTGGATGATGCAGACTACAATCATGCACCATAGCTGGACAAGTTTCCAAGTCGTCTCGACTTGGCATATTTATTGCATATGAAAATGTATTGTTTGGACGAGCCATGCTCGCACTTAAGGGGGCCTACATAATTATGAACGTTGGAATTCCGAAGGAAATCAAGAACAATGAAAACCGTGTTGCCATCACTCCGGCGGGCGTAGAAGCGCTGCGCACCAACGGACACAACGTCTTTGTCGAAACCAATGCCGGTTTGGGAAGCGGTTTCACGAACGAAGACTACCAGAACGCAGGCGCTGTGATTCTGGAGTCGGCCGGCGAAGTTTGGAGCACCGCCGACATGATCATGAAAGTGAAGGAGCCGCTTCCGTCTGAATACGGCTACTTCCGCAAGGATCTGATCCTGTTCACCTACCTGCACCTCGCGCCGGAGCCGGAGCTGACCAAAGCTCTGATCGACCAAGGCGTCGTGGCGATCGCATACGAAACCATCCAACTGCCGGACCGTTCCCTGCCGCTGCTCACTCCGATGTCTGAAGTGGCCGGCCGCATGTCGGTGCAGATCGGCGCGCAATTCCTGGAAAAACCGTGGGGCGGCAAAGGCGTCCTGCTCGGCGGCGTCCCGGGCGTACTGCCGGGCAACGTTGTGATCATCGGCGGCGGCATCGTCGGCACCAACGCAGCGAAAATGGCGCTGGGTCTCGGCGCGAACGTCACCATCCTCGACAACAACGCGACCCGTCTTCGCCAGCTGGACGACATCTTTGGCGGCCGTCTGCGCACCTTGATGTCCAACTCCTTCAACATCGAGTCGATGGTTCGCGACGCGGATCTCGTGATCGGCGCCGTGCTGATCCCGGGCGCTCGCGCACCGAAGCTGGTCAAAGAATACATGGTCAAGCAAATGTCTCCGGGCTCTGTCATCGTCGACGTGGCGATCGACCAAGGCGGCTCGATCGAGACGATCGACCGCGTGACCACGCACTCCGAGCCGACCTACGTCAAGCACGGTGTCGTACACTATGCGGTTGCCAACATGCCGGGCGCAGTTGCCCGCACCTCGACTCTGGCGCTGACCAACGTGACCCTGAACTACGCGGTTGCGCTGGCGAACAAAGGCTGGGCACAAGCGGTGAAAGACGATGCGGCACTGGCGAAAGGCGTCAACGTCGCAGCCGGCAAAGTCACCTACGAAGCGGTTGCGACCGCTCTGGGCTACGACTACACCGATCTGGCAGCTGTCACTGCCTAATCATTCAGCATGAACGGAAGAAGGAGCAGAAATTGCTCCTTCTTTTTTGCTGTTCCTGTCCATACAGATAAGAAGAGGGACTGTAAGGGGGGACAAGAGATGATCATTTCCGTTCGCCAGTTGTCGCGCTTTTTGCGCATGGTCATCTTTACCGTCATCTTCAGCTTCATCTGCTTCAAAGTGCTGATGATCGTGCAGGAGATGATTGAGCCGGCCAACAAGTACAAAGAGCCGGTCGGCGGGGATGCGGTGAAGGTGGAAGCGCGGTATGAGGAGGCCCAGTCCGAGGCGATCTACGAGGAAATGCTGGACCGGCTCAGCCTGTTTTTTGAAATCGGGGAATAGATTTCTTTACATAACTTTTGTCCGGCGGGCAGGATTTCCGTCCAAATTGCCGAATTTCTTTGGGGTCAAGCATGGACAAAAGGAGTCGTTACATGGACAGGCTGATCGAGCGATTTATACATTACCTAGCAGTAGAACGAGGACTCGCACTGAACACACTCGAGTCGTATCAACGTGACTTGATTGGGTATGCAGGCTTCCTCGAGCGAAGCGGCATCCGCGACCTGAACCAAACGCGGCGCGCCAACATCATCGCGTATCTGGCGGAACTGCAGCGCAAGGGACGCGCGACGTCCACCATCTCGCGCAACCTGGCTTCTTTGCGCGCGTTCTACGGCTTTTTGCTGCGTGACGGCCTGATCGACGGAGACCCGACGGCCAACCTGGAATCGCCGAAGATCGAGAAGCGCCTGCCAAAAGTGCTGTCGGTGGCAGAAGTGGAGTCGCTGCTTGAAGGCCCCGACACGGGCACCGTAGCCGGCGCGCGGGACAAGGCGATGCTCGAATTGCTCTACGCGACCGGAATTCGCGTTTCTGAGCTGGTGTCGTTGAACATCTCGGACGTGAACATCAACATGGGATTTCTCAAATGCTACGGCAAAGGCTCCAAGGAGCGCATCATTCCGCTCGGTTCGGTCGCCTTGACCACCGTCGGCGACTATTTGTTAAAGAGCCGCGGTAAACTGCTCCGCGACCAGACGGAAGATTCTCTGTTCCTCAACCACCACGGACAGCGTCTGTCGCGCCAGGGCTTTTGGAAGATCATTAAGAAATACGCGCAATCTGCGATGATCGATAAAGAGATCACGCCGCATACCTTGCGTCACTCCTTCGCGACGCATCTGCTGGAAAATGGGGCAGACCTGCGGGCCGTGCAGGAGATGTTGGGGCATGCTGACATCTCGACCACTCAGATTTATACGCATCTCACCAAGTCTCGACTCAAAGAAGTCTACGCCAAAGCACATCCGCGTGCCTAAGCACAACATTGACCCTCACATTTGATGTGGGGGTTTCGTATTTATATATCAGCCAACCCATTTACGTAACAACCCCCCTACCCCCAATGTGCATGGAAAGCCCCTCCGCCAATCGGCGCGAGGGGCTTTTCTCTGGCAATCTTTTCTGTATATAATAGTCGGGTGGCGGCCACGCTGTTCCGCATGCTTGACGGAAGAAGTGCAGACCAAAGGTTCATTGAAACAGGTGCTCGCATCGTATGTGCTGTAACGTGCCGCTTCCTCTGCGGAGGCGGTTTTTTGATTTTGGATCCATGGGTTGTCAGACATCTGTCCTTTGGGGTACATTAATGGACAAGACAGGAAAGACATACCCTAATTGTGAGTAACGAGCCAAACGGAGGAGATTCTGACATGAGCTATAACCGCATCGTGTTTATCGTATTGGATAGCTGTGGCATTGGTGAAATGTATGATGCTGCTGAATATGGAGATCAAGGTTCGAACACCATCGGCAACATCGCCAAGGCGGTCGGCGGCTTGAACGTACCGAATCTGGAACGCCTCGGCCTCGGCAAAATCCACCCGGTGCAAGGTGTGAGCGCACAGGTGGAAGCGCTGGGATCGTACGGCAAGATGGCTGAGCTGTCGGCCGGCAAGGACACGACGAACGGCCACTGGGAGATGATGGGCATCAAGCTCGACAAGCCGCTCCCGACCTACCCGGAAGGCTTCCCGCGCGACCTGATGGACGAATTTGAGCGCCGCATCGGCCGCAAGACGCTCGGCAACTACCCGGCTTCGGGCACGGAGATCATCAAGGATCTCGGCGAAGAGCACATGAAGACCGGATCGCCGATCATCTACACTTCGGCAGACTCCGTCTTCCAGATCGCGGCACACGAAGAAGTGATCCCGCTGGAGGAGCTGTACAGCATGTGCAAGATCGCCCGCGAACTGCTTGTCGGCGAGCATGCGGTCGGCCGCGTTATCGCCCGTCCGTTCATCGGCGAACCGGGTCATTTCACCCGCACGGCGAATCGCCATGACTACTCCCGCGACTTTGGCCGCACTGTGCTCAACGAGATGGACGATGCCGGGCTGTCTGTAGTCGGCGTTGGCAAGATCTACGACATCTACGGAGGTTCCGGCGTGAACGGCAAAGCGTCGACCAACGGCAACATGGACGGTGTGGACAAGACGCTGGAGCAGATGAAGCAAGTGGAAAAAGGCTTGATCTTCACTAACCTTGTCGACTTCGACGCGCTGTACGGCCATCGCAATGACCCGGAAGGTTTTGCCAAGTCGATCCACGAGTTCGACGCGCGCCTGCCGGAGATCTTGGCGGCGATGAAAGAGGACGACCTGCTGATCCTCACCGCCGACCACGGCTGCGACCCGACGACGCCAGGCACCGACCATAGCCGCGAGTACGTGCCGCTGATCGTCTACGGCAAAAACGCGCAAGGCAACATCGACCTTGGCACCCGCAAGACGTTTGCAGATCTCGGGGCGACGATCGCGGAGAACTATGGCTTGCAGAGCACCGGCCTTGGGGAAAGCTTCCTGAGCCGGATCGTGAAAGGCTAAGGGGTATTTGCCATGAGAATGTATGACATCATCCACAAGAAGCGCGACGGAGGCCAACTGACCAAGCAGGAGATCTCCTTCGTGATCAAAGGGTTCACCGAAGGCACGATTCCCGACTATCAGATGTCGGCGCTGGCGATGGCGATCTATTTCCAAGGCATGACTGCGGAGGAGACGGCCGAACTGACGTTGGCGATGGCGCAGTCGGGCGACATGATCGACCTCTCGGCGATCAATGGGAACAAAGTTGACAAGCATTCCACCGGCGGCGTCGGCGACACGACGACGCTGGTGCTCTTGCCGCTGGTGGCGTCGGTCGGCGTGCCGGTCGCCAAGCTGTCCGGGCGCGGGCTCGGACATACGGGCGGCACGATCGACAAGCTGGAAGCGATCCCGGGCTTCGGGATCGACTTGCCGGAAGCGCAATTTGTGCAAAACGTCAACGAGTATGGCTGTGCTCTGATCGGCCAGACCGGCTCGGTGGCACCGGCCGACAAGAAGCTGTATGCATTGCGCGACGTGACAGCGACGGTCGATACGATTCCGCTGATCGCTTCGTCGATCATGTCCAAGAAGATCGCTTCGGGCGCCGACTCGATCGTGCTCGATGTGAAGACGGGCGACGGCGCGTTTATGAAGACGCTGGACGGCTCCTTTGAGCTTGCTAAAGCGATGGTCGATATCGGCACGAACGTCGGCCGCAACACGATCGGCGTCATTTCCGGGATGGAGCAGCCGCTGGGCTATGCGATCGGCAACGCGCTGGAAGTGCAGGAAGCGATCGACACCTTGCGCGGCCAGGGGCCGGACGATCTGGCCGAGCTGTGCATGGTGCTCGGCTCGTACATGCTGGTCGCGACCAACCATGCAGCGACGGCGGAAGAGGCGCTGCAGATGCTGACCGACTCGCTGCAAAGCGGCAAGGCGCTGGAAACGTTCCGTCGCTTCATCGCTGCGCAAGGAGGCAACCCGGCGGTTGTCGACGACCCAACCTTGCTGCCGCAGGCGAAGCGTCAAGTGCCGGTGACGCTGGGCCGTGCGGGGTTCGTGGCGGAGATTCACGCCGAAGAGGTCGGCACGTGCGCGATGCTGCTTGGCGCAGGACGGGAGACGAAAGAGTCGGAAATCGATCTGGCGGTCGGAATCGTCCTGCACAAGAAAGCGGGCGATGCGGTCGCGGCGAACGAACCGATCGCCACCCTGCACGTCAACGACGAGAGCAAACTCCGCGAAGTGATTACGCGCCTGCAGGCCGCTTATGTGCTCTCTGATGAGCAGCGTCCTGCGCCGCCGCTGATTCACGGCGTGGTCACCAAGGCGGGAATCGAACGCTTCGCATAAGCCAAGCGAGTCGGTATATGCGACATTTCTGCTGGCAACAATAAGCTCCATAGGGGGTGATTGGAATGCCGGCAGGTGTAAAATGCCAAGTGGAAGAATGCATGTATAACAAAGAGACGGCGTGCGTCGCGGAGAAGATTGAAGTGACCTCGAACGGAAACGATGTGGTGGGCACCAACAAAGGGACCATGTGCGGGACTTTTGATTATCGTGACCACTATCGCGCGGATGCGGGCCTCAGCAAAAAAGAATACCGCGAGCGTTTTGACGAGCAGCACTAAACACAACCCCTCATCAGAGGGGTTTTTCATATTTTGTAATAAAAAAACCAAACTGGAAGCATGCTACAGGTGCTGACGTTCACATGAAACGATCCAGGGAGGGTAAGACATGTCTCTCACAAGACGACTCGGCCGCACCTGCACAGCGCTGCTGTGCGTGACGGCGCTTCTGTTTGCATCTTGGACAGGCTCGGCATCGGCAGCCGAGAAGAAGGATAACAAGGCGGCACAGGTGGATCTGGCCAAACAATCCGTATCGGCAGTGCTGATGGATCAGGCGACCGGCACGGTGCTGTTTGAGAAAAACGCCCATCAGAAGCTCCCGCCCGCATCGGTGACGAAAGTGATGACGATGCTGTTGATCATGGAAGCGGTGGAGAACGGCAAAGTAAAATGGAGTGACAAGATCCGCACCAGCGAAAACGCGGCCAGCATGGGCGGCTCGCAGATCTTCCTCGAACCGGGTGAAGAGATGTCGCTGGAAGAGATGTTCAAAGGCATCGCCGTCGCGTCCGGCAACGACGCAGCGGTGGCGGTGGCGGAGCACCTGGCCGGTTCGGAAGAAAGCTTCGTGCAGCTGATGAACGAGCGGGCGGAGCAGCTCGGCAGCAAGAACACCCATTTCAGCAACGTAAACGGCCTGCCGGTGGAGAATCACTACACCTCGGCGTACGACATTGCGCTGATGTCGCGCGAACTGCTCAAGCATGAAGGCGTGACGAAATTCACCGGCCTCTATCAGGATTACCTGCGCAAATCGAGCGAAAAGCCGTTCTGGCTGGTCAACACCAACAAGCTGGTGCGCTTCTATACCGGTATGGACGGTCTGAAGACCGGCTTCACCGCTGAAGCGAAGTACTGCCTCTCCGCGACGGCCAAGCGCGGCGGCTTCCGCGTGATCGCCGTGGCGATGGGGGCGCCGACCTCTCCGGTGCGCAATGCGGAGATCTCCCAGATGATGGATTACGCCTTCGCCAACTTCAAGTCGGAAGTCCTGTACAAGCCGGGCCAGGTCGTTCAGCAAGTGATGATCGACAAAGGCGATGTGCGGTCCTTGCCGATCATCACCCGCGACACGGTCGGCGTGCTGATGAAGAAAGGCGATAAGAAAGCGGCGTACCAGCAGGAAGTCGTGCTCAACGATGTGAAGGCACCGATCAAAAAAGGCCAGGTGCTCGGCTCCGTCGTGATCAAAAAAGACGGTCAGGAAATCGCCAAATCGGACCTCGTGGCCAGCCTCGACGTCAGCAAAGCCGGCATGTGGACGATGTTCAAACGCACGGTGGAAAGCTGGCTGACGTTTGGCTCGTAATCGCATAGGTGCTGGGGAGCATTCAAGACCTGCGCGGGTCTTGGATGCTCTTTTGGTTGTCAGGAGCTTGCAAACGGAAATGAAAGGGATTTGGAGCGATGCTTTTGGGGATGGCGACGTTATTGGAGGGGAAGGAAAGGGCAGAGTCAACCTCGGCGGTGAGGTTGACTCTGATGAATTAAACGGCGACTTCAACCTGCTCTGCGAAGGAGTCTTGCAGTTTCATGATCTGATTCTGCTGAGCGAACACCTGCTCCTTGAGCTCAAAATGGCTGGGGATCAGCTTGATGGCGAGCGACGTCTTCTCATTGAGCAGGGAGAGCTGACCTTCCATCTTGTTCGTCTTTTCGTGTAACGCGGTAATGTCACGTTCCACAATCGCAAAGTGCGTGGCAGTCTCCTCGGTAAACGCGATAAATTCCTGGCGATGGCTGTTGAATTCCAGTTTGAAATCGGCAAATTGATCTTCCAAAGCGGAGACCCGTGCTTCCAAAGCGGCGACCCGCTCTTCCAAAGCGGCGACCCGCTCTTCCAGAGCGGCGACCCGCTCTTCCAGAGCGGCGACTCGCGCTTCCAGACGGATGATGCGCTCTTCCAGTCTGGCGAAGTTGGCGGCAGTTTCTGCCTTGAACGCGGTGAAGTCGTGGTGAAAGGTCGTGAGAAGGGAGAGGATCTGGTCGAGTTTCTGTTCCATGAGGATCGTGCTCCTTTTCAATTGAGGTAGCGGGATGCTGTGCTTCGTTTAAAAGACAAGCATCCACGTATTATGTAAGTCGGAAGAGCAGGATGTGGTCATTATAGCGCAGGATACAGGGCTTGGCTAGATTGAACATTTTTGGCCCGAGTTTGCACAGATGTCTCGTTTCTTTTTTGCAACAGCGGTGGTAGGATAGAGAGAAAGCGAGGTGTTGCCCGTGTTTGAACAAGCTCTGCATCTGCTCAAGAAATACTACGGGTACGATTCGTTCCGCAAAGGACAGGAACGGATCATTGCCAGCATCTTGAGCGGACACGATGTGCTCGGGATCATGCCGACCGGCGGAGGCAAGTCGATCTGCTATCAGATCCCCGCACTGCTGCTGCCAGGCCTGACCCTGGTCATCTCTCCTCTGATCTCCCTCATGAAAGACCAAGTCGACGCGCTTCAGAGCATCGACATCCCCGCCACCTATATCAACTCGTCGCTCACCCAGACCCAAGCGGAAGAGCGCATGGAAGCGGCCCGCCACGGCGCGTACAAGCTGATCTACATCGCCCCGGAGCGCCTGGACTCCGAACGCTTCCGCTCCCAGCTCGAAACTCTCCCCATCTCGATGATCGCCATCGACGAAGCGCACTGCATCTCCCAGTGGGGCCACGATTTCCGCCCCAGTTATCTCGCCGTTCCCAAGGTGCTTGACCTGCTGCCCCAGCGTCCGCTCGTCACCGCGTTTACGGCGACCGCGACCACCGAGGTCACGCGCGACATCGTCGAGCTTCTTGGCATCGACCCGGCCTATTCGTTCGTCACCGGGTTTAATCGCGAGAACCTCACATTCAAAGTGCTGCGCGGGGAGAACAAGCGCGATTTTGTCCTGCACTATCTGGAACAGAACCGCGAACAGGCCGGAGTCATCTACGCCGCGACCCGCAAAGAGGTCGACACCCTGCACGCCGATCTGCTCCAGCGCGGCTTCACCGCCGGCAAATACCATGCCGGACTGAGCGACGATGAGAAGACTTTGTTCCAGGAGCAGTTCCTCTACGACGACATCCGGATCATGGTCGCGACCAACGCCTTTGGGATGGGCATCGACAAGTCGAACGTCCGTTTCGTGCTGCACGTCAACTTGCCGAAGAACATGGAGTCGTATTATCAGGAGGCGGGCCGCGCCGGACGCGACGGCGAGCTGAGCGAATGCATCCTGCTCTACCACCCGCAGGATGTCCAACTCCAGAAGTTTCTCATCGAACAGTCGGTGATGGCCCCGGAGCGCAAGCCGCAGGAGTACAAGAAGCTCCAGTCGATGGTCGATTTCGCGCACACCACGCGCTGCCTGCGCAACTACATCCTTGAGTATTTCGATGATGAAGCGGCCGAGCCGTGCGGCGTCTGCTCGAACTGCAAGGACGAAAGCGAACTGAAGGACATCACCGTCGAAGCACAAAAGATCTTCTCCTGCATCTACCGGATGAAGGAGCGCTTCGGCGCGTCGCTTGTCGCTCAAGTCTTAAAAGGCTCGGCGAACAAAAAAGTGCTCCAGTTCGGCTTCGACAAACTGCCGACCTACGGCCTGATGAAGTCTTACAAAGAAAAAGAGATCACCGATCTGATTCACGTGCTGATCGCCGAAGGGTATCTCGTGCTGACCGACGGACAATACCCGGTGGTGCGCCTCGATGCCAAAGCGGCGCAAGTGCTGAAAGGACAAGCGCAAGTCCTGCAAAAGATCCGCCTGCGCCAAGAAAAGGCGGCGAGCGGCGATAACACGCTGTTCGAGCGCCTGCGCGAACTGCGCAAAAGGATCTCCCAGCAGGAAAAAGTGCCGCCGTACATCATCTTCTCCGACAGCACATTGCGCGAGTTGAGTGAGTACTGCCCGACCGACGAAACGGCGATGCTGGCGGTCAAAGGGATCGGCGAAGGCAAGATGGCGCGCTACGGCGCTCCGTTCCTGCAGTTGATGCAGGAGTACGCTGAGGAGCGCGGCCACGCGCCGGCCCGTCCGCAGCCTGCCGCGTCGCCAGAGGCGTCCGATACCGACGAGACGCCAAGCCACTTCAAGTCCTATCAGCTGTTCCAAGACGGCTTGTCCCTGTCTGCAGTCGCCGAAGAGCGCGGGCTGAAGCCGGTCACCGTGCAGGATCACATCATCCGCGCGATCTCCGAAGGGCAGCCGGTCGAATGGGAGCGCATCATCCCGCCCGAGCAGGAGCCGCTGATCCTTGCCGCGATCGACGAGCTCGGCGCGGAAACGCTGAAGCCGCTCAAAGAAGCGTTGCCGAAAGAAGTCGACTATTTTGCGATCAAAGGCGTGCTCTGCAAGCGCTCCTTGCAGCTCGCCTAAGAAAGTAGGAAGAGCTTGTGGCGAAGAAAAAAGTGGAGCGGGGCGAACTGCTGGCCGCCACCGAGCGGCTGCTCGTGGAGAAGGGCTATGACGGCTTCAATTTCTCCCTGCTCTCCGAGCGCTTAGGGGTCGGCCGCAGCACGCTTTACGATCATTTTTCTAACAAAGACGACCTGATCGCCGCGTACATGACCGATGCGATGGACAGGATCATCACCGCCTGCGAGCGCCTGCGCGCCGAAGCGGACGCGTTGCAGCAGATCAAGGGGATGATCACGATCTTCCATGCGCATTCGCAGATCCACCAGATCGTTCAGCTGATCCCCGCCCTGAAAAACGCCGGTGCCGCTTCGGAAAAAGTCGCCCGGGCGCTTCTTGGCGTGCAGGAGGATCATCAAAAGCTGGCCGGGCTGCTGAGCGAGGCGTGTGAAAAGGCGAAGCAGCAAAACGCGATCCGCCAGGGCGTGCCGACGGCGATGATCGCCGCGCTGCTGTTCCAGTCTGTGCTGCTTCCCAATCCGCAGGGACTGAGCACGGAGCTGTGGAGCGAGCAGGTCTTTGACCTGCTGTATCACGGCCTGCACGAAGCGAAATGATCTTGACTGATCGGTCAGCCTATGACATAATCAACCCGACACCCGACACATGTGTCGGGTTGGCAGTTGCTAAAGATGAATTGCCATTGAGAAGAGCGGGGTGAATCTGATGTATGGATCGATGTTCTTTTTGCATATCACCGGTCTGGCCGTCTGGCTGGGCAGTTTGGTCGTGCTGAGTTTCCTGCTGGTCATGATCAAGCGCGGTGCAGGAGAAACTGTTAAGGCTCAGATCATCGCCTACCTCAAGCTGACGAACGGCTTGTCGCATCCGAGTGCACTGATCGTGCTGATCTCGGGCGCTGTCATGCTCCAGCAGCTGGGGATCGAGCACAGCGATCTCCCGTTTTGGATCTCCTTTATGGAGCAGGGCGGCACGCTGATGGTCTTGTTCTCCACGATCGTGCTGGCACTGGTCGGGCGGCGTTTGAAAAAGCGCCTGCTGGCGGCAGACGGCGCACAGGCGGCCGTGCGGACAGCAGGTCCGTATCGTACGGTGCTGCTCTTGACCGTCTGCGGCGTGCTGGCCGTGCTTGGGGTCGTTTCGCTGAAGATCATGTAGAAAGAAGGACGCATTATGAACTTGTTGTTGTGGAGCTTCGCCACGCTGCTCGCCGGCTACTTTTCGCTGCAGATCCTGCAGGAGTGGCTGAAAAAGCGCAAAGCGGCTCAACTGGCGTGGCTGATCGGCTTCCTGATGTACACTTTCAGCGCCTTGGGCAGCGCGCTGTCCTACATCTGGGGCTGGGATGAGACGGTGTACCGCGTATGGTATGTATCGGCAGCTTCTCTCGTCGCCTTTCTGGGAGCCGGGCAACTGTACTTTACAATCAGGAAGCGGTGGGCGCATGTCTTCCTTGCACTGATCGTCGGCGTGACGGCCGTCATGCTCTACCAGGCGCTGACCGTGCCGGTCGATCTGGCGGTCTTGCAAGGGGCAGAAGGTGAGATCGGCGGCGCAGCGCTGCCGAGCGCAGTGCGGATCTTTTCACCGATCCTGACGATCCCGGGCAGCCTGGCGCTGATCGGCGGCGCGTTTTTCACAGCGATCGCACGCCGCTCCAAATCGGGCCTGTGGATCGGGATCGGGTCGCTGATCATCGCGATGGGCGGGACGTTTACACGCCTCGACCTGCCGCAGATGCTGCCGTTGGCCAACTCGATCGGCATCGGGCTGATCTTCTACGGATATCGTCTGACAAAAAGTTAACCGGGGATACCATCCCCGGTTTTTTGTTCTGGCAATACAGTTAAAAAACCCCTATAATTGAGTTTGATTGATTCATAGTGTAGGGGTGGAAGCGTGACAAACGAAAAAAGACTGCAAGAGAGGCTGTTTCAGCATGACTTTTATCTGAAGTCGATCAATTTGGCGCGGATGGGGCTGTTGATGGGCCTGGGATTGTCGTTCGTCTTTGCGGCGCTCGACGTCTGGATTGTGCCGGAAGTGAAGAACCAGTTCTGGTTCATCCGTTTTGCTCTGACCATTCCGCTGACTCTGATTGCGTTCATCCTCTCGTACACCAAGTATTTTGAGCGTCTGATGCAGCCGCTCTTGCTGCTGTTCCCGACCGTTTCCGGTTTTGGCGTGGTGTATATGATGTACCTCGCACCGCACGCATCGTTTTTGTATTATGGCATGATGATGTTGTTCATTTTTATTTACACGATGTCGCGCCTGCGCTTCCGCTATGCGAGCGTGTTGGGCACGGCGATTTTCGGCGCCTGGTTCGTCATGGCGTTTCTGACGTCCGACTCGATGATGAACTTGATGACCGATGCATTTTTCCTGTTCTCCACCAATTTTGCTGGGATGTTCACCTGCTACATGCAGGAGAGCGAACTGCGCAAAGAGTTCACCCAGCGCGGGCTGCTGCAGGCGGAGCGCGACAAGACGGCAGAGCTCGTCGCCGACATCTCCGTGCGCAATGAAGAGCTGTCCTCGGCGACCGAGACGATGCGCGCCTTGTCCAAAAAACTGCAGGTGACAGCCGAAGAGGTCCTGAAGGAAGCCAAGACGGTCGCCTCTTCTTCGACACACGCTTCGGCAGCGCTGCAGGAGACGGCGGTCGGCATCCAGAACGTCGCCGGGCTCGCTCAGCAGGTCAGCGCCTATTCCTCTTCGCTGTCCGACAAAAACACAGAAGTCCAGCAATCGGTTGAGACCGGTACAGATCGCGTCCGCGAGATCCTCGATGTGACCAAGGATGCGTTGGTTACCGCTCACGACAACGCGCAGAAAGTCAAAAGCCTGCAGGACGAGACGAAAAACATCGCCCAGATCATCGACATCATCGTCAACATCTCCCAGCAGACCAACCTGCTGGCGCTGAATGCAGCGATTGAGTCGGCACGGGCCGGCGAAGCGGGCCGCGGGTTTGCCGTGGTGACCGGCGAGATTCGCTCCCTGGCCGATGAGACGGCGGCGGCCACTTCGAAGATCGCCCAGATTCTCGATAAGATCCGCGATGAGTCGGATGCGGTCGCCGAGAAGTCGCATCTGCTCAAAGACACCACCGAAAAGATTCGCACCAAAGGCGAGCAGGTCTCTGAAGAATTTGAGATGATCTCGTCGAGCGTCTCCTCGATGAGCGAGATGGTGCGCATCGTCGAAGAGGCGGCGTCGGAGCAGTCGATGGCGGCTGCTGAGATGTCGGTCGAAACGGACAAAGCGATCTCCGCTTCGGAAGAAGTGGTGCAGGTCGCCGAGGAACTGGAGAAGATCTCCTCGAAACTCGATGCGATGATGGAACAATTTAAAGCATAATCGACGCGAAGCCAAGGGCATCAAGTTCCCTTGGCTTTTTTGTATTTTTGGTCAGGTATGTGTTGACAATTTAGATGCGGAGCGATATGATACATACCATAGGGGGGTATGGTTCAAATGAGCGAGCAAAAAGTAACGTTGCAAGTGACAGGCATGACTTGTGCCGCCTGCTCCGCCCGGATCGAAAAAGTCGTGGGCAAGATGGACGGCGTCGAAGCTGCCAACGTCAACTTGACGATGGAGCGGGCGACCGTCACCTTTGACGAGGATAAATTGCAGGCGCAAGACATCATCAAACGCATCGAAAAGCTCGGCTACGGAGCCGCCCCGATGGAGGAGGAAGCCGACCCTGAGGACGGGGAGAAAGCATGGCGGCGTCAGATCGGCCTGTTTATCTTCTCCGCTGTGCTGTCGCTGCCGTTCCTGCACGGGATGCTGTCGATGGTCGGCATCAACATCGCGCCCGGGCTGTTGATGGACCCGTGGATGCAGCTGATGTTGGCGACGCCGATCCAGTTTGTGGCCGGCTTCCGCTTCTATGTCGGCGCGTTTAAGGCGCTGCGCAACAAAAGCGCCAACATGGATGTGCTGGTCGTGCTCGGCACCTCCGCCGCCTATTTTTACTCAGTCTGGATGATGGCACGAGGCGAACAGCACGTCTATTTCGAGACCAGCGTGATCATCATCACGCTGATCCAGCTCGGCAAGATCTTTGAGCATCTGGCCAAGACGCGCACCTCGGACGCGATCAAAAAGCTGATGAACCTGCAGGCGAAGACGGCGACGGTGATCCGCGACGGGCGGGAAGTGGAAGTGAAGATCGAAGAGGTGGTGCAAGGCGATGTCGTGCTGGTGCGCCCGGGCGAGAAGATTCCGGTCGACGGCACGGTGCTGGACGGCCAGTCGTCTGTCGATGAATCGATGCTGACCGGGGAATCGATCCCGGTCGACAAAAAGCCGGGCGACGCGGTCTTCGGCGCTACTTTGAACAAGAACGGGGCGCTGCGCTTCACCGCCGACAAGGTCGGCAAAGACACGGCGCTGGCTCAGATCATCCGCGTCGTCGAAGAGGCGCAAGGCTCTAAAGCTCCGATCCAGCGCATGGCCGACGTCATCTCCGGTATCTTCGTGCCGATCGTCGTCGGGGTCGCTGTGCTGACCTTCCTGATCTGGTTCTTCCTCGTTAACGTCGGATTCAACGAGGCGCTGACGGTGGCGCTGATGAACGCGACGGCGGTGCTGGTCATCGCTTGCCCTTGCGCCCTCGGCCTCGCCACGCCGACCTCGATCATGGTCGGCACAGGCATTGGGGCGGAAAACGGGATTCTGTTTAAAGGCGGCGAACATTTGGAGAACCTGCAAAAGGTGAGCGTGATTCTGCTCGACAAGACGGGCACGATTACCAAAGGGCAGCCGGCCGTCACCGATGTGGTGCTTTTGGGCGAAACGTTCCGCTCCGAGACCGAGCTGCTGCATCAGGCCGGCCGCGCTGAAAAACACTCCGAGCATCCGCTGGCCACGGCAATCGTCCGGGCCGGCATCGATGACGATGGCGGGCTCGACGACCCTGAGGAATTCGAAGCGCTGACCGGGCGCGGCGTGCGTGCGGTCGTCGACGGGCGCAAGCTGTTGATCGGCACCCGCCGCCTGCTGCAGGAGACGGGCATCGATTACAGCGTGGCAGAAGACGCGCTGGAGCGCCTGGAAGGGGAAGGGAAGACGGTGATGCTCGTTGCGGCAGACGGGCAGGTCGCCGGTCTGATCGCGGTGGCCGATACCGTCAAAGAGACTTCGCAAGCGGCGATCGCCGAGTTGAAAGCGCTGGGGCTGAAAGTGGTGATGATCACCGGCGACAACCGCAAGACGGCACAGGCGATCGCGGCGCAGGTCGGCGTCGACGAAGTGCAGGCGGAAGTGCTGCCAGAGGACAAAGCGAACGCCGTCAAGCGCTACAAGAGCGCCGGACATCTCGTGGCGATGGTCGGGGACGGCATCAACGATGCGCCCGCCCTGGCGATGGCCGATGTCGGGATTGCGGTCGGCACTGGCGCCGATGTGGCGATCGAAGCGGCCGATGTGACCCTGATGGGCGCTGAGCTCGAAGGGGTGGCAAAAGCGGTGCGTCTGTCGCGGGCCACAATTCGCAACATCCGGCAAAACCTGTTCTGGGCGCTCGCCTACAACGTGATCGGCATTCCGATCGCCGCATCCGGCTTGCTCCTGCCGTGGGTGGCAGGCGCAGCGATGGCGTTCAGCTCCGTCTCGGTCGTCACCAATGCATTGCGGTTAAAACGCGTCAAACTTGACGCCTAACATAAGGAGGAAACAATAATGACTTCATTCACGTTCAATGTCAAAGGCATGTCTTGCGGGCACTGCAAAAGCGCGGTGGAAGGCGCGCTGAAAGAGGCGGGGGCCGCAGCGGTCGACGTCGATCTGGAGGCGGGCCGTGTGGCGGTCTCCTACGATGCGGACAAATACGACCTGAACAAACTGCGCGATGCGATCGAAGACGCAGGGTACGACGTTGTTTAACCGTTAACACCTCATCCGGAAGCGGATGAGGTTTTTCTTTGTTTATGGCTGCGAAAAAAGTAGTGCGGACAAGATAGTGAATGATAATGGAGCACTTTGTTCACAATTTGTCTGATTTCTGCCGATTTTGGCGATTGAGTGCGGACGAGTCCCGTGATATATTAATTTATGTCGCCGCTGATGAACGAGCGCCTGACACGAATGCATAATCAAGTGGAGAGATGTCCGAGTTTGGTCGAAGGAGCACGATTGGAAATCGTGTAGGCGCCTAAAACGTCTCGGGGGTTCGAATCCCCCTCTCTCCGCCACTTACCTTACAACATCGTGGCGGCGTAGCTCAGCTGGCTAGAGCGACCGGTTCATACCCGGTAGGTCGGGGGTTCAAGTCCCTCCGCCGCTACCAACTTTAGATGGAGAGATACCAAAGTGGCCAAATGGGGCGGACTGTAAATCCGTTGCGAAAGCTTCGAAGGTTCGAATCCTTCTCTCTCCACCATTTCTGCCGAAGTGATGGAATTGGCATACGTGCGCGACTCAAAATCGTGATTTTGTGGGTTCGAGTCCCACCTTCGGCACCAACCACATCCTGCCCAGCGGGGGTATAGCTCAGTTGGTAGAGCACCTGCCTTGCAAGCAGGGGGTCAGCGGTTCGAATCCGCTTATCTCCACCATCGTTCCCCGATAGCTCAGTTGGTAGAGCGCCCGACTGTTAATCGGATGGTCACAGGTTCGAGTCCTGTTCGGGGAGCCATACACGCCTTTTTAGCTCAGTAGGTAGAGCGCATCCATGGTAAGGATGAGGTCATCGGTTCGATTCCGGTAAAAGGCACCATTTTTTCTTTCGGCGCTGGACGAAGGAAGCCCAGCTAAAAGCGCGACATCCTGTCGCAACGCTGGACGAAGGTAGCCCAGCTAAAAGCGCGACGTCCTGTCGCAACGCTGGACACGGTACATCCTGTACGTGCGGAAGTGGCTCAGGGGTAGAGCATCGCCTTGCCAAGGCGAGGGTCGCGGGTTCGAATCCCGTCTTCCGCTCCATAAGCATATGAGGGCATCTCGCAGAGATTGCGGGATGCCTTTTTTAAAACTTAAAAAGTCTGATTATTTTAATAAGTTTGGCAATCGCGAAGGAGGCTGGGGAGATGAAACGCTTTTGGAAACGATTCGCGTGGGTTGCTGTCGGGATTCTGGTGCTGTTTTCGAATAAAGTGGGTGTCGAAGGCCAGGAATCCTTTCCGAGTCCAGAACTCCACGGCGGTGCGATCTCCCTGAAAGCGGTTACCTATAACATTCAAATCGGCAAAAACGCGGCCGGCGACCTCGACCTGGAACGGACGATCGACGAACTGAAAGAGCTGGAAGCGGACATCATCGGCCTGCAGGAGGTCGAGCGCTACTCGCCGCGCTCCGGGCTGAAAGATCAGGCCAAACAGATCGGCGAACGGTTGGGGCTGGAATACCGCTTTGCACCGGCTTTAAAGATCGGGCCGTTCGAATACGGCAATCTGTTGCTCTCCCGCTATCCGATCGAAGCGCTCAAGGTGATCCCGCTGCCATCAGGCAGGGAAGAACGGGCTGCGCTCCTTGCCACTTTGAACATTCATGGCCGCCAGGTGGCGGTTGCCGTCACCCATCTCGGGCTCAACCACGAAGAGCGCATCGGGCATGTGAACATCTTACAACAGGAATTTGCTGCCGTAGGACTGCCCTTGATCGTCATCGGGGACTTTAATACGACGCCTGACAGTGAGGAGCTGGGTCCGTGGACTCAGAACCTGCAGCACGTGTCCCGTGTGCCGCTGGTGACTTTGCCAGCCGCTGCGAAGCAGATCGATTCGATCCTCATCTCCCGCGAATTTTCAGTCGGAAATGTGTTCACTGTGCAGAGTGATGCATCCGATCATTACCCGCTGGTGGCGCGTCTTGAGTTGCCTTAATTGACAGACTATTTAAAAGAAGTCATAAAAGAACCCCTGTCTCTCATAAAGAAACAGGGGTTCAACATTTTTCGTGCTCTTGTTACATGATCAGCACGCGTTCGCGCAGGTTCGACTCGACGATGCTCTGCATTTTTTGCAGGGACTCGGTCGCAGCCAGGAAGTCACCGTTCGACTTGTAGATCTCGCCAAGCAGGGCGTAGGTCTTGGTGATCTGGCCGATCATATCGAACTGCTGGAACAGCTCGATCGCTTTTTCAGCGAACTCGATCGCAGATGCAAACTCTTCCAGACCCAGTTCCACTTCCGCCAGCGTGCGGAACACGAATGCGGTCTCGCGGATGCCCGGCTGGAGCAGTTCCAGCGCTTGTTTGCAGTGTGCTTCTGCGTCTTTGTAACGGTTTTCCTTCAGGAGCAGGCGGGCGATCTCACTGTGCACGTTGGCGTTGTCGAAGTCGTTGCCGTGCTTGGAGAAGCCGTCCATGCATTCTTCCAGCAGCGCCAGCGCATCTTCAACTTTGCCTTCATCGCCTTTGATCATCGCGAGGTTGACTTTGCAGTCATAGGACGCTTTAATCAAATTCAAGGACTTGAATATTGCAATCGCGTCCTGTGTATGTTCAACAGCCTTTTTGTAGTTCTTCAATTCTTTGTTGGCGTGGCCCAAACCGTTGTAAGTTTCACCGATTAATTTTAGGTAATTAGTACCTTGCAGCAGGTGGTAGGATTCGGTGTAATATTTAAGTGCGTCATTATATTCACCGAGTTTCAAGTTAACCATCCCGAGGTTGGTGATGACGAACGCTTTCGTCGACACGTCGATGCCCTCGGTGCGGGAGAGTACTTGGTACGCTTTCTTCCAGTGGAACTGTGCCAGCAGCAGGTTCTCTTTGCGCAGCTGGATCACGCCAAGCTTGTTCAGTGCCAGAACTGCGATGTTGTGTTCACCGGAGCGGATCGCGCTGTCCAAAACGTCTTCGAAGAGTTCAGTTGCGCGCTCAAACTGTTCCACATGCAGGTAGCAGTTCGCCAGGTCGAACGAGATGTTCGTCAGCTGCAGGTGCGGAGCCGGGTTGTCGAGGAGCTCTTCAAGCAGAGAGATCGATTTGTCGTATTCTCCAGATTCCATATATGCTTTCGCCAGCTTGTAGGTGCTTGTTTGTTCGAGCTTGGTCTGCATGTCAGACAAGAAGTAGTCGACCGAGGTCTCGAGCTTTTCTGCGATGGCGCAGAGCAATTTATGAGATGGATTGGCTTTGTCCGCTTCGATCTGTGAAATCATACTCGGGGTGACCATGCCGGAGCCAAGATCACTTTGAGTGAGACCCTTCATGATTCGAAGTTCTTTGATTTTTTGTCCTAAAGACGTAGGCATTTGGGTTCCCTCCCACCCTAAAGCTAAATTAATCTTTATTTTCTTCTTTATTGTACTACAGCGTCCAATAGAAAGGAATACCACTGAAGTCAATTCGTGAAAGAAAATCACGACTTTAAATATTATACAGCTTATACATAACTCCTGAACAATATACCATCTGCAACCTTAACTGTCCAGTCAAGAGTACCCGATTCACTGCATAAATTGTGAATAGAATGTGTAACGACGAACCGATTGCCCGGAAAGGGGGGCTTCTGGTGAACGAACGTTGGCATCCTATTTCCCACCAGGTATCAACAACGGCCACCACGCGAATCGTCTGCAAGGACCCGGTCAGCGCGGCGATCGGGATCGCCCAGACCGTGTTTCCGGCGCGGCGTCCGAATGCTGTGCTGCTGTCGCGTCCCGATGCTTATCCGCTGGCGCTCGCTGCAGCGCGCCTGTTGCACCGCCCGTTCGATGCGGTGCTGCTCTATACGGAAGGCGAAGAGCTGGAGGAGAGCGTCTCCCGCGAGCTGATCCGTCTGTCACCGCAGGGCAAAGGGCTGCACGGACAGGTGATCGTGCTCGGCGCGATGCATGCCAACATCCTGCACCAGCTCGCGGAGCTCAGCTTTACGTTTACGCATCTGGTCGGGCACGATCTGTGGGACACGGTCGGCAAGATCGCCGCGTTCGAACCGCTGACCGGCGGCGGTCATGCTGTGCTCGTCTCCGCCGATCCGCTGGGCGGCGGCGTGGCGGCCGGAAGCTATGCCGCGGCGACCGGTGCTCCGGTGCTCTTTGCGTCGGAGCGCGGGCTGTCCGACATGGCCGCCCGCTTTTTGCGCAGCCATCCCCGCCAGAAGCTGATCGTCGCCGCCCCCGAATCCTACCTTCCGCCAACGCTTGGCAGCGAGGTGCGCAAGCTGGGCTCGAAGATCGAAGCGTGGGTCGGCGGCCGCGACGGGTACGAGACGGCGGTGGAGCTGGCAAAGCTGCGCAAAGGCAAGGTCAAGTTTGGATTTGGCAAAAAGGAGCCGGGCGGCAGGGCATTGGCCTTGGTGCCGGCAGAACAATGGGCGATTGGAGCGGTGGCGGCCGCTTTGTCCAACCGGGGGCGGGAGATCCCGCTGCTCTTGACCCGTCAGGACCGGCTTCCGCAGGCGGTCGGCGAATTTTTGCTGGAGCTGCAAGGGCGCGCAGACGAGGTCCGGGCGCACGGGTTTGTCGTCGGCAGTTACGAAGTGATCTCGCAGCCCGTGCAACTTTTGCTGCATCAGGCGATCGCGCAGGACTGGATGTAGCAAGGGTGCGTTTTCTTCCTTTTGTTTGGGCATCCTGTTCCAGAGAAGACTGGAAAGGAGCGGATGCAAGTGACGAAAGGATGGAAGCGCGCCTTCTTGCTGTGCGGGGCACTCTTGCTGCTTGTGCTCGTCAATGTCCCGCTGGCGGCCAATGCACAAGAGGCGCAAGGAGCGGTCGGGATCAAAGCCGGGCAGTACGCGCCCGATTTTGAGCTGGTCGATCATCAGGGGAACAAACACAAGCTGAGCGAATTTCGCGGCCAGCCGGTGCTTTTGAACTTCTGGGCGTCATGGTGTACCCCGTGCCGGTTGGAGATGGAAGATCTCGCCGATTCGGCGAAGCATTATCAGGGCAAAGTGCAGTTCTTCGGCGTGAACCTCGCCGATCAGGACTCACCGTCCGTCTCGGCAGCGTTTTTAAAAAAATTCGGCGTCGAGTTCCCGAATGTGCTCGATGAAGAAGGCAAAGTGTCCGACCAATACCATGTGCTGGTCATTCCCACCTCCTTTTTGATCGACAAGGACGGCAAGATCGTGCAGATGGTGCAAGGCCCGCTCTTTAATGAAGAGATTGACAAACTGTTTAAAAAAGTGCTGAATTAGATTTGTTCAAAAAAGCAACGGTCCATCGTTTAAAACAGGCTGCCTGTGGCTACAATGGTAATTCGTAATGCCATGACAGGGAGCGTGACAACGATGGACCGTTTTGTCGTAATCGGCGGAGATGCCGCCGGGATGAGTGCCGCCATGCAGATCAGGCGGGCCCAACCGAAAGCTGGCATCACAATTTTCGAAAAAGGCACAACCTACTCGTACGCCCAATGCGGGCTGCCGTACTACATCGGCGGTTCTATCTCTTCGGCGCAACAGCTGATCGCCCGCACGCGCGAGGCGTTTCAGGAAACATACAACATGAACGCGACAATCCTCCACGAGGCGGTGGCGATCGATCCCAAGCGGCAGAGAGTGACCGTCCGTGACCTCGAGACAGGAATGGAGGCGGAGCACCCCTATGACAAACTGCTCATCGCCACCGGCGGCCGCGCCGTCCTGCCCGACTGGGAAGGCGCTGCTCTCGACGGCGTCTTCTCGCTGAAGACGCTGGCCGACGCCGAGCGCATCATCGCGTACGCCAAGCAAAGCCATGTCAAACAGGCGGTGGTGATCGGCGGCGGCTACATCGGATTGGAAATGGCAGAAGCTTTTCATGCTTTAGGCAAATCGGTGCGCGTCATAAACCGCGGCGACCAGGTTGCCGGACCGTGGGACACCGAGCTGGCCGAGCTGCTCCGCGCCGAGCTGGAGCGGCACGGTGTCGCAGTGAATCTGGGGGAAGAGATCACCGGCTTGTCCGGTACCGGCGGGCGCGTGACCGAGGTGCAGACCCAAAGCGGTTCCTATCCGGCCGACCTCGTGCTGGTCGCCGTCGGCATCGTTCCCAACTCGGAGCTCGCCAAAGAGGCCGGGCTGACCCTGTCGGTGCGCGATGCGATCCAGGTGAACCCGAAGCTGGAGACAAGCCATGCCAATATATGGGCGGCCGGTGACGTTGCGACCCAGTTTCACCGTGTGAAAAACCGCGATGACTACATTCCGCTCGGCACGCATGCCAACAAGATGGGCCGCATCGCGGGCAAGCAGATGGCGGGCGGCACAGAGGAATACCGCGGTGTGCTCGGCACGTCGATCTTGAAGGTGTTCGACCTGACCGCCTCCCGCACCGGGCTGTCAGAAGCGGAAGCGGTCGCCGAACAGATTCCGCACAAGACGGTAACGCTGAAGACGTTGCAGCATGCCGGCTATTATCCGGATGCGATGCCGCTTCACATCAGATTGGTCGTGCGCGCGGAGGACGGCAGGCTGCTTGGCGGACAGGCTGTGGGGCGCCAAGGGGCGGACAAGCGCATCGACGTGATCGCCACGGCGCTGTGGAACGGGATGACAGCCGAGCAGCTGCTCGACCTCGATCTGGCCTACGCGCCGCCGCACAATGGGGTCTGGGACCCGGTGCAGCAGGCGGCAAGACGGCTGTAAATGTACGCTGCACATGCGAATTTTGGCGGCTTTTCGGGATTGAACAGACGTTTTGTCGAGGGGCAGGAATCCTTTTCTTCACAGTAGAAATAGGGGGACAAGACAGCAATTTTTTCCTCAAGGAGGCAGGACGACAATGTTGCAAATCTCCACAGACGTTCGCGGCGATACGCTGATTGTGAGGCTCTCGGGTGAACTTGACCATCATACAGCGGAAATGGTGCGCAGCCGGGTGGAAGCGGAATTGGACCGCGGCCTGACCGAGCACCTCGTGTTGAATTTAGAAGACTTGAGCTTTATGGACTCTTCCGGCCTCGGGGTCATTCTCGGCCGTTATAAGCGCGTGACGCAGGCGGGCGGGCGCATGGCGCTCTGCTCGGTGAACGACCAGCTGAAAAAGCTGTTCGAGCTCTCCGGAATGCTGAAGATCTTGCGGATCTATTCGAGCGAATCGCAGGCGCTTGCTGAGACGGGGGTGGCGTAATGGACAATTTCATGGAGCTGAAATTCGCCTCGCGCTCGCAAAATGAATCGTTTGCCCGCGTTTCGGTCGCCGCGTTTATCTCGCAGCTCGACCCGACGCTTGAGGAATTGACGGAGATCAAGACGGTCGTCTCGGAAGCGGTGACCAACGCGATCATCCACGGCTACGAAGAACAGGACGGGACGGTGCTGATCACCTGCGCCATCGTCGATGGCACGATCGAGCTGGTGATCGAAGACAACGGCCGCGGTATCGAAGACGTGGAAGAAGCGCGCCAGCCGCTGTTCACCTCCAAGCCGGAACTGGAGCGCTCCGGCATGGGCTTTACGATTATGGAGAACTTCATGGATGCGATCGAAGTGACGAGCAGACCCGGAGTGGGCACCCGGGTACGGCTGGTCAAACGTCTAAAAAGCCACTCTGTCGCGAACCACTAGGGGGATGCAGGATGGCAATTGAGAAAACTGCCCCGCATCAGAAATATACGGACGAGCAGGTCAAAGGACTGATCGCGTCCTCCCAAGCCGGCGATGACAGTGCCCGCGAGTCGCTGATCGTCTCCAACCAGCGGCTGGTCTGGTCGGTTGTCCAGCGCTTTCTCAACCGCGGCTACGAAGCGGACGATCTCTTCCAGATCGGCTGCATCGGGCTGATGAAAGCGATCGACAAGTTCGATCTCTCCTACGATGTGCGCTTTTCCACTTATGCGGTGCCGATGATCATCGGCGAGATCCAGCGCTTCCTGCGCGACGACTCGACGGTGAAAGTCTCCCGCTCGCTGAAGGAGACTGCAAGGCAGGTGCGCCGCACCCGCGACGAGCTGGCCAAAAAGCTGGGCCGGCAGCCGCACATCAACGAAGTCGCGCAGGCGATGGGCATGGAGCCGACCGAAGTGGTGTTTGCGCTGGAGTCGATGCGTCAGCCGGCGTCGATCCATGAGACCGTCTTCGAAAATGATGGCGATCCGATCTACTTGATGGATCAGATCTCCGACGAGACGCAAAACAAATGGTTCGACAAACTGGCGCTGCACGATGCGCTGGCCCGGTTGCCCGAACGGGAGCGTTTGATCGTCTTCATGAGGTTCTTCCGGGACAAAACGCAGGCGGAAGTCGCCGAAGTGCTCGGCATCTCGCAGGTGCAGGTCTCGCGCCTGGAGAAAAAGATTTTACAGATAATTCGTGACCAGCTCGGTTAAGTTCTGCCATTCTGCTCCATACTACTTCAAGTATCGTACAGCGAGGTGATGGTGGATGGAGGAGAGAGGTACAACGACAAAGCGCCGCGTGGTCTGGGTGGCCGTCCTGCTGGCTCTTCTCGCCGTCAGCGCGGGAGGATATGTCTGGTGGGAACAAACAGCCGTCAAATACGACCGGATCACGAACGCCAAACGAGTGTGAACAAGCAGGCACCTTTTCCAAAAGGTGCCTGCTTTTTTCTTTCATAGCCCAGCCTGTGCCTTGGAAAGATAGGATTACGAAAGGTGTGCTAATGACAAGGGAGGCATGCGCCATGAAGCAGGGACCCAAGGCGAAGTCAGATTATAAACAGCTGACCCAAAAGCATGTGCCGAAACGGCCTGTGTTCGCCAATACCATCCGGGCGTTTCTCGTCGGCGGAACGATCTGTCTGCTCGGTCAGTTTGTGCAGAAGTTTTTTATAGCCTATTTTGATTTTGATCAAAAGACGGCGGGCAATCCGACCGTGGCGGTGATGGTGTTTATCGCCGTGTTGCTGACCGGGCTTGGCGTGTACGACCGCATTGGGCAGTGGGCCGGTGCCGGTTCGGCCGTGCCGGTCACCGGTTTCGCCAATGCGATGGCAGCGGCGGCGATCGAGCACAAGAGCGAAGGGCTGGTGCTCGGCGTCGGCGGTCAGATGTTTAAAGTCGCCGGGCCGGTCATCGTGTTCGGGACGGTGGCAGCTTTTGTCATCGCGCTGATCAAACAAATTTTCACGATGGTGATGTAGGACATGTCTTGGAGGTGTTTAGACGATGGGGCTGATCGGGAAGCAGACATGGGAGTTCAAGTCGCAGCCGGTGCTGGTGGCCAGCGGTGCGGTCGTCGGCCCGAAAGAAGGAGCAGGGCCGCTCGGCCAAGAGTTTGATACGGTGCATCCTGACAATTACATCGGGCAGGACTCCTGGGAAAAAGCGGAGCGCCGCCTGTTTGAAGAAGCTTGCCTGACCGCGCTGCAAAAAGCGAACCTGCAGGCGCAGCAGATCGACGTGCTGTACGGCGGTGACCTGCTCAATCAGATCGTCACCGCTAACTTTGGCGCGCGCACGCTGGGCACGCCGTTTCTCGGGCTGTTCGGCGCCTGCTCAACATCGATGGAATCGCTGGCGCTGGCGGCGATGACGGTGGATGCCGGATTTGCCACACATGCGCTGGCGGCCACTTCGTCGCACAACTCGACGGCCGAGCGCCAGTTCCGCTACCCGACCGAATACGGCGGGCAGAAGCCGCCGACCGCGCAATGCACGGTGACCGGGTCGGGAGCGGCGATCGTCGGGAAGAGCGGCAACGGACCGCGCATCACGCATGCGACGATTGGCAAGGTGGTGGATCTTGGCGTGAAGTCACCGTTTGAGATGGGGCCGGCGATGGCGCCCGCCGCTGTCGATACGATCGCGCGGCATTTTAAAGATACTGGGCGCACGCCGGACGAGTACGACCTGATCATCACCGGGGACTTGGCACGGGTCGGGCACAAGATTGCCGAAGAGCTGTTCGAGAGAGAAGAGGGCTTATTTCTCGGCGACCGGTTCAAAGACTGCGGCATCCTGATCTTCGACCCGGATCAGTCCGAAGTGTTCTCCGGAGGTTCCGGCTGCGCCTGCTGCGCAGTCGTCACGTACGGCCACCTGCTCAAGCGGATGGAGCGCGGGGAACTGAACCGCATCCTGGTCTGTGCGACCGGAGCGCTGCTCTCCCCGCTGTCCACCCAGCAAGGGGAGTCGATCCCTTGCGTGGCGCACGCGGTGGTCATCGAAAGGGGCGAGTGGGTCTAGATGGACATCGATATCACGTTTTTATGGGCGTTTGTCGTAGGCGGTCTGATCTGTGTGATCGGCCAGTTGATGATGGATTTGACCAACATGACACCGGCACATGTGATGACGTCCTTGGTGGTGTTCGGGGCGATCCTCGACGGGCTCGGCTTGTATGAGCCATTGATCAAATTCGCAGGGGCCGGCGCAACGATTCCGATCACGTCATTTGGCAACGCGCTGGTGCACGGGGCGATGGCCGAAGCGCACCGCAGCGGCATGGTTGGCATCATCACCGGGATCTTCGAAGTGACCTCGGCCGGCATTTCCGCCGCGATCGTGTTTTCCTTCTTGGCGGCGCTGCTGTTCCGGCCGAAGGGCTGATACCGTACTGACAATCTGACCGAAGGGGTGACGGATCGATGGGGAAGCGCAAAGTCATTTTGATCACAGATGGAGATCAGGTCGCAAGAAAAGCGGTCGAAAAAGTGGCGGCTGAAGTGGGGTGCCGCGTCATCTCCCGTTCATCCGGCAACCCGAGCCCGCTGAGCGGTCAGCAGTTGGTTCGGCTGATCGAACATGCCAAACACGATCCGGTGCTGGTGATGTTCGATGACAACGGCAACGGCGATTACGGCTATGGCGAGCGGGCTCTCGAATACGTCTCCAACCACCCGAACATCGAAGTGCTGGGGGCGATCGCCGTTGCTTCCAATACGCCGATGGTCGATGGAGTGTCTGTCGATTTCTCAATCGACCAGAACTGCCGGATGATCGAAGACGCGGTCGACAAAGACGGCCTGGCTGCGCACAGCGGTGACATGGTGATCTACGGTGATACGGTCGATGTGCTCTCCGACTGCGACGTGCCGATGATCGTCGGTGTCGGCGACATCGGCAAGATGCAGGGCCGCGATCACTTTGCAAAAGGCGCGCCGATCACCAAAGCTGCGATCCTAGAAATTCTGAAACGGAGTGGATATGACCATGCCGCGGATCATTGAGAAAACCGATATCCCGCCGTCCGACCAGGATTTGCAGTTGGACAAACGGCTGGACAGCAACCTGAAGTTTTTTGACAAGGTGCTCGGCATCGGGGAGAGCTATGACATGATCAAGCGCCAGATGTCGTTTGCCGGGCACGATCTTTGCCTGCTCTATATCAACGGATTTATCAAAGACGGGATCATCGACGACGTGCTGCGGTTGCTGGCACAGTTGAAGCGCGAGCAGTTGGCGGGCGACACGATCGAAAAGCTGGCCGGGACGTATCTGGCGCACACGCAGGTCGAGAAACAGAACAAAACCAATGAGATCATCACGGCGATCTTGTCCGGCCAGACGGTGATCCTCGTCGACGGGTTCGATCAGGCCCTGGTGATCGATGCGCGCAGCTATCCGGCGCGCACGCCGGCCGAGCCGGAGCTGGAGCGGGTCGTGCGCGGCTCGCGTGACGGATTTGTGGAAACGCTGGTGCAAAACACCGTGCTGACACGGCGGAGAATCCGTGACCCGAGGCTTCGCATGGAGACGATGAAGATCGGCAAACGCTCGAAGACGGACGTCTGTGTCGCCTATCTGCAGGACGTTGCGGATGACACGCTGGTCGACGAGATCAAAGCCCGCTTGGAGAAGATCGATGTCGACGGCTTGCCGATGGCCGAAAAGTCGGTCGAGGAGTGGCTGACCAAGCGCAACAACTGGAACCCGTACCCGATTGTGCGCTATACGGAACGCCCGGACGTCGCGGCGATGCACCTGTTGGAAGGGCATGTGCTGATCTACGTGGACACTTCGCCAAGCGTCATGATCACGCCGACGACGATCTTCCACCATGTGCAGCACGCTGAAGAGTTTCGCGAGAACCCGGCGGTGGGCGCCTATGTGCGCTGGGTGCGGTTTTTGGGGATTCTGGCTTCCTTGTTCCTGATCCCGCTCTGGGTCTTGTTCACGCTGGTCCACCGCGAATGGCTGCCTGTGCCCTTGGATTTCCTCGGACCGGATGAAGTGGGGGCGATCCCGATCATCCTGCAGTTTTTGCTCGCCGACATCGGGATCGACATGATGCGGATGGCGGCGATCCACACGCCGTCCCCATTGGCCACCGCGATGGGCTTGATCGCGGCGGTGCTGATCGGCGACATCGCCGTCAAAGTCGGGCTGTTTTCGCCGGAGTCGATCCTGTATCTGGCGGTGGCGGCGATCGGGATGTTTGCGACGCCAAGCTACGAGCTGTCGATGGCCAACCGGCTGTCGCGGATGTTTTTCATCCTCGCGGTGGCGTTTTTGGACTGGTACGGGCTGGTCGCGGCGGTCGCCTTGTGGTTCATCCTGCTCGCCCGCACCAAGTCGGTCACCCGTCCGTACCTCTGGCCGCTGCTGCCGCTCAACTTGAAAGCGCTGTGGGAGATCATCGTCCGCACGCCGATGCAATACAAGAACCAGCGCCCGGCGATCGTGCGGCCGAAAGACAAAGATAGGCAGCCGAACTAGGGACAACAATCCTTGTCAGCACCGAACAATCCTGCTATAATCGAATATAATTAAATACGACGACACCTCATTCTTACGAGTGGGGTAGAGGCGCGGGTAAGATGAGTACCACTTCTGAAGTGATGGCACACTGATGATGAATGTGGGAAAGGCTGACCGCCGAAGCAGAGTGCCTGCCATCGGGTTCCCTGCTGGGTCGACATTGAACAAGTGTCGGACTGTCACCTTAGAGCCATTGTGTTCTGCAGGTGATGCGCTACTTCATGAGTTGAGGGGATCAGAGCTGGTTTTGGATGATTCTGTTCGATTTCGATAAATCCAAAAACGGTCGGCGCACTCCCTTTGACGCCGGCCGTTTTTTTGTTGTCTGGCTGGAAAAAAACGGGTTTGAGAGGTTGGAGAGGAGCTAAACACAAGATGTATTTGCACGGGACGAGTCGCATCAATGAGCAAGGGCATTTGGAGATTGGCGGCGTGGACAGCACGGAACTGGTAAAGACGTACGGCACGCCGCTGTACGTTTACGACGAGGCGATGATGCGCGAGACGATTCGCGCCTACAAGCGGGCGTTTGAACAATCGGGCCTGCGCTTCGAAGTGGCCTATGCGTCGAAAGCGTTCTGCACGCTGGCGATGTGCCGCATCATCGACGAAGAAGGGCTGGCTCTCGATGTCGTGTCGAGCGGTGAACTCTACACGGCGCTCCAAGCCGGCTTCCCGGCGGAGCGCATCCATTTCCACGGCAACAACAAGGGCCCGGATGAGATCGAACTGGCCCTGAACGCCGGCATCGGCGAATTTGTGGTCGACAACTTCCACGAATTAAAACTGCTCGGCGCGTTGGCCAGCGAAAAAGGCGTCATCGCCGACATCCTGCTCCGCTTGGCGCCGGGAGTGGAGGCTCATACGCATGAATACATCTCGACCGGCCAGGAAGATTCGAAATTCGGCTTCGACATGAAAGGGGACATGGCGAAGCGCGCTGTGCAAGCGGCGCTGGACACGCCGGGCGTCCGGCTGATAGGCCTGCATTCACACATCGGGTCACAGATTTTTGAAACGGACGGGTTCACGGCAGCGGTCGACATCGTCTCGGCGTTCTTCGGCGAGTGTGTCCGCAGTCTCGGCGCGAACGATCTGCACAAGCTGAATGTCGGCGGCGGTTTTGGCATCCGTTACACGGAAGAAGACACGCCGCTGGCGGCAGAAGCGTATATCGCCGCGATCACGAAGGCGGTGACCGCCGCGTTCGACCGCTTGGAGCTTTCGTACCCGGAGATCGTCATCGAACCGGGCCGCTCGATCGTTGGCGCTGCCGGCACCACGCTCTACACGATCGGTTCGACGAAAGACATTCCGGGCGTGCGCAAGTACGTCTCCGTCAACGGCGGGATGGCCGACAACCCGCGCCCGGCGCTCTACCAGGCCGTGTATGAAGCGATGCTCGCCAACCGCGCGAACGACGCGGCCGAAGAGCTCGTCTCCATCGCGGGAAAGGCCTGCGAGTCGGGCGACATGCTGATCTGGGATGTGCAGTTGCCGCCGGTCAAAGCGGATGACATCCTCGCCGTGTCCTGCACCGGCGCGTACGGTTACTCGATGGCGAGCAATTACAACCGCATCGCCCGCCCGGCCGTGGTGTTCGTGCAAAATGGGCAGGCCGATCTCGTCGTCCAGCGTGAGAGCCACGACGACCTGATCGCGCAAGATAGGATCCCGGCGCGGCTTGGCACCGGCGTTTTGACGAACAAGTAAGCGCCACAGGACAGGTCAAGCGCGGAAGGCAAGTCCCCTTTCTTTGGCATAGCATAGAGAAGAAAGGAGGGGTTTGCATGGCTTTACTGTTCTCTTTTCTGCCGCGTATCGTTCAGTTCTTTGGAATTTTCCAAAGCGTGATCGGCTTTGTGCAGCCGATCTGGCCTGTCATCTCGACCTTCTTTAACCGTCGCGCCGCTGCATAAGCGGCTCCGGCGGCTTTTTTGTCGAGAGCTGGAAGAAAATCTTATTTTCATGGAAATAAGGGTGACCGATTGGCAGGCAGGTCAATATCCTGATCGTATCTGAGACGATAGAGGGTGAAGAGATGCCGATGCGCAGAGTGAAAGCGAACAGCGCGCACCTCCGCTTGTTAGCGCAGTTGATGCAGGCAGAAGCCCGTGGGGAAGGACGGCGCGGGCAAGAGTTGGTCGGGAGCGTGTTGGTCAATCGGATTGTGGCAGACTGCAGGCCTGACTTTCACAACATTCGCACCATCCCGATCGCGGTCTACGGGAAGTTTGGACCGCAGCGCTCACCGTTCGAACCGGTGCAGAACGGGGAGATCTACAAGATGCGCCCGACGGCGCAAGACCTGCGCCGCGCCCGGGAGTTGACCAACGGCCGCATCGACCAGCTGGCCCGCCGCTCCTTGTGGTTCTACAACCCGTCGCCTGGCAGGCGCTACCGGGCGGCCTGCACGGCGAAAATGCCGCGGTCGCCGAAAACCCAGTATCAATTTGCCTTCAAAAACCACTGTTTCTATACCGGGGTCCCCGGCTATTGTCCCGAGTTCCTGTAAACAGAAAAGAGCATCCCACATGGGATGCTCTTTTTGCTAGTTATTGCTTCGGGTTCGGTGTGGTGACGATCCAGTCGCTCGGCGAGTTCGTGTCGAGCGTCGGGGACTTGCGGGACAGCACTTGGCCGTCATTGGTGTACAGGGACCAGTTGGTCACATAGTTGTACCAGGCGACATTGTCGACGGTGGTGCCTGCGCTGTTTTTCAAGAGCAGGTTGTCGCCGGTGTTGGTCAAGGTCAGTGTCATGCCGGTCACGTCGAGGCCAAAGCCTTTGTAGGCGGAGAATCCGGCGCTGTCTTTGCCGACCATCAGGAAGGAATGAGCCGGGATTACCGTGCCGGACGGCAAGGTGAAATTGCCCGATTTGTTGGACAGCTTATAGCCGGTCAGGTCATACGAGACGTTGTTCGGGTTGTACAGCTCGACATACTCGCGGGTCGCGTCATAGCCGCCCGTTTGGTACATCACTTCGTTGATCTGGATGTTCGCCGTCCCTTTTGCCGTCTCCGGGTCCCAGGACTGCGCGCCGCCCGTCCAGTCATGCCAGAACAGGGACTCGTAGTACGCGGCCACTTCGGTGTTTTCGACGATCACACCAGCTTCGCGGTTGTTCGACGGCGAGTTGTCCGACCAGTTGATCGAGGAGATCAGCGACTTGCTGCTGTCGGCGATCATCCCTTTGTTGTGAATCTTTTCGATGCCGACCGCCGGAAGGTTGATCAGCTTGGCCTGCATGTCGAGGTGTTCCGCTGCGGCGATCGAGTTGATGTACTGCACGGTGTACTGGTTGTCGCGCGGGTCGCTCGCATCGAGGAACGCCGAGTCGAGCAGGACGCGGACTTTGACGCCGCGGCGGCCGGCCGCGATCACTTCTTCCAGATAGACATCAGGCGTCGTCTCCACGCTGCCGGTGCTGGTCGTACCCCAGTGTTTGTGGATGTAGAGCTGCTCGACGAGCAAGGTGTTCTGCGCCTGGCGCGCCAGCCCGATGATCGAGTTCTGCTGCAGGTAAGTGCTGTCCGGCGCAAAGATCGGCGTCACGCGAAACTCGCCGTTGATCGCTTTGTTCTTGAAGCCGCCGGCATAGCGTCCCGTCGGCGGGGTGCTGGTGTCCGGCAGGAAACCGCTCGCCGGCGCACCGTATTTCGCGTGGCTGGCCGTGTACGGGAAAGAGTCTTTGGACAGAACGTTCCAGTCGCTGTTGAAGACGCCGGTGAAGAACTGCGCGGTCTGCGTGTCGTTGACGATGATGCCCCAGCCGCGGTTGCCGTAGTTTTGGTTGTACGGCACGCCGGTCGACTTCCAGTTCTCCGACTGGGTGAAGATGCTTTTGCTGTCGACGATCGCATATTTGGCATGGTCGAAACGGTAGCGCTTGTAGATGCCGTTCGCCGTATCGGAGATGATGTAGCGCACTTCGCCGCCGGCGTTTACGATCTGCTGGGAGACATATTTGCTGTCGTTGAGCAGGCCGCCGACCGGCTGTCCTTCGAGGAAGACACGGACTTTCACGCCGCGCGCCAAGGCGTTTTTGATCACGTCGAGCAGTTGCACCGACTGAAATTCATAAACGTTCAGGTCGATGCTCGTCGTCGCCGAGTTGAGCAGGGCGGAGAGCGTCGCAAAGCTGTTATCGGGCGACGAGTAAGGCTGGATCGTGCCGGCGTAGGAGTAGGTCGGAGCGCCAAAGCGCGATTGTCCCGCCTGGTATACGCGCAGGTGTGCCCAGTCGGCCGCCGTGTTCGTGTCCGGGTATTGGCCGGACATCTCGTCTTTCTCCCGCACAAACATCGTGCCTTCCGAGACGTTCGGTACGGTTGCGCCCGTCCAGCCGGTCGTCGCGGACCCGGTGCCATAAGCCATGGTGTCGACGTTTGCGGCGCTCGCGTTGTAGAGATAGACTGCACCGCCGGCATTGGCCAGGCTCGGCACGGAGCCGGTGACGGTCATCTGCGGAACGGCGTTGTCGGAGTTGCTGCCGTATTCGAAGTCCGCTTGGAAGAGCATTTCGCTTTTAAAGGTAGTCGCCGTTTTCGTCACATACATCGTCTGGCCAGCCGAAAGCGTCGTGCCGGCCGGGAAGACCAGCTTGTTCGAGCCAACTTGCAGATACCAGCCGCCGATCGCGATCGCCGCTGCGGTCGGGTTGGTGACCGCGATGTACTCTTCCGGCTCATAGGAGACGTTGGTATCGGCATAGACTTCCGTGATCAACGGATAGGTCACCGCAGCTGCGTTGGTGTGCCCTGCCGGAAGCATTCCGGCGATCAGGCCGGCCGACAGCAGGGCGCTGAGCAGAACGGAGCTGAGTTTCTTGGTTTTTGGCGTCATGTTACACCATCCTTATCGAGAATAGGAGTAAAAATAAGTACAGATGAAAATACGAACATTCTGATTCAATTGTATATGATTATTCGTAAAAACTCAATGTGAGAACTGTAGAATTTTGTCGAATATTGCGGAAAATGATGGGAGATAGAGGGAATAAAAAAACACCCGAACCGAGAGCGCCGGTCGGGTGTTTACAGCGAACGCGAAGATCTTTTCAGTTTGCCGATTCGTTTCGGGACATACAGCAGCACGGCGATCAGGGTGCTGAGCAGCAGGAACTTGTCTTCTGTCACCAGCGCCGCTTCTGTGGGCGGCAAGGCGGCCACATCGCTGGCGGACAGCAGGTCGGCCGTCGCGATCTTCTGTCCCGCTTCAAAATAGTCGACCGTGCCGACCACCGCGCCTTTGGCAAAGGGAGCCGGAGGGACGCTGATCTGCGGCACCGCTTCGAATGCCGCCGAGCTTTCCCGGGGCAGGGTGCGGTAGATGTCGCGCGCCAGCAGCGCTTGGACGGTCGTGCCGTTCATGTCGAACGACTGCAGCAGGTCGCCTTTGGCTGCCACTTGTTTGGTCACGAACTGGTCGAAGCCATAATCGAGCAGACGCGTTGCCTCTTCGCGGATCTTGGGGCGGTTCTCCACGCCCATCAGCACGGCGATCAGCTCGCGCTCCCCGCGCTTGGCGGAGACGGTGATCGTCTGCTGGGCCTGATCGGTGAAGCCGGTCTTGATGCCGGTGGCGCCTTCGTACTCGAACAGCATCTGGTTTAAGTTCACCAGAAGGCTCTCCCAGACTTGGCCTTTCCAGGGCAGGGTCTCGGTTGCGACGATCTTGCGAAACGTTTCGTTGTTCATTGCGTAAGAAGAGATGAGTGCCATATCGCGTGCGGTGGTGTAATGATCATCGTCGTGCAAACCGCTGGGCGTCACAAAATGAGAGTTGGTCGCCCCGATTTCTGTTGCTTTGTCGTTCATCATCGCGGCAAATTGCTCCACAGAACCGCCGATGTGTTCTGCGATCGCCACGGCAGCGTCATTGCCGGAGTTCAGCATCAGGCCGTAGAGCAGATTGCCGAGCGTCTGCTCTTCATCATACTCGAGGTAGATGCGATTGCCTTCCTGTTCGCGAGCCAGCTTCGATGTTTTCACCTTGGCGTTCAAGTCGCCTTTTTCCAGCGCGAGGATGGCGGTGAGGACTTTCGTAATCGAAGCGGGATACAACCGGAGGTCCGGATGCTGCTCAAACAGGAACTGGCCGGACTGCCGATCATACAGCACGGCGCCTTGGGCGGTCAAGCCGGTCGGCTTCTTTTCTTCATGAGCAGCCCCAACTTGGGAAATACTAGAGAAGGAGAGCAGGCAAAGCATGATGCAGCAAGCGGTTATCATTTGCCGAAGTTTTCGCATAATTTTCACCCACCCACCATTGTAGTATACAGACTCAAGTTTATGCAAAGTTAGTAATTTACAAATGTTCGCTTGCAGAAGCGCAGACGTTCCTGTTATATTCAAATCTATTGCGAAAATACTGAGGGGATCTCATGCCGAAAAAAAATGCGTGGCAGCAAAAAGGCTGGCAGAAGATGTTGACGCCTGCAAGAATTCTGGTCATCGGGTTCGCGGTGTTCGCATTTGTCGGCGCTCTGCTGCTGATGATGCCGGCCGCTTCGGAAAGCGGGC
Organism: Tumebacillus sp. BK434; assembly: GCF_004340785.1. Lineage (NCBI taxonomy): Bacteria > Bacillati > Bacillota > Bacilli > Caryophanales > Alicyclobacillaceae > Tumebacillus > Tumebacillus sp. BK434. Next base: position 1,066,689 of record NZ_SLXS01000001.1, on the reverse strand, counting down.
AGGGCCTGCCGTTTGTAGATGCGCTGTTTATGGCGACATCGGCGATCTGTGTGACCGGGCTCGTCGTCGTTGATACGGGTAGTTATTTTTCTTTATTTGGTGAAATAGTACTTTTGACGCTGGTGCAGATCGGGGGCTTGGGCTTCATGACCGTCGCGACGTTCGTGACGATCTGGACCGGCAAAAAGATCGGGTTGAAGGAACGGCTGCTCCTGCAACAGTCGCTCAACGTCACGACGCTGGAGGGACTGATCCGATTGTCCCGCAACGTGGTGTTGATGACGCTGATCATCGAGTTTGTGTTTGCGGTGATTCTCGCTTCGCGCTTTGCGACGCACATGCCGATGAGCAAGGCACTCTATTATGGAGTCTTCCATTCGATCGCCGCTTTTTGCAATGCAGGTTTTGACTTATTTGGCGATTACAAGAGCCTCGCCGATTATGCCGGCGATCCGCTGATCAACGTCTCGGTGATGACTTTGGTCACCGTCGGCGGCTTGGGACTGGCCGTGATGGCCGACCTGTGGCGCAAGCTGGTCAACCGTCGCGAACGGCTGATGCTGCACACCAAGCTGGTGCTGATCGCGACCGCCGTGCTGCTCGTGCTCGGCACGCTCGGCTATTATGCGCTGGAACATGACAATCATGGGACGCTGGCCCACAAGCCGGAAAGCGAGAAGCTGCTCGCCGCGAGTTTTGCTTCGGTCACCGCCCGTTCTTCCGGCTTTGCCACCGTCAATTATGAGGAGATGTCGCAGAGCGGGCAGTTCTGGACGATCATGCTGATGTTTATCGGCGCTTCGCCAGGCTCTGCGGGCGGCGGGATTCGAACGACGACAGCGCTGGTCATCCTGCTGTTCGTCTGGACGGTGGTGACGAACAAGGAGCAGACGGTGATCTTCAACAGGACGATCGCGCCGCGGGTGATCTACAAATCCTTGACGATCGCCGTGATGTCATCGGTGCTGGTCGTGCTGACCACGATGACCTTGTCGCTGACCGAAGATCAAGATTTCATGCACGTGCTGTTTGAAGCGGTGTCGGCCGTATCGACCGTCGGTCTCTCGATGAACATGACGCCGGAGCTGTCCCCGGCGGGCAAGGTCGTCGTGCTGACCGCCATGTACATCGGGCGTCTCGGCCCGCTGACGCTGGCGCTGGCGCTGGCAGCCCGTCATCAGGGGAAGCCGGCCAATCTGCGCTATCCGGAAGGCAATGTCTATGTAGGGTAAGCAGACTGAGCAGTACAGTCCCACAGGGATGAGGGGTCACGGATGAAAAAGAAACCGAATTTAGTAAAGATCAATCGCTGGCAGAAGTTCTGGACGCCGGCCCGCATTTTGGTGATCGGCTTTGCGTCGTTGATCCTGCTCGGCGGGATCTTGCTCTCGCTGCCGATCGCCTCGGAAAACGGGCAAGGGCTGCCCTTTCATGACGCGCTGTTCACGGCGACTTCGGCGGTGTGCGTGACCGGGCTGATCGTCGTCGATACAGGCACCTATTTTTCGACGTTTGGGGAATTGGTGATCATCTCGCTGATTCAGGTCGGGGGCTTGGGCTTCATGACGGTGGCGACGTTTGTGCTGATGTTTACCGGTCGGCGGATCGGGCTGAAAGAGCGGCTTTTGATCCAGGAGTCGCTGAACGTTTCCTCGATGGATGGACTGATCCGGCTGACGCGCAATGTCGTGCTGTTCACGCTGGCGATCGAAGCGTTTTTCGCAGTGATCCTGACGATCCGCTTCGCACAGGACTTCCCGCTCGGGCGGGCGATCTACTACGGGGCGTTTCATGCGGTTTCAGCGTTTTGCAACGCAGGATTTGATCTGTTTGGGGATTTCAAGAGCCTCGCCGATTATGTTGGCGACCCGGCTGTGAACCTTTCGATCATGTCGCTGATCATCCTTGGAGGCTTGGGCTTTACGGTCATGGTCGATCTGGGGCGCAAAGCGGTGGCGCGCAAACATCGCCTGTCGGTACATACCAAGCTGGTGCTGATCATGTCGTTCGCCTTGCTGGTGATCGGCACGCTCGGGTACTACCAGTTGGAGCACAACAACCCCGACACGCTCGCAGAGTTGCCTGCTGAGGACCAGTGGCTGGCCTCGGCGTTCGCATCGACAACCGCGCGGACGGCCGGCTATGCGTCGATCAATTATGAGACGATGTCGGAAAGCGGCCAGTTCTGGACGGTGCTCCTGATGTTCATCGGAGCGAGTCCGGGTTCGACGGGCGGCGGGGTGAAGACGGTGACGACGCTGGTGATCCTGCTGTTCGTCTGGACGGTGGTCACGAACAAAGAGCACACCGTCGTCTACCGGCGCACCGTGTCGCCGCGCACGATCTACAAATCGCTGACGATCGCCGTGATCTCGGCGATGACGATTATCTTGGCGACGATGATTCTGGTGCTCACCGACGGCAAAGAGTTCCTGCGCCTGCTCTTTGAGACGACGTCCGCCTTTGCGACGGTCGGGCTGTCCACCAACTTGACGCCGGTGCTGTCCGACTCGGGGCAGTTCGTGATCATGATCATGATGTTTATCGGACGCCTTGGGCCGCTGACGATTGCGCTGGCGCTGGCCGCCCGCGCGAACAAACAAAAAGGCGATGTGAAATATCCGGACGGCAATCTCTACGTCGGATGATTGTTCCAGTTTTCACTTTACACCGGAAAAGAGGAAAGCTATACTGGGTCTTACAATGATATAGTTCCTTCAGGGTGAGGTGAGACGGCCCCGTGCCGTCAATTCCTAATCGGCGGTGATGAGCTCCTGTATCAAGTCAGAGGAGCGCTAAGTCCGCGAGCCTTCACAGGCAGGAACTGGTGCGAATCCAGTACCGACGGTATAGTCCGGATGGGAGAAGGAATGAGTGAACGGATGGCAGGGTGCACAGCAGCCCCTTTTTTGAGGGTGCTCTTTGATGTGCACAAGATGCCTGTCATCTGTATGCGCGCGAAACATGCCCTGAAGTCAATTGTGACTTCAGGGCTTTTTTCTGCGCAGTGAACAGGAGGTGGATTCGTGTGAATGACCAGCATTATATGCAAACGGCGTTGCAACTGGCTGCGATGGCCACAGGCAAGACCAACCCGAATCCCCTGGTAGGAGCTGTCATTGTGAAGGAAGGCCGCATCATAGGTTTTGGCGCACATCTGCGTGCCGGACAGCCGCACGCCGAGGTCCATGCGTTTCGCATGGCGGGCGAAGCGGCAGAAGGCGCGACGCTGTATGTGACGCTTGAGCCCTGCAGCCATCATGGGCGCACCCCGCCGTGCGCGGATCTGGTGATCCGTTCGAACGTGCAGCGGGTGGTCGTGGCGATGCTCGACCCCAATCCCCTGGTGGCCGGACGCGGTGTAACGCGCATACGGGAAGCAGGCATCGAAGTGGAAGTCGGCGTCTTGGAAGCTGAGGCGCAGAAGCTGAACGAGCGGTTTGTGCACAACATGCGGGCCAAGCGGCCGTTTGTGATGGTGAAGACCGCGATGACCTTGGACGGCAAGATCGCCGCGCACACGGGAGACAGTCGCTGGGTGACCGGCAGCGAGTCGCGGGAGTTGGTGCACCGGCTGCGCGACCATGCTGACGGCATCCTTGTCGGCATTGGCACGGTGCTCGCCGATGATCCGGAGCTGACGACCCGCCTGCCGGAAGGCGGCGGGGAACATCCTGTGCGCATCGTGCTCGACCGGACGCTGCGCACGCCGGAGACAGCGAGGCTCACCGACACGGCCGAGGCGAAGACATGGATTTTGACCGGCCCGGACGTCGACGAGTCGAAAGCGGAGCGGCTGCGCGCGCGCGGCGTCGAGGTGATCCCGATGCCGGTCGCAGCGGACGGGCTCGATCTGGCCAAGGTGCTGGACGGGCTGTATGAGCGCGGCATCACCGACCTGCTCGTCGAAGGCGGGGCGGCTGTGAACGGCGCGTTTTTGCAAGCCGGGCTGATCGACAAGGTGATCTCGTTCATCGCCCCGAAGCTGATTGGCGGCGCTGCACCGTCTCCGTACGGCGGGACCGGTTTTGACAAGATGGCAGAAGCTGTGGAACTGACAGCTTTGACCGTGGAGCGGTTCGGAGATGACCTCTGTCTGATCGGCTATCCGAAACGCACGGAGGTGGTGTAAGGCATGTTTACCGGGTTAATCGAAGAGGTCGGTACCGTTCAGGAGATTCGAACGTCCGGCAAAGCGATTCATTTGAAGTTGCGGGCGGCGTCGATTTTGGAAGATGTCGCCTTGGGAGATTCGATCGCCGTCAACGGCATCTGTTTGACGGTGACGCATTTTGACGGCGGTTCGTTTACGGTCGATGTGGTGCCGGAGACGATGCGCCGCACGACGCTGCATGAACTGGCGGTCGGCTCGCCGGTCAACTTGGAGCGGGCGATGGCGATGGGCAAGCGCTTCGGCGGCCATATCGTGTCCGGCCACGTCGACGGCATCGGGAGGATCGCGGAGATCGTCGAGGAAGACATCGCTAAGGTCGTCCGCTTCCATGCGCCGCCCGAGGTGCTGCGCTATTTAGTGGAAAAAGGCTCCATCACCATCGACGGCGTGTCGCTGACGGTGATGGACGTGGCGAGCGATTCGTTCCGGGTGTCGGTGATCCCGCACACCTGGCAGGTGACGGTGTTGCGCCACCGCCGCGTCGGGTCGGTCGTCAACCTGGAGTGTGACATCATCGGCAAGTATGTCGAGCGGCTCTTGCTGCCATATGCACCAGGGGAAGCAAAAGGCAAGTCGAACCTCACGCTCGACTACCTGCGGGAAAACGGGTTTGCGTAAAAGGGGGCGGAGCAGATGTTTCATGGTATCGAAGCAGCAGTCGAAGATCTGAAACAAGGCAAGGTCGTCATCGTCGTCGATGATGAGGATCGCGAGAACGAAGGGGATTTTATCGCGCTCGCCGACAAGACGACGGCCGACACGATCAATTTTATGATCACGCACGGACGCGGGCTGGTCTGCGTGCCGATCACCGAACAGCGGGCGGAACAGCTCAACCTGCGCCCGATGGTTTCACACAACACCGACCAGCACGGCACCGCGTTTACCATCTCCGTCGACGCCAAGCGGGGCACGACGACCGGGATCTCCGCCTTCGAGCGCGCCGTGACTATCGAGCGCCTGATCGAAGACGGCACGACCGGTGAGGATTTTAAAAAGCCGGGTCACATCTTCCCGCTCGTCGCCAAGGACGGCGGCGTGCTGCGCCGCGCCGGGCACACGGAAGCGGCGATCGACCTCGCCCTGCTGGCCGGCTCCTATCCGGCCGGGGTGATCTGCGAGATCCTCAACGCTGACGGCACGATGGCGCGCGTTCCCGACCTGATCAAGATCGCCGAAGAGCATGACATCAAGATGATCACCATCGCCGATCTGATCGCTTACCGCAAAGACCGCGAAAAGCTGGTCGAGCGCGCGGCGGAGATGGAGCTGCCGACCGAATACGGCACGTTCAAGCTCGCTGTGTACAAAAACACGCTGGACGGCACGCAGCATGCGGCGCTGATCAAAGGCGAGATCGACCCGGCCAAGCCGACTCTGGTGCGCGTGCGCAACGAGTGTACGCTCGGAGACATCTTCGGCTCGCACAAATGCAACTGCGGCATCCAACTGCACGCCGCCTTGCGCGAAATCGAAGAAAACGGCAGTGGGGTGCTCCTGCACCTGCGCCAGGCGATGGACGGTGCGAACTCCCTGCTGGAAAAGGTGCAAGCGTATAGCGCGGAGAGCGACCGGACGACGCGGGAAAAAGGGCAGACCGTTGACTATGGCATCGGCGCGCAGATCCTGCGCGATCTCGGCGTGACGCAGATGCGCCTGCTGTCGAACAACCCGCGCAAATTTGTCGGGCTGGAAGGCTATGGCTTGACGATCGCCGAAACGGTTCCGCTGCAAGTTCGCGACGCAGATCGCCGCCAAGCGAATCTGCCGCTGTAAGTTCTTTTGGAAAAGCTAACTACTTGTTGAGTGAGAGGAGTTTTGAGCATGGCAAAATTTATCGAAGGCAATCTGATTGGCACCGGCTTAAAGATGGGGGTCGTCGTCGGTCGATTTAACGAGTTTATCGGCAGCAAACTGCTCGGCGGCGCACTGGACGCATACAAGCGCCACGGCCTCGAAGAAGACGATGTGGAAGTGGCATGGGTGCCGGGCGCGTTTGAGATCCCGCTGGTCGCACAAAAGATGGCGCAGTCCGGCCGCTATGATGCGGTGATCACGCTCGGCGCGGTCATTCGCGGCTCCACCCCGCACTTCGACTATGTCTGCAACGAAGCGGCGAAAGGCGTCTCCAAAGTGGCGCTGGAAACCGGCGTGCCGACCATTTTCGGCGTACTGACTGTCGACACGATCGAGCAGGCGATCGAGCGCGCCGGCACGAAAGCGGGCAACAAAGGCTGGGAAGCGGCCGTCACCGCGATCGAGATGGCGAACCTGACCAAACAATTCAAGTAAGAGCTTGCAAAGCGGTGTGCCGATTGGCACACCGCTCATTTTTTTTGCTTGAATTTTCTCTTACAAGAGTTTACAGTAAAAGAAAGTGTTGAGAATTAGCAAGGGGGTAACAGATACATGAGTACGATTGATTCCAACAATAAGCTGAAATTGGACGAAGTCACACCGCCGTTTCCGGTGCCGGAGACGGGCAACGCCGGCGGAGGGATCAGCACCGACGAAATCACGCCGCCGTTCCCGGGCAGCCCGAAGCAAGACGGTGAGCCGGACAACGTAAAATAGGCGCGGAACCAAGTCAAACAGAGACGCTTCTCGCCCGCAACTGCGGAGGGAAGCGTCTCTGTTTTGCGGTGGGTATTTTTGTGGAAAGGATTGCACACGTTAGCATACATCCTCTACAATAGAGGATGGACGAATTCGTACATAAATAAACATTTAGGATCTCGTGATAAAGGGGCGTGTACCTGTGGCGAAAACGAATCGCACCGCCGTTGTTGTGGCGGTGATGATGGCAAACTTTTTGGCTGCCATCGACGTATCGATCGTCGGCACCGCCATGCCGACGATCATCGGAGAGCTGGGCGGACTGCCTTTGATGTCGTGGGTGTTCTCCGCCTTTTTGCTCGCTTCGACGGTGACGGTGCCGATCTACGGCAAACTGTCCGACTTGTACGGGCGCAAGATCATCTTTATGCTCGGCTCCATCGTGCTGATCCTCGGGTCGGTGCTGTGCGGCTTGGCCGACACGATGGTGGAGTTGATCGTCTTCCGCACGATTCAGGGCCTTGGTGCCGGCGGGATCATGGCGGTGGCGCAGACGATTCTCGGCGACATCTTCTCGGCGGAAGAGCGCGGGAAGATCCAAGGCTGGTTCAGCGGCGTCTGGGGCGTGTCGGCGGTGGTCGGCCCGCTGCTTGGCGGCTTGATGGTCAGCTACTTGGACTGGCCGTGGGTGTTTTACATCAACGTGCCGATCGCCTTGCTGACCATCTTCATCCTCGGCTTTGCTTTGCAGGAAGACATCGAGCGCAAAAAGCATAAAATCGACTATCTCGGCTCGATCACCTTGACCGTTTCAATGACCGCACTGCTGTTTGCGCTGCTCACCGGCGGCAACCAATACGCGTGGTTGTCGCCGCAGATTCTCGGGCTGTTCGGCGTGGCGGCGGTGGTGTTCGTCTGGTTCCTGTTCAACGAGCGCAAAGCGTCGGAGCCGATGCTGCCACTCGACCTGTTCCGCTCGCCGCTGGTGGCGGTGGCGTCGATCGCCAACTTTCTGCTCGGGGCGGTGCTGATGGGCATCACTTCGTACATGCCGTCCTATGCGCAAGGGGTGCTCGGCGGCACCGCGACAGAGGCCGGGCTGCTCTTGACCCCGATCTCGATCGGCTGGCCGATCGCATCGATCATCGGCGGCCCGCGCATGGTCAAATGGGGCTACCGGCGCACCGCGCTGATCGGCGCGACGCTGGTCGGCATCTCGTCGGTCTTGCTGATCTTCGTCTCGCCGGAGATCTCCTACTGGTACGCGATGGGCGTGCTGTTCGTGCTCGGCATGGGCATGGGGCTGACGACGCTGGCGTTCCTCGTCTCTGTGCAGTCGGCGGTGACGTGGAACCGCCGCGGCATCGCGACCGCCTCCTTGCAGTTCATCCGCTCGCTGGGCTCTTCGGTCGGCGTGGCGGTGATGGGCGCTGTGATGAACGCGCGCATCCTCGACCTGCTGCGGGGCGATCCGGACATCCAGGCGCCGCTGGAAGCGACGAACAACTTGCTCGACCCGGAAAAGCGGACGCTGCTGGAGCCTTCCATCATGGAGCGGCTGTCCGATGCGTTCGCCAGCGGCCTGCACTACGCGTTTCTGCTGGTCACCGTCTTCGGTATCGGGGCGCTGATCGTCACTTTGTATTACCCGCGCGACAAGATGAAGGCAGGACAATCGTAACATTCTGTTAAAAGGGCGCCTGCAGGCACGACAGCAGGTGCTCTTTTGCGTCCTTTTATGATATGATAGGCTAGAACTTTTTTCGGTCGAAGGAGGGCCCCTATGCTGTTTAGCGGATTCAATATGGATGACCTGCTGTTTCGGGTCATCGCCTTTTTGATCGCGATCACGGTTCATGAGCTCGGGCACGCGTACGTGGCGTATCGTCTGGGCGACCCCACGCCAAAGCGTGAAGGGCGCATCACCTTAAACCCGATCGCCCATATGGACCTGCTCGGGACGCTGATGATCCTGTTCGGTCCCTTTGGCTGGGCCAAACCGGTCTCGTTTAACCCGTATAATTTCCGCGGCAACAAGCGCGCCGGCAAGATTTTGACCACGGTCGCCGGTCCGGTCGCCAACTTTATCACCGCGATCGTCTTTTGCTTCCTGCTGGTGTTTTTCTTCAACCTCGGCATCGAAGATGAAGTCTGGAGCAGCTTTGTGCTGCGCCTGGTCGAAGCGGTCGTTTCGCTCAACCTGATCCTCGGCCTGTTTAACCTCGTGCCGATTCCGCCGCTTGACGGCTACTGGATCGTGCGCGACCTCCTGCCGCAGCGCCTGGCGCACAAGCTGCACCCGGTGGAAAAATACGGCCCGTTCGTGCTGCTGCTCGCCGTGTTTTTCGGCATCACTTCGGTGGTCATCTTGCCGGTCTACTACTGGCTTGGCGATCTCCTGCTCGGGATGGTTGAGGCCCTGCTGTAATGGAACAGGCGCAAAAAGAGATTCTGAAGCTGAAGCTGGAGTTGTTTGAAGGTCCGCTCGATCTGCTCTTGCATCTGATCGACAAGGCGGAAGTGGAGATCACCGACATCCCGATCTCACAGATCACCGACCAGTATCTCTCCTACCTGCAGACGATGCAGGAGCTGAATCTGGAGATTGCCTCCGAGTTCCTCGTCATGGCCTCGCAGCTGTTGGCGATGAAGTCGGGGCTGCTCTTGCCGCGACCGATCGAGCTCGACATACCTTTGATCGAATATGACGAAGAGATGATCGATCCACGGCAGGCGCTGATGGAACGGCTGATCGAGTACAAGAAATACAAGCAGCTCGCTTCCGATCTCAAAGACCGCGAAGAGCTGCGCAACTCCGTCTTCACCCGCCGTCCGGAGAACCTCAAGCAGTACGTTCCGGAAGCAGACCCCAATCCGGTCGAAGGTGTCACGTTGTTCGACCTGCTCGACGCCTTTCGCAAAGCGCTGCAAAAAGCGCAGCCGGATGAGTATGTGGCCGACATCCATCGCGATGAGATATCGATCGAAGGGCGAATGGCGGAGATCCTCGGCCTGCTGGCGTTCAACAACGGCCGGATTGAATTTTCCGCCCTGCTCGGCGGGTACCGCAAGCGGTCAGAGCTGATCGTCTCCTTCCTCGCACTGCTCGAACTGATGAAGGAGAAAAAGGTGCGCTGTCTGCAGAGCGGCTTGTTTGATGAGATCATCATCGAAGCGAACAGCAGCGAATCGCACAACATTCTGTAACAAGCAAGGTGGTTGACTTGGATTCAAACGAAATCAAATCTGTCATCGAAGGCCTGCTGTTCATCTCGGGCAGTGACGGCATCGAAGCCAAGCAGGTCGCCGACATTCTCGAGATCGACGCGGAAGACGCGCGGGACTACCTGTACGACCTCCAGAGCGACTTCAACCGCGAAGGTCGGGGCATGCGCATCGTCGAGGTGGCAGGGGCGTTTCAACTGACGACGCGCCCGGAGCACGCCTTGTATTTTGAACGCTTTGCCCAGCAGCCGCAGAGCGCGACTTTGTCGCAGGCGGCGATCGAGACTTTGGCGATCATCGCCTACAAGCAGCCGATCACCCGCAGCGGCATCGAAGAGGTGCGCGGGGTCAAATCGGAGCGGGCGGTGAACACGCTGCTCAGCAGGCAACTGATCAAAGAAGTCGGCCGCGCCGAAGGGCCTGGCCGTCCGATCCTGTTTGGCACGACGCGCGAATTCCTCGAGTATTTCGGCCTGCGCGACCTCAAAGAGCTGCCCCCGCCGCCGGCGATCGTGCCGCTGGACGATCTGGAAGCGGAAGAAGAGGAGCATCTCCTGTTCCAGATGCCCGACATGTTTCAAGAAGAATGAAGTCCGGGAGAGATCCCGGGCTTTTTTTGTCTGCACGCTGCGCATCCATTGTATGGAAAGGAAAGAAATGGGCAAGCTAGTCAGGAATCTTGGAAGATGTGGAGGAGGACCGCATGAAATGGCTTTGGGGACTCCTGCTGGCGTTTGCGATCGTGCTGGCGGCGCTGTTCATCGCGTTGTCGAAGTGGTTCGCTTGGTATTGGATCCTGTTGCTGGCGCTGGTGTTCTTTTTTCTGCTCACGATGGTGCTCCCCGTCACGGTGGAAGTGCGCTACAAGCGGGAGGGCCGGGATGATCGGCTGCATCTTGGCGTGCGCGCGCTGTTCGGGCTGGTCAAAGCGGGTTTTGAAGTGCCGACCATCGCCTTGATGGAGCGGAGCGGCAAAGTCGGCGTAAAAGCAGAACCTGGCAAAGGGATGCCGAAGCAAAAGCGCGGCTGGATCACGATCACGGTGGAAAAAGTTCAGCGGGCACTGCGAAAGATCAATGAGATCCGCAAGCGCATCGGCAAATATAAGCGTGCGATCCGGCAGACGACCAAAGCGTTTCATATCGAGTCGTTCAAATGGCGCACCGTCTTTGGCACGGGCGATGCGGCGCAGACCGGCTACACCACAGGTCTCGTCTGGGCTTTGAAAGGCATCTTCGCCGGGATGCTTCATCAATATTTCACAGTATCAACCCGTCTGCTCTATGACGTGAAACCGCATTTTCAGGCCAGCGGATTTCGCACCGAACTGACTTGCATAATCCGATTTTGGCCGGGCAAAGCTATACTTGCAGGACTTAAATTGGTATTTCTATGGTTGAGGGAGGGCGCAAAATGGCGGAACATCCGATCCAAGGCTTGATGCAAACGGCCATGGAAAACATTAAGGAAATGGTCGATGTGAACACGATTGTCGGTGACCCGGTTGAAACGCCGGATGGCAGTGTGATTTTGCCGATTTCGAAAGTAGGCTTCGGTTTTGCGGCTGGCGGTTCGGAATTCGACCCGGAACTGGAAGCGGGCAAAGGCGACAGCGCCGATGTGGAGCTGCCGTTTGGCGGCGGTGCAGGCGGCGGGGTGTCGATTACGCCGATCGGGTTCCTGGTTGTCGGCAACGGCCAGGTGAAAATGCTTTCGACCGAAGGGCCCAACCAGCTGTATGACAAGCTGATCGACCTGGCACCGCAGATGTTCGACAAGGTCAATCAGATGATGAAAAAGAACAAGAACGGACAAGGCCAGGGCCAAAGCGGCATGCGCAAAGCGGATGACAGCAAAGGCTCGCAGTTCGACTGCTAGGGCTTGGCAGAGACCAGAGACGTCCCGATCCGGGGCGTCTTTTTCTTTGTGGGATAAGCCTAGGGCTTGTGCATATACATAGGACAGACAGAACCTACGTGTGAGGAGTGGAGGACCAGAGATGAAACGGAAATCGCTCGCGGCTCTTGCTGCGCTCGCCATGCTGTGCCTGACCGTACAGCCGGCAGCCGCTAACCATGATCCTAAAAACAGCGCATTTCTGGAAGCGATCCCAGCTTCCCACAGCTTGTATGCCGAGGAAGTATCGGTCAGCGCTCATGCGGCAGCCGTGATCGACGTGCAGACCGGGCGCGTTCTTTATGAGAAAAACGGCGATGAGAAAATGCTGATCGCCTCGCTCACCAAGATCATCACGGCGATCGTCGCCATCGAATCGGGCGTCGACTTAAACAGCACGGTCACCGTCTCCTCCCGCGCATCCGGCAAAGAAGGCTCTTCGATCTACCTGAAGGTCGGCGAGAAGCAAAAGCTGATCGACCTGCTCTACGCGGTGATGTTGCGCTCCGGCAATGACGCGGCGACCGCCGTCGCCGAGCACGTCGGCAAAACGGAGCAGGGATTTGTGGAGCTGATGAACCAAAAAGTTGCAGAGCTCGGGCTCACGCAGACGCATTTTGCCAACCCGCACGGACTTGATGCACAAGAGCACTATTCGAGCGCTCACGACATGGCGGTGCTGACCGCCTATGCCCTGCGCAACCCCGTGTTCGCCGAGATCGTCAAAACGAAAGTCAAATCGATCCCGATGCCCGGCGAAGCGTGGGACCGCAAGATGTACAACAAAAACAAGATGCTCACCCGCTACGACGGCGCGGACGGCGTGAAGACCGGCTACACCAAAGCGGCCGGGCGCTGCCTGGCTTCTTCGGCGACGAAAGACGGAAGGCAGATCGCCGTGCTGACGCTCGACGCCTCCAGCGACTGGGACGACCATGCGCGGCTGCTCAACTACGGCTTTGAAAAGTACAAGTTTATGCCGGTCGTCAAAGAGCATGATGTGCTGCAGACCGTGCCCGTCGAGGACGGCATGAAACAGGAAGTCGACGTCGTGGTCGGCCACGAGTTCAACTTCCCGCTGCGCGAAGAAGAGCAGGAGAAACTGACTCGGAAGGTCGAGCTTGAAGACAGCCTCGATGCGCCGATCGCCGCCGGGCAAAAGGTTGGCGAGATGAAGTTCTACTTCGAGGAGCGCCTGGTCGGAGAGGTGCCGATCCTCGCCGGGCACGATGTGCAGGAAAAATCGTTTTGGGAAAAAGTGAAAGGTCTGTTCACCAGTATGATCAGCCGCTGACGGAAAGGAGGGTGACGTGATGATCAACGCGATCTGGGTGTTCATGATACTGGCCGGCGTTGTCGTCGCAGCTCTGAACGGGCGGATGGATCTGGTGACCAACGCGGTGCTAAACGGAGCGAAGCAAGGCGTTGTCGTCTGTCTCGGCCTGCTCTCGATCATGGTGTTCTGGCTCGGGCTGATGAAGATCGCCGAAGCGGCGGGGCTGGTGCAGTCGTTCGCCAAAGTGCTGTATCCGCTGGCCCGCTTTTTGTACCCGTCGGTGCCGAAAGACCATCCTGCGATGGGCTCGATCGTCGCCAACATGAGCGCCAACATGCTGGGGCTCGGCAATGCGGCCACCCCGCTCGGACTGAAGGCGATGCGCGAGCTGCAAGACCTCAACCCGGACAAACAGACGGCATCTGACGCGATGTGCACGTTGCTTGCGATCAACACGTCTGGCTTGACGATCATTCCGGCGACCGTCATCGGCCTGCGCCTGCAATACGGGTCGGCCAATCCGACGGAGATCGTGGTCAGCACCCTGCTCGCCACGCTGCTCGCGACGACGACCGCCGTGCTGCTCGACCGCTGGTACCGCAGCCGGGAGCGCAAGAAATGGGGTGAGAGCAAATGATGGAGCTCGTGCAGATCATCGCGGCGTGGACCTTACCGGTCATCATCGCCTTCATCCCGGCCTATGCTTATATGTTTCGCAAGATTCCCGTTTATGAAACGTTTATTGAAGGCGCAAAAGGCGGCTTGCCGACGGTGATCAAGCTGATGCCGCATCTGGTCGGGATGCTGGTCGCGGTCAGCGTGTTTCGCGAATCGGGGGCGCTCGATCTGCTGATCTCCGCGCTGAACCCGCTGCTGATTCCGCTTGGCGTGCCGCCCGAGTTCCTGCCGATGGCGCTGCTGCGCTCGATCTCCGGCTCCGGTTCGATGGCGATCATGACCGACATCTTTCAGGCGCACGGGCCGGACTCGTTTCTCGGCAAACTGGCCTCGACGATGCAAGGCGCGTCCGACACCACTTTGTACGTGCTGACCGTCTATTTCGGTTCGGTTGGCATCCGCAACGCCCGCTATGCGGTGAAAGTCGGCCTGCTCGCCGACCTCGCCTCGGTGATCGCTTCGCTGGCCGTTGTGCATCTCATATTTCACTAAACCGTTTCAGCAAAATCGTGTTCACTTTGGCAAGCCTCGCCTGCATATGATGCTGATACTACTTCGCTTACGGTTGATGACGATTCCAGAAAGGCGGGATGTCAGGAATGGGAGAATTTGCAGGGATTGTGTTGCACGATTCTGCCTGTCCCGCGCGGACTCGGGCCGGGTTTGATTTTTATGTCTGCAAAGACGGGACGGTCGTGACGTCCCAGGACTTTCTAGATGATGATCACGTTCATGTGTGTGTGGAAGGGGATTTCTCCGAACCGATCGCGAATATGGGGCTGGTGCGCGAGCAGATGTTCGTGCTGGTCAAACTGGTGCTCCGCTTGTCCTCCGCATTCAAATTCGACCCGGAAAAGCTGATGGCGCACGGCGACCTTTGCCCCGGCGTCGAATTCCCTTGGCATGAACTGAAAATACGGATTGACCGTCCCCCGCATTGACCCGATGCGGGGGATTTGATTTTGCGCGGGAGGTTGATTAGAATGAGTGAGCAGAAGTAGCAAAGCGTGGGAGAGTGACAAGATCATGGAAAGAACGGAACGGTTGCAAAAGGTGCTGGCCCAGGCGGGCGTGGCATCCCGGCGCAAATGCGAAGAGATCATCACGGCAGGACAGGTCACCGTCAACGGGGTGGTCGTCACCGAGCTCGGCACCAAGGTCGACCCGGAGCGCGACCGCATCGAAGTGAACGGGAATGAGATCCGCTCAGAACAGAAAGTCTACATCATGCTGAACAAGCCGGTCGGTGTCGTCTCCACCGCTTCCGACCCGCAAGGACGCAAGACGGTCGTTGATGTCGTCGGCGCCGAGCAAAGGGTCTATCCGGTCGGACGCCTCGATCTCGACACTTCGGGATTGTTATTGATGACCAACGACGGTGAACTGGCCAACGGCATGATGCATCCGCGCCATGAGATCGACAAAACGTACCGCGCCTGGGTCAAAGGCAATGTCAACGCGGAGACGGCGAAACGGCTCGCGGCGGGCGTGGAGCTCGAAGACGGCCCGACGGCGCCGGCGAAAGTGAAGGTCGTCGAGTCGGGCAGCGGAGAGTCTCTGCTCGAGATCACGATCCATGAAGGGCGCAACCGGCAAGTGCGCCGGATGTGCGAAGCGATCGGGCATCCGGTCAAGTCGCTGCACCGCACCCAGATCGCCTTTTTGAAACTGGGGCGGCTGCGCTACGGCGAGCTGCGCGAACTGACCGCGCAGGAAGTGGAGCGGCTCTACGCGGTCGCTGGCATCAAACGGTAAAAACAGGGCACTCTATGGGCAGAGAATCTGCTCCAAAGGAGACCCGATATCATGGACAAACTGGCACGCAATGTGACGCTTTCGCTGCTGATCACGACACTTTTCGGGACGCTCGCCGGCTGCAACCAGTCGGCAGCCCCGCGACCCGAGCGGCCGCAGCAAGCGCAAGTGCGCTCGACGCAGGACACCCGAGCTGAACAGGGCATGGAATCGTACGGCGGATCCCGTCCCCCGGCGGAAGACCGCCAGATCGTCACCGACGAACGCAACTCGGCGTTGCGCTCCCAAGCGCGCAAACCGTATTCGGCGCACGGCATGGCCTATGAGCTGGAGTCGCTGGAAGCGGTCAAAGGCGCTGCGGTGGTGATCGTCGGCCGTGATGCGTATGCCGGCATTCGCAATGCGTTTGAAGGCAACCTGCCGGCCGAGGTGCCGGCTGTGATCGTCGATAAAATTCGCAAGATGGACCGGTCGATCAGCCAGGTGTATGTCACCGCAGAGCCGGAAGCGGTGGACTTTCTCAGCAGCTATGCGGAAGCGCTGGAACAGGGGCAGCCTTTGCAGCGCTTTCAAGACCGCTTCCGTCAATTGGTCGAGACGCACCCGTGGATGACCGCCACTTAAAAGGGAAACGGAGAAAGAAGCCTTTCCGCTCTGGACAGGCTTCTTTATTCATAAAGTTGTCACCATCTGGACCACCAGCATTTCGAGACTCTCCTGTATAATAAGCGGTGGGTGTATTGTCGAATCTAGTCTTTTTCCGGTATTGAGGTGTAAGCAAATGTCCAATCAATCGAACCGAACCAAGGTCATCACCATCGTGGTCCTGTTCATCGCGGCGCTCGGCATCCTGGCGGCGGTATTCAACTTCAATCAGAAGGACAACGCGGTTTCATTAGAGACGGGCCAGCCGGCGCCCGACTTTACGCTGACGACGCTGGACGGCAAGCAGGTTTCGCTTTCCGACTATAAGGGGAAAGTCGTCATGGTCAACGTTTGGGCTTCGTGGTGCCAGCCGTGTCGCGAAGAGATGCCTTCGATTCAACAAGCATATGAGACCTATCAAGACCAAGGACTGGTCGTTCTCGGTGTCAATCTGGAGGAAAAGCGGGTACCGATTCAAGGTTTTGCCGATACCTACGGCTTGACCTTCCCGATTTTGTTAGATGAAACGGGCAATGTGGGACGCGACCTGTATCAGGTCAAGCCGATTCCCACCACATTTTTCATCGACCGCGACGGCGTTCTGCGTCACAAAGCGGAGATGCCGATGCCGTTTGCCTACATCGATAACATCGTGAAGCCGCTCCTTGAAGCTGGGAGATGAAGCAGGTGCAACAAGCTGAGACACAGAAGCAGAAGAAGCAAAAGAGCATCTTCGATCACGTCTGGGACTTCTTCGCTTCCGTCAAAGTGGCGATCGTTATCATCATCGCGCTCGCTTTGACGGCGATCCTCGGGACGATCTACCCGCAGGAAAATGCGATCCCAAGTCCCAATCCGCAGTTCTACTATTTTGATACTTACGGCAAGACGGGTGATCTCTACTACCGCCTCGGTTTGTCCGACATGTACAACTCCTGGTGGTTCCTCACGCTCGTGCTGATGCTGGCGATCTCGCTGATCATCTGCTCGATCGAGCGCATCGTGCCGTTGTACAAGTCCTTAAAAAATCAGCCGGTCGCGCGCAAGGTGATCGCGATCCGCTCCGATCGCCTGTACGCCTCGAAAGCGGTTGCTGCGGAAGCGGACCTCGACCTGCTGGCAGAGCAGCTGAAAAAGAAGCGCTACAAGCTGCGCCGCGAGGAAGGCGCGCTGCTCGCCGAAAAAGGCCGGCTCCCGCGCTTCGGCGCCTATATCATTCACATCGGACTTTTGATCATCATCGCAGGCGTCTTCGTCCGCCTGATTCCGGGCGCGTACTACTCGGACATGGTCTGGCTGAAAGCCGGCGAGCGCAAATACGTCGACGAGGTCGGATTCGGACTGCAAAACAACGGCTTCGAGCTGGAGTTTTACGACAAGGCGCAAACGCGCGTCAAGAAATACGAAACGGACGTGGCGGTCTACGTCGGGGATGAAGTGAAGGCGAAGGAGCACCTGATCGTCAACGAGCCGCTGAAGTTCAACCACACGCTGATCTTCCAGAACTCCTACGACCCCAACCCGATGTTCAAACGGGGCAAGGTTGAGCTGACCGACAAGAAGACCGGCAAATCGTACGGCACGTTTGAGATCGACTTCAATGATCCGCATCAGACCTATCAGGCCGGCGAATACACGCTGACCATGATCAACTACTATCCGGATATCAAGGTCGACCCGGACAAAGGCGGCGTGTTCACCAACTCGCGCGACCCGTACAATCCGGGCCTGCAGCTGTCGATCTCCAAGCCCGGCATGGCACCGCAGACGCAGTGGATGATGCCGCTGGCGCCGTTTGTGGAAGAGATGCTCGGCCAGGACTACCAGTTCAAGCTGCAGCTCGTGGAAGTGGAGCTGTTCAACATGACCGGCCTGCGCCTGCAAAAAGATCTCGGGATTCCGGTCGTCTACGCCGGCTGTGCTGTCGTCTTGTGGGGCCTCGTGCTCTGTTTCTACTTCCAACATCGCCGCATTTGGGCTAGACTTGAAGACGGAGTGCTGCACATCGGTGCCAACACCAGCAAAAACTGGATCGGCATGGGCAAAGAGTTCAACAAAGCGACCGCACCGCTCGGCATCGAACCGGTCGCCGCGAAGCCGAAGCTGAAGTCGAAAGCAAAAGCGCCACAGCAGGCAGCTCCGCAACAAGAATCACCGCAACAAGAAGAAACAACACAATCTGATGCTTCCCAAGGGAAGGAGGGAACTGAGCAATGATGACAGCTTCGAGCATTTTCTTTGGCTCGGCTCTGGCAGCTTACTTCATCTCCGCGATCCTCTACGTCGTCGGCGTAACCGGACGTAAGATGCGGGGCTCGACTGCCGGAAAAGCGAACGCATGGACCAAATGGGGGTACATTCTGGCGGTGGCCGGGGTGCTTCTGCAGATCACTGCGACGGTCACCCGCGGCGTTTCGGCCGGATTTACACCTGTATCCAATATGTTTGAGTACATGAGCTTCTGGGCCTTGACGATCATGCTGGCCTTTGTCGTTATCAACTTCTTTTATAAAGTCCCTGGCCTTGGCGCGTTTGTCGTGCCGGTCGGACTGACCGTCCTCGCCTACGCGTCGGTGTTCCCGCGCGAAGTCAAGCCGCTGATTCCGGCGCTGCAGTCGTACTGGCTCAGCATTCACGTCACCACGGCGGCGCTGGGCGAAGGGATCTTGACGATCTCCTTTGCGGCAGGCCTGATGTACCTACTCGTCGTGACCGACGTCTCCGTCAAGTCGCGCGCCGCGAAGTTTCTTGAGTTCGTCGTCTATCTGTTCTTCGCGCTGGTGGCGTTCATCGCGATTTCGCTTTCGTTCCGCATCGGCGGCTACGAAGTGATCGCGCAGACGGCAAATCAGGCATTCCTGTACAAGATGCCGCCGATTGCCGGGCCTCCGGGCATCGAAACCGGATCGCTCGCCACGCTCCTCGGCGTTGCCTTGCCGCTGTTCAACGCGCCATCCTGGATGGAAGGCGCCGACGCAGCTGTGCAGTTCAACACGATTCTCTGGACGATCGCCGGCTCGCTCGTGCTGTACGGCATCCTGCGCCTGATCAACAGAAAGCCGCTCGTCGTGACTATCTCGCGCTGGGTGCGCGGCCTCGATGCCGACATGCTCGATGAGCTGTCCTACCGCGCGGTGGCGATCGGCTACCCGGTCTTCACGCTCGGGGCGCTGGTCTTCGCGATGATCTGGGCACAAGAAGCCTGGGGCTCTTATTGGAGCTGGGACCCGAAAGAGACATGGGCTTTGATCACTTGGCTGTACTACACCGCCTACCTGCACTTGCGCCTGCGCCAGGGCTGGGAAGGCGCGCGCACCGCATGGATGGCGGTCGCGGGCTTCGTGGTCATCCTGTTCCTGCTCGTCGGGGTCAACCTGCTGATCTCAGGCATGCACTCGTACGCTTAATACAAACAACCTGGACAAGTCACCGAGCTTTTTGGTGGCTTGTCGTTCTATAAGGGGAGAGTGAAAGAGAATGGAGCAAATGAAGAATCCGAAGATTTTGGTGGTCGACGACGAGGAACGCATCCGCCGCCTGGTGCGGATGTACCTGGAGCGCAACGCATTTGACGTCGAAGAGGCGGAAGACGGGCAGGAAGCGCTCGACAAAGCGCTGGAGAATCAATACGACCTGATCGTGCTCGACCTGATGCTGCCGGGGATGGACGGTCGTGACGTCTGCGCCGCGCTCCGCCAGCAGAACAACGAAGTGCCGATCATCATGCTTACGGCGGCCGGCGATGAGATGAGCCGCATTCACGGCTTTGAGCTGGGGGCGGACGACTATGTGGTCAAGCCGTTTTCGCCGCGCGAACTGGTCATGCGCGTCAAAGCGCTGCTCAAGCGCGCGATTCAGACGACCGACAAAGAAGCGCCGGCCTCCGTCTCTTCCGTGCTGACCTTCCAGACGCTGACGATCAACATGGATTCGCGCCGCGTGCTCTGCGACGGGGAAGAAGTATCCCTGACGCCGAAAGAGTATGAACTGCTCTGCTACCTGGCGCAGCGTCCGGAGAAGGTGTTCTCGCGCGAAGAGCTGCTGCGCGACGTCTGGAACTACCAGTTCTACGGCGACCAGCGCACCGTCGACACGCACATCAAGCGCCTGCGTGAAAAGCTCGGCAAGGCGTCGGAGCAGGCGGCGACGATGATCGTCACCGTCTGGGGCGTCGGGTATAAGTTCGAGGTGGGCGAGTGATTCGCAACAACATCACCTGGAAACTTTGGCTGACCATCATCGGACTCATCACCGTCGTTTTGCTTCTTCTCTCGATCTTTTTAGAGCAGCTGTTCGACTCGTATTTCTATCAGGCGGAACAAGACCGCTTGCTAACACGCACGAATCACATGGCGGAAGTCATCGTCAACTATCCGCAAGATGTGGCGCTCGTCGTCCTGCAGGAGCTGGCGTTGGAAGAGAACGCCTCCGTCACACTGGTCCAGCCGCCGCAAAGCGAATACGTGATCGCCAATGTCAGCTCCGAGCAGCTGGAAGAGCTCCGCACTGGGAAGACGGTGATCGAGCGGGGCTACTCCCCGACGTGGGATCCGAAATCATCGCAGAAGGAGTTGAGCTTCTGGGTGCTGCAGCCACTGATCACCCATGGCGAGATCTCCGGACTCTTGTATGTCATCCAGCCGGTGGAAGCGTCGACGGCGATGGAAAAGGTGCAGGACCTGCTCTTCTTCTCGGCGGGCCTTGGTATCGTGCTGGCTACGGGGCTGGCCTTTGTCGTCTCGCGCAACCTGTCGATCCCGATCGTGCAGATGAACAAAGTCGCAGAGCGGATGATGCAAGGCGACTTCAGCGGCAAAGTCCAAGTCGTCACCGGCGACGAGGTCGGGCGGCTGGGCGTGACGCTCAACACGCTTGCCTACAAGCTGGAAGAAAACATCGACGATCTGGAGCGGGAGAAAGAGCAATTGGCCTCGATCATCACTTCGATGACAGACGGCGTGATCTCCGCCGACCTGAACGGGGCGATCACGCTGGCCAACCCGCCGGCGCGCCGCTTCATCCGCGCCCAGCAGCTCGCCGAGATCGGCAACCCGTCCGACAAGCAGCTGCCCCGCGACCTGTTCGCCTGCGAACAGCAGGTGATGCACACCGGGCAGACGCTGGTCGACGAGCTAAACTGGCAAGGCCGCGTGCTGGTCGTCACGATGGCGCCGCTCTATGAAAAAGACGGCGACTCCCTGCGCGGGGTCGTGGCCGTGTTGCGCGACATCACCGATGAGCGGATGCTCGACAAGATGCGCCGCGATTTTATCGCCAACGTCTCGCATGAACTGCGCACGCCGCTGGCGATGATGCAAGGCTACTCCGAAGCGCTGCTCGACGAGTTCGGCGACGACCCGGAACAGCGCGAAGAGCTGACCAACATCATCCTCGATGAAACGCACCGCATGCGCCGCCTCGTCAATGACCTGCTCGATCTGGCCCAGCTCGAAGCGGGCCAGTTCCAAATGCATGAAGAGCAGATCGACATGGAGCATTTGATCCGCCGCATCGGGCGCAAGTTTACCACCGTTGCGCATGAGCGCAACGTCGCCTTGCAGGTGGAGATCACACCGGACGAGCGCCCGGCGACCGTCCTCGGCGACAGCGACCGCTTGGAGCAGGTGTTTACCAACCTGCTCGACAACGCGTTCCGCCATACCCCGCAGGGCGGCCGGATCACCTTGGCGATGGCCCGCGAAGACATGGTGCTGCGCGTCTGTGTCAAAGACACCGGGGAAGGGATTCCGCCTGATGACCTGCCGCATGTCTGGGACCGCTTCTACAAGGTGGACAAAGCCCGCACCCGCAGCAAAGGCGGCACCGGTCTGGGGCTGGCCATCACCTACAACATCGTTAAAAACCATCACGGCGACATTGTCGTCGATTCGGAAGTAGGCCGGGGCACTTCGTTTGATGTGCTGCTGCCGATCGCGCCTGCCTAGCGCAGAAAAAGTGGTGTTCCTCAGGAACACCACTTTTTTTACATCTCCGGGATCAGACGGGAGACGATGTCTGCAATTTCGTTGGAGATTCCTTCGATCGGCTTGCCATTTCGAATGTCGCGGATCAAGGCGCGGGAACGGGTCACCGTGTCGAGGTCGGCGGAGACGAGGGCGTTGTAGCCTTTGCCGCTGCGCTCGACCGCTTCTTTGGCCGAGAATTTGATCGAGTCGATCTGCGAGCCGGTGATGTTGGCGTTCAGGTCAAGTCCGACCAGCGCCGTCTTGCCGGTGATCACCACGGCGGCGCGCTCGACGCCGGGCAGCCGGGTCAGCATGTTCGCGATATCGTCCGCCTGCTGATCGGTGCTTTTGGGTGGCGCGTTGTTCGCCACATCGATTTGCGGTGCACGCACTTTGTAGTTCGGCTTGTGGATCTCCGAGACTTGCTGGCGGTTGGGGTTTTGTTCCGCCGGTGTGGTTTTGATGTTCACGTGATCGCCCGCCTGCTGCTTGGGAGCGGCTCCCTGGTTCCCGCACCCGACGAGCGCGACAGCGGTGAGGATGGCCAGCAAAGATCTGGTTTTCATGAAGTTCATCGTCTACTCCCTCCTTTTGAGATAGTCTGCCCGTTCAAGAAACTCCCCTTGCCTTGAAATTTATAGGGCGCGTGGGGAATACTGTTAAGGCAAAACCGGAGCAAAGGAGAGCGGCCAACGATCATGAGCTGGGTGTATTACGGCAAATTATTCGACAGCAAGTTCCAAGCAGGGTGTCTGGCGGCAAGATTTCGGGAAGACTGGTGGTCCAACGGCTACAAGAGCCCTTCGCACGTCGGCATTTATAGGACCAGCAAGGGGCGGTACGGTGTGAAATACATCGAGTGAATTGTGTTTTCACGTGGAACAATTCAAAATATTATAGAATATTGTTGAACCATGTCGGAACATCGAACACAAAAATCGACGTGATGCGAGGAGGCAATTCCATGTTCCAAAATCCATCTGATGAGCAGTTGATCGACCTGTTGAAAAACAGCAAAAGAATCGCCGTCGTCGGCCTGTCGGGCGATCCGGAGAAAGCAAGCTATCAAGTGGCGTCCTATGAGCAGTCTCAAGGCTATGAGATCGTCCCGGTCAACCCGACGGTCGACTCGGTGCTCGGGCGCAAATCGCACCCGTCGCTGCTGGAAGCTGATGGGCCGATCGACATCGTCAACATCTTCCGCAGAAGTCACGAGGTGGCGGGCATCGTCGACCAGGCGATTCAGATCGGGGCGAAAGCGGTCTGGACGCAACTGGAGATCATCGACGAAGCGGCGGCGAAAAAAGCGCAGGAAGCAGGGCTGCTCGTCGTGATGGACAAATGTTTGAAAGTGGAGCACTTCCGTCTGCTCGGCCAAGCAAAAATCTAGCTTTACAAAACCGAAGCCATCAGTAAAATTGAATGGTGGAGGTGTGGCCTGTGAAGCGTGCAGCACTTATTTTATGTTGTATCGGCGTGATTGGGATCATGTTTCTCGGGGCCTACCAAAAGCCTGAGAAAATCGATATTTCAACGGTGGCAGCCATTACGCACTAGTTCGGAATTCAATCGGACATACTATCTTGTAGAAATGCGGACAAGATGGAGGCGCGTTATGGCGAACGAACAAAATGAGCAAGACCAGAAAAAAGGGGCGGCCGCTGCGTTTCCGACCGTTCCTAAAGCGATGCAGCACCGCCTTTCGATGAAGTGGCTGACGCTGGAGGCGCTGTCCAAGCTGATCAAAAGATTCGAGATTCAAGGCGCGAAGCCGCGCGTGGTGCTGCTCACCGCATTTGGCAAGCTCGAAGGGACGCTAAGCGAGATCCAGCCTTCTTATGCACAGAGCTACTCGAAGGAAGCGAACGGCGCCTTGCGCCCGGACGTGGCTTCGATGGTGACGCATCTGCGCAGCGACTTGCTGACCCTGCTCGAACAGGAGGAGCAGGACCTCCAACTGCTCGATACCGCGCCGATTCTATCCCTGCGCGATGTGACCTTGCAAGGCGGCGGGCAGGAGCAGACGCTCCCGCAACTGACCTTGTTTGCCGATCAGGTGATCGGCTTTAGCCTGACCTCCATCCCGAAGCTGCACTAGCGCGAAACTTCTTGTCAGTTCAGGGAACGGATGGTATCATGAAAAGCGTGTAATCCCCTAGGGGTGCTTCCTGAGTCGAGGAGGCTGAGAGAAGGCGGGTCTGCCTTTAACCCTTGGAACCTGATTCGACTGGGTAATGCCAGCGTAGGGAAGCGGGATGGCGAATACGCACATATCGATCGTGTGATGAAGCCGTCTCTGCCTGCCAGAGACGGCTTTTCTTTTTTCTTTTGGAGGTGGGTCATGGATTCGAGATTGTATGTCGTCACCGGTCATGCTTTTTTGCAAGGCCGGACGCTGGAGAGCGTGATCCGCGCGGCCATCCAGGGCGGCGCCGATTGCATTCAGCTGCGTGAAAAAGAGTATACCGGCCGCCAACTGCTCGAAGCGGGCCTGTTGCTGCGCCGGATCACGGCGGAAGCGGGCGTGCGGCTGATCGTCAACGACCGCATCGACGTGGCCCGCGCGGTCGATGCCGACGGCGTCCACCTCGGGCAAAGCGACCTGCCTTTGCAGGCCGCACGGGAAATGCTCGCACCCGGCAAGATCGTCGGCATCTCTACGCACAACGTGCAGGAAGCGAGAGCGGCGGAGCGCATGGGCGCCGATTACATCGGACTCGGCCCGATGAAACCGACGTCGACCAAGCTCGACACCGAGCCGGTCGTAGGTCCCGCCGGGGTGAAAGAGGTGCGCCAACACGTTCGCCTGCCGATTGTGGCGATCGGCGGGATCAAGGCGGACGATGTGGCGGAGATCATCCGCAACGGCGCGAACAGCGTCGCCGTCGTCTCGGCGGTGATCGCGGCAGACGATGTGGAAGCGGCTGCCAGACAGATTCGCAGCATTGTGGATCAGGAAAGGGGGGCACGCGTATGACCCTGCTTATCAACGGACAAGAACGGGTGCTGGACAGCGTGCAGACGCTCGCCGATGTGGTCAGCCATTTCGGCTTGAACGAGCGGATCATCGTCATCGAGCACAACCTGAACATCGTGCCCCGCGACCAATACGCGGGGACAGCGGTACGCGACGGCGACAAGATCGAGATCGTCCATTTTGTCGGCGGCGGCTATTAAACAAAGAGAGGTGCAAGAACATGGCAAACACGTTAAAAATCGGCACGTATGAGTTCAACTCCCGCCTGCTGCTCGGCACAGGCAAATTCCCGGATCTCGACATTCAGCAACAGGCGGTCGACGCTTCGGAAACGGAGATCCTGACCTTTGCGATCCGCCGTCTGAACATCGACAACCCGAACAATCCGAACTTCCTGGAGCGGCTCGACCTGAAAAAATACACCTTGCTGCCGAACACGGCCGGCGCGCAGACGGCAGAAGAAGCGGTGCGCATCGCCCGCCTCGCCAAAGCGTCCGGTCTCTGCGACATGATCAAAGTCGAAGTGATCGGCGACATGCGCACCTTGCTGCCCGATCCGATCGGCACGCTGAAAGCGACCGAGCAGTTGGTCAAGGAAGGCTTCACCGTGCTGACCTACACTTCGGATGATCCCCTCCTCGCACGCCACCTCGTCGAAGCGGGCGCACATGCGGTCATGCCGGGCGCATCGCCGATCGGCTCCGGCCTCGGCCTGCTCAACCCGCACTACCTGTCGTTCATCATCGAAGAGTGCGCCGGCAAAGTGCCGGTGATCATCGACGCGGGTATCGGCTCTCCGGCCGACGTGGCGCAATCGATGGAGCTCGGCGCCGATGCGGTGCTCTTGAACACGGCGGTCGCCGGCGCATCCGACCCGGTGCTAATGGCCGAAGCGATGAAGCTGGCCGTGCAGGCAGGGCGCAAAGGCTTCATGGCCGGCCGCATCCCGAAGAAGCGCTATGCCAACGCTTCTTCGCCGATGGAAATGATGATCGAATAGCAATTTTCTGCTAGAATCGAGTTATCTGGCAGAATGAGGTGACGAGAATGAGAACCGATTATCATGTCCATACCGAACGCGGGCCCTACACCGTCGAATGGCTGGAGCAGTTTCTTGCGACCGCCCGGGAGCGCGGTGTCACCGAGCTCGGCATTTCTGAGCACGGCTATCGCTTTTTGCAGACGCAAGCTTTGTTCGACAACGAATGGACGGCTAAGAAACGCACAGAAGATCTCGATGAATACATGAAGATGGTGATGGGGGCGCGAGAAGCGGGGCATGATGTCAAATTCGGCATCGAGCTCGATTACATTCCGGGTCGCAATGAACAGATGCGGGCATTTCTCGCCTCCTACCCGTTCGATTATGTGATCGGCTCGGTGCACTGGCTCGGCGACTTTGGCTTTGACCTGCTGGAATACCGCCCAATCTGGGACGCGCGGGACATCAAAGAAGTGTATGAGGAATACTTCTCGATCCTGATGCAGCTTGCCGAATCGAAGCTGTTCCAAATCATCGGCCATCCGGACGTGATCAAAGTGTTCGGACATGAGCCGGACGATGCAGCATTCCTGCAAGACTGGTACAACCGGCTGGCCGACCATTTCAAGCTGCATGACCAGTGCATCGAAGTCTCGACGGCCGGTCTGCGCAAGCCGGTGCAGAAGATGTATCCGGCGCCCGACTTTTTGAAGGCCTGCTTCGAAAAAGGCGTGCCGATCGCGCTCTCCTCCGACGCGCATCGCCCGGAAGACGTCGGCGCCGATTACGAGGCGGCGATCGCCTATATCCGCGCGGCGGGCTATGAGCAGATCTGTACGTTCCGGAACCGGGAGCGCACCTTGGTGCCGCTCAAATAATCGCACAGCAAACAAAAGGAGACTCCCGGAGCGGGGTCTCCTTTTTGTATCCAGGATCGGTTAGGGCGCTTGCACGCAAGCGCTCGGGAGCACGCCCGATTTCGTGCAGCCCTCCCAAATTGGCGGATCATCGGCCATCGCCGGGGCGGTGTGCAGCAGGGACAGAGCGAGAAAAAGCGCGGATGCAATCGACAATACCAAAGCGAATTTTTTCATGCTACTTGGCTCCTCTACGATTTTTTAAGCAGCTTTCGATAATGTTTGTTCGCTAAACGCACATAGGGGATCGCGAGACGTTCCCTCCCTTTCTCGATATAGTACTCGCCCAGTTTCTCCGCAGCTTCGGCCAATTCGGTGGAGAACTCCAATTTTTCAAAAGCTTCGATCGCTTGTTTGTAAAAGAGGACAAATTCTTCTTCCTGATTTTGCATGAGGGAAAGATCGCCAAAGTGTCGTTTGGTGATCGCCAATTGCAGGGGATTGTTCATCTGTTCGGCGCGTGTGAGGCAATCTTGGAGGATGGAGCGCGCTTCCTCCAGATTGCCATTTTTCATTTCGACTTTCGCGAGGGCGTGCAGCGTGTTTTGAATGCTGGCGGTGTCGCCCGACTGCCGTTTCAGCTTGAGCGAACGCAAGAAGTGTTTGCGCGCTTTCTCATCAGCACCGATTTTCAGCTCGACTTCGCCGAGATTGTGGTAGCAGCGGGCCAGCGAACGGGCATCGTTGGTTTGGCTCAAGATCCGAATCGAGCGTTCGATGTGCAGTCTGGCGATGTTGACCCGGCCCTGATTCTTGTAGGCGGTGCCCATCATCATCAGGGTGCGCCCCATGCGGATGATATCATCCCGCAGTTCGTATTGCGTGAGCGCCTGTTCCGAATACCAGATGCAGCCTTCCCAGTTCTGCAGCATTTGCTTGATGATCGCCATGCTGAAATAAAGATTGCCCGCTTCGGCGGTCGCCGCAGGGTCCTCGACGAGATGTTCCGCTTCCCGCAGCAAGTCGAAAGCTTCCCACATCTTGCCGACCATGTAGTAGTTGCGGCTGAGGGTGATGTAGGTGTTGAGCACACGGTCTAAGTGCGGCTCGGGGTCGAGCACGCGCAGCGCCTGCTGACCCCAGTCCGTCGATGTGTTGTATTTGGCAATTGAGTGGTATAAGAGGCAAAGCAGGTAGGAACTTTCCTGTAAGTATCGCATGTTGTTCTTCGAAAGTGCTTCCGTATACAGCGTATGGAGGACTGCCATCGCCTCGGCCGATTGGTTAGCTTCTTGAAAGCGGAGTGCCGTTTGGAGGAGTTCTTCCAACCATTCTTCCAGGAGATCTTTCATTTGAAGCAGGTCTTGAACGCTGCAGTTCAACCGCTCTGCAAACACCTCCAAGGTCTCGGGCGTCACTTTCAGCTTGCCCCGTTCGATCAGGGAGATCGCCTGCACAGAAAAGAGACCCTCGGCTAAGTGGCTCTGGGTCAAACCGATCGCCTTACGACGATCACGAATATTCTGACCAATCTGAATAAACTGCTGCTTCTTCCAAGCCTGATTCATCTCCAACCTCCAATGATTCAAATGGTTGTATTTGTATTTTAGCAAAATTGAGGCAGAAAGACCATAGAGGACGAAATTTTCAAGTAATATTTTGTCGAAAAATGTCGATGGAGCTTTAATTAAAGCGAATGCGGTTTTTGTTCGAAAAATTATGTTATAAAGTAAGTAAATATCAAATCGTTATTGTTTAGCTTTGGTAGGGGGAAAACAATAATGAAAACAGATGGGGAGTCAGATAAGATGAGCGATTTGACGATTGGTATGCAACTGAAAAAGATCAGAAAACAAACGGGTTTGTCGGTAAAAGAGCTGGCGGATCGCGCCGGCGTTTCGCAATCTTACATCTACGCGATCGAGTCGGGCAACCGCGGCGCGAACGCGACCAAGCTGTCGAGCATCGCTTCGGCGCTGGGCATTCCGGTCGCCGATCTGTACGATGTTTGGAGTCTCTAACTTTAATAAATCATTCTAATCTAACAAACGATAAAGGGCACCAGCCAGCGGCTGATGTCCTTTTGCATGTTGATATGGTATAAAGAAAAGAGGAAAGCAGATACAACTTCCATCAGGAGGGGACAAGTGATGAGTCTGAACATACATACGTTTGTGCTGGGCATGTTTCAAGAGAACTGCTACCTGCTCGTCGATGACGCGACGAAGCAGGCGGTGGTCATCGATCCGGGCCAGGACCCGGACGAGGTGATTGCGGCGCTGGCAGGGCTTGATGTGGTCGGCATCTGGATCACCCATGCACATCTCGATCACATTGCAGGTCTGCAGGAAGTGAAAGCGGCAGCACCGCATGCGAAAGTGCTGATTCATGAAGTGGAGAAAGACTGGCTGACCGATCCGGCGCTGAACGGCTCGGCGCGCTACCCGGAGTACATCGACCCGATCGACGGGCCGGGGGCAGATGCCGTGCTGCAGCACGGCGACACGCTGATGATCGGCGAACACCAGCTGGAAGTACGCTTTGCGCCTGGCCATTCGCCTGGCCACGTCGTCTTTGTCGGCGACGGATTCGTGCTCGCCGGTGACACGCTGTTCAATAACGGCATCGGACGCACCGACCTGCCGGGCGGCGATATGGAACGATTGATCAAAAGCATCCGCGAGCAGCTCTACACGCTGCCTGAGGATACTGTCGTCTACTCCGGACACGGACCGGCGACGACGATCGGCCGCGAGCGCAAATCGAATTGGGCGGTCAATGATCAGGGCGACCTGCTCTCCGGCGGTTCGAACGTGCAGTGGACGTAACAGCAAGCTGAGAATCAAAGCCAGCGAGGCTTGCCCGCTGGCTTTCGCAACGGAAAGGGGTGGTCGTGTGGCGGAGCGGGATTATAACGTCTGGCTCGGACGGCGCATCCGCGAGATCATGGCGGAGAAAAAAGTCAAAGCGCGTGGCTTTGCCAAAGCGATCGATCTCGGGCGGATGACGTTGGAGCGGAATCTCGACGGCCGCTATGCGACCGCAGAAGAACTGGAGAAGATCTCCGGCGGCCTTGGCATCACCGTGGAGCGGCTGAAGCGCACCGATGTTGCAAAAAGGCGACGGACAGCAGGCGCTGCCCTACTACCGCATCGTCAAGGAGTCGCTGCCGGGTGAATGTGGCGACTTCAAGCGGGAGCGCTGGTTCTCTCCGTTCTGAAGCGCGCATCATGCCTGTGACATTTTATCGAGATTCGGAAAGTGTCACAAAAGTTGTGTAAGAAAAAGTCGAAATTCCTCGAATTCTGTTATGATACTCATATTACGAACGGACAGAGAGGAGTGTCGGTGATGCCTTCCACCACGTACCCATTCTTGTTTGATGTCGAGCTTGGGCTGGTCTGTGCGCATCCAGACCTCGACCGGTTGCACAGCTTGGCTGAGCGGTTGTATCGGGAAGGGCGATTGCAGCAGGCGGAGGAGTTGTTTTTGCAGGCGCTCTGGCATCCCGAACTGATGTCGTGCGGGGAACTCCGCGTGTCGGTGCTGGAGCACCTGGGACTGATCGCCACTCGCAACAAGCTGTATGAGGATGCGGTGCAGTTTTTCGAATCGGCTTTGCAGGCGATCGAACCCGCATAAAATGGATCGCAAAGCGCCTCTGTGTATGCAGAGGCGCTTTTTGCTGCGATGCAGGTCAAATGTCGAGAATCAGGAACACGCCGTTCGAGAGGGAGATGATCTCGCCGTGCAGCGCTTGGGCGATCTCTTCGGCCATGCTTTGGCAGGCTTCTTCCGAATCGGCGAGGAAGGCCTGCGCTTTGCCGCCGGCGAGATGTTTTTTGTCCTGGGCGATCACGGCGAGAATGTCTCGGGAACGCTTTTCCATCGGTCATTCTCCTTTTTTGCCCGGTAAGAGCTCGGGGCTGCGCATCCGGGCGCTTTTTTTCGTCGATTCGAGCAATGGCACTTCGGCGACCAGTTGCAAGAGCGCCCCTTCATCGCGGCGAATCGGAATCATCGCAAAACAGATGCGCCCCGTCTCGAAATCGCGCCGCATGTAGTGATAGCGCTTCAGACCGAAGGTGCGGGCCGCTTCGTGGACGATCGCCTGGCGCTGGCCGTAGTTGGCAAGCACGATCCCGCCGTCCGCGTAGCGCGGCGTGATCATCACGGCGACGCCTTCCCGTTCGAATCGCTCCCGGGCGGCGGGCAGTCCGACATTCTGCACGGCGATGTCGTCGACGAACAGCTTGCCCCGCTCGTCAAAGCGGATCTTGGCAAGCTTAATATCGGAGATGTCGCCGACTTTCTTGCCTTTCGTATAGCGGCGCAACAGCCAGATCGCGAGCAGCCCGGCCAGCACGCCGCCGATCACATCGGAGAGCGGACGGTATCCGGGAAGCAGCGCCATCACAAGCACGCAGAGGAAAGCGCTGAGCAGCGCCACGTAGTTGCGCGCCTCGAACGTCTTGGCGATCCCGTCGATGTAGGCGGTGCCGCGCGGGGAGAACTCCGACTTTTCCAGCTCCTGCAAGGATACTTTCTCCATCCGGCGCACATCGCGAAACTGCTGGATGGCGAGGGCGAGGAAGGAGACCCCGACAAAGTTCTTCGTGAGCAGGGCCGGAATTGCCACTGCGCCGATCGCGGCGGCGACCGCTCCGGTCACGATGTGGATCACAAATCCGTTCGGATAGCTGGGATACTGGCGGTAATCTTCTTTCAGCGTGACGATGCGGGCGAACGTTCCGACCACAAAACCGGTCGTGATCATCGTCAAATGTTCCGGTGACAGCAGTTCTTGTGCCAACGTTCCACCTCCATCTGCAGGCTGTTTTGAGACTAGTATGCGAAACTGGGTCATACTGTAATCAAAAGGAGGCGGGAAGATGGACAGGCAATGGATCTCGTGGGCACAACAGGCGCGGCGTCCCGTTGCGATCACCGGGGCGGGGATCTCCGTGCCGAGCGGATTGCCGACGGTGAGCAAGACATGGCGGGGCTTTACGCTGAAAGAGATTTTTACGGTCGATTTTTACCGGCGCGACCCGCTGACGTTTTACGATTGCTACCGGGACATGCTGCTCGACTGGCGGGTGGCCCGGCCCAATCCGGCGCACTTGGCGCTGGCGGAGGCGGGGGTGCCGGTGATCACGCAAAATCTGGACGGGCTGCACCAAAAGGCGGGGAGCCGCGACGTGCTGGAGCTGCATGGCAACCTGCGCGAACTGCTCTGCGAGCGGTGCGGGGCGCTGTATCCCGCCCATGCCGCCGAAGCGAACCCGCAGCCCTTGTGCCCGACCTGCGGCGTGCTGCTCAAGCCAAACATCGTGCTGGAAGGGGAAGATGTCCGCCACATCGCCGTCGCCGCCGACCGCGTGGGGCAGGCCGACCTGCTCTTGGTGATCGGGACGAAGCTTGCGATGAAGCCGGTCTGCACGCTGCCGCAGATCGCCGCTGCGAGCGGCATCCCGATCCTGCACTGCAACAAAAAAGCGGAAGAGCTGCTGCCGGCATTGTGCGTCTATCTTCGGGCCGAAGAAGCATAAAAAACCCCTGTGGGAACTCCACAGGGGCCATGGTATGTGTACATGCCAAAGCTTATCGGGTGCAGGGTTACCAGCGTGATTCCGGACCTGCGGTGATGAATGCGATCGCCAAGAATGCACCGGCAAAACCGACGAGGATGGTTGCGAATGCTGCTGCATTCACCGACAGCAACAGACCGAATACTGCCATAACCAAACACATAAGTGCAATACCCATATAATAACGGTACACAGGAGTCCCTCCCTACGCTCTGAATTTCTATTAGTCATGATACCACTATTTTTCAAAGCTATGCAACAGATTTCACATAGCGGAACTTATGCGTCACAAAGTCGTAAGATTTGGCAGAATCCCCAGGCGAGTTCTGGTGTAATTTTCTAAATTCATTTAAAATAGTAGTGGAAGAGAAAGGGGGCGCTCTCAGTGACAGACAACAGGCAGCGGAGCTTCGTCGTGGCGCTCGATCAAGGCACGACCTCTTCGCGGGCGATTGTGTATGACAGCAGCGCCCGGGCGGTGGCAGCCGATCATCTTCCGTTTGCCCAGCACTACCCGGAGCCGGGCCACGTCGAGCATGATGCGCAGGAGATCTGGCAGACGCAGCTGCAAGCGCTGCATGGCGCGTTGCAAAAAGCGGGCGTGTCGCCGGCCGAGGTGCGCGCGGTCGGCATCACCAACCAGCGTGAGACGACGGTGATCTGGGACAAAGCGACGGGAGAGCCGGTGCACCACGCGATCGTCTGGCAGTGCCGCCGCACGGCAGGTCGCTGTGACGAACTGCGCCTGGCGGGCCATGGCGGATTGATTCGCGAGAAGACGGGGCTCGTCGTCGACGCCTATTTTTCTGCGACCAAGGCGGAGTGGATCTTGCAGAAGTCGCCCGACGTAGCGGCACGGGCAAAGCGGGGCGAGCTGCTGTTCGGCACGATCGACACGTGGCTGGTCTGGAAGCTGACCGGCGGGAAGCTGCACATCACCGATGTGACCAACGCCTCGCGCACGATGCTCTTTAATATTCACACGCTGGACTGGGATGACGAACTGCTAGCGCTGTTCGGCATTCCGCGCGCGATGCTTCCGGAAGTGCGCGGGTCGAGCGAAGTGTACGGCATGACCGACGCTGCGATCTTCGGCGCGGAGGTGCCGATCGCAGGGATCGCCGGCGACCAGCAGGCCGCGTTGTTCGGGCAGGGCTGTTTCGAGAAAGGCATGGCGAAAAACACGTACGGCACCGGCTGTTTCCTGCTGATGAACACCGGGGACCGGCCGACGAAGTCGGAGCACGGGCTGCTGACCACCGTGGCGTGGAAAGTCGGCGACGAGGTGCAGTACGCCTTGGAAGGAAGCGTTTTCATCGCCGGGGCCGGGGTGCAGTGGCTGCGCGACGAGCTCCGCATCTTAGAGGATGCTGCCGAGTCGGAACGGCTGGCCGGTTCTGTGCCGGACGCGGGCGGCGTGTACATCGTGCCCGCGTTCACCGGGCTTGGCGCACCGTATTGGGACGCTTATGCGCGGGGCTCGATCTTCGGCCTGACCCGCGACACGTCGCGCGCCCACATCGCGCGGGCGATGCTGGAGGCGATCGCTTACCAGACCCGCGATGTGCTGGACGCGATGCAGGCCGACTCGGGTCTGACGATCAAGCGGCTGCTCGTCGACGGCGGAGCGACGCAAAACGGCTTTTTGATGCAGTTTCAAGCCGATCTGCTGGGGACGGTTGTGGTGAGTCCGGCGCATCACGAGTCGACAGCGAGAGGGGCTGCTTTCCTGGCCGGGCTTGCTGTCGGGTTCTGGGCCAGCCGTGACGAGCTGTTGGCTGCGCTGACCGATCAGACGGCGTTTGCGCCGCAGATGGAGCAAGCGGAGCGCGAGAAGCTGTACGCCGGATGGAAGCGGGCGGCTGAGCGCTCTCAGGGATGGATTTCGCCTTAGCGGGAAAACTTTCCTTGGTGTTTTGTGGCGGACAAGGTATAATGACAGGGAAGAAATATTTCCATACGCGAAATTTTTGAAAGCGACAAAAGGGGGACCTTGAGATGAACTTTACACTCGGTACATATCAAGCGGGCAAAACCACCGTTCTGCCCGTGTTTATCGGTCAAAACGTGGAGCAGCTGGGCCTGACGCTCAGCGATTATCATGGCAAGAAGAAGGACCATGTTGTATGGTTCGACCACAACGGCACCCGTTTTGTTGTTGTCGGTCTCGGCGATGTCAAGAAATTCGAACTGAACAAATTCCGTGACGCGGTCGCTTTTGGTGCGCGCGCAGCCCGCAAAGAAGGCGTGAGCGACGTGACCGTACTGCTTCCGGAAGGCACTTCCTACAGCAAAGAAGATCTCGTGCACACCGCAGCAGAAGGCTACGTGATGGGCGAGTACCAATTTAACAAATACAAGGCGAAGAAGGAAGAGAGCACGGTGAATCACATCACCATCGCTTCCCTCGACGGCGACCTCGCAGGATTCGAAGACGCGCTGAACCGCGGCAAGATCTACGGCGAAGGCACGGTGATCGCGCGCGAGCTGAACAACGAGCCGACCAACAAAATGCGCCCGTACGACCTGGCAGACTTCGTTGAGAACCTGTTCAAAGACTCCGGCGCGACCGTTGAGATCTTCAAAGGCGAAGAGCTGGAAAAGCGCCAGTACAACGGCCTGATCGCTGTCGGCCGCGGTTCTGCGCACAAGCCGGCAATGATCAAGATCAACTTCCAAAATGACAAGTCCAAACAGCTGACCGCGCTCGTTGGTAAAGGTCTGACCTTTGACGTAGGCGGCTACTCGCTGAAACTGTCCCGCGACCTGTCCGACATGCGCATGGACATGGGCGGCGCTGCAGCGACCGTCGGCGCGATGTACATCCTGACCCGTCTGAACGCTCCGGTCAATGTGGTCGGCATCATCGGCACCTGTGAAAACCTGATCGACAACAACGCGATGCTGCCGGGCGAGATCATCGAATACCGCAACGGCAAGACGGTCTCTGTCGGCAACACCGACGCAGAAGGCCGCCTCGTGCTGGCCGACGCGCTGATCCTGTCCCAAGAGATCGGTGCCGAGCGCGTGATCGACATTGCGACCTTGACCGGCGCTTGCATGCGCGCGCTGGGCTCCAAGATGTCCGGTCTGTGGGCGAACGACGAAAGCGTATCTGACGCTGTGAAACAAGCGGCGAACTACACCGGCGAAAAAGTGTGGGAACTCCCGCTGTTCGACGAGTACGAAGATCTGCTGTACTCCCCGATCGCAGACATCGCGAACATCTCCTCCGGCGACCTCGGCGGCGCGATCACCGCTGCGCTGTTCCTGCGCAACTTCGTTGGCGAGAACCAAAAGTGGGCGCACGTTGACATGGCCGGCCCGATGGCG
The DNA here is from genome assembly GCF_004340785.1 of Tumebacillus sp. BK434. Classification (NCBI taxonomy): domain Bacteria; kingdom Bacillati; phylum Bacillota; class Bacilli; order Caryophanales; family Alicyclobacillaceae; genus Tumebacillus; species Tumebacillus sp. BK434. The sequence goes on along the minus strand of NZ_SLXS01000001.1, from coordinate 1,030,778 downwards.
GTCAACCGTTCGCATTCCTTCAGCAATGAAGGCGCTACCGGTTACGGTGCACGCCTGCTGGCCGAGTTCGCGCAGCGCTAAGCAGCGCGCACAAGCGTAAGGAGAGCCCGCATGTCTTATTATCGTTTTTGGTGGCGCACGTGCATCATCTTCTGCCCGGCCATCTTTTTGATCCTTTGGCTCAGTGGGGTCTCGCTGCTCTATTCGCTCCTGTCGGCGCTGGGCGTCGCAGTGATCGGACTGCTGCTGATCCTGCCCTTCATCTTCGTCTTCTCCCGCGTCGACCGCTCGATGTGGTCGCCGGAAGAAGAGATCAAGCGCAAACTCCGCTATCAGCAGAAACTGCGGGAGTGGGAGCGCGGCGATCGCGAAGACGAGGACGACGATGAGGAGACGGAAGAGAGGCCGGAGGAAGAAGTGCGCGGACGTTAACCTTTTGGAAGCGAGGAGCCTGGAAATGTATTACGCATATGTTCTCGAACAGAGCCGAAAAGCAAAAGCGACGCGCAGCGCCTACGAGCATTGCAAGTCGCATACGAAATCGCCGCTTTTGCCGCCGGTCACCATCGCCGATTTCCCGCTGACAGACGGTGTGGCGGTGCCGCAGCAGGATAAGCACCGCGTGCTCAACCTGCGCCTGCACGATGAGCATCTCAGCCCTTATTTGAAATCGAACGCTTCCTTGTTCCATCTGCTGATGATCGACGACAAGACCGAAACGAAGATCTATCGTGCAGAAAACGGCTGGATGCTCGTCTTTGAAGGCATTCAGGCCCAGCCGAAGCCGTTCGGACAAAACGGCTTCGATCTGCGGTAGCGACGATCCCGATGAAAAAACACCATCCCTGCGCGGGATGGTGTTTTTCAATGCACGGTTATTCCGGAAACTTCTGCAAGGTGCCCGGGATCACGTCGATGCTGACGACCGTGTTGTTGAGAATGGTCAGGCCGACGCGGTCGCCGATCTTCACGTCGGAGAACGTTTTGCTCTGCGCGTTCATCATCACGGCAGCGTCGGCCGCGATGTCGAGGGTCAGCTTTTTGTTCGCTTGCTTCAGCGCAGTCTTCGACTGCAGGAGCAAGGTGATCGACCCTTTTTTGCCCGCTTGCGGCGCGGTGTAGGCGAGCACCTGGCCATGGGCAAACGTTTCGATCAGTTCGCGCTGCGGGGCTTCTTTCTTGGCGTGGACCAAGACGATCTCGCCTTGCGCGTTCAGGAACAGGCGGACGCTCATGCCGGCTTGCAGCGCACTCTTGGCGGAGAGTTTGTCGCCGACGAACACAAAAGAGGTGGCGGCGAATTTCAGGGTCAGATCCTGATGCGTGCGGCTCTTGAAGGTCAGTCCATCAGACGTGACCTGGCCGATCGTGCCGTTCAGCAGGCCTTGGGTCTGCGCTTGGCGGTTGTCATCATATTCGAAGGAGTTCTCGGCGTTGCAGAGGATGACCGCCATCTCATTGCGCTTGACCGGCTTGTTCGGCTGGAACGTTTGGTTCGGGTAGCCGGTGATGACGCCTTGATCGACCGCCACCGCTATGTATCCCACCGCGTCCGCCTCGATTTGCGACGCGTCCTTGAAGGTCAGCTTGTCGCTCATGTGCGCTTTGGCTTCTGCGTCGAGGCCCATCGCGCGCACGACCAGTTCGGTCACCCATTCGCGATCGGCGTACGCTTGCGGGTGCAAAGCGGCGTCTTGGTCGAGGAAGCCGTTCGCGATCGCCAGCGCGACGAACGGGCGGGCCCAGGCGGACACTTTGACTGCGTCGGGCAGCTGCAGTTTCGTGTCTTTTAGCTGCAGGGCTTCGTCGGTCAAGCCCATTGCGCGGATGGTCATGATGATCGCTTCTTCGTGGGAGACGTTGGCGCTCGGGCGGAACTTGCCGTAGCCGTCGCCGCTGATGATGCCTTTCGTCGAAGCTTCGGTGACAAAGCGCAGCGACCAGTCGGTCGACAGCACATCGGAGAAGCGCAAACTGGATTTGTAAGAGCCGGACAGTTTAAACGGCGTCGGCGAATCGTTTTTCGCCGGCATCGTCGCCAGTGCCGAGGTCGTTCCGAGCGTGGTGATCAAGGTTGCAGCAAGCAGAAGAGATAACCGTTTCTTCATTCCAATCACTCCTTGTCTTGTTCTGCCATAATTTTCGAATTTTTGCGCCGTCCTGTGGGGGTGGTTTCCTTTTGTTGTTTCTGGGCGGCGCGGGCGAGTCCGAGCGCTGTCCACAGATAATAGGTGGCGTACGATTCATAGCCTTGCCAGCCTTGGGCAAACGCGCGCACTTCCAGTTCGGTCGGCTGGTGGTCCCAGCCCCAGAAATGCTGAATCGCGTTGCGCAGACCGATGTCGGCGGCAGGAAGCAAGTCCGGGCGGCCCAGTCCGAACAGCAGCACGCATTCGGCCGTCCAGCGGCCGATGCCGCGCAACTTGACCAGTGAGTCGATCGCTTCTTCGTTGCTCATCGTTTCCAGTGCAGCGAGATCGATGCGGCCATCCGCCACGCCGCGCGAAAAGTCGATCACATACTCCGCCTTGCGCTGGGAAAATTTCAAGGGACGCAGCTGATCATATTCAAGCCGGGCGATCTGCTCAGGTGACGGGAAGGCAAAATGGGTCGAGTCTGCGACATCGATCGAAGAAGCGCACAGTTCGACCAGGCCGCGCTTGAGGTTTTCGGCAAAGGTCAGGTTGACCTGCTGGCCGATGATGGAGAGGATCATCGATTCGAACGGTCCGGAGTCGAGCAGCAGGTGCAGGCCGGACAGCTCGGCGGTGAGGTTTTGCATCACCGGATCGTCCGCCACCTTTTCATAAAACGGGAGCAGGGGACGGTCCACAGACAGCATATGCCGCCAAATGTCGGCTGCTGCGTCCGCCTGTGCTTCATCCTGCGCGCCGTGCACGTCGAGCGTGATGCGGGGCGCTTCTTGGGCAGCAGTTGTTTCAACTGCCGAAACGTGCACCAGCACCGGGCGGCCGCCGATGATGTGGGCGCGGGACAAGCGGTTGTCGCCGATCGAATACAGGTAGGTGTTCGAGGAGCTCTCCACCCGTTTGCGAAAATACTCGAATCGATAGGGCGCTGGCGGCGTCAAAATGTATGTTTTCTGAAACGACATGTTGAGTTTCCCCCTTTTGGTAATTTTACTGTATAGTAGATTTAAGGTCAGAGTCAAATGATCGGAGGTAATGAGGATGAAATATCAGATTCGTTCGGTAGAGCAAGGTGACGTGTGGAACATCGCCCACGTGGTGCACCGCTCGCGCGGGCTGGACGGACCGCTCTTGGAGCGGCAGGTGGAGCAGGATGTGGCTCGCTTTCAGGAGCAGGGCGTCATACAGCAAGTGGAGTCGAATACGCTTGTCGCACTGGACGGCGATGTGTTCGCCGGCTTGTTGCGCTATGGACAATTCGAGCATGAGCTGCAACTGCAGCGGCCGGATGTCGACCCTGCCTATGATGAGCGGGACGTGACCCGGGCGCTGCTGCGCGAGATCTGGTCGTTTGCAGGACCTGCGATCACCAAAGTGACATACGTGGATCACGCCACGCACGCGGGCACGCTCGGCGATGTGTTTGAGGAAGCGGGTTTTTACCGCTGGGTCGACCGGCTCGACATGCGCCTGAAGTTGACCGAAGAGGTGGGGCCGGGGCAGCGCGCGCTGACCTTCAAAGCCTACTCGGAGGAGGTCAGGGAGCGTTTTTACAACGTTTACCGGGCCTCGTTTGGCAGTACGCTCGATCCGATGATGCAGTGGAGCGCCGACTACCCGGAGCAGAGTTTTCTGATGTTTCAGGAGCGGTTCGGCCCGTTTGATCCGGAGATCTGGGTGCTGGCGACCGACGCGGAAGGGCAGGATGTCGGGTTTGCGATCTTCCATCAGTTTGACGGCGGACGCTACGCGGGCGACACGGTGCTGCTGTATACCGGGGTATCGCCGCAAGCGCGGGGCAAAGGTTACGGCAGCGAAATCGTGCGTGAAGGCTTGCGGCGGGTGCGGGCCAAACGCGGACCGCAGCATGCGGTGTCGCTCAGCGTGACGCGTGCGAACAAGCCGGCCGAAGACAACTACCGCAAGCTTGGTTTCCGCCCGACCGAAGCGTTTACCGTGTATAAATTGGACAAGGTTGAGGGTCGAAACTCGTAGCTGTTTTTGATACACTTGTAGAGATCAAGAGTGGGCTGGAGAGGAAGTGGGTTATGACGACGTACGAAGGTTTTTTGAACTCATTGACGCATCGGCCGGACGCTCCGGTGAGCTATACGCTGGAGCTCGGTGAACATAAAGTTCCGCTGAACGAGTTGATCGGGTGGGAAATCCGCTTCTCGTTCCTCAATGAAATGGCCTGCTGCACCTGCGGGCGCAAAGTGAAAAAGCTGTACGGCGGCGGCTACTGCTACCCCTGCGTGACGACGCTGGCCGAGACAGACCTGTGCATCGTCAAGCCGCACGAGTGCCATTTTGACAAAGGCACTTGCCGCGATGAAGAGTTCGCCAAGACGCACTGCATGATCCCGCACTACGTCTACCTGGCGCTCTCCTCCGGCATCAAGGTCGGCTTGACCCGCAAGAACCGCGAGCTGACGCGCTGGGTCGATCAAGGCGCGATCAAGGCGATTCCGATCGCCGAGCTGCCGACCCGCAAGATGGCCGGGGAGCTGGAGATGGCGATCGCCGAGCACATCGCCGACAAGACCGACTGGCGCAAGATGCTGAAAGGCATCGTCGACGATGTCGATCTGTTCGAGATGCGCACCAAGATCAAGGAGCTCGTGCCGGAGGAGTTCCAGCAGTATCTGTTCGACGTGGAGGAGCTGTACGAGTTCACCTACCCGATCTTGGAGACGCTGGAGAAGGTCAAGTCGATCGGTTTTGACAAAGCTCCGCTGATCACCGGCAAGCTGCTCGGGATCAAAGGGCAGTACCTGATTCTCGACTGCGGCGTGCTGAACATCAAGAAGCATGCCGGCTACAAGGTACAGATCGAATTTACCAAAGTTGATGAGCTGACCGCATAATGCGAAAAACGGGCCTGACCGCTTTCGGCCAGGCCCGTTTTCTTATCCCAAGGCGGCGAGTTCTGCTGCGATCGCCGTTTTGATCGTGTTCCACAATTCGTCTGTCGTTTCCGCCCAATGGATTTCCCCGTTGACGTAAGCATACGGATGCAGGGCGCATTCGGAACAATTGCTGAGGCAAGACGTGCGGATGACGCTCGTGCCGGGATATGCGGATTCCAAGCTTTCCAGATCGAGTCCGGAAGCCGGATTGACATCGCAGACTTCAACGATCACGATTCCCATGTTTCTGGCTCCTTCTCCCCTTGCGTTGTTTTGTTTTTTAGTGTACCAAGAAAGGGCAGGGTTTACTAGAAGGACGCTTGCAGACACTATCCCCTACATAGAATCAAGGAAAGAAGACGAGGAGCTGTTTACAAGATGGACGTGCAAAAAAGTTCGCTGGGTTTTGCTGAGATCTCGCATTTTGCGATGAAGGATGACAAAGGCACGGTGGAATTCGCTGTGATCCCGCTGCCGCCGCAATATTTGCTCGGCATGGCGATGGGCTCGAAGCTGGTCATACTGTCGGCGCCGTATGAAGGCACCGCGCTGTTTCAGGCCGGTGTGACGGCCGATGAGGTGCAGGCGCGCTTTCAACTGCCGAGCCGCGAGGAAGGCGTGCGACTGTCGGTGATGCTGACCACCGCCTTTATGGAAATGCCGGGCGCTGGACACACCCCGCACATCATCTTCTAACCGTGTCCACGCTCGGCGGGAAGATCCGCGCACTGCGCAAGACGGCCGGCCTGTCGCAGCGCGAATTGGCGGACGGGCTGGTCACGAAAAGCATGATCTCGCAGATCGAGACGGACCGCATTCAGCCGTCCTCCGATCTGCTCAAGCGCATCGCCGCTAAGCTGCGCGTGACGCCGCAGCAGCTGATGCCGGCGAAACATGAAGATCAGGAACGTCTGGCCTGCTACAAGCAGGCGCAGGCGTTTTTGTCGCTGGGCCATTATGCTGAAGCGCTGCCGCTGTTACAGGAGTGCCTGCAGGAACCGCATCCGGCCTGGCCGGAGCTGCAATTGACCTATCAGACCGCCTATTGCCGCCAGCAGCTGGAGGCGTATGAAGAGGCGCGCAAGCTGTACGAGAAGGCGCTGCGCCTGGCGATCTGCGACGAAGACGCCCTGCTGGCAACCCGGATCTATGTGCGGCTTGGCGAAGTGGCGCACAGTCTGGGCAAGCTGGAGCTGGCGGTGGTCGAGTGGAAGCGGGCGCTGCGGGAATGGGAGCGGCATCTGGCAGCGGGGGACGATCTGCTGCTGCCGCTCGATATCTGCCTGTCCCTCGCAGGCGGTATGCAGTCGCTGGGCCTGGCGCAGGAGGCGCTGCAGGTGTATCGGCGCGCCGAGCAGTTGCTGCGGAGCGCGCCGGAGCAGACGAGGCGGCGCGCCGACGTGATGTACGGGAGCGGGCTGGTGCTGGAGCGGCTGGAGCAGCATAGAGAAGCGGAAGACTGTTACGCGGCCGCGGAAGAGCTGCTGCACAATCTGAAAGACCGTCGCCCCGCCTTGCAGGCGCGGCTCGCCCGCGGGCGTTTGCTGGCCAAGACGGGGTGCTACGGAGAAGCATTGTCCCTGCTGTCTGAATGCGTGCAAGAGGCGGAAAGCATGCCTGGCGGCGAACTGCTGGTGCAGGCGTATGGCGAGCTCGGACAGGTGCGCCGGCAGATGGGCGAGCGTGAGCAGGCTGTGCAACTGCTGCAGGCGGGGCTTGCTGTGACCTGTGCCTGCCGGATCGAGCGGGGGCGGATCGCGCTGGCTCTGGCCGGGCTGTATCGCGAACAGGAGCGCCTGGGCGAAGCGTTGGCTGCGGCGGAGCAGGCGCAAGGATTGTTGCAGGGGACCAAGGAAGAGCTGCTGGCCGTCTACCAGCTGCTGACCGATCTGTACAAGCGCCAGGATGACTTCCGCCTGGCCAGCCTCTGGGCGGAGCGGGCGGACGAATTGATCGCCGAAAAGACCCTCGACAGGTAAATGTCGAGGGTCTTTTTGCAGCTATTTATAGCTGAGCCAGCGTCTTTTCAATCCACGCGGCGTAGTGCGCATTGCCGTTGCGCGCGTCAAACGCGGCGGCGAGCTCGCGCGTTTTTGCTGACAGCCAGCCCAGTTCTTCATGCTCGTGCCCGGAGCGGTGCAGGCGTTCGAACAGGAACCAGCCGGCGAGGAAAAAGCGGAACTGGTTGCGCTGGTCGGTCGTGGTCTCTGCTTGGCGCAAGTGCTTGTGGAACAATGTCAACGCGCGGTCCGGGTCGGTCAGGGTGAGGAAGCGGATGTGGTTGGCAAAGCCGTGCACAAACGACGGCTCGTGCTCGATCTTCGGATAGCCGCGTTTGTGCAGTTCCTCCGCCTCGTCGATCCGGCCGAGGCGGACCATCGTGTCGAGCAGGTCATGCAACGTGTTGTGCGGCACGGTCGAGCAGGCGAGCTGTCCGTTTAAAATCGGCTCGGCCAGCGCCAGCGCCTTGTCGTCTTCACCGAGCCAGACCATATACTCGACCTGATGTGCCCGCTCGCAGGCGAGGCAGTCACAGAACTCATCGACCGCTGCGGACAGCCACTGGCGGTAGTGGACCTCGGCCTGCTCCTGCTCACCGGCGAACATCGCGTGGGCGTGCAGCTGGCGGTAGTACGGCCGCAGCGAGAGCCCTTGCGCCTCGTAGCGCGACTTCATGTCATCCATCATCGCGTCGATCTGCGCGCGGGAGATCTGCGGGAACGTGCCGATGTGGCCGACGACCCATTTGTATTGCCAGAGCATGCGAGTCGGATCGAACGTCTCGGGGTGTTTGTCCATTTGGGTCAGGCACCAGGAGAAGGCGACGAGCATGCGCCGCGGATCGCCTGCGCCAAGCGCGGCGCTGAGCAGCTTTTCACGCAGTTCGAAGGAGTCGATCAGCTCGTTGTGGCGGTCGGCCAGATGGATCGCCTGTTCGAGCAGCGCGGTCTTGGCCTCGCCGTCGGGCAGCAGATCGGCCTGATGTTCCAGCATGTACAGCTGTTCCTGATAGTTCATCGTCCCCCTCCTATCTCATGCCCAGTTCGATCAGGTTGAACAGGCCGTTGTTGAGCAGCTTCATCTCGCGGTGGTTGAGCGGATGGTGTCCCATCAAAAGCGCCTGCACGTAGATCATCTCCACCGCCATGCGCTGCAGCTCCGGATCGGCCGACTGCACCAGCTTGGCGATGACCGGGTTGCGGAAGTTAAAGCAGAGCTGCCCGTGCGCGGCCGGCACGCCAAACGCGGCGCCGAGCGACCCGAGCACGGAAGCGAACAGCGGGTTGGCTTCCTCCTGCGTCCGCTCCACCGAGCGCAGGAACGTCGCTTCTTCGCTGGTCGAATAGAGCGCGGGAAGCTCGAGCGGCAAGAATTTTTTGATCTCCGCTTTGCAGCCGAACGACTGCAGGGCGGCGTCCGCCGTGCGCAGGAACTGGAAGACGAGCTGCTGCTCGGCCAGAGTCAGGTCTTCGAATGACTCGGTGATGTCGATCGGATCGATGCGCTCCACCGTATATTCCGGGAAAAAGTCGGTCAGGCGCTCGATCAGCTCCGCATCGAAAACATAGCCGCCGTTGATCACGCACATCGACTGCGCGGCCGACACGCGGGAGATCTGACGAAACTCATCGAGCGAAGGGGTAAAGCGAATCACCGCGTTGTGCTCTAAGATCTGCTCCATCGTCAGGCGGCCCTGCGACGTTTCGAACGGCAGCCACTTGATGAACAGGCGATAGAGCTGGTCATCCTGCACGGCCAGCGCTTTGATCGACAGGAAGTGGATCGCGATCAGCTTGTGCAGGCGAGGCAGGTCGTGTTCGGCGAGGTAGATCAGATAGTCGCGCAGGCAATTGCCGAGCGCTTCGCGCACGGTGGCCAGCTTGCCGTCTTCATAAAATTCTTCGCGCGATGCCGTCGGCAACAGGTCATTGCTGTTGATGATGCATTTGACAAAAAAGGCCCATTCCGGCAGAATGTTCTCCACATTTTCCGACAGAAGCATCTGTTTCAGGTAGACCTGATGGTTCGTCTTCGCTGCGATTGACGCGCGGTGCGGCAGAACAAAGGCGATGCCCTGCACGTCGCCGACTTCGGAAGAAAGCGGGATGAAGTCGATAAAGTTCTCGCCGAAAAAGCGGCGTCCGTAGTCGAGCATCGCATCGCGGGAGACGGTCTGCTCCCAGTTCGGCAACAGCCACGGCGGCTTGCCTTCATTGATCGTCTTATTGCGGCTGCCGTCCGAGACGTTGACCGGGTAGGGGAGCAGGGCGCCGTAGTGCCGGCAGAGGTCTTGGACGGTAGCCAGCTCAAAATATTCTTCATAGCCGAGCTTGCTGCGCAGGTAGATGCGCGTACCAGGCGTGAAATCGCCTTCCAACAGGCGGATCGTATAGGTGCCGTCCGGCTTGCCGCGCCACTCGACCGCCTTGTCGCTTTGCACGGAGCGGGTGATCAGGACGATCTCGTCGCTGACGACAAAGCAGGAGAGCAGGCCGATGCCGAAGCGCCCGATAAAATCGGTGTTGCGCATCTCTTCGGCGCGCTTGGAGGACTCGCCGATGATCGCCAAAAATTGATGCACTTCCGCTTCGGTCAGCCCCACGCCGTTGTCTTCAAAGATCAGCGTGCGGGAGCCGTCCCCGGAAGCGAACACTTCTAAGGTAAGTTCGCCTGCAAAATCAGGCTGCAGCTTGGCGCGCGCCCGGATCGCATCGGTGCCGTTTTGCAGCAGTTCGCGAATGTAGACGCGGGGCGAGCTGTACAGGTGTCCCGACAACAGCTCGATCATGCCCTGCAGGTTGACTTTGAAGCGGTAGTTTTCAGCTGGGTGTTGCAAGTTATTTTCACCATCCTGTATCGTTAAACGGTCGAATTAATTTTGCTTTATCAAACCCCATCATATCATAAAAAAGAGCACCTGGAGCAGGTGCTCTTTGCGCAATTCATAGATTATTTGACGTCCAGCCAGTGCGGGGACGGATAGAGCACGAAATCGACGCGACCTTTTAAAATATCGGACGGCAGGAATCCGACGCGGGGGTCGCGTGAATCGAGCGAGGCGCCGGGATGGCGGTTGTCGCCCATCACGAAGACATGTCCGTCCGGCACGGTGGTCGGCGCGAAGTCGTTGGTGACAGCATCGATGTACTCTTCCTTTTGCTCCTGGCCGTTCAGATACAGCACGCCTTGACGGATCTCCACCACGTCGCCTGGCAGACCGATGATGCGCTTGATATAGTCACGGGTGTCGTGCGGGGCCGGAAAGACGACGATGTCGCCACGCTGCGGGTCTTCCAGATCATACGCGAGCCGGTTGAGATAGACGCGCTCTTGATTTTCCAGCGTCGGCTGCATCGATTGTCCCTCGATCTTGGTGATGGCAAAGACATGCTCGCGAATGAGGATGTTGATAAGAAACGCGGTGGCGAGAATGGCCGCCCAGCTGAGCCCTTCGCGCAGCCATTTGTTTTTGATTTTTTTGAACATTTTCAACGAGAACCTCCTTCTGATCATTCGCTCAATTCTGTACTATCGTACTATTCGCGATTTGGAAGGAGGATTCCTACAGAAACGGTACCAAATATTGTCTAAATTTTTAACATCTTAGCACGGGGTTTAGTGCGAACTGCCCGAAGTTCCGCTCGACGTGCCGCCACCGCCCCGCGCCCCGCCGCCGGAACCGGTGTCGCCCGGATTGCGCTGCGCGTCGCCGCCGCATCCGGCTACCAGCGACCCGGCCAGCAGGATGCTCAGCGCTGTGAAAAATCCTTTGCGCATGGTTCGTCACCTCCTGCCCTATAGCATGCCCAAAACAAAGATTTTTTTGGGGAAAAGTATTGCCAGTTTCCAGACATTGGAGTATAGTAAGTATTAATAGACGCACTTTTTACATAGGAGGAAACATGAAATGAAACTTGTAGCTCTGATTGGCAGCTTGCGCACCGGTTCGACCACGATGAAAGCAGCAAAAGTAGCGATCGACGCAGCGGTGGCTGCCGGCGCAGAAGTTGAGATTTTTGACCTGCGCGAGCGTCCGCTCCCGATGTATGATCCGGACGATGAGAACAGATACGAAGAGGAGAACGTGAAATATTTCGTCGAGCTGATGAACAGCGCAGACGGCTTCATCCTCGGTTCCCCGGAATACCACAACGGCATCTCCGGCGTGTTCAAAAACGCACTGGACTATGTCGGCTACAACCAATTCGCGGGCAAGCCGGTCGGCCTTGTCGCATCGGCCGGCGGCGCGGTGGCGATGAACACCTTGAACCAGATGCTGACCATTCTGCGCTCCCTGCACGCTTATGTCGTGCCGCAGTTCGGTTCGGTCGGCTATAACGATACGTTTACGGAAGAAGGCAAATTCACCAACGAGAAGTCGCAGCAGCGCTTTGAGCAAATCGGCCAGTCGGTGGTCAACCTCGTGAAAGCGATGAAACAGTCTGCTGACGTAAAATAGTTGGGGCATTGCGGAGGGGCATGATGACAACAGGCGTTCTTTTTGTCGCACACGGCAGTCCGGTGCGCGCGGCCAATCAGGAGTTGCTCGATCTGGTCGACGGCGTCCGGGCGCGCGGTCATTACGGCGTGGTGGAACCGGCTTTTCTGGAAGGGGCGTCGCCCGACATTCCGGAAGGGCTGGCCCGGTGTGTGGCACAAGGGGCGGACAAAGTTGTCGTCATCCCCTATTTTTTGCTGCCCGGCCGCCATGTCTCGGAAGATCTGCCGCGCTTCCTGGCGGAAGCAAAAGCGCTGTACCCAGGGACGCAGTTCATTTTGGGCGACTATTTGCGCTTCTCGGAGCGGATGGGGCAGGCGGTGCTGCGCAGAATTCGGGAAGCGGGTATGATATAGTAATAGCAGATCCTGCTTGAAAGAAGGCGAACGTCAATGGATACGAGAGCGACGTTTGAATGCCCGTCGTGCGGTCATGAGGTCAAACCTGACGCGCTGACGGGAGAGCGGGGCCATCAGGACGCGGTCTGTCTGCGGTGCGGTGCCGGGTACTCACGTACGTTTGGCCGCTACGAAGACGAGTGGGTGTTTGGCCTGTGGCGGAACAAGGAGACGGGACGTGTCGCCTGTTCTTACTACAAGACCGCATTTGGCACCGATGCGAACGATTGTGAATGAGGAGGTATCGACGATGAATTGGGAAGATGCACAAGATATCGCGGAAGCCTTGCATGAGCTGCACCCGGACGAAGATGTGCTGTCGCTGCGCTTTGCGACGCTGCGCCGCTGGGTGCTGGAGCTGGATGGGTTTGAAGGCGCGCCTGAGGACAGCAACGAGAAGATCCTCGAAGAGATCCAGATGGCCTGGTACGACCTGGTCTCCTAAGCAAAAACGCCGCCCGTTTTGTGCGGGGGCGTTTTTTCGTTTTGACAGGGCATCCTAACTTTACAATCTTTTGTAAAGGCAGGAGGGCTTTTGGATGGAGCAGGTATGTCCGCTGTGCAACGGCTTGGCCGATGCAGGCGTCAAATGCAGGGCGTGCGGGATGACGATGGAGGACGGCGGGATGTGGAGCGACTATGCCGGACCGTATGCACCGTATGAGCTGACCGCGCATGTCAAGCAGGAAAACGGGGGGCAGTGCACGCATCTTTTGCATTGTCCGCAGTGCGGGAACGAGGCGTATGCGATCATTCAGAGTGACTTCATCTGATCAGAATGATAGAATAGAGTGGGATACGCGTACTTTTTATGGAATTTCATCTACAATTTGATGTAGAATAAAAGAAGTGTTGCGTCAAGTTTTTTTCTAAAGGAGATGTCTGTCGTGGCTTCATCTGTGAAATGGGTGTTCTGTAAGCAAAACCTTGAGAAGCATTCCCAGCGAGTTTACGATGCGTTGCTCTCTAAATATCCGGAAGAAAAAGTGGACATTAAGGATTGCGCCGGCGCAGACTTGTGCTCGCTGTGCATGGATGTGCCGTTCGTGCTTCGCAACGGCTCGATTGTGCATGCCAAAGATGAGCGCGACCTGTACTTCAAAATCGACAGCTCGATGCAGTTCTTGAGCCGCGAGCGCCTCGTTCCGCTCCCGCCGGCTCCGCCGGCTGCAGAGAAAGACGCAGCAGCTGACAAACCGGCTGCCGCAGCAAAACCGGCCGCAGCGCCGAAAGCGGAAGCTGCACCGAAGGCGGAAACGAAAGCAGACGATACACCGAAGTTGGACTAAGAGTCACCGACCGCATTTGGTCGGTTCTTTTTCTTAGGACACCCTACATAAGCTGTTAGTTACCATCTCGTTAATCATTTGAAGGGAGAGAAGAAAATTGAACATCAATCTCCAACTGCAATCTGTCACAACCGTGGCAGCGGATGTCCTTGTCGTCAATTTGTTTGAAGGGGTAACGGAGCCGGCCGGTGCGACCGGGGCGGTCAACGAAGCGCTGGGAGGCCAGATCTCCGCACTGATCGAATCGGGCGACCTGACGGGCAAGTTTAAAGAAACCCGTCTTCTCTACACCTTTGGCAAACTGGCAGCGAAGCGCGTCCTGATCGTAGGTCTTGGCGAAGCGGAAGAATTCTCCGCGAACCGCGCGCGCTCGGCAGCTGCTGTCGCGGCGAAATTTGCCCGCGAACATGGCGCCTCGACGCTGGCGACCCTCGTGCATGGCGCAGGCCATGGCGGCATGGAAGTTCAGCAGGCGGCACAAGCGCTGGCAGAAGGCACGCTGCTCGGCCTGTACACCGTGAAGAACCTGAAAAAACACCAATCGGTCTCCAAGCTGACCGATCTGATCGTCGTGGAAGCGGACGAATCGAAACAGGCAGCGATCGCAACAGGTCTCGAGATCGGCCGCATCTACGCGGAAGGCACCAACTATGCCCGCGACCTGATCAACGAGCCGGCAAACATCCTGACCCCGACCCGACTCGCAGCGCTGGCGACCGATGTGGCGGTCGAGACCGGCATGGGTATCACTGTGCTCGGCGAAGCGGAAATGAGCGAGCTGGGCATGAACGCACTGCTCTCGATCGGCCAGGGCAGTGTCGAGGAATCAAAGCTGATCGTCATGTCCTACCACGGCAACCCGGATTCGGAAGAGATCCTCGGTCTGGTCGGCAAAGGCGTGACGTTCGACACCGGCGGCTATTCTTTGAAGCCGATGGCCGGCATGGAAAACATGAAGACCGACATGGGCGGCGCCGGGGCAGTGATCGGCGCGATGCAGGCGATTGGCCGTCTGAAGCCGAAAGCAAACATTGTCGCGGTAATCGGCGCAGCGGAAAACATGGTGTCCGGTAGCGCGATCAAGCCGGGCGATGTTGTCGTGGCGATGAACGGCAAGTCGATCGAGATCGTCAACACCGACGCGGAAGGCCGCGTGGTGCTTGCGGATGCGCTGCACTATGCGATCGAAAAATGCGGCGTGACCAAAGTCGTCAACGCAGCGACGCTGACCGGCGCGATCTCCATTGCGCTCGGCCGCAAACTGGCGGGGATGTTCTCCAACGACTCCGAGTTCGCTTCGGAAGTCAAAGATGCGTTCCACCGCTCCGGCGAGCGCGTGTGGGAGATGCCGCTGGTGGAAGACTACAAGGCATCGTTCTCCTCGAACGTGGCCGATATGAAGAACACGGGTGGACGTGACGGCGGTTCGATCACCGCCGCACTGATCCTGCGCGAGTTTGTCGATAACACGCCGTGGGTGCACCTCGATGTGGCCGGTGTTGCCCGCGACCAGGACGGCCACGGCGATCTCAACCCGAAAGGCGCGACCGGCTTCGGCGTGCGCACGCTGGTTGAGCTGGCGCTGGGCCAGCAGTAATTCGGATCACTCAAGATAGCAAAAGCCTCCGACGATGATGTCGGAGGCTTTTTTTACGTAAGCAGGCCGAGGGAGGAGATCGATTCGTAGGTGACGAGGAAGCCGATCAGCACGATGATCCCGGCGCTGACCGTCGCCATCGCTTCACCGAAGCGGCGGCGTTCGAGGAAGCGCACTTTGTGTTCCGCTTTCAGGAGCAGGATGCCGAGCAGCGACAACGCCAGCGCCCCGCCGATGGAGAAGGCGACGACCAGCCCTACGCCCATCGTGATCTGGTCGGCGGAGATCGCCGCCAGCAGCATGACCAGCGCGCTCGGGCAGGGGATCAGTCCGGTCAGCACGCCGATCGTCAACAGGCGTCTCGCAGAGCGCTCCTGCGTCGCCACCGCCGCCAAAGCTCCGGAGTGGCCGTGAGCGTGGGCAGTCCCATGAGAGTGCCCGTGAGAGTGCGTGTGTGAATGTCTGTGTGCATGCCCGCCTTCTGTCGCCAGTTCCGAGATGTGGTGCACATGCCCATGGCCGCACACATACGTCTCGTCAGCCGCCGTCCCGATCCGGCCCAGCGACACGACAGGCGGGTTCATGCGCAGATAGACCATGCGCAGGCCGATGCCGGTGATCACAGCCCCGGAGACGAGGCCAAGCCATGCTTCGATCTGCTCCGGCATCCAGAACTGCAGCGCTGTCGTCGCCACAAAAGCCAGAAACAAGATCGACAACGTATGCGAGACGGCCGACGTAAAGCCAAGAAACACCGCGTCGCGCAGCCGCGCCCGCGACGAGATGAGATAAGCGGTCATCACCCCTTTGCCATGCCCGGGCTCCAGCGAATGCAGCGCGCCAAGGCCCAGCGCCATCGGGATGGCAACAAATAGATCCAAAACGGTCACCTCCAGTTTCAAGCAAGGCTTGTCATCTCATGTCTATGCGCGACAAGTGCCCTTTTTGCCATCGGGGACAGACTTAGGCTCACCGCGCAGACGGGCAAGCACATAGGATGATGATACGAGGTGAGTGGAGTGAAAAAGCGCGTATCGAAGATTGGCATCCCTTCGGCGTCAAGTCGTCGCCGCACATCATCTAAGTTCGCCATCCCGAATTTTGTCAGCATCGCGAACCGTTACAAAGATGCGGTCGTCAACATCGAGGTCGTCAAACGCGATCGCCGCGCCGGCTCCAGCCGCCGACGCGACCTCGAAGAAGATTCGCGAAAGGTAGCGAACATCGGGACGGGTTTCTTTTTTGACCCGCGAGGATACATCCTGACGAACCAACACGTGATTCACGAAGCAGAAGAAGTGTATGTCCGCTTTTTTGATCAGGACGAAGATGTTCGGGCGGAAGTCGTCGGGGCTTCCTATGAGCTCGACCTGGCCGTCCTGAAAGTCAAACCGCCCAAAAACGCCCGCACTCTGCCGCTTGGCGCGTCGAAAAACATCCAAGTCGGCGAATGGGTCGTTGCGATCGGCTGTCCCTTAGGCCTCGACCACAGCGTCACCGTCGGCATCATCTCCGCCAAAGAGCGTCCGATCACCATCGGCGACCGCCACTACACCCAACTGATCCAGACGGACGCTGCGATCAACCGCGGCAACAGCGGCGGCCCTCTGATCAACATGCGCGGCGAAGTGATCGGCATGAACACCGCCGTCAGTGCTTCTTCCCAAGGCATCGGCTTTGCCATCTCCATCGACGTGATCAAAAACGCCATCGACGATCTGATGGATGGGGTGCCCAAACGCAAAGCGAAACGCAAGAAATCGTAAAAACCACCTTTGACCGGGTGGTTTTTCTTCGTTACACGAAAATTTTCAGGCAATAATTCTGATTTTTATGATACGATTACATCACGTATCTTTTGTAATCAAGGGGGTAAGCATATGCTGTCTCAAGCATTGATCGAAGACGTTTTAGCAGCGGCTCTGGAGACCGGAGGCGACTTTGCGGACGTTTTCGTGGAAGATAAGACGATCAACACGATCAGCATGATCGGAGGCAGCGTCGAATCGGCGCTGACCGGCCGAGATTTTGGCGTTGGCATCCGCGTAATTTCCGGGCTGTTTGCCGTATATGCGTATACGAACGACTTCCGCCGCGACAACCTGCTGCACGTCGCCCGTCAGGCGGCGCAGGCGATCCGCGGCACGAAGCGCGACCTCACGCTCGACCTGCGACGCACCGTGCTGAAGTCGGAGCACCCGATCTTAATTTTGCCGGAAACGGTGAGCAAGGCCCGGAAGATCGAGCACATGCGCCGCGCGCACGAGGTGGCCAAGGCGTACGATCCGTCGATCTCTCAGACCAGCATCACCCATAAAGATGAAGATCAGAAAGTCCTGATCGCCAATTCGGACGGCCTGTTTGTGGAAGACCGCCGCACGCGCAACCGTCTGTACATCGAAGCGGTAGCGACGTTCGGCAATGAAAAGTCGGTCGGCAGTTCCTCGCCGGGTGCGCACCAAGGGTTTGAATTTATGGAGAACCTGAACGTCGAGGAGCATGCCCGCCTCGCCGCTCATACGGCCAAGACGATGGTCCGCGCCGAATTTGCTCCGAGCGGGAAAATGCCGGTCATCATCGACAATGAATTTGGCGGCGTCATTTTCCACGAAGCTTGCGGACACGGCTTGGAATCGACGTCTGTGGCGAAAAAAGTCTCGGTGTTCTCCGATAAGGTCGGCGAACTGGTCGCCTCTCCGCTCGTCACGGCGATCGACGATGGCACGATTCCGAACGCCTGGGGCTCTTCGACGATCGACGACGAAGGCACACCGACGCAGCGCAACGTGCTGATCGAAAACGGCATCTTGAAAGGCTATCTGATCGACAAGCTCGGCGCCAAGCGCATGGGCATGCAGTCGACCGGCTCGGCGCGCCGCGAATCGTACAAATTCGCGCCGGCGTCGCGCATGAACAACACCTATATCGCAGCCGGCAGCACGGCGCCGGAAGAGATCATCGCTAACACCGAGTACGCGCTGTATGCGAAATATCTCGGCGGTGGTTCGGTAAACACGGCGACGGGCGACTTTAACTTTGTCGTGCGCGAAGGATATATCGTCAAAAACGGCAAGATCGAAAAGCCGGTGCGCGGTGCGACCCTGATCGGCAAAGGCATCGACGTACTGCAGAAGATCGACATGGTCGGCAGCAACCTCGGGTTTGGCCAAGGGATGTGCGGATCGATCTCGGGCAGCATCCCGGCCGATGTCGGGCAGCCGATGATCCGCGTGGCGGAGCTTACGGTCGGCGGACGGAAAGGGGAGTGACGGGACGATGACGATGGATCTCAACCAACTGAAGCAGGCTGTGTTCGAAAAAGGGCGCGCTTACGGGTTCTCCGAGATGGAGATCTACTACCAGGCGGACCGCGCGACCAGCGTCCGCATATTTAAAGGCGATATCGACACGTTCAACATTGTCGAGCGGGCCGGTTTGTCTTTCCGCGGCGAATACCAGGGCACGATGGGTGTGGCCTATACGGAGAAGCTCGATGAAGCATCGATCGATCAGATGCTGCAGGCCGCAAGGGAAAACGCCGAAGTGACGCAAAGCGAAGAGAAGGCGGAGCTGTTCGCCGGATCGGAAAGCTATCGGGAGGCGCGCAGTTTTTCTGATGAACTGCACAACACCGATGCTGCGACGCTGATTCAAGCGGCGCTGGATATGGAAGCGGCCGGGCTGGCGGCCGATCCCCGCATCGAGCTGCTGAACTCCTGCTCGGTGGTCAACTCGAACAGCGAAGTGATGATCGTGAACACGAAAGGTCTCGACTGCCGCACCGCCAGCACGATGGCAGTCTGCCAAGTGTCGGCGCTGGCGAAAGAAGCTGATGCGGTGGCGACGGCGTATGACAATGCGTTTAGCGCCGCGAGCCTCGCCGATCTGGATGTGCAGGCGTTTGGCGACCGCGTCGGTCGTGACGCAGCAGCCAAGCTTGGCGCGCAGGAGATCGAATCGGATAACTACGAGATCATCTTCCGCAACAACGCGATCGCGACGCTGTTGCACACCTACTCTTCGATCTTCTCCGGCTCCAATGCCGACAAAGGGCTGTCGGTGCTCCAAGGCCGTCTCGGGGAAGCGGTGGCGGGCAGCAACATCACGATGATCGACGACGCGCATCTGCCGGGGGCGCCGGGCAACACGCCGTTCGACTCGGAAGGCGTGGCGACCGGCCGCACGGAAGTGATCAAAGACGGCCAGCTCGTCTCCTTCCTGCACAACTTGAAAAGCGCGAAAAAAGCGGGGGTGGCCTCGACTGGCAACGCTTACAAAGCCGGATACCGCGGCGATTTGACGACGCTCCCGAACAACTTGTTCATCATGCCGGGCAGCCAATCGCTCGACGAACTGATCGCCAGCACCAAGCGCGGGATCATGATCATCGAGTTGCATGGACTGCATTCGGGCACCGACGCGATCTCCGGCGACTTCTCGTTGGCGGCGCTCGGCCACTATATCGAGGACGGCAAGATCGTGCGTCCGGTCAACCAGATCACCGTCGCCGGCAACTTCATGAAGATGCTGCAGAACGTGGAAGCGATTGGCCGCGACCTGCGTTTCCAAGGCACAGGTCGCGGCGCATGCGGCGCCCCGTCGCTGAAGATCAAGTCGCTCACGATCTCCGGAAAATAGCAAGAACAAAAAGAACGGACCATCAGGTCCGTTCTTTTTGGTGTGTCCGCGCATACAGGATGAACGCGGCGGTCGGCAGAGCATGCAGGAGCAGCATCACCAGCAGCAGGGTGGAGAACGAGGTGTTGTCGTAGAGCAGTCCGCCGAGCATCGGCCCGAGCATGCGTCCGGCGGTGGACGCGCTGCCGATCAGTCCTTGCAGGAAGCCCGCAC
Organism: Tumebacillus sp. BK434; assembly: GCF_004340785.1. Lineage (NCBI taxonomy): Bacteria > Bacillati > Bacillota > Bacilli > Caryophanales > Alicyclobacillaceae > Tumebacillus > Tumebacillus sp. BK434. The sequence continues at coordinate 1,011,085 of NZ_SLXS01000001.1, read as the reverse complement.
GGGAAGGCGGAGAGAGCTGGGCGACAGCAGCCGGGATGCCCGGCCACAGCAGCATCTCACCAAAGGTCAGGATGATCATCCCAAGCAGAAAGACCCAGTAGGAATCGGCCGTCAGCAAAATTGCGTAACAGAGCAGGAACAGCGCGGTGCCGAGGTACATCTGTGAGGATAAGCTCTTGAAAAACTTGACGATATAGGCGAGCAGGGGCTGACCGGCAAAGATCAGCACCCCGTTGATCGTCCACAATAGGCTGTACATCGACAGTGCGATGCCGTTTTCCTGCATGTGAACGGAGATCGAGGTCTGCCACTGCACGTAGACGATCCAGATCGTCAGGAAGCCGACAAATAGCGACATCACCGGCACCCACGGAATCTTGGGCTCGATGCGCACGCCAGCCGCCGCCGTTTCATTGACCGAAGCTGCCTGCGCCGCTTGGGCTGCCTGCGCCTCTTGAGTAGTCGGCCGGTCGTGGATCTTAAACAGCACAAACACGGCGAACAGCAAGAACGTCACCCCGGCCGAGAAGAAGGCCAGCTTGAAGGAATAGGAGGCGACCAGCCCGCCTGCTGCCGTACCGACGGCCACGCCGAGGTTGTTTGCCACATAGATGAAGTTGAACGCGCGGCGTCCCCCTTCCGGCCACGACTTGGCGGCCAATGCGTTCAGCGCCGGGAAGGTGAGGGAGGCCGTAAACCCGTACAGGAACATCACCGTGACATACAGCGGCCAAGAGTCGAACAAGCCGATCAAGCACATCAGTGTGGCGGAGGAGAACAGCCCGAGCAGGAGCACGGGGCGGCCGCCGATCTTATCGAACAGTGTGCCACCGGTCAATTGCCCGATCGACGCGCCGGCCGAGTGCAGCAGCAGTACGACCCCGGCGACGGTGAGCGGGCGGCCCAACTCACCGGAGATGTAGATCGAGTTCAGGGGCCAGATAAAAGACAATCCGGCTACGTTCAAAAATCCACCGAATGCCAAAAACCATAAGATTTTCGGATAAGTATTCACCGCATCGCGAAGTCGAGTCATGATGCCCACGCTTAGATCATCTCCAAATCGTTCGTCTGTTGATCTGCCTATTCTATCAAACTAGCGGAAGAGGGACAACGGTTTGCCCTGTCATCGACTTTTCTTTATAGTGGATACAAGAAACCATATGTCGGCAGGAGGAGAAAAAGCATGCAGGAGTGGCTGGAAAGGGCCCGCCAAGCGGTGTGGCCGGAGTGGAGTTACGAGGAGATGATCAACATCAAGCTCTGTTTCCTTCAGTACTTGGGAACGGGATTTGCGCAAAAAGAGGCGGAAGAAGCGGTGCGGCTGGCGGAGCATCTGGAGGCGTTTGGCGGGGAAGAGCAGGCGATGCTGTTTGCGACCGGCAACATGGTGACAGCTGCGCAGGCGGCGCTTGGCAATGCGGCGCTCTGTGACGCTCCGCTGTTGTATCCGGCGGTGCTCGCCGCGATTGAGCTGCAAAACAAAGGCGGCAAAGAGCTGACCGCAGCGCTTGGCGCCGGACTGGAAGTGACGTATCGCATGGGGGATCATCCGCAGGCGGAACTGCTCGGCGCGCTGATCGGCGTCGCCAACGCATTCGAATTGGATGAGGACGGCTGGAGCGTGCTGGTCGGCACGGTGCTGCACGGCCGCCACTTGACGGCTGTCAGCGGGATGAGCCGCGCGCTGCTCGCCCACGATCTGCTGCTGGCTGGGTCGCTGGCCCGCGATGAGTGGGGCGAGGGCATGACGGAGCGTGGCGAGGTGCCGGCCGAGTGGCTGCAGGCGATGCTGGTGCAGACAGGGGAACCGGGGCTGAATACGTTTATAAGAGCGCTCGATCTCAATGCTGACGAGATCATCGCGGAGTTCCGTGCACAGGCGGCAGACAAAATCCCGGCGCCGCATATCGAATATTACATCGATGCGGTGATGGGGATGGAAGACATTTGTTGTGTGCCGTTATTCTTCAGAAGATAAGAGGCCAGGGGAAATCCCGGCCTCTTTTTGCGTCTCGAATGTTTATGCAGACCGGGTGCTGTGCATGTGGATCAGGAGTTAGCCACCGCATAAGACGCTGAATGAAGAGAGCAGGCTTCCATGGGAAGCCTGCTCTTTCGATTATTGCTGCTCTTGGTCTGCTGCAGCCACGGCCAGCAGCTCTTCGCTGAAGCCGTGCTCGCGGATCTTTTCCACCAGATCCGGCACTTTCTCCGTATCGCAGACGATGCTTTTGGTCGGCGAGACGCCGATGACCAGCTTGATCTCTTGGTAGGTCACAAGGTTCAACACAGCCTCCAAGAACGTTTCGCTGACGCCGACAGCACGCCATTCCGGGTTGCTGATGCGAATCGCCGACTCGCATTCCTCAGCGATCGCTGCCGACGGGAACAGCGGCACGACCATCGCTTGGCGGCCAAACGACAACTGGATGCCCGGATAAGCGTAGATCTCACCAAGATTCTGCTCGCCGTCAAATTTCATCAGCGTATAAAAAGGTTCACCTGCTGTGCCGAGTACAGGCAGATGTTCCTCCCACAGTTTGCGCATCGTATCGATCTGTTCCTGAGTCAAAGTAGCCACGATGAAACCTCCCTCTCTCTGCTGTTTGAATTTTATATCTTGTTTGTCTTTTATTATAGATTATAAAGTATTTAAAGGAAATAGGGGGGACGCCTGTTTTTGTCAGGCGGTGTGCAACTGCCGTTCCGAGCGTTGCGAAATATCATAAACTAAAAGAAAAGCAGTCAGAAAAAGAGGTGTCACACATGGATGTACCCGAATGGATACGCAAACACCGGGAGCGGATGGAGCTCGGGTTGCGCGCCGCATGGTCGATTGGCATGAGCATCCTCTTCTTCACACACTATTTTTAAAAGGAATACATGAGTCGTTGTCGAATGCGTATCGTGGGAGGAACGACTCGTGATGAAAAAAGCAGAAGTGCCCGTTTTGATTCAACATTTAAAAGAGATGTACCCGGATGCTCACTGTGAGCTGGTGCACAACAACCCGTTTGAACTGCTGATCGCGGTGGTGCTGTCTGCGCAGTGCACAGATAAGCTGGTGAATGAAGTGACGCCCGGCTTGTTTGCCAAGTATCCCAAGCCGGAAGACTATCTGAACGTCACCCAAGCGGAGATGGAAGATGCGATCCGGCGTATTGGACTGTTTCGAAACAAGGCGAAGAATATCCTCGAGACTTGCCGGAGACTGTTCGAAGAGCAGGGTGGACAAGTACCTAACGATTATGAGTATCTCGTCAGTTTGCCGGGAGTGGGGCGCAAAACGGCCAATGTGGTGCTCAGCACGGCGTTTGGCGTGCCGGCGATTGCGGTCGATACGCACGTGGATCGCCTGTCCCATCGCTTAGGCCTGACCAAGGCGGAAAATGTGTTGCAGACAGAACACGACCTGATGAAGAAACTGCCGAAGGAAGAATGGACTTTTACCCATCATGCGCTGATTCTGCATGGCAGACGCGTTTGTGCAGCCAGAAGCCCAAAATGTGAGATCTGTCCTCTGCAGTCGATCTGTGATCACTATAAAAAAGAAACCAAGAAAGCGGCGAAGCAAACCCGTAAAAAGGCAGAAGTATGAGCCTTAGCGGGAGTGCTTCGGCGCTTTTTGTTTTTTCTGGAAGATGAAGAGATATTCATGATTGTGGAGCGGGACGGGTAACTTGTAGACAGGGGTGCGGGAATCGTAGATGTCTTTGACAGAAAAGCCGCGGGAGAGGAAGCGATGGATAAACTGGAAGCCGAGCGGCAACATGCGGCCATGTTCTTTGATGTCACCGATCAGCAAGGCGCAGATGCCGCCGGGCTTCATAACGGTGTGCAGCTCAGAAGCAACCTGTTCGATCGCGAGCAGAAAATCGCGGGAAGAGAGCAAGGACAGATCGTCCGGATTGTTGGAGGAAAAACGGTAGGTGCTGCCGTACGGCGGCTGTGTGACGACGAGGTCGACCGACTCTTCGCCGATGAGATGGCTGAGCTTGCGGGCGTCTCCGCAGAGCAGGGTGGGGGAATTGTTCTCTGCGAAGACTTCCATGCGCCGCAATGCCGCGTCGAGCATGTGTCGGTTGCAGTCGACGCCAATCGCCTCGCGTCCCATCAGGAGCGACTCGAAAACTGTGCTGCCAGACCCGGCAAACGCATCGAGCACCGTGTCGCCGGGACGAGAGTGCGAATCGATCAGATATCGTACCAGAGCGGGGGAAAAGGAGAGAGCGAAGGCACCGGCCTCCTCCCGCGCGGATTGGGGGAAATTCCAGTCCGGATGCAGCAGATCGAGCTGCGCACTGCGGACTGCCTCATGTGAACGAATGGGGGATTGGTTCATAATTGCGGGAGTTGCCATGAAACCTTCACTCCTTTCAAAGTCTCTGTAAGGAGATTGTACTACGAACGGTAGAGTTTGACAAGAACGTATGTTCTGTTTTGTTTGTAGCCCGCATTTTTTATATGATCATACATGGATAACAACACCAAGAGAGGGGAATTGTTATGAACGTGGTCTTTATCGAAATCGGAATGGGTGTCGACCTGCACGGGCAGGATGCGACGTCTGCTGCTGTGCGCGCCTGCAAAAATGCGATCGGCACCAACTCGATGCCGGGCATCCGCAGCATCCTGCCGGAGGGCGACATCAACAATATGAAAGTGCGGGTCAAGCTCGGCGTTCCCGTTCCGGCAGAGCAAGTGGACATTGACAAGGTAAAAGCGACTTTTCCCTATGGACAGGTCTCGGTGGAAATCGTGCCGGGCGGTCTGATCTGCTCGAGCGGCGTCGTGCTGCCCGACAAAGGGGATGTCAACGATGAAGTGATCGTCGTCAACGCGGCGGTGGAAGTCGGCTACTAAGCCAAGATGTCTAAAAGGTGGATAAGCCTACATAGAATGAACATAGAAGATCACTCTGTTACGGAGTGATTTTCCTTTTTTCTAATTACGGAAGGAGTCGAATGATGAACAAGCGTCAGCATTTCAATTCCGTTTGGCTTTGCACCCTCCTCATCTGCGCGCTCGTCCTCTCCGGGCCGCAAGTGAGCATTCCCGCACTGGCCCATGGCCTGTCGCAGCCGACAGCGGGCCAGGCAGAACATTCGCTGGTTTTGCGCACCGAACAAGGACAGTTCGGCGTTACATATCAAGATCGACAAGGAGCGGGGCATAAAGAGCTGCAGGCACAAGACCGGCAGCTGGCAGAGGAAAAGCGCCTCGCCCGCGAAGAGAAGCTTCGCATGAAAAATCTGCTCGCCTCGCGCTCGATTCACCTCGCCCAATATGCGAAATGGGTGAAAGCGCAGCAAGGACTGAGCGTCGCCCGCGACGCGGAAAGCTTCGTCGGCGCGCCTTATGTCTGGGGCGGCACCACGCCGCAGGGCTTTGACTGCTCCGGCTTCACGCAGTATGTGTTCGCGCAGCACGGCGTGGCGGTGCCGCGCAATTCCTATGATCAATTTGACGCGGGCAGGCCGGTGGCGGAGCAGGAACTGCAGCCGGGTGATCTCGTCTTCTTCACCACCTATGCGCCGGGCCCCTCGCACCTCGGCATCTACGTCGGAGAAGGAAAATTCGTCCATGCGCTCAACAACAACACAGGCGTCATCACCTCGACGCTCGACAACGATTACTATAAGAACCGTTTTCTCGGAGCCAAACGCGTGATTTGACAGGCACAGAAAAACATGCCACGATGAAAGCATATGCCTGTATCACCGATCAGGAGTTGGCAAAATGAAAATCGTACATAACATGGCAGAATTGATCGGCGAAACGCCGGTCGTCAAGCTGTCCCGCCTGCTGCAGGGCGAGATGGCCGACATCTATGTAAAATTGGAGATGTTCAATCCCAGCCGCAGCGTCAAAGACCGCGCTGCGTCCAATATGATCGCGGAGGCGGAAGCGTACGGACGGCTCAAGCCGGGCGCGACGATCATCGAGCCGACCAGCGGCAATACGGGGATCGGCCTCGCGATGGTGGCGGCAGCAAAGGGCTACCGGGCGATCATGGTCATGCCCGACACCGCGACCAAGGAGCGCATCGCGATCCTCAAGGCGTACGGCGCCGAGGTGGTGCTGACGCCGGGCAAGCAGCGAATGAACGGCGCGGTGGCCAAAGCGGAGCATTTGGCGGCGCAGATTCCGAACAGCTTCATCCCGATGCAGTTTGAGAATTTCTCCAATCCGAACGTGCATCGCACAACGACCGCCCGCGAGATCTATCAGCAGATGGAGGGGCGGCTTGACGCGTTTGTCGCCACCGCCGGAACGGGTGGGACGATCACCGGGACGGGCGAGACGCTCAAGGAGCTGATCCCGGGCATCAAAGTATATGTCGTGGAACCGGAGTCCTCGGCCGTCTTGTCGGGCGAACCGCCCGGCCCGCACAAGATCGTCGGCACGTCCCCGGGCTTTGTGCCGCCGATCTTAAACCGGAACGTCTATGATGAAATCTTCAAGATCTCCTGCCAGGACGCGCAGGAGACAACGCGAGCCCTCGCCCGCAAGGAAGGCATCCTCGTCGGCACCTCGGCGGGAGCTGCTGTCCATACGGCGCTGAAAGTCGCGCAACGGCTCGGCCCCGGCAAGCGGGTGCTGTGCATCGCGCCCGATACGGGGGAGCGTTATTTGACGAGCGATCTGTTCGCAGTTGATGAGGAGGAGTAAGCAGGATGGCTAAGGAAATCGACGGCATCCGTCAGGTGGATGCTGCAGAATTGCAGGGCTTGTTAGAGGCAGCGAAGGAAGGCAAGGTCAAGCTGATCGACGTGCGGGAGCCGTATGAGTACAACGCGGGCCATATTCCGGGCGTGCCGCTGATCCCGATGAACGACATTCCGGGCAAGATGTCCGAACTGAGCAAAGAGGAAGAGTATATCTTCATCTGCCGCAGCGGCAACCGCAGCCACCAGGTCTCCCGCTATCTGAAGATGAACGGGTTCGACAAGGTGACCAACTTCTACGGCGGCATGCTGTCCTGGAGCGGTCCGACGAAGCCGGGCATGGACGAATAATGCTGATGCTGCAAAACCAAATCGTCCTGATCACCGGCGCATCCAGCGGCATCGGCCGGGACGCTGCGCTGCAGTTCGCCAAGCATGGCGCCACCCCTGTGCTGGCTGCCCGCTCGATCGACAAGCTGCAGGCGCTCTCGGAGGAGATCAAGCAGCGCTACAACATCGACGCGCCGTTTTACGCGCTCGATGTCACCGAGGAGGAAAACGTGAACCGGGTGGTCGAAGATGTGCTGAAGCGCTTCACCCGGATCGATGTTCTCATGAACAACTCCGGCTACGGCTTTTTCAAATCGACGGAAGACATCGCGATGGAAGAGGTCGAAGGCATGATGAACGTCAATTATTTCGGCCTCGTGCGGATGACCAAAGCGGTGCTGCCGTCGATGAAACAGCGGGGCAGCGGGCACATCATCAACATCGCCTCGCTGGCCTCCTTCATGGCCGGCCAGAAGCACGGAGCGTATGCGGCGACCAAACATGCGGTGATGGGCTTCTCCGATGCGCTGCGCTACGAGCTGCGCGGCACCGGGGTGACCTTGTCCACGATCAACCCGGGACCGGTGGAGACTCCGTTCTTTGACAAGGCGGATCGCAGCAGCGTGCCGCAGATCGTCCGTTTTTTGAAGCCGGATGAGGTGGCGGCGACGGTGCTGAAGGCGGCCGTGCAGAAAAAGCCGCTTTACGTGCTCCCGAAATCGGGCTACATCCCGGTCAAACTGCGCCATCTGTTCCCGCGCCTGTACGACTGGGCGATGAGCAGCGCTAAATAATCAGAGCTCCTCTCGACAGAGAGGAGCTCTTTGTTATGGCGCAATATGGTTGTGCGCTTTGCCCGGTTGAAAAAACCGCTCCAGAAAAAAGAACTGCCGCGGTGACCCGTTGAAGATGGCGTGGAGGATGTCAAGCATCTCGTCGACGACCAGGTCGAAGCGGGATGCGTGCTGTAAGGTCACGTCATTTAACTGTAAATGATGGTCGCGGTGTTCCACGCCTTCCTCGAGATCCTGATAGGGGAATTTGTGCACGGCCGTGCGCAGAAAATTATGTCTGGAATCGGCGGCAAACAGCGTGTAATTGCCCAAGTCATCAAGGAAGACCACCCCTTCCGGCTTGAAGTAGTAATCGCCCGGATCTTCAACGTTTAAAATGTAAATCTTCGTGATGCGCGTCGGCTTTTTTCTCATCGGGGAATCGCTCCTGTTTGTATCATTAATCTTCGTTTATACTCGCGTGGATCATTGACTTCGATTTTCAGACAAGGTAAAATATTACACAAAGGTAAGATTGGGAATACTAGTTTTGCCTTTATCTTTAATGTACCGTTAGGAGGATTCCCATGCAAGGTAAAGTAGGTAAAGTGAAATGGTTCAACGCTGAAAAAGGTTACGGTTTCATCGAGCACGAAGACGGCGGAGACGTATTCGTTCATTTCTCCGCGATCCAAACCGAAGGCTTCAAAACCCTCGAAGAAGGTCAATCCGTTTCCTTCGACATCGTCGATGGCGCTCGCGGTCCGCAAGCAGCAAACGTAGTCAAGCTGTAATCTAACTGCGAACAAAGCCTCCGGGACTCCTTTCCCGGAGGATTTTTGTTTTTACACGGTGGTGACCCTCCCGGCATACACTTGTTATGTGACGCTCATACTAGGTAGGCAGTCTTTAGAAGCTCTGTAAGGGGAGGCCAAAATGAACCGAATCGAGTTAACCCTGTGGAAATGGGGAGACATCCTGTACAGGATGGTCCGACGGTTCGATTATGAGGACCGTCAGGGCAAAAATATATTCCGCATTCGCGTGCGGCATTATACAGGTCCTGATATCCGGCTTCCGGACGGCAAAGAGATACACAGCGGCGACTGGGTAGGATTCTTGCACTTTTATAATCTTCGTCTTCAACAGATGCTGCACGGCGTCAAGTCGGACAACCGGCGCGGGCTGATCGTGCTGCGCGAAACCCAGCGCTCCTTGCCGGAGCTGGTCGAGTTCCTGCGCAAACATCCGCGCGGTGAGCGGATCAAGGCGCTGATCGGTGTCACCCTGCTCAACCGCGGCGTGGAACCGCTCGGCTTCACGGTGCAGGATGTGCCGCCCACGCGATGGTATCGCTTCAAGGCCTGGTACATGCGGCTGATGATGCTGTTTTGCCACCCGGAAGGCAGGCGGCGCATGACCTATCAGGGCAAAAGCCTGCCGCTGAAGCGCGTCTTGATTCCGGTGGAAGATTTGATTCGCAGGTATGGGAAAGTCCCGTCCCCGGCTGTCATAGACATAGACAAGGGCTAGCCCCAATCTATCGGACAGCAGAGGTGGAGCGCTTGAAATCATGGGTCATCGCCGGCATCATCGCCGCGTTTGCGTACGGGGTGTACAGCATCCCGCTGAAATACCTGAGTTCGGACAAATATCTCAAAGCCCCGCTGGAAGTGATCGCGCTTGGCCTGGCGCTCGGCGTGGTCGTCACGGCTGCCGGCTTCGCTTGGCTGCGTAGCGGAGGTGCGACACTGCTGAGCGCACCTCACGTCTGGTCCTACCTGAGCATCGGGGCGGCGGCCGGCGCGGTCTGGCTGATCGGGACGCTGACCGTGACTTCCGCGTTTCGCGATCCGGCGACCAACGTGGCGCAACTGATCCCGTTGGTCAACGCCAATACGCTGGTCGCCGTCGTGCTCGGCCTGATCTTCTTCAACGAGCTGCAACATGGCGCCGACCTCGGCAAGATCGTCATCGGCGGCAGTCTGATCATGGTTGGCGGCTATATCTTGAGCGCCTGAGCGCATGGTTTATGTCTGAAAATTACATTTATGATGAAAAGTGAAACCCCTTCCCTGCGTGAGCCGTCTATATCAGGGTAAGGGGTTTTGTATGGACAGAAAAACGATTGCTCATGCGAATAGGAGTAAGAAGGCGCAAACCGCGATTCTCGTACGAATCTACCGTTTGTCTGTTGACGGGTCGTGCAGTAGAATGTGCAAAAGAGGTGATAGGTTGTGGGGAAAAAAATCTTACGGAGCATCTTGATTGCCTTTTTGGTAACCGGCATTGCTGTGATTCTGATCGGATGCAGCATTGCGCTCCCGACATTTGATAAATCGAAGCTGGAGATCGAGTACAAGACCTCGTACATCTATGACCGGGACGGAAATGAGATCATGCAGTTCCAATCGGTGGCCGGTGAAGCGGCAAAGCTAAGCGAGATACCGAAAGATCTGCAGAATGCGATCGTCGCTGTCGAGGACAATCGCTTTAAAAATCACAACGGCGTCGACTTCCGGGCGATCGGACGCGCGGTCTACCGCGACATCATCACCGGATCGAAAGCGGAAGGCGGCTCGACGATCACGCAGCAGCTTGCCAAAAACGTCTATCTTTCGCATGAGAAGACATTTACCCGCAAAGTCAAAGAGATCTCGATGGCGGCGCAGATCGAACGCAATTATTCCAAAGACGACATCTTGGAAATGTACTTTAACCGCATCACGTTCGCAGGCAATGTGACCGGTGTGAAATACGCAGCAGAAGTGTATTTTGACAAAGGCGACCGCATGGAAGAGCTGACCCTGGCCGAAAGCGCCCTCCTGGCCGGGCTTCCGAACGCGCCGAGCGCGTACAACCCGCGGGCCAACCCGGAGCTGTCGATCGAGCGCCGCAACATCGTGCTCGACCAGATGCTCAAGTACGGATACATCAACCAAGACAAGTATGACGCAGCGATCACCGAACCGCTGCAGCTGTCCGAAAAACCGGGCGATGACATCAAAGGCATGGACCAGGAAGTCAAATATCCGTACTACCTCGACTACGTGCTGGAAGAGGCATCGAAGAAGCTGGGCATCGACGCGGAGCAGGTGCTGCGCGGCGGGGTGAAGGTGTACACCAACCTCGATCCGAAACTGCAGGACACCTTGCAAAACGCGTACAAAGACCCGAACAACTTCCCGAACAACGCGGCTGACGGCACGTGGGCGCAGTCGGCGTCTGTCATCGTCGATCCGGAGACGGGCGGCGTGCTGGCGCTGGTCGGCGGACGCGACAAGCCGGATTTGGAGCACACTCCGCAGGCGGTGCTCAACCGCGCTTCGATGGCGAAAGTCCGTCCGGGCTCGTCGTTCAAGCCGATCATGGTCTACGGTCCGGCGATCGACACCGGCAAATATTCGCCGTCGACCATCCTGAACAACAAGGCGGGCACCGAGTTCCCGGGCGGCTACAAGCCGAACAACTGGAAGTTGTGGCCGAAGGACAAAGTGTCGATGAACGAAGCGGTGATCTGGTCGCTGAACATCCCGGCCGTCTCTCTGCTCAATGACATGGGCGTAGATGTGGGGTATGACTACGCAACGAAGAAATTTGGGATTCCGCTCAAGCAAGAGGATTCTCAGCGCCTCGGCGTGGCGCTTGGCGACGTCGATGTCACGCCGCTTGACCTGGCCGGCGCTTACACTGCGTTTGCCAACAACGGCGTGCGCACCGAGCCGTTTGCGATCCGCGAGATTCAGAACGCGGAGGGCGAAACGCTCGCTTCGATCGACGTGAAAACGCATCAGGCGATCAAGCCGGATACGGCAAAGACGATCACCCGCATGCTGAAAGACGCGGTCGAGCAGGGCACCGGCACCAGCGCCCGCATCTCCGGCCGCGACGTCGCCGGCAAGACCGGCACGACCGAGATGGGCCAGACGGGCGGCAACCGCGACGCTTGGTTCACCGGGTACACGCCGGGTTATGTGATGGTGACGTGGATGGGCTTCGACCAGTCGGACGAACAGCATTATCTCGCCAGCCAAGGCTCGGAGATTCCGTCCGCGCTGTTCTCGAAAGTCATGTCGCAAGGCCTGCAGGGCCGTCCGGCACCGCGCTTTGACCTGAACGTCTCCAACAAGCCGGTCGAAGAAGAGAAAGATGACAAAGCGAAGGCGATCATCAGCGACCTGACTGCCAAGCTGCAAGGCAACAAGGCGGTGCTGACTTGGTCGCCGGTCGATGTGAAAGATGCGAAATACTTCCTGTTCCGAGCCGAAAAGAATCCGAACGGCACGGTGTCCAACTCCGGCGGAATCGGCGAGCTGACCAAGCCGGGCTATACGGACGCCACCATCCAGCCAGGCAAGACGTACCTCTATTCGGTCGTCGTGATGAAAGGCAGTGAGAAGCTGTCCGACTCCAACTTTGCTCAGCTGACCGTGCCGGGACAGGAGCCGACGAATCCGCAGGAGCCGACGAATCCGACCGGGCCGGGTACTCCGGGTGGTCCAAGCGGCGGCGGCACGACCACGCCGACGCAGCCTGGCACACCGGGGACCACCCCGACCGTACCGCCGGGCAACAATGATACGCCGACCCAGCCGGGCGGCACGACTCCGCCGGCCCAGCCAGGCACGGGGAGCGGTGAGTCCGGAGGCGGCACCGGCGGTGGCGACACCACGCAGCCGAACACACCGGGCAGCGGTACCTGATTCTGACCTCGTGGACTTCTTCATCTCAGGATGGAGAAGTCCCTTCTTGTAAAAACTATGGCGAGGCAATTTGACAAAAGCGGCTGCTTTTGTATATAGTAGGGATTGCATTTCTACGACACTATCAACTCTATCAACAATAGATGAAGCTATTGTCCGATATCGCTGGGAGGTTCCTGCAATGGCATTTGATTTCGATAAAGCACAAGTGGCAGTTCGCATGTTGTTGGAAGCGGTCGGGGAAGACCCGAATCGCGAAGGTCTGCTCGACACGCCGAAGCGCGTGGCGAAGATGTATGCGGAAGTGTTTGAAGGTCTTGGCAAGAATCCGGAAGATGAGCTTTCGGCGATCTTCAATGAAATGCACGAAGAAGTCGTCATCGTCAAGGACATCCCGTTCTTCTCGATGTGCGAACACCACCTCGTGCCGTTCTACGGCAAGGCTCACGTGGCGTACATCCCCCGCAACGGCCAAGTGACCGGCCTGTCCAAGCTCGCGCGAGTTGTCGAGACGGTCGCCCGCCAGCCGCAGCTGCAAGAGCGCATCACCTCGACAGTGGCCGACACATTGGTCAACAAGCTCAACCCGCACGGTGTTGCGGTCATCGTAGAAGCAGAACATATGTGCATGACGATGCGCGGCGTTAAGAAACCGGGCGCTTCGACGATCACCACCTCGGTGCGCGGCATCTATCAAGAGTCTTCCGAAGCGCGTGCGGAAGTGTTTTCGCTGATGCGCGGCTAATACGTTCGAGATCGAAGGAAAAGGATGCCGGATGCGGCATCCTTTTTTGCAAGTTCTGGTATGATGAACATCAGGAGGGGAATGTTGATGAAACAGCGTTTGCTTGACACTTTGGGCATTGAGTATCCGATCGTCGAAGGCGGTATGGCCTACATCGGCGACGGGAAACTGGCAGCTGCCGTCTCCAACGCCGGAGCGTTTGGCCAAGTCGGTTCGGCCGGGCGTTCGCTTACCGATTTTGAAGCGGAGATCCGGCTGGCGGCTGAGCTGACCTCGAAGCCGTTTGGCGTCAACCTGCCGATCGGCGAGCACAGCGACCCGCGTGAACGAGTGGAAACCATTTTAAAATACAAAGACCAGATTCGCGCCGTCTCGATCTCGGCGGGCAACCCGCGGCCGTTTATCCCGGTCTTCAAAGAAGCAGGTCTGCCGGTGATGGTCGTCGTCTCGACGGCGATGCATGCGGCCAAAGCGGAGCAGGCCGGGGCCGACATCCTGATCGCAGAAGGCACCGAAGCAGGCGGGCACAACGGTCCGGCAGAGCTGACCACGTTCGCGTTGATCCCGCAGGCGGTGAGCGCCGTGACCGTGCCGGTGATCGCAGCGGGCGGCGTGGCAGACGGTCGCGGCCTGGCAGCAGCTTTGGCGCTTGGCGCGGCCGGCGTGCAGTTAGGCACGCTCTTGATCGCGACCGAAGAGTCGCCCGCTCATGACAACTACAAACAGGCGCTGCTCGCCGCGCGCGGCGAAGACACGACGATGATGGAGCGCAGCGTCGGCGGCGCGACCCGCGTCCTGAAAGGCTCGTACATCGACGAAGTGCTCGCTTTTGAGAAAACGTGCCCGACGCGCGAAACGCTCTACCCGTACATCAAAGGGGAGAAGAACCGACTCGCCGTGCTCGAAGGCAAACTCGAACAGGGTTATGCCTACAGCGGCCAAGGCGTCGGCCTGATCGAGGAGATCCTGCCGGTCGAGCAAGTGATCCGCAAGCTGATCGCCGAGGCGCGGGCGACGATCGCAGCATTGCCGTCCCTGTAAACGGGCAAAAAAAAGCCCCGTTGCTCACGAGACAGGCTTACGTGAGCTTGAGCGGGGCAAATTCGAGATAATCGCAGGCGGTCAGATGGAACTCGATGCCATGATGGACGCCTTCCAAAGCGTGGCGGTGTCCTTCTTTGCCATGCAGATGACCGTAGATGACCTTGTCGACCGGATACTGTGCCAACACTTCCAGAAAGCCGGAGGACTGGTGCTTCTCGTTGGTCGGCGGGTAGTGCAGCATGACATACAGGTGTTTGGCCTTCTGCTTCATCGCCGCGTCGAGCGACATCTGCAGGCGCAGCACTTCGCGTTCGTATACTTTGCGGTCATGTTCATCGAACATGTAGCCGCCCGGGCAGTCCCAGCCGCGCGCACCGGCGATCGTCACGTCGCCGATCGTGATCGCGTCATTTTGCAAGACGTGAATCGACGGGTGCAGCGCTTTGCGCACTTTGGAGACGGATGCCCACCAGTAGTCGTGGTTGCCGCGGATCATCACTTTCGTGCCGGGCAGGGAAGCGACATAGTCGAGATCTTGCTTCGCTTCCTCTAAATACATCGCCCACGAGATATCGCCGGGAATCAACACCAGATCTTCGGGAGCGACCGCGCTTTCCCAAGCGGCGCGGATCTTCTCCGGGTGGTCCGACCAGTTGTCGCCGAAGACATCCATCGGCTTCGGGTTGGCAAAAGAGAGATGTAAATCGCCGATGGCGAATATGTTCATGTAGGACACATCCTTTCAGGGGGTGAACGGGAGCGTGGAGACTCCGGATCGAGCATTGGCTCGTCAGACTTCCTTGTTGTACCAGATGGCACGGAAGCTGATCGAACATGATGATTTTTCTATTCTGCCACAAGTGCCCCAAGCGGAGCAAGAAACATTCACAGACGGCGGGATTCGTCCGCTGGTGCTGGTGCGCCGCAAATGGAACACGGCGCAAGTCGTGCGCCTCTTGCCGGCCGACCGGATCGGCACCGGACAGATCGAGCAGATGCTGGTGCAGGAAGCGTTGTACCTGCGCGAGGCCAAACGGCAAAACGGTGTGCGCAAGATGTACTCGCTGACGTTTTTTATCTTTACCCACTGGCGCTCCGATGACAATCTGAACGCCATCGCCCGCACCGGCGCCTATGCCGGTATGGGCAAGACGACCGGCGCGGTCGCCGTCGGTGTCGATCTGGCGCGCGGCGTGACCGGCCCGGCGCCTTGGGGGCCGGCCGGGGAAGACATCGGGCTCACTGGGCTTGCCGAACTGGTCAAAAGCTATGCGGCCGAGGAAGAGGGCACAGCTGCAGACGAGCCGGAACAAACCTGGCGATCGCAGGACGAGCTGTTGGAAGAGCTGCTGGTGCTATCGCAGGCCAAACGGGAGGAAGTGGCGGAGACGCTCAAGCCGAACCAAAAGACGCCGGCTGTCACTGCGATCATCGCCTTCACCATCCTCGTCTGGCTGGTGGGCATGCAGTATCCGGATACCGTGCTCGGGCTGTTTCTGTTGATCCCGGAAGCGGTGCGGATGGGGGAATGGTGGCGGCTGTTGTCGTCGGTGTTCCTGCACTATGAGCTGACCCACATCATGTTTAACATGGTCACTTTGTACTTTTTTGGCCGCATCGCCGAGCGCATCTTCGGCATGCCGCGCTTTTTCGTCATCTACGTGCTGGCCGGCATCGCGGGCAGCCTGCTGTCGGTGGCGTTCAGCCCGCACAATTCGCTTGGCGCTTCGGGCGCGGTGTTTGGCCTGTTTGGCGCGCTGCTCGCCTTTGGTCAGTTCAACCGCAAGGCGTTTGCGATGACGATCGGCACGTCGGTGTACGCCCTGTTGGCGATCAACCTGATCTTCGGCTTCATCATGCCTAACGTCAACAACTTCGCCCACATCGGTGGTTTGATCGGCGGCTTTTTGACCGCGATGGCGCTTGGCGTTCCAAACACCCCGAATACTAAACGCTGGCTGTTTGCGCTGCTCTATACGGCCTATGCCGCGCTTGCTTTCTGGATCGGACAAGAGACCCCTTTTCGCTAACTGCGGAAGGGGTTTTAAGTTATAGTAAATTTCTATAGATGTTGATTAACTAATATCAATCTATTATCATATAGTGGGGAGTATATTTTTGTGTGATTTATGCTGGGGGAAAGAGTAGTTTAACACTACACAAGGGGGAAAAAGGGGACTATGAAGTTGTCAAAACTGATCAAGGGAATGTGCGCGATCGTCCTGATCCTGTCCCTGGTCAACGCAGCCAGTTTGTTCTGGCTGTACGTATCGTACCAGGCGGAACTGAAGATGGTTGACCGCAAGTTCGAGTTCAAGCAGTTGGGCGTTGATCTGCTGGAGGCGTCCGACCGGCTGACGAACGAGGCGCGCGCGTATGTGCAGTTTGGGGAAACGGCGCATAAAGACGCGTACCTGGAGGAAGCCAACACCGTGAAAACGGGGGAAAAAGTCATGGGGCGCCTTATAGAACTGGGAGCTCCGCAAGGCGAACTGGACTTGATCAAACAGGTTTTGCAAGCGCAAGACACGCTTGGGTCACGGGAAGAAGCGGCGCTCCGGCTTGCCGATGAGCAGAAGTTTGACCAAGCGCGCGCCGTGCTCTTTGGGGAAGAGTACGAGCGCGAGAAGCAACAGATTTCCGACAGGCTGCTGACGTTTGAGACCAAGATGAACGAGCGCTCGGCCGAGGAAGCGTACGTGGCGTCCCGCAAGACGGCCAACATTTTGAACTGGGTCAACGTGGTGGTCGGCCTGACGCTGGTCGCCGCGATCGTCACCGGCATCATGCTGCACCGGCGCATCACCAAGCCGCTGCAGGAAGTGATGGAAACGGCCGAGAAAATCGCCGCGGGCGACTTGTGCATCGAAGAGATCCACGTCCTGCACGACGATGAGGTCGGCGTGACGGCCAAGGCGGTCAACTCGATGGCTGCCAGCCTGCGCCAAATCATCAGGCAGGCGAACGAGACGACCCTTCAGGTCGCCGCATCTTCGCAGCAGCTGCTGGTCCATGCAGAACGTACTTCCCAAAGCACGGAACAGATCGCCGCCGCGATCCAAGAGGTGGCGAGCGGCGCGGAAACCCAGATGCGCGGCGCGGAAGACAGCCTCGCATCGATGGAAGAGATGGCAGAAGGCATCAAACGCATCGCCGAAACGACCGGTGTGGTTGCGGAAGCATCGCAGATCACCGAGCAGGAAGCGTTGCACGGCAATGAAACGATTCAAAAAGTGGTCCGCCAGATGGGCACGATTCACAACGAGACCAGCAACGTCGCCATCGTGATTCAGCAGCTCAACGAGCATTCGCAGCAGATCGGCAAAATCGTCGAAGTGATCACCGACATCGCTTCGCAGACCAACCTGCTCTCGCTCAACGCGGCGATCGAAGCGGCAAGAGCGGGCGAGCATGGCAAAGGGTTTGCCGTCGTCGCGAAAGAGGTTCGAAAGCTGGCGGAACAATCGCAGCAGTCTGCCGGGCAGATCGCCAAACTGATCGAGCATATCCGCACCGACACCGCCCGCGCGGTGCTGGCGATGGAAAAAGGCTCATCGGAAGTGCAGGCCGGGATCGGGATCGTCGATGAGGCAGGGGAGGCGTTCCAAAAAATCCTCACCGCTGCCCAGCACGTTGCCGATCAGGTGGCCGACATCTCCTCCCTGTCGGAAGAAATGTCGGCCGGTTCGGTGCAGGTGACCACCTCGGTGGAAGAGCTGACGCGCATCGCGCGCCAGTCGGCCGCTTCCTCGAACAATGTCGCCGCTTCTTCGCAGGAGCAGTTGGCGCTGATTCAGGAGATCACCACGTCGATGGCAGTGCTGACCGATGTTTCGCAAGATTTGCATGATACGATCGGTCAATTTAAAATCTAGCGGAAGAAAAAGAAGAGGCGTAACGCTTCTTCTTTTTTGTCTTGATCTTCGAAAGTCTTTTGGATAGAGTAGGAATACTGATGGGCGAGGAGGACGCGAAGATGATGATTTCGTTTGATGTCGGAGGCTACCGCTTCAATCACCGGACGGCCGGGGTGCTGATCGACGAAGGGTACGTGCTCTTGCACCGCTTGGCAAACGGCAAGTACTGGTTCCTGCCTGGCGGGCGGGTCGAGCTCGGCGAGGACTCGAAGACGGCGCTGGTTCGCGAGATGCAGGAAGAAGTCGGCCTCGACGTGGAGGCGGGACGGCTCCTGTGGGTCGTGGAGAACTATTTTCAACTGGACGGGCAGCCGTTTCACGAAGTCGGCTTCTATTATGAGCTGACGTTCGACAAAGCGCACCCGATCTGCCAAAAGGACATCGAGCACCACGGTGATGAACTCGGCGAGACGCTGCACTACAAGTGGTTCCGCCTTGAGGATCTGGACGATGTACAGCTCGTGCCGGCGTTCCTGAAAACAAAACTGCAAAACATCGCCGCCTATCCGGAGCATGTGGTCTTTCGGGAGGATGCATCCACATGATGATCACGATCCGCGACGGAGCGAAGCGTTTCAACCATCGGACGGCAGGCGTGTTCCTCGATGACGGGCACGTGCTCCTGCACCGCTTTGAGCAGGACGATTTCTGGGCGCTGCCGGGCGGACGGGTGGAGTTTATGGAAACGACCAAGCAGGCGGTGCTTCGCGAGATGCAGGAGGAGATCGGCCTCGAGGCGACGGTGGAGCGCCTGCTGTTCATCGCGGAGATCCATTCGGAAGAGGACGGCGGGCAGTACCATGAAGTCGGCTTCTACTACCTGCTGCGAGCGGACGCGTCACAGCCGATTTTTCGAAAAGACATCGCGCACCGGGGGACGGAAGCCGGCACGCCGCTGATCTACAAATGGTTCCGGCTGGAGGACTTGCCGGGCCTGCGCCTGTTCCCAACCTTCCTCAAAACAAAGCTGCAAGACCTCCCCGCGCAGGCGGAGCATGTGATCCACCGGGATGAGGATGACCAAGCGTGAGGTGAACACCGCCATGGACAACCAGGAACTGCAGACGCTGACCGAGCAGATCTCCGAGCAATTTTTCGGCTGGCCGTTTTTGCACCGCGTGACGTTTAACGGGCGGCTGCGCACGACGGGCGGACGCTATCTGCTCAGGACGCATGACATTGAGATCAACCCGCACCACTTTGAAAAACACGGCCTCGAGTCGATGATCGGCACGATCAAGCACGAGCTGTGCCACTACCACCTGCACCTGCAGCAGCGCGGCTACCGGCACCAGGACAAAGACTTCAAAGAGCTGCTCGAACAAGTCGGCGGGTCGCGCTACTGCCCGGACACAGGGCTCAGGCGCGAAGTGAAAACGCGCTACGTCTACGCCTGCTCCGCATGCGGGCAGCGCTATGAGCGCAAGCGCAAGATCGACGTGCGACGCTACGGCTGCGGACGCTGCCGGGGCAAGCTAAAATTGGTGCAATCCTTTTCTTAGTAAGACAGGAATCATCCACGAACTGTCGAACTCTATAAAGCAGAGTAGCGGCAGTTTTTTTTGAAAGTAAAGGGGATGAAAGCAACATGCTGCAACAAAGCTCTTGGACGTTTCGCTACAGCTTGGAAGGATTTTTGAAGCGTGTGTTGCACTGTGCGCCATGCCCGCTGACGGAAGAAGGACTTGTAGAAGCCGTTCTTTCCGACTGGGCGGGGCCGGAGCATTCTCGCGAATCGATCGCCGCTCGCGTTCGCGCCTCGCTGCATGCGGCAAACGGAGCGTTTTCCTCCGTTGGCGGCGATAAATATACGCTGCGCCAGACGGCGGGCGACGATTTGCAGAATCATGCGTATGACTTTTTGAAAGGAACGGGCCGTCCGCAAAAGCACGGCGACATCCTGCGTCACCTGCAGCAGGTGACCGGCCGCGGACGCGGGGAACTGATGTCGCGCGTCGATTTGGACTGCGACCCGCGCTTTGCCCGCCTCGACGGAGGCGAATGGCTCCTGACCGAATGGCAGCCTGCCAATGATCAGATCGCCAGGCTGATGGTCGAACAGGGGCGGC
This sequence comes from Tumebacillus sp. BK434, assembly GCF_004340785.1. Taxonomy (NCBI): domain Bacteria; kingdom Bacillati; phylum Bacillota; class Bacilli; order Caryophanales; family Alicyclobacillaceae; genus Tumebacillus; species Tumebacillus sp. BK434. The sequence goes on along the minus strand of NZ_SLXS01000001.1, from coordinate 990,833 downwards.
GCCGGGCGGAACTCACCGACCTGCTGAAATGGGTCAGCGAGCATGTGGAAGAGGAGACGGGGCTTGAACAAAACCGTATTTTTTACCCGGAATTCGACCCGCGCTTCGCACTGGCCGGAACTGTTGTTGAATGTCTGCTCGTCGAGCCGGAAGCGGCGGCGACGACTCTTGATACTGGTATGAAACTGGAGGAAGAAACCATGACGACTGCTGAACAACCTACCGTAACCGCTGCTGCAACCGATCTTTCAACGGTGGCGACACACGAACTGGTCGCTGCCGCATTGAAGCAGCTGTCCGATGTCAGCGCGGAGCTGTTGCGCCGCAACCAGGAGATTCCGAACGAGGTGCTGACCCTGTTCAACTCGGAAGACCTGGCCGGGATCGAAGCATTGATGAGCGAGCGCAAGCGCGTCGGGGCGCTGGCGGACGATCTGGCTCTGTTTGTCACCAAATGGAGCGAAGAATAGAAGTACGGTCGGGACAGCCTGAGTGATGTTGGTACCGCCAGAGCGTCTGGATCTGCGATTTGACCGTTTGCGGGAGATTGTCACCGCATGGGAGATTCGCTATAATCAATTGCCTGACCAAGTTGTGGCTCTGTTTGACGCGCAAGACCTCGGCTCGATCCGCGAGCTGTTGGAGGAGAAGCGTCAATTGGCGCGTTTGATTCCCGACATCAAGGAATTTATTGAACGCTGGGAGCCGGTGGAACATCCGCTTGGCACAGGCGATGAGGAGTAAGCAAACCTCTGTTGATTTCTAGGAGGTTGGTCTATGTTAGCAAGCGATTTCATGGCGCACATCAGCCAACATGGCATTGCATTAAATGACGAACAGCGAGAGGCGGTCTGCCATACGGCAGGGCCTCTCGTCGTCTTTGCGGGGCCTGGCAGCGGCAAGACGACCGTCTTGACCTGCCGGGCTGCTTATCTGTTACAAGTGGAAAAAGTCCCGGCGGCGAAGATGCTGATCGTCACCTTCACCCGCGCCGCCGCTGCCGAGATGCAGGCGCGTCTGGCGGCGATGCCGGGCATCGGGCAGCAGAGCATTCGCGCGGCGGAGATCGGCACGTTCCACTCGGTGTTCATGCGCATGCTGATGCAGCAAAACGGCGGGCAACTGCCCCAATTGATGGAAGAGTACCAGCAGCGCACGATCATCAAGGCGCTCTTGCGCGAACAGGGAGAAGACGGCGACGACGAGCAGGTCGCCGATGTGCTGTCGAAGATCGGGCTCTGCAAGAACAACCTGATCCTGCCCGAGCGCATCAAAGCGACCAAGCCGGAGAACCAAAAGTTCCGCGACCTGTTCGCCGGTTACGAGCGGGTCAAGCGGCAGGAAGACCGCTGGGATTATGACGACATTCTCGTCGCCGCCTATGCGATGCTGAAACACAATCCTGCCGTGCGCGAGTATTACCAGCGGCGTTTCGAATATCTCCTCGTCGACGAATTTCAAGACACCAACCTCGCCCAATACGAAGTGATCAAGATGCTGGCCGGACACGGCAACCTCTGCATCGTCGGCGATGACGACCAGTCGATCTATCGCTTCCGGGGTTCGCGGGTCGAGTTTTTGCTCGATTTTGAAACGACGTTTCCCGGCGCGAAAAAAGTGATCTTGGCGGTGAACTACCGCTCGACAGACGATGTGATCGACACGGCGTCGCGCGTGATCCTGCACAACCGGGTGCGCCAGAGCAAGCTGATCCGCGGCACGGGCCGGGCTGGGGAGAAGCCGGTTGTCCTGCGGCCGGAAGGGGAGAAGGACGAAGCGGAGCAGATCCTGACCGAAGTGGCCGTGGTGTTGGAACACGATCCGGAACTGGAGCCGCAGGAAGTTGCGATCTTGTACCGCACGAACATTCAGGTGCGGGCGATGATCGACGGCTTGGTGCAAAAAGGGCTGCCTTTTACGCTGCATGACGCCGACGGCGATTTTTACGGGCGCTGGCAGGTGCGCGACGTGCTGACCTACTTCAAGCTCGCCTACAACCCGGACGACCTCGACAGCATCGTGCAGATCATCAACCGCCCGAAGCGCTACCTCTACCCGGACCGCTTCGTCGATGAGGTGCACATGCTGCGCCGCACGAAGAACATCACCTATCTGGAAGCGCTGGCCGCCGTGGAGAGCCTGGAGCCGTATCAGCGCACGAAAGTCGAGCAACTGATCAAAGACCTGATCGCGCTGCGCTTGGCCACTCCGGCGCAGGCTTTGCACAAGATCCGCAAAGAGATCGGCTACGACCGCTATCTGGAGGAGTTTGCGGCCAAGACGGGCAATGATGCAGCCCTCGTCAGCGAGCCGCTCGAGGAACTGGAGCAGGCGGTGCTCGGCCACCGTACCCTGCACGATTTTCTCGCCCATGTCGAAGAGGTCAAAGAGACGGTGCGCAGATCGCGCGGCAAAGGCGAAGGCATCCAGCTGATGACGATGCACAAGTCGAAGGGGCTGGAATTCAAGCACGTCTACTGCATCGGGCTGGTCGAGGACATGCTGCCGCACCCGAAAGCCCTGCAGGCGGAGGGGGACAAGCAATCGGCGGCGGTCGAGGAGGAGCGCCGGCTGTTTTATGTCGGCATGACCCGCGCCAAGCGCTATCTCACGCTCTCCGCTCCGCTGCGCTATCATGGCCGCCGGGCCGAGCCGTCTCCGTTTCTGTATGAAACGGGACTGCTCCCGCGACCGAAGCGCACAGCGATCACGCCGCCTGCGAGTGTGAGAAAACAGCCGGTCGTGATGAAAGTCCCGGCCAGCGAGCGGATGAAAGCGGCGATGGAGAAACACGGTGGCACCGCATTTGCCGTCGGCGACAGCTTGCACCACAAAGACCTGGGGCCGGGGCTGATTCAAGAGCTGAAAGTCCTCTCCGGCGACAGCGGACGCCGCGTGCTGATCCAGTTCCCCGGGCAGGAGAAAGTGCACGATCTGCATTTGGAATTGTGTTTGTATCTCGGGCTGTTAAGCGCTCCGGTAAACGTGTGACCGGCAGGGAATCCTGCTGGTCTTTTTTGTCTTTTTCGATTATGCTTACTCTAAACAGAGGGACAAGCAGGAGGAGATCGAAAGATGACGATGACAGCTGAACAGCTTCGCAAATATGCAGAACTGGCCGTCCGACAAGGGATCAACGTGCAGCCGGGGCAAAAGGTGATCGTGCGCGCGCCGGTCGAGGCGGCAGCGTTCGCGCGGGAAGTGGTGAAGCAAGCGTATGCGGCCGGTGCGAACCATGTATGGGTCGACTGGTCGGATGAAGACACGCTGCGCACCCGTTTGGAGCTGGCTCCGGAAGAGACGCTCGAACTGGTGCCGGAAGGGTATGTCCGCGATTTTGTCGGCACGCTGGAAGAAGGCGGCGCGATGCTCGGCATCTATGCGCCGAAGCCGGGGCATCTGAGCGGCTTGGACGCAGCGCGCATCGGCAAGTACTATCAAGCGCTGGGCAAAGCGATGCGCCGCCAGCGCGACTTGCAGCAAGCGAGCAAAAGCAGCTGGTCGATGGTGATGATTCCGACGCCGGAATGGGCGGCGATCGTCTTCCCGGAGCTGTCGCCGGAAGCGGGCATGACCAAGCTGTGGGATTCGATCCGCTACATCACCGGGCTCGATCAGGAAGACCCGATCGCCTACTGGCAGCAGAAGGTGGAGCAGATCGAAAGCCGGGCCAAATGGCTGACCGATGAACAGTTCCTGCGCCTGCATTACAGCGGCGGCGGTACCGAACTGTCGCTCGAACTGCCGCGCGGACACATCTGGGTCGGCGGCCGCCTGACCGACGAAAAAGGCACCAAGTACCTGCCGAACATCCCGACGGAAGAAGTGTTCTCTGCACCGCTGCGCACCGGCGTCAACGGCGTGGTGAAAAGCACGTTCCCGCTGGAGTACAGCGGGCAGCTGATCGAAGGCATCACCATCAAGTTCCAAGACGGCCGCATCGTCGAAGCATCTGCTGAAAAAGGCGACGCAGTGCTGCAGGAAATGATCTCGGCGGATGACAGCGCCCAATTCCTCGGCGAAGTGGCGCTCGTGCCGCAAGACTCGCCGATCTCCAACCTGAACATCGTCTTCCGCAACACCTTGTTCGACGAAAACGCATCCTGCCATTTCGCGCTCGGCTCAGCCTACCCGCTGAACCTCAAGGGCGGGCAGGAGATGACCCGCGAGCAGTTGGCCGAGCATGGGTTGAATACGTCGATCATCCATGTCGACTTCATGATCGGGTCGGCGGAGCTCGACATCGACGGCGAGCGCGAAGACGGCACCCGCGTGCCGCTGTTCCGCAACGGCAACTGGGCATAATCAAACAAAAGCAAATAGAAAACCTTGACCGCACAGGGGTCAAGGTTTTTCTATTTGCTGAACACCGAGATCGTCCGGCTGTCCGGCACCCAGTACACTCGCGCACCGACCGTTTCGATCACCGGGCGCAAGGGCAGGTAGGGCAAGCCGTCTTTTAAAAACACCGGCGACGGCAGCGCGATCCGCTTGCCGTTGACCCGCGCGAAGACCGAGCCGATCCGCGACCGGATGGAGGGGCGGCCGGTGCCGGGCAGTTCCCGGATCAGGGGCAGGGACGCGTAGACGGTGTCATTTTCCAACACCAGATCAGAGCGGAGCGGGCGCCGTTCTCCGTTCCAGAGCAGGTTCGGCTTCATCTCGGCGGCGACGGGCAGCGGGATAAACGAGCCGAACAGCGCCTGCGAGATCGTTTCGGCGATCAGCGCGTGGCCTTTGGCGTTCGGATGAATGTCGTTGTTGGCCAGGTTGACGTACTCTTTTTCATGCCCCAAAAACAGCGATGCCACCGGCACCACATCCGCATCGTACGCTTTGGCGGCGGCGAGAATCGACTCGTTGACCCAGGTGATCCACTCGCTGAGCTGCGTGTGGCGCGGGTCTTTTTCCGGGAATGGATTGTACACTTCTAGCACGAACAAGCGGGTATCGACGTTGAGCTGCCGGAACAGGGCAAGGATGGTGCGGATGTTGGTCTGGTATTTGGTCAGCGCCTCGCGCATCGCCATCACGTCGCCCGGCTTTTGATGCTCCGTCCAGATGATGTCGTTGCCGCCGATCGACAAGGTGATCAGGTCGGCGCGCTGCAGATGCTGGCTCGCTTCCGGCCAGTGGTCGAGCAAGAAAAGGAACTGGCCGCTCGTTAAGCCCGGAATGCCGAAATTGTGCAGGGTGGCTTGCCCGCGCACTTGCATCTGGCGGTGCAGGTGCGCGACATAGCCATTGACGCGCGTGCCAGCGATCGCCGGTGTCCCCCAGCCGGCAGTGACCGAGTCGCCGATCGCCACGTAGTTCAGATGTTTGGGGAGCGGCGTCAGATCGGCTGCCAACGCTTTTTGTACCGGGTGGAAGCAGACCAGCAGGGACAAAAGGAAGAGCAAGAACAGACGAGACGCCATGCACAGGTTCACCTCCGGGCTTTCCAGCGTTCCAGCCACATGTCAAACGACAGGTAGACGACCGGGATCAACACCAGCGTAATCAGCGTGGAAAACGTCAGGCCAAACAGGACCACCGTCGCCAGCGGCGCTTGGATCTCCGCCCCTTCGCCGTAGCCGAGCGAGGCGGGCAGGACGCCGAGCACCGTCGCGCCCGCCGTCATCAGGATCGGGCGCAGGCGGACCGGTCCGGCCTGCAGCACCGCCTGGATGCGGTCCAGCCCGCGGCGGCGCAGGCGGTTGACATAGTCGATCAGGATGATCGCGTTGTTGACGACGATGCCGACCAGCACGATCAGTCCGATGTAGGCGCCGACGCCGAGCGAACGCCCGGTGACGAGCAGGCCGAACACGACTCCGACGATCGTCACCGGCACGGAAAACATGATAATGAACGGATGGAAAAACGACTCAAACTGTGCCGCCATCACCATGTAGACGAGCAGGAGCGCCAGAACCAACGCACCTTCCAGCTTGCGGAAGGCGTCGTTCATCTGCTCCGACTCGCCGCCGTACTCGATCGAGTAGCCGCGCGGCAGGTCGAGGCGGGTATCGAGCCGCTCGCGGATGTCGTCCATCACATGGCCGAGGTCGCGCCCGATGTAGTCGGCTTCCACCGTCATCTCGCGCTGGTTGTTGAAGCGTGAGATGCCCGACGGCGCCTGGACGAACTGGATGTCGGACAAGGAGCCCAGCGTGACGGTCGCGCCGAGCGGCGAGGCGAGGGGCAGCTGCTTGAGCCGTTCCACCGAAGCGCGCATTTCCGGCGGGATCTGCATCCGCACGTCGATCTCCTGATTCTCCGTCCGGTAGCGAGTCACCGTCTGGCCCTGCATGGCGATGTTGACCAGTCCTGCGACCTGTGCGTTGGTCAGGCCGTAGGACAGCGCCGCCTCGCGGTTGACGGTGATCTGCACCTCTTCCACCAGCTGCTCGCGCTCGGCGCTCGCTTCGCGGACGCCTTGCACCGCCATGATCTCCGATGTGGTCTGCTCGGCCAGTTGGCGCAGCTTGGCGTCATCATCGCCGCGCAGCCGGATCTGGATCGGCCGGCCGGTGCCGCCGCCGAACTGGTCGCCCGACACCTGCACGTTGATCTTCGCTTCCGGCACGGTGCGCAGCCGCGCCCGCAAGTCATCGGCCACTTCGACCGTGCTGCGGCTGCGCGCGGCGCGGTCTTTGAGCTGGATGTTCAGCGTCGCTTTGTGCGACTGCACGCCGGCCGTCGGGTTGTAGACGCTGCCGCCGCCGATGGTGACGAAGACCGTCCCGACTTCGGGCGTTGCCCCGATCAATTTTTCGGCGCGGGCGACCCGTTTGGCGGTGCGCTCCATGGTGGCCCCGGCCGGCAGGGTGACATTGACGGCGATCATGCCCTGATCTCCTTTGGGCAGGAACTCTTTGCCGATAAATGGATAGGCGGCGGCCGAGAGCAGAACGAGCAACAGCGTGGTCAGCATCACCGCTGTGCGATGGTGCACCGCCCAATGCAAGAGGCGCGCATAGGCGCGTCCCAGCCGGCCCTGTTTTTCTGGGTCGTGCTGCGTTTCCGCCCGCTCCACCTCCGCCGGGCTCAGCGCGGCGAACTGCTTTTCACCGCGCAGAAAATAGTAGGCGAACATCGGCACGAGCAACAGCGCACTGAACAGCGAGGCCAGATGCGAAAAGGTGACGGTCAGCGCCAGCGGACGGAACAGCTGGGCGGCGAGGCCGGAGACGAAAATGATCGGGGCGAAGACGACGACCGAAGCGAACGCCGCCGCCGTCACCGCCAAAGACACTTCGCTCGAACCTTCCAGCACGGCGTCATACAGCGAACGCCCGAGCTGGCGGTGGCGGTAGATGTTTTCCAAGATCACCACTGCTGTGTCGACCATCGCCCCGACGCCAAGCGCCAGACCGCCCATCGTCAGCATGTTCACCGACTGTCCGGCGAAGTAGACCATGATGAACGTCGCGATGATCGAGACGGGGATCGCCAGCGAGATGACCAGCGTGCTCCGCCAACTGCGCAGGAAGAAATACAGGATGAGCGCAGCAAACGCGCCGCCGAGCAGCATGTCCCGGGTCAGCGTCCGGATCGACTGCTTGATAAAATCGGCCTGGTCGAACAGCGGCACCAGCTGCATGTTGGCGGGCAGTTCGCTTTTCAGACCGGCCAGTGCGGCCTGCACACCGTTCGACACTTGCACGGTGTTCGCTTCGGACAGCTTTTGAATCGACAAGGAAATGCTCGGCTTGCCGTTCATCCGCGAGAGGCTGCCCGCTTCGGCGACCGCTTCTTCGACGGCGGCGACATCGCGCAGGTGAAAGCGGTTGCCTTGCGGGGAGGCGAGCGGCAGGTTGAGCAGCGCTTCCAGCGATGGGAAATCGCCTTTCACGACGATCGAGAGGTTGCGCTCCGCCTCGCGGACTTGGCCGCCGGGCAAGGTGAGATTCTCGGAAGCGAGCAGTTGGCTGAGCTGGTTCAGGGTCAGCCCGCGCTCCTGCAAGGCGAGCGGATTGACGGTCAGGTTGATGACGCGCTCCGTGCCGCCGGTGGTCTGCACCGCCGCCACGCCTTCGACGCGCTCGAGGCGGGTGCGGATCGTCTCCGCCATCCGGTTCAGCTCGGTCAGGTCGCGCCCGCCGCTCATCCCGAACTGGATCACCGGCAGCAGGTTGGGGTCGAAGCGCAAGACGATCGGCTGCTGGATGCCTTCGGGCAACTGGTTGCGGATGAAGTCGATCTTCTCGCGCATCTGCAGCGTGGCAAAATCCATGTCGGTGCCCCAGTCGAACTCGACCAGCACCATCACGCCGCCACTGCGGGTGACCGACGAGACGTTTTTCACATTGTTGGTCGTGCCGAGGATCGCTTCGAGCGGCCGGGTGACCATCTGCTCGAGGACGTCGGGCGCCGAGCCCGGGCTTTGCACGGTGACGGCGGCGAGCGGGAAGGTCATGCGCGGGAACAGCTCGACCGGCAACCGGAACAGGGAGACACCGCCGAGAATGACGAGGGCAACGATGATCATCGTCGCGGCGACCGGGCGTTTGACAGACAGCTCGGACAGCCTCATGACGCAGGCTCCGTTTCGGTGACGGTGACTTTCATGCCCGGTTGCATGCGCTCAACACCGCCATAGACGATCCGTTCGTCTTGCTGCAGGCCGGATAGCACTTCGACCCACGTCCCGTTGTCATAGCCGGGCTTGATGCGGACGAGGCGGGCCTGATCGTTCTCAATCCGCATCACAAACGGGCCGTTCGCGTCGCGTAACACAGCCGCTTTTGGCACCGAGAGCACGCCTTTGTGCGCGGCGAGGGTGATGGTGGCCTGGCCGATCATGCCGGGCTTGAACCACCCGTTTGGGTTCGGCAGCGCGGCGCGGGCCGTGAAAGACTTCGCTTGCGGCTGCACGGCCGGCGAGACGGAGGCGAGCTTGGTCTGGGCCGCGGGCTGTGTGCCGACCTGCACCGCCGCCGCTTGTCCCGCTTGCAGGCGCGGGACGACGTTCGGGTCGAGCAGCACTTCGAACTCGACCTGCTCGACCGAGCCGATGCTGAACAGCGGCGTGCCGGGCAGGGCGGGCGCGCCTTTGGCAGCGTTTTGGGCCAGCACCGTGCCGGCGATCGGCGCGGTGATCCGCGCGGCCGCCGCTTGGGCTTCGGCCGCTTTGACCAACTGGCGGGCTTGTTCGACCTGCATCTGCAAGCCTTGCAGGAGCGGGGCGCGCAGCTGGTTGAGCGACTCGGAGACGGCCGATTCGGTCTGCAGGCGGGCCAGCTCCGTCTGCAGCCGCACCAGCTCCTGCCCGGAAGCGACCAGTTCCGCTTGGCCGGGGAGTTTGCCCGTCTTGGCTGTTTCGGTCAGATCGCGGATGCGCCGGCGGATCTGCTCTTGCAGCTCGGCGACGCGCCCGGCGGGCGACTGGCCGCCAAGGTGGCGGAGCTGGTCGAGCTGGCCCTCGAGCGTCTGCAGGTTGCGCTTCGCTTCCTGCAGGGAGGAGCTCGCCGACGGATTGTTCAGCGTGGCGAGCAGCTGTCCCGCCTGCACGCGGTCGCCGACTTTGGCGGACACCGCCTCGAGCTGGCCGGGGACGGTGGCGGAGACGGCCACTTCGCTGCCGGCGATGACGCGGCCGGGCAGCAGGATCGTTTCGGGGATGTCGCGTGTTGTTACCCGATAGGCGCTGACCGGCGTCGCTTCCGGCTGAGCGCCTTGCTGTCGATCGCCGCCGCAGCCTGCCAGCAGCAAGGCTGTGAGGCTCAGCGAGAGACAACCGGTGCGAAAGATCTGGTTCATCGGCTCACCTCCACCTGTTGCGTACATTTTCCATAGGTGGAATTAGTGTGTTACGAGACCATTGTTTCTATGTGCAGGTTTAAATTGGGGAGCGGGTAGGAAACGGGAGGTTTATGGAGAATTCGTTCGGAAAAGAATGGTGATTACTGTTAAGGGGGTGTAAAGGGGTTTGAGTGGATTCTGAAACTCATGTTATAGTCTCATCAAGGAACGACACAGTTCGACAAAACAATCGACAAACTTTGCTTCTCAAGGATCAGCTGAATGGGTCGGCTCGGTGTCTTGGAGGCTACTACATATCAAGTACGCCTTGTTGCAGAAGGGACTGCGGCAGGGCGTACTTTATTTTTGGGGCAACAGCATTCGCTGTACCCAATAGCCGAGTCCGCCGCCGCCGAGGATGGTGACGAGGTCGAGCGCGAGGCGCAGCAGGACATCCGACACGTAGAGCAGCGCATAGCCGGGATGTTTCAGCTGATGGACGGCCACCGCCAGCATGACGATCACCGTCACCGCCGCCGCCGCGCCGTAGACGCCACGCAAGCCGAGGATCAGATAGAAGAAAAAGCCGAGCAGCATCGTCGCGACCAGATGCGGCTGCTCAGCCGACTGCATGATGCTTAAGTTTGTCACGAGATATGCGGTAAAAACGAGCCATGCCAGCACCCACTTCTTCATGATGTCGACGCCTCCCTTGTCCAAACATATGCTGTGTAAAAAGATTTCATGACACATAAGTGGTGAGTGTACAAATTCTTCAGATTTCTTATAAAACAGTGTTGACTTCTTTCGACACCTTCGTTATTCTATTGCCAATTGAACGACAATTCTTGCCGGTGTAGCTCAGATGGCAGAGCAACTGACTTGTAATCAGTGGGTCGAGGGTTCGATTCCTTTCGCCGGCACCATTCCCCAAACTAGCGTGTTTTCAGCTACGAATGAGCGTAGTTGGAAGCACGCTTTTTCGTATTGGCTTCCGCGATTGTCCGGAAGATACGCGGACTGTCGTGGGGTTTGTACGTTTTCACCGTTGCCGTACCGGCGCTTCGCACATAGTCTATAGAAACCAATTTATCTGAGAAAGCAGGGGGGAATATGAACGTATCGGTCATTGGAACAGGGTATGTAGGAGCCACCACCTCTGCCGCGCTGGCCTCGATGGGTCACAACGTGATCGGCGTCGACGTCGATCCGCAAAAAGTCGAGCTGCTCAGTCGCGGCCAGCTTCCGTTTTACGAAGAAGGCTTGGAGCCGCTGATGCAGACCTTGCTCGCCACAGGCGCGCTCACCTTTACTGTCGACCTGCCGCGCGCCGTTCGGGACAGCGACATTCTCTTCCTCACCGTCGGCACCCCGGCGAACGCGGACGGATCGGCCGACCTGCGCTATGTCGAAGCGGCGGTGCGTGCGATCGGTCAGCACCTCGACCGCGAGAAGGTCATCGTCAGCAAGAGCACCGTCCCTGTCGGCACCGGCGACAAGATCAATGACCTGCTGAAGGCAGAGCTTGCCGCCCGCGGCGCCGACATCCCGTTTGACATCGTCTCCAACCCGGAGTTTCTGCGCGAAGGCAAAGCGCTCCATGACGCGCTGCATCCGGAGCGCATCGTGATCGGCTGTGAATCGGACAAGGCACGAGCTGTGATGACTGCGCTGTATGCAGACCTGCGCACCGTGCTGTTCTACACGACGGTGCGCGACGCGGAGATGATCAAATACGCCTCCAACGCCTTCCTCGCCACCAAGATTTCCTTCATCAACGAACTGGCTAGGCTCTGTGAACGGACGGGCGTGTCTGTTTCCAAGGTCGCCCGCGGCATGGGGCTCGACTCGCGCATCGGCGGACAGTTCCTGCGCGCCGGGATCGGCTATGGCGGGTCGTGTTTTCCGAAAGACGTGGAAGCGCTGCTGCAGTTGTCCCGACAGGAAGGCGTTCCGCTGCAGTTGCTCGACGCCGTCGCCCGCGTCAACCGGGAGCAGACGGAGTGGTTTTTGCAAAAGGTGCAGAGCAAGCTCGACCCGCTGCAGGGACGAAAGATCGCCCTGCTCGGCCTGACATTCAAGCCCGGCACCGACGACATTCGGGAAGCGCCGGCCTTGCGCCTGATCCCGGAGCTGCTGCGTGCGGGTGCGGAGCTTGCCGCGTACGATCCCCAGGGCATGGAAGCGGTGCGCCGCCTGCACCCGGACGTGCGGTATGTCCAAGACCCGTATGCGGCGCTCGCCGGAGCGGATGCGGCGCTCCTGCTGACCGAGTGGCAGGAGTTCCTCGACCTCGACTTTGCCCGGGTCAAAGCGATCATGAACCGCGCGGTTTTGCTCGACGGGCGCAATGCGTTGGAAGGGGAGAAACTGCGCGGCTGCGGAATCGAGTATCACGGTGTGGGGGAGCGGGATTCAACATGAAAGGATTAATTTTATGCGCCGGTCGCGGCACGAGGATGCAGCCGTTTTCGCACACAACGCCGAAAACGCTGCTCCCCGTGGCCAACCGGCCGCTTTTGCAGTATTGCATCGAAAAATTGCAGCGGGTCGGCATCGCCGAGATCGGCGTCGTGATCAACCCGCAGCAAACGGGCATCATCGATTTCCTTAACGGTCTCAAAACGCCTTGCACCGTCAAGATTATCAAGCAGACCCGACCGCTCGGCATCGCCAACGCCGTGCAAAAGGCGAAGGGGTTTCTGCAGAACGACCCGTTCGTGCTACTGCTCGGCGACAACCTGCTCTGCGAAGAACTGCACCCGCTGCTGCAGGCGTTCGAGGGGCAGGACGCGGCGCTCATGCTGTCGCGGGTGGAGAATCCTCGCGACTATGGCATCGCCGAGATCCGGGATGGCAAGATCCTCTCGCTCGAAGAAAAGCCTGCCGCGCCGAAAAGCGACTTGGCGGTGATCGGGGCGTACGTGTTCCAGTCGGCGATCTTCCGGGCGATCGCCGAGCTCAAGCCGTCCGCACGGGGCGAATACGAGATCACCGATGCGATCCAGCAGCTGATCATGCGCGGCGGCTCGGTCGCATTTGCCATCACCGACAAGCCGTATTCGGACGTCGGGACGCTGGAGCGCTGGGTGCTTGCCAACCGCTGGATGCTCGGTGCGTCGCACGGCAGCCGGATTGAGATCGGGGAGAACGTGCGGATCGAAAACTGCACGATCAGAGGACCGGTGCTGATCGGCGACAACTGCATCCTGCAAAATGCGGAGATCGGCCCCTATGTGGCGGTGCAGGACGGTGTGACGCTGCAGAGCTGCCAGATCGCCGACAGTATCTGCCTCGAAGGCTCCACGATCTGCGGCGTCGACGTGAAGATCGAGCAAAGCGTGTTTGGACGGGCTACCACACTGCAAGGAGGAGGCGAGACGAAAAAGATCACCTGCATGCTCGGGGATCATTCGCAAGTCGCGCTGCCGAAGCCGCGTACAAACAAGGGCAAGCACTAGCAAAACCCCCTCTGCAGCGGAGGGGGTTAAGTTGTGTCTGCTTACAAGTTGTACAGGCTGCGCACCTGCTGGATCTGCAGCCAGATCCCTTTTTCGATGTCGAACTGGGGGTCGTAGCCGAGCTGTTGACGGGCTTTGCTGATGTCGGCAAACGTGTGGCGCGGGTCGCCGGGCTGCTCGGGCAGGCGTCGGAGCAGCGCCGTCTTGCCGGTGTGGGTCTCGAGCAGCGCGATCACCTCGTTGACGGTCAACTGGGACACACCGCCGATGTTGAACACTTCGCCGGCGACCGGGGAGGTCGCCGCAAGCAGGTTGGCGGTCACCGCGTCGTCGATGAAAGTGAAGTCACGCGACTGCTCACCGTCGCCGTAGATGTCGATCGGTTCGCCACTCAGCACGTTTTTGATGAACTTGTGAAACGCCATGTCCGGGCGCTGGCGGGGGCCGAAAACGGTAAAATAGCGCAAGGAGACGACCGGCACGCCGAACACGTTGGCGTAGAGCTGGCCGAGCTGCTCGGCGGCAAGCTTCGTCACGCCGTAGGGCGACACGGGCTGCGGTGTGACCGTCTCGTCGGTCGGGCCGCTCATGCCGCCGTAGACGGACGAGGAGGAGGCGCAGACGATCTTCTGCACATGCGAATGTTTGGCCGCTTCGAGGAGCGCCTGGGTGACGAGGATGTTGTGGTCAACATATTCTTGAAACTGCGCGCCCCACGAGGTGCGCACACCGGGCAGCGCCGCCTGATGAAACACGACATCGACGCGGGACAGCAGCTCATCGAAGTCCAGACAGCGCAGATCGCGTTCCCAAAAATGGAACTGGGGATTGGTGAGCAGACCCTGCAGGTTTTGCTCTTTCAACCGGCGGTCGTAGTTGTGGACAAAGGCATCGATGCCGTACACCTCATAGCCTTCGCGCAGCAGCCGTTCAGAGAGCGTGGAGCCGATGAACCCGGCACTGCCGGTGACCAAAGCGCGTTTGCGTTTCATCGCCACACCTCGAGGATCTCGCGGATGACGCGGGAGAAGCCGAAGCGCTGCTCGGCGATGCGGCGCCCGTATTGGCCCATCGCGCGCATCTTGCCGGGGTTGGAGAGCATAGCGGAGATCTGCTCGCCGAACAGAGCGGGATCTTCCGGCCGTTCGACCAATTGGCCGTTCTGCCCTGGCACGATCACTTCCGGATTGCCGCCGCGCGCGGTGGTGAGGATCGGCAAGGACGCCGCCATCGCTTCATAGTGGACGCGGGCCAGCGGCTCCTCCCACTGCGACGGACAGACGAACAGGTCGCCCGCCCAGAACCAGTGGTGCACCTGATCGGCCGGCACGTAGCCGGTGGTGATCACCGGGATCTTGGAGCGGCCGGCCAGCGCGCGCACGTACGCGACATAGTCGGAGATGCCGTCATCGCTGAACCACTTGCCGCCGACGATGACCAGCGCGGCGTCCGGGTGGCGCTTTGCGACGTGCTGCATAGCGCGAACGAGAATGTCCGCCCCTTTTTTCGGCGAAAGGCGGCCGACGAACAGGATGGCTTTTTTGCCGTCGAGCCCGTGCTGGGTGCGCAGCTGTTGGCGGATGCTTTGCGCTTCTGCGTTGACGGCGTAGCGGTTGAGGTCGACGCCGGAGTAGATCGTGCGCAGTTTGGGCTGGGCCGATGGGTACAGGGTGGAGATGGCGCGGCCGACGTAATCGGAGACGGTGACGATGCGCTCGACTTCGCGGATGCACAGCTCGGCGTCTTCAGGGGCGATCTTGTCAGGTGTGAACATGTCGTTGTGCATCGAGAGCACGAGGCGCGCCTGCGGGGCGGCCTGGCGCACCGGGCCGATCAGCCGGGGACGGTTGAACACGTGGATCAGGTCGTAGCGCCGGCCTTGCAGGAAGCGCACCACGTGTTCCGCGTAAATGTGAAACAGCTTCCCGGGCACCCGTTCGAACTGCAGGTTGCCGACCCGCTCCGAATCGGGCAGGCCGGGGTCGGTGATGCCTAAGATGGTGATGTCATGCTGTTTGGCGAGCTCCGGTGCAACGCCTGCGATGTAGGTCTGGATCGCCCCGCCGCGCACGGGCGGCACCGGAAGCTTTTCGGTGCAGATCATCAAGATTTTCACGTGTCTTGTCTCCCCTTCCGTTTGCGGGCGATCCGCTCAATCAGTTCGTGCGTATACGGCGACAGTTCTCCGCTTCCCGGCACCGTCTGCAGGTCGAGGGCGGGCAGGGTTGCGAGAAATTGCCGCGCACGTTCGGCGATGTTCGATTCGAGGCGCGGCTCTCGGCGCTGCGCGATGGTGCCGCTAGGGGGCCAGGCGCTGAGCGGCTGCAGGGCATCGAGCCGTTCGCGCAGGTCTTGCCACCAGTTGCGGCTGGTGTTGCGCGCCGCCGACTCCTGCACAGGTTGCTTGCTTCGCCAAAACTGCAACATGCGGTCGAATTCAGGGAGGTGTTCTGGCGAGATCGGAACAAGAGCGGGGGCAGAGGAGTCGGCGTCGAAGCGGAGCGCGGTGACGTTTGGCGCCGTGCGGAAGATCTGCGACGGCACCCAGTCGGCAGGCGCTTCGAGGATGTTCGCGCCCAACTCCTGTAACGCAGGCCATTTTGTCGCGTCGGTCGCCTCCATCCGGTCGAGCATCGCTTCCGTCTCCGCATTCAAGAACAGCTCGGGCTCGTAAACGACCTCTTTGACATGCTTGTAAAATTCGTTTGGCATCGCCATGTCGATCAGGAGCACCTGCATCAGTTCCGGCTCGATCGGGTTGGCTTGCTGATAGGCGTCGATCATGCCGCGAATCCAGCTCAAGTCCCAGTGGCCCATGTCTTCCATCGTCGAGGTGATCAGCTTGCGCAGGTCGCGGATCGGCAGGTCATAGGCGACCCCGTCGAGGTCGATGATCCAGATCTTCCCGTCTGGTCCGACCTGTCCGTTCGACCAGCCATAGTCCTGATGCGCGAATCCCCAAGCTGCTTCGCCGCGCTGGACGAGGTCTTTGTAGGGGGACTGTTCCAGCGTGTAGAGAGCATTGCGGGCCTGGCGTTCGTATTTGTCGATCAGCGAAAGCAGCTTGCCACTGGCAGGCAAGTCGGAATACAGCATGGCGATCTGGCGGAACCAGTCGAGCTTGGTGAGAATCTTCTGGTAGGACATCGGGTAGCGGTAGAGGCGGGAGGCGTTTTGCGCTCCTTCGGGCGGAACGTAGCCTTGAGCGAATTGGTGAAATTCGCCGAGGCCGCAGCAGAGCTGCGCGGCGCCGGTCAGGTCGACTTTGGCGGCCGGGGTCAGCGGTTCGATCCAGTCGGTGACGATCCACAGCTTCCCGCCGCGCTCCACGCACAGCTCACCCGCCTTGCTCCGGATCAGTCCCGGCACCCGGGCGCCTTTTTCCACGAGGTACTGTTGGGCATGAACGCTGTACAGGCTGCGCTGCGGGGTGCGGTGCAGCACCTTAAGACTGCGCGGGCCGTGGTTGGTCTGAATCTTCCAGATCGCCCCGCCTTTGTCCGGCTTGGTGGTGATCAAAAGCAGTTCGCTGACGGTCATGTCATATTCGCGCATGACGTCGTGCGTCATCGCTTCCAGCTCCGGGGGAACGGTTGGCACATCGCCTTCCACATCGCCCCACGGCTGAATGATATATGGTTCCATGGGCTTCCCTTCCTTTTTCATGTGGTTGGTATCAGTGTATTGGCGGACAGACACTCTCGTAACGGACAGGCAACTATGCTATTGTGGAAGTGAGATCAGAAAGGGTAAAAAAGGGAGCGGAGGATCGCCCGCCGCCTAAGGAGAGTGGAAGCGATGTACATGCAGAATGAAACCGCAGCCGCGTTGTCCTGCCTGCGCTGTGGCGCTGAATATGAGCTGAACGATTACACGACAGGCTGTCCGGCCTGTCTGGAACAAGGGTATCCGGTGTCGCTGGAAGTGACCTATGCGGGGACGGAGAAATGGACGGTCGATCCGAGACTGCGCGGCATGCAGCGCTTCGCCGATCGGCTGCCGTACCGCACGTTCCCGACGCTCGGCGAAGGGGACACGCCGCTGATCGAGCTCGCCGATCTGGCGGACGAGCTGGGCCTGGCAGGCTTGTGGCTGAAAAATGAAGGGCAGAACCCGACCGGCTCGCACAAAGACCGGATGAGCGCACAAGTGGTGGCGCGGGCGAAAGCGACCGGGCGCACGACGGTTGTCGCCGCTTCGAGCGGCAATGCCGGAGCTTCGCTGGCGGCGTATGCGGCGGCGGCAGGGCTGCGCTGCGTGGTGGTGACGACGGTCGGCATGAACCAGACCTGGGAGCAGGCGGTGCGGGCGACCGGCGCGGAGCTGGTCGCGGCACATGACTCGAAACTGCGCTGGAAGTACATGCGCAAGATGGTCGAGACGGAAGGCTGGTATCCGGTCACGAACTACATCGACCCGCCGACGGGCAGCAATTTGTGGGGCGTGCAAGGGTACAAGACGTGCGGACATGAGATTGCGGAGGCGTTCCAAGGGCATGCCCCGACGGCGATCGTCGTGCCGACCTCGCGGGGCGACTTGCTGTGGGGCATCTGGCGGGGCTTGCAGGAGGCCAAG
This sequence comes from Tumebacillus sp. BK434, assembly GCF_004340785.1. Taxonomy (NCBI): domain Bacteria; kingdom Bacillati; phylum Bacillota; class Bacilli; order Caryophanales; family Alicyclobacillaceae; genus Tumebacillus; species Tumebacillus sp. BK434. The sequence continues at coordinate 973,068 of NZ_SLXS01000001.1, read as the reverse complement.
GCTGCCGGCTGGATCGACACGTTGCCGCGCCTGTACGCGGCTGAGCCGTTTGGACGATTGTCGCGAGTGCTCAGCGGCGAAGATTACCGCGGGCAGTTCCCGGGCGATCACAGCGCCACCGAGTCGATCGGCGGCTCGACGGCGACCTTCCAGTCGCTCGTCGCCTTGCGCGAATCGGGCGGCGGCGCGGTCGATGTGGCCGGAGCGGATGCGCTGGCCGGGCAGACCAAACTGGCGCAGCGCGGACTGTATCTGGAAAGCTCCTCCGCAGTGGTCTATGCAGCTGTGCGGCAGTTGAAAGTGTCGGGGGATCTCGGCGAAGCGGACCGCGTCGTGCTGGTCGGCACGTCGAACGGCTACAAAGACAACTATTTCGCCAAACTGCCGCAAATGAAGCTGATAGACGCAGCAGACGTAGTTAGTTCCTAAGACAAGGGAAAAATTGAAGCTTGTCCCTCCTTTCGTTAGCATGTAAACTAGTAACTGGAATGCTAGTGTTACAAGACGGAAAGTGAGGGACGAGCTCATGCGCACGCGGGCGAAATCATTGATCGTCGGGTTGCTGACGGCAGCACTGCTCTTGCCGGGCAGTTCCGGCTTTGCAGCGGACGGCAAATTTAATATGTCCTATCTCTATTTCGGGAGCACGTCGACCTATGTGGCAACGGTAGATTCCACAAAAGGCGCTTTGCATGTAGTATCTCCCGACTTCTTCAACATAAACGCGGACGGATCGTTGAAACTGACCTCCAAGCTGTCAGCATCGTTTATTGCCGAGATGCACAAGCGCGGGATCAAAGTCGTCCCGTTCCTGAGCAATCACTGGGGGCAAGCGTTAGGACGCAGCGCGTTGAAGAACCGCGAGCGGCTGTCCACGCAGATCGCCGATGCGATCTCTACCTATGATTTGGACGGCGTCAACATCGACCTCGAAAACTTGACGGAGGCCGACCGCGCCAACTACACCGATCTGGTGCGCCTGATCAACGCCAAAATACCGGCACACAAGGAAGTGTCGGTCGCCGTCGCGGCGAATCCGAACGGCTACAGCGTCGGCTGGCATGGTTCGTACGACTATAAGAAATTGTCCGATTACAGCGACTATTTGATGATTATGGCCTATGACGAAAACTACGCCGGCGACCCCACACCGGGTCCGGTCGCCAGCGATGCGTTTGTAAAGCGCTCGATCCAATATGCGCTTGACCGTGGCGTGCCGAAAGACAAGACGGTGCTCGGCATCCCGTTCTTCGGACGGGCTTGGAGCGCCGACGGCAAGATGAAAGGAGCCGGAGTCTCCAATTGGCACGTGCCGCAGCTTCTCCAAAAATACGGCGGGCGCATCGTCTACGACGGGGCCACCAAATCAGCAAAAGCGACGTTCACCGTCAAGGCGGGCGACCCGGTCACGACGATCGGCAGCACGACGTTTGGCACCGGCACGTACACGATCTGGTATGAAAACGAAGCATCGATCAAAGAAAAACTGCGTCTCGTCGGTGTGTACGGCATCAAAGGCACCGGCTCTTGGAGTTTGACGCAGGAAGAGCCGGGCACGTGGGATTATTATTCCCGTTGGCTGAACGGCCGCTACTTCACCGATACGGAAGGGCATTGGGCGGCCGGCGACATTCTCGCCATGCTCGACAAAGGCTGGATGGTCGGCACCTCGCCGTTGAAATTTTCGCCGAACCTCCCGCTGACCCGCGCCCAGGCGGCCGTCATCCTCGTCAAAGCCATGGGGCTGGAAGAGCGGACCGCGCCCCATGCGGGCTTCTACGATGTGCAGGCCAGCCACTGGGCGAAGCGCCACATCGACATCGCCAAGCAGGCCGGCTTCATCTCCGGGGACGAGTACAAGAACTTCCGCCCGGATGACAAGATCGCGCGCCAAGAGATGGCTTCGATGCTGGCCCGCATCCTCAACCTGCAGGCGGGAGATGTGACGGAGCATCCGTTCCCGGATGTCACGGGCGGCTGGGCGTATGATGCGGTAGCGGCGATGAAGCAAGAAGGCATTCTGGCCGGGAATGAACGCGGCCTGTTCAAGCCGCTGGACGGAACGAGCCGCGCTGAGATGGCGTCGCTGATGAATCGCATACAAGATCGTCTCTAATGAAAAAACCTTGCGCCTTATCGCGCAAGGTTTTTTTGTGCTTTCGTAACTTCGTCCAGAAACGCGAGGATGACTTCCGCATACTCCTGAGCCAGATCGAGCATCGGGATGTGTTCCGATTCCGGGATGACGGCCGTTTTGGAGTGCGACAGGTGTTTCTGGTGCTGTTCGATCAGCTGCAGTTTGCGGTCGAAGTTGTCTTCTTTCGCTGCCGGCAGGAACAGCACCGGGCAGGTGATCTGCGGGTAGCAGGTCTCAAAGCGCATGTCGCACACCATGTCCATCACCTGTACGCCGATGTCCGGCAATTGCACATAGGTGAGGCCGCCGCCGGGGGCCGGACGCAGGATTTTGTGCTGGATGACGGCAGCGCTCGGCTTGTCGAGCGGCACCCATTCTGCGGTCGCTTGTTCCACAAATTCCTCGGGCGACGCATAGACCGGGACTTGGCGCTGGGCGCGGTTGTGTAAAATGACTTCTTTTGCGTCCGACACTTCGCCGTTTTCTCCGGTGAAGTTGATGATGCCGGAGTCGATGTTGACCAGCGACAGCATGCGCTCCGGGTATTGCGCTGCAAAATGGGTCGCGATGTCACCGCCCAGCGAGTTGCCGACGATGTGCGTCTTCTCGATGCCGAGCTGATCGAGCACCGCCAAAATGTCGCTCGTCTGCGCTTCCATCGAGTAGCCGTGCGGCGGCGCCTGCGATTCGCCGTGGCCGCGCAGGTCGAATGCAAAGACATGGTAGTGGTCTTGGAAAAACGGAGCGATCTCGTGCCAGACGAACGATGCAAACACCCCGCCGGGATGCAGCAGCAGCAAGGGTTCGCCTTCTTGGCTGAATTCGGTAAGCATCAAGTGGATGCCGTTCACTTCGAGCTGACGTTTGCGCATACAGTTCCTTCCTTTCGCAATCTTCTAAAAGAGTATCACAGATAGCGAACATAATACATATCGGTTTTCAATTTCAAAAGACATTATTTAATGGGTTTAATTCCCTGGAAGTGCATTAACCCTAATAGTAGCTTTTTATAATTATGGAAAAAAGTACAATCTCCTAAACAGGTAAGTGTGGGTTTAGTAAAGAAATGTCCAGTGTTGAACTTATTGAAAATTTACCAAAATCTGATTGGAGGGAATACAGATGGAGGAGTTACAACTTGCGGCTGCCACCTTGCTGGAACTGCTGCGCTTTCGGGCGCAGCGGGAGCCGCAGGCGACCGCTTATAGATTCTTGGCCGACAGCGGGGAGGAAGAGCTGCTGACCTATGGCGAGCTCGATCGCAAGGCGCGGGCGCTGGCCGCACTGTTGCAGAGCCGCAACGCGCAAGGGGAGCGTGCCCTGCTCTTGTTCCAGCCGGGGATGGAGTACCTGATCGCCTTTTTCGGGTGTCTCTATGCAGGCGTATTTGCGGTGCCTGCCTATCCGCCGCGGCAGAACGGGAACTTGAGCCGCCTGCAGGCGGTCGTCGCCGATTCGCGGGCGGCGTTTGCTTTGGCGACCGGAACGATCGCCGCCAGCGTGGCGCGCCGAGCGGCCGCAGAGCCGGAGTTGGCGCGGCTGGACTGGATCGTCACCGATGAGCTGTCTGACGCGGGGGCCGATGCCTGGCGCGAACCGCAGGTGACGGCCGACACGTTGGCCTTTTTGCAATATACATCCGGATCGACAGCACTTCCGAAAGGGGTCATGCTGACCCATGGTAACCTGCTGCACAACCTGGCGTTGATCGAGCGGTCGTTTGGCACGACCCGCCAAAGCAGCGGGGTGGTCTGGCTGCCTCCGTATCACGACATGGGGCTGATCGGCGGGATTTTGCAGCCGCTGTTTACCGGGTATCCCATGACCTTGATGGCGCCGGTGTCGTTTATCACGAAACCTTTACGCTGGCTGGAGGCGATCTCCCGCACCGGGGCAACGGTCAGCGGCGGACCGAATTTTGCGTATGAGCTCTGCGTGCAGAAAATCACGCCGGAGCAGCGCGATACGCTGGACCTTTCGTCCTGGGAAAACGCGTTTACCGGCGCGGAGCCGATTCGCAAAGAGACGCTGGATCGTTTTGCGGCGTTTTTCGCTCCGTGCGGATTCCGTAAAGAAGCGTTTTACCCGTGCTACGGACTGGCGGAAGGCACGCTGTTCGTCACGGGCGGCCGGAAGCAGGAAGCGCCGATCGCACACGCATTTTCGGCGTCTGCGCTCAAAGACAATTTTGCGGAGACGGCTTCTGACGAAGCGGACGCGCAGCTCTTGGTCTCATCCGGGCGGCCGGCGCTTGGCGATCAGGAGGTGCTGGTCGTCGACCCGGAGCGTCTGACGCCATGTGCATACGGGCAGGTCGGCGAGATCTGGGTGAACGGGCCCTCGGTGGCAAAAGGGTATTGGGAGCGCGCGGAGCAGACGCGGGAAACGTTTGGCGCGGAGCTGGCCGCTGCAGGAAAAGGGCCGTATTTGCGGACGGGCGATCTCGGTTTTCTGCAGGAAGGCGAACTGTACATCACCGGCCGCCGCAAAGACCTGATCATCATCCGCGGGCGCAACTACTACCCGCAGGACATCGAGTTTACTGTACAGGAAAGCCATCCCGCCGTGCACAACAGCAACGGCGCGGCTTTTGCTGTCGAAGCGGACGGGGAAGAGCGGCTGGTGATCGTGCAGGAGATCGAGCGTTCGCATCGCAAAGCGGATCTCAACGCTGTCATCGCCTCCATACGCGAACGGGTGTCCAGTCAGCACGAGCTGCAAGTCTACGCGGTCGTGCTGCTCAAACCGGCGAGCATTCCGAAAACGTCGTCCGGCAAGATTCAGCGCCACAAATGCAAGGAGCGCTTTCTGGATGGAACGCTCGACGCTGTGGCCGATGCAAGGGCAGACCGCGTGCAGGCGGCACAAGATCTGACGAGCGAAGCGCCGGCAGACGTGACCCGCGAGCTGCTGCTGAAGCTCGATCTGGCGGATCGGCGAGCGAGTTTGGAGCAGGAGCTGTTGCAAAAACTGGCGCAGGTGCTGCAGCTGGACCCATCGCGCTTGACGGCCGGGCAGCCGCTGACGCAATGGGGGCTCGATTCGCTAATGGCGGTCGAGGTGAAAAATGCTGTCGAGGAGCAGTTCGGACTGGATGTGCCGTTTGCACTGCTGCTGGAAGGCGTGACCGTAAACGAGCTGGCTGCCGAGCTGAGCGGACAGCTGGAGGGCCTGCTTGCGCAGGAGGCTAAGGCGGAAGGGCTATTGGAAGGGCAATCGGAAGGGCAGTCAAGCGATCTGACGCATGGCCTGCCGAAAGAGTCCGCCACTGGACATGCAACAGGACTTTCCGCTATGCGCTCAGACGAGCTGTCCTACGGGCAGCGCTCGCTGTGGTTCCTGCAGAAGCTGGCTCCGGAAAGCACCGCCTATCATGTGGCGCGGGCGGTGCAACTGCCGGCAGACCTCGAGGTGCCGCGCTTGCAGCGCGCGTTTGAGCAGTTGACCCACAGACATGATGCCCTGCGCTCCGTCTTTGTCGATGTGGACGGCGAACCGAAGCTGAACGTGAAGGAGACGGCCGGGGAGTTTTGGGCGGTCGAAGATGCCTGCGGGTGGACGGAGGAGCAGTTGCAGGCGCGTCTGGCGGCAGCAGCCCGCACCCCTATTGATCTGGAAAAAGGGCCGTTGCTGCGTGTGCATCTGTTTTTGCGGGAAGCGGGGCCAGTCCTGCTGTTCCATGTGCATCATATCGCCGTGGACTTCTGGACGTTTGGCGTGTTCCTGCAAGAGCTCGGTCAGTTGTATGCCGGGCTGAAACTTCCTCCGGTTAAAGCGGGCTATGCCGAGTATGTGCAGTGGCAGCAGGCGCTCCTGCAGAGCCCGAAAGGCGAGGCGCTGCAGGCGTATTGGGAGCAGACGTGCGCAGACGTGCCGCTCTTGCAGCTGCCGGCCGACCGTCCCCGCCCGGCGGTGCTGACCGATCGCGGCGCAAGCGTGCGCTTTGCGCTGCCGGCAGAACTGAGTGCAGGACTGAAGCGCTTGGCGCAGGAGCAGGGCGTGACGCTGTATGCGGCGCTGCTGGCAGCGTATCAGGTGCTCCTGCATCGCGTGACCGGACAGGACGACATCGTGGTCGGAACGCCGACCGTCGGGCGCAGCTCGGCCAAATTTTCCGAAACGGCAGGCTATTTCGTCAATCCGGTGCCGCTGCGGGCGCGACTCGGCGGGGAGACGTCGTTTGCCGCGTTTTTGCAGGAGGTCAAAGCGACTGTGGTCGCTGCGCTCTTGCATCAGGACTACCCGTTCGCGCTGCTGGCTGAGCGGCTGCAGCCGGATCGCGATCCGAGCTTTCCGCCGTTGTTCCAGACGATGTTCACGTTGCAAAAATCGCATCTGGCCGGGGGCGGCGGGCTCGGCGCCTTTGCGCTCGGCGAGGCCGGGGCGGTGTACGAGACACACGGGCTGCGGGTGCAGTCGCTGCCGTTCACGCAAAGCGGGGTGCAGCTCGATGTCGCGCTGACGATGGCCGAGCGTGACGGCGAACTGGCCGGGGTGTTCGAATATAACGCCGACCTGTTCGACACGGTGCGCATCGAACGGCTGTGTGAGCATTTTGTGACAGTCCTCGGCGGCATCGTGCAAGATGCGCAGGCGAAAATCGCCGCGCTGCCGCTGCTGACCCTCGAACAGCGTGAAGCGGTGCTGGCGTGGCGCGGGCAGCCGGCGCCGTTTGAGCGCGGCGGCTGTCTGCATCAGCTGTTTGAGCATCAGGCGGAGCGGACGCCTGAGCGAATCGCCGTCGTCTCGGAAGCGGGTCACGTCACCTATGCGGAACTGAACGCACGGGCCAATGCTCTGGCCAACGCCCTTGTGACGCGAGGAGTCGGGCCGGGCGTGCTCGTCGCGCTGTGCGCCGAGCGTTCGGTCGAGATGGTGGTCGGCCTGCTCGGTGTGATGAAAGCGGGCGGTGCGTATGTGCCGGTCGATCCGGGCTATCCGGCTGAGCGGATCGCGTACATGCTCGCAGATGCGGATGCCAAACTGCTGCTGACGCAGGAGCATCTGCTCGACAAACTGCCAGTTGAAAAGGGAGCTACGATCTGCCTCGACAAGTTTGTGGAAGCGTGTGAGGAGCCTTGCAGCATCCCGAACGCGACAGAAGACGACCCGGCATACGTCATCTACACGTCCGGTTCGACCGGCCAGCCGAAAGGGGTCGTGATCCCGCATCGGGCGATCGTCAACCATATGCGCTGGATGCAGCAGCAATTCCCGCTGACCGCAGACGATGTGGTGCTGCAGAAGACCGCGTTTAGTTTTGACGCGTCGGTGTGGGAGTTTTATGCACCGCTGTTCGCAGGGGCGCAGCTGGTGCTGGCGCGTCCGGGCGGTCAGGCCGACCCGGCGTATTTGGTGCAGGCGGTGCAGACGCACGGCGTGACGACGCTGCAAGTCGTGCCGTCGATGCTGAAGCTGATGCTGGAAGAGCCGAATGTGGAGGCGTGCGTGTCACTGCGGCGCCTGTTCTGCGGCGGGGAAACGCTGACCGCCGAGCACGTGCAGACGTTCCATGCGCGCTTGCGTGGGCAACTCGTGAACCTGTACGGTCCGACGGAAGCGGCGATCGACACCACGTTCCACATTTGTGCACCGGAGGATGCGCAAAGCACCGTGCCGATCGGCAAGCCGATCGCGGGCGCAGAGGTGTATGTGCTCGACGCGGCGCAGCAGCTCGTGCCGGTTGGGGTGCCCGGTGAACTGTACATTGGCGGGGCAGGACTTGCGCTCGGGTATCTCAAGAAGCCGGAGCAGACTGAGCAGAAATTCATCCTCCATCCGTATGGAGCGGGACGCTTGTATCGCACCGGGGACAGCGTGCGCTGGCGGGAGGACGGGAGCCTGGAGTTCCTCGGCCGCCTCGATGATCAGGTGAAACTGCGCGGCTTTCGCATCGAGCTTGCCGAGATCGAAGCGATGCTGCGCGGGCATGAAGAAGTTCAGGAAGCGGCCGTCGTCCTGCGCGATCAGCGTCTGGCCGCGTATGTGGTCGGGGCGGGTGAGGCGGACCTGCGCACCTTTTTGAAGGCCCGCCTGCCGGAGTACATGGTGCCGTCCGCGTTTGTCGCGCTGGACCGGCTGCCGCTAACCGCCAACGGCAAAGTGGATCGCAACGCGCTGCCCGCACCGGTCTGGACAGGCGCAGGCGAAGGGGCATATGTGGCACCGCGCACGGAGACGGAAGCGGGAATCGCTTTGGTCTGGCAAGAGGTGCTCGGCGTGGAGCAGGTCGGCCTGTCCGACAATTTTTTTGCCCTTGGCGGACATTCGCTGCTGGCGGCGCAGGCCGTCTCGCGCCTGAACCGCCGCTTTGCGATCGACTTGCCGCTGCGCACCTTGTTCGCATCCCCGACGGTAGCCGAACTGGCCGCGGAGGTGCAGCACCTCGCCGGCAGCGGGGCGACGCCGCTGGTGCCGGTGTCTCGGGATGCTGCGTTGCCGCTGTCGTTTGCGCAGGAGCGTTTGTGGTTCATCGACCGTCTGGAAGGGGCGAGCGCCCTTTACAACATTCCCGGCGCGGTGCGTTTGAGCGGAGAGCTGGACGTGTCTGCGCTGGAGCGGAGTTTGCAGGAGATCGTGACTCGTCACGAGGCGCTGCGGACGATTTTCACCGTGACGGAAGGAAGCGCTGTGCAGCAGATCACAGACGGAACCGGGTTCACGCTCACCGTGACGGACAGCATGGAGGAAGAGGTGCCGCACATCGCCCTCGCCGAGGCACAGCTGCCGTTCGATCTGGAAAAAGGGCCGCTGTTGCGTGCGAAACTGCTCCGGCTGGCTGCTGACGATCATGTGCTGATGCTCACGATGCACCACATCGCGGCGGACGGCTGGTCGATGGGCGTTTTGCTGCGCGAACTGTCGGCGCTGTATGCCGCATTTATGAAGCAAGAAGCGTCGCCGCTGCAGCCGCTGGCTGTGCAATACGCAGACTATGCCGTCTGGCAGCAGGCGGACATGCGGGAGGAGGTGTTGGAGCAGCAGCTCAGTTACTGGAAGCAAAAGTTGAGCGGGGAGCTGCCCGTCCTCCAACTGCCGACCGACCGTCCGCGTCCCGCTGTGCAGTCCTCCCAAGGGGCGGTGCTGTCCTTTGCCCTGCCTGCGTCGCTGAGCGAACAGGTGCGTGAGCTGGCGGTGGAGGGCACAACTTTGTTCACGCTGCTGTTGACGGCGTACAAGACCTTGCTGTACCGCTACACAGGCTTGGAAGACCTGCTCGTCGGCACTCCGGTCGCCGGACGCCGCCACGTGGAGATCGAGCCGCTGATCGGCTTTTTCGTCAACACGCTGGTGCTGCGCGATGCGGTCGACGGCAGCATGACGTTCCGCCAACTGCTGGAGAGCGTGAAAACGACGGCGCTGGAAGCGTTGTCCGCCCAAGATGTGCCGTTTGAAAAGCTGGTCGGGGAGTTGCAGCCAGAGCGGAGCAGGAGCCATTCGCCGCTGTTCCAGGCGATGTTCACCTGGCAGCCGTCACCGCTCGCCGAGCTGAAGCTGCCCGGCGTCTCGCACGCGCAAGTCGAGATGCACAGCGGTACGGCCAAATTTGACCTGACGTTGATGATGGAAGAGCAGGACGGCCAATTGGCCGGGGCGATCGAATACCGCACCGACCTGTTTGACCGGGCGACGATCGGGCGGCTGGCCGGACACTTCCAGACCTTGCTGCAAGCGGCGGTGCAACATCCGGACTGTCCGATTGCCGAGCTGCCGATGCTCAGCGCTGCGGAGCAGGCGCAAATGGCGCTATGGAACGACACCGCACGTCCGGAGGTTCTGCAGCTTGGCGTCCACGAATGGTTCGAAGTGCAGGCGGACGCGACGCCCGATGCAGTGGCGCTCGTGTTCGGGAAGGACAGCCTCACGTACAGTGAACTGAACGAGCGGGCGAACCGCCTCGCCCGCCGTCTGCAACAGCACGGCGTGTTGCAAGGGCAGATGGTCGGATTCTGCATCGAGCGCTCGCTGGAGCTGGTCGTCGGGATGCTGGCGATCTTAAAAGCCGGCGCGGCGTATGTGCCATTTGATGCCGATTACCCGGCCGAACGTCTGCGCTACCAGCTGGGAGATGCGAACGTGTCGCTATTGCTGACCCAGGAACGCCTGCTTGCGAAACTGCCGGAACACGGGGCACAGATTCTGTGCGTCGACGGGACGTATGCGGAAGAGAGCGGGGACAACCTCGGTCTGACCACCGATCTGGACAGCCTGGCCTATGTGATGTACACGTCCGGCTCGACCGGGCAGCCCAAAGGGGTCATGGTGCCGCATCGCGGCGTGGTGCGGCTGGTAAAAGACACCGATTATGTGGAGTTCTCCGCGCGGGACGTGTTTCTGCAGTTCGCGCCGGTCGCGTTTGACGCGGCGACGTTCGAGATCTGGGGCGCGCTGCTAAACGGGGCACAGCTGGTGATCTTCCCGCCGGGCCAAGCGTCCCTGCAAGAGCTGGGACGCGTGATACAGCGGCACGGCGTGAGCACGCTGTGGCTGACAGCCGGGCTGTTCCACCAGATGGCGGAACACCACCTCGAAGGGCTGCGCGGCGTGCGCCAGCTGCTGGCGGGCGGCGATGTGCTGTCGGTGCCGCATGTGCAGAAAGTCGTGGAGCAACTCGACTGCCGTTTGATCAACGGCTACGGACCGACGGAGTGCACGACGTTCGCCGTCTGCCACGAGGTGCAACGGGAAGATTTGCTGCTGCCGTCCTTGCCGATTGGACGCGCCATCGCCAACACGACCGTGGTGATCTTAAGCGGAGCCGGACAGCCGGTGCCGGTCGGGGTCCCGGGCGAACTGCACCTCGGAGGGGCCGGGGTGGCGCTCGGCTATTGGAACCAGCCGGAGCTGACCGCAGAGCGGTTCATCAACACCGAACACGGCCGCCTGTACAAGACGGGCGACATGGTACGCCGCCTGGCGGACGGCACGATCGAGTTTCTCGGCCGCACCGACAATCAGGTCAAAGTGCGCGGTTTCCGCATCGAACTCGGCGAGATCGAAGCGGCGGCGGCCAAACACCCGAACGTGCGCGAAGCGGTCGTGCTGGTGCGCGAAGACGTGCCGGGCGACAAGCGCATCGTCGCCTACGTCACGCTGCACGAAGCGGCGGAAGGGACGGACGCGCTGCGCCGTCACTTGCAAGCGTCGCTGCCGTCGTACATGGTGCCCCAGCAGCTCATCGCCATGGATGCTTTTGCGCTCACCGCCAACGGCAAGGTGGACCGAAAATCGCTCCCGGCACCTGAGTGGACCGCAAGCGACCGGGAGTTTACAGCACCGCGTACGGCGGTGGAAGCGCAGCTCTGCGCTTTGTTCGAAACGGTGCTGCAAGCGCAACCGGTCGGCATTCACGACGACTTCTTCGCGCTGGGCGGGCATTCGCTCCTCGCGACGCAGGCTGTGACCCGCATCGAAGCGGCGTTCGGCATCGAACTGCCGCTGCGCCAACTGTTCGAAGCGCCGACCGTGGCGGAACTGGCCGCTTTTGTGGACGGAGCAAGGGGGGCCCACGCCGCTCCGATCCGGCGAACGGCGCGCGGCGGCGACCTGCCGATGTCGTATGCGCAGGAGCGGATGTGGCTGCTCCATCAGTTTCACAGCGATTCCTCCGCCTATCACATCGCAGGCGCAGTGCGGATGCGCGGGCCGTTGGACCGGGCAGCGCTGGAGCGGAGTATGGCCGCGATTGTCCAGCGCCACGAAGCGCTGCGCACCACGTTCGACGTGGTGAACGACCAAGCGGTGCAACGCATTCGCAGCGCGCAGGCCGTGACCATTCCGCTGTCCGATCTCACCGAACTTCCGACAGTGGAGCGCGAAGAGACAGCGCTGCGCCTGGCTCGGGAAGACGCCCGGGAACCTTTTGACCTGACCAAAGACGAGCTGGTGCGGCTGTCCCTGCTCCGGCTTGGCGCGGAGGATCATCTGCTGGTGATGACTCTGCACCATATCATCTCCGATGGCTGGTCGCTCGGCGTCCTGCTGCAGGAGCTGTCCGTCCTGTACGGCGGTGGCGAACTGCCGGAGCTTACGGTGCAATATGCCGACTATGCGCAGTGGCATCGCAGCTGGCTGGAAGCGGACGCGCTGGCGTCGCAGCTCGACTATTGGAAACACAAGCTCGGCGGTTCCCTGCCTGTGCTGCAGCTGCCGACCGACCGCCCGCGTCCGGCTGTGCAGACGACACATGGCGCACATCTGCCGTTTGCCTTGTCCAAAGAGCTGACCGAAGCGCTGAAAGGACTGGGGCAGGCAGGCGGCGAGACGCTGTACATGATCCTGCTGACCGCCTTCAACGTGCTGCTGCACCGCTACACAGGACAAGACGACATCCTCGTCGGTTCGCCGATCGCCGGACGCAACCGCGTGGAGATTGAGAACTTGATCGGCTTCTTCGTCAACACGATCGTCCTGCGCAGCGAACTTCCGGGCGAAACTTCCTTCCGCAGCCTGTTGAAGCAGGTCAAGCAGACCGCCTTAGAAGCGTATGCCCATCAGGACGTGCCGTTCGAAAAGCTGGTCAGCGTGCTCCAGCCGGAGCGGAGCACGAGCCATCCTCCGCTGTTCCAAGTGATGTTTGCACTGCAAAATGCGCCGCTGGCGCTGGAACTGCCGGGACTGCGTCTGGAGCGTCTGACGCTCGACAACCAAACGGCCAAGTTCGATCTCTCCCTGCTGCTGGAAGAGACGGAGCAAGGGCTGACCGGCTTCTTGGAATACAACACCGATCTGTTTGAGCAAGCGACGATCGCCCGCTTGGCACAGCACTTCCAGACGCTGCTGCAAGCGGCGGTGCTGCATCCGGATCGCCCGATTGCCGAACTGCCGATGCTGACGGCGGCGGAGCGCGGGCAACTGGCGCAGTGGAATGACACGGAGCGTCCGGAGGCGCTGAAGTTCGGCGTTCACCAATGGTTCGAGCGACAGACGGCTGCGACACCCGATGCGGCGGCGCTCATCTTCGGGGAAGACAGCCTCACTTATCGCGAACTGAATGAGCAGGCAAACCGCCTGGCGCGCCGTCTGCAAAAGCGCGGCGTCGCACCGGGGCAACTGGTCGGTCTGAGCTTGGAGCGTTCGTTCGAACTGGTCATCGGCATGCTCGCCATCCTGAAGGCGGGCGCGGCGTATGTGCCGTTTGATGCCGATTACCCGGCGGAAAGGCTGCGTTATCAACTGGAAGATGCGAACGTCGCCGTGCTTGTGACCTCGGAGCGGATGCTGGATCGGCTGCCGGAGCAGCACGCACAGATTTTGTGCATCGAAGAGCCTTTTGCGGAGGAAAGCGCGGAGAATCTCGGCATTGCCGGGGATGGAGACAGTCTGGCCTACATGATGTACACGTCCGGCTCAACCGGGCAGCCCAAAGGGGTCATGGTGCCGCATCGCGGCGTGGTGCGACTGGTGAAAGACACCGATTATGTGGAGTTCTCCGCGCGGGACGTGTTCCTTCAGTTCGCGCCGGTCGCGTTTGACGCGGCGACGTTCGAGATCTGGGGCGCGCTGCTAAACGGGGCGCAGATGGTGATCTACCCGCCGGGGCAAGCGTCCCTGCAAGAGCTGGGACGCGTGATACAGCGGTACGGCGTGAGCACGCTGTGGTTGACAGCCGGGCTGTTCCACCAGATGGCGGAACACCACCTCGAAGGGCTGCGCGGCGTGCGCCAGTTGCTGGCGGGCGGCGATGTGCTGTCGGTGCCGCATGTGCAGAAAGTTGTGGAGCAGCTCGACTGCCGTTTGATCAACGGCTACGGGCCGACGGAGTGCACGACGTTCGCCGTCTGCCACGAGGTGCGACAGGAAGATTTGCTGCTGCCGTCCTTGCCGATTGGACGCGCCATCGCCAATACCACCGCGTATGTTTTAGATGAGGCGGGGCAGGAAGTGCCGATCGGGGTGCGGGGCGAACTGCACCTCAGCGGGGCTGGGGTGGCGCTCGGCTATTGGCAGCGCCCGGAGCTGACCGCAGAGCGGTTCCTCAACACCGAACACGGCCGCTTGTACAAAACGGGCGACATGGTGCGCCGCCTGGCGGACGGCACGATCGAGTTCCTCGGCCGCACCGACAATCAGGTCAAAGTGCGCGGTTTCCGCATCGAGCTCGGCGAGATCGAAGCGGCGGTCGCCAAACACCCCACAGTCAGCGAATCTGCCGTGCTGGTGCGCGAAGATCAGCCGGGCGACAAGCGCATCGTCGCCTATGTCATTTTGAAGCAGCCGGAGGACAGAACGGGCGAATTGCGCCGCGATTTAAAAGCGGTGTTGCCGTCGTACATGATGCCGCAGCACATTGTGGCGGTTGAAGCGATGGCGCTCACCGCCAACGGCAAGATCGACCGCACGTCGCTGCCGGCGCCTGCCGCGGCCGAAGAGCAGCGCGAGTATGCGCCGCCGCGCACGGCAGCCGAAGCGATGTTGTGCGCGCTGTTTGAAGAGGTGCTCCACACCCAGCCGGTCGGCATTCATGACGACTTTTTTGCGGCCGGCGGGCATTCCTTGCTGGCGACGCAGGCGGTGACCCGGATTCAGGCGGCGTTTGGCATCGAAATGCCGCTGCGCAAGCTGTTCGAACTGCCGACGGTGGCGGAACTGGCCGCCTTCGTGACCGGGACAGAAGCAGGCGCAGCCGATGCTGCCCCTATCGTACGGGTCGCGCGCGACGGGCATCTGCCGCTGTCGTTTGCGCAGGAGCGGATGTGGCTCTTGCACCAGCTGCTCCGTGAAACGACCGCCTATCACATTCCGGGTGCGGTGCGGATGCACGGAACGCTGGATCGGGAAGCGCTGGAGCGCAGTTTTGCGACGATTGTCAATCGCCATGAGTCGCTGCGCACCTCTTTTGCGACGGTGAACGGGCAAGCGGTGCAGCAGGTGAGGGCGGAGCAGGCAACCGAAATTCAGCTGACCGACCTGACCGCTCTGCCGGCCAACGAGCGCGAAGCGACGGCGCTGCGCCTGGCGCGGGAAGCCGCGCAGCGGCCGTTCGATCTCACCAGCGACGCGCTGGTGCGGCTCGCCCTATTCCGGCTCGGCGAGGGCGATCATCTGCTGGTCATGGTCATGCACCACATCATCTCCGACGGCTGGTCGCTCGGCGTGCTGCTCGAAGAGCTGTCGATGCTCTATGGCGGCGGCGAACTGCCGGAGCTGGAGGTGCAGTACGCCGACTACGCAGCGTGGCAGCGCGACTGGCTGCAAGGCGAGAACTTGGATCGTCAGCTGAACTACTGGAAACGCAAGCTCAGCGGTTCGCTGCCCGTCCTGCAACTGCCGAGCGACCGTCCCCGCCCGGTGCTGCAGACGACAAAAGGTGCCCATCTGCCATTTGCCCTGTCCAAGGAGCTGACCGAAGAGCTGCGGGCGCTCGGCCAAGCGGACGGCGCTACGCTGTACATGGTGCTGCTGACCGCGTTCAACGTCCTGATGTACCGCTACACAGGACAAGATGATCTCTTGGTCGGCTCGCCGATCGCCGGCCGCCACCGGGCGGAGATCGAGCCCTTGATCGGCTTCTTCGTCAACACCTTGGTCTTGCGCAGCGACTTGTCGGAAGAACCGGCGTTTTCCGATCTGTTGGCACAGGTCAAGCAGACCGCGCTGGAAGCGTATGCACATCAGGACGTGCCGTTTGAACAGTTGGTCGGCGAACTGCAGCCGGAGCGCAACCTGAGCCACACGCCGCTGTTCCAAGTGATGTTTGCCTTGCAGAACGCGCCGCTGGCGCTGGAACTGCCCGGCCTGACGCTGGAGCGTGTGAGTCTCGACATCCAGACGGCCAAATTCGATCTCTCGCTGCTGCTGGAAGAGACGGAGGGAGGCGTGTCCGGCATCTTCGAGTACAACACCGACCTGTTTGACGAGGCGACGATCGAGCGGATGGCCGGCCATTTCCACACGCTGCTGCAAAGCGTGATCCAAGATCGGGAGCAAAAGATCAGCCATCTGCCGCTGCTCACGGAGGCGGAAGCGGCGCACCTGTACCACAACGAAGCACAGGCGCATGAGTTCGCGCCGAGCTGTCTGCATCAGCTGTTCGAGGCGCAGGCAGCGCGTACGCCTGATGCCGTGGCGATTCAGTCCGAAACGGGTGCGCTGAGCTATGCCGAGCTCAACGAGCGCGCCAACCGCCTTGCGCAGTATCTGCAGGAGCAGGGGGCCGGACCGGACGGGCTGATCGCGATCTGCATGGCAAGGTCGCCGGAGCTGGTCATCGCCATTTTGGCGGTGCTGAAATCGGGGGCGGCCTATGTGCCGATCGACCCGGCGTATCCGGCCGACCGCATCGCGTTCCTGTTAGCCGACGGCGGGGCGCCGCTGCTGTTGACCGAGTCGCAGCTGCTGCCTGAACTGCCCCCGCATGACGCGAAGGCGATCTGCCTCGACCGCGACGGCGCGCTTTTTGCAGCGAAAGACACTGCTAATCCGAAAGCTGCGGTGGGGCCGCAGCATTTGGCTTACATCATCTATACATCCGGCTCGACGGGCCAACCGAAAGGGGTCGCGATCGAACATCGCCAGGCTTCGTCCTTGATCCAGTGGGCGCACGAAGTGTTCCCGCCGGAGGAGCTGCAAGGGGTGCTGTTCTCGACTTCGGTCTGCTTTGACCTGTCGATCTTCGAACTGTTTGCGCCGCTCTGCTGCGGCGGCCGGGTGATCCTCGCGCAAAATGCTCTGCAGCTGCCGGCCATGGCCGCCAAAGATCAGGTGACACTGATCAACACGGTGCCGTCCGCCATCGCGGAGCTGCTGCGCTTGGAGGCGATCCCGCCTTCGGTCAAAGTGGTCAACCTGGCGGGTGAACCGCTGAAGCTGGGCCTTGTGTCTGCGCTGTACGAGGTCGCCACGCTGGAAAAAGTGTACAACCTCTACGGACCGTCTGAAGACACCACCTACTCCACCTATGAGCGGATGGAGCGCGGGCTGCAGACAAAACCGCTGATCGGGGTGCCGATCACCGGCACGCAAGCCTACGTGCTCGACGCCGCACAGCAGCCGGTGCCGTTCGGCGTGCCGGGCGAACTGTTCCTCGGCGGGGCCGGGGTGGCGCGCGGCTATCTGGGGCGGCCGGATTTGACGGCGGAGAAATTTGTGGAAGATCCGTTCTCCAAGCAGCCACACGCACGGATGTATCGCACGGGCGACCTTGTGCGCGCGCTGCCGGACGGGCGTCTCGACTATCTGGGCCGCCTCGACCATCAGGTGAAAGTGCGCGGGTTCCGCATCGAGCTCGGCGAGATCGAAGCGGCGCTGTTGCAGCATCCGGCCGTGCGCGAGACGGTCGTCATGGTGCGGGAAGATGCTGCGGAAGAAAAACGCATCGTCGCCTACCTCGTCACAAAAGCCGGGGAGTTGACGACAGCCGAACTGCGCGACTGGACGGGCCGTACGCTGCCCGGCTACATGATCCCGTCCGCCTTCGTCCGCCTCGAAGCGATGCCGCTCACCGCCAATGGCAAAGTGGATCGCAAAGCGCTTCCCGCACCGGACGGTGCCCGTCATGACGGGACGCCGTATCTCGCGCCGCAGACCGATACGGAACAGAAGCTGTCTGCGATCTGGTCGGACGTGCTCGGCGCGGAGCGCGTCGGCCTGCTCGACAACTTCTTTGAGATCGGCGGCCACTCGCTGAAAGCGACGCAGATCGCCTCGCGCATCGCGCAGGAGCTTTGCGTCGAGATCCCGCTGCGCGATCTGTTTGAGCACCCGACCGTCAGCCAGCTGGCTGTCCGCGTCGAGCAGGCACAGCACGCAGGACATGAGGCAGAAGCGATGACGATCCTGCCGTATGCGCGGCAAGAGCTGCCCGACAGATCGGGCACGCAGGCGCCGATGTCCACCGCTCAGCGCCGCATGTGGCTGTTAGATCAGCTGCTGCCGGGCAGCCCGCTCTACAACGTGCCGGGCGTGGTGCGGCTGACCGGAACGCTGAACGCCGGGGCGGTGGAGCAAAGCCTGCTCGAGATCGCCCGTCGCCACGACGTGCTCCGCGCCGCCTTCCGGGAGGCGGCGGGAGAGCTGGTGCAAGTCGCGCAACACAGCGTCGATCTGGCGCTGCAACATCTGGATTTGACGCACGAACCGCAAGCCGATCGTGAAAAACTGGCGCTGGCTGCCGCAGCCGAAGAAGTGCGCCGGCCGTTCGATCTTGCTTCCGGCCCGCCGATGCGCGCGATGCTGATCAAGCTGGAAGCAGAGGAGCACCTGTTCCTCTTCCTGTTCCATCACATCGTCGCGGACGGCTGGTCGCTCGGCCTGTTCGTGCGCGAGTGGAGCGCCTTGTACGAAGCGTTCAGCCGAGGGTTGCCTTCGCCTTTGACAGAGCTGCGCATTCAATATGCCGACTATGCACAGTGGCAGCAGCAGCGGTTTGCAGGCGATGTCCTGACCCGTCAGCTGAGCTATTGGAAAGAGCAACTTGGTGGCGAACTGCCCGTCCTGCAGCTGCCGACCGACCGTCCGCGGCCGGCCGTTCAGACGTACGCAGGCCGCGTGCACCGCTTTGCGCTGGGAGCAGACCTGACGCAGCGGCTGCATGACTTGAGCCGCCGCGAAGGAGCCACGCTGTTCATGACGCTCCTCTCCGCGTTCAAGACGCTGCTCTACCGCTACAGCGGACAGACCGATCTGCTGATCGGCACGCCGATCGCCGGACGCAGCACAGCCGATGTCGAAGCGTTGTTCGGCCTGTTCATGAACACGCTGGTCATCCGCAGCGACCTGTCGGGCAACCCGTCCTTCCGCGACGTGCTTCAACGTGTCAAAGAGGCGACGTTCGGCGCGTTCGCTCATCAGGAAGTGCCGTTCGAACTGCTGGTCGATGAACTGCAGCCGGTGCGCGACATGAGCTACTCGCCGCTGTTCCAGGTGATGTTCATTCTGCAAAACGCGCCGATGCCTGCCCCGCAACTGCAAGACTTGGCAGTCAAGGTGTTGGAGGTCGACAGCGACACGGCCAAATTTGACCTGACCTTGGCGCTGGAAGAGCAGGGCGATGAGCTGCAAGCGTCCCTCGAGTACAACACCGACCTGTTCGATGACTCGACGGTGGAGCGCTTCGCCGGCCATTTTATCAGACTGTTGGAAAACATCGCCGAGAAGCCGCAGCAAGCGGTCGCCACTTTATCCTTCCTTAGCGCAGACGAGCTTCATCAGGAGCTCGCTGTCTGGAACGGCAATCGCACGACCGCTGCCTGGAAGAACTTGCCGTACACCTTGCCGGAGCTGTTTGAACGACAAGTCCGGCACACGCCTGACCGGACGGCGATCGTCGACGGTGAGCGCCGCGTGACGTTTGCCGAGCTGAATGCGCAGGCCAACCGTATGGCACATGCGCTGCGAGCGCGGGGTGTAGGGGCGGAAACGCTGGTCGGACTCTGCATGGAGCGCTCGGTCGACATGCTGGTCGCCATCCTCGGCATTCTGAAAGCGGGAGGCGCGTATGTGCCGCTCGATCCGAACTATCCGGCCGAGCGTGTGCAGTACATTTTGCAACATGCGGGCGCCGCACTGCTGATCACGCAGGCAGCGCTGACCGGTCTGTTCGGCACGGAGCGCGAGACCCTGATCTGGGAAACGGCGCAGGCGGAGCTCGCCGCCCAGAGCGAGTTCAACCTGCCGCTCCTCGCCGAGCCGGACAACCTGGCGTATGTGATCTACACGTCCGGCTCGACCGGGCTGCCCAAAGGCGTGGCGATCGAGCACAAGAGCGCCGTGGCGCTGGTCAACTGGGCGGATGAGACGTACAGCCCGGAGGAATATGCCGGGGTGCTGTTCTCGACGTCTGTCTGCTTCGACTTATCTGTCTATGAGATGTTCGTTCCGCTGTCGCTTGGCGGCACGATCCTGCTCGCCGATCACGCGCTGCATCTGCCGCTCTTGCCGGCGAAAGGCGAAGTGACCTTGATCAATACCGTGCCGTCGGCGATCCAAGAGCTCTTGCGCATCGGCGAGGTCCCGCCCGGGGTCAAAGTGGTCAACCTGTGCGGGGAACCGTTGAAAGGAACAATCGTCCACGAGCTGTATGCCATCCCGACCGTGGAGAAGGTGTACAACCTGTACGGCCCGACCGAAGACACCGTATATTCCACCGTCGCCTTGATGAGCCGCGAATTGGCGGGCAACCCGCCGATCGGCGCGCCGCTGCCCGGCACGTACGCCTATGTGCTGAGCCCGGAGCTGCAGCCGTTGCCCGTCGGCGCGGCCGGCGAGCTGTTCCTCGGCGGGGCCGGATTGGCCCGGGGTTACCTGCACCAGCCGGAGTTGACGGCGGAGCGCTTTGTCGCCGACCCGTATGCGCAACAGAAAGGGCAGCGCCTGTACCGCACCGGCGATCTCGTGCGCCGCTCGCCGGACGGCACGCTCGACTACATCAGCCGGATCGACCATCAGGTGAAAGTGCGCGGCTTCCGCATCGAGCTCGGCGAGATCGAAGCGGTGCTCTGCGCCGATTCGCACGTGCAGTCGGCGGCGGTCACCGTCCGCACCGACCACGGCGACGCGCGCATTGTGGCCTATGTGGTGGCAACTGCAGCGCTGACCGCAGCGGACTGCCGCCAGATCGTCCAGCAAAAACTGCCCGACTACATGGTGCCGTCCGCCTGGGTGATGCTCGACGCGCTGCCACTGACACCAAACGGCAAAATCGACAAAAAGGCGCTGCCCGCACCGGAGCAGGCGCGCAGCGCCGAGACGCCGTATGTGGCGCCGCGCAGCGAGCTGGAACAGGTGCTTTGCGACATCTGGGCGCAGCAGCTCGGCGTGGAGCAAGTTGGGATCACCGACAACTTCTTTGATCTCGGCGGACATTCGTTGCTCGCCACCCAGCTTGTGTCCCGCGTCCGCGAGACGCTGCAGGTCGAGTTGGCCTTGCGCGACCTGTTTGCCGCACGGACGGTCGAACAGTTTGCCGCCGTGGTGGAAAAAGCGCGCCAGTCGGCTCAAGAAACGGTGTCGATCACCAAATCCAGCAACCGCAAAACGCGTACGCGTTCCAGATCGTAGGAGGGAAGTAACATGAGCATTCATGAGGAAGATCTTTTGCAGGAAGAAGGGGAGGAGACGCTCCTCCCGGCTTCCTTCTCCCAGCAGCGCATGTGGTTTATCGACCAATTCCTGCCCGGACAGGCGATCTACAACATCCCCTGTTCGCTGCGGCTCACCGGGCAGCTGCGTCAAGACATCTTAGCGCAAAGCATTTTGGAAGTGATGCAGCGCCATGAAGCCTTGCGCACCACGTTTGAAGAGATCGACGGCGAATTGACGCAGGTGATTGTGCCGGACGGCGCGTTCCACTTGCCGCTGACCGATCTGACCGAGCTCCCGCCTGCGCAAAGGGAAGCGCAGGCGACTGCGATCATCACCCTCGATGCGTGCCAGCCCTTTGATCTGTTCAAAGGGCCCCTGCTTCGCGGGGGACTGATCCGCCTGAGCGAACAGGAGCACTTGCTGTTCCTGAACATGCACCACATCATCTCCGACGGCTGGTCGCTCGGCGTGCTCGTGCAGGAGATCGGGGCGCTGTACACCGCCTTTGCGGCCGGACTGCCGTCCCCGCTTCCCGAGCTGCCGATTCAGTACGGCGATTTTGCAGACTGGCAAAACGAGTGGCTGCAAGGGGAAGTGCTCGACGAGCAGCTGTCCTATTGGCGCCGACAGCTCGATGGCGAACTTCCCGTGCTGCAGCTGCCGACCGACCGTCCGCGGCCGCCGGTGCAGACGTTCAACGGCAGCTCGCACGCGTTCCAACTGAGCCAAGAGCTGACCGTCAAACTGAACGAGCTGAGCCGCCGCGAAGGCACCACGCTCTTTATCACACTGCTGGCGGCGTTCAACACTTTGCTTTATCGCTACACCGGCCAGAACGACCTCACCGTCGGCACCCCGATCGCCGGTCGCAGCCGGGGCGAGACGGAGCGATTGATCGGCCTGTTCATCAACACGCTCGTGCTGCGCAGCCGCGTGTCCGGCACGCAGTCGTTTGCCGAACTGCTGCAAGCGGTCAGCGCGACGGTGCTCGAAGCGTACAACTACCAGGACCTGCCGTTCGAAAAATTGGTCGAAGAGCTGCAGCCGGACCGCAACATGAGCCATCCGCCGCTGTTCCAAGTGATGTTCGTGCTGCAAAACGCGCCGCTCGGCAAACTGGAACTGCCCGGCCTGACCCTCGAGACGGTCGAAGTGAGCAACAGCACCGCCAAGCTCGATCTGACGCTGGCGATGGTCGAAAAAGAACAGGGGCTGTACGGCGTGTTCGAATACAACACCGACCTGTTCAACGCGGCGACGATCGAACGCTTCAGCGCCCATTTTCTGGAGTTGCTCGAAGGCATCACCTCCGACCCGCAGCAGCAACTCGCCGCGCTTCCGCTGGCGACCGCTGCAGAGCGTCGGCAAGTCTTCACCGAGTGGAACCGCACCGAAGCGCCCGTCTCCACAGAGCTGCTGCACACCCTGTTCTACCGGCAAGTCCCGCTGCACGAAGACAAGATCGCCGTCCGCGCTCCAGACCGAGCCTTGACCTACCGCGAGCTGTTCGAGCGCTCCAACCAAGTCGGGCACCGTCTGCACGGCGTCGCCAAAAACACGCTGGTCGCCGTCGTGATGGAAAAGGGCTGGGAGCAGGTCGTCGCCGTCTACGGCATCCTCGCCGCCGGCGCCGCCTACCTGCCGATCGATCCGAAAGCGCCGGAAGCGCGCATCTTGCACCTGCTCGACTACGGTCAAGTGCGTTATGTGCTGACCCAAAGCCATCTTCTCGACCGCTTCAACTGGCCGGAAGGGGTGGCAGTGATCGCTGTCGACAGTACGGAGATCGAAGCGCAGCGCGCAGACCTGCTGCCGGTCGTGCAAACGCCGGAGGACCTCGCCTATGTCATCTTCACCTCCGGCTCCACCGGGCAGCCCAAAGGTGTGGTGATCGACCATCAGGGCGCGGTGAACACGTTGCTCGACATGAACAGCCGCTTTGCGGTGACGCCTGACGACAAGGTGTTCGGCGTCTCCTCGCTGGGCTTTGACCTGTCCGTCTATGACATCTTCGGCACCTTGGCTGCAGGCGGCACGCTCGTGCTGCCGGAAGCGGACAAAGCGCTCGATCCGGCGCACTGGGCCGACCTGCTGTTCTGCCACGGGATCACCGTTTGGAACTCCGCGCCGGCGCTGGCCAAGCTGCTGGCCGAATATGCGATCTTGCACAAAAAAGGGCTCCCGTCCTGCCTGCGCTTGGTCTGGATGTCGGGCGACTGGATTCCGCTGAGCCTGCCGGTGCACCTGCAGGAACTGGTGCCGGGCATTTCCGTCCATTCACTCGGCGGGGCGACCGAAGCGTCGATCTGGTCGATCACGTTCCCGATCGAGCAGGTCGATCCGAACTGGACGAGCATTCCGTATGGCCGCCCGATGGCCAACCAGAAGTTTTTCGTTTTCAACGAAGCGCTGGAACCCTGTCCGCCCGGCGTGACCGGCGACCTGTACATCGGCGGGATCGGCCTTGCCGTCGGCTACTGGCGCGATGAAGAGAAAACGAACGCCTCCTTCCTCACGCACCCGCAGACGGGGCAGCGCATCTACCGCACCGGCGACCAGGGGCGGTACCGCCCGGACGGCGTGATCGAGTTTATGGGCCGCGTCGACAACCAAGTCAAAATCCGCGGATTCCGGATTGAGCTCGGCGAGATCGAAGTCACCTTGACCCGTCACCCGCTCGTGCAGGAAGCGGTCGTGCTGGTGCGCGAAGACGTGCCGGGCGACAGACGCCTGGTCGCGTATGTCGTGCCGGTCGGCTGCAAGGAGCCTGATGTGCAGGAGCTGCGGGCGCTGTGCAAATCGAAACTGCCCGACTATATGGTGCCGTCGGCGTTCCTGCTGCTGCCGTCGCTGCCGGTCACTTCGAACGGCAAGCTCGACCGCAAAGCATTGCCCGTGCCGGACCGCTCGCTGTTTGAAACGGCCGCCGAGCACATCGCGCCGACCACGCCGCTGGAGATGGCACTGGCCGAACTGTGGAGCGAAGTGCTGGGGCTGGAGCGCGTCTCCGTTCGCGCCAACTTCTTTGAACTCGGCGGCCACTCGCTGCTCGCCACCCAGCTGATCACCCGCGCCGGGGCGCAATTTGAGATCGACCTGCCCTTGCGCACGCTGTTTGAAGCTCCGACGATCGAAGAGCTTGCCCGATGCATCGAGGGGATCTCGGCAGGAACCGGCGATACCGGACTGACACCGCTGGTGCAGACCGAGCGCGCGGACGGCACGGCACCGCTGTCGTTCGCCCAAGAGCGGATGTGGTTTGTCGACCGGCTGGAGGGAGGCGGCAGCGCCGCTTACAACATCCCGCTCACGCTCCGTTTGACGGGGGAATTGAACTTCACTGCACTGCACAGCAGCTTCCAAGAGATCCTCTCCCGCCACGAAACGCTGCGCACGACGTTCCAACTGCGCGACGGACAGCCGGTGCAGGTCATCGCCGACGCGCTGGAACTGGAGATTCCGCTGCTCGACCTGCGCGGGGAAGCAGACCGGCAAGCGGCCGTCGCGCAGACGGCTGCCGCAGAAGCCAAGCGTCCCTACGACCTGTCCCGCGACGCGCTGTTCCGCGTCACCTTGCTGCAACTGGGGGACGAGGAGCATGTGCTGCTGCTCAACATGCATCACATCATCTCCGACGGCTGGTCGATCGGCGTCCTCGTGCGCGAATTCACTTTGCTCTACGAAGCGTTTGTCAACGGGGCAGAGCCCGCGCTGCCGGAGCTTCCCGTGCAGTTTGCCGACTTTGCCGTTTGGCAGCGCCAACATCTGCAAGGCGCAGTGCTGGACGGGGAAGTCACTTATTGGAAAACGAAGCTCGGCGGCGAACTTCCGCGCCTGCAGTTGCCGACCGATCCGGCTGTCCAGCCGGCGGGGCAGAGCGCCAACGCCATCCTGCAGCTGCCGGCCGAACTGACCGGGCAGCTCAAAGCGCTCAGCGCCGACACAGGTGCGACGCTGTTCATGACGGTACTCGCCGCGTATAAGCTGCTGCTCGCCCGTCTCTCCGGCCAGGAGGACATCATCGTCGGCACGCCGATCGCCGGACGCAGCCGCGTGGAGACTGAGCCGTTGATCGGGATGTTCTTAAACACTTTGGCCCTGCGCACCGACCTGTCCGGCAACCCGACGTTCCGCGAACTGCTCGGCCGCGTGCGCGAAACGACGCTCGGCGCCTACGCGCACCAAGAGCTCCCGTTCGAAAAAATCGTCGAGGAGCTCCAGCCGGAGCGCGCCCTGAACCGCAACCCGATCTTCGACGTGCTGATCAACTATTTGAACATGCCGGTCGGGCCGGCCGAGCTGCCGGGGTTGCATCTGGAAACGATCGGGGTCGAGGCGGAGTCGAAGTTCCTGATGACGCTCTACCTGTACGAGTCGGATGAGGGGCTGGCGATCAATCTCGTCTACCAGACCGACCACTTCAACCCGGCGCGCATCGACGCGATGCTCGATCAGTTCCGCCATCTGCTCGTCCAAGCGGCAGGGGAAAGCGACCGCCGGGTCGGAGATTACTCGCTGCGCACAAAAGCGGCACAAGGCATCCTGCCCGACCCGTCCGTACCGCTTGAAGAACCGGCACATGAGCTGGTCCACGAAGCGGTCGCCGCCTGGGCGGTGCAAACGCCGTCCCGCACGGCGGTTGAACAAGGCGCGATGAGCTGGAGTTACGAAGAGCTGCAGGCGCGCGCTACAGACATTGCACACCATCTGCTGGCGACCGGCTTGCAGCGCGAGGAAAAAGTCGCCCTGCTCGCCACCCGTTCCTTCGGCTGCATCGCCGCGATGCTAGGCGTGTTTCTCGCGGGCGGCGTGCTCGTCGCCATCGACAGAGGATTGCCCGCCCCGCGCAAAGAGCAGATGCTGCAAGCGGCCGGGGCGGCGCGCCTGCTGTCGGTCTGCGAGGAACGGTCGGAAGGCGCGCACGCGATCATCTCGCCGCACAGCGGGCGCATTCAAGGGGTGGACGCCCCAAGCGCTGGCTTGCTGCCTGAGGTGCAGCGCGAAGACGCCGCGTACCTGTTCTTTACCTCCGGCACGACCGGGGTACCGAAAGGCGTCCTTGGCACGCACAAAGGCATGAGCCACTTCCTGCACTGGCAGCGCGAAACGTTTGGCGTAACGCCTGACGACAAGAGTGCGCAGTTGACCCACCTGTCGTTTGACGTGGTGCTGCGCGACATCTTCCTGCCGCTGACCAGCGGGGCGACGCTCTGCCTGCCCCCTGTGCTCGACGACCTCTGCGCCGACACGATCCTGCCGTGGCTGGACCAGAGTGGCGTCACGATCCTGCACACCGTGCCCTCGCTGGCCCAGTCCTGGCTGCAAGGCGCCTCCGCAGACGCCGCGCTGGCCAGCCTGCGCTGCCTGTTCTCCGCCGGAGAGCCGTTGACCGACTCTTTTGTCAACGCCTGGCGCGACCGGTTCCCGGGAGCGGGGGAGATCATCAACCTGTACGGGCCGACCGAAACGACGCTGGCCAAATGCTATTACGTCGTCCCTCCCGTACCGCATGCCGGCATCCAACCGGTCGGACACACCTTGCCCGAGACGCAGGCGCTCATCTTGTCAGCAGCGGGACAGCTGTGCGGCATCGGCGAAGCGGGCGAGATCGTCATCCGCACACCGTTCCGCACGCGGGGCTATTTGACGGCAGGTGACGAGAGCGCGGCGCGTTTTGTCGCGAATCCGTTCTCGCCGTTCCCGAACGACCTGCTGTACCGCACCGGTGACCGCGGGCTCTACCGTCCGGACGGGACGCTGGACATCCTCGGCCGCGTCGACGATCAGGTGAAGATCCGCGGCGTGCGCATCCAGCTGACCGAGATCGCCGCCTTGCTGGCACAACACCCGGCCGTCACCTCGTCCGCAGTGCTCGACTGGAAAGATGACGGCATGACCTGGCTGGCCGCCTATGTCACGGCCCGCGAAGGCGAGACGCTTACCGCGCCCGAACTGCGATTCTTCCTTGAACAGCGCCTGCCCGCCGCCATGGTGCCGTCCGCCTATGTCGTGCTCGACCGGCTGCCGTTGACCAGCAACGGGAAGGTGGACCGCAAAGCGTTGCCCAAGCCGGAACAAAGGACCGGGTCTGCCGCGTACGAAGCGCCGTGCACCGAGGCCGAGCAAGCGCTCGCCGACATCTGGCAGGATGTGCTGCAACTGGAGCGCGCCGGGCGCTCTGATCACTTTTTTGAAGCGGGCGGACATTCGCTTTTGGCGATGCAAGTCATCACCCGGATTCGCCAAGTATGCGGCGTCGAACTGCCCTTGCGCGCCGTCTTCGAATGCCCGACCCTCGAACGCCTGGCCGCTCGCATCGACGAGGCGCGCAGAGGAGTACAGAACAGCTCCTCTCTCAAGCTGCAAAAAGCGGCTCGGGATTCTCGTCTCCCCCTGTCGTTTGCCCAGCAGCGCCTGTGGTTCATCGACCAGCTGGAGCCGAACAGCTCCGTCTACAACATCCCGATCAATGTGCGCCTGACCGGACCGTTAGCGGCCGAAACGCTGGAGCGGAGCTTTGCCGAACTGCTGCAGCGGCATGAAGCGCTGCGCACCAACATCATCACCCGCGAAGGTGTCGGCGAGCAGGTGATCCGGGAGACGGCAGCATTGTACCTGCCGCGATATGACATCTCACAGCTGTCGGAAGCAGAGCGCGATGCAAAACTGCATCGCCTGCTCGAAAGCGTCGCCCGCGAGCCGTTCTCGCTGGCAGACGATCTCCTGATCCGCGCCGCGCTGATCCGCACCGGGGTCGAGGAACACGTGGTTGCGGTCGCCATGCACCACATCATCTCCGACGGCTGGTCGCTCGGTCTGTTCGTCCGCGAGATGGGGCAGCTGTACCATGCATTTCGTAAAGGCGAACCGTCGCCGCTCTCCGAGCTGCCGTTCCAATATGCGGACTACGCGGTCTGGCAGCGCGACTGGCTACAAGGCGAGGCGCGCGATCAGCAGCTGAGGTACTGGAAAGACCGACTTGGCGGGAACCTTCCGGTGCTGGAGCTGCCGACCGACCATCCGCGCACTGCAAAGGTGTCCTATGCAGGCACCACCGAGTCAATCCAGTTGCCGCAAGAGCTGGTGCAGGCGCTGGAAGAGCTGACTCAGCAGTCTGGCGCGACGCTGTACATGACCTTGCTGGCGGCGTTCAACACACTCCTGTACCGCTATGCGGGCCAGACTGACATCATCCTCGGCACGCCGGTTGCAGGGCGCACGGAGCGCGACTTAGAAGGGCTGATCGGCTTTTTCGTCAATACGTTGGCCCTGCGCAGCGACCTGTCCGGCAACCCGACGTTCCGCGAACTGCTCCTGCGCGTCAAGGAAGTGGCGCTCGGCGCCTTTGCGCATCAGGAACTGCCATTGGAAGAGCTGATCGACGAACTGCAGCTCGACCGCGACCTGAGCCGCAACCCCTTGTTCCAAGTGATGTTCGTCATGCAAAACATGCCGCCGCAGGCAGTGGGCTTGGCGTCCGAGCTGGAGTTGGACGTGCTGGAAGTCGACCGCGGCACGGCCAAATTTGACCTGACGTTGACGCTGGTGCCGGGAGCAGCAGGCTGGAGCGCTTCATTTGAGTATAAGACCGGCCTTTTCACCCGCGAGACGATCCGGCGCATGTGCGGCCACCTGCTGGTCCTGCTGCAGGGCATCGCCGCCAATCCGGATCAAACGCTCGATGCTCTCCCGCTTCTGACCGCTGCCGAAGAGCACCGCCTCTTGATCGAGTGGAATGACACGGAAGTTCCGTTCCCGGAAGACAAGCTGCTCCACGTGCTGTTCGAGGAGCAGGTCCTGCGCACGCCGGATCGCATCGCGGCTGATGATTCCGGCAACACTTTGACCTATGCAGAACTGGACAGGCGCGCCAATCAGCTGGCCCGTCATCTGCAGACGTACGGCGTCGGTCCGGATGTGGCGGTCGGGGTCTGTGTGGAACGCTCGCTGGAGTTAGTCATCGCGCTGGTCGGCATCCTGAAAGCGGGCGGTGCGTACCTGCCGATCGACACGGAAGCGCCGACAGGACGCATCGCGCAAGTGCTGGACGACGCCGGGGCGCCGGTCGTGCTGGCGTTGGAAAACATGCGCGGGACGCTGCCGGCTGAAGGTGCCGAGCCGCTGTTTCTCGATGCGGGCTGGCACCAGATCGCCAAGCAGGCCGACACCAAGCCGCACTGCGCCGCGACGCCAGATCATCTCGTTTCCATCTATTACACGTCCGGCTCCACCGGTAAGCCCAAAGGCGTCGCCAACCTTCACCGCGGCTGGGTCAACCGGATGTGCTGGATGCAGCGCCAGCACGGCCTGCAGGCGACCGAGTCCGTTTTGCAGAAGACGACGCTGACCTTCGATGACGCGGCGGTGGAGTTTTACTGGCCGCTGATGGTCGGCGCCAAGATCGTGCTGCTCGCGCCTAAGCTGCACCGCGATCCGCGCGCGATCCTCGACGCGGCGGTGGAACACAAAGTCGCCGTCCTGCAGTTCGTGCCGAGCATGCTGGCGATGGTGATCGACAGCATGACCCCGGCCGACCGCGCCGCGTTGGACAGCGTGCGTGTGGTCGTCTCCTCCGGCGAAGCGCTGCGCGCCGAACTGGTGCGGCAGTTCCTTGAAAAGATGCCGGGGCAGTTGCACAACACGTGGGGCGCCACCGAAGTGTCGATCGATTCCACGATCCGCACCTGCAGCTGGGAGGACGTGTCGGAAGGGGAGATCGTCTCCGTCGGACGCCCGATCGACAACAACACCTGCTATGTGCTCGACCGCAACTTGCGGCCCGTTCCGATCGGTGTGGCCGGCGATCTCTACCTCGGCGGCGTCGGCTTGGCGCGCGGTTATTTCAACAGCCCGGAGCGCACTGCGCAGGCTTTCCTGCCGCATCCGTTTGCGCCGGGTGAGCAGCTTTATAAAACGGGAGACCGCGGCTATTTCAAACCGGATGGACAAATTAAATTCTTAGGTCGAGAAGATGATCAAATCAAAATACGAGGGATGCGGGTCGAACTTGGCGAAATAGAAAGTGTATTGGATTTACATGAAGCGGTTAAATCCTGCGTCGTCGCCGCTCATGAATATGCGCCGGGTGACAAGCGCCTCGCCGCCTATGTTGTGCTGCAGGACGATGCTGCTGTGACGACACAGGAACTGCGCGCGTTCTTGAAAGCCAAGCTGCCCGACTACATGGTGCCGCCGTTCTTCCTCACACTGGAGCGGCTGCCTTTGACCGCGAACGGCAAAGTCGACCGCAAAGCACTGCCGCTGCCGGGCGACCTGCATGTGGAGCGCGACAACGCCTATGCACCGCCGCGCGATGCGGTGGAAGCGAAACTGGCGGCGATCTGGGAAGAGCTGCTCGACATTCGCCCGGTCGGCATCGCAGACAACTTCTTTGCGCTGGGCGGCCACTCGATTCTCGCCGTGCGCCTGATCTCGCGCGTGCAGCAGGAATTCGGCCGTCAGGTGCCGCTCGCCGCCTTGTTCCAAGAAGGGACGATCGGGCATTTGGCAACGTTCCTGCAGGAGGATGAGCCGCGGGAGGCATCCCCGCTTGTGCCGATCCGGACGGCCGGCGACAAAACGCCGCTCTTCCTGTTCCATCCCGGCACCGGCAATGTGCTCGCCTACTACGAACTGGCCCGGCTGCTGCCTGCTGACCAGCCGGTCTACGGGCTGCAGGCACCGGCCCTGGAGGCGGACGTCCCCGCGACCGACTGCGTCGCAGAGCTGGCGGCGTGCTATGTGCGCCACTTGCGCAGCGTGCAGCCGCAAGGGCCCTATCTGTTCGGCGGCTGGTCGTTTGGCGGTGTGCTCGCCTATGAAGCGGCGCAGCAGCTCCGCGCCGCGGGGGAGACGGTGCAACTCTTGGCGATGCTGGACGCCGGAACCCCTGTCGAGGCCGGGGCAGGCGAACTGCTCAGTGAAGCAGAATTTTCCGTCTCCTATTGCCAAAACATGGCGAAACGCCTTAAACTTGATTTATCTGTGAAGAATGACCAACTTGATCCCGACAACATCGAAGCGGTGCTTCACACGTTCTTGGAGCTGGGAAAAACACACAACATCTTGCCACATGACTTCGGGTACGAACAGTTCCGCCGCATGCTGCGCGTGTCGGCAGCGCATGAGCGGGCAGCCGGGAGCTATCGTCCGGTGCCGTTTCCGGGAGACATGACCCTTTTCCGCGCGGCTGAGCAGCCGGAAGGCGCGGCGCGCACGGAAGCGCTGGGCTGGGAGACGCTGGTGCAAGGCAGCCTGACGGTGCAGGAGGTGCCGGGCGATCACGACACGATCGTCGCGATGCCGCACGTGCTCATGCTGGCGGAGCAGCTGTCCTCGGCGTTGCAGCGGGCTCATGCCGCCATCGCGGCGGACGAGCCAGGGGCATTGATGAAATGATCGACAACTGGGAGGAAACAAAATGAGTGAAAAGCGACCTTCGATGTTCGCGCCGGTCAAACAGCGTTCGTTCCGGAACCTGTTTATCGGCTCGCTGTTTTCCGATTCGGCCAACTGGCTGGACATGACGGCGCTGGCCGTCGTCATCGCGTATGAATGGGGCATGGGGGCGACGGAGATCGCCTACATGATGATCGTCTTGTCCCTGCCGTGGATCTTCTTAGGTCCGCTCGTCGCTGTCTGGGCCGACCGTCTGCCGCGCCGCGCGCTGATGGTGATCTGCGTGTTAATCCGCGCCTGTTTGATCCTTGGGCTGTTCTTCGTGCCCAACCTGTATGCGATGCTCTGCCTCGTCTTCCTGCGGGCGACCGTCGCCACGTTGTACAACCCGGCCCGCATGTCGGCGATCCGTTCCCTCGTCGACGAAGAGATGCTGCCGCAAGCGCTGTCGCTCGGTCAGATGTCGATGTACCTCACGCAGGTCGGCGCTCCGATGCTCGGCGGCGCTCTGATTCCGCTGATCGGC
This sequence comes from Tumebacillus sp. BK434, assembly GCF_004340785.1. Taxonomy (NCBI): domain Bacteria; kingdom Bacillati; phylum Bacillota; class Bacilli; order Caryophanales; family Alicyclobacillaceae; genus Tumebacillus; species Tumebacillus sp. BK434. Next base: position 940,984 of record NZ_SLXS01000001.1, on the reverse strand, counting down.
GCGCGTCAGGTGTTCCTCGTTGAAGTCGGCTTCCTGTTGCTTGCTGCGCTGTTCCTGTCCTTCATGCCGCCGCTGAAAAGCGAAGCGGCCGACCCGAACAAAGAGCGCGCACCGCATTTCTGGAAGCAGTTTGCAGAAGGCATCGGGCATGTGCGCTCGAAGCGCATCTTGTCTGTTTCGATCATCCTGATGACGATCGGCATGTTCATCGTCATGCTCTATGACGGCATGCTCGTCATCTGGACGAAAGACATCGGGCTTGGCGAGCACGCGTTTGGCTACCTGATCTCGGCACTCGGTATCGGTTCGGTCGTCGGTGCCCTGCTGATGGGCTCGCTGCCGAAATGGCACAACAAGCCGCTGCATACGCTGGTGGCGCTGGCTCTCGTCTGCGGCCTGCTCAACAGTGTGATCGGCCTCGGCGGTCTCAGCATTTTCTCGCTGGACCTGTGGCTGTGGTTCCTGTTCTTCATGTTCTTTGGGGTATTCTCGGCGGCGGCGACCATTCCGTTCTCCTACATCATCCAAAAGGAGACGCCGGGCCATCTCATCGGCCGGGTGACCGGGGTGTCGGCTTCGACGCAGGCAGCTTCCATGCTGCTCGCGCCGGCGACCGGCGCGTGGCTGACCTCGTACATCAAGATCGGGGGCACGCTGCTGGCAGCCGGTCTGTTCATGGCGGTGATCGCCGTGTTCGTGCTGATGTTCTTGACCCGCATCTTGCGCGAGAAGGCGGGCAAAGTCACCGAAACGACCGCACCGTCGGCGTAAGCGCATCAGGTCAGGCCCCGCACAGGGGCCTGATTTTTTTCATGAAAGGGGAGGGATGAGCCATGCAACGAGCAGCAGCGGTGATCATCGGCGGCGGCGTCGTCGGAGCGGCCGCCTTGCACGCGCTGGCGCAGCGCGGGGTGCAGCATGCGGTCTTGTTTGAGCAAGGGCGATTTGGAAACGGCGCGACCGGGCAGTCGGGCGGATTTTTGCGGGTCTACCACACCGATAAGTTTTTGACCGAACTGGCGGCGGAGAGCTTCCCGTTCTTTTTGAGGCACCGGGAGGAAGTCGGGTACCGGCAGACCGGGCTGCTCTATCTGGAGCTGGAAGCGCGCGTGGCCGCGATGCAGGCGGAAGCGCAGCGGCTGGGGCTGGAGTTTTTGCCAGCTGCAGCAGGCGCTGTGCGCTTTCCTGAGCTGAAGTGGGAGGGAGTCGGCGGGGCTGTTTATGAAGTGCAGGGCGGCTATGCCGATCCGGTGCGCACGACCCGCTTTTTGATCGAACAGGCGCGGGAGTGCGGCGCGCTGGCCTGTGAAGGGACGCGTGTGCAGCGCATCTTGACAGCAGGCGGGCGAGTGACCGGGGTTGAGACTTCGACTGGCATTGTGCATACTGAACATGTCGTGCTGGCGACGGGAGCGTGGACGCCCCGGCTTGCTGCGGGATTAGGCTTGCAGCTGCCTGTCCGCAGCAAGACGATTCAAGTGCATTTTTACAAACGTCCGTCAGGCGCTGCACTTCATCCTGCCTTTCTCGACGACACCACCGACCTGTATGCGCGCCCGGAAGCGGGCGGGTTGTCGCTGATCGGCTTACCTGTCGATGAGTGGGACATCGATCCGGATCTGCTGCAGGGCGTTGACCTGGCAGGTGCAGAGCGCACGTCGAAGGTGGCCGCAAAGCGATTGGACTGGATACACGATGCGACGCTCTCCGGCGGCCGCCGCAGCTTCGATGCATACACTCCGGATCTGCGCGGGATCTTGAAGCCGTCCGTTGAGATCGAAGGGTTGATTCTTGCGACTGGCTGGAGCGGAGCCGGGTTCAAATTGGCCCCGGCGATTGGCGAGCGCGTGGCAAACATGATCGTACCGAGGTGATTATTGAGATGAAACGCTTGTGCATCATCCCCTGCGGTTCGCGCAAGATCTGGGATACCCAGCCCGATTTTGCCGGACCGGCAGAGGCGCGTGCTGCGTACACCGGCACCTTTCACAAACTCTGTCAGGCGTATGCGCAGAAGTTTTTCGGCGACGACTGGGTCATTCTCTCCGCCAAACACGGTTTTCTCCGGCCGACAGACATCGTGCCGGAGAACTACGATGTCCGCTTCACGTCCAACAACCCGCTGCGCGATGTGTCGCTGGAAGCCTTGATCGAGCAGGCGCAAGCGAAGGGCCTGACCGCCTGCGATGACATCACCATCCTCGGCGGCAAAAAATACACCGTCATCGTCCCGGCCGTCTTCGGCAACGCGCCCGCTTACCATACGCCGCTTCAAGGCTGTACGGGCATCGGCTTCATGCAGCAGAGATTGAGACAAGAACTCGAGAAGTAACAAGACGCAAGCAGCTCTGCTTGCGTCTTTTGCCGGTTATGCGGTTGGCAAATAATAGGCCAGCCCCGTGATTTTTCTCACTGCGTTTTGGCGGCCGTGCTGTTATTTTAAAGGTAACAAATAACAGCAACCAGAACGGGAGATGAGTACCATGGGAGAACTTTGGGTGTACAGTTTGGTCGCAACCTTGATCGTCTGCGCGGGCTGCATCCCGCATTATATGCTCGGCAAGCTGATGAAAAAATTCAACCATTTCCGCCTGCTGAAGCGAGAGGAGATCGAACAGGTCGTCCTGCATTCGGCCGATCATGACCAGCCGCTCGATGCCGATCAGTTCCTGCGCCTCTACAACGAAGCGATCTACATGGGCAACCTGCAGCACGCCCCGAAAGCCGCGCAAACTGCTGACAGCATCCTCGTCCGCCTCCAAGACGGCGAACAGATCAACATCACCAAGCGCGACCAGCTCTTCATCGTCACCCGCAACAAGTCGGACGGGCACCAGGTCGCCTTTCTGACCAAGCAAGACCGTTTGGACTCGATGATGCATTAAGCCTAGTAGCCCGATCTTCTACAAGATCGGGCTTTTTGGTCTCCTGCGCCTGCGGGGACCCATTTGTCGCTCGATTACCTTTTTTGCCCTACCGCATTATGGTAAAATGGGTCTACTAATCATGTCCAAAGAACAAAGGGGAGTTTCCCGTGAACAAAACGATTTATGATGTAGCAAGAGAAGCTGGTGTTTCGATGGCGACCGTGTCCCGCGTGTTAAACGGAACGGCCGTTGTAAAAGACGAGACGAAAGCGAAAGTCCAGGCGGCCATCGAGAAGCTCGCCTATCGTCCGAACGCCGTGGCGCGCGGGCTGGCCAGCAAGCGCACGAAGACGATCGGCGTGATCCTGCCTGACGTGTCCGACCTGTTCCACGCAGAGGTGCTGCGCGGAATTGAAGATATTGCAACGATGTATCAGTATCACATCATTCTCACCAACTCCGACGCCCGCGAAGAACGCGAGATCGACCTGATCGGCACGATGTGGGAAAAGCAGGTAGACGGGCTGGTGTTCATCTCCGATCAGATCACGAAGGAGATTGTCAGAACTTTTGAACAAGCTCAACTGCCGGTTGTGCTCTGCGCGACCGACGATCCGGAGGGGCGCATTCCGTCCGTCGCGATCGACAACGAGTCGGCGGCGTATGACGCGACCCGGTTTTTCCTTGAAAAAGGCATCGGGCAGATCGTCTTCTTCGGCGGCCCGACCACCCATCCGGTCACCGCGGAGCGCCGCCGCGGCTACGAGCGGGCGCTGCGGGAAGCAGGCCAGCCGCTGCAGGAGCATTTGATCCTGCACGCCACCGATCTGAAATACGAAGGTGCGCACGGCGTCGCAGCCGAATTTTTGCAAAGCGGACACCGTGCGGAAGCGGTCGTGGCGGCCAGCGACGAGATCGCCCTCGGCTACTTGAACGCCGTGCGCGACCGGGGCGGCAACTCGCCGCAGGACGTGCTGCTGCTCGGCTTTGACAACACGCGCCTGTCGACCATCGTGCGCCCGGAGCTGACCACTGTCGCCCAGCCGACGTACGACCTCGGGGCCGTCTCGATGCGGCTGCTGACCAAGCTGCTGCAAGACGAGCCGATCGAAAACTACACCGTCCGCCTGCCTCATTCGATCATCGAGCGGACGTCGACCAAACGGGGGTAAGCGGATGACCCATGCACAGAAACCGCGCGTGCTCGTTACCCGCGCCTTGCCGGAAGCGGGCATGCAACAGCTGTTCGAACACTGCGAGGTCACCGTTTTCTCCACCGAACGCCAGCCGACCCCGGAGGAGCTCCGCACGCTTCTCCCGCAGCATGATGCGCTGCTCTGCACGCTCGTCGACAAGATCGACCGCCCGCTGCTGGAAACTGCGCGTCCCAAGGTGGTCAGCAACTACGCGGTCGGCTATGACAACATCGACATCGCGGCGGCGACCGAGCTCGGCATTCCGGTGACCAACACGCCGGGCGTGCTGACGGGTGCCACCGCCGAGATCGCCTGGGCGCTGTTGATGACGGTGACGCGCCGCATCGTCGAAGCTGATCAATTTGTCCGCGACGGCAAATGGACAGGCTGGTCTCCCATGATGCTGCTCGGCACGGAGCTGGCCGGCAAGACGCTGGGCATCATCGGCTGCGGTCGCATCGGCCTCGCCGTGGCGAAGCGGGCCAAGGCGTTCGAGATGAACACACTCTATTACAACCGCCGCCGCCTCGACGAAGCGACCGAGCAAGAGTACGGCTTGACGTACGCCGGTCTCGACACGCTGCTTGCGGCAGCCGATGTCGTCTCCCTGCACATGCCCTACTCGCCGGAATCGCACCACATGATCAACCGCGAGACGTTCCGCGCCATGAAAGCATCGGCGTTTCTGATCAACACCGCCCGCGGGTCGGTCGTCGACGAAGCGGCGCTGGTTGAAGCGTTGCAGACAGGCGAGATCGCCGGAGCCGGGCTTGACGTCTTCGAAGCAGAACCTGCTGTGCATCCGGGACTGCTCGCGCTGCAAAACGTCGTGCTCGCTCCGCATTTGGGGAGCGCGACGCTGGAGACGCGCACGAAAATGGCGCAGATCGCCGTGCAAAATGTTTTGAACGTTCTTCACGGGGAGCAGCCCGTCTCCCTCGTCAATCCGGACGTTTGTCCGAAACGATAGAGTTTTAGAAAAATAAACAAAATCGCGAGAGGAGCTGCATAGGATGTTTGAAAAGTGGATTGATCAAAACCGCGACGACATCATCGCCAAAACACAAGGGGTCTTGCGCATCGACTCGGTGGGCGGAGAACCGTCCGCTCCCGATCAGCCGTTTGGCCCGGGGTGCGCAGAAGCACTGGATTATGCTTTGCAGTTGGGACAAGAGCTGGGGTTTGCTGTGAAAAACGTGGACGGCTATGCCGGCCATATCGAGATGGGCGAAGGGGAGGAATACATCGCCGTGCTCGGCCACCTCGACGTCGTGCCGGTCGGTTCGGGCTGGACCTACCCGCCGTTTGGCGCGGAGATCCATGACGGCAAGATCTATGCCCGCGGCGCGATCGACGACAAAGGGCCGACGATGGCCGCTCTCTTCGCGATGAAAGCGATCCGTGAATCGGGCGTGCAGCTCAGCAAGAGAGTCCGCTTGATCATGGGCCTTGACGAGGAGTCGAACTGGCGCTGCATGGATCACTACTTCACCAAGGAGCCGTACCCGGTTGGCGGCTTTACCCCGGATGCGGACTTTCCGCTGATCTATGCCGAAAAGGGCATCTACTGCTTCAACCTGACCAAGCCGCGCGGGGATCTTGCGTCCGCGCCGGTCGTCGTTCGCGAACTGACCGGCGGCAACCGCGTGAACATGGTGCCTGACTCCTGCCGCGTCGTGCTGGCGGTCACCGGCGATGCGGAAGCGGTGGCTGCGCAGATCCGCGACACGGCCGCGAAAGAAAACGTGAACCATCAGCTCACAGTCAGCGGCGGCGAGATCGTGTTGACCGTGGAAGGGCTCTCCGTTCACTCGATGGCACCGCAGCATGGGATCAATGCGGTGGTACAAGCGGGCAAACTGCTGCGCGCGCTCGACACGGCCGACCGCGACATCTGGGCATTTCTCTCCGAAGTCGACACCGACGGCGAGCGCGTTGGCGTCAAGATGACCTGCCATGCGACCGGTCCTTTGACTTGCAACCTCGGGCTTGCCCTTGTCAACGGGGAGGAAATCACTTTTACCTTTAACCTGCGTTTCCCTGTGGACAAAACGGACGCTGACATGTTAATTTTGTTAGAACAAAAAACGGGGCCTGAAGGGTTTCGCGTAACAGACCCTGGCATTGCCAACATGAAGCCGCACTACGTGCCCCTCGAATCGGAGATCGTGCAGACGCTGCTCAAAGTGTATGCAGAGGAGACGGGGGAGCAAGCAGCTCCGCTCACCACCGGCGGCGGCACGTATGCGCGGGCGATTCCGAACGCGGTCGCATTTGGCGCGCAGTTCCCGGGTCAGCCGGAAGTGGCGCACCAAAAGGATGAGTTCTGGGAGGTTGACCACCTGCTCAAATGCACGAAGATCTTCGCCAAGGCGATTTACGAACTGGCAAAGTAACCTCGCTTACAGAACAGGTGATCTTGTCGTTGCATAATGATAGGTAACGAAGTATCAGCACCAAGCAGCACCCATTCTCTCTGCGAAGGAGTGATGAGAATGCGCGTAGAGAGGCTCGGAGACAACAAAGTGCGAATCATGCTCACTTACGACGACCTCGACCAGCGTGGCATCGACCGGGATGAGCTCTGGCAAAATGGCCGCAAGGTACAAGAACTGTTCTGGGATATGATGGAGAAAGCGTATCTGGAAACCGGTTTTGAAGTCGCAGGTCCGATCGCCGTCGAAGCGTTTACGATGCCGACCGAAGGCGTCGTAGTCGTCGTCACGCAACTGCCTTCATTGCCTGCTCACGAGCAGGAACTCCTGGAGGAGGAAGACGATGATGCGGAGATGACGATGATCGCTCCCGATCCGTTTGGCGCTTTTACGTTTGTGTTCCACGACCTGGAGGACGTGATCCGCGCTGCCCATTCGCTGCATGCGTATGAAGCGGTTGGCGGCACGTTGTACCACTACAAGGAACGCTATCATCTTTTCTTCGATGAAGATGAGGTCGGGGAAGAGCTGTACGACACGTTCTGGTCCATTTTGCACGAATATGGAGAGCTCTCGCCGACGACCAAGGCGATGCTCGATGAATATGGCAAGCGGGTCATGGACGGCAACGCCGTGCAAACGATCACCCGGCATTTCCCGCTGCGCTAGACACATACATCAAAAGACTCCCGGCCACCGCGGCCGGGAGTCTTTTTAGCGAAAAATATACTGATACAGCTTCATCAGGATCGCAGCGATCGCCGCCGCCATCAGCGGGCCGACCGGAATGCCTTTCAGGAACACGATGCCAAGCACCGTTCCGATCACGAGCCCCATCATCAACTCCGGATCCATCTTCAGCATATACAGGCCCTGGCCGTTCAGATAGGTGGCGAGGATCCCGCCGATGATCGCGCAGACTCCGCCGACCGATACAAACGCGCTCAACAGGTCTTTGGTCGCCACTTTGCCGTTGACCAGCGGCACCAGCACAGAGATCATCAGAAACAGCAGGCCCAGTTCGAGCCCTCTTCGTTCGAGCGTCGGGAAAAACCGCTGCAGGCTTAGCAGTTTCAAAATGAGCAAAAAGCTGGCGGCGGTGGCCAAAATGCTGGCCCTGCCGACGATGCCAATGATAATCAATACGACCAGGATGATTTCTCCGACCACGCCTACCGCCCCTCACGTGTGCAGACTTCTTACACATGTATATGGACAGGGCGGACAAGGTAGACCTGCCGCCTACAGCGTGAAGCGCAAGGTGTCGCTGCGCAGACCGCAGCGCAGCGCTTCCAGAGCGATCGTGTCGCGCGGATTGATATTTCCGAAATTGACATTCGGTCCGAATTTGCAAATCAGCTCTTCCTGCTGCGACTTCAGGGGCGCTTCCCAGATCAGCTGGTCGAGGTTCTGCACGTTCGCAGTCAGCTCGTCAAAATCATCTTGGCGGATCGAACCGTCCTCAGCGAACATGCCGACCGCTTTGCCCGATTCCCGCCCTTCGAGGATCACTTTAAACGCGCCGGCGGCGAGATCGGCGTCGATCATCGCCAGCTGTGTGTCCACGGGAAGGTGCACTCCATCTTCCTTTTTGCCGACTTCGGTGATCACTTTCAGGCCTTGCGCGCTGGCATAGCGGATGATCTCCTCCCGCTGTTGCCAGGACAAGGGAATCGTCCCGTCCGACACTTCGACCGTGCGGAAGCCGAGCGTCAGACAGCGATCCAGAAACTGGTGCCATCTGTTTTGCAAGATGGCCGCTTCCAGGAAGGTGCCGCCCGGGTAGATCTCGATCTGATTGGCTTGCAGCAAGGTGATCTTCTCGCGCAGTACATGCGCCGGATACAGTTTGGAAGTGCCAAATCCCAACTTGACAAAATCGATGTAGGGACCTGCCAGCTCCACCAGATCATCGGTTTCCTTCAAGCCGAGCCCCGTATCGATCAACATGGTGAGCCCGTTGGTCGTTCGCGGTTTGGCGAGTCGACCAGGCAGCGGATCACGCAAGATATCATCCCAAGCCCGTTCGGACGATGAACGTTGCATACCTTCCGACTCCTTTCTCTTTCCCGAGCCTTATAAATCGTGGTTATCCTTCGGGGAGTAGGCTCCTGTAGCGTATGAAAAAGAATTTCGGAAGGTGAGAAGTGTACAAACCTTGATATCTCAAGGTTTTTCCGATGTCGCATTTTCGTTGTCCTAACATTGGGTCTGTGCCTATCATGAGCGGCGAGAAGAAAGAGGGCAAAGCGCGCAAGAGCAGCGGGAGGCAAAAAAAAGAGACCGCAGAAGCGGTCTCTGCACATCGGCTAGAGGCATACACGGTAATCGCCTTGCCAGTAGCAACCGTCATCATCGACGGAATTAGCGGAACCACCAAAACCGAAAGTAAGTGCAACAAGCAAAACAATACCAACAACTTTCTTCATGAAAGCACCTCCTGATTTTAATTTGTAACATTTTAATAATAGCACAAAAATAAGAAACTGGCGTGTGGTTACGCCCGTGCTTTCATGCGAGTCAGGAGTTTGCGTTCATGTTCGATCTTTTGATACCGTTCAGGATTGGTGCCGCCACCGCCTTTGCCGGGCTGGATCAGAAAGTAGGCGAGCACGCCGCAGAAGGCAGCCAGCCCGGCCATGATCAGAAACATCAGCTTCGGCGTGCTCATCAAGGCGCCAAAAATCGGCGGCCCGGCGGCGACGCCGAGAAAGCGCACGCTGCCGTACAGCGAGGTGACCGCTCCGCGCTCTTCTTTTTGCACGGCGGAAGTGATCAGCGTGTTCAGACAAGGCAGCACGAGACCGGTGCCGACGCCGGAGACGACGAGCAGCCCGAGCGAGACGTACGGATTGTTGGCGAAAAACGCTGCGATGGCGAGCGGTGCGCCGATCATCCCGAGACCGGCCACGATCAGCACTTTCATCAGCTTCATATTTTTCTTGATCTTCGCGCCGGTGATCAGCGACGTCGAGCACATCGCCAACAGCGGCAGCGAAAGGATCAGGCCGCGCATGAGGTCGGCGACTTTGTATTTCTCCTCCAAGATCTGAGAAATGTAAAACAGCACGCCAAACAGGATAAACAAGGCGACCGACCCGGCCAGATAGGCGGTGAGCAGCCATTTGCCCTGCGCTTTAAACGTTTTCTTCAGCGCGCTTACATATTGCTTGAGCGACTGCTTCTGCCCGGATTTCTTCGGCTCTTTGACGAAAAAGTAGACCAGTGCAGCGGCAGCGATGCAGATGATCGGGAAAGCGAAAAATGCCGCGTACCAGAACAGGAGCGCGATCAGCGAGCCGAGGATCGGCGACAGCACTTTGCCGAGGCCGTTCGAGGCTTCGATGATGCCGAGCGCTTTGGACCGGGACGCGCCGCTCCAGATGTCGCCGGCCAGCGCCATCGCGATCGGCGCTGTACCGGCCGCACCCAAGCCTTGCAGCACGCGTCCGGTCATGATCACCCCGTACGGGCTGTCCATCAGCCACGCGGCCACACCGGCGACCACACCGCCTGCGCCGTAGAGCAGCAGGGAGGGGACGATGACGACTTTGCGGTTGAAGTGGTCGGACAGAAAGCCTGCCAGCGGAATGATGATGCCTGCCGGAACGGAGAACAGCGTGATGACCAGAGACGCCTGGAACTTCGAAATGCCGATCTCTTCCTGCATCTGCGGCAGAATCGGAATCAGCATCGAATTGCCAAGCACCATGATCAGCGGTACGGTCGCCAAGGCGAACAAAGGCAGCAGATGAATCTTCGATTTCGGTTGTTTTGCGGCCATGGTGTCAGTCCTTTCTCCTGCTTGCAGGTTGCATCAGGAGTAGTTTGCCGTAGCGAAAAAGGGCGTATGTCTGTCAAAATTATGCTTGACAGCGTTCCCGATGAGACGTTAAATTAGGAATCAAACAACAACATGCAAATATAGTTCTCTTATCAAGAGTAGGCGGAGGGACTGGCCCGATGATGCCACGGCAACCGACACGATTCATGTGCACGGTGCCAATTCCAACAGGTTGCGCGTTGCAGCCTGAGAGATGAGAGAAAGCGCTCTTTGTAGATTCCAAAGGCCTTTCTCGATTCCGAGAGAGGTCTTTTTTGCATCAGTTTTTCAAACTGAGGAGGAATTTACAAGTGCATCCCGATACCTGTTTGGCTCAGATTGGCAACATCCGAGAAGAAAAAACGGGCGCGATCTCCACGCCCATCTATTTGTCCACCACGTACCGTCACCCGCGGCTGGGGGAAAGCACCGGCTTTGACTACACTCGCACGAAAAATCCGACCCGCCAGACGCTGGAAGACGCGATCGCCAAGCTGGAAGGCGGCGTGCGCGGCTTCGCGTACGGGTCGGGCATGGCGGCAATCGCCGTCGTCCTCGGGCTGTTCGGGCAAGGAGACCACCTGCTGGTCTCACATGACCTGTACGGCGGCACCTATCGTCTGTTGGAGCAGATCCTGCCGCGCCAAGGCATCACGACGACGTTTGTCGATACGCGCGACCTGCAGGCGGTGACCGCGGAGGTGCAAGCGAACACCAAGGCGATCTTTATCGAAACGCCGACCAACCCGACGATGCGGATCACCGATTTGAAAGGCGTCATCGGATGGGCCCGGGAACAAGGGCTGCTGACGATCGTCGACAATACGTTCATGACGCCGTACCTGCAGCGGCCGCTCGTGCTCGGCGCCGACATCGTCGTGCACAGCGCGACCAAGTATCTCGGCGGCCATAACGACGTGCTGGCCGGACTCGCTGTGGCCCGTGAGGAGGAAGTGGCGGAACGGATCTACTTTTTGCAGAATTCGATCGGGGCGACCTTGGGCCCGCAGGATGCCTGGCTGTTGATGAGAGGGATGAAAACGCTGGCCTTGCGGATGGATCGCCATCAGGAAAATGCGATGGTGCTCGCCAAATGGCTGGCCGGGCATCCGCTGGTGAAGACGGTGTATTTCCCGGGATTGGAAAACCACGCCGGTCGCGACGTGCACATCGGGCAGGCTGACGGATACGGCGGGATGCTTTCCTTTGAAGTGGTGAGTGAAGAGCTGGTCGAACCGCTCCTGCGCCATCTCAACCTGATCGCGTTCGCCGAATCGCTGGGCGGGGTGGAGTCTCTGATCACCTATCCGGCGCGGCAGACGCATTTCGATGTGCCGGAAGACGTGCGCAACGAACTGGGCGTGACGAGCTCGCTCTTGCGACTGTCGGTCGGGATCGAACATTACGAAGACTTGATTGAAGATCTGGCCCAGGCGTTTGCAGCGTGCGAGCGGGAATGGGCCGAAGCGAAAGGGAGCTTGGTGTAAGATGAGCGGAAACAAAGAGCTGACGTTTGCCACACAGCTGTTGCACACAGGGAACGAGATCGACAAGACGACCGGCGCCTCGGCGGTCCCGATCTATCAGGTCTCGACATTCCATCAGGAAGACGCCGACCATCCGCCGCGCTACGAATATGCACGCTCCGGCAACCCGACGCGCGATGCGCTGGAGCGGACGATGGCGGCGCTGGAAGGAGGCACGCGCGGCTTTGCGTTCGCTTCGGGGATGGCGGCGATCTCCACGGCGCTTCTGCTGTTCTCGGCGGGCGACCATCTGATCGCCACCGATGACATCTACGGCGGGACGTTCCGCGTGCTGACCACCGTGCTGAACCGGCTGGGCATCGAGACCACGTTTGTCGATGTGACCGATCTGGACAACATTCGCGCGGCGATTCGCCCGAACACGAAAGGCTTGCTCTTGGAGACGCCGTCCAACCCGCTCTTGCAGATCACCGATCTCGCCGGGGCGGCGCAGATCGCCAAAGAGCACGGGCTGCTGACCATCGTCGACAACACGTTCCAGACGCCATACCTGCAGCGGCCGCTCGACCTCGGCATCGACATCGTCGTGCACAGCGCCACGAAATTCCTTGGCGGCCACTCTGACCTCGTCGCGGGGCTGGCGGTAACGAAAGACACCGTCCTCGGCCACCGCCTCGCACAGCTGCAAAACTCCTTTGGCGCCGTCTTGGGCCCGCAGGACTGCTTCCTGCTCCAGCGCGGCATCAAAACGCTGAAAGTGCGCATGGACGCCTCCTGTGACGGAGCGGAACGCGTCGCCGCCTGGCTGGCGGAGCGTGACGACATCGCCAAAGTCTTCTACCCGGGGCTCTCGGGCCACAAAGGGCATGAGGTGCACAAAAGCCAGTCGGACCGCTTCGGCGCGGTGCTGTCGTTCGATGCGGGAAGCGAAGCGCGGGCGAAAGCGCTGATGAAGCGTGTGCAGCTGCCATTGGTCGCCGTGTCGCTTGGCGGGGTGGAGAGCATCCTGTCCTACCCGGCGACGATGTCGCACTCCGGCATGCCGCAAGCGGAGCGCCACAAGCGCGGCATCACCGAAGGTCTGCTGCGGCTGTCGGTCGGCTTGGAGGACGCGGAAGATCTGATCGCCGATCTGGCGCAGGCGCTGGACGGGCTGAACTAGCGGTCGATTCATAATTTGGTAGATTCTTTTATACAATTTTTGTACAATAGAAACAGGCACCCTGAACTCGCGCGCAAACGTTTGTCAGGGTGCCTTTTTTGGCACAGTAAAGAGTAACAACAGTTTCGGAAGAAGGGTTCGGGATGGATTCACCTACGATGGAGACGGTGCGCGAGCTGCTCAGCCTGGTCGTGATCGTCCTGCTGGCCGGCATGTTCGGCGGACGGATCGCCAAACTGCTGCGCGTGCCCGATGTGGCGGTGTTTTTGCTGATCGGTGTGCTGATCGGACCGGTCTTGCACCTGGTCGCGCTGTCGCCCGAATCGGTGGCCGACCAGCTGCTGATCGTGGCCGGTGCGGCGCTGATCTTGTTTGACGGCGGGCGGGCGATTTCGCTTGGCGTGTTGAAAAAAGTCTGGCTGACCCTCTTTTTGCTGGCGGTCCCCGGCGTCCTGATCACGGCGGCCGTCACGGCAGGCGCGGCGGCGTGGTTCCTGCAGCTGCCGTTTGTACTGGCCTTTCTGCTGGCGGCGATCATCGCCTCTACCGACCCGGCGACGCTGATTCCCGTCTTCAAACAGGTGCCGATCGAAGAGCGTCTGAAACAGACGGTGGAAAGCGAATCGGCGTTTAACGATGCGACCGGCTCCATCGTCACCTTTGCCGTGCTCGGCGTGGCAACGGGAGAGCAGGCGTTTACGCTCGGCGGCTCCCTGCTCAGCTTTTTCAAAATGGCGGGCGGCGGCCTGCTGGTCGGACTAGCCTCCGGATGGCTGGCTGCCGTGCTGATCTCCGGGCGGCGCGGGGGACTGTTCCGCGAGTACGCGTCGATCGTCGTGGTCATCGTGGCGCTCGGAGCGTATCTGCTCGGCGACCTGCTTGGCGTCTCCGGCTTCATGGCGACATTTACGGCCGGCATCGTGCTCGGCAATCACAAGGCGTTCCGCCTGCCGGTGCCGGAAGCGAAGCTGACCGAGGTGTCGCACTTCTTTGACGGCATCACGCTGATCCTGAGGATGATGATCTTCATCCTGCTCGGCTCGCAGGTCGACTTTTCAGCGCTGGCCGACTTTTGGCTGGAAGGTCTGCTCGTCGTGGCGGTCTTCATGTTCATCGCCCGGCCGCTCACCGTGCTGCTCTGCGCCGGGGTCGACCGGATCGCGAAGTGGAAATGGAACGAGCTGCTATTCATGTGCTGGGTGCGCGAGACGGGCGTCATTCCGGCCGCGCTGGTGGCATTGATCGCCGGGCTCCATCTGCCGCATTACCGTGAGATCCACGCCGTCACCTTCCTCGCGATCATCGTGACCATCGTTTTGCAGGCGGGCACGACGGGGATTGTGGCAAAGAAACTGGGCATTCTAAGCGGAGAGAATCCAGCCAAGGAGGAACTCCCATGAAGCCCTTTAACGCACTGACGCATAAGGACGGCGGCAAAACCGATCTGATCGCTTTCGATAATCCGGATGACGCGCTTGAAGAGATCCCGGCCCAAGCCAAAGGCTACGAAGAAACGATGGTTATCGTCGATAATCCGGATGATTTTGCTGACGAAGGTGAAGAAGTCTGAGCTTTCGTGCGAAAATGAAGCCAATTCAGGAGAAAAGCGACCCCACTCAGGTTCTTGCCGAAGTATCACGCAGTTTCGAACAATAAAGGGGTTCCATAACCTTTCCATGTTCAAACGTAAGGTGTATATTGAGTGAAGGTTCACGAATACCTGTATAAGTTCAAAGGTGGTCGAGTCGATTTGAATACCCAGAATGTGCCTTCTAATCATGCAACTGCAAATGAACCCGCTGAGAATTTGAACGTGCTGACCAGCACTCAACTTGTGATTCAAGACGCTTTAACCAAATTGGGCTATGGTCAAGACATGTTTGAATTGCTGAAAGAGCCGCTGCGCGTGCTCACCGTGCGGATTCCGGTTCGTATGGACGATGGCAGTGTCAAAGTGTTCACCGGTTACCGTGCTCAGCACAACGACGCGGTCGGTCCTACCAAAGGGGGCATCCGATTCCACCCTGAGGTAACTGAGGACGAAGTGAAGGCGCTTGCAATTTGGATGAGTTTAAAGTGTGGGATTGCCAACCTGCCGTATGGCGGCGGGAAAGGCGGCATCATCTGCGACCCGCGCGAGATGTCGTTCCGCGAACTGGAACGCCTCTGCCGCGGTTATGTGCGTGCGATCTCGCAGATCGTCGGCCCGACTAAAGATATTCCGGCTCCGGACGTGTTCACCAACGCACAGTCGATGGCATGGATGATGGACGAGTATTCCCGCATCCGTGAATTTGACGCTCCGGGCTTCATCACCGGCAAACCGCTGGTGCTCGGCGGCTCCTATGGCCGCGAATCGGCAACCGCACGCGGGGTGGCCATCGCGATCGAAGAAGCTGCCAAAGTCAAAGGCATCGAATTGAAAGACGCGCGCGTCGTCGTCCAAGGCTTCGGCAATGCTGGCGGCTACCTGGCGAAATTCATGCATGATGCCGGCGCGAAAGTTGTCGGGATCTCCGACGCGTACGGCGGCCTGCACGATGAAAAAGGTCTCGACATCGAATACTTGCTCGATCGCCGTGACTCGTTTGGCACGGTGACCAAGCTGTACAAAAACGTGATCACCAACCAAGAGCTGCTCGAGCTCGATTGCGATATCCTGGTTCCGGCTGCGATCGAGAACCAGATCACCGCGCGCAACGCGCACAGCATCAAGGCGAGCATCGTCGTGGAAGCGGCCAACGGCCCGACCACGATCGAAGCGACCAAGATCCTGTCCGATCGCGGCATCCTGCTCGTGCCGGACGTTGTCGCGAACGCTGGCGGCGTAATCGTTTCCTACTTCGAGTGGGTGCAGAACAACCAAGGCTACTACTGGTCGGGCGAAGAGGTGGATTCCCGCCTCAAGACGATCATGTCCCGTTCGTTCCACTCGGTGTACGAAACGTCCAAACTCCGCAAGATCGACATGCGCCTTGCAGCGTACATGGTCGGCGTCCGCCGCATGGCGGAAGCGAGCCAACTGCGCGGCTGGGTGTAAGCTCAACGACGAAGAAGCCGTCTGCCCAAGTGGCAGACGGCTCTTTTTTGTGCTATCATTCTTGATCAAAGTATTGATTGAGATGTTGCACATCGGAAGTTTCCTGCAGCGCGGTCATCAGCTTGATCCGCGCTTTCTGTCCATTCAGGCCGTTGGAGAACAGCACGCCGAGGTCGCGGAGCTGTTTGCCGCCGCCTTCATAGCCGTAAACATCCTGCACTACGCCGTTGAAGCAGCGTGAGACAAGCACGACGACGACGCCGCTTTCGATCGCTCTCTTGATGCCGGGCACGACGGTTGGCGGGACATTGCCAAGGCCGAGCGCTTCGATGACTACGCCTTTGCTGCCCGAGTCGATCAGGAACTGCAAGAGCGCGTCGTCCATGCCGTACGCCATCTTGAGCAGGCCGACCTGCGGAACCAGCCCGTCGACGGGGATGTGCGCATGCGGTTTCGGCACGTGGCGGATCTGCACGCTGCGTTTATCCAGAAAGCCGATCGGCCCGACCGAAGGGGACTGGAAGGTGGCGACATTGGAGGTGTGCGTCTTGGTGACGAAGCGCGCAGCGTGGATGTCGTCATTGAAGACGACGAGCACCCCTTGCCCGATCGCATCGAAGCTCGCGGCGGTGCGCACCGCGTTCAGCAGATTGAGCGGGCCGTCTGCGCCGAGCTCATTGGAAGAGCGCATCGCGCCGGTCACGATCACCGGCTTGCCAGGCGGCAAGATCAGGTCGAGATAATAGGCAGTCTCTTCCAGCGTGTCGGTGCCGTGGGTGACGACGATGCCGTCGATGTCTTCCTGAAGCAGCTTTTCTTTGACCACCCGGCCGAGCCCGGCGAGATCTTCAAGGGTGAGGTGCGGGCTCGGCAGGTTGGAGTACGCTTCGACCAGCACGTTGGCGTATTGGTTGAGATTGGGGATGGCTTGGGTCAGGTCGGCGGCGTTTTCAACCGGCCGTACCGACTGGCTGGACGCGTCTTCGATCATCGCGATCGTGCCGCCGGTCGTCAGGATCAGGATCGTTTTCATACGAGTATCACACCTTGTCCGCATCAATTTGTTCAAGCATATTATGCCTCTCTGCGGCAGGCTCTGTCAAAGCAGGATTTTCATAGACCGCCCAGAATTTACAAACGGGGGAGGGGGAGTTCCCGGTGGAGTTTTTGCTGTTGATCGGGTGCGCAGTAGCACCTGGGATTATGCTGATGTCATTTTTCTATTTGCGTGACCGCTACGATTCCGAGCCCTTGAGTCTGGTCGGGCTCTTGTTCTTATTGGGAATGCTGTCGACGATTCCGGTGATGTACCTCAGCGACTGGGTTCAGCAGGGGATGAGCTCGCCGTATACCCGGGCGTTTTGGGGTGTGGCGCTGATCGAGGAGTCGGCCAAATACATCCTGACGGTAGCGATTGCGCTCCGGCACCGCGAATTTGATGAAGAGATCGACGGGATCGTCTACGCCGTGGCCGCCTCGCTTGGCTTTGCGACGCTGGAGAACATCATCAAGGCGCTGGTCTTCGGTTGGGAGACGGTGGCGCTGCGGGCGTTTTTCACAGTGCCGGGCCATGCGCTGTTTGGCGTGGCGATGGGCTTTTACCTGGGCAAGGCGAAGTTTGCCGCTTCCCGGGACAAGCGCTGGCTGCTGTTTGGCGCTGCTTTTCTGTTCCCGTGGACGTTCCACGGCATTTATGATGTCCTGCTGCTCTCCGGGCAGCAAAAGATCATTTTGACGATGCTGCCGTTCATGGCATTCCTCTGGGTCTTGGGGTTGTGGAAAGTCAAACATGCGCAGGAACGTTCGCCATTCAAACCGTTGGAAGAGCGGACGCAGGACGTATAAAGGTATGGTGTGCCGGTCAAGACTGTCCTCTATGAGGTATGCACTCATCGACTCATTGAGGAGGGGACAGCATGTCGGTACGAGATGAACGGGTCAAAGTTCACATCCGCTGCCGCCTGTGCGGGGAAACGTTTATTTTGCGCGGGTCGCGCGATTACCGCGGGCAGGTCGACACCGGATTTAAAAGATGCCTGTGTGACAACGAAGAAGCGTTTGATATCGAAACGCTCGTCTGATCAGATTGGGAAGGAAGTGCCTCGATGGAGGCGCTTCCTTTTTTTGGTTGTCATATCAAAATGCTTCCCTCCTCACACTAAGCACAGAAACGATCATCTTAAAATGGAGGGGGTACCATGAGTAGGAAGTGGAGATGGCTTGTGGCAGCCTTTGCCCTGGTCTTTGCGGTACTCTGCGTGGCGGCTGAGCCGATGCAGTACCTCTCAAAAGGAGAAGAGTCGGTCTTCACCACGCGCAACCTCGTGCGGGGCAGTCAAGGTAACGACGTGCGGGAACTGCAAGGGCGCTTGAAACATTTGGGCTACTACAAAGGCAAGATGGACGGCGATTTTGGCTGGGGTACATACTGGGCGGTGCGCAACTTCCAGTACAAATTCGGCATGAAAGTAGACGGCGTCGTCGGCAACAACACGCGCACCCGTCTCGTGCGCGCCACCCGCGGGTACAACCCATGGGCGGCAGGCGGAGGTGGTGGTGGCGGCGGAGGCGGCGCGGCTTCCGCTCCGAAAGCGCCCGCACCGGCCACAAAAAGTGCCAGCTATGGCGGCAAGAACCTCTCGTCCAACGACTTGAAACTGCTCGCCAACGCCGTCCACGGCGAAGCGCGCGGCGAACCGTACATCGGGCAGGTGGCGATCGCGGCGGTCATCTTGAACCGCATCGACAACCCGAACTTCCCGAATACCGTGCCGGGCGTCATCTTCCAGCCGGGCGCGTTTACGGCGGTGGCCGACGGACAGATCTGGCTGTCCCCGAATCCACAAGCTTCCAAAGCGGTGCAGGATGCGATCAAAGGCTGGGACCCGTCCTCGGCGGCGATCTATTACTTCAACCCGGCGACGGCGACTTCGAAATGGATCTGGTCGCGTCCGCAGATCAAGCGGATCGGCCGGCACATCTTCTGCCGATAGAAAGGAGGTACCGACCTGATGTTTAGCCGAATCACAACCCTCGTGCTCGCCGTGGCCCTGGTCGTGGCAGGCTTCTGGGGCTATCGCGAGCACAAAGAGAAACAAGCGATGCTAATCAAAGCGGAGAACCAGTATCAGCGCGCCTTCCATGATCTCAGCGACCGCATGAACCTGCTGCAGGACCAGCTCGGCAAGTCGCTGGCGATCAACTCGAAAAAGCAGCTTACCCCGTCGCTGACCGAAGCGTGGCGGCTGGCAGCCGAAGCGCGCAGCGATGTCGGGCAACTGCCTCTGTCCTTGATGCCGTTTAACAACACGATGGAGTTCATCAACGACGTCGGCAATTTCGCCTATCGGACGGCGGTGGACCACGACGGCAAGGAAGGTCTGAACGATCATGAATTCCAAACGCTGAACGAACTGTACAAACGCTCGAAAAAGCTGGAGAACCAGCTGGCGGACGTGCAGTCGAAGGTGATCAAAAACAACCTGCGCTGGATGGACGCAGAACTGGCGCTCTCCCAGACCGAGAAGAAGACGGACAACCAGATCGTCGATGGTTTCCGGTCGATGGAAAAGACGGTCAAGAACAACACGCCGCTCAACTTCGGTCCTACCTTGATGGGCATGAAGAATCGCAGCCGGATGGAAGTGAAAAATCTGACCGGCCAGCAGGTGACCGAAGCGCAAGCGGCACAAGTGGCTGCGCAGTGGCTCGGCCGCAGTTCCACCGAAGGGATCGTCGCGCAGAAGAACGGCAAAGGTGCGCCGTTCCCTTCCTACACCGTGACGGCGGCGCAGCAGGGCCGCCGGCAAGCGATCTTCACCGTCACGATCAAAGGCGGGAAAGTCACCAACATGCTGAACGACCGCACGGTGACCGAAGAGAAGCTCGACTTGAGCCAAGCGTCGCAAAAGGCGCTCGCCTATCTGAAAAAATTCGGCATGGGTGACGATCTGGAAGTCGTGAACATCGAAACGCATGACAACATCGGCGTCTATGACATCGTGCCGCGCCAAGACGGCGTCCGCCTTTACCCGGACAAGATCACGGTGCAGGTGGCGCTCGATAACGGAGAGATCCTCGGCGTCAACTCGCGCGAATACGTGTTTAACCACCGTCCGCGGACGCTGGCTAAGCCCAAAATCACCGAAGCGCAGGCGCGCACCTACGTCTCGCCGCGGGTCAAACTGCAGGAGATCCAACTCTCCGTGGCGCACAACGTGGTCAATGAAGAAGTGCTCGCCTATGAGTTTGTGGGGACTATGGACCGCGACACCTACAAAGTATATATCTCCGCGCTCAACGGCGACGAGGTTGGTATCGAAAAGCTGAACTGACAGCGCAAAAATAGGAGGGGCGTCCGCCTCTCCTTTTTCTTTGCTTTCCGATTGTGGCGGTCCCGTCACTTGCTGTCCAAATATTCCTGCACGCCTTCTGCGATCGCTTGTGCCAATTGGCGCTGATACGGCGGCGAGATCAGCTTGCTGCGGTCGCCGGAGATGTTCAGGTAGCCGCACTCGATGATCAGAGCCGGGATGTTCTGATTGCGCAGCAGATAGTAGTTGGCCGCTTTGGCATCGCGCTTGGTCATGCCGGGCAGGGCATGGAGTTTTTTCTGAATGATTTCAGCCAGCTTTTTCGCTTCCGGCAAATCGGCGGGGTAAAACACTTCCGCGCCGCCCCGCGTGGCGAGCGGCGAGACGTTGGCATGCAGGGAGATGTACATCGTCGCCCCCTGCTCAAACGCCATGTTCACCCGCCGCGCAAGGTCGGAGCGTTTGGCGGTGATGCCGCGCAAGCCGGGCTGTGCAAAGTCGATATCGGTACTGCGGGTCATCACAGCGGGAATCATTTGATCGGCGAGCTCTTTTTGCAGCTCTTTGCCGATCGACAGGGCGAGATCCGCTTCCCGCAGACCATCGGACAGCACGCCGGGATCATAGCCGCCGTGTCCGGGATCGATCATCACATAAGCCGGCCATTTGCCGGGCACGGTGAGCGCCTTTTTGGCGGGGGAAAGAGGACTGACCAGAAAGGCGGCGAATACTAGAATGAGGAAGAGCGGAAGAGCATAATGCCAAAATCGTTTCATAAGCAGCTCTCTCTCCTTGTCCAAAAACTTTCTTTACAGGTCTATTCATGACGAGAGGCAAACATTCGTATCTTATACGAGAGGAACGAGTACTGGGAGAACATATCCCATGGAGAGTGATAGATTTGGCATACCCCGTTATCGGCCAGGCGATTACCTTGGAAATCGCTGACGGCTATTTTTCCGGTCGCTATCAGGCGCGGGTGCAGGACATGGAGACGAACAGCCTCTTCATCGACATCCCGCTCAAGCACGGCTCAAAATACCCGACCAATCTGCCGACCGGACAGCAGGTGCTGGTGCAATACCGGACGACAGACGGTGCCCTGTGCACATTCCAGTCTGCCGTGCAGGGCCGGGATGTGCGGCAGATTTCGCTCTTGCAGTTGCACAAGCCGGAGTCTTCACAAATTCGCCGCTTCCAGCGCCGCGAGTTTCTGCGCGTGCCGATCCTGGCCACCTTTCATCTGGTGTTCGTCGACAGCGAGTCAAAAGAAGTTCTCACCGCCGATGCGAACGGATGCGACATCTCCGGCGGCGGCCTGTCCTTGCGGGTGCGGCAGGAACTGCCGGTGCGCCGCGACGACATCATCGGGTTCCGCTTCCAACTGCCGTTGGAAGGGCGAACGCATGAGATCGTCGGCAAAGCGCGCGTGATTCGCGTGGCGCCGGTTGACAGTAACGGCTGGAAGCTGGTGTCGCTGAAGTATTTCGAGATCCAGGAGCGAGAGCGCCAGCGGATCGTTCAATATTCGTTCCACCGGCAGATCGAACTGCGTGAAAAAGGGTTGTTGAAACGATAGGCCTGAAGTATGAAATCCCCAGGACTTGCATAGGATGAAACGTATCTGGGGGTGGTACAAGTTGGAACAAAGACGCCAGCAAACGTATGAAGAGCGCTTTTTGCGCGCTTACGAACGACTGGAAAAACCGCTGTTCAGACTGATCCTGATCGGCTTTGCATTGATCCTGATCGGGCAGCTGGCTCTCTCCACACCGCAGGGGCGGCAGTTTTTGTCCGCCACCGACCGGATGGAAGGGCAGCGTTCCGCAGGCGTGATGCCGGCGGCGGCGACCGAGAAATCGAATGCGAAGCTGACGATCCGAGCGATCGAGCCGAAAGGGTCGCTCGCCAAAGTCTGGGTTGAGGTCAACGGCGTTCCGGCCGGAAACTTTCATAACGCAGAAGCGACCGTCTCCGTCAAGCAAGGGGACGTGGTGACGGTGGACACGTCCGAGCTGCCGGGTGTGTACCGCTTTGAAGTCGATCACGACAATCCGGAGATTTCCTATCCGGTGCCCGGCATGCTCGTCGAGGCGATGGAAGGGCAGCTGGCAGAAGTGGGTCCGGTCCACTTTATGAAGTAAGTTTGAACAGACTTTCCTTTTGTTGCACCTGCTGCGGCCGATATGTTACTATCAATATTGATAAGATTGACAATTGAAAAGTCGCGCATGAGAAGCGGGCGAAGCCTGCTTTTTGTGTTCATCAGGAGGCATAGTTAACTGTTATGAAACCATTACGCGTGGCTCTTGACGGCCCGGCAGGCGCCGGGAAAAGCACGGTGGCGAAGCAGGCGGCGAAGGCGCTTGGCCTGACGTATGTGGACACCGGAGCGATGTACCGCGCCATCACGTGGAAAGCCTTGCAAGAGAAGATCGACCCTACAGACGAAGCAGCCTTGACAGAGCTTTCAAACCGTGTGCAGATCGGCTTTCAACTCACGCCGGAAGGACAAGATGTCTTCCTCGACGGCGCGGAGATCACCGAAGCGATCCGCACGCCGGAAGTCACAGGCAACGTCTCGGCCGTCTCGGCCGTGGCAGGCGTTCGCGAGGCGATGGTCAAGCTGCAGCAGAACATCGCGGCGGAGACCGGCGTTTTGATGGATGGACGGGACATCGGCACCGTCGTGCTGCCCGATGCAGACGTCAAGATCTGGCTGACCGCATCGGTCGAAGAACGGGCGCAGCGCCGCTACAACGAGCTGGTCGCCAAAGGCCAGACCCTCGACTTCGAACAGCTGAAAGCAGATATTGAGCGCCGTGACCGTCTCGACAGCGGCCGCGAGCATTCCCCGATGAAGATGGCGGAGGATGCGGTGGTTTTGGATACGACCGGTCTGTCGATCGAACAGGTCATCGCCAAGATCTTGGAGATCTGCAACTCCGCAGACGCACAGAAATTCTAGGGGGCGTATACTATGGTGTTGTATCGCTTACTCCGGGCGCTATTTCGCGGATTGTTCCGCGTCTTTTATAGATGGCAGGTGAGCGGCAGGGAGAACATTCCGCCCACGGGCGGGCTCATCGTCTGTGCCAATCACATTTCCAACTTCGATCCGCCGGTCGTCGGTTCCGCGATGGAGCGTCCATTGGCCTTCATGGCGAAAGACTCGCTGTTCAAGATTCCGGTGGTCGGCACGGTGATCCGCAATGTCGGCGCGTTTCCCGTCAAGCGGGGCGCCGGGGACCGCGGCGCGATCCGCGCGTCGCTGGAGATTCTCGCGGCGGGCAAAGCGCTGTGCCTGTTTCCGGAAGGCACCCGCTCGCAGTCGGGCGAGGTTGGCAAAGGGCAGGGCGGTGCTGCGATGCTTGCGCTGCGGTCGGGCGCAGAAGTCGTTCCCGCCGCGATCATCGGACCGTACCGCCTGTTTCATCCGCTCAAGGTCGTCTACGGCAAGCCGGTCGATCTGTCGGAATTTCGAGGACAGAAGACGAACAGCGAACTGATCGACAAAGCGACGGAGCGGATCATGGAAGACATCCGCCTGCTTCTGCAGCAACACCGCTAGCAGCGCCGGTTCGTATGGAAAGGCTGCCGTCGTATCATACTAGTTGATGTTACCAAACGTTCTCATACTCATTTTATCTGGAGCTGTCCTTTTACCGGAGAGGAATAGGTAATCATGGGAGTCGTCCGAGTCTCATAAATACCGTCCCTATAAATCAACGATTCAAAGCGTTTGTTTGTTCAAGGCGCTAGGCGAATAGGAGGTAATTCCATGGTAGAAGACATGAAAGAGCTTGATCTCGTCACATTTCAAAAAGGTGACGTGGTGAAGGGCCGGATCGCAAAGATCGAAGATGGTCAGGCGCTTGTAGATGTGGGGTTCAAATACGACGGTGTGATTCCGATTGGCGAACTCGCGCCGGTGCGCGTGGAAAATGTCGGCGACGTTGTGCAAGTCGGCGACGAAGTTGAGGTGAAAGTCCTGCGCATCAACGATGAGGAAGGCAAGATCATTCTTTCCAAAAAAGCGGCCGATGCGGTTAGCGCCTGGGATGATCTGGAGCAAAAGTTCAACAGCGGCGATGTGTTTGAAGTGAAAGTGCTCGATGTTGTCAAAGGCGGCCTCGTCGTCAATGTCGGCGTGCGCGGCTTTATTCCGGCTTCTCTGGTCGAGCGTCATTTTGTGGAGGATTTCTCCGACTACAAAGGCCGCACGTTGCGCGTGAAGATCGTCGAGTTCGACCGCGAAGAAGGCAAGGTGATCCTGTCGCAGAAGGCGGTGCTGGATCAGGAAGCGGAGCAACAGAAGGAAGGCCGCCTGCATGAGATCCAGCCGGGCCAGACGCTGACCGGCACGGTGCAGCGCATCACGTCGTTTGGCGCGTTTGTCGATCTTGGCGGCGTGGACGGTCTGGTCCACATTTCCGAGATGGCGCATCACCGCGTGGAAACGCCTGCCGACGTTGTGAAGGAAGGCGACACGGTGCAGGTGAAAGTGCTGAAGGTCGACCCGGCTGCCGGCCGCGTATCGCTGTCGATCAAGGCGGCATCGCCGGGTCCGTGGAGCGGCGTGGAATCGAAGTTCCAAGTCGGCGACATCGCGACCGGCACGGTGAAACGTCTGGTCTCCTTCGGCGCGTTTGTCGAGCTGCTCCCGGGCGTGGAAGGTCTGGTGCACATCTCGCAGGTCGCCAACCGTCATGTGGCGACGGCCGATGAAGTGCTGGAAGTCGGCCAGGAAGTGAAGGTGAAGGTGCTCGACGTGAGCGAGGCGGATCAGCGCATCTCACTGTCGATCCGCGAGGTGGAAGGTGACCGTGGCCGCCGCGAAGTGGAGACCTATGTGAAAGAAAACAACATGAACAACGATCAGGGCGGCCTGGGGACGCTGGGCGATGTGTTTGGCGACCTGTTCAAAAAATAATCTTTTGTAAGCGAGGGAAAGCTTGTGTCGATTGAACAGCGCAAGTTGGATCATGTGCGGTATGCACTGGAACTGCCGATAACGGGAAGCACGGGCTTTTCCGATCTGAGTTTTGTGCACCGCGCCTTGCCCGAGAGCGACCTTGCGGATATATCCCTTGCAACTTCCATCGGCGGACTGGATCTCAGTTCGCCGATTTTGCTTAATGCGATGACCGGCGGTGCGGGGCCGACGGAAGCGATCAACGGGAAACTGGCCGAATTGGCCAAGCGGACGGGGATTGCGATGGCGGTCGGCTCGCAGCGCGCCGCGCTGAAGGACCCGGCTCTGGTGTCGACGTACCGCATCGTGCGTGACGTGAATCCGGACGGGGTCATCATTGGCAACTTGGGAGCAGGGGCAACCGTAGAGGACGCGAAGCGAGCGGTGGAGATGATCGGGGCCGATCTGCTTCATTTGCATCTGAATGCAGCGCAAGAGCTGACGATGCCAGAAGGGGACCGCAGCTTTTCCGGGCTGGTGGACAAGATCCGGCAGGTGGTAGAAGGCGTCAGTGTGCCGGTGATCGTCAAAGAAGTCGGCAACGGGATGAGTTTGGAAACGTTCCGGCTGCTGGCCGAGATTGGGGTGCAGGCGGTCGATGTGGCCGGACGGGGCGGCACGAATTTTGTTGCGATTGAGAATCAGCGGCGGAGCGGTCTGCAGTTTCAGCACCTGGAGAGCTGGGGGCAGACGACGGCGGTGTCGCTGTTGGAAGCGCAAGAGTTTGTACATAGGTTCGACCTGATCGGCTCGGGCGGGGTGCTGAGTGCGCATGATGCGGCGAAGTGTCTCGCGCTGGGGGCGAAGGCGGTAGGACTGGCCGGTGCTGTCTTGCGTCCGCTGATGGAGCAGGGCGTGGAGCAGGCGGTGGAGCTGGTGGAACATCTGCACAGCGAACTGCGGGCGATCGTGACGCTGCAAGGCTGCAAGAGCGTGCTGGAGCTGGCGGAGCGGCCGTTGATCGTGCGCGGGGAGACGGCAGAATGGTGCCGCCTGCGCGGGGTGGCGTTGGAGCCGCTCGCAAGACGCGGACTGTAAGTTTCGGGAAAGGGGTATGCGAGTATGGCGGAGATCGAACTGAACACGTTTTCGATCGTGGCCCGCGACCCGGAGACGGGGCGTTTTGGCATCGCGGTGACCACGAAGGCGCTGGCGGTCGGGTCGCTGTGCCCGTTTGCGAAGCCCGGTGTGGGCGCGGTGGCGACGCAGGCGAGGGTGAATCCGGCATTGGGGCCCAAAGGACTGCGGCTGTTGGAGCACGGGCTGTCGGCGGAAGAGACGCTGCAGGAGCTGCTGCAGCATGATCCGGGTCGGGAGTACCGACAACTCGGCATCGTCGACCGCTACGGGCGGAGTGCGGCGTGGACGGGTGCTGAAGTGAATGACGGGAAGGCGCACGTGGTTCATGAGAACTTCGCGGTGCAGGGTAACTTGTTGACCGGTGCGGCCGTTGTCCATGCGACGGCTGCGGCGTTCAGCGGTTCAAATGCTCCTTTCGCGGAACGTTTGCTGAAAGCGCTGGAAGCTGGTCAGTATGCGGGCGGGGACAAGCGGGGGAAACAGTCGGCTGCGCTTTTGGTGGTGGATACGGAAGATTTTCCTTATATTGATTTGCGTGTGGATGACAATCCGGAGCCGGTGAAGGAGCTGCGGCGGATCTACGAGATTCATAAGAACGGATTGTTGGCGAGCTATCAGGAGTGGGTTGATGCCACGCGCAGCGGCGTTGTTTTGGACAGCACGGCAAAACCTAATGAGGACAAGAGCTGACGTCTGATGGGCTCGGGTGGTGCGGTCCGGGCGGGACATGCTCCGGGTTCACGGTGAAATCTGAACCCTTTGATTGAGTAAAACCGTTTTAGAGGAAGGGTATAAGATTTCAATTTCACCACTCCGCATATCCCGCCCTCCCCGGAGGAAGTCGGAGGCTTGATTTTAAGGATGGTAAAGCGCCTGTGGCCATTGGGTGGCTGCAGGCGCTGTTTTTAGAGATGATGTTGAAGTTCGCGCAGTTGCTGGATGTTGAGGTCGGCAGGGGGAAGATTCTCCGGCCAGGAAATGCCGTTTGAGAACCAGGCTGTGCTCATGCCCGCGTTTCTGGCACCTGCGATGTCATTGCTGGGATGGTCGCCTACGAATAGACATTCTTTTGGGGACAGCCCAAGGCGCTGGGCAGCGCGGTAAAAGATGGCTGGATCGGGCTTGCGGAGCTGCTCGTGCTCTGAGATGAGGATCGTGTCGACCAGTCTGGGGAGCCCGAGGGCTTCGATATTCTGCTGCTGGAACAGGGTCTCGCCGTTGGTGACGATGCCGAGCTTGTAGTTGTTGGCCCGGAGGTTCGTTAGGAGTTCGTGCAGGTCAGGAAAAGCGGTCGAGTGCTTGGCAAAGCCGATGCGGTAGTCGTGAAGGAGCTGATCAGAGGTCAGACCTTTAACGCTCCACTCGGCGATGAGCTGGCTGTAGACGACGCTTTTATGGACATATCCGCGCTCATCAAGTTCGAGGAAGCGCGCTTCGAATTGGCGATAGGGGATCGCCTGGAAATACGGGCGATAGCGGGCATATTGGTCTTGGAGGAAGCGTTTCAGCGAAGCTGAGCGGTCGAGGAGTGTTTCGTCGAGGTCGAAGAGAATGCCGCGAATCATCTGATTGTTCCCACCTTTCGTGTTGAGTCTATTATAGCGAAAAATAGGACTTGCGGATGGGATTTATGCGTGGTATATTACCAATTGTCGCTGTCTGGTGATTCGTCAATTTTCTACAAAATTCGACGTTAGGTTTGCTTCGGACCGGTATTGCCCCTGGTCGTCGAAGCTGCATATAGATCTTCCCCGATCAAAGTCCTGTGCCGCCCAAAGGTATAGGGCTTTTTTGGCATTTCTTGCAAACGTATACCCCCACCAAGGATCGGTAAAACTGACAGCATACTGATCGTTTTGCCTGTTTTGTGCCTGGAAAGGGGGGCTTTTGGTGAATCCGGGCGTTGTTTCCAACATCACTTTGATCGTATTTGTGATCCTCTGTATGACCGGATGGGGGGAGAAGACGCTTCGCGACGGTCGCCTGTCGCCGAAACTGGCCGTCTGCGGGCTGGTCTTGTACGTGTTCGCTTCAGGCATGACGTTTGACGGCCCGCTGGCGTCGCGCTGGAATGTCGGGGGCCTCTTGTTCCCGCTGGTGCTGACGCTCTGGTCGCTGACGCTGTTCAAGTCGTGGCAGCACCGCCTGCAATACCTGCTCGGCGTGCTGACCGTCGCGGTGGCGCTGCTCGTGCTGATGACACTGGTGCCGCTCGATCCCGCCTTTTTTA
Organism: Tumebacillus sp. BK434; assembly: GCF_004340785.1. Lineage (NCBI taxonomy): Bacteria > Bacillati > Bacillota > Bacilli > Caryophanales > Alicyclobacillaceae > Tumebacillus > Tumebacillus sp. BK434. Next base: position 912,376 of record NZ_SLXS01000001.1, on the reverse strand, counting down.
TTTTGGACGCCGATGTGCTCTATCCGTTGACGGCGCTGATCATCTCGGTGCTCAGCGTGAAACGGCCGTTTGTCGCGCTGTCGATCGCCTGGGTCGGCCTGATGGCCGCCGCCAGCGTCGACCCGTTTTTGCACCGCGCCTTTGAGCTGCAGGGCACGGTGTTTGGCGGCGGCGAAGTCCGCGATATGCTGGCGTTGACCGGCGCCGGCGTGCTGGCCGTCCACGGGCTGTATCACAAGGGCGCCAACTTTGTGATCGGTCTGGTCAAGGGCTGGCGCGAACGACGCTCGGAAGGAGGCCCGGAACATGCATGAGTATACGCTGATCATCCTCGTCGGCGCTCTGAGCGGAATTGCCTGCCGCATGAATCTGCTCAAGACCGATTATCGGCAATACCCGACGTACCCGCACGGCATCATCATTCACCTCGCGCTTGGCGTGATCGCTTCGGGCCTCGGGGCCGTGCTCGTCGCGACGCTGTTGAAGCGGGACTATACCGCCGTGACGTTTCTGACGCTCGCCGCCCAGCAGTTCCGCGATGTGCGCAACATGGAACGCCAGATGCTGACCAACGTCGACGAGTTGGAGCTGGTGCCGCGCGGCACCACGTATATCGAAGGGATTGCGATGGCGTTTGAAGGGCGCAATTACCTCGTGATCGCCACCTCGTTTTTTGCCGCGCTGACCACGTACTTTTTTCACTGGTGGGGCGGCATCGTCGTCGGTTTGATCTGCATCTGGTTCTCGTCGTGGTTCATGTCGGGCAAGGCGCTCGCCTCGATCGTGAACATCAAGGAGGCGAAGGTGACGTTTGACGGGCCGAATCTGTTTGTCGATGATGTGCTGATCTACAACACGGGCCTCAAGGACACGCAGGAGCGGATCCTGCAAAACGGGATGGGATTTATTCTTGAACCGAAAAATGCCAACGGCAACGTGTCGCTCGGCAACCAAGGGCAGCGGCAGGCGATTCTGCACGACGTCTCGACGATCCTCGGCGTCTACCGCGACTCGGGGGAACCGTCGCTCGTGCCGCTGTCGAAGCGGGATCTCAAAACGGGTCGGCTGGCCCTGTTCCTGCTCCCGATGGACCGCGATGCGAAGAAGGCGCGCGAGATCATTGAGCGGGTACCGGTGCTGGAGAATTCGTACCGCAAACCGCTGAAGGCGGAAGTGAAGCCGGACCGCCAGCTGTAATCTGAAAGGAGGCACAGGCTCCCATGTCGACCGTGAACAATTTCATCCTCGCCGTCTGCACGACGCAAAAGGAGAGCGTCGGCGGCTCCGGGCCGATTTTTTATTGTCCGAATGACGAGGAGCTGCAAAAGACTGCGCTGTATCTGGAGAAGATCCTCGATGCCATGGCGCACGAGATTCGGCCCGGCACGATGATCCTGGTGAAGCACTGATGAAACATCGGGTCTACTACGACAACGGCGAAGGGGTCGCCGCCATGCTCACGGCGGCGATTCGCCTGCAGCTGTTGCCGCAGGAGGAACTGCCCGATCGGGCGCACCTCGCAGATTTTTTGGCCCGGCATGTACCCCAGGCAGGAGCGCCGGGCGCGGTGTGTCTGCTCGGTGAAGACGGCGGGGAGCGGGTGTACTGGTGCGGGCTCGGCGGCATGGCAGCGATCGTGGTGCGGACGTGGCGCCATTTTTTGCATCTCTATCGGCAGCAGCAGGAGGCGTTCACGTTTTGCAGTGTGCCGGTGCCGCAGCGCCGCCGCTGGAAACGGGGAGAGCAGTTGCTCAGAAAAGGCCGGCGCGAGGAGAGCAGGCAGCTGTTGGCCAAAGCGGCGGTACAGGAGTACGCCGTTTTTTTGACCGTTTTGATGTCCGAATGGCAGGAGGGGTAGACGATGCATGTCATCTATCACTGTTATGGCAGTGCTCACTCGTCTGTCGTCGCGGCGGCGATCCACCTCGGGCGGCTGCCGGACGACCGCGTGCCGGAGAAGGGCGAAGTGCTGCAGCTCGGCGATTATGATCAGGTGGAAACGTGGCAGATCGGGACGCTTTTTTTCAAAGGGCATGACGAGTGGGGCAACCCGGTCTATGCGCTCGGGCTCGGCAAGGAGTCCAGGCGCAGCAAGCGGGCTGTCGTGACGCTGCTGGAGCATCTGCAGGTCGACACGTCTCAGCTCTTTTTCAATGAAGCGCTGCCGCACATTAATCGCTTTGCCAAGATCGGCGGGGCCTTGTCTCGCCGGTACGGGATGGTCGGCTGGGGGCGTCCTTTGTCGGCGTTTGGCATCCGCACAGGCTACTGGCGGATCGTCCGATTTGTCGAGCAGGTGAAGGCGGAAGAACAGCAGCGGATGGAGGGATTGGGCAGAAACGGTTGACGTACCAATCTTTATTAGAGGATAATAGTAAACTGGGCAAACGTTCTATAGAAACAAAGGAAAGGCAGGGATTTTGCCATGCCAACACCAGTGGTTGCGATTGTAGGCCGGCCGAACGTCGGGAAATCCACCTTGTTTAACCGTCTCGCCGGGGAGCGCATCTCCATCGTCGAGGACCGGCCGGGTGTGACCCGCGACCGAATTTATGCGAGTTCGGAATGGTTGGAGCATAAGTTTCGTATGATTGATACAGGCGGGATCGAAGTCGGGGAAGAAGACGAGATCCTGTTCCGCATCCGCGAACAGGCGGAACTGGCGATGAACGAAGCGGACGTGATCATCTTCCTTGTCGACGGACAAGACGGGGTGACCAACGCCGACAAAGAAGTGGCGCAGATTTTGTATCGTACGCGCAAGCCGATCGTGCTCGCGGTCAATAAATTGGACAACCCCAACATGATGCAGTCTGTCTATGACTTTTACGAGCTCGGCTTCGGCGAGCCGTTTGGCATCTCCACCTCGCACGGGACGGGCCTTGGCGACATGCTGGATGAAGTCGCGAAGAACTTCCCGGAAGACTACGATGCCACCTATCCGGAAGATGTGATCAAGGTGTCGATGATCGGGCGTCCGAACGTCGGCAAATCATCGCTCGTCAACTCGCTGCTCGGCGAGGAACGCGTCATGGTCTCCGAGATCGCCGGCACGACCCGCGATGCGGTCGACACCGAGTTCCAGTACGATGGCCAGGACTTCGTCTTGATCGACACCGCCGGGATGCGCAAGCGCGGCAAGGTGTATGAGAACACGGAGCGCTATTCGGTGATGCGCGCAATGTCGGCGATCGAGCGCAGCGATGTCTGCTGCCTGGTCATCAACGCCGAAGAAGGCATCATCGAGCAGGACAAGAAGATCGTCGGTTATGCGCTGGAAGCGGGTCGCGCGATCCTCATCCTCGTCAACAAATGGGACGTCATTGAGAAGAACGACAAGACCGCGATCGAGTTTGAAAAGCAGATTCGCAAGGAGTTTCCGTTCATGCCGTGGGCGGAAGTGCTGTTCGTATCTGCGAAGACGAAACAGCGGGTACATAAGATCCTCGGCATGGTCAAACAGGCGGCGGAGAATCACTCGATGCGGATTCCGACGTCGACCGTCAACTCGATCATCGAAGACGCGGTGACGATGGTGGCACCGCCGACCGACAAAGGCAAGAAGTGCCGCGTTTACTACTCGACGCAGGTCGCAGTGCGCCCGCCGTCGTTCGCGGTCTTTGTCAACGATCCGGAGTTGATGCACTTCTCCTATGAGCGCTATCTGGAGAACAAGCTGCGCGCCGCTTTTGGATTCGAAGGCACGCCGATCAAGCTGTTCATCCGCAAGCGCAAGCAGGACGAAAAAGACTAACACCGGGAGAGAGCAAGAGGGGAAACGGGGGAGAGAATGTGGCAGCCTTTTTTGTCATGTTGACTGCCTATTTGCTCGGGTCGATATCCACATCGACCCTTCTGGCGAAAAAATTCGCGGGGATCGACATCCGCGATCACGGCTCCGGCAATGCCGGGGCGACGAACACGATGCGCGTTCTCGGGCCGAAGTTGGCCGGGATCGTGCTGCTGCTCGATGCGCTCAAAGGCGTCCTCGCCGTGCTGATCGGCAAATGGCTGGCTGTGCCGGAACTGTTTGTCGCCGGTGCTGCGGTCGTCGTGATCCTCGGCCATAATTGGCCGGTCTTCTTCCGCTTTCGAGGCGGGAAAGGGATCGCGACGACGATCGGCGCGGTGCTGGCATTGGTGCCCGTCCCGGCGCTGATCGCCGGAGCGTTCGGGCTGATGATGCTGTACTGGTTGCGCTATGTATCACTGGCCGCGCTGGTGTTTACCGCGCTGTTGCCGCTGTTCACCTATCTGCTGCACGCGCCGCACGAATACGTGTGGTTCACGTCAGCGGCGTTTGTGCTGTCCTTGTGGCGGCACCGTTCGAACATCGGCCGGCTGGTGGCCGGGAGAGAGAACAAGCTGGGAGCGAAAACGTAAGGGGGGACCCCTTGATGCAACATGTAGCTGTCATCGGGGCAGGGAGCTTCGGCACGGCGCTGGCCAATGTGCTGGCCGACAAAGGGTGCGAAGTCGACCTGTATGCACGCCGTCAAGAACAGGCGGATGAAATCAACCGAGACCATACGAACAGCCGCTATCTGCCGGATGTGACTCTCCATGCAGGGATTCGCGCATCTGCTGACATCGCGGAAGTGGTGCGGGACAAAAAATGGGTGCTGGTCGTCACCCCGTCCTCGGTGTTCCGGGATACGCTGCAGCGCATGCGGCCGCACCTCGATCCGGATGTTCGCGTCGCGCATGCGACCAAAGGCTTCGACCTCGACACCGGGCAGCGGATGACAGAGGTGATGGAAGAAGTGCTGGCGGAGATCGATCCGGGGCGCTTCGCCGTCATCTCCGGCCCGTCGCACGCCGAAGAGGTGTCGCGGCGGATTCCGACCACCGTCGTCTCCGCCTCGCGCAGCCAACGCACGGCTGAAGGCTTCCAAGATCTGCTGATGACGCCGTATTTTCGCGTCTACACCAACCCGGACGTCATCGGCACAGAGATCGGCGGGGCGCTGAAGAACATCATCGCACTCGGCGCCGGCATCTCCGACGGCCTCGGCTACGGGGACAACACCAAGGCTGCGCTGATGACGCGCGGTATCACGGAGATCGTGCGCCTCGGCGTGTCGATGGGCGCGTCGCAGATGACCTTGACCGGGCTGGCCGGGGTCGGTGATCTGATCGCCACCTGCACGTCGCTGCACAGCCGCAACTATCGGGCCGGCTTCGCGCTGGGACAAGGCAAGAGCCTGCAGGAAGTGCTCGACCAGATGGGCATGGTCGTCGAAGGCGTGCGCGCGACGAAAGCTGCGTACAAGATCGCAGCGGAGCGCGGCGTGGAGATGCCGATCACCGATGCCTTGTACAACCTGCTGTTCGCTGGCAAATCGCCGCGCGTGGCGGTGGAAGACCTGATGGGTCGCCGCCGCAGCCACGAGATGGAAGAAGTCGCTTCGGCCGTGCCGCTGACTTGGGAATCCTAAGTGTTGTGAGACAGCGGTATGATCTGGTACAATAGGCGATAGTTTGGAAACTTTTTTTGATGGTGCAAGGAGGAATCATTGTGAGCAACGTACCGAGCGATTTGAAGTATAGCAAAGAACACGAATGGGTACGCGTTGACGGCAACCGCGCATATATCGGGATCACCGATTTTGCACAGTCCGAACTGGGTGACATCGTTTTCGTGGAGCTGCCGGAAGATGGCGGCGAAATCACGGCGAACACCACGTTTGGCACGGTTGAGTCGGTCAAGACCGTATCGGACCTCTACGCGCCGGTTTCCGGCAAAATCGTGGAAATCAACGCTGCGCTGAACGACGCGCCGGAGAAAGTCAACGAATCTCCGTATGAAGACGCTTGGATGCTGGTCGTGGAACTGACGGATACTGCGGAGCTGGACAACCTGTTGTCTGCTGACGAGTACACCGCGCTGATCTCCAAGTAGGCTGTCTGCAATGGAAACGTGGCGCGTTTTGAATACTGGATTCTCGGGTCCCGCCTGGAACATGGCGGTCGATGAAGCCATTCTAAACGCTCATAGTCGGGGGCTTGTGCCTCCGACTATTCGTTTTTTTGGCTGGGACCCGGCGACCCTGTCGATCGGCTATTTTCAGCGTTCGGCGAAAGAGGTTAATTTTGACGCATTACAAGCCAAGGGCCTCGGCTTCGTGCGCCGCCCGACCGGCGGGCGCGCGGTGCTGCACGATCAGGAACTGACCTACTCGGTGATCGTCTCCGAGTCGCATCCGATGATGCCGACGTCGGTCAACGAAAGCTACCGCGTCTTGTCGATGGGGCTGTTGGAAGGGTTCCGCGAACTGGGCTTGCAGGCGGAGATGGTCTCGCTCGCCGACGAAGAGGAGAAGAAGAAGTTCGAGTCGATGGGCTCGGCAGCCTGCTTCGATTCGCCGTCGTGGTACGAGCTGGTCGTCGAAGGCCGCAAGGTGGTCGGCAGCGCCCAGGTGCGGCAATTGCATACGATTCTGCAGCACGGCTCGATTCTCTTAGATCTTGACGCGGAGCTGCTGTTCTCCGTGCTGACGTTTTCCTCCGAGCGCATCCGAGAGCGGATGATGGAGACGTTCAAAGAGCGCGCCGTGTCGATCAAGGACTTTTCCGGCCAGGTGATCTCCTACGAGCAGGCCGTCACAGCGTTCACCACCGGGTTCGCGCGCGGGCTTGGCGTGCAACTGGAAGCGGCGGGGCTGACTCCGTTTGAGCAGGAGCTGGCCGAGCAGTTGGTGCGTGACAAATATGGCGCAGATTCGTGGAATTATAGAAAATAACCTGACATATCATGACATTCGGGAGGCAATCTTCCCGGATGTCTTTTTTTTTGTGAAAAGGGATACGGGGGCTTGTTCTACTTCTCCATACCGCGTCATAGAGTAGAACCATAGCACATCCCAAGAGGGTTGGACAAAATCGCGGAGCCTGATCAGCATAATCTCGTTCCCGGGTCATATACATGTACTGTCCAATTGGGAGAGTTTGAGTTTCGGCTTTGATAGATGCCGTATTCGCCTTTCAAGGGGAGGGATCGGCTCACGGGGTTCGCGTACAGAGTCATCGCCGATCAGAATAAGGAGGGAACAGAGTGGAAAAGTTCGACATTTTCAAAGACATCGCGGAACGGACCGGAGGCGACATCTATCTGGGTGTCGTGGGCCCTGTCCGTACGGGGAAATCTACTTTTATCAAGAAGTTTATGGAGCTGATCGTCCTTCCGAACATCAAGGAAGAGGCGGACCGCGTACGCGCAACAGACGAGTTGCCGCAATCGGCTGCCGGAAAGACCATCATGACCACCGAGCCGAAATTCATCCCGAACCAGGCGGTTGAAATCGGCGTTGCAGAAGGGCTGGACATCAACGTCCGCCTCGTGGACTGCGTAGGCTATTGCGTCGAAGGCGCACGCGGCTACGAAGATGAAAACGGCCCGCGCATGGTCACGACGCCGTGGTTCGACGAGCCGATTCCGTTCCAGGAAGCGGCCGAAGTCGGTACGCGCAAAGTCATCGCGGACCACTCGACGATCGGTCTGGTCGTCACCACCGACGGTTCGATCGCCGAGATCGACCGCGACTCCTACATCGAAGCGGAAGAGCGCGTCATCGCGGAACTGAAAGAGATGGGCAAACCGTTTGTTATCGTCATCAACTCGACCGAACCGCACTCTGAGCGCGCCGAAGCGCTGCGCCAAGAGCTGATGGAAAAATACGACCAGCCGGTCATCGCGCTGTCGGTGCAGGGGATGCGCCAGGAAGACATCATGAACGTCCTGCGCGAAGCTCTCTACGAGTTCCCCGTACACGAAGTCAACGTCAACCTCCCGAGCTGGGTGATGGTGCTCGACCAGGAGCACTGGCTGCGCTCCAACTTTGAAGAATGCGTCCGCGAGACGGTCAAAGACATCCGCCGCCTGCGCGACATCGACCGCGTGGTCGCACACTTCGGCGAATTTGAGTTCGTCGCCCGTGCGGCGCTGGCGAACATGGATATGGGTCACGGTGTGGCCGACATCGACCTGATCGCGCCCGATGAGCTGTACGATCAAGTGCTGACCGAAGTGGTCGGCGTGGAGATCCGCGGCAAAGACCACCTGCTGCAGCTGATGAAAGACTTCACCTACGCCAAACGCGAATACGACAAAGTGGCCGAAGCGTTGCGCATGGTGCGCCTGACCGGGTACGGGATCGCGCCGCCGGTGCTGGAAGAAATGACGCTCGACGAGCCGGAGCTGATCCGTCAAGGCTCCCGCTTCGGGGTGCGCCTGAAGGCGACCGCGCCGTCGATCCACATGATCCGCGTCGATGTGGAAAGCGAATTCGCACCGATCGTCGGCACGGAGAAGCAGTCGGAAGAGCTGGTGCGCTACCTGATGCAGGACTTCGAAGAAGATCCGCTCAAGATCTGGGATTCTGACATCTTCGGCAAATCGCTGGCTGCGATCGTGCGCGAAGGCATCTCGGCGAAGCTCTCGATGATGCCGGAAAACGCGCAGTATAAGCTGAAAGAAACCTTGGAACGCATCATCAACGAAGGCAGCGGCGGACTGATTGCGATCATTCTTTAATCGAAATACCGCACAGAAGCACAGGATTTCCTGTGCTTTTTTGCGCTTCTCAGCCGTATAAAATGAGTCAAAAGTCCCGATGCTAGGGTCGTAACTAGACATTTGATAAAACATGCCATATAATGACCCATAGATTCTGATAGAAACCTTTGGCAGACACGTATAGAATCGCGTTTTCTTGCTAACAAAGGTAATAGCAGAGGAGGTGTAATAGGTCATGAACAAGACAGATCTGGTCAACCTCGTAGCTGAAAAGGCGGACCTTTCCAAGAAGGATGCTGCGAGCGCGGTAGATGCAGTGTTCGACGGTATCGTAGAAGCGCTGGCATCCGGTGACAAGGTGCAACTGATCGGCTTCGGCAACTTCGAAGTCCGTGAGCGTTCCGCTCGCAAAGGTCGCAACCCGCAAACCGGCGAAGAGATCGATATCGCTGCAGCGAAGGTTCCGGCATTCAAACCGGGCAAGCAATTCAAAGATTCCATCAAGTAATATACATACAAAAAGAGTCTCGCAGCGAAGAGGCTCTTTTTTATTGCATTCTTCTCTCAACTTTCTTGTCGTATTGCAGGAATGTTCGCGCAAATCGTGGAACTAGTAGTACGTGAGTAAACGAATCACTGAGGAGCATCGAGGAGGTTTGCAGCATCATGACCATTGACAAAGCATACGAACAACAAGTGAAAGCCTTCACACTAGATGTGCCGGAGATGTACAACTTTGCGAAGCAGGTGGACGACTACGCGGACTTGCATCCCGACCAGCTCGCCGTGCATTGGGAGAACGAAGCTGGCGACGTTTTGCAGCTTACATACGGAGCGCTGAAGACAGCGTCCAACCGCTGGGCGAACGCGGTGCAGAAGCTCGGCCTGACCCGCGGCGCCCGCGCGATCGTGCTGCTGCCGCGCTCGCTGGAAGCGTACATCGTCTACCTCGGCCTGATCAAATCGGGCACAGTCGTCATGCCGGGCTCGGAGATGCTGCGCCCGAAAGATATCGAATACCGCGCCAACCACGCCGGAGCCCAAGCGGTGATCGCCTTTGGCGACATCACCTCCGAAGTCGACCAGATCCGCGAGCAGTGCCCGACCCTGACCACCTTCGTCATCGTCGGCAGTGAGAAAGCGGGCTGGACGTCGTACGAAGCGCTCGTCGCCGACGAATCCACCGAGTTCACGGCGGTCGAGACCCGCTCCGACGAGATGGCGTTCCTGTCCTATACATCCGGCACCACCGGCGGCCCGAAAGGCGTCATCCACACGCACGCCTGGCCGTACGCACATCAAAAAATTTCTGCAACGTACTGGTTTGACGTGCAGCCGGGCGAGATGGCCTGGGCGACGGCAGGACCGGGCTGGGCGAAATGGATCTGGAGCCCGTTCGTCTCCATCCTCGGCAAAGGCGGCACCGCGTTCGTCTACGCCGGCCGCTTCAACCCGGAAACGTACCTCAGCCTGCTCGCCAAGCACCCGATCGCCGTGTTGTGCTCGACGCCGACCGAATACCGCTTGATGGCGAAAGTCGACAACATGGAGCGCTTCAAGCCGCAGGCGCTGCGCAGCGCCTGCTCCGCCGGGGAGCCGTTGAACCGCGAAGTGATCGACGCGTTCCAAAAGCACCTTGGCATCACCGTCCGCGACGGCTACGGCCAGACGGAGAACTCGCTGCTCGTCGGCAACTTTGTCGGTCTTGATGTTCGTCCCGGCTCGATGGGCCGTCCGTCGCCGGGCGTGAACATCGGGATCATCGACGAAGACGGCAACGTCGTGCCAACCGGCTCCGTCGGCGACATCGCTGTGCACAAAGACGCGCCGATCCTCTTCCAAGGCTACCTGAACGACGCCGAGCGCACCGGACGCGCGTTCCGCGGCGACTGGTATGTCACCGGTGACCAAGGGAAAGTCGACGCAGACGGCTACATCTGGTTCGAAGGACGTGCGGACGACATCATCATCTCGTCCGGCTACACGATCGGGCCGTTCGAAGTGGAAGACGCGCTCGTGCAGCACCCGGACGTTGCCGAGTGCGCAGCGGTCGCAGCGCCCGACCCGGACCGCGGTCACATCGTCAAAGCGTTCGTCGTGCTCAAGCGCCCGGAACAGGCGTCTGACGCGAAAGTGAAAGAACTGCAAGAGCATGTCAAGAACCTGACCGCTCCTTATAAATATCCGCGCGCCATCGAATTTGTTGACAGCTTGCCGAAGACCACGTCGGGCAAGATCCGCCGCGTCGAACTGCGCGCTGCGGAACGAGACAAAGCGCGCTAATCGCTGATTGGAGGCAACCATACATGCGCAGTGATCGTTTGATCCACACCTTTTCCATCGTCGCCTGCGACCCCAAAACGGGGGAGATCGGCGTCGCCGTCGCTTCGAAATTTTTAGCGGTCGGCTCGATCGTGCCATGGGCACAGGCTAACGTCGGCGCGGTGGCGACCCAGTCTTGGGCGAACACCGGTTTTGGCCCGGACGGTCTGAAGCTGCTCGCGGAAGGCAAGACAGCGCAGGAGACGCTGCAACTGCTTTTGGCAAATGATGAAGGCAAAGACTGGCGCCAGGTCGGCATCGTCGACCGCCACGGCAACGCAGCGGCGTTTACCGGCAAAGAGTGCCACGACTTCGCCTTCCATCACATCGGCGAAGGCTTCACCTGCCAGGGCAACCTGCTGGCCGGGCCGGAAGTGCTCGACGCGATGGCAATCTCCTTCCAGTATGCGCGCGGCGATCTGGCCGACCGCCTGCTGGCAGCGCTGATCGCAGGCGACGAAGCGGGCGGCGACAAGCGTGGCAAGCAAGGGGCTGCCTTGTACGTCGTGAAAGAAAAAGGTGCGTATGACGGCCACATCGACCGCTATGTCGACCTGCGCGTCGATGACCATCCGGCGCCGACGCAGGAACTGAAGCGCCTGCTCAAGCTGCACCGCCTGTACATGGGGGAGACCGACCCGAACAAGCTGCGCCCGATTGAAGGCGACGTGCTGAACGAGCTGGTCGGGCACCTGACCCGCATGGAGTACCTGACAGCGGACGGTGCGTACAGCAGCTACGACGACGTGGTGAAAAAAGCGTTGCAGGACTACTGCGCCGTTGAAAATTTTGACACGCGCTGGCGGGAAGACAGCCAGATCGACGAGGAAATCTTGGAGTTCATGCGCTCCAAATAACCGCATATCATTGTACAGTGAGGGGGAGCCGATTTTGGGAAGAGGCTCCCCTTGTGTTATCATGAAAGGAGCAGACAATCCGGGAAATTCGAATCGAGCGAAGGAGGGAACCGATGAGCCGTAACTTGATGCGCAGGTGTTACACAGTTGTTCTGGTTCTGTTTATGCTGCTTGGAATGGGGAATCTCGCCGCGGCGGAAGGACAGGTACAAGCCATCTACACGGCACCTGACGGAATGGTGCTCACCAGTTACTCTCCGAAATGGAACGAAGCAAAATTGAAGGCGTTGCATGGGGAATTGCTGCAGAATACACATGGGGATGAGATCGAACTGCTCAACGCCTTGGAGGTCTATGACGGCTATCCGCATGGCAAAGGCGTGGCCGGGCAGTACATCTTTCAGACGGTGACCGGCGTGTTTCAAGGCAAGCCGAAAATGCGGCCGGGCAAAATCGAGCTGTACGGCGGCAGCGAGCATACCACACCGGCCGCGTTTGCCCATACGTTGGCACATGAATATGGTCACCATGTCACCCATTACTATACCCTTCAGCACGACGGCATCACATTGACCGACAGCAAGCGCTGGCGGGAGACGACCTATGCGAAGATGCGCGGGCTGTCCGAAGACGCGCGGATCAACGTCACGGTAGACACCGAGCACCGCTGGCAGCTGGCCGAAGTGGCGGCGGAAGATTACGTGCAGCTCTTCGGCTCGCCGCTGGCGAAAGCGAAAACGCCGTTCGAGTCGCGGATCGAGCAGACCCTGAACGGCGAGGAGGTCGGCGCGATCTCCTGGAACGGCTCGATGTTCAACGTGCAGCCGCAGGAGAACCTGACCCTGCCGCTGGCGAGCGAAGTGCCCGGTCTGTACGACTATTTCTACTCGCAGATGAAAGGGGAGGGCGGAGCTTTTACCCCGCCGGCCAAGCCGGAGCTGACCTTGGCGTCCTATTCGGAGCAGGGCGATGCCGGCTACCAGCTGCATTTTTCGTGGCACCAGGAAGGCGAGCAAAGTAATTACCACTACACGCTGGTCACCTATCAGGATAACGACCTGCTCGCCGAGCCGGTTGTAACCCGCGAGGCGGACGACCTGCAGGAAGCCCGCTACGGGGCGGTGACGGTGCGCAAGGGCGGATTCATCTACACCTACAAAGAGCCGAAAGCGGAAGGGAAGCGGCATTTTAAGCTCTACGTCTTCGGCAACAACGGCTGGGTGGCAGATTCGGCGGTACTGACCGTCGATATGAACAACCCGAACGAAGTGTCGGTCAACGATGAAAAAGTGATTCCGGTCGAGCACGTCAAAGGGGAGTCGGCGGTCGATCCGGTGTTCGGGATTCCGCAGCTCGATTTTGCCGCCCTGTTTGATCTGAAAGAAATGGGCTGGCTGGACAGCATCCTCGAAGGTCTGACGAAGATTATTGACGGCGTCGCCGATCTTCTGGGCAAACTCTTGTCATAGGATATTTCCGTGGGAATTAGAAAAAACGCGCGAAGTGACAAAAAGACACCCGGAGGAATCGAACCATGACGACGACAGTGAAATACTTGCGATTTGAAGCCGAGGGTCGTGTGAAATACGGGTTTATCGACGGGGACAACGTACGGGAGCTGGCCGGGCATTACGTGCGCACGGCGGTGCTGACCGGCGTGGAGTACGAGTTCTCGAACGTGAAGGTATTGTCGCCGACCGTCCCGTCGAAAGTGATCTGCATCGGGCTGAACTACAAAGCCCATGCTGCGGAGCGCGGCAAGCAACTGCCGGAGGAGCCGATGATGTTTTTAAAACCGCCGTCCTCGATCATCGGGACCGGAGAGGAGATCGTGCTGCCGGACATCGCGAAAGACGTGGAGTACGAAGGCGAGCTGGCCGTGGTGATCGGCAAGCGGGCATACCAAGTGAGCGCCGCAGACGCCGCTCAGCACGTTTTTGGCGTCACGGTGCTGAACGATGTATCCGAGCGCTACTACCAAGCCCAAGACGGGCAATGGGGGCGTGCTAAAGGCTTCCACACCTTTTGCCCGCTCGGCCCGTACGTGGTGTCCGGGCTGGATTATCAGAACTTGCAACTGGAGACGAAGCTCAACGGCGTGGTGAAGCAGTCTGCCAGCACCGCCGACATGATCTTCACGGTCGATGAGCTGGTCGCTTATGCCTCGCAAGTCATGATCCTCGAACCCGGCGACATCCTCACCACCGGCACTCCGGCGGGCGTAGGGCCGCTCCAGAAGGGCGACCTTTGCGAGATCACCATCGAAGGCGTCGGGACGCTCAGCAACCGCGTCAGGGCATAATGCAGCAGGCTCCCTGCATAGAGTGAAGCAAGCGAGTGAAAGCCGAGGGATTTCCAAAAAGAAGTCCCTCACTTTTTCGCCAAACCCCTTGCATTCGATTCAGTATTCCTTTATAATCACTCTTGCGCCCATCAAAAGCGCAGCATCACACAACTACAGATCATCATCGGAATATAGCGCAGCCTGGTAGCGCGCACCCTTGGGGTGGGTGAGGTCGTGGGTTCGAATCCCGCTATTCCGACCATATTGTAAGAAGCGTGTCGGGACTTGGTTCCGGCACGTTTTTTTGTTTTAGGGAATGCAGGAAAAAGTGTCGCTTGGGTGCGGTTCCTCGTTCAATAGGGGGGCGGCCCTAAACATCGCCTTTCCATTCGGTATAGTAGATCGAAATGGGGAGGCGTTTTTGTTGTCTAAAGATCGATTATAATGATTACAAAATGATGGCAGGGAGCTTTACTTGTACAAACAAACTTTACGTGGTCATGCATGAATGGGGACGTGGAAATACTAAGCAATTGGAGGAGATTGAATGAGAAAAAAATTAGCAATCGTCGGAATCAGTTTGATGATCGCCGGAGCGGCATATTTTTTTTATCAGGCAGAACCTAACCTTGCGAACGTTCAGGTAGCGACAGCTTCAGCAACTCTCCCAACCTTTGAAACCGTATCTGATTTGGAAGCATCTTCGGATTTGATCGTAATTGGGAAGTATACGGGGAAACGCAGCGATTATACACTTCAGGTTAAAGAGGATTGGTCAATCCCACTTTCTAAGTCTGTTGTGAAAGTTGATAAAGTTTTTAAAGGAGAGGGAAAATCAGGCGATAAAATTGTGGTACTTGAAGAGGCTGCCGTAGAGGATAACAAGTATATTAATACAGAAGGATATAAATGGATGGATGAAAATGGAGTGTACTGTTTGTTCCTTAGAAAAGTTGTCAAATCGGATTTTTATGCGATTGTAGGCATTTATCAAGGGAAGTTTGATCTGAATTTGAAAGAATTCAAGAAGCACCCTAAAACCAATCAAGGAATGAAAGCGGCACTGTTAGATCCCCGTGTGGAGTTTATGGGCTCTGATTTGGAACACTTCCAAAAGCTTAAAGATGAAGTTGTGGCTAAGTACGAAAAATAGTCACGTTCCTGTGGTACGTTGAGTTTATATACTTAGGAATAAGATAAAGGAAATACTAAGGACGCGGATACGTGTGCCTATAAGTAATGTATTGAGTTAGAACCCTATGGGGAGTGGCGTTTTGCCGCTCCTTTTTTCATTGCCGGGGTGGTTTTCGTGGTAAATACGTTCAGTGGACTTGGTCAAGATCGATTGCAGCCGGACAAAGCGACCATCGTATCAAAATAGTCAACTTTTGCGCTGTATTAGATTCTCAGATTCACTGCATCCAGTGCACCTTTTCAATTCAAAAGCTCAATTCAGGGCAAATATGAAGCCTTGAGAAAGGGTATGAGAGACAGTTCTACTGAAACTGGTGATTTCATCGGATGAGGGAGGGAAATGTCTTTCCCAAAGAGTTAGAAGCATCATGTACAAATGAGTAATCATTATATATAATTATAAAATGATATTTTGTGAGAGAATTTTTATCTATATCAATAGATATTTGTAATAGGAGGGCATTTTGGTGTCTACGGTTGAATATACAGCGACTTCAACGCTTGCCAAAATCAAACTTGGGAGACGTATTTCGGAATTAATGACCGAAAAAGGCGAAGCTTATAGCATTCGCGCATTTGCGGAGAAGGTCGGAATGAATCGAGAAACATTTCGTCACATGCTTCTAGGTACAAGACGAATTGCTCCATCGGAATTAGAGCTTATCTCAAAAGGCCTGAACGTGTCCCAGGGACGGCTGAAACAGGAAGATACTTTTCAAAAAGAACAGGAATTGGTTAAATTCCTGACTGGTAAAAAAAGAACAAAAATGATGCTAATTCGAGCGCAGGAGTTAGCAATAGAATTGGCTGAAGTAGCACTGGGTCTTACTGAAAAAGGCTACAGCCTTAATAACTTAGGCCGAGTGCAATTTGTCCAAGAAAAATACGAAGAAGCCCACAAAACGTGGTTAGCTACTTACGAGTATGCAAAGCGTATTGAGAAAGAATTCGAAGATAAACAATTGCTTCACCTTGTTACTTCGAACCTGATGTTAACTTTTACCATTCGAAAAGAGTATAGCAATATCGAAGAAATGCTGAACCTCGTTGAAGACGTGTTTTCTGATGATCCAAGTAAACTAAGTATGGCGTATTACACTCGTATGATCATGAATGAGGATCGTGGCGAATTAGAGCAGGCCAAAAAACTCGCATATCGGTCGCTAGAACTTTTCGAGCAAACAAACGACAATAAACAAATCGGGCGAGCCTTAATCAATGTCGCACATTATGAATATGTACTAGGCAACTACAAAACGTCTGCCCGATTGTTAGGATCAGCGATCAACATTGTGAAGTCATTTGAAGAAATCTTAATCATAGCTTTAAAAGAGTATGTTAAGTCACTTCTGCAACTTCGAGATTATCATTTAGCCCTACAAATTATTGACGAATATGATTCCTTGGCGCAGGATTATCCTGAATATTGGGGAAGGTTGCAGATCATGAGAACGGTTGCGAAAGATGATCCTTCCTGTGCTGAGTCGGTGCTAAATAATACAAATTTAAGCGTAAATCTGCGTTATCTTGCTTGCAAATCGCTGATGGAGTTTTATTATTTGAAAGATGACGGAGACAACGCAATAAGATACTATGAAAGAGCCGTATTCTTTCAGGTACAAAGAGTGAATTTTTAAATGAGGAGGGATTTTAGTGCGGAAATGGATACTTTCAGGATTGGTGTTTGCAGCGCTTCTTGGTATGCTTGCAGGCGATAAGACTGTAAGCAACCAAGCGCAAACTGTGCCACCTGAACCGGCTGGAATCATAGCATTCCAGTAAGCGATACGTACCCTCGTTATTTTTAACGAGGGCGTTTTTATGTCATTTTTCGAATTGACATATGTCGTTTTAAACAATGTCAATATACTTAATTTGAAATGTATTATTTGCAACCCATTCCAATTATCCTATTCGTAAATACTTAATAGAGGAAAGGATGACGAGAATGGTGTCACTTGGTCAAAGGGTTCGTGTAATTCGCCTGAAGAAAGGTATGACCCAAATTGAGCTTGCTTCGGGTATCTGCACACCTAGTTTAATAAGTCAAATTGAAAGTGATCGGGCGCGTCCCTCTTACAAAACGCTGGTTGCTCTTGCGACTCGACTTGATGTTCCGCTCGAAGATCTCATCAAAGAAGTAGATTTTGATCTTGAGTTTTCGAGCAAATACAAGATGGCGTTGAGCATGGTACGGTCAAAGGAGTACTATGCAGCGATCCAGTTGTTGAATGCACTAGTAGCTGTGGATCAGCATCGAATGCCGAAGGAAATCTTGCTGTTGGAACTTACACGCTGTCACGTAGAGCTGGGCAATGTGCTTGAGGCTGAAAATTCGTTGGCGCACATGTGTCAAACTTGCAACACGGAAAAACGGGATGATTTTTTATTCGTTGAAGTGTTGTTGCTGCTTGGGAAGGTTGCGGAGTTGAAAAATGAGTACCCTATCGCGCTTTTCCATACGAGCCGCGCTTGGAATGAGCTGCAGAAGGAGGGAGAGATCGATATAGATTTTCGAGCGAAGATCCTCATGCAGTTGGCAAATCTCCATGAGCGGGTCGGAAAGATTGAGGAGGCGGCCGAGTATTACGAGAAGGCGTTGTTGCTCAATCAGGGTAACGGTACAGAGAGAGGGAAGACTTTTCTCCGCTTGGCAGAGGTCTATGATCGGCAAAAGAAGTATGAGCTAGCAGAAGAATACGCTACGAAAGCAACCGTGCTTATGGAAGAGCAAGCGAACGTGGAACAGCATCGAGAGATGCTACATCGTTTGATCATGCTACAGGGTGAGAAGAGCGATTGGAATGTGAGCGTTCAAAAACTGCTGAACCTTTCGGAACAACATGAGCAAATTGGTGACAAATCAAAAGCCGGGAAAATTTTCGCTGACATAGCGCTCATCTGTTCGGAGAATGGCGCAATTGATGAATCCTGGGCTTATGCTGAAAAAGCAAGAATGAGTTTGTCGGATACATCGCCCAAAATGGGACAAGTCCACCGTGTCCTGTCGTTTGTCTATTTTCACCGTGGAGATGAGGAGAAAGGCAACAGGCATCTTGACAATGCGATCAAGATTTTTGAGCGACATGGTAAGTTTGCGGAGCTTGTAGAGGTAACGCTACACATGTGCCGGTATCTGAGCGACAAGGGGGAGCACCGGGAAGCATTTGAGCGGATGGAGCGGCTCCACACGTACATGGCAGGACAATTGGAGCAGCGTGGGATCGTGCTTTGAATATCCAATTGATGAGTACGTATGAACGGCAGAACTGGGAGAGGTATTCCCGGACAGTGGTGCGGGTAGGGAATGCAGTAGGCTATCTGTTCATTCATAAGAAACGAAATGATCGTTTGGTACTTTCGGGGTCATCGAGTGGAAGCAGAAGGGTTTTATGCAGCCATTACCAAACTAGAGGAGCAAATCTTCGGTGTAGAGGGCTTGTCGGATGCAACTTTATGGGAACGGGTGGGGGAGATGATCGGCGTAAATGGTATATGGGGGTACTTGTATGAAAGCAGGACGAGGCAAGAGTTTGGATGTGGTGTGGGGATGAGTTTGAATCTATGACAGAAATGGATGCTAAGAAGCATTTGCAACGCTTGAGTAAGGAAATATGAGTCTACAGTGCCAGCGGTACCAATGCTGCCGTCGAAAAAAGGTATGAACGGCGATTAACAGGAAGGGTAAAACTCCGCAGAAATATCGCAAGCCGACAGGAGAAATCCTGTCGGTTTTTCGTTGCGTGTTCTAACAGCACTATTGCACATACTAATCCGTGTGATTTTGTAAAGGAGGAAACGTATGAATAAGCTGCGGTTTCATCATTTGAAGAGGAGCTCAGTACGTCGACTGCTCGCATTAGTATTGTCGATGGTGGTAGGTCTGACAGCGACACAGGTTAATGCAATGGTGGTTGACTATGCGAAATGGCCGCTTTTTGTCCAGAAGAAATTGGATAGTTCCTATCAGGACTGGTATCAAACGTTGAAAGAGTTTCCTGAGTCGAAACTGCTCAAGCAAAACTACCAGGACTACAGCCGGGCCGTGACATACCGGCAGACTCTTACGGATGCCAAGTGGAAGGACACACTGAACAATCGCAAAACGGTGTGGGGATGGAGTAATGCAAACCAGAGGAATGAACTGCTAACCGATCTTCTCACACAAGATGAATTGTCCATCATCGCTCGAGTCTTGCACGGCGAGAATTCAGATGTCGGCACAGCGCCGAATGATCCGTCCAATGTCAATTGGGCAATACGCTCAGCAGGCATCAAAATGACGGCACAAGTGATCGTCAACCGGATGATCAATCAGAAGAAAGGGCAGCCCATTAATAAAAATGACTACAAAGCGATGCTGACGAAAGGAGGTTTTGAATCGCTAAACGGTAAAAATCCTGAGGCGAACTACCCAATGATCGGCGGCGGCAGGTCGTGGGCGTATTCGATTCACATTGCCAACTCCATGCTGGGTGGCACGCAGAAATTTGCAGCACTTCCGCCAGATTACACTTTCTTTATGGATACGAAGGCAAAGGACCAACAGGGAAAGCCATACCTGCAACGATTCATCTGTTCTCAAGACGGCCGGACACCCTGCACCAATTTTGCGCAACTTCAACATGGACAAGCGAAATTTGTGCTGATGAACAGAACGAAATATGAAATTGTTGGACCGGTGTACACCGTAGATAAAACCGTTTTCTACAGTGCCCGGATTCCGCTGCCTCCGCGATAGCCTGTTATTGTGATACCTGCTCACATCAGCTCCAGCGTGCCGCATACTTTGCTAGTGAACGTTCACGAAAGGAGTTGGTGATATGTACGGTTCGCAAGGGAGCTACGGGTATATACGGCAGAACTGGATCGATATTCAAAATGGAATAAAATTTAACCCTTCTACGAATGTGTATTACAACCCCAAAACAGGTCAGTATGCGTATCGCGACCCGGTAACGAATGTTTACTATGGTTATGATATCGTGAAAAATGTGAAACTGCCTTACTCAGCCGAAAGTTTCTACGGCACCCAGTCATGCGACAATTGTCCCGGGGTCTGTATATTGGGAGTGTGTTCGGCGGCAACTAGGTGAACGAGCAAGAGTTCATGCGGGTTTTCTACAACTTGTGGAGACACCGCATGAACTCTTTTTTTTATTGGCGAGAGTAGAAGTTCTACTCAAGTTGATTTTGGCACATCTGAATCTGCTGTTTACAAGATTTGGGTGACACCTCACCGTACTTACTAGCCGTTCTCTCGCCGATAGGAAAAATCCTATCGGCTTTTTGCTTGTATGGGGAGCGATCGGAAGGTGCAAGGGAAATTGTTGTCCATGGAGGCAGTGCGAGTTGCATACAGTGAGTTACCGCATTCCCGACGAACTCGTTTGTTTGATTTTTCTATAAAGTTGCGGGTTAACAGGTTAAGATTGTGTGAAAAAATTAATTTGTAATAAGGGGTCGTTTTTGCAATTATAGTATCGTATTTATCAAATACAGAATCATTCATGAGAAAGGGAGAGCGAGAAGATGAATAAACGAGTTACAATCCTGGCAATGACAGTTGCACTTGGGTTGTCTGCAGCAGGCGTTCCTGCGACCGAGCAGTCGGTTGCCCACGCGTGGGGGGCGGATGCGCCGCATGATCCGGCACACAGCACGCACTTGTGGATTGCGGGCAACGCGATCGAAATCATGGCGCGCAACACCGACGGGACTGTCAAAGCAAATGAAGTCGGCTACTTGAAAGATCCCCAGTACCACAACCGCTTTGAGCAAGGTCTCTACGATGCCGACTACCTCGATCCGTTCAACAATGGAGGCTACACGTTCGGCGGCTGGAAGTCGCACTTCTACGACCCGGACACGAAACAAAACTACGAAGGGCAGACCACCCCGACAGCGTTGACCGAAGGGTCGAAATATTTCAAATATGCTGGTGAGTACTTCCAAAAAGGTAACTATGACCAAGCGTTCTACTTCCTGGGCATCGCGTCGCACTACTTCACCGATTCCACCCAGCCGATGCACTCGTCCAACTTCACGGCGCTCGATTCGCCGATGGGCTTCCACAGCGACTATGAAGAGTTCGCGCAGTCGATCCAGAACAGTGCTCGGGTCAGCGATGCCAACGGCCACTACACCGGCACGATCACGACGCCGGAAGACTGGATTCACACGGCGGCTGTCAACTCCAAAGCCAAATTTTCCACCATCGGCAACTCGACGGTGTACAGCTACTTCAACGCCGGAAACGATGCCGCATGGCAACAGGCAGTGACGCCGGGCACTTTGCAATCCCTCGACTTGGCGCAGCGTCAGACGGCCGGGTTCCTGCACCTGTGGTTCAAGACGTACGTCGGCGACACCCCGCTCAAAACGCCGAAAGACAACGGAGTGCTGCTCGACTCCAAAGGCAATCCGCTGCAAGCCGGGAAACAGTACTTCCTGGTGCCGTTCTCGAATCCGACGCGCGGTTTGACGTTCGAAGCTTCTAACAACTGGGACTACGTGCTTCAATCTGCAACTCAAGCGGACACGAATGTCCACGGCACTCCGGTCATCCTGCGCAAAGAAGGCGATACAAGCGATCCGAACATCTACCACGGCAGCGATGCTTCGCTCTCGATGACGTTCTCTAACTGGAGCGGCTACAACTATTTAACCACGTACAAGAAAAACAGCTACTACCCGTATAAAGACAGCCGCGGGGTTCCGGTCTATCTGGATGTGCAGGACCACCGCGATGTGTACCAGCTGACGAGAACGGCCAAGGGCGGTTCCTATCTCAACCTGAACTCAGGCAAATACCTGAACAACATCTCGCCGCTCAATCAAGAACTGTATCTGGGCTGGCAGGCGGTCAGCACGAAAAACTGGTCGTACATGACGACCAACTACCAAGGCAACGAAGTGATCTGGCAGTTCGTGCCGGTCAACTAAAGACTATTTCAGCCACCTCTCAATCAGATTGAGAGGTGGTTTTTGATTACAAAACCCCTTTATGAATGCCCAAAGGGAGAGTCACGAAACTCCCCCTTCGGGCATTGCTGGTTGCTCAGCTTTTTTACGTCTCCAAAAATGACATGATATTTGCAAACAGCTCTTCCGAATGAGTCAAGTTGATCTTGTGGTCTCCACCTTCGATCTCGACAAAACGAATGTCGGGAGCGGCACGAAAATGTTCGGCGATGCGGGAACTGTCCAACGTATCGAGCGTACCTCGGAAGAACAGCGTCCTGACCGGCAATTCGTGCAATCGTTCGATGGCGCGGGGTGTGGGCCACTGCGAATCACGGGTCTGCCACTGGAACATTTTCTTGATATTATGCGCCGTCATCTCGGCCATGAGACCGCGGTGGGGACTTTTCATGACGTTGGAATAAAAACAGGCTTCCAGCGTGAGTTCTGTCATCTTGGCGGGATCAGTCGCCGCGGCCCAAACACGCTGCGAGAGCTCGACAAACTCCGTGGCGTGCGCAAAGCCTGATAACGCAGGGGAGACCAAAATGAGGTCTTGCACACGATTCGGATGCGAGAAGGCAAACTCCGTTGCGATCTGCCCGCCGACAGAATGCCCAATCAGCGTCGCTTTTTCGAACTCCAAGTGGTCGAGCAGGGCAAGCAGATCGTTGACATAATGGGGAGGCTCAACCGGAGCCGGAGACTGTCCGCACCCGCGCGCATCGGGGAGCACAACTTTGTACTTTTCGGACAGGAGCGGAGCCAGCGGGGTCCAGTCCCTTGAATCGGTACCGCCTCCGTGAAGCAATACAACCGGTTGACCGGCGCCAAGCACCTCATAATGCAAATCCATTTCAATCCCTCCAGTCGGATGATGATATCCACAATTTATCATTGAACGAACGGTCAGTCAACGTTTTCGTTGACCAGCCGTTCAGTCTTCATTATCATGAGTGGGAAGAGAGATGATCGTGAAAGGGTGAATGTAATGCCGAGGACTCCTGAGGAGAATGAACGAATTCGTCGATTGGCGAAGGAAAACATTCGTGCGGCCGCCATCGAGGTATTTATTGAAAAAGGCTATCATGCGGCGTCGATTGAAGATGTGGCCAAGCGAGCGGGGATATCGAAAGGTTTGTTGTACAATTACTTCAGAGGAAAGGCAGACCTCCTATTGGAGCTGGTCGAAAGCCGCGTTCAGGAAATTATAGAGGTGATGGAAGAAGCGCTTACCAAACCGACTCCGCTCGAGCAACTGCATTATATCGCGGATCACGCACTGCTGAACGTCCAAGAAAAGCCGAGTGTTTATCGTTTTTATCTGCATATCCAAACTCATCCGCATGCGGACGAGGTGGTATCTGCCAGCAGTCAAAAGCTCAAAGACGAGATGTTCCGCCAGGCGCAAGTTCAAAGTGAGATCTTTCAGCGACTGGGTGTCCAGAATCCGCAATTGAAGTCCCTGCACTTCTCGACCGCCTTGCACGGAATCATGTTGATGTATTCCTCATACTCGGATCAGTTTCCGCTGCAGCGGTTGAAGGAAGAGATGCTGCTCCCGTTTTTTGAATCTCTTGCTTAGCAGCATCCAATTTGGGAAGTGAACTGTGAATCAAATCAAACGAACACTGGAATCGATTCTAGGATTTGTTTGATCAATCATTTAAATTATCCGAAAATATAAAAACGTGATGTCTTTTCCCGCATTTTGTGCCATAGTTTACTATTATGGAGTTTGTTGGGGGAAGGGTGATCGTATGTCACAGGATACGGGGATTCGAGAACTGGATATCTTTGCATCGATGCAAAGTCATTTGGCTATCATCTTGTTTGACACGTCGGGGACTGTAACGTGGGTAAATGAAAACTTTGCCAGTGCGATGGGGTACACGGTGGCGGAAATGATCGGGCAGAATCATCGTATTTTTTGCATGCCTGAATTTGCAGCCAGCATCAAATATGAAGAGTTCTGGCGGGAGCTGCGCCAGGGCAAGGCGTTTCAGGATAAAATCGAACGCCGTGCGAAAGACGGCCGTGCGCTGATTTTGGAAGCCACCTACTTGCCGGTGCGAAAGAACGGTCGTGTGGAGGGTGTGGCGAAGGTGGCGACCGACATCACGCAGCGTGAAATCTTGCTGCAAAACAGCACATCCGGATTGATGGCGATGGTCGAGGAGATGACCGCCAATACGGATGAAGTGTTGCACTCGACCGAACACATCATGAACAACATGAAGATGCTGAACCTCGAATCGGAAACGGTCAAGCAGTATGTCGATGGCATTCACTCGGTGTTGTCGTTCGTCCAAAATATCGCAACGCAGTCCCACCTGCTCGGACTGAACGCCGCCATCGAAGCCGCTCGAGCGGGTGAACAAGGGCGCGGCTTCGCGGTGGTAGCGGGTGAGGTGCGCAAAATGGCCGACTCCAGCAAGCAGTCGGCTGAGGAAATCTCTGTCCAACTCACCGCGATCTCGAAATCCATCGCGACGATTATGGAACGGATTGCAGAAATCACAGGACAAGCTGCCACCAACTTCTCTGCGATGAATGAATTGAAGAAGTCATATGATCACATCGCCGAAACGACGGAACAACTGGCGATCAACATTTAGAACACGCAGACACCACCAAATGATATGGTGGTGTTTTTTCAGTGAGGGGTTATTGGGAAATTTGCAGGCAAAGAAAAGGAAGATATTGTGAAGGTACTGTAGAAATAATAAGAGGTGGCATCAACAGTCAAAGGGAGGAAGTCGGATTGGAACCAGTGGTCGTCAGTTTGTCCGAATTCGAAGTAGTAGGAATTGAACTCTCCGCCAACCTGAAACAGATCGAAGAGCAGCAGTTAGCCAAGCAAGCGTATGACTCCTTGCTTTCTCGTGCAAGTGAGATCGAAGGTCGTATTGGCGAGACGGTTTATTTGATTCAGATCTACCCGAACGAACCGGATTTTAATCCGATGGTCGATGCATTTACGCAAGTGATTGGCTATCAGGTATCCACTGCGGCAACAGTTCCGAACGGAATGGTTGCGCACCAAGTCCCGAGCAGTGACTATGCACAATTCCTGCATAAAGGATTGGAGTCGGAGTTAGGGCGAACGTACGACTACCTCTACGGTCAATGGTTGCCGCAATCGGGGCGTCAGTTCGGAGGATATGACTTCGAAGTCTGGGATGACCGGTATCAGCCGGAACGTCCGGAAAATGAGATTGAAGTATACGTTGCCTTGAAATCATAAGGCACGTCAAGCAAAAACCGTGTGGCACCGAAGTCAACTGACCGGCAGCCGCACGGTTTTT
The DNA here is from genome assembly GCF_004340785.1 of Tumebacillus sp. BK434. Lineage (NCBI taxonomy): Bacteria > Bacillati > Bacillota > Bacilli > Caryophanales > Alicyclobacillaceae > Tumebacillus > Tumebacillus sp. BK434. The sequence continues at coordinate 886,933 of NZ_SLXS01000001.1, read as the reverse complement.
CTCGATTGGCATCAGAAAATTTCATAGGATTCATCCCGCTCTTGTTGTATGATATAAATATATCTTACTTCGGAAATGAGAGTTGATGAAAATGTTCCAACCCCCGGTTCAAGCGTCCGGCGCACAGGGAGTGCAGGCAGCCCCTGTGCAAGGGCAATCGGAACGGCCGTCAGAAGGGATGCAGGAGCGAAGAGCGCCGAGTGCAAGCGGGGCTCCGTTTTCGGCTGCGCATATCTTGCAGTTGCAAAAGACGGTCGGGAACCGGGCGGTGACGCAGATGTTGAGGCAGCAGGAGGCGCGGCGGCAGATGCCAAGCAGCGCAGCGCAGGCGTCTTCGGCGATCCCGGCTCAAATGGTCCTCCAACGGAATGATGAGGACGAAACCGACGTTGTACGGTCCCTCGGCATCGAGATCTATCAGCAGCTCAAAACGTCCTACATCACTCCGGAACTGAAGGAGTATGGGGTGGACATGCTGCTGGAGACCTTCTTCAAAGTGGCCGACAACTTTATCCTTTCCCTGTTCCCAGCTCTCGATCAAGCGGTGAAAATGCTGTTCGGCTTCTTTTCGGTATTCCGGCAAGTGGCGAACTATTGGGTCAAGATGAACCCGAATCTGCGGGCGGGGATCAAATACGTCATCGGCCTCGTCGTCAACAAATTCGATCAGTTCATCTCCGACTACACCGATAAAAAGCTGCTGGGACTCTACGAATCGTTCGCCGCTTACGATGCTGAATTCCTGCGTACCTTGGAGAGCTGCATCGAAAAATTGGACAACTTCGAAAAGCAGTTCCTGGACCGGCCGGGACTGGCCAAAAAGGCAGCCGGCAAGCTGGTGGAAGTCTATCAATACCTCAGGCAAAAATGGTCGGGCCAGTCCCCGGAGGAGCAGCCTTCGGGGACGCCTCAGCAAGAACAGAGTGTTGGAGCCGACAGACCTTCTGTCGTCTCCGGACCGGCCAAAGGCGATAAATCAACGGTCACCACAGTCGACCTGAAGCTGGTCAAAGTCGACCTCCAAAACCTCACCATCGCTGAAAGCACGCACGGTCCCCTCGCGAAAAAAGGCGGTCTGGACTCGAAAAACCGGGTCACGTTCCGTCTCTTTGGCAATGAATATACGATCGACGAGATTCACGCCCGCCTGGATTGGGACTTGAATTGGTCGATCGACGCGACCTTCCGCGACAAGCAGATCGTCGGACACTCTCAATTCTTGATGTTCGAACTGGAACAGCTGATCCTCAACAAGCTCAATGTCGGCAACACCGGGCTCAACGAGTTGGCGGTCAGCATCGGCAAGTTCAAAGCGGGGAGCCTGCTGGAGTTGAATCAAGTCTACGGGCAGTACCAAAAAGGCGTCGGGTTTGCTTTCGGCGCCGGCGAGATCGCCCTCAATCTGCCCCAGCCTTTGGATACGGCGATCAAAGCGCGTGCCCAACTGCTGCTCGACAAGGACGGCGCGTTCAAGTCGGTCGAACTGAACAATTTCCAAATTGGTAAAAAGGTCGCCATCAAGCGCGCCCAGCTGACTACGGAGCACTTGCACATCCAGGAACTGGAGTACAACTTCGGCAGCGGTACCAACAAAGTGAAACCGGTGCTTTACGACTTGCTGATCAACAAGGATAAGAAGATCCTCTCTGTACGCGGCGGCGTGGAAGTCAAAGACTGGGAACTGGTCAACGGGCTGGTACTGGACGGACGAGCCTATGTCGGGTACAAAGACCAGTTCCAGCTTGGCGTAGAGAACGCGAAAATTCGCCTCGACCAGAAGTTTGTGCATGGCTACGGTTCGATCAAACGCTTGCAGTACAACGAGGATCACACGTTTGAAGGTCAGATCGAACGCTTGGCGTTTTCGGTCGGCGTGTTTGCGCTCGATGCGGAAAACGTGGAGATCAACAAGGATGGCAGTCTGAGGATCGCCGAAGCGGAAGCGGTGCTCGGCAAGCAGGACAAAGTCTCTTCGAAAGACTTGGAAGCGATGGGGAAAGGCGGCGGCAAGGACAGCCTGATGAGCTCTCTCAACGAGTCGAGATCGGGCGGCGGCTTGGCTTCGCTTGCCCAGGTGCATCTGAAGGCGATCGGCATCACGATCAAAGACGGGGAGTACAAAGTCGAGCGGTACGAAAAATGGATCGGTCCGAACAAAGTCTACAAGATCAGCTTGCTCGGCGGAGCGGTGCAGGGGATGATCGATCAAGAGAAGAAAAAGGCGAACATCTCCGGCCAACTGGAGTTCCCGAAAAACCGCGCGTTCTGGCCGCTCAAGCTCCATGCGGCTCTGCCGGTACCGCCGACCCCGCTGTCGCTGTTTGTGGAAGTGGGCATCGGCGGGTCGGTCAAGGCGATGGTCGCCGGCGAGATCGCCAAAGATCAGGAGCACGAAGCGGATTCGCTGTACAACGTCGCCGGGATGGCGCACTTGGAAGGCAATCTGAAGTTCTCCGTCGGAGCAGGCGTGAAGATCGGTTCGGAATTGCTGATTGCGTTAAAAGCCTATCTGGAGGCGTCGGCCACGCTGCGTGCCGCAGCGACCGCCGAAGTCAGCGGACAAGTTCGCCTGAACCCGGCAACGAACAAAATGGAACAGGACGACCGCAAGCCGGTCGAGTTCGCCTACAATCTGGAAGGTGATCTGATCGCTAAGATCGAAGCGCTGGTAGACTTCGTCGCGTTCCTCGTCTATCAGAAAAACCTGTACACCAAAACGCTTGGCTCGTGGACGCTCGGAAAGTATAAAATGTCGGGCAAAGTGGCGGAGCAAGCCGGTCAACTGGAAGATCAAGTCGTCACGCCGAAACCGGTGAACGGGGAAGACAAAACGCTGGGTGGTGCCCTTCCGGGTGCGCTCAAACTGCCGGAAAATCACGCGGTGGAGCAGTTGATGCATTGGAACGAACCGATCGAAAAGCTCAAAGGCAATGACAAACTGCCGGACGACAAACATGCGATGTATCGCACAGCGCACGACATGATGGACAATGATTTTGAAATCGACCAGCAAAAAGTCAATGATGTACAAAGCAAGTTGGAACGGGTCGCCAAAAAACCGAGCAAGGTGGGCCCGATCGCCCAAGATGCCGGGAAGGATGTCATGGAGCGTCTCAACGGAATCTTCCCGTCCTTCCTGATGACCAAAGCAGAGTGGATCAAATACTCGACCACCGAGTCGCTGACGGGCATCACCACCCGCAGGACGATTGAGGCGGTGGACAATCTGCTGGCGAGTTATCATCAAGAGCAAGATCTGAACAACAGGCTGAAACAGCTGAACGATCTGCGCAAGGTGCTCAACGAGTACTTGAAGCAAAAAGGGAAAAGCAGAAAGCCGATGGTGTTGAAACTGCTGTTTGAAACAGGCAAAGAGGAAGAAATGCTGAACGAATTCATCAAGTTCAATATCATGGCCCTTTAAAGGATCACTCCGCAGGAAGTGGTTCTGTGTGTCAAAGACAGCGGGACAGCCATGCAAAGGATCAGATCCTGCCATGATCAGGCCATGGTCAGAAGAAAACCACCTCGGGCAAACCCTGCGGGCTGTCTTACCAGAGCATGAACTTTTGGCCAATTCCGCCCATAACCGCAAGCAACCGTGCTGCAGCCTGCTGCAGCACGGTCTTTTTTATGGAAGGTTGATCACGGCGCCGTTTCGCACCTGCAACAGCTCCGAGACGGTCAGGAAGCGATAGCCCCGCTTCTCCAGTTCGGGCAAGATCTGCTCCAGCGCGCGGATCGTCTGTGAGCGGTCGCCGCCGAAATCATGGAACAGCACGATGCCTCCGTTATGCGCATTCGAAAGCACGCGGTCGACGATCTTGTGCACCCCCGGGTCTCGCCAGTCTTTCGTGTCCTGATTCCACGACCACATGACGACGAGGTAGCCGGCCGTTTTGGCGGTGTTGACCACCAGGTCGTTGTAGACGCCGCCCGGCGGACGGAAGGTGCTGAGGTGGTGGCCGGTGATGGTGTTGACGACTTCATCCGCCTTGTCGATCTCTGCGCGGAGCTCTGCGGCGGAGATGCGGGTCAGATAGGGATGGCCGTACGTGTGGTTGGCCAGCTCATGCCCCTCTTTGACGGCCCGCTTGGCGACTTCGGGGGCGCGTTCCACCCGCGAACCGACCACATAAAATGTCGCCTTGGCATGGTAGCGCTTGAGAATATCTAACACTTGCGGCGTGTATTTGGGATGAGGACCGTCATCAAACGTTAAGGCGATCACTTTTTGCTCCGTCGGCACTTCCCAGACGACCTCACCGCGCTTTTCATAATAAAAGCGGCCTTTTTTCTTGGCGTGAACAGAGTCGGGAGCGGTCAGAAACAGCGCAAACACGCAGCTGCTGAGCAAAAGCACGGCTCCGGCTGATCGTTTGAACATCAGAAGGATACCTCCTCTGCTGTGGTAAATCTTAGTGTGCCCTAACGGTGGCAAGAACATAAAAAGCCGCCTCATGGGCGGCTGCAGAGAAGTTACAGCAAGTCGTCAGGCGACTCGTCTGTATCAGGGTGAAACTGATAGCGGTCCAGGTCGATCAGGTTCTCGCGGCTGAACTCGATCCCTTCCTGTTCGAGCCGAAACCGCTGTTCTTGAAACGACCCGTCATCAGACATGCCGATCTTGCCTTGGGCATTGATCACGCGATGCCACGGCAACCGGTGCGTTTTGCTCATCGAATGCAAGATTCGCACCACCTGCCGGGCCGCGCGCGGGCTGCCGCACAGCTTGGCGATCTGTCCGTAGGTCATCACGGAGCCGGCCGGAATGCTTTTGATGATAGCAATTGCTCTTTCAGTAAATGGGCTCATGCTGCTATTATATCACAGCCAATTTATGGAGAACCTCTACGGTGGAGGTGTGTGCCAAGATGCAATACCACAGGTGCGCAAGCTTGTTTGTTAGGTGCGTTTGAAGCGCAACTTGCGCAATTTGTATGTGAAAGCAAAATTATCTGTGACACTTTCTGGTGACAAAGTGTTATATCGTAATATTTAACGTACGAATCGCATGTCTATCAACTGGTTCTCTCTGCAAAAAGGATACTGTGATTATTTTACGTGTTGCGGAGCTTTCGGTAAGTTTCAAAAAAAGGCATGCACGACCATGAGGGTCGGGCATGCCTTTTGATTTATGCGAACGAGTGGAACGAAGGACTTCAAACAGCTCTTCGTCGATGATGAACAGAGCGGGTTCGGACATCCCTTCAGCACGGAGAACACCGTACTACTCGGAAACAGCACCATGGGGGGATAGAAGTCGGAGAGCAGCGGGTAGGTGATCCCTCCTACCGATTTTTCCCACGCATCATGAGACGGAACAGAGTCTAACCTGATACCCGGAACATGGGTATTGTGCTCTTCGAAACGGGACAGATCGTCCTCGTACGAAGGCATTTGCACCCCCCAATGCGGCAACCATATTATATTACCTATAATTTTATAACAATTCTAATTATCAGCGTCATGCAATCCGAGAAGTGTTCTTGAATGTAAAGGTGGTTACAGTAAGGGATTGGGTTTTGGCAAAGTCTCCTCTATAATGGTAAGAACTCCTAGTGAGAAGGGTGAATGTTGTGAAGAAAGGGAAAGTTATTTTTTTGAACGGCACCTCCAGTTCCGGCAAGACAAGCTTGACGAAAAAGATTCAGGAGCTGAGCGCGGAGCCGTATTTTCATCTGTCGCTCGACGTCTATGAGAACATGGGACCGGAAAGGCATCTGGAACGCGACTATTGGGGCATTTTGAACATGGCAGCGTCTGCGATGCATCATTCGATCGCCACGTTCAGCGACCGGGGGCTCAACGTCGTAGTCGATACGGTGCTGCTCGAGATCCCGCAGGAAGCGACTTGGCTGCCGGAGTGTGCAGAAGTGCTGCACGACTATCCGGTGCTGTTCGTTGGCGTGCACTGCCCGCTGCCTGAGCTGGAGCGCCGAGAGCTAGAGCGGGGCGACCGCGAGATCGGCCAGGCCAAATGGCAGTGGGATAAGGTACATACGCACGGGCTGTACGACTTGGAGATCAATACGCACGAAACGCCGTCGGACGCGTGCGCCGCGCAGATTTTTGCCGCTCTGGAAGGACTGGAACCGGGACAAGGTGCTTTTGCCGAACTGCACAGACGGTTTACCAAAGAGCAGTGAAACTTGCGATGCAAGGGGGGTGCCTGAAGGAATGAAAAAACGCCTTCTCCGAAGAGAAGGCGTTTGTGTTGATTAGTTGGTCGAGATGCCGCGTGCAGCCCAGATGCTGGTGATCGCAGATGCGTTTGCACCGCCGTTGAGGAGCTGGTCAGCCGTTTTGATCGCTTTTGCACCCGCGTTGAAGCCGGAGTTCGGGGTGAGGGAGAAGTGGGATTGCAGGATCAGCTTGGTCGCATTGTCAACGCCGAGCAGCTGAGCCATGTCGTACTCACCTTGCGACCAGATCTCGCCGTCTGCGTGAACTTCGCCATACCAGCTGCCCGGCATGACTTTGTTCTTGTCGAGACGACGCAGGCACGGCGGGTTGCTGGTGCTGTAGGAAGTAGAATCCCATTCGCCAATGCAAGCTTTGCCATAGGTGCCCGGAGCGAGCTTGTCTTCCCAGATTGCGCCGAGGTAGTCGCCGAAGCCTTCGCCCATCGCGCCGCCTTCCAAGGTGTTGCCGAAGCCCGGAACTTGGTTGTCCTGGATGGAGTGGCCGTACTCGTGTGCGATGATGCCCGCATCTTCCGCATCGTCAACGCCGCCGGTGCCGAAGGTCAGCTGCTTCGTGGACGGGGAGTAGAAGGAGTTGTCTGCCGTCGTGCCGTTTACGTTCACGGTGATCTGACGGTTGTTGACGTTGGTGAAACCGATCGATTGGATGTAGCGCTGCAGTTCATCGATATGGTAGTACACCATGACGTTCTCGAAGTGGTCGCTGCTGCGGGTATAGTTGAAGGTGTTGGTTGCAGAGTAGGAAGTTGCTTTCTTCTGCACCGTTTTTACGTATTGGCCAACCAGGTTGCCGGAACCGTCCAGGCCGCGCAGGGTGACGGTCTTCAGTTGGTTGGTCAGAGCGGTGGAGTCCGCATCGTTGTTGTCAGCGAAGCCGGTTTTGGTGCCGGCAGATTGGATCGGGTTCGGCAGGAACACTTTGCCGGTGCCGTCAACTTTTTGGTTGAGGTCTTTGTTCTTCAGGACGTTGCCCGTTTCTGCGTCAACAAACGTTTCCCAAGTGGTCAGGGAGTCTGCATCCACAGCGGTAACTTTATAAGCAGGAACTGCCGAGTTGCCTTCAACGTAGTAGCCGAAGACGCGGGATACCAGTTCTTTGGTGTTTTTCACTTTGTTATGACCGAGCGCTTTGCCCTCAGCATCGTTTTCGTTCAGTTTCGGCTTCTTGCCTTTGACGCCGGTCAGGTTCGGCACATAGTCGGACACGACCAGAACCGGGGTGCCTTGGTTGTCCAAGGTAACGGTTACTTGATGATAGAACACATCAGCGCCGTCTACCTGTTGCTGGTAGCGAACATAAGAACCGAACTCAGTTTTGATGGTGGATACGTGTTTCAGGTCGGAGAGATCCGTTTTGAAACCGTATTGGCCAGCGGATTGCTTGAGGTAGTTGTCTGCAGATACCTTCGTATCTACTTTCGCGGCGGTGGTCGGCGCCCCTTGCACCGATTGCGCCATCGCTTGCGGAGCAAGCATGGTCAACATCATGGCAGTTGCGACTGCCGTAACAAAAGTTTTGCGATTTTTCATGACCCTTTAAACCTCCCTATTTTGTTTTCACAATTATCTTATAATTGTTTCGGTAGAATTGCAAGTGTTTTTTATCAATGAACCCACAGTAACTCGAAATTTATATTTATATGTAAGTCGGCAATTTTAAAAAACCTAAAAAAGCCGCATGCCAGAAGGCATGCGGCCATAGAACCATTTGCGGTTATCGGTTGTTATCGTTGTACTTGTTGCCGCCGTTTCCATCGTTACCCGTGGTAACGTCGCCGCGGAACAAGAGCGAGAGGCAGTACAGGCCGGAGATGCCGACCAGTGTGTAGACGAGACGGCTCAGCCAAGATCCTTCGCCGCCAAACAGCGCCGCAACCAAATCCCATTGGAACAGGCCCACCAACAGCCAGTTCAGTGCGCCGATGATGATGAGCGTCAGTGCGATGCGATCGAGAGTGTTCATACGGGTCATGTGCTCCTCCTCCTTTCGACTGCGACTTCAGTGTTACAATTCCCCGGCGGGAATCGGCCTATTAGAGGAAGATGCTGGTCGGCTGGCGTCTTCATGGTCGTGCAATTCATCCGTCTTGGGGTTGACGGTTGGCAGATAACCTTTGGCAAACTCGTAGTGCAGCGGCGTGGCAGCTTGTTTCGCTTCTCTTTCCACGCGTTGCTCTATTTCGATCTTTCGTTCCGAATTCATCGTCAGAACCTCCGTTCAAGCTGAAATCTTGCTGGGCTTGCGGGAATAGTATGTTCAATTGCATAAAGAAATGCGCAAGGAATTGCGTTGCAAGCGATTGGCACAAGATGGTATACTTAAGATCGAAATTCTGGAGGGCGGGGATTAAATGTCTAACGAGTATTTCGTGATTAAAGCCCAAGACAATGGCGTGCAGGTCATCGGCTTGACGCGCGGTCAGGATACGAGATTTCACCATGCGGAGAAACTGGACAAAGGTGAAGTGATGATCGCGGAGTTTACCGAACATACATCGGCTGTGAAAGTGCGCGGACGTGCGACGATCTGGACGAAATTCGGCAAAATTGAAGCGGGCGAGACCGATTCCGAATAGAGCATACGCAAACATCGGACAAGAAGAGGAGCAAGGTGTCAGGACTGGCGCCGGGCTCGTCTTTTTTTGTGTTCCCTCGCATATCCTCGTACTACCTGGTAAAGGGGGAGAGCCTGATGTCAAAAGGTCTGATCGCTGCGCTGCTCGTCTCCACGATCCTCGCGCTCGCCCTGTCGCTGCTGCCTGCGCAGGCGCTTGAACGGTGGGGTGGCCAGCAGTATGAAGCCCGCACCAGCGGGGATGTGCCGGTGCTGAAGCGGGAGCAGGTCGTCGATGAGCTGGGGACGCTTCGGCTTGGCAGCCACCTGCAGCAAGTGGTCTGGGAGCAGGACAAGCTCGTGATCATGCTGGCCGTGCCGGGCGCCACGCTGCACGGGCAGAACAAGCCATGGCACGACATCTACAAGATCGCGCATCGTTTCCTCGTCGAGGTGCCGCAGCAGCAGGCGGTGGAAGTGCGCGTCGTCACCTATGAGCATCCGGAGCAAGTGGAACTGTCGGTTATAGCCAACCGCTCCGACATGGTCGGGGCCCCGAAGCCCGATTCGCAGACCATTCAGGCGTTTGTGAGGCAAAAGCTGGATGTGAGTGAAAAAAATACAAGGACAAATTGACGCGGCCGTATCCCGCGTCTTTTTTCTCTTCCTAGATAGAGAATGTATGCAAAGTCGAACACCCCTAAAAACCCTTGTGTATCATGGTTCTTAGGATGTGTCTTGTTGTTTTTTCTAACGTACTTCTAACATCGGGATTATCCTTGCTTCCTAAGGGGCATATTATCGTCCATCGCAAACATAGCTGCTTTGCGCTTGTGATCCTGCGTGTGCAAATAGATAGACGTCGTGGCGATGTTCGTGTGGCACATGAGCTCTTGCAGATCGCGCAGGTTGTTCATGTTGTCGAGCTGGAACGTTCTCACGCGCGAACAATAATCCTCTGTCATTATACACATTCCGATTTCGATCTGATCTCACTCTGAACCGCTATTTCTATTTTAAGATGGTAACGACAGTTCGGCCCAACAGGTATTTTTCGAATGGATGCGGTGTCCTCGGTTTTTGAGAAAGATACCTTTTGTGGAAAGATACCGCGATATTCGGTTTAGGCAGCGATTACAACGGATCCTGCAGGACATCCAGAGCACTTTTCGTCTCCAGACTACCAGTTACAATCAATGAGGGTCAGCCCGAATGATGACCGATAAAACGGGCATTTTCAACGTAATTCAACCTCGTTGTGATACGCTTAGCACAGGATATGGATAGACCACCAACGCGAACCAGTCGCGCCGATGGTCTTTTCTTTTTCTTATTTGGCTTTCGAGCTCTTTTGGAGATGTTTGTGGAGGTACAGTTTGTTTACAAATAAAAAATCCACCCATTCTAATAAGTAAGGAAGGGGTGGATTCAACTTATGTCACTGTGTTACCAAGAGATCGTACCAGTGGTTGTTGAATTGGTGTTACAAACAATATCGAGATAATAATCGCCTGCCTTCAATTTCGAGCTGGACGAGAAACCGATCGTTCCGTTACGTTGTTGGAGGAACTGCGGAATGATCTCATCATCAAAAATGAGTCCTTTTTTGTACACCGAGTAGTAACATGACGAAGTAACCCCAGAAACAGAAGCGCTTTGTGATCCAGAAACGTTCAAGTAAGCATCCGAACTAAGGGTAAAGTTTTTCTTTGCAGAACCGCCATAACCAGTATGATTGAAGCTGTACGTGGTCGAGCCAGCGTACGCAACCGTTACAAAAGCAGTGATCATACCTACGGTTGCAATGGATGTAAGGATTTTTTTGTTCATTTTAGTACCTCCTAAGTTTAATTACTTCCAAATATATAATATAATAATTAATATTTTATGTCAAATGGTTATTTCAAACTCCTAATCGATAGTGCGAGCTATTGACATTTCCCGCTAGTCCCCTCACCAATTAACAAAAAAATGTTGATGGAGGTAGCGACATCCTGAAACTGAAAAAATCGACATTTAGACGGTTTCTGTCCAGCAAATCAACACGGCGCAGTACAACCGGCGGCGTGACATGCAGCCTGATGATTCGGAAAATGAGTAGCTGAAACGGTCGATGGAGATGTATGGATATGTCGACCCGCTGATTTGGAACCGTCGCAGCGGCAACCTCGTCGGCGGTCATCAGCGGTTCAATGGCTGGTGACCGCCGTGGCCACGGAGGTGGATGTGTCGGTAGTGGATCTGGATGAAGCCAGCGAGAAGGCACTGAACATCGCACTCAACAAATTGTCTGGTGATTGAAATGACGAGAAGCTGACGTCTCTTCTGGAGAAACTGCGTGGGGCAAGTTTTGAGCTCGCGTTGTCCGGATTCGACGATACAGAGGCGGACAAGCTGATCGTTCTTGCTTTATATTCCCTATTAATGGCGTAGTTTCCATTGTAGACGTATGATGGGGAGGGGTTGTGTTTTCTTGGATCAATCCGAATTGTACGGCGAATGGAAAAATGCAGGATTATTACAACACTAGGGAGGTGCTGAGGAAATCATGACATTTTCTCAAATGCTCCTTAAAGTTACATATGAGTTTCCAGGGCAAATGGCAGCAAAAATGAGACCACCTCAAACGTCGTAATGAGGGAAGTGGGATGGTGAATATTGGTGGGGAAGCCGCTTCGAAACGAGGCGGCTTAATTCATGGGGTGAAGGAAATCACTCCGCTTGCTGGAAATATAACAGCGAGGAGGAGTGAGCCATGAGTGAAGATACCAAAAAAAGATGCTTTGTCGTCACTCCGATCGGCGGCGACAATACAGACATTCGAAGAGCTGCAGAAGGGGTGATCGATGCAGTGATTGAACCGGTGCTTCAAGCAGAAGGCTTTGAAGTACATGTAGCTCACCGTATGGCGAACCCGGGATCGATCAACAACCAGGTCATCACCCACATCATTGAAGATGAATTGGTGGTTGCCAACCTAACGGGGTTGAACCCGAACGTAATGTACGAGTTGGCTATCAGGCATGCAGCTAGAAGGCCTGTCGTGATCATCTGCGACCGGACTGAAACTCCAAGGTTGCCGTTCGATATAGTCGAGGAACGCACTATATTCTACTCCAACGACATGATGGGGGTAGTGGAACTCAAAGCGCAATTTGAAAAGATGGTCAAGCACGCAGTAGAAGACCAAGAGCCGGATAATCCGATCTATCGAGTAATCGAACGAAACATGGTACTTCAAGACACTTCAGTCGATAAGATAGATAAGTACATTCTCAAGAGGCTTGAGAGCATTGAGGATGCGATTAGTGGATTGCGCCCGCTGGCAAATACTGGTGCAACAAGGAATAGTAATCGAAGAATAGCCGGAATGGAAAACGTGAGTGAATTTGAAGTTCTTTGCATAGCAACCAGAGATATATTAGGCATTGATGAGATACTAAACGCAATTGAAAAGCAGCAGTTACAACCAGATTATGTGCTTATTGACGGCGCAAGTGATGGAGATCCAATAATACAGGGTAAGAAATTTATCATCAGATTGGGTTATAAAGTAGAAAAATCATTGAACGAGATTTCAAAAATAAAGAAAGTATGTAGTCTATTCGATGTCCCGTTCACAACTTTGTCTGTGGATCACCAGAAAGCGATTGGATAATTTGTTGTCTAGTGCATGAAGTCGCCGTAATGGCGGCTTTTTATTTTGCTGGGGGTGGTGATATGTAGATGCCAAAACCGATCAGCGAAGAGTGGCGCTGAGCATGGGCGATCTTCAGGGACAGAGGCGGTAAGATCTCCAACCGTGAGATTGCCAAGCGACTGAGCGACGAGTTCGCAAAGGACGTCAACGAGAGGACCGTCGGAGGCTGGAAGTTGGCCAGTAAGGACAATTTGCCGTTTCATTTGGCCAATGGAATCAATACGTTCGATACGGAGTACTCCGCTAAAATAGAACGGAGTACTCCGAAAAAACAGCATCATGGAGGTGCTCCGCCGGGCAACATTATTCTCGTCCGCGGTATGGACGATCACCGGCAGGGGCGACAGTGGTGCCGCTGGGCTGAGCACGCTGCGCTGTATCGGTCATGGCTTGATCATCGAGTGTGACGTCCTCATGCCGGTCAGCGTGCAGCGGTTATCTAAATACAAGCACTTCGACGTGTTCAGCGTCGCAGGTGGAACACAACGAGAGCGCGATGAGGCGGTCTCTTTTTGTTTCTCTAAGCGAGGGGCGGGCTATGACTTACACGGCCGTGATTGCACTCGGACTGCAAAGCTTGATCCGCCATGCGCCTCTGGAGCGTTCTGGGAAGCGACGGAAAGCGCAGTACTGCGCGACTGCTTCCATGCAGTTGCAGAAGCGCTCCGAGCGGTCAAACAAGCGTTGCGCAGGTGTGGCGTACGTGCTATATTAGCGCTCTAAAGTTGATCGGAAATTGATAAGGTCGCAACACGGCCGCCCAGCCTCGCCATTTGGCGGGGCTTTTTTTATTTTTCATCTCATCTTTTGGTCTCATGAGCGGCTCAAAAGTAAGACCAAGAAGGAGGTGCTGTATGCCTTACGTTCCAAAGACAGACTGGAAATACAATGATGTACTGTCTGAGATGGATATGAATCGGATTGAAGGAGGTATCGCAGAGGGTAAGCAGCTGCTGGATGCCCACGCTGCTGATAAGAGCAATCCGCACGGTGTGACAGCGACACAGATCGGTGCGGAAACGCCTGATGGAGCGCAGGCGAAGGTCAACACTCATGTAATTGACAAGAACAATCCGCACGGCGTGACAGCGGCACAGGTAGGGGCGATTGAGAAAGGGACCAGCAATACGTCTGTGAGCAAGTACACAGCTGTCTTGCAAGCGGTGGACACACGATCGGTAGCGCTTGGCTACGAGGGCAGTGGCAAGTTGACAACTGTAACGGAGAAAGACGGTGCGATCACCGTGAAGACGACTACACTTGGATACGACGGCAGCGGCAAGTTGACCGCTGTCACCGAGGTTGTCGGCGGCGTTACAGTCACAACCACGCTCGGCTATACAGGTAGTCAACTGACCGGCATCACAAAGGCGGTGGTGTGATGGACGCGGTCGGATATGCGCTGGCAGCAGCTGTGAAAGTGAGGGGGGGTATCGTCGAGGCGAAATCACCTCATACGTTTGCAGTGCAAGGCTTGAGGGGTTTTGCTCTTAATGGCAAAGGATACGCTTGCGGCGGAACTGACACATCAACTGCCTATCAGAGAGTCTTCATCTACGATCCCACTTTAAACGTATGGGGGGAGGTTGCTTCGATGCCTGGACTTAGGGCATATGGTGTAACGTTCTCGATCGGGACGAAAGGCTATTGGACGGGAGGGCAAGGAAATGATTCAAGCTTGTTCGAGTACGACCCTGCCGCCAACACGTGGTCATTGAAATCTCAAATAACTACAGGTAGGCAAAATGCTGCTGGATTCTCCTTAGGCGACAAGGGCTATGTCTGTGGCGGAAACATTAACGGTCCTAGCACCACGAATAAGGTCGAGATGTACGATTCCACAACAAACACATGGTCCACGAAAGCATCAATGCCAGATGCTAGGGTTTACGCAACGGGGTTTTCGTTAAGCGGAAAGGGGTACATCGCCGGGGGGGCTGATTCATCTTTATCGATCCGCAACACCCTTTACGAGTACGACTCAGCAACCAACACTTGGGCCACGAAGGCCGCGATGCTTGATTCCAAGAACAGCCCTGCCGGTTTCGCTATCGGTAGTACCGGATATGTTGCGGGGGGCGACCAAATAAATACCATCGATGCATATGATCCAGTGACTAACAAATGGTCAAGGCAGGGATACCTAGAGCAAAGAAGGCACCAAAGTGCGACTTTCGCAATCGGAAACAGCGCTTGGATCGTTGGAGGCTATTCTCAGACCCAGCAGGTGATCACAAACGTAAACACTCAATTTACAGCACCTTACACAGAAGGACTGGACAACCTTATCGGTTGGCTTGCCGCAATATAAAGGAGGAATACTCATGCTCGATCCATTGGCAATTTTGAAAGAAGCAAAGAACGATTTCGGCAGCACGGCGACTTTTGCGCAAGTTGAGACGGAGATCGCCAAGCACGATTACCAGGCTCTGTGCAACGCTGAGCGCGGGCGCTACCGCGTGGAGTTGTACGACAAAGTGACACAAATCAACGGCGTGGCGCCTGAGGTCATCATGTCCGACGTACCCGCCGATGGCGAAGTGTACTTGATCTACGTGGACGGGAACCTCACCTTTCTGCAGAAGCACGATCCGAATCAAGCGGGCTTCGCGCCGATGGATGCAGCCAAGGCGACAGAGATCGCTAACAATGCCGTTGACAGCATGGTTGAGCAGGCGGTGGATGCGGCGGTAAAGCCGCAGGTGCTCCGCGCGTTATTATGATTAGATTGGAAAAAACCTCGCTTAAATGGCGGGGCTTTTTTTGCGTTCTAAAACTAGCTCCCAGCACAAGAAGCGGAGATACAACGTAAAGATGCTGAACTGCGGCGAAAGGAAGAAGGCTCGAAATAATGCATAGCGAGAGGCGGCAATGAAGAGCGCAAAGCCACCTCTTTAGCTCGTACAATCAAGTGAAGGAGATAGGGTGATGGGGTCTTCTAAGCAAGTGGCTGCATCGTCAAACAAAGAAGAACAGTAAAGAGAGGGTGATAAATCGTGGATGCTAAACTGGTCCTTGTGTCGATGGCAATAGTGGTGATTATCTCCTTGACGTTCGGCGTGGTTATTATGTTGTGGTCATACGGCGTCAAGGATATCAGATTGCTTCTGAGCCCGATCATCTCGATCTTCTCCTATTCTGCCGATATTGTCGTTCCACATGGTGCTATTTAAAAGCGACTGCAGCGAAATTAACTTGTGGGCATTTTTCGGGAATAAAAATCATGTTCGAAATAAGGAGCAAAAAAGCAGCAGCAATCGCACAGGAGTAAGTCCTAATGAAGCATTTAGACATTACGAGGACGAACTGAGTAAGGGTCTTTTTGAAAGCTGGGCTCGATAGCCATTTAATACGGGCTATCGCTTTATTTATTTTATCCCCACGATCCCCGCCAACTCCACACCGATCACGTCCCCGGCCAAATCATGCCCCTTCAGAAGCTCCGGAGTGGCCCACTTCGGCACCATCGCCACCTCATCGATCCGGCCGCTCTCGATCCAGTTCTCTCTGAGTATCTCCTTCTCGATCATCGCGCGACGGTGCTTCAGGAGGATCATATAGTGTCCTTCCCAAAGCTTATTTCCTCGTTGCTTCCAATCCAACTCCCTATGTGAATGTTTGTTCTTGTTCTATGACAGGAGAGGGATGTATATCAAACGGCGCAGGAGGCATATGCACGTTTCTTTGGGCTCTCTGCATACTTCCGCCAGCGCAGTCTGAAAAACGCAGGAGAGGACGTTTACGCGGGGCAATGGAGTCGTTTGCAGGAAACGGCGCGACCTTACACGAAATTAATTTCTATATCCAAAAATAGGGAGGTGGAAATGATGACAAAGGCATGGTGGGTTGACCCGTATCCTGAGATGAAATAGTTGATAAGACACTGGCTAACCCGGTGTCTTTTTGTATCCACTGAGGATGAATTGGACGCGCCAATCCTAGCCAAATGGCAGGGCTTTTTTCATCTCAAACACGAATAAACCGAGGTACTCTCTCCTCGATCTCAAACCGGCTGATCTAGTTCCTTTCCCAAACGCTGGGGCGGTGAAAGGTTGGAGCTGGTGAAGTATGTATAGCAAGCCCCGTCGTGATCCGAATGGGGAGTTTAGCCGAACTCCGTTTTAGTATATGCCGTTTGATATGTGTTTAAACCTGTCTCTAGTAACATGAAGGTATCCACATAAAGCACACCGATTTGTCTTTATAAAGAAGCGCGCGGAAGGTGTCTGAGGAATGATTGGTGTTTTGCCGGACTAGAACAGTAGATTTAGAATAAAGTATGAGTGGGCTAATAAAGATCAACGCAGAAATCAACGTGTGGTTAAAGGATTTCAAACTAAGAGCCAGGCGGCTACAGCTTACAGAAGACTATCACAAGTGGCGCGTTCTGGTGCGTCACTTTTTCTATCGCTTTTCTAACATTTTTTCTAACGCACTACGATACACAATAGTGAACCATTCAAAATGAAACAGCGTTACCCCTTTGGAAATCCGCACCACGGTTATCAAAATGAAACTGTACGATACTATATGCTTCCCAAAAGAATAATGCTATACTAAGTCTAATGAACATTACAGGAAACTTCATATTTCCTGTCGAAAAAGACCATGTTAAACTTGGTTTAGTAGCTTTGTATCCTAGGGCTGGTCGGGCCTTTTTCTTTTGTATCGGGGTTTGGCAGCCAGTCTGAGTAGGAGATGGAACCATTGCAAGTACAACAACGCATCGAAGAGACCTGCGTGCAGGACATCCGGTCGAAGCTTTACGCTGAAATGGATCATAAGTATTTATCTGCGATCATTGCTCATCCGACCCCGGAAAAGCTGCAACTGGCACTCAGTGAAGCGATGTGCGAGGCGGCCGGCCTGAATGGGAAGGAGACGGAAACGATCGTTTCCACTCTGTTGCTCATCTATCACGGTCTGGCCTTGCATGAAGAGATCGAGACGTTAGCCCGCCATGAAGATGAGCGGTACCGCCAGCTTGGCGTGCTCGGCGGGGCCTATTATTCCAGCAAATATTACCGGCTGTTGGCAGAGAGCGGACAGATCAAGCTGCTTGGTCAGTTTGCCCGCGCCATCCAGTCGATCAATGAGGTAAAGGCGGAACTGGTTCGCGTTCCGGGTGATTTCACCCTTTCTGTGGAAAGATATCTGCATATGCAGGAGACGATCCACGGAGCCCTGCTCCGCACGCTCTGCGCGGCACTGCTGCCGGAACAGGCGCAATGGGAGCAGCTCGTCACCCATCTGGTGCGGGCGAGCGTCCTCAAGGCGGAACTTGACAAAATGTCTGACCAGACTTGGGTGCGCGGCGCGGCCAACCTGTCGCTTTGGCAACAGGCGAACGGTGAAGAGAAGAAGTGGCTGAAAGCGATCAAAGCGAGCGGCGAGCCGGACAAACGGCTCATGTCCCTCTATGTGAAATATGGCACATCGATATACTTGTTCTCCTTGCTGGAAGAAGCGGCTTCTCTCGCCGAACCGGCGATGATGATGATGCATGGCTTGCGTGATGAGCTGCGCGCCCTGCCGGAACAACTGCTGGCTCCGGGGGCCTACCCGCGTCGAGTTTGCGAAGAAGGTTGAGGGGAATTCAATGGATAAGTTCGCTTCGAAAGAAGAAAAAGTTCATTACGTCTTTGAGCGCATCGCCAAACGCTACGACCTGATGAACTCCGTTTTGAGTGCAGGTTTTCACAAGCGCTGGCGCAAGATCACGATGAAGCGCATGAATATACAGCCGGGACAATCGGCGATCGACGTGTGCGCAGGCACCGGCGATTGGACGGTTGCGCTGGCCGAACAGATCGGGGCGGAGGGCAAGGTGGTCGGTCTGGACTTCTCGCAGGAGATGCTGAAATACTCGTATCCGAAGATCGAAAAGGCCGGCGTCGGCAAACAGGCGTCGATGATCTACGGCAATGCGATGGATCTCCCGTATGAGGATAACACGTTTGACCACTCGACGATCGGCTTTGCGCTGCGCAACGTGCCGGACATCCGCAAGGTCTTGTCCGAGATGATGCGCGTCGTCAAACCGGGCGGGCAGGTCGTGTCGCTCGAACTGTCCAAACCGGTCTGGAAGCCGTTCCGGGCCCTCTATTTCTTCTATTTCTATAAAATCCTGCCGGCGATCGGCAACCTGGCATCTCGCGACAGCATCTCGTACTCGTGGCTGCCGGAGTCGCTGACCAACTTCCCGGACCAACAGGAACTGAAGAAGATCATGGAAGAGGTCGGCATGACCGACGTCCGGGTCTGGAATTTCTTTGGCGGCATCTGCGCCCTGCACATCGGCAAAAAGCCGGTGCAAAAGGATCTGCGCAATGAGTAAGGAATATGTCGTCGGAATGACGGGAGCGAGCGGTGCGGTGTATGCGATTCGGCTGGTGCAGGAACTCTGCCGGGCCGGTCATCGCGTACACCTTTTGCTCTCCGAGTCGGTCTGGCAGGTGTTCACCCTGGAGATGGGATGGGATGTCTTGCACGGCGATCTGACTGCGATTCCCCGCTTGTTTGAACTGCCGGAAGATGCTGACTTACAGATCCATGGCAGCCGCGACTACGGAGCGCCGGTGGCGTCCGGGTCGCACCTCACGGCCGGCATGGTCGTGATTCCGTGTTCGATGGGAACGCTTTCAGCGATCGCCAACGGCTCCTCTGACAACCTGCTGGAACGGGCAGCGGACACGCACCTCAAAGAGGGGCGTCCGCTCGTTCTTGTGCCTCGGGAGACGCCGTTTAATAAAATTCATCTGAAGAACATGCTGGCCACCGCCGATGCCGGCGCGAAGATCGTCCCGGCGATGCCGGGCTTCTACCACCGCCCGGAGACGATGGACGATCTGATCAATTTTGTCGTCGGCAAAGTGCTCGACAGCATGCAAGTGGAACATGCTCTGTTTCGCCGTTGGGGCGATCGGGAGAAGGAGTAGACGGGGGGAAGTACTGTGGAAATCATCACCAAAGACCACCCATTTGCAGCGATTTGGGAGAAGGTGCAGCGCGAAGAGCGTCTGACCTTTGAAGACGGCGTGAAGCTGATGTCGTCCAACGACATCACGGCGCTCGGCTACATGGCCAACTATGTTCGGGAGAAGAAGCATGGCGACAAGACGTTTTTCAACACCAACCGCCATATCAACCCGACGAACATCTGCCAGACGCTGTGCGATTTCTGCGCGTTTGGCGTGCGCATGAAAGATCCGGCTGCGTACACGATGACGATGGAAGAAGTTGAGCACCGCATCGACATGATCGACCCGGAAGCGACCGAAGTCCACATCGTCGGCGGCAACAACCCGGCGCTGCGCATCGATTACTATGAAAACATCCTGCGCAAAGTCAAGGAAAAACGTCCGAACTTGCATGTCAAGGCGCTCACCGGCGTCGAGATCGACCATTTCACCCGCGTCAACAAGATGACGGCAGAAGAAGTGCTCGACCGCCTGATCGCAGCCGGCCTCGACTCGATGCCGGGCGGCGGCGCCGAGATCTTCGCCGAAGAGCCGCGCTCGATCATCTGCGACCACAAGACCAGCGGCGAGCGCTGGCTGGAGATCCATGAGATCGCACACAAAAAAGGCCTGCGCACCAACTCGACGATGCTGTACAACCATGTCGAGTCGCTCGAAGACCGCATCGACCATATGATCCGCCTGCGCGACCTGCAGGACAAGACGGGCGGTTTCCAAACGTTCATCCCGCTGTCCTGGCATCCGGACAACACGGAACTGATCAAAAAGTTCCCGCACCTGCACATCTCGACCGGCTTTGAAGACTTGAAAGTCATCGCGGTGGCTCGCCTGATGCTCGACAACATCGATCACATCAAGACCTACTGGATGCAGGTCGGCGAGAAGCTGGCGCAAACGGCGCTGTGGTTTGGCGCAGACGACCTCGACGGCAACGTCGTGGAAGAAAAGATCTACCATGCTGCGGGCGCGCAGACATCTCAGGGTATGGCAAAAGCAGACTTGGTAAAATTGATCCGCGACGCAGGCCGCATGCCGGTGGAACGCGACACGCTGTACAATGTCGTCAACACCGATTTCTCGCACCTCGAGGGCAAGAAAACTGCCCCGGTCGAGGAGCTTCCGGTTCTCTAATGAATCCGCTCCATGTGCGGATCGGCCACATCAAGTTTACCAACGCGCTGCCGATCTGCCATTTTCTTGACAAGTCTGACCCTGAGATCGAATTTATCCCCGGCGCGCCGAGCGATCTGAACCGGTGGCTGGCGGAAGGCACGGTCGATGCCGGGCTGTGCTCCTCGCTGGCGTATGCGGAGCTGGCCGATGACTTTGTGGCGTTGCGCGGCTTGTCCGTGTCAGCAAGAGGCCCGGTCGGCTCGATCTTCTTCTTCTCGAAGCGTCCATGGGAGGAGCTGAACGGCGCGGTGATCGCGCTGCCGACGATCTCCAAGTCGAGCTCCAACCTGCTGAAGATCCTGCTCGCTGAGACGGGGATCGCGCCTGCTGAATACGTCACGCTGCCGTCCGATGATCTGCATGCGATGCTGGATCAGGCCGATGCGGCGCTGTTGATCGCCGATGATGCGCTGTACTGGTCGGTGCAGGAGCACGGCTGCTATCTGTACGACCTGGGGGAAGAATGGAACAAACGCACCGGCCATTCGATGACCTTTGCCGTTTGCGCCGTTCCCAAGCGTCTGATTGAAGAGAACCCGGAGAAAGTGCGCAAGATCCACCGCTTTTTCCTTGAAGGGAAGCAGAAAGGCCTGGCCGATATGGATGCGGTGATTGCGCAGGCGAAGCGCATGCTCGGCCAGACGGAAGAATTCTGGCGCGCTTATTTCAATAAATTACGTCATGACCTGGATGAAGAGTGGGCGGTCGGCGCCAATGCCTATTTTGACGCTGCCTACCGTCATGGTCTGCTCAAAAAACCGGTCAAGCTGGAACTGTGGGGTGACGAGGAATGAGTTTTGTGAACACGAAGACGACCAAGGTGGATGAGGTGCTGGACAAGGCACTGCAAGGCGAACGCCTGTCGCTCGAAGAAGGCACGATCTTGTACGAGTCGAACGACCTGACCAAACTTGGCGCAGCAGCGAAGAAGATCACGCAAAAGCATGTCCCGGACAACCTGGGCACGTTTGTCATCAACCGCAACATCAACTACACGAACATCTGCGACACCTACTGCCGTTTCTGCGCTTTCTACCGCACGGCGAAAGATGCGGACGCGTACGTTTTGTCGGATGAAGTGATTTTTGATAAAATTCAGGAGACGATCGACCTCGGCGGCACGGAGATCCTGATGCAGGGCGGCACCAACCCGAACCTGCCGTTCTCGTACTACCTCGACCTGCTGAAGAAGATCAAGTCGCGTTTTGACATCACCATGCACTCCTTCTCGTCGGCCGAGATCTTGAAGATGGTCGAAGTGTCCGGCTTGCCGCTCGATGAAGTGATCGTGCAACTGAAAGCGGCGGGACTCGACTCGCTGCCGGGCGGCGGCGCGGAGATCCTCGATGACAGAACCCGCATGCGCATCTCCAAGCTGAAAGAATCGTGGACGAAGTGGATGGATGTCCATGATGCGGCACAGCGCCACGGGATGAACACGACGGCGACGATGGTCATCGGCTTTGGCGAATCGATCGAAGAGCGTCTGCTGCACTTCATCCGCGTGCGTGAACAGCAGGATAAGACCGGTCGTTTCACCGCCTTTATCTCCTGGGTGTACCAGCCGGACAACACCGCGCTCAAAGGCACCCGCGCGACGGCGGCGGAGTACCTCAAGAACCTGGCGATCTCCCGCCTGATGGTCGACAACGTGCGCAACTTCCAGTCCTCCTGGGTGACGATGGGCGACAAGATCGGGCAGTTGGCGCTGGAATTTGGCTGCAATGACATGGGCTCGACGATGATCGAGGAAAACGTCGTCTCGGCAGCCGGCGCGCACAACCGCAGTGACAAGGAAAAACTGATCCGCTTGATCCGCGATGCAGGTCGCATCCCGGCACAGCGCGACACGCAATACAACATTCTGAACATTTTCTAAGGTGGATTTTGAATGAAGTTGATGGACATCTATTTTTCGCTCAAATCGGATCTTGACATGGTGGAGCGTCGGCTTCTTGACGAGGTGCACACTTCCCAGTACAACCTGAAGAAAGCATCTTCTCATCTGTTGAAAGCAGGCGGGAAGCGGATTCGTCCTATCTTCGTCTTGCTCGCCGGGAAGTTTGGCCGCTATGATGCCGCCCAGCTGACCCGGGTCGCCGCCGCGCTTGAGCTGATTCACATGGCCTCTCTCGTTCACGATGACGTGATCGACGATGCCGCCACGCGGCGCGGCACGCCCACCGTCAAGTCGGAATGGGGCGACCGGATGGCGATGTACACCGGCGACTACATCTTTGCTCGGGCGCTCGTCATGCTCGCCGAGTTCTCGGATGTTCGAATCCATCAACTTCTTTCGGAGTCGATCGTCGCCATGTGTGAAGGGGAGATCGAGCAGATTCGCGATTTCTACAACAAGGAGCAGACCTTGCGCACCTATCTGCGCCGCATCAAGCGCAAGACGGCGCTCCTGCTGTCGATCTCCTGCACCTTGGGCGCCATGGTCGCCGAATGTACGCCGCGTGAAGTGCGGCTCTTGGAGCGCTACGGCTACTATGCCGGGATGGCGTTTCAGATCATCGATGACATTCTCGACCTGACCTCGACTCCGAAAAAGCTTGGCAAGCCGGTCGGCTCCGACCTTCGCCAAGGCAATTTGACGCTTCCTGTGCTGTTTGCGCTGCAAAATTCGCGCGATGCACTGCGTCTGCGCCAGTTGATCGGCCGCGACATGACAGCGGCGGAAGTGGAAGAAGCGGTGAAGATCGTCAAGGCCTCGGGCGGCATCGAATATGCCCGTCGGATGGCCGACCGCTATATGGAGAAATGCTTGCACGCTCTGCAGCAGCTTCCGGACAAGGACGCCCGCTCAAAGCTGGAAGGCATCGCTCATTTCATCAACGAACGCGATCATTAATTGATCGCGTTCGCTTGCGTATCGGCTTCCACCTTGGTAAAATGGACAAGGATTGTAAAGAAATGCGTACATAAAGGAGTTGTCTTAACCAATGGCAGTTGAACAAACTTTCCTCATGGTAAAACCGGACGGCGTACAACGCGGTCTGATCGGTGAAATCGTTTCCCGTTTTGAAAACAAAGGCTTCAAGCTCGTCAACGCGAAACTGATCCAAGTTCCGCGCGAACTGGCAGAGTCCCACTACGCTGAACTCTCCGACAAGCCGTTCTTTGGCGAACTGGTTGACTTCATCACTTCCTCCCCGGTATTCGGCATGATCTGGGAAGGTGAAAACGTGATCTCCACCGCTCGTGCGATGATGGGCGCAACCAACCCGGCTTCCGCAGCACCGGGCACCATCCGCAACGACTTCGCGATCTCCGTTGGCATGAACATCATCCACGGCTCCGACTCCCCGGAGAACGCACAGCGCGAAATCAACCTGTGGTTCGGCGGCGAGACTTTGTCCTACGACAAAGCGATCAACAAGTGGATCTAATCGGCTGAACAGCAAAAGCCCGCTTCCTGATGGAGGCGGGCTTTTTGATTTGCTTTTGCTGTTTGATTTTCTTTTTTATTGAAGATACGCTTTTAGTTCCGCCATTTTTTCCAGCGTCGCTTGGCGGCCCTGCTCGATGCAGTAGCTGATCTTGTCAAATGAGGTGAAGGTGACGTTTTTGATCACCGGTTGCAGGGCAAACACGTTTTCATCGAACAGTTGGAGGGAGATGATCTCGTTTTGCATGATGTCCACGCCGCGCATAAACACATCAAGAAACGTTTTCGGGGGCACGGTGACGTTTTTCATTTCCGTGTCATGCAGGTCGACAACGATCACTTTGTCACAGCCGGCCTGCACGAGCACTTCGGCCGGGATGTTCATGCGCACCGCGCCGTCGACGAGCGAGCGCCCGTCGATCACGCGCGGCGTAAAGAGGCCGGGCAGGGAGCAGGAGGCGCGGACACAGGCGCCTTTGTCGCGCATCGGCTGATAGATCCAGCCGCCGAGCTCGTAGCTTCTCGCGAACAGGGGCTCGGTGAAGATGATCGTTTCGGCGGTGACGATGTCAACAGCGGTGATGAACAACGGGATTTTCGGATGGGTGGGAGGGAGGGTGAACAGCTGGTTGAGGAAGCGCTCGAAATTGGCGCCGCGGATCAAGCCCTGCGGCAGGAGCCGGGTCCAGTCTTTGGTCAGTCCGAGGTATTGCAGCGGCAGCAGGGCGAGCAGTTTGATAATGTCGAACGCGCTCGTCGTCCAGTCGATCAGCTCGCGCCCTTTCAGGCTCAAGGCGATCTTGCGCAGCGTGGCCGGAGGAAGACCGTTCGCATACAGGGAGGCGATGACCGACCCGGCGGAGGTGCCGGCGATCATGTCCGGCCGGATGCCCGCTTCCCAGAGCGCCTCCAGCACCCCGATGTGCGCCGAGCCGCGCAACGTGCCACCGCTTAATGCCAAGCCCAGTTTCATGCAAATTCCTCCCTTGCGGCAAGCGGATGGAGGCAGGACTTTCGACTTTGCTGGACGAATAGGTAAGCGTGGCATCAGATGGAACTAAGGAGGTACCCGCTTTGCCGATTGATGATTTTGATCTGTTTATGGAAAGCATCTTCAAATACACGAGGATCGACTTACGCAAATATAAACGTCCCCAGATGCAGCGGCGCTTGACTGCGCTGCGTGACAAGCGGGGCTTTCGTGATTTTATGTCCTATTTTGACGGGCTGAAGAAAGACGACAAGATGTTCGCCGAGTTTCTCGACCGCATGACGATCAACGTGTCGGAGTTCTTCCGCAACCCGAACCGCTGGGACGTGGTGCGCGACCGGGTGGTCCCGGAGATGTTGGCCGGCAAACGCCGCTTGAAAATCTGGAGCGCCGCCTGCTCGACCGGAGAGGAGCCGTACACGCTGGTCATGCTGCTCAGCAAATTCATGCCGCTGTCCGACATCCAGATTCTCGCCACCGACCTTGATGAAAATGCTCTGAGCAAGGCCAAACAGGGCCTGTACTCGGAACGCTCCCTGCACTTTGTGCCGGAAGAGTATAAGCGAAAATATTTCACGAAGACACCGCACCACCTGTTTGCCGTGTCGGATGACGTCAAAAAATGTGTGACTTTCAAGAAACACAACTTGCTCGAAGATCCGTTCGACTCCGATTTTGATCTGATCGTCTGCCGCAACGTGATCATCTACTTCACCGAAGACGCCAAAGACATTTTGTATCATAAATTTTCAAATGCGCTGCGTCCCGGCGGCGTGCTGTTTGTAGGCAGTACGGAACAGATATTTAACCCGCAGTCTTTTCGATTTACGACTTACGACACTTTCTTCTATCAGCGTCAATAGTGCCTCTATACCCTATGTGAGAGGGAGGGTGTCCTACGACCTCTTTTGAGTGTCGAAACTCCCCGAATCCTGTCGTGTAATTTACATCCAATAATTTTAGAAATCCTGCAGATTTCCTATTTACTTTCAAAGAATTTCGACTTAGAATGAAATAGGAATAGCGATTGGTTTTCAAATCTGAGTCATATTGAGTTTAATCTGATTTAGTTTTAGCCAAATCGCGCAGAGAGCCCCACCAAAAAAACGGGGCCTGGGAGGCATATCTTAAAAATATTGCACCAAGCTTAGACGAGCTACCATATAGACTCCAGATGCAGCTACTGACGTCAAGAAAAAGGACTGACCCTTGCGGGCAGTCCTTTTTCCCATCTTGAGCGGCTTGCGTGCACAGTCAAACAAAAAGGATTCGTGCGCAGTGCGCAAGAATCCTATTGTTCGCTTATTTGTCGAGATTGGTAATGTAATTGGCTACTGCACTAATTTCTTTATGGTCTTTCAGGAGGCCGCCCGGCATGTTCGGCGAAACACCATCAGTGATGATCTGTTGGATCGTTTCAGCGGACAGCTTCTGACCTTTTTCGTGCAGGCTCGGAGCCAGATCGGTGCCCTTCAGGTCCTTGCCATGGCAAGAAGCGCAGTTTTGCATCACGAGCTTTTCAGCGTCAATTGCTTTTTCTTCCTTGTGCTGGAAGGTGTCTGCGGAATAAGATGCGAAGCCGCTGAAGGCGACGCCCAATACGAACAGAACAAGTACGATACCGATACCACGTAAGCTCATAGTTCACACTCCTTTCTTCTACATCAACCATTTTACCATGACCATATGAAAATACACACACTTGATTTTTTGGAAACTTGTGTCCAAAAACGTACACTTTTTTGGCTGTGTGCGCGATTTACGTTGCAAATTCGCCCAGAATCTATAAACTTCCTATCTCGATCTATGACTTTGATTAATTTTTGTGTTAAGATTAATCTAGAAGAACTGTATCGGCAGAATGGATGTGACGTTCCATGACGGAGACCCTGCAGACGAAGGTGAACGGCCGCTTTGCCATCGTGGAGCAAATCGGCGCGAACCCCTATTTTGGGGAGCACTTGGCAGGTTGGGATCAATCGACAAATGAAAAAGTTCAGCTCGTGCGCCTGGCACCTCATGTGGTGTCTTTCCTTGGTCATGACCAGATCGCGCTGCGCGCCCGTTTGTTTCAGGAAGCAGGTCTCCCGATGGCACGGGTGCGCGACGTCTTCTCCGCAGAAGGCGCAAGCTATGTCGTCTATGATTGGCAGGAAGGGGAACAGACGCTGCTTTCCTATGCGGAAGGCAAGCCGCTGACGGCGGTGCTCGAGGTGCTCAAGGAACTGTGCACGGCGATTGCCGAGCTGCATGGACGGACGATGTGGCACGGCGGGATCGCGCCCGATTACGTGCTGGTGCAGCCGGACGGTTCGGTGCGCCTGTTGACGATGCTGACCGATGCGCCGTTGTCGCTGTACAACGCCTGCGGGCCGGACGATGCGCTGCAGTATTTTGCGCCGGAGACGATGACGATGAGCCCGCTCGATGCGCGGACCGACATCTACAACCTCGGCGTGCTGTTTTATCTCGTGCTGACCGGGAACTTCCCGTTTACGGCAGATGGCGATGGTGCGCTGCACCCGCCGTCGCGCTATAACGAACACGTACCGCCGCACCTCGACCGCCTGGTGCTGAAGATGATCAACCGCAAGCCAAGCAAACGCTTTCAGTGGGTCGGCCAGATCATCGACGAACTGACGCGCACCTTGGGCAGCCACGACGGGGGCTGCAAGGCGGACCTGCCAACGTACGGATCGCAATACCTGTTCTCGGCGGAGTTTACCGGCCGCGAGCAGGAAGTGGAGACCTTGTCCAACTTCTATGAGCGGATGATGCAGTTCACCCGCAATTCGATGCTGATCACCGGCCAGACCGGTGTCGGCCGCAAGCGCCTGATCTATGAAGTCTCCGGGCGCTATATGCACAACGTGTCCGTCATTTCGGCGACCGTCCGGGAAACGCCGTTTGGCGCCGTGGAACTGCTCGTCATGAAGCTGTTCCTGCTCTGCTTTGCCGTGCCGAAGCTGGAGCGCCTGGGGCGCGTGTACGTGAACCTGCTCAGCGGCGTGTTGCCGCGCGTGGCGTTCGAGTATCGCGATATGCTCACCGCCGAGCCGATGGCGCTGCCGAAGCATCAGGAGCCGGAGAACTTGCTGTTCGACTTTTTCTCAGAAATTTTAGAGACCTACGGCGAACCGATGGTGTTCGAACTGTACGATGCGCACCTGCTCGACGCGGAATCGCTGCAATTTTTCAAAAAGCTGCTCGGGCAAGAGACGCTGGCCCTCGGGTTTGTCGGTGTGACCGATGCGCCGCAACCGCAGCTGACGGCGCTGTTCCAAGAGCATCTGCATCTGGAGCCGCTGCCGCTCGACATGATGCGGGAGGCGGTGCGCTCGCGCTTTGGCAGCGCCGATTTCCTGAGCGATGAGTTTATCCAGTGGCTGAACTATCACGGCCGGGGGTCGCTGGAGCAGGTGTTCCAGCTGATCGAATATCTTGCCGACACCAAGCAGATCTATCAGGAGCGCTATGTCTGGCACATGGTGCCGGAATCGGTGGAGAAGTTCGAGATTCCGCAAGGGATGGAATCGTTGATTCTCTTCCGCCTGCAGTCGCTGCCGCCGCACGCCAAAGAGGTCTGCCAGGTGCTGTCGCTGTTCAAAGGCTCGATGATCGTCGAAGCGGCGGCCAGAGCCTGCGGCTACGACAAGCCGCAAGACTTGCTGCCGGTGCTGCGCCAACTGGAGGAGCAGGGCTTGGTCTGGCAGATGCACAACTTGTACGGCTTTACTTCGAACAACATCAAAGACCACATCTTCCAGACGATTTCGCCGGAGAAGCGCTTGCAGATGCACCGCACGCTCGCGGCCTGCCTGCTCGACGTCGGTTCCACGTCCTATATGGAAGTGGCGTACCACTTCGAAGCGGGGCACGAGTGGGAGCAGGCGATCTACCTGAACATTATCGGGGGACGCCGCTGGTACCGCCGCGGTTTGTTTGCGGAAGCGGATCTGCAGATCAAAAAGGCGATCGAGCTGTATGAGCACGTTCCGCTGCGCAAATGCCCGAATTCCCTGATCACGTTCCGCGCGCGCATCTTGCGCCTGCTCGGGCTGCTCGACGATGCGACCGGGGTGATGACCGCGCTGTACGAGCGCACCGGATCGACGCACGTGCTGATCTCCTTGCTGCTGGTCTATGTCAACATGGGGAACTTCCAGGCGATCAAGCCGCACTTGGCGTATCTGGAAGAGCAGATTCAGACCGACCACGTCTCCGAGCAGGACAAGCTCTATGCGATGGTCGCCATCGCCATGTATTACCTGGAGGCGGACGGCGACTACGAGCACATCCACGCCATGGAGCGCTATCAGCAGGAGCACGGGCAGCGCCTGCGCGAAACGCTGAAGAGCCGCCACTACGTGTCCTGGCTTTACAACCTGCAGGTGCTCTTGATGAGCGTGCCGGGCGTGTCGTTTGAGGAAAGTTCGCATTACCTGCACGAAGCGGCCTCGCTGGCGGAGCATGCGAACAACCGCCAGGCGCTGATCGGCATCTACAACTGCATGGCGATCGGCTTCCAGAAGACCGATCCGCTGCGGGCGAAAGACTATTACCTGCAATCGGCCAACCTCGCGGCCGACCTCGGCAACCGGATGAAAGAGGCGATCGCCTACATCAACCTCGTCGAGATCTACCGCTTGCTGGGCGACATGTACCATGCGCAGCGCTATATCGAGAAAGCCCGCGAGACCTGCCAGGCGGTATTCTCGGGCGAAGATACGGCGC
Source organism: Tumebacillus sp. BK434 (assembly GCF_004340785.1). Lineage (NCBI taxonomy): Bacteria > Bacillati > Bacillota > Bacilli > Caryophanales > Alicyclobacillaceae > Tumebacillus > Tumebacillus sp. BK434. Next base: position 857,201 of record NZ_SLXS01000001.1, on the reverse strand, counting down.
TCTTGTGCAATGAGATCGAACACTTCCTGTTCATCGAAGAGTTCGAAAAGGCGGACCGCGTCATCGACACGCTGATCAAGACGGCGAAGAAGCAAGGGCGCAAACTGATGCGCGACCACGCCTTCCTCTACCGCTTCCGCACATCGCTCGCCCTCGGCAAGCGGAAGCGCTGCGAGCGGATGTGGCCGATGGTCGAACAGATCTGCCAAAGCCGTGATTTTGGCGAGGAGCATCAATTGCTGCGCGGAAGCTACTACCTGATGCATGAGCGCTACGAGGAGATCATCTCCGAGTTTAGACAACTGGTGCAGGAGCAGGATGTGGCGACCGAAGTGCGGATCGAGCGCTATCTGATGCTGACTGTGGCCTGCCGGGAGTCGGGCCGGAATGAAGAAGGCCTGCAAGCGGCGCTGGCGGTGCAAAAACTGATCCACAACACCGGCTACATCGGGTATCTGGCTCAGGCGCATTACTACCTCGGCCGCTTGTACCAGCAGACGCGCCAGTTTGTAGAAGCCAACCTCAACTACAAGCGCGCGCTGATGGGCTATCGCAAGCTCAACCAGCAGGCGCGTCTCGGGAAGATCGACCAGCTGATGCGCCAGACCAACCAGGAGCTGGTCTCGCAGGCGAACGAAGCGATCGACGAGATGAAGAATGTCGTCATCGAAGCGGCGCCGCGGCTGGTGCACAGAGTCGAAGCGAACGGTTCGAAGCTGCGCACCTGGTCGAGCCGGATGGTCGAGGAGCGCCAAGAGCTGATCGACACGCTGACCGACAATGAGATTCTGCTCGACGCGATCCGCCGCGTCTCTTCCTCGATCATGGTGAAGACGGTCTGTGAGAACCTCGCCGCCGTCATCTTCGAGAACCTGCTCTTCGACAACATTCACCTGTTGGTGAAACTGGCGCCGGAGCGGGTGGAATTGATCCATCTGAACGAGCAGCTACAAGCGGTGCCGACGACCAATCTGGAAGTTGACGAGATGATCGCGAGCGTCGTTGGACAGGAGAAGGCGATGGAGTCTGAAGGGCGCACGTCGTACCTCTACGGCCTGCCGGTGTTCTCGCATGACCAGCAGGTGATCGCGGTGATGGTGCTGGAAAAACTGAGCCTGCAAACACCGTTCTCCCTGCGCGACAAACGCTTCATCAACTCGTTTGCACAACTGGTCTCGTCCAACGTCGAGAACGCGATCATGTACGAAGTGATGATCACCGACAACCTGACCGGCCTGTACCAGCGCAATTACTTCATGAAGCGACTGACCGAAGAGTTCAGCAAAGTCAAGCGCTACGGCATCGACCTCTCCTTCCTGATGATCGACCTCGACAATTTCTCGTCGATCAACAACCGCTTCGGGCACAACGAAGGGGACCGCGCCTTGCGCACGGTGGCGAAGACTTTGCAGCGCTCGGTGCGCAATGTCGACATCGTCGGGCGCTTCGGCGGGGAAGAACTGATCGTCATCCTGCCGAATACGAACGGCACGGCGGCGCGCATCGTCGCAGAGCGGGTGCTGAACAACCTGCGCAACATTCCGATCGAAGGCGACCGCTATCAGATCACCGCCTCGATCGGTGTCTCCTCGTATGATATGGACCAGCCGCAAGATGCGACCGACCTGTTTGACAAAGCGGATCAGGCGGAGACGTTTGCCAAGCGTTTTGGCAAAGACCGCGTCGTCTGCTATTGGGAACTTCCGCATGATGATTTTGACCTCTAACGCAAAAGACCGCCCGGCTCCGGCCGGACGGTCTTTTTATGAAAACTGGAGGAAATAGAGCGCGGCGAGCGGGAACAGGACGTTCAGCAGGCTCGACACGTACATCCCGATGCTATGGCGGTACCAGCGGACGGCCAAGCCGCTCTGCAAGTCACCGCGCATCGCAAGCACAAAAAACAGCGTTTCCGCAATGGTCAGCACGCCAAACCAAGTCAGCGGGCGCACGTGGTTCATCACGGTCAGCACATAGAGCAGGAACAGACCGGAGAGACCGTACATCATCTGGCGCGTGACGTTCGCAAATCCGGCTTCCTCCAACTGGCGAAAGTAGCCCTCCGGCTTGTGCTTGAAAGTTTGCCACAGCGAAAGGATGGAGAGCAGGAGCAAGAGGTAGGAAATGACAATCAAAAACACAGACAACAGCAGAACCTCCCGAATGAGAAAATACAGACCTTATCGTACATGAAAAAGATGGGAACGTATAGACTAACGACTACGGGCAACTCGGGAAGGAGAGCGAGGCGACTTGAAAAGCACGGAGACGAGACCCAAAGTCTTGGACGGCTATTTCCGGGCGCATGAGGGGATCGTGAAGGAACTGTGCCACTATTACCGGGCGAAGAGCAAGAAGGAGCTCTGGCTGATCCGTGCGGAGCTGAACCGCCGCCGGCACATGCTCGGCAACATTCCGCTGCTCGCGTCGACGATGCCGATCGTCTTTCTGATCTTCGGCGCGCAGGTCAACAAGTATTTTCCACACGATTCGCTGCGCTGGATGATCGTGGCGGTCGCGTCGATCCTCGTCATCGTCTGGTCGATCAACCATCACTTCCGGCAAAAGGGACGGGTGCACCTCGACCTCTGGCTTGTGGACGAGATCATGAAAGAACGTTCCCAAAATGCGGGCGGTGCTGTACAATTGGAAGAGGAAAGTATTGGGGCATGGCCCCATCCCGCAATGGAAAGGATGGAGCACAGTGAACGTAAGCATTGACTGGAAGGGCAAACGCAAATTTGATGCGGTGGGCAATTCCGGCCATCATATCACGATGGACGCAAAGGCGGATGTCGGCGGCGAGGATACCGGCGCGCGCCCGATGGAACTGCTCTTGATGGGTCTGGGCGGCTGCTCGGGCATCGACGTGGCGATGATCTTGGAAAAGGGCCGTCTCACGCTGGAAGAGTTCCGCATGGAGCTGTCCGGGACGAGAGCGGAGGAAATGCCGCAGCGCTTCACCGACATACATATCCATTACATTCTGAAAGGTCCGGATCTGACCCCGGACAAAGTCGAGCGGGCGATCGTGCTCTCCAACGAGAAGTACTGCTCCGCTTCTGCGTCGCTAAACGCGACCTTGACGGCCTCCTATGAACTGAACGGAGAGCGCTATGAAATGGGAGGCAAGCAATGATTATCAAATGCACCGACTGCTATGAAGAGAACCATGTCACCAACAACCGCTGTTCCCGCTGCGGACGTCTGATGGACGACGCGCGCCGCGAGCAGACCCGCGATCATTTTGAATGGCAGCATCACGATGCGCCGAACACCATCGTCCGCCGGGACAAGCGTCCGGACGGCAACCGCAAAGTTTGGTAATGCGAGCACCCTCGCCGTCATAGGCAGGGTGCTTCTGACTAACAGCAGAGAAAAGCGTCAGTTGAGATAAAGGCATTGACTTCAGGAGGTCAAAAGATGATATCGTTTCGTCGGAAGCTGACAGGACTCCTCGAAGTAATTATCGGGTTAGGACTTATCGTTGGCTTTTTCCCCGCTTCGACATTGTTAAATGTGAACCCCTCTCCGTTTTTTCTCTTGGTGATCTACGGTGCATGGGTGGCCGGTCCTGTGATCGGGCTGTTTTCGGGACTGCTCTCCTCGGTGCTGTATTTGGCGATGCTTACCACGACAACCGCGTTCCCCTTCAACGCGCTGTGGACGTTTATCATCGCCGACCCGTCTCACTATCTGACTCCGATGTTTCTGTTGGTCGCAGGCTACGTGTTCGGGGAGCTGCGCACGACGCTGGAGCGCCGGATGCAGCGACTGCGCGATCAGGCGTCGCTGATGCAACAGGAAGCGAGCGAAGCGCGAAGCCGCCTGCAGCAGGCGGAAACGGCCCTGTTCGAATTGCAGGGGCGGGTGCTCGGGCAGACGGCGACGATGACACGCCTGTATCAGATCGCCCAGAGCTTGAACGTGCTGTCGGTTGAAAAGATCTTGACCGAGCTGCTCGGCGTGCTGGAAGACCTGCTGCAAGTCGAGCAGGCGAGCATCTACCGCGTGGAAGAGAGCAACCGCTTTGCACGCCTCGCCGTGCGCGTCGGGCAGCCGACGTGGTCGAACTCGGTGACGATCGACACGCACGAACTGGTCAAAAAGGCGATCGAGCAGGGCAAAGTGCTGACGTTCAAAGATGCCACGGAGCGCCCGGCACCGATCTACATGGTGCCGATCTTCCGGCAGAATCGCACCTACGCTTTGATCGCCATCCACCGTCTGCCGCTCGCCAAAGTGACGGCCGACACGACGCAACTGCTCGAAGTGCTGGCCAAATGGGCCTCCGCGTCGCTGGAGCGGGCGACCGCCTTTGAAGCGGCGCTGCTGAATGACGCGACCTATCCGAATTCGCGCTTCCTGCGCGCGCCGTATTTTCATGAGCAGTGCGGGCTGGAGCATGACCGCTATGTCCGCTACGGCATCCCGTACACGATCCTCGAAGCGACGCTGCACACCGTGCTGCGCGATGAAGACGTGCCCGGCGCGCTGAGCGAGCTGCTGCGCGGCAAGATGCGCACGTTCGACATGGCGACGTGGGAGCCGGAGAGCAATCGGCTGATGTTGCTGTTCCCGACCCTTGATCATCAGGATGCGAGCGGGGTGGCGCAGCGGGTCTGGGAGCGGCTGGCGAGCGATGACTTCCAAGTGCTCGACACGCGCGTCTTGCACAACGAGTGTGAAATTCGAACGGAAATGCGGGTAGAAGCCTGATGAAAGCAGAACTTCAGTCCCGCAAGGTGAAATACAGCAAGCAAACAGGCAAAGAGCGGGGGAGCGACGCTCGTCATCAGCGCTCCATCGTGCTGTTTGCCCTGTTTGGCGTGCTGGATGTCGTGTTGTTTATCCTGGCTTTGCAAGGGGCTGTCTGGCTGCTCCTCGTGCGCGGCGGGCTGGCTTTGCTGTTCGCACACTTCGCGCAGCCGATCTCTTCGCTGCGCCCGTGGAGCTCCCGGCAAGCGCTGACGGCGCTGACCTGCTTTTTGATGCCGGGAATCGGCGGTTTGATGGCAGCTTATTGGTCGACGCGGGTGACAAAGGTGCAAGGCGCCTGGCAGGACGTGCCGGTGGCGCAAGACGTGTACCGCTCGCCGATCGACTGGGGCGGTGTCTTGGATGTCGTGCCGATGATCGACGTGCTGGAAGGCGGCGATCCGCAGCGCAAAAAAAGTGTGCTCTTGCAGGCGCAGTCGATGCAGTCGGGCATTCAGGTGCCGGTCGTGCGCAAGGCGCTCGATGATGCTGACCCGGAAGTGCGCTACTACGGAGCCTCGTTGCTTTCTCGCGCTGAAGCGGTGCATTCGCTGCAAATCCGCAAGCTGGAGAGCGAGCTGGAGTACAAGCCGGATGATGTAGAGCTCTGGAACCAGCTCGCCGGCGAGTACGGGCAGATCATCGAGGAAGGGATCGCCGGGGCGGAGCTGTCCCGCTTTTATCTGGACAAGCGGCTGGCCGTCCTGGACCAGTCGCTGCGCCTGGAGCCCGATCAGCCGACGGCCGGGGTGGAGCAGGCGCAGACTCTGTTCCAACTCGGCCGCTATGACGAGGCGGAGCAACTGGCCGTCCTGTGGTATGAAAAAAGCGGCGGCGCGCATGCTGACCGCGCGATTGGCGTGTTGATGCAGATCGCCTTTGAACGCAACGATCAGCAGCGCTTGGCGGAGTTGGCTGAGCGGGTGTCTGACGGGCAGAACCTGCCGGAAGCGGTGCGCGGTTTGATCCAGCTGTGGAAAGGGGGAGAGGAACAGGCATGAGAAAACGCAAGCTGCCCCTTTTTCGCATCGCCATTTATACGGTGCTGTTGACGGTCGTGGCGGTGACCGTGCCACCCCGCGTGCAGGAATGGGTGGCCGATGACCGGCGCTTTGAGCCGCTGCTGACGTTTGACGAAGTCAAGCGCACGGAGTTTCCCGATGCGCCGCATCAGCGCTATCTGATCTTGTACCATGAAAGAGGCGACATCCCGGAAGTGTTGGCGACAGTTGACAACCTGTCGATGGCGCTGCGCTACGCCAAGCTTCCTTATGATGTGATGTCATTTGCCGAATACAAGAAGCTGAACACGCCGCTCGCCCGCTATCAGCAAGGCGCGGTGGTGATCGTCGGAGAGCGGCAGGAAGAACTGCCCCATCAGGACCTGCTGCAAAAATATGTGACCGAGCAGGGCGGCCTGCTGATCAACGCACTGCGCAGCCCCCGCTCGCCGCTGAACCCCTTTTTCGGAATCGAAGGGACGCCGAAGTTTGCGGTGCAACCGCCGATCGGATTGCATTGGGCTGAGACGAACATCTATCCCGGGCTGTCGGAAGTGACGCTGAGCGGCGACAAGCTCACATCGTCATCGCTCACGCTGCAACCGGCGCTGGAGGATGACGCGGTGGTCTGGGCAGAGTCGGACGATGAGGGGAGCGTGCCCTATCTCTGGGTGATCGAGCGCGGGGCAGGCAAAGTGATCTACTGGAACACCACCGCGCTGCAGGAGACCCCGATGCGCGGCGCGTTCATCCAGACGATGCTAAAAGCGCAAGGCGGTGCCAAAGCGTCTGTCGGGGCGCAAGTCTGGTTCATCGACGATTTCCCGTCGCCTGCGTACGGTCTGGTCTCGCCCGGCAATACGACCGGCATGTCCGACTACATGTTCAGGCTGAAGCGCTGGGACCCGGACATGCAGGAGATCGCCAAGAAATACGGCATCCGGTACTCGGCAGGCGTGATCTTCATGTACAACGATCAGGTCAAGGGGCCGTTCGAGTATGTGGAAAACGGGCAGGAGAACCTGTTCGACCTCGAGGTAGAGCTGGTCAAAAGCGGCGGTGAGCTCGGCCTGCACGGCTACAATCACCTGTCGCTGCGCAAGAGCTATACCGACTATGAAAAGCAGCTGTACGGCTACAAACCGTGGCCGTCGGAGCAGGAGATGCTCGCGGCTTTGCTGACGGCGCGCAAGCTCTGGCAGCAGGAGATCAAAGCCCCGCTGCCGACGATGTACATTCCGCCGTCCAACGTGCTCAGCCGCGAAGGGAAGATGCAGCTGTACAATGCTTTCCCGGAGCTAAAGACGATCTCGGCGCTGTACGCGACACCGGGCAAGGGCGGCGAGTTCTCACAGGAATTCTTGGCCGACCCGGACATTCCGCAGATCATGGGCACGCCGCGGGTCACCTATGGTTATTCGCTGACCGACGATGAGAAGTTCGACCTGTACAGCGCGATCGCCAACCTCGGCATCGTCTCGCACTTCAACCACCCGGACGACGTGTTTCATGGTGACCGCAACAAAGGCAAGACCTGGCTCGAGCTGCGCGATGATTATGCCAAACTGGTCGGGGACGTGAACTCGCGCTTCCAATGGCTGCAGCCGCTGACGGCGACCGAGCTGTCCGACAAGCTGCGGATGTACCATGCGACACAGGTGCAATTCGACCGCTCGGAGCAGGATCGCTTGACCGCCTATCTATCGCCGCTGCAAGGACCGATGGTGCTGGAAGTTCATGTGAACGATCCGTTTGCCTGGCAGGCAGTCTCCGGCGGCGAGATTCTGGCGCGCAATGAGGAGTACGGCCTGCTGTGGGTGGAAGCGACCGAGCCGAAACTGGTGCTGGAGGTGGCAAAGTGAAAGTAACCTTGCTGCTGGAAGGTACCTATCCGTATGTGCAGGGCGGCGTTTCGTCTTGGACGCACCAGCTGATCCGGACGCTCTCCGACTGCGAATTTTCTATCGTCTATATCGGTGCTACCCGCCAGCCCGATGCGAAATACAAATATGAGCTGCCGCCAAACGTCAGCGGGGTGCAGGAGATCTATCTGCATGAGCAGGACGAAGTGAGCGGCGGGCTGTGGCGCTGGAAGAAGCGGCACCGCGAAGAGATGCGCCACTTTTTCAAGACGGGCGAACTGCCGAGCCGGGAAACTTTGCTCACCGTGCGCTCGAAGCGGCACACGCCGACGGTGGAAGCGATCCTGGAGGAAAGATGGGCCTGGGACGTAACGCTGGAAGTGTATCGTGAATTGCCGAACGCGCCTGCGCTGGTCGACTTCGTCTGGAACTGGCGGTCGATGTGGCTGCCGATGCTGCGCCTTTTGCGCGCGCCGCTGCCGCCGGGGCAGTTGATGCACGCAGCTTCGACCGGCTATGCCGGCTGGTACGGCGCGGTGATGAACCGGCTGACCGGACTGCCGCTGATCATCACGGAGCACGGCATCTACACGCGGGAACGCGAAGAGGAGATCGTGCGCGCCGACTGGGTGTCGATGCCGCTGAAGAGCTGGTGGAACCGCTTTTTCGCCCGCGTCGGCCTGACCGGATATGAACGCGCGAAGTTTGTGACCACGCTGTCGCAAGGCAACCAGAAGGCGCAGCTGCATTACGGCGTGGAGCGGGAGAAGATGCGTCTGATCCCAAACGGGGTCAATCCCGACTTGTTTGCAGACATCTCCCCGACGCCAGACCGCCCGTTTACGGTCGGCGCGATCTTGCGGGTGGTGCCGATCAAAGACGTCAAAACGCTGCTCCGCGCGATGGCGGTCGTGCTGCGCCAGAAGCCGGACGCCAAGCTGATGCTGATCGGGCCGCAAGATGAGGACAAGGAGTATTATGCAGAATGTCTGGCCTTGATCGACTCGCTCGGCATCGCCTCGGCGGTGATCTGGACGGGGCCGGTCAATATCTTGCAGTACTTGTCGCAGTTGGATTGCATTCTGCTGACGTCGATCTCCGAAGGGCAACCGCTCGTGATGCTGGAAGCGATGGCGGCAGGATTGCCGGTCGTCGCCACAGATGTCGGCGCCTGCCGCGAGCTGATCGAAGGCTACGACGGCGATACGCTCGGTGACTGCGGGTATGTCACCAAGCTGATGACGCCCGATGACACGGGGGCGGCGCTGCTCAAGCTGGCGAACGGCCCGGAGCTGCGCCGCGAGATGGGGCGGATCGGCCGGGAGCGCGTGCAGCGCTTTTACACGCTGCGCCAGGTGATGCGCGAGTATCGCAAGCTGTACGATGAGGCGGTGATGTCGTAATGGCGGGCATTGGTTTTACGCTGCGCAAGGCGATCGGTGACGCCGGACGCTCCGGCAAGTGGAAAGTGTACGGCGCGGCCGCTTTTGTGGCGGCCGGGCCGTGGCTCCTGACGCTGATCGCATTGTTTTTGCTCTTGTCGTGGAGCAAGGCGTTCGGCTTGCAAAACGCGCAGCGCGATCTGTTTTTCGCGACGATTACCTATGCGATGATCACGTCCAATCTGATCTCGACGACGGCGCAGTTCTTTTTGACTCGCTATCTGGCCGATGCGCTCTATGTGGAAGCGCCGGAACGTCTGCTCAGCGGCTTTACCGGCGTGTATCTGTACACGGGGCTGGCGGCGACTCTGATCGGGACGGGGATTCAGTGGTTTTTACCACTTCCGGTCGCCTACAAGGTCTGGACGGTGCTCTTGACGGTGATCCTGACACAGCTCGGGCTGATCATGATTCTGCTGTCGGCTGCAAAAGCGTATTGGGACATCGCCCGCGGCTTTTTGTTTGGTCTGGCCTCGCTTGGCGTGATGGTGCTGATCTACGGCGTATATATGAAGCTGAACGGACTGCAGGCGAATGAAACGGTCGTCATGGCGATGTTTACGCTCGGGCAAGGCGTGGCGTTTTTCTGGCTGGGCAGCGTCGTCGTGCGCGACTTCCCAGGCCAGACTCCGGCGGTGTATGAGGTCAAGCCGCAATTCAAGCGCTACCCGGAGTTGATCGGAATCGGCTTCTGTTACGCGATGACCTTGTGGATCGACAACGGGATGTATTGGCTGTCGGAGCACAGCTTGATCGTCGGCGGCAGCTACCTGTTGTCGCCTGGGTATGATCTGGCGAAGTTCTGGACGTTTTTGGCGCTGATTCCGGCGTTTACGCTGTTTTCGGTGAATATCGAGACCGATTTCTACAAAGTATTCCGGCGTTTTTATGATGCGATCGAAAGCGGCGACACGTTGGCTCCCGTCCGCATGTTCGAAGAGGAGCTGCGGCTGGAGACCAAAGCGTCCTTGCTGCGGATGATGAAGATCCAAGCGTTTGTGGCGCTGCTGGCCTGGGTGTTCGCCCAGCAGGTTAAACAGATCTATCCGGACGTGATCGACATCTTCCAGTGGACGATCATCGGCTCGGTGCCGCATATGGTCTGGATCACGGCGTTTTTGCTGCTGTTGTATTTCGACGCGCGCAAACAGGCGATGTGGGCGGCCGGGATCGCCATGTTGTCGCTGCTCCTCGGCGGCGAGATCGCGACCGAGTACAACTGGTCGCCGGGTGCCGGCTATCTGCTCGGCTCGGTGCTGATGCTGCTCGTCACGCTGTGGATGCTAAACCGCCAGCTCGATCGGCTGTTGTTCTATGCGTTTTACGATCCAAACGGGGTGCGCAAGCGCTGGCTGCCTCCGGCGGCGACGGCGAACCGCCGTCAGCAGCGCCTGGGCTATCCGGTGCTCGATGCGGAGGAAGCGGAGCGGTTTAAGCAGCGGGAAGAAGAAGAGAATAAATGGTACCCGGAGATGAAACTGCCGCCGCGAAGCAAAAAGCACAACCGCAAGCAGGAAAAGGAGGAGTAGCCGTTCCATGAAAGACGAATTGTACTCCTTGACGATCGGCGAGGAGCTGGCAGGGCGCAAGATCAAAGATGTGCTGCAAAAGCAGCTCAAGATGTCGCGCAAAGTCATCCGCAAGCTGACCGAAGGACAAGGGGTGCTGTTAAACGGCGAACCGATCTGGACCTCCTGGCGGGTGGCGGAAGGCGATCATCTGCGCCTGCTGCTGCCGGCGGAAGAGTCGGTCGATATTTTGCCGGAGCCGATCCCTTTTGCAACTTGTTATGAAGATGAAGACGTGCTGGTCGTCGACAAGCGCGCCGGGCTGATCGTGCACCCGACGTCGGGTCATTGGACAGGCACGCTGGCCAACGGGGTTGTGTACGATTGGAAACAGCGGGGCGTCGTCGCCCGCTTTCGCCCGGTGCACCGCATCGACCAGTGGACGTCGGGGCTGATCGTGATCGCCAAAAATCATCATGCGCATCAGTTTTTGAGCCAGCAGATGATGGCGCGCACGATCGAGCGGGCGTACACGGCGGTCGTGCACGGGCGGCTGGACTTGGAGGAAGGGTTGGTTGTCGGCCCGATTGGGCGCAGCGACGAAGATTTTCGAGTGCGCGTGGTGCGGGAGGACGGCCAGCCCGCGAGCACGGAATATCGGGTGACGGAGCGTTTTGTTGCAGGGACGCAGGTCGATCTCAAGCTGCATTCCGGGCGGACGCACCAAATACGCGTGCATATGAAGCATATCGGGCATCCTTTGTTTGGGGATGCGATGTACGGCACGACAGACGATGCCGCTTGGATTGAGCGGCAGGCGCTGCATGCCAAGCTGCTTGGCTTCGTGCATCCGAGAAGCGGGGAGCCACTGCGTTTTGAATCCCCGCTGCCTGAGGAGATGACCCGTCTGGTGGAGAAACTGCGCCAGGCGGATGAGGGAAAGGAGTGAAGGCGCGTGGCGGAGACGGAAAAACAGTTTACGCTGGAATGCTGTTCGAGCAATGCGTTTTTAGATGATATCGCGGTGGTGGACTGGCTGTCCTCCACCTACCCGGAGCTGGCGATCGAACCGGACGGTTGTCTCGACCGCTGCGGGATCTGCATGCGCTATGCGTACGTGGTGATCAACGACGATTTCCTGTATGCCAATAGCGTGGGCGAGCTGAAAGACCAGATTATCAACTACATCGAAAGCCATCGCCAAGGGCTGGCCGACGCCAAACAGCTGCTCGACGGCGGTCAGCAGACCGAGTAATAAACGAGTGTGCAAGGTGGGAAGAGGATGGAGCTGCGTGAGGTTGCGGAAGCGGACTATGCGTACGTGATGCGGGTGATCGACAGCTGGTGGGGCGGACGTCCCATGGCGGCGATGCTGCCCAAGCTGTTTTTTGTCCATTTTCGGGATACGAGCTTCGTGCTGGAAGAAGCGGGCGAGATCGTGGCCTTTCTGATCGGTTTCGTCTCGCAGACGTTTCCAAACGAGGCGTATATCCATTTTGTCGGCGTGCATCCGGAGTACCGGAGCATGCGCCTCGGCAACCGCTTGTATGAAACGTTTTTCCAGCGGGTGCAGGCGCGGGGCTGTGACACGGTGCGCTGTGTGACTTCGCCGGTCAATCAAGGGTCGGTCGCCTTTCATACGCGGATGGGCTTTGCGATTGAAAAAGTGGCGGAGGAGTACGACGGGCAGGGGCAGAGCCGCGTGCTGTTTGTGAAGAAGATAGGGGAAACCACCGCTGTGTAGGCGGTGGTTTTGTTTGTTTAGAGCAACCAGAAAGTCAAAGTGGAGAGCAGAGTCGAAGTGACGGCGATGATCAAAAGCGGGCGCAATGCTTTGGCGCGCAGGTCGCGGAGGGCGACATTGAGGCCGAGGCCGACCATCGCCATGGCGAGCAGGAGCGTGGTCAGCGTGGAGAGGATCTGGAGGACGTCCGCCGGCAGCGGGAACAGCGTTCCGGCGATGCTGAGCGCAAGGAAGCCGAGCAGGAACCACGGGAACTCGATCGGTGCGGAAGTCCCCGCTTTTTTACGCTGCCAAAACAGCAGCAGGAAGGAGGACGGGACGAGCAATAGCACGCGGCCGAGCTTGGCGAGCAATGCGAGCGCCACCGCGTCTTGCCCGGCCGGGGCGGCGGCGAGCGCGACGTGGGCCAGCTCATGCAGCGACAGGCCGGCCCAGATGCCGTATACGCCGTCCGCGAGCGGAAGCACCGGGCGCAACAGCACATAGCCGACCGCAAAAAGCGTCCCGGTCAGCGCGATGATGCCGACGGAGAGGGCCGAGTCTTCCTGCTTGCTGCGCAGGATCGGCGTCACCGCCGCGATGGCGGCCGCGCCGCAGATGCCGGTGCCGATGCCGAGTAGCAGCGACAAAGAAAAGTCGGCTTTCCACCACTTGGCGAGCAGGACGGTCAGCCCGATCGCAAACAGGATGACCAGCGCGTCGAGCGCCAAGAGCGGCAGGCCTTTGCTGATCAAGAGCTGCAGGTTAAGTTTGAGGCCGTACAGGATGATCGCGAGGCGCAGCAGGCGCTTGGAGGAAAATTGGATGCCGCTGCGCAGCGTGTCCGGGTAGCCGAATTTTTGCCGGTAGAGCACTGCAAGCAAGATGGCGCAGGCCAGTGGACCGATCTGGCTCAGGCCGGGCAGTTGGGCGAGTCCGAAGCCGAGCAGCGCGAGCAGGAGCGTAAACAAGATGCCAGATATAAAGGGCAGATGGCGGTGGTTCGGGAGCCGGAGTTTGGCGATGATATCCATCATGATCCCCTTCTTTCGTCCGTAATGTGCTATCTTGAGTATAGAGGTTGTCAGAAATGATTTGAAATCGGAACTTTTAATGCGATCCATAAGCAATGCTAATCATGGGACGAAGTTGCAGGAAGGGGGGATTCGCGATGACACAGCCTGTGAACACTCCGCAGCCGCCTTACTACGCGGTCATCTTCACGTCGCAACGCACAGCAGGCGACAATGGCTATGGGGAGATGGCGGAACGGATGGTGCGGCTGGCCGAGCAGCAGCCCGGCTTTTTGGGCGTGGAAAGCGCGCGCGAGGAAGGACTTGGCATCACCGTCTCCTACTGGGAGTCGCTCGCGGCGATCAAGGCGTGGAAAGAGAACGTCGACCATCAGCAAGCGCAGGCGAAAGGCCGCAGCGACTGGTACAGCCGCTACGTGACGCGCATTTGCAAAGTAGAGCGGGACTATTCATTCAACAACTAGCAAAAGGCTCCCTGGGCAGGGAGCCTTTTTGATGTGCGCAGTTATGCGATTTTCGTTTCCAAGTCTTCATCGGTGCCGTTGTTAAACGCTTCGCGGTCGAATTCGCCTTCGGAGTTGGCGATGATCAGCGAGGACACGGTCGTGCCGGTCGCGTTGATTGCGGTGCGGGCCATGTCGATGATCGCGTCGATGCCGAGCACCAGCGCAAAGCCTTCCAGCGGCAGACCCAGCGAGGTCAGCACGACGGTGGTCGAGATCGTCGCCGGACCGGGGACGCCAGCCGTGCCGATCGAAGCGATCATCGCCGAACCGACGATCAGCAAGTAGTCGGTGAAGCCGAGGTCGATGTTGAAGACACGGGCGACGAAGATCGCCACGATCGCCGGGTACAGACCGCCGCAGCCGTTCATGTTGATCGTGGCGCCGAGCGGCGCGACAAACGATGCGATCTTTTCAGACACTTTGACGCGCTTGGTGATCACTTCCATGTTCACGGGCAGCGTCGCGTAGGAGCTGCGCGTGGTGAACGCGACGGCGATGACCGGGTAGATTTTCTTCAGGAAGCGCAGCGGGTTCACGCGCGCCACAAACGTCACCAGCGAGCCGTAGGTGATCACAAAGTGCAGCAGGCAGGCCACATAGACGGCGAGGATCACTTCGCCGAGCGGCAACAGGGATGACAAGCCGTATTTGGCCGCCATCGAGGTCATCAGGCCGAAGACGCCGTACGGGGTGAGGGCGATGACCAGTTTGACGACGCGGAACATGATTTTCGCAAACGAGTTCAGGAAGTCCATCACCGGCTGCACCGTCTCCGGCTTGCGGGAACGCTCGATCAGGATCGCGACGGCGAGGAACAGGGAGAAGATGATCACCGGGATCACCTTGCCGTTCGCCATCTCATTGACCGGGTTGGACGGCACGAGGTCGAGCAAGACTTTGTCGAACGTCGGGATCTCGCGCGCTTCAAACGACGCGTCTTTCACAAATTGCACACCGGCGCCCGGATCGATCGCCAGGGCGACCAGAATGCCGATCACCGCCGCGATCCCCGTGGTGGCGAGGAAGAGGGCGACCGTTTTCAGACCGAGTTTGCGGAGTTGGGTCGGATCGGTCAGTTGGGTGACCGCCGTGATGATCATCGCGATCACCAGCGGCATGACGATCATCTTGATCAGCGAGACGTAGATCGAGCCGATCGTGCCGACTTTCTGCGCCTCCTCACCAAAGATTGCCCCGAGCCCGACACCCAGCAGCATCGCGAGGATGACACGGGTGCCGAAGCCGACTTTTTTCGCTTTTAAGAAATACAAGAAGATCAGGATAACAAGCGCAATCAACAAGCTTGCCAGCATGTTGGGCACCTCCCATTCAAAAGTTGATAATGATGCTCGGATTACTTGGGAATATGATAGTCACAATTTTGTCGGAAGTCAACAGCTGGACAATTAAAACAATAAATCCGTCAATTGCTTCAATCTGAAACGAGACTAACGAAGCCGAAAAGCTGGGGTAAATTTTTAGGAATGCAATCGCAATAAAAACTTTAGAACTTCAGGAAGGTTTATGCATGTTTAACAAAGAAATAGATCAGATAGAGAACAATTACGAATTCGATGAGAATGCACTAAGACTGTGATCTGGCTAGGAGGTCTTCATGATGAACCATACAGGAAACCAGACGGCTGTGGAAGGAGCATTCACGTTTCCTGCATCGTTTGCCCAGCAAAGGCTGTGGTTTCTGGACAAGCTGATGCCGGGCAGCGCGATGTATAACATTCCGTTTGCCATTCGGATGCAGGGGCAGTTGAATGTCGACGCGCTCAAGCGGAGTCTGGAGGAGATCGTGGCGCGCCACGAGACGTTGCGCACGGTATTTGCGGAAGAGAACGGCGCGCCGATGCAGGTCGTATACCCGCAGATGGCGTTCGCCATGCCGTTGCTCGACTTGCGCCGTCTGCCCACCGAAGTGCGGATGGACAAGGCGCACGATCTGGCGCGGGAGGATGCGAACCGCCCGTTCGATCTGACCCAAGGTCCGCTGATGCGGACGACGCTGCTGAAACTGGACGAGCAGGAGCATGTCCTGCTTTTGAATATGCACCATATCATCTCGGACGGCTGGTCGTGCGGCGTGATGATGAATGAGATGGCCGTGCTGTACGAAGCGTTTTCCGGCGGCCAGTCGTCACCGCTTGTGGATCTGCCGATTCAATATATCGACTTTACCGCCTGGCAGATGGAACATCTCTCCGGCGCTGAGTTGGACCGTCAGCTTTCCTATTGGAAGAAACAGCTCGGTGATCATCCGCCCGTGCTGCAGTTGCCGGCCGACCGTCCGCGCCCGGCGCTGCCGAGCCATCAAGGCGGGTCGCTGCGCTTTCAGCTGAGCAAAGCGCTGTCTGACAAGCTGGCGCAGCTGAGCCAGCAGGAAGGCGCCACGCTGTACATGACGCTTTTGGCGGCGTTTTCCGCGCTGCTCAGCCGTTACACCGGGCAGACCGACATCGCGGTCGGCACGCCGATCGCCGGGCGCAACAACGGGCAGATCGAAGGGCTGATCGGCTTCTTCGTCAACACGCTCGTCATGCGCACCGACCTCTCCGGCTTGCTGACGTTCCGCGATCTGCTCGCGCGCGTCCGCCAGACGGCGCTCGATGCGTACGCGCATCAGGACCTGCCGTTTGAGCGGCTGGTCGAAGAGGTGCAGCCGGAGCGCAACATGAGCTACACGCCGCTGTTCCAGACGATGTTTGCGCTGCAAAACGCGCCCTCCGGCTCGCATCAGCTGCCGGGCCTGGAGATGAGCACGCTGGACACGGGCGACCGCACAGCAAAATTTGACTTGAACATGGGCTTGTCGGAGCATCCGGAAGGCATCTCCGGCAGCTTGGAATACAGCACCGACCTGTTTGACGAATCGACGATCGCCCGGATGACCGATCATTTCATCAACCTGCTGGAAAGCATCGTCGCCAACCCCGGTCTTCAAGTGGCCAAACTGCCCCTGTTGACCCAGGAAGAGCTGCATACCCAACTGATCGACTTTAACCAAAACAAGGTCGACTATCCGGAGGAGACCGTACCCGCGCTGTTTGCGAAGATCGCCGGCCAATATCCGGACAAAGCGGCGGTGTCGTTTGAAGGCAGCGTGCTGACCTACCGCGAGCTCAGCGAACGCGCCAACCAGCTCGCGCACGTCCTGCAGCGAAAAGGCGTCGGACCTGATGTGCTCGTCGGCCTGTGCATGGAGCGGTCGCTGGAGATGATCATCGGCCTGCTCGCGATCGTCAAGGCGGGCGGTGCTTATGTGCCGCTCGATCCGGCTTATCCGAAAGACCGCATCGCCTACATGCTGGAAGACAGCGCCGTTGGTGTCCTGCTGACTCAGGAGAAACTGCTCCCGGAGCTGCCTGACCACGGCGCGGAGATGATCTGCCTCGACCGCGATTGGCATCTGATCGCGGCGGAGAGCCCGGCAGCGCCTGACGTATCGATCACGCCGAATCATCTGGCGTACATGATCTATACGTCCGGCTCGACGGGCCGACCGAAAGGCGTCCTGATCCCGCACCGCGGCGTTGTGCGCCTCGTGATAAACAGCGATTACCTGATCTTCGGCGCGGAGGAAGTGTTCCTGCAGATCGCGGCGATCTCCTTCGACGCGGCGACGCCTGAAGTGTGGGGCGCGCTCCTGCACGGCGCGAAGCTGGTCGTCTTCCCGGCGCAGACGCCGACGGTCGACGAAGTGGTGCGCGTGCTATCCGAAGAGCAGATCACCGTGGCGCTGCTCACCTCGGGTCTGTTGCCACAGCTGGCAGAAGCGGATCTGAGCAGCATCGGCCACCTCAAACTGCTCTCCGTGGGCGGCGATGTGATGTCCTCCCCGCACGCGAAGAAATTTTTGCAAAAGCTGCCCGGGTGCATTTTGGCAAACGCGTACGGGCCGACCGAAAACTCGGTCGCTTCAACCACAAACTGGCTCACCGCTGCAGAGCAGGTCACGCCGGTTGTGCCGATCGGGCGGGCGATCCGCAACAATGAGCTGTACGTGCTCGATCTGCATCGCCAGCCGCTGCCGCTCGGCGTGCCGGGCGAACTGTATGTCGGCGGCCCGGGTCTGGCGCGCGGGTATCTGAACCGCCCGGAGCTGACCGCTGAAGCGTTCATTTCGCATCCGTTCCGCGCAGACGGTTCCCGCCTCTACAAGACGGGCGACCTGGTCCGCTTGCTGCCAAACGGGATGCTGGAATTCATGGGCCGCATCGACCACCAGGTCAAAGTGCGCGGCTTCCGCATCGAGCTCGGCGAGATCGAGGCGGTGATCGGCCAGCAGGAAGCGGTCAAAGAAGCGATCGTCATCGTCCGTGAAGACGTGCCGGGCGACAAGCGGATCACCGCTTATGTGGTGCCGCACGGCGCAGACGTGTCGGTGGCGGAGCTGCGCACCCGCGCGAAAGAACTGCTGCCGGAGTATATGGTGCCGTCCGCCTTTGTCGTGCTCGCCGAAATGCCGCTGACTCCGAACGGCAAGATTGACCGCAAAGCACTGCCGATGCCCGATGGCGCGCGTACGGAAGAACAAGCATACGTGGCGCCGGTCACAGACGTTGAGCAAAAATTGGCCGAGATCTGGGCCGACATTTTGCGCGTTGACCGCATCGGGCAGCAGGACAACTTTTTTGAAATGGGCGGACACTCGCTGCTGGCGACCCGCCTGATGTCGCGCGTGCTCGATGACTTCGGCGTCGACCTGCCGCTGCGCATGCTGTTCGAAGCACCGACCTTGTCCGAACTGGCCGGCCGCATCACCGAGGCGCTGGGCAGCGGTGCGGTCGCGGCGGAGCAGGGTCCGCTGCACGGCGTGCGCGCGGAGGATGAGGAAGAGGAGGATCAAGGCTACCCGACCTCGTTCGCGCAGCAGCGCCTGTGGTTCCTCGATCAGCTGATTCCGAACTCGCCGCTCTACAACATCCCAATGGCCTACCGCGTGTACGGGCCGCTCGATGTGGACGCCTTGCGGGCCAGCTTCAACGAGATCGCCCGCCGCCACGAAACGCTGCGCACGACGTTCCGCATGCGCGGCACGATGCCGGAGCAGGTGATCGCGCCGGAGCTGGAACTACCCGTGCCTTTGACCTCGATCGAGCATCTGCCGGAAGCGGAACGGGAAGCGGAAGTGAAGCGCCTCGCCGACGCCGAAGCGCGACAGCCGTTCGATCTCAGCACAGGACCTTTGGTGCGCGCCAAGCTGGTGCGCCTGTCGGAAAACGATCACCTGATGATGTTCACGATCCATCACATCATCGCTGACGGCTGGTCGTATGGCGTCCTGATCAGCGAACTGACCCAGCTGTACCAGGCGTTTGTCAAAGGGCAGCCGTCGCCGCTGCCGGAGCTGCCGCTGCAATACGCCGACTTTGCGGTGTGGCAGCGCAACTACCTGCAGGGCGAAGTGCTGGAAACGCAGCTCAACTACTGGCGCAAGCAGCTCGGCGGCACGCTGCCGATCCTTGAGCTGCCGACCGACTTCAAACGCCCGGCTGTACAGACGCACGTCGGGGAAGGCTTGCATGTCACGCTGCCCAAAGAGCTGATGCACAAGCTGCAAGCGCTGAGCAAACAGGAGGGCAGCACGCTGTTCATGACACTGCTCGCCGCGTTTAAGGCGCTGCTGTTCCACTACACGAAACAGGACGACATCCTGGTCGGCACGCCGATTGCGAACCGCAACCGCAGCGGCATCGAAGGGCTGATCGGATTCTTCGTCAACACCTTGGTGATGCGCTCCGACCTGTCGGGTGATCCGAGCTTCCAAGAGATGGTGCAGCGGGTGCGCGGCACAGCGCTGGAAGCGTATCAGTATCAGGATGTGCCGTTCGAGAAGCTCGTCGAAGAGCTGGCGCCGGAGCGCGACCAGAGCCATTCGCCGATCTTCCAGGTGATGTTCGCTCTGCAAAACTTCGCGGCGGAAGGCTCGATGACCGACGAGATCCAGCTGGTCGGCGTATCGCAGGAGAGCAAGACGGCGAAGTTCGACCTGCTCTGGACGATGGCCGAGCGGGAAGACGGGCTGTCCGTCTCGCTGGAATACAATGTGGCCTTGTTCACCGGGGCTACGATCGAGCGGATGGCGCGCCATTTCCGGACACTGCTCGAAGCGGCTGTGCAAGACCCGTCGCTGCCGATCTCCGCGCTGCCGCTGATGAGCGCAGAAGAGGAGCAGCAGGTGCTTACGCTGTCGAACGGCATCTCGCTCGACTACGCGGATGGCCTCTGTGCGCATCAGATGTTTGAAGCGCAAGTCGTTCGCACGCCGGAAGCGGTGGCGGTCGTGCTGGAGCAGGAGCAGCTGACGTACGCTGAGCTCAACGAGCGGGCGAACCGTTTGGCGCATCACCTGAAAGCGCGCGGCGTCGGCCCGGAAGTCCTCGTCGGATTGTGCATGGAGCGATCGATCGACCTCGCCGTGGCGACGCTTGGCATTATGAAAGCGGGCGGAGCGTATGTGCCGCTCGACCCCGCGCATCCGAAGGACCGCATCGGTTTTATTTTGGAAGATGCGCAGGTTGGCGTGCTGGTCACGCAGGCCGGCCTGGTCGAACACCTGCCGACCGACGGTGTGAACGTGGTCGCAGTCGATGGCGACTGGCCGGAGATCGCCCAGCAGCCGCCGCACAACCCGAACAGCGGTGAGACGCTGGACAACGCCTTGTACGTCATCTACACTTCGGGCACGACCGGCAAGCCGAAGGGCGTCATGATGACACACCGCCCGCTGCGCAATATGATCTCCTGGCAGCTGGAGGAGACGCCGTATGCGTTTGGCGAGCGGACGCTGCAATATGCGTCGATGACTTTCGACATCTCGTTCCAGGAGTACTTCTGCACCCTGTCGACCGGCGGCACGCTGGTGCTGGTCAGCGAAGAGGTGCGCCGCGATCCGGTGCGACTGCTCGGCTATCTGGCCGCAAAAGGGGTACACCGCATCTACCTGCCGTTCGTCGCCTTCCAACAGCTGTGCGAAGTGGCGGAAGGGCTGCCGGAAGCGTTGCCTTTGCAGTTGAAAGAGATCACCACTGCAGGCGACCAACTGCAGACCACCCGCCCGGTGCGCAACTGGCTGGCCAGCCTCGAAGGTTGCCGTCTGTACAACCAGTACGGCCCGACCGAGTGCCATGTCGTCACGTCGTACACCTTGCCGCTGGAGCAGGAAACATGGCCGCTCCTGCCGCCGATCGGACGCCCGATCGGCAACACGCAGATCTACATCCTCGACCCGTTGATGCGCCCCGTGCCGGTCGGCGTGCCGGGCGAAGTTTATATCGGCGGCATGTCGCTGGCCCGCGGCTATCTGGGCCGCGACGAGCTGACCGCCGAAAAATTTGTCGCCGATCCGTTCAGCGGTAAGCCGGGCGCCCGCCTGTACCGCACCGGCGACCTGGCCCGCTATCTGCCGGATGGGAACATCGAGTTCTACGGCCGAATCGACACACAGGTCAAGATCCGCGGCTACCGCATCGAGCTCGGCGAGATCGAGACGATCCTCGGTCAGCATCCGGGCGTGCTGGAAACGGTGGTCATGGCGCGCGAACAGACGGAAGGCGGCGCGAAGACGATGCTCGTTGCCTATGTCGTGCTCGACCAAGAACAGGAACCGAGCACGCATGAGCTGCGCAGCTTCTTGAAAGAGCGCCTGCCGGAGTACATGGTGCCGCAGCTGTTCATGGCGATTGACGCCGTGCCTTTGACGCCGAACCGCAAGATCGACCGCAAAGCGCTTCCGGCGCCAGACGGCCTGCGCCCGGAGCTGAACGAGAGCTTCGTCGCGCCGCGCACGGCGACCGAAGAGCTGATGGCCGGCATCTTCCGCGACGTGCTGAAAGTGGAGCGCATCGGCATCCACGACCACTTCTTCGACATGGGCGGGCACTCGCTGCTCGCCACGCAGATGATCTCGCGCATCCGCCAGGTGTTTGGCATGGAGCTGCCGGTGCGCGCGCTGTTCGAAGCGGCGACGGTGGCGAGCCTCGTCGACTACATGAAACGCCACAGCGAGCTTGCCACAGGTGCCGCGGCGCCGCCGATCGTCCCGGTGGGACGCGACCGCGATCTGCCGCTGTCCTTCGCGCAGCAGCGCTTGTGGTTCATCGACCGCCTGACTCAACAGTCCAGCTACAACATGTTCAGCGGAGTGCGCTTCAAGGGCGACTTGAACGCAGAAGCGCTGGAGCGCGGGCTGCAGGAGATCGTGCGCCGGCACGAAGTGCTGCGCACCACCTTCTCGCTGGTCGACGGAAGCCCGGTGCAAGTGGTGCATGCCGACATGATCCACGAGCTGGAAAAAATCGACCTGCGTAAGCTCCCGGAGGCAGAGCGGGAAGCGCAAACCCTGCGCCTCGCCGAACTGGAAGCCCGCAAGCCGTTTGACCTGAGCCAAGGTCCTTTGTTCCGCTCGACGATGCTGACCACAGCAGATGACGAAGCGGTGCTCCTGTTCACGATGCACCATATCGTCTCGGACGGCTGGTCGATCGGCGTGTTTGTCAGCGAACTGGGCGACCTGTACGCGGCGTTTGCGGAAGGCAGACCGTCGCCGCTGCCGGAACTTGTGGTGCAGTATGCCGACTTTGCGCACTGGCAGCGCGCATGGCTGGAAGGGGACAACCTGCAGGCGCAGCTGGCGCATTGGAAAGACAAGCTGAGCGGCGCGAAAACGGTCTTGCCGCTGCCGCACGACCACCCGCGTCCGCCGGTGCCGACTTTGCGTGGCGGCTCGCATGCGCACCGCCTGTCCAAAGAGCTGACCGATCAGCTTCAGGCTTTGTGCCAACAGGAAGGCGTCACGATGTACATGACGCTGCTCGCTGCGCTGAACGTGCTGCTCTATCGCTACACCGGGCAGGATGACATTCTCGTCGGCTCGCCGATCGCCGGACGCAACCGTTCGGAGATCGAGCCGTTGATCGGCTTTTTCGTCAACACGCTCGTCCTGCGCACCGACCTGTCCGGACAGCCGACATTCCGCGAGCTTTTGCAGCGCGTCCGCCAGACGGCGCTCGACAGCTACGCGCATCAGGATCTGCCGTTCGAGCGGCTGGTCGAAGAGGTGCAGCCGAACCGCGACATGAGCGTATCGCCGCTGTTCCAGGTGATGTTCGCCGTGCAAAACGCGCCGATGGGCGATCTGTCGCTGCCGGGCGTGACGATGTCGGCGCTCGAAGCGGGCGGCGGCGTGGCGAACTTCGAGTTGGCCCTGATGGTCTACGAGTCGGAAGAAGGGCAACTCCACGCCTTCAACTACCAGGCCGACCTGTTCGAGGCGGCGACGATCGAGCGCATGGGGCAGCATCTGCAATCGCTGATCGCTGCACTGGTTGCCGATCCGGACCGCAAGATCGCCGAACTGCCGCTGCTGAGCGCAGCGGAAGCGGAGCAGCTCGACGCCTGGAACCCCGGTGCGCTCGAGTTCCCGCAGGACAAGTGCGCGCATGACTTTGTCGCCGTACACGCGTCCCGCACGCCGGAGGCGGCCGCTGTCGAGTACGGCGGCGAGAGCTTGACCTATGCGGAGCTCGATGCCCGCGCCAACGCGCTGGCGCACCGTCTGCAAAGCCTTGGCGTCGCGCCTGATGTGCTGGTCGGCGTGTGCATGGAGAAGTCGCCGGAGTTCATCGTCTCGCTGCTTGCCGTGCACAAGGCAGGCGGAGCGTACGTGCCGATCGACCCGGCGCATCCGCAGGACCGCATCGCCTACATGCTGGAAGATGCCGGGCTGACCGTGCTCTTGACCAAAGAGCATCAGGCGCCGAACCTGCCCGCCACAGGTGCGGCCGTCGTCTGCGTCGACCGGGAAGACAGCTGCGCCGGATATCCGGCGACCGCACCGCAGACGGCGGTACAGCCGCATCATCTCGCGTACCTGCTGTACACGTCCGGCTCGACCGGCAAGCCGAAAGCGGTGATGATCGAGCATCGCCAACTGGTCAGCACCATGTGGGCGTTGATCGGCGAGTTTGGCTATGACAGCAGCACGTGCAAGCTCTCGGTGACGACGATGACGTTCGACATCAACGTAGCAGAGATCTGGGCACCGCTGTTTGTGGGCGGTACGACCGTGCTGCTCGCCAAAGAGCAGGTGTTGAACATCCCGCAGCTCGTGCGCGAACTGCGCAGCTCGAACGTCTGCATGTCGGTGCCGAGCCTGATGCGCCATGTCGCACAGGAGATCTTGCAGCAAGGCGCGCCGGTCACGTCGCTTGGCACGCTGTTTGTCGGCGGCGAAGCGGTGCCGGCCGACTTGCAAGTGGTGCTGCGCCAAGCGTTCCCGAACGCCCGTGTCGTCGTCGCCTACGGGCCGACCGAAACGACGATCCTCTGCACCTTCCACGATGCGGAAGTACAGACATCGGAGCGTCTCGTCATCGGCCGCGCGCTGAGCAATGCCAAGCTGCGCGTCTATGACGCACAGGTCGCGCGCGTGCCGCTCGGCATCGCCGGCGAACTGTACATCGGGGGCGCCGGTGTCGGCCGCGGCTACCTCGGTCAGCCGGAGCTGACAGCAGCGCAGTTCGTCGAGCTGGACGGCGAACGCTGGTACAAGAGCGGTGACTTGGTGCGCTTTCTGCCGAACGGGGATGTGGAATTCCTCGGCCGAATCGACCATCAGGTCAAGATCCGCGGATTCCGCATCGAGATCGGCGAGATCGAATCGCTGCTCACCGCTCACCCGCAGGTGGCGCTGGCGACGGTCGTCGCGCTGGACGATCTCCACGGCGAGAAGCGTCTGGTCGCCTATGTGGAGGCGGAGGCAGCGGAAGGTTTGACGACGGAGCTGCGCGGACACCTGCGCCAGTCGCTGCCGGAATATATGATCCCGTCAGCGTTCGTCGTGATGGAACACCTGCCGCTCACAGACAACGGTAAAGTCGACCGCCGCGCCCTCCCGGTGCCGGAAGAGCTCGGCATTGAGCGCGAGATCGAATTTGTCGCCCCGCGCGATGAACTTGAGACGGAGCTGGCCGCGATCTGGGAAGAGCTGCTTGGCGCCGCGCCTTCGGTGAAAGACGACTTCTTTGCGATCGGCGGGCATTCGCTGCTCGCGGTGCGGATGATGGCGCTGATCGAACAGCGCCTCGGGTTCAGCCTGCCGCTGTCCGTTCTGTTCCAGGACGGTACGATCGCGGGCCTTGCCGAGCTGCTGCGCCAAGGCGTCGGCACGCGCACCGGCACGTCGCTGGTGCCGGTGCAGGCCACAGGCAGCAAGCCGCCCGTCTTCTTCGTCCATCCGGTCGGCGGCGGGATCTTCTCCTACTTCGAACTGGCGCGGCGCTTGGGCGCAGACCAGCCGTTCTACGGCCTGCAGGCGCTGGGCTTCGATGATGACAACCTGCCGCTTTCGACATTCGAAGAGATGGCGGCCTGGTACATCGAGGAGATCCGCCGCGTGCAGGCGGAGGGCCCGTACCGTCTGGGCGGCTGGTCGCTCGGCGGCGCGATCGCCTTCGAGATGACCCGTCAACTGCGCGCGCAGGGAGAAGCGGTCGAACTGCTGATCATGCTCGACACGATGGCGCCGGTGGAACAAAACCGCGCAGAACCGATGGATGACCTCCGCGCCTTGATGAATTTTGCCGGCGATCTGGCCGGCACGAGCGGATTGGACTTCTCGAACTTGGGCGAAATGTCTGCGCAGTTGGAGGCGCTCGGTGCAGAGAATGCCCTGGAGATGATCTATCACTCGGCGATGTCGACAGGCAGCTTGCCGCCGGGACTGAAGTTCGATCATGTGCGCCGCCTGTACAAAGTCTTCAAAGCGAACACCGACGCCATGACCTCCTACGAGCCGGCAGACGGTCTGGATGAAGCGGTGCGCGTTGCCTTCTTCCGGGCGAGCACCACGCCCGAACTCGCCGATTTTGACCATATCCGCCAAGACCCAACCTACGGATGGAGCCAGCTGTGCTCCAGAGTGGAGGTCAGCGAAGCGGAAGGACACCACTTCAGCATCTTGCAGCAGCCGCACGTCCAGTCGCTGGCCGAGCGCCTGCACAAGTACCTGGAGCAGGTCAAAAGCGTGAGCCAATAACAACATGATGAACGACAAGGCAAAGGTGGAAGAGTCTGTAAGATCTTCAATAACACCTTTGCCTTTTTTTCGGAGGTGGATGAAGAGGATGAGCAATTCGGAGTTGATGCAGCGCGTGCTGGCGCGCCGCGAAAGGTTGTCGCCGGAGAAGCGGATCTTGCTGGAACAGCGCATGAACGGGATTTTTGCAGAGGATGTGCTTGGGTCTGCGCCGGTCATTCCGCGCCGAAAGGGGATGGGCGCGGCCAAGCTGTCGTTTGCCCAGCAGCGCCTGTGGTTTCTGGAGCGGCTGGAGCCGGGAAGCGCCGCGTATCACATCCCTACGCTGGTGCGGTTGACCGGGCCGTTGGATGTGCAAAAGCTGACCGGGTGCCTGCAGGAGATCGTGCGCCGCCATGAAGCGCTGCGCACGACGTTTGGGGAAGTGGACGGCGAACCGGTGCAGGTGATCGCAGAAGAGACGAAGCTGGAACTGATGAATCTTGAAGCGGGGCAATTGCAGCTGGAGGCGCGGAGGCCGTTTGATCTGGCTCGCGGTCCGCTGGTGCGCGCAGCGTTGGCGCGCGCGGGGGAGGAGGAGTATCTGCTCTTGCTGACGCTGCACCACATCGTCGCCGACGGCTGGTCGCTTGGCGTGCTGATCAAGGAACTGGCCGCCCTCTACAGCGGCGAGAGTCTGCCCGCCCTCCCGGTGCAGTATGCCGATTTTGCCGAATGGCAGCGCGGTCAGTTGCAGGCGGAGGCGCTGGCAGGCGGGCTGCGGTACTGGAAGGAGCAGTTGGGCGGCGAGCTGCCGCTGCTCCAGCTTCCGACCGACCGACCGCGCCCGCCAGTGCAGACGACGCTCGGCGGTACGGTGTGCTTTGCACTGTCGGCAGAGCTTACCGCCGGGCTGAAGGCGCTGGGCCATGCGGGCGGAGCGACGCTGAACATGGTGCTGCTGGCGCTGTTCAAGACCTTGCTGTTCCGCTATACAGGGCAGGAAGATCTCCGCGTCGGCACGCCTGTTGCCGGGCGCAGACTGCAGGAAGTGGAAGGGCTGATCGGCTTTTTCGTCAACACCTTGGTCATGCGGACGACCGTTTCCAAGGACATGTCCTTCCGCGAACTGCTGGCGCGAGTGCGGCAGGCCAGCCTCGAAGGCGATCAGCATCAGGACGTGCCGTTTGAAAAATTGGTCGAGGAGCTGCAGCCGGAACGCAATCTCAGCGCGCCGCCGCTGTTCCAAGTGATGTTCGTTCACCAGATCGCCCCGGAAGCGCCGCCCGCATTGCAAGGCGTAACGGTGACGCGGGAAGCGGCGGAGACGGGGACGGCGCAGTTCGACCTGACGCTGTACGCGCTGGAAGAGGCGTCGGCGCTGAAGTTGACGCTGGAATACAACGCGGATCTGTTCGACCGCGCGACGGCCGAGCGGATGGCCGGGCATCTGCAAGTGCTCGCCGCAAGCCTGTTCTCCCTGCCGGATGCGCCGCTGAGCCGATTGACGCTGCTCCCGGAAGCGGAGCGAAACCAGTTGCTCGGGGCGTGGAACGCGACCGGGGCTGATGTTGAAGCGCTGTGTTTGCAGGAGTGGTTGGAACGGCAGGTGGAGCGGACGCCGGAAGCGGTGGCGGTGCAATACGGCGATGAGCGCCTGACGTACGATGAGCTGAACCGCCGGGCGAATCGGGCGGCGCACTTGTTGCGGGCCAAAGGGGTCGGACCGGACGTGCCGGTCGGGCTGTGCCTGGACCGGTCGGCCGAGATGATCGTCGCGCTGCTCGCCGTGCTGAAAGCGGGCGGCGCTTATGTGGCGCTCGATCCGGGGTACCCGGAGCGCCGGCTGGCCTTCCTGCTGGAAGACACGCAGGTGCTGGTGGTGCTGACCCAGGCGCATCTGCAAGCGGTGCTCCCGACCCACAGGGCTGAGGTCGTGCTGATCGAAGATGCCGCGTGCGCCGCAGGGAGCGAGGCCAACCCGGTGAGCGACGTGACGCCTGATCATCTCTTGTACGTGCTGTACACGTCCGGATCGACGGGCGTGCCCAAAGGCGTGGCGATGCCGCACCGGGCGGTCAGCAACTTGCTGTCCTGGCAGCGCCAAACGTTTGCCCGGCAAGGTGCGCTCAAGACGCTGCAGTATACCGCCCTGCATTTTGATGTGGCCTGTCAGGAGATCTTCTCCACGCTCGCCTCGGGCGGGACGCTGGTCGTGCCGTCGGAAGCAGTGCGGAGCGAGCCCCGGCAACTGTTGGAACTGGTGGCGCAGGAAGGCGTCGAGCGGGTGTTCCTGCCGTTTATCGCCTTGCAGCAGCTGGCAGAATCGGCCCGCGGGCTGAAGCTCCGGCTGCGCGAGATCATCACGGCGGGGGAGCAACTGCAGATGACGCCGCAGATCGTGCGTTTTCTGGACAGCATGCCGGGCTGCGTGCTGCACAATCAGTACGGCCCTTCGGAGACGCATGTCGTCACCGCCTACACCTTGCAGGAAAGCGAGCAGACCGCGCTGCCTCCGATCGGCCGGCCGATCGCCAACGTGCAGGCCTACGTGCTGGACGAAGCACTGCAGCCTGTGCCGATCGGCGTTCAAGGCGAGCTGTACATCGGCGGGGCTGCGTTGGCGCGCGGCTACTGGCGCCGAGCAGACCTGACCGCAGAGCGGTTCGTGGCACATCCGTTCACAGCAGGCGAACGTCTCTACCGCACAGGCGATCTGGCGCGCTGGCTCGCCGGCGGCCACTTGGAGTATCTCGGCCGCACCGATCAGCAGGTGAAGATCCGCGGGTATCGGATCGAGCCGGGTGAAGTGGAAGCGCGGCTCTGCGAGCACCCCGCCGTCAAGGAAGCGGCGGTCGCGGCGCGCGAGGACAGACCGGGGCACAAGCGACTGGTGGCATATGTGGTCGGCGCTGCCCAGCCTGCTGAGCTGCTGCGCGACCTGCAAGGCAAGCTTCCTGCCTATATGCTGCCCAGCGCCATCGTAACGCTCGACCGGCTGCCGCTGACCGCCAGCGGCAAGATCGACCGCCGCGCCTTGCCTGCGCCGGAGCCGGAGAGCAGCGAAACGGCGCATGTCGAGCCGCGCACGCCTGCCGAAACCGCCCTTGCTGCGATCTGGCAGGAAGTATTGGGTGTGGAACGAGTCGGCGCGCACGACCACTTTTTCGCCCTCGGCGGTCATTCGCTGCTGGCGACGCAAGTGACGTCGCGGATCGCTGCGCAGTGGGAGGTAGACCTGCCGCTGAAAAAGCTGTTCGAAGCTCCAACCCTCGAAGCGTTTGCCCGCTGCGTCGAACAGGCGCAGGAATCGCGCACGCCGCCGGTGGTGCCGGTCGCACGCGACGGTGCTTTGCCCCTCTCGTTCGCCCAAGAGCGGGTGCTCTTTTTTGAACAGCTGGAGCCGGGGACGCCGATCTACCACATCGCAGGCGCGCTGCGGATGCAAGGCGAACTGAACGTGGAACAATTGACGCTTGCCTTCCGCAGCGTCATCCAGCGTCATGAATCGCTGCGCACCGTCTTTCCGCAAGAGGAAGGCGTGACAAAAGCGGCTGTGCTGCCGAACCTCACCTTCGACGTGCCGATCGAAGACGTCCGGCACCTTGCTGATGAGCAGATCCTGCAGCTCGCCGCACAGGAAGTGCGCCAAGCGTTCGATCTCGCGAACGGGCCGCTGCTGCGGGTCCGCCTCTATCGCAAACATGCACACGATCACCTGCTGGCGCTGACTTTGCACCACATCATCGCCGACGGCTGGTCGCTCGGCGTGCTGATGGAAGAGATCTCGGCGCTCTACGGAAGCGCGGAGCCAAAGCTGCTGCCTGTGCAGTACGCCGACTATGCCGCTTGGCAAAAAGCGCACGGGCACGGACAGGAGCAGACGTCGTTTTGGAAAGAGCAGCTGCACGGCCCGCTGCCGATCCTGCAGCTGCCGACCGACCGCCCGCGCCCGGCGGTGCAGACCTATCGCGGCGAAACGCTGCGGTGTCAGGTCGCCGATGCGGTCACCGCTCAGTTGCACGGGCTCTGCCAGCGCGAAGGCGTGACCCTGTTCATGGCCTTGCTCGCCGCCTTCCAGACTCTGCTCCACCGCTATACGGGGCAGGACGACATCCTCGTCGGTACCCCGGTCGCAGGCCGCAGCCGCCAAGAGACCGAAGGGCTGATCGGCTTTTTCGTCAACACGCTCGTCCTGCGCACCGATCTGTCCGGCGTGCCAACGTTTGCCGAATTGCTCGCCCGCGTGCGCGACACGGCAGTCGCGGCCTACGCGCATCAAGACCTGCCGTTTGAGAAGCTGGTCGAAGAGCTGCAACCGGAGCGCAACCGCAGCGTCTCACCGCTGTTCCAAGTGATGTTCGCGTTACAAAAGGCACCTTTTGAACGCCTGTCCTTCCCTGGACTTACGCTGACCCCGGTCGACGTGGACGCGGGGACGGCGAAGTTTGACCTGACCTTGTTTGTGGCGGAGGATGCGGGACGATTGAGCGCAGCGCTGGAGTACAACGCCGACCTGTTCGACCGCGAGACGGTGGAGCGGATGGCCGCGCATTGGCAGCTGTTGCTGCAGGAGTTGGTGCAGGAGCCGCAGCGTTCCGTCTCGCGGGTGCCGCTGTTGACAGCAGAGGAGCAGGCGGCGCTGGATGCCTGGAACGAGACCGAAGCGGAGGAGGAGACAAAGCTCTGTGCGCATCAATTGATCGAGCGGCAGGCGGCCCGCACGCCTGACGCGGTCGCAGTGGTCTGCCAAGAAGCGAGCCTGACCTACCGCGAGCTCGACCGCAAAGCCAATGCGCTCGCGCACCGCTTGTACGAGCTAGGCGTCGGCCCGGATGTGCGGGTCGGGCTGTACTTGGAGCGCTCGCTGGAGCTTACGGTCGCCGTGCTCGCCGTCTGGAAAGCGGGCGGGGCGTACGTACCGATCGACCCGGCCTATCCGCCGGAGCGGACGGCGTTTATGCTGGAGGATGCGCAAGTGCCCGTTTTGCTCACCCAAGAGAAGCTGAGTGCGCGTTTGCCCGCCGTACCGGCAACCGTGCTGTGCATCGACGGCGCAGCAGAGGAGTGCGCAACGCCGCCGGAGAGCAGGGTGACCGCTGCCGAACTCGCCTATGTGATCTACACGTCAGGTTCGACAGGTCGCCCCAAAGGTGTGATGATCGAACATCGCGGCCTCGTCAACTATCTGACCTGGGCGGTGCGCGCCTACGCGGTCGAGGCAGGAAGCGGCGCGCCTGTGCACTCCTCGCTGGCGTTCGACTTGACCGTGACTTCGTTGCTCACGCCGCTGATCTGCGGCGGACGCGTGGTGCTGGTGCCGGAGACGGACGATCTGACGGCGCTTGGCGATGTGCTGACAGCCGAGGGCAACTTCGGCGTGGTCAAGATCACCCCGGCGCATCTGCAGCTGCTCGGCGATCATCTGCGCCCCGACCAACTCGCCGGACGCACGAAAACACTCGTCATCGGCGGCGAAGCGCTGCCGGCCGAGCTGCTCGCCGCCTGGCGCGAACACGCCCCGGATACGCTGCTGGTCAACGAGTACGGCCCGACGGAGACGGTCGTCGGCTGCAGTGTCTACACCGTCACGGCCGACACGCCCGTCACGGGCATCGTGCCGATCGGCAAGCCGATCGCCAATACGCAGCTTTACATCCTCGACGGGCATCTGCAACGGGTGGCGTTTGGCGTGACCGGCGAGCTGTACATCGGCGGCGCCGGCGTGGCGCGCGGCTACCTCAACCGCCCGGAGCTGACGGCGGAACGCTTCCTGACGAATCCGTTCGGGCCGGGCCGTCTTTATAAAACAGGCGACCTTGCACGCCTGCGTCCAGACGGCCAGCTGGAATTCCTCGGCCGCACCGATGAGCAGGTCAAAGTGCGCGGCTTCCGCATCGAGCTTGGCGAGATCGAAAGCGCGCTCCTCGAGCATCCGACGGTGCGGGAAGCGGTCGTGATCGCCCGCGACGGTCAGCTGATCGCCTACATCGTCGGTGAAACCGCAGACCTGCGCAGTTTCCTCAAACACAGACTGCCCGACTACATGCTGCCGTCGACGATGCTCCAGCTCGATCATCTGCCGCTGACCGTCAACGGCAAAGTCGACAAAACGGCTTTGCCCGCACCTGAGCACAGCGCGTCGCGTCCGGCGTACACCGCCCCGCGCACGGCGCTTGAGGAACGGCTGGCCGCGATCTGGGCCCAGCTGCTGCAGGTGGAGCCGGTCGGCATCGATGACAACTTTTTCGAACTCGGCGGACATTCACTGCTCGCCTCGCAACTGGTGTCGCGCCTGCGCAGCGCCTTCCGCGTCGAGGTGCAGCTGCGCCACCTGTTCGAAGTGGCGACCGTCGCTGAGCTCGCCCTGCTGATCGAACGATTGCAGGCCGCCGCCGCGCCGAGTCCAGAGGAGCCGAAGATGGCCCGCTATTCCCGTGATTCATACCGCAGAAAGCCAGTGAAGGAGGACGGTTCGAAATGATCGAGATCTACGAGTTCCCGGCATCGTTTGCCCAGCAGCGCATGTGGCTCTTGGACCAGTTGTCGCCGGGCAACCCGCTGTACAACACCCCGGCCGCCGTGAAGTTGACCGGGCGGCTGGATGCTGACCGCCTTGCGCACAGCCTGCAGGAGGTCGTCCTCCGCCACGAAGCGTTGCAGACGACGTTTGAGCTGATCGAAGGGGTGCCGATGCAAGTCGTCAACCCGGAGCGGACGGCCGTGCTGCAGCGGATCGATCTGCAAATCCTGCCGCCGGAAGCGCGCGCGGCGGAGCTGACCCGTCTGGCGCGGGAAGAAGCGCTCTTCCGCTTCGATCTGGAAACAGGGCCCTTGCTGCGAGCCGTTCTCGTGCAGACCGCGGCGGAGCAGCATGTGCTGCTGGTCAACCTGCACCACATCATTTCGGACGGCTGGTCGGTCGGGGTGCTGATTCGGGAGATCTCGGCCTTGTATGCGGGAGAGGAGCTGCCGGAACTGCCTTTGCAGTATGCGGACTACACGTTGTGGCAGCAGGAATGGCTGGCTGGCGAGGTGCTGGATGAGCAGTTGGCGTTCTGGGAGCGAACGCTTGGCGGCGAGTTGGCCCTGCTCGCGCTGCCGACCGATTTTCCCCGTCCGGCCGAAGCGTCGCAGGAAGGTGCTGTCTATCGCTTTGCGCTGCCCACGTCCCTTTTTCATAAGCTGACCGCGCTCGCAACCGGGGAAGGGGCGACGCTGTACATGGTGCTGCTCGCTGCGTTTCAAGCGCTGCTGCACCGCTATACCGGGCAAACGGATGTGCCGGTCGGGACGCCGGTCGCCGGGCGCGGCCGTGAGGAGATCGAAGGGCTGATCGGGCTGTTTGTGAACACGCTGGTGATGCGGACGCGCGTGGAGCAGGACCTGTCGTTTTGCGATCTGCTGCGCGAAGTGCGCCGCGTGGCGCTCGACGCATATGCCCATGCGGACGTTCCGTTTGAAAAGGTGGTCGAGCGTCTGCAGCCGGAGCGCAGCCGCGCCTATTCGCCGCTGTTCCAGGTGATGTTCATGCTGCACAGCGCGACGGCGGGCGAGCTGGCGCTGCCGGGCGTGAAAGTCGAACCGCTGCAGGTGGAGAGCGGCCTGGCCAAATTTGACCTGTCGCTGATGGTCGAAGGGGAGCCGGGGACGCTGCAGTGCGCCTTTGAATATCGCACCGACTTGTTTGCGGCGGAGACGATTGCACGGATGGCCGGACACTTTGTGACGCTGGCCGAAGCGATGGCCGAACGGCCGGATGCGGCGGTGGGAACGTTGCCGCTGTTGACGGCGGCGGAGCGGAACGCGCTGGCCTCGTGGAATGAGACGGCCGTAGCATATCCCGATGATCTCTGCCTGCACGAGCTGTTTGAGCGGCAGGCGGAGGCCACGCCTGATGCGATTGCGGTGGTGGCGGGAACGGTACGATGGACATACGGCGAACTGGATCAGCGCGCCAACCAAACGGCACGGCTGCTGCGGAAAAGGGGAGTGGTGCCAGGGCAGACGGTCGGCGTTCGCATCCCGCGTTCGCCGGAGCAAGTGGCCGCCCTGCTCGGCGTGCTGAAAACGGGCGCGGCGTATGTGCCGCTCGACCCGTCCTTGCCGCCGGATCGCCTGCGCTTTTTGGAACAGGATGCTGGTGTGGCGGTGACGCTTACCCACGGCCTGATGGCGGAGTCTGCAACTGAGCCTGTTGAAAAAATCGAGTCGGGTGCTGCTGCCGACTCGCTGGCGTATCTGCTGTACACGTCAGGCTCGACAGGCGAGCCTAAAGGCGTCGCCGTGCCGCATCGGGCGATCTGCAACCACATGCAGTGGTTGTTGGCGGCCTACGGGATCATGGTGGACGACCGGGTGGTGCAGAAGACCTCGTTCGGTTTTGATGCGTCGGGGATTGAGTTTTACGGGGCGCTGTTGTCGGGCGCGCAGCTGGTGCTGGCCGATCCGGAACAGAGCCAGGACAGCGCGTATCTGGCGCAACTGATCGCCGAGCAGGAGATCACGGTGCTGGCTGTTGTACCGTCCTTGCTGAAGGTATTGCTGGAGGAGCCGGGGATGGCGGCGTGCACTGCGCTGCGCCATGTGTTTTGCGGCGGGGAAGCCCTGTCCTGCGAGCTGCAGGAGCGCTGCTTTGACCGCTTGCCGCACGTTTCGCTGCACAACCTCTACGGCCCGACGGAAGCCTGCATCGACGCCACCGCTTGGACTTGCCAGCGCGGTGAGGCCTACCCGTCGGGACAGGTGCCGATCGGGCGGCCGATTCACAATGCGCAGGCGCATGTTTTAGATCCCCGCCTGCAGCCGGTGCCGATCGGCGTGGCCGGTGAACTGCACATCGGCGGCGCGGGGCTGGCGCAGGGGTATTGGCAGCAGTCGAAGCTGACGGAGGAGAAGTTTGTGCCCAATCCGTTCGGGGCCGGGCGGCTGTATAAGACGGGCGATTTGGTGAGATACCGCCCGGACGGCGCGCTGGAGTTCCTCGGGCGGATCGACCAGCAGGTAAAAGTGCGCGGCTTCCGCATCGAGACCGGGGAAGTGGAAGCGGCGATCTTGGTCCAGCCGGGCGTTCGCGATGCGTTGGTGCTGGCGAAGGACCACCGTCTGATCGCTTATGTGACGGGAGGTGCGGATGTCGCGCAGCTGAAGCAGGGGCTGCTAGCAAAACTGCCTGAGTACATGGTGCCTTCTGCCATCGTGCAGCTCGAAGTCTTCCCGCGCACAGCAAACGGCAAAATCGACCGGGCCCAGCTGCCCGTCCCCGAGGTGGCGGCTGTGGAGTTCATCGCACCGCGCACGTCGCTGGAAGAGGAGATCACCGCCATTTGGCGCGAGGTGCTCGCGGTGGAGCGCATCGGCGTCGAGGCGAACTTTTTTGAGCTGGGCGGTTATTCACTGCTCGCTTCGCAGGTGATGGCGCGGCTTCGACAGCAGTTCAACGTCGATCTGCCGCTGCGACGTCTGTTCGATGCGCCGACCGTTGCCGATCTGGCTACTGCCGTGGCAGGGGCGCAGCAGGTGGAAGGGTTGTCTGCGATGCCAAAAGCGCCGCGCGGCGAGCATTTGCCGCTGTCGTTTGCGCAGGAGCGGCTCTGGTTCTTCGAGCAGCTGCAGCCGGGGACGGCAGCCTACCACATTCCAAGCGCGGTGCGGCTGGAAGGGCAACTGGATCTGGAACGGCTGACGGCGAGCCTGCAGGCGATCGTCGACCGGCATGAAGCGCTGCGCACCACGTTTACGGAGGTGGAGGGACAGCCGAGGCAGGTCGTGCAGGAAGCGATGCCGATTGCGCTCGGCCGCATCGGGGAGCAGGAGTTGGAAGCGGAAGCCGCGCGCCCCTTCGATCTGGAAAAAGGCCCGCTGCTGCGCGCCGCGCTGGTGCAGCATGGGGAGGCGGAGCACACGCTGCTGCTGACCCTGCACCATCTCGTGGCGGACGGCTGGTCGATGGACGTGCTGATCCGCGAGCTGACCGCGCTGTATGGAAATGCGGTGCACACGCTGCCCGCGCTGCCGGTGCAGTACGCCGACTATGCCTGCTGGCAGCGCGAGCAGCTCCAAGGCGACGCGCTCGAAGCGGGGCTCGCCTATTGGAGAGGGCAGCTCGGCGGCACCCAGCCCGTCCTGCAAGTGCCGACCGACCGTCCGCGCCCGGCGGTGCAGACCTATCGCGGGGCGGTGGAGCGGACGCTGCTACCGACAGAGCTGGTCGCTCAGCTTCGGCAGGTCGGCGATCAGGAGGCGGCGACGCTGTTCATGACGCTGTTGGCCGCATACCAGACGCTGCTTTACCGCTACACCGGACAGGAGGACTTGCGCATCGGAACGCCGGTCGCCAACCGCAGCCGGGTGGAAGTGGAGGAGCTGATCGGCTTTTTCGTCAACACGCTGGTCCTGCGCGCCGACGTCAGCGGCACGCTCAGCTTCCGCGAGCTGCTGCGCCAAGTGCGCGAAACTGCGCTGGATGCGTTTGCGCATGAAGAGGTGCCGTTTGAACAACTGGTCAAAGAGCTGCAGCCGGAGCGCGATCTGAGCCATACGCCGCTTTTTCAGACCCTGTTCGTCCTGCAAAATACGCCGCGGGCCGCGTTCGAACTCCCCGGCTTGACGCTCACACCGCTCGACGTGAACAGCGGTGCGGCCAAGTTCGACCTCACGCTGTCAGTCATGGAAACAGAAGCTGGCCTGCTCTGCCACTTCGAATACAACGCCGATCTCTTCGAGGCTGCGACTATCAAGCGCATGGCGGGGCATTTCGAAACACTGCTGGCGAGCATTGCTATGGATTCGACCCAACTCATCGGTCTGCTGAATATCATGACAGAATCTGAAAAAGACCATGTACAAACGCTTTGGGGCACGAATTTGCATCATGCCCAGATGAAAGACCAGATCTATAACCAAAACCAAGCTCAACACCAAAACAACGACTGGAGCCATCATCCGCACTTGTCATCAGCCGGGGAAGAGACCAACTTGTGCCTCCATCAACTCTTCGAGGCGCAAGCTGTGCTAACACCAGACGCACCGGCTGTCACGTACAACGGCATCAGTATGACTTACCGCGAACTAAACGAACGTGCCAACCACCTTGCGCATCTTCTCCGCGCCAAAGGGGTAGGGCAGGATCAGCTTGTCGGGCTGTGCACGGAGCGCGATCCGGAGATGATCGTGGGGCTGCTCGGCATCTTGAAAGCGGGCGGCGCCTACCTCCCGCTCGATCCAGCCTATCCGAGCGAACGGCTGTCGTTCCTGCTCGCCGATGCCGACATCCGCATCATCGTCACCCAGGAACAGACAGCGCTGCCCGCACACACGGCGGATGCGATCTTGATCACAGACGGCAGGAGCCCGCTCAACCCGCCTTGCCACACCACGCCGGACAACCTGGCCTATGTCATCTACACGTCCGGCTCGACCGGACAGCCAAAAGGAGTGCTCATCCCGCATGCCAACGTGGCGCGTCTGTTCACCGCCACCGAACACTGGTTCCAATTCCGTGCGGACGACGTGTGGACGCTGTTCCATTCGTACGCCTTCGACTTCTCAGTCTGGGAGATCTGGGGTGCCTTGCTCTATGGCGGCCGTCTGGTGATCGTGCCGTATCTGACCAGCCGTTCCCCCGAGCAGTTCTACCGTCTGCTCTGCGCAGAAGGGGTCACCGTGCTCAACCAGACCCCGTCCGCCTTCCGCCAATTGCTCCAAGCCGACGCGGTAGCCGGAACGAGCGCCGACACTCTCCGCTATGTCATCTTCGGCGGCGAAGCGCTGGACATGCATAGCCTCGCCCCATGGTTCGAACGACATGGCGACGAGCGCCCGCAGTTGATCAACATGTACGGCATCACCGAAACCACCGTCCACGTCACCTACCGTCCGTTGACCCAAGCAGACTTGTCGCGCGGCAGCATCATCGGCGTGCCGATCCCTGACCTGAGCGTGCGCATCCTCGACCGCTTCGGACAGCCGGTGCCGCTCGGCATTCCCGGCGAGCTGCACGTCGGCGGGGCCGGAGTGGCCCAAGGCTATCTGAATCGCCCGGAGCTGACCGCCGAGCGCTTCACAGACGGCTTCTACAAGACGGGCGACCTGGTGCGCCTGCTGCCCGGCGGCGATCTGGAATACCTCGGCCGCATCGATCAGCAGGTGAAGATCCGCGGCTTCCGCATTGAGCTTGGCGAGATCGAAGCGGCGCTCGTTCAGTCACCGGCGATCCGCGAAGCGGTCGTCACCGCGCAAAACGACCGCCTGATCGCCTACCTTGTCCCTGAAACGGACTGTGAAACGGGCGACCTGCGCAGCTTCCTGCAACAAAAGCTGCCCGGATACATGCTGCCGTCCGCTTTCGTCTACATCGACCGCCTGCCGCTCACCCCGAACGGCAAAGTCGACATCCGCGCCCTGCCGCAGCCGGACGGACAGAGCCGCGCGAACGCGTACGCAGCTCCGCAGACCGACGCTGAACGAGCGCTGTGCGCCATTTTCCAACAAGTGCTCGGCACCGGGCAAGTCGGCTGCGAAGACAACTTTTTTGAGCGGGGCGGCGACTCGATCCTCTGCATCCAAGCGGTTGCAGCTGCACGCAAGCAAGGTTATGAGCTCTCTTTACAGGAGATGTTCCGCCAGCCGACCGTCCGCGACTTGGCCGCCACCATGCAGACGGCCTCCTGCCAAAAGGGAACCGTAGCGCCGTTCGGCCAGATCGCCGCATCCGATCGCGAGCTGCTGCCTGAGGATCTTGAAGACGCCTATCCGCTGACCAAGCTTCAGGCGGGGATGCTCTTCCACAGCGCAGCCAGCGGTGACGCATCGGTCTACCACAACGTCAACACTTACCACCTCCGCGCGCCGTTTGCTGCAGAGCAGCTCGCACGTACGGTGGACGCTCTGGCCCAACAGCACCCGGTGCTGCGCACTTCGTTCGACCTGACCTCGTACAGCGAGCCGCTGCAGCTGGTGCACCGCGCGGTCCGCATTCCGCTGGACATCGAAGACTTGCGCCAGCTCCCGGCAGCCGAACAAGAGCGGCACATCGCCGACTGGTTCGAACAGGAGAAGGCCCGCCACTTCGACTGGACGCAAGCGCCGCTCTTGCGCCTGAAGATCCATCGCCGGACGGAGGAGACGTTCCAGTTCAGCTTCACCGAACACCACGCCATCCTTGACGGTTGGAGCGTGGCGACGATGATCACCGCGTTTTTCCGCAGCTACCTGACCGGGTTGCCGATGGAGCAGCCGCCCCCGCTGTTCCGCGACTATTGCGCTTTGGAAAGCGCAGCGGTGTCAAGCGATGAGCAGAAAAACTTCTGGCTCCGACAGCTCGACGAATTCACCTTCACCAAAGTCCCGCGGCTCCCGCGAACCGTGTCGTCCGCCGCTGCCGGGCAGCAGTTGTCTGTCAACCTCCCGTTCGACCCGGCCCAAGCGCAGGTGCTCAAGCAGCTTGCGCACAGCGCCGGCGTCCCGCTGAAAAGCGTGCTGCTCGCCGCACACCTGCGCGTGCTCAGCTTCATCAGCGGACATCAGGACGTCACGACCGGCGTGGTCGCCAACGGCCGCCCCGAGCAGGAGGGAGGGGAGCGCGCCCTCGGGCTGTTCCTGAACACCTTGCCGCTGCGCCAAAAGCTCCGAGGCGGCACTTGGCTCGACCTGATCCGCGACACGTTCCATGCCGAACAGGATCTGCTCCCGCACCGCCGCTACCCGATGATGCAGATCCAGCAGGATCACGGCGGCCATACCTTGTTCGAAACGGCGTTCAACTTTACGCATTTTCACGTCTACAGCGCGTTTGCCGAGCTGCCCCAAGTCGAGGTGCTCGAGGCGGCAGGCATCGCAGACACCAATTTTGCGCTCAGCGCCGAATTCAGCCAAAACGTGGACAGCGGCGAGCTCAGCTTGCTCTTGCGCTACGATGGCGGCGAGTTCGGCGCGGAGCAGATCACCGCGCTTTCCGGCTACTACCGGCGCTGCTTCCAAGCGATGGCAGAAAACGCCGCGTCCCGCTACGAAACGCACAGCTTGCTGGCTGCCGATGACCTGCAAAAGCTGCGCGAGTGGAAACGGTCGGATCCGCCGCACCCGGCCGATCTGAGCGTCCACGAACGGATCGCGCTCTGGGCCGCGCAGACGCCCGACAAGCCGGCCGTCGTCTTCAGAGACGAGCAGCTCACGTACCGCGAGCTCGAAGCGCGCGCCAACCGCCTGGCCCGCCATCTGCGCTCCTGCGGCGTTGGCCCAGACACGCTGGTTGGCATCTCCGTCGAGCGCTGTTTGGAGATGATCGTCGGCGTGCTGGGCATTCTCAAGGCGGGCGGCGCTTTCGTCCCGCTCGACCCGAACTATCCGGAAGAGCGCCTCGCCTACATGATCGGAGACGCCGGACTTCGCCTGCTGCTCACCCAAGCGCGTTTTGCAGACAAACTCCAGAACTTGCAGCCGGGCGGCAGTCTTGCTCTCCTCCGGTTGGATGCGGACTGGCCGATCATCGGGCAGCAAGCGGCCGACCCCGTCCCGCACCGAGCCGGTGCCGACGACCTGGCGTACGTCATCTATACCTCCGGCTCGACGGGTCGGCCAAAAGGCGTCCTGCTACAGCACAAAGGGCTGAACAACATGGCGCTGTCCCAGCACAAGACCTTCCATGTCGACGCCACCAGCCGCGTCCTGCAGTTCGCTTCGTTCTCCTTCGACGCCTCCGTCTCGGAGATCTTCATGGCGCTCGTCCACGGCGGCACCTTGTACCTCGCGGGCCAAGACGAGCTGATGCCAGGCGTCGACCTGCTGAACACGCTGCGCCGACACCGGATCACCACCGTCACGTTGCCGCCCTCGGCGCTGGCGGTGATGGAAGATGACGGCCTGCCCGACTTGCAGACGATCATCTCCGCCGGGGAAGCCTGCACCGCCGAGCTGATCGCCCGCTGGTCGCAAGGCAGGGCGTTCATCAACGGCTACGGCCCTTCGGAAGCGACTTGCTGCACCAGCGCAGAGGAGTACCGCGACGCGAACGGCACGGAAGCGGTGCTGATCGGCCGTCCCTTCGCCGGGGTCGATGTGTACGTCCTTGACGAACACGGCCAGCCCGTTCCGGCCGGCACGCCGGGCGAGCTCCACGTCGGCGGGATCAGCGTCGGGCGCGGCTACCACGACCGGCCGGAGCTGAATGCCGCCTCCTTCCAGGAACGGGACGGCGAGCGCCTGTACAAGACGGGCGACCTCGTGCGCTGGCTCCCGGACGGCCGCCTCGAATACATCTCGCGCCGCGACCACCAAGTCAAGATCCGCGGCTTCCGCATCGAGACGGGCGAGATCGAAAACCGGCTCAGCCAGCACCCGGCGGTCGGACACGCGATCGTCCTCGTCCGCGAAGACGTCCCCGGCGACAAGCGCCTCGCCGCCTATGTCGTCCTGCGCGACGAGGCGGGACAGGCGACGGCCGACGACCTGCGCGGCTTTTTGCAGGCAGGGCTGCCCGAGCACATGGTGCCGTCTCACATCCTGCTGCTCGAGGCGATGCCGCTGACCCCGAACGGCAAGATCGACCGCCGCGCCTTGCCCGTGCCGATCGGCGTGCGACCGCCGGGCGAGAGCGAGTATGCGGCGCCGCGCGACCTGCTGGAGCTGGAGCTGGTGCAGCTTTGGGAGTCGCTTTTGCACATCGCGCCGATCGGCATCCGCGACAACTTCTTCCTGCTCGGCGGCCATTCGCTGCTCGCCGTGCGGATGATGGCGATGATTCAGAAAAAATGGGGGCAAGACCTGCCGTTTTCCGCGCTGTCCCAAGGCGGCACGATCGAAGACTTGGCGGTCATGCTCCGCGAAGGCGGCACGCACAGACGCTCTTCGCTGATCCCGCTGCAAGCGGAAGGAACGAGACCGCCGTTTTTCTGTGTGCATGCGGTCGGCGGTTCTGTGCTGTCCTACGTCCATCTCGCCAAGCTGCTCGGGCCGGAGCAGCCGTTCTACGGCTTGCAGTCGCCAGGTCTTGATGACGACCGCGAGCCGTTCACCGACATCACCCGCATGGCCGCGCATTACATCGAGGAGCTGCGCCGCGTCCAACCTCTCGGCCCGTATCATCTCGGCGGCTGGTCACTCGGTGGCGTGATGGCGTTTGAGATGGCCCAGCAGCTGCGGCAGGCGGGCGAAGAGGTCGCGCTCTTGGCGATCTTCGACAGCTTCGCACCGCTTTTGCACAACCGCCGCGAGTTTCCGACGGAAGCGAGCATCCTGGCCGGTTTCTCCGAGTACCTTGCCGCCTCTTCCGGCGTGGAGATCGCCGACGGCATGGAGGAGCATCTGTACACGTTGCAAGACGATGCGGCGTTCCGCTTCGTGCTCGAACAGACGATCCGGCAGAACATCCTGCCGCGAGACATCAGCTTCCAGCAGTTCTACCGCCTGTATCGCGTTTTCCGTGCCAACCTGCTCTCCGTGCACGACTACACGCCGCAGGCGTACGCAGGCGACATCACGCTGTTCAAAGCGACCGAGTTCGTCTCCATCGAGCTCGCCACCAAGATCAACGACGAGCCGACGATGGGCTGGGGCGAGCTGGTGCAGGGGGAGATCACCACACATCCGCTGCCCGGCACACACTTCTCGATCGTCCGCCTGCCGCACGTCGAACGGCTGGCGCAAGAACTGGAAAAAGTGATACACTGTTCGGTAAATCTAAAGAGTGGTGATTTCATTGGCAAAACCGAAAAACATCAAAGCTGAAGACGTGCAGGCCCGCCTGGACGCAGGGGATACGCTGCAGATCCTCGACGTGCGCGAAGACAGCGAAGTCGCGCGCGGCCTGATCCCCGGCGCGCTGCACATCCGGCTGCCGGACGTGGAGAGCCGGTACGGCGAGCTTGATCCTGAGCGGGAGACGGTCGTCGTCTGCCGCAGCGGACGCCGCAGCCGTTCCGCGTGCAATTTTTTGCTGCAGCAGGGATTTTCCAAGCTCTTGAATATGGAAGACGGCATGCTTGCCTGGAAAGGTGAACTGGAAGAGTATTACCCGTAATTTAATTGAAATAAGAAAGCCCGACTTTTAAGAGTCGGGCTTTTTCATGCGTGCAATTAAAGTTTTTGTCGAAAAGTCCTAAATTATTGCGAAAATTTGTCGCTCTTTCTCTTCAATTTGGAAGATTTTTGTGGTAAGAATTAAGGGGTAGGAAAATTAAGTTGTAGCATAGTTATCGGTATAATATTATGAATTTAATTTAATCGTATAGTAAAAATTGTCGGAGGATGCAGATCATGGAACAGAGGGAATGGAAGACGCTCGTCGAGTTGGTGATGCATCGGGCTGTAGCTGAGCCGGAGCGGATAGCTTACACGTTTTTGCTGGAACATGGCCGGGAGGAACGCTGCAGCTATGGCGAGTTGGACGCGGCGGCGCGCGGGATGGCGGCCGTTTTGCAACAGCAACATACGGCTGGGCAGCGTGCCTTGCTGCTGTATCCGCCAGGGCTCGACTATTTGTACGCCTTTTTTGGATGTTTGTACGCTGGCATTCTGCCGGTGCCGGCCTATCCGCCGCGCTCGAACGGCCACTTGACCCGGTTGCAGGCGATCGTGGCCGATGCGCAGGCGTCGGCGGCGCTGACGACCCCGGAGATTCTGCAAGGAGTGCAAAGCCGCCTGGCCGAACTGCCGGGGCTTGCCAAGCTGGCTTGGATGGCTCCGGACCGGGAGACGGTGCGGATGCAACGGACGGCGTGGCAGCCGGTGCAAACGGAGCGCGCCAGTCTCGCGTTTTTGCAATATACATCGGGCTCGACGGCGCTGCCAAAGGGAGTCATGCTGACACATGAAAATTTATTGCACAATTTAGAATTAATGCAACAAAAATTC
This sequence comes from Tumebacillus sp. BK434, assembly GCF_004340785.1. Taxonomy (NCBI): domain Bacteria; kingdom Bacillati; phylum Bacillota; class Bacilli; order Caryophanales; family Alicyclobacillaceae; genus Tumebacillus; species Tumebacillus sp. BK434. The sequence continues at coordinate 813,492 of NZ_SLXS01000001.1, read as the reverse complement.
AGAACTTCCACCGACAGCCGCTGTGTGATCTGGCTGCCTCCCTACCATGACATGGGACTGATCGGCGGGATTCTGCAGCCGCTGTACACCGGTTACCCGGTGACGCTGATGGCGCCTGTCGATTTCATTCAAAAGCCGCTGCGGTGGCTGGAATTGATCACGGCGACGCGGGCGACCGTCTCCGGCGGGCCCAATTTTGCCTACGATCTGTGCGTGCAAAAAATCAGTCCGGAGCAACGGGATGGGCTTGATCTCTCCTCCTGGGAAGTGGCGTTTTCCGGTGCGGAACCGGTGCGGGCGGCGACGCTGGCCCGCTTTGCCGAGGTGTTTGGAAGCTGCGGTTTTCAGGAGCGGGCGTTTTATCCCTGCTACGGGTTGGCGGAAGGCACGCTGTTTGCGGCGGGCGGTGTCCAAGGGCAGGCCCCGGTGGTTCGCTCGTTCGCAGGGGCAGCTTTGCTTGAGAAATGCGCGGTTCCTGTGGCTGAGGAACAGGAAGGCGACCGTCGTCTGGTCAGCAGTGGACGGGCGCTGGAAAGCGGGCAGCGGATCATCATCGCCGATCCGCAGGGCGGCACAGCCTGCCCGGAGGGGCAGGTGGGCGAGATTTGGCTGTCCGGGCCGAGCGTGGCGCAAGGCTATTGGCAGCGCGAGGCGCAGACGGCCGAGACGTTCGGCGCGCGCCTGGCGGGTGCGGACGCGGCAGAAAGCACTTTTTTGCGCACCGGAGATCTGGGTTTTGTCTGGGAGGGCGAGCTGTATGTGACCGGCCGGCTGAAAGATCTGCTGATCTTGCGCGGGCGCAATTATTATCCGCAAGACATTGAACAGACGGTGCAAGAGAGCCATCCGGCGGTGCACAACGGCAACGGGGCGGCCTTTTCTGTCGAAGTGGACGGGGAGGAGCGGCTGGTGATCGTGCAGGAAGTGGAGCGCTCGCACCGCCGCTCCAATCTGGCGGAAGTGGCGGCTGAGATCCGCAAGCGCGTCTCGCAAGAGCACAGCCTGCAGGCGGCAGACATCGTGTTGCTCCGCCCGATGAGCATCCCGAAGACCACGAGCGGCAAAGTGCAGCGGCATGCCTGCCGCAATCGCTATCTGGAGCGGACGCTGGACGTGCTGTATGCCGACCGGCCGATCCTGACGCTGGAAACGGCAGCGACTGCCGAAGTGGCCGAAGAAGCGGTGCTGACGCGCGATGTGCTGGCTGACATGGATGAGCCTGCGCGCCGCCATGCCCTGACGTTGCTGTTGGCGCAGACGGCCGCGCGCGCAATGCGCGTGCCGCTGCAAGAGGTGTTGCAGGCCGGGTCGCTTGACCTGCTCGGCCTGGACTCGCTGATGGCGGCGGAGATCAAGCAGGAGCTGGAGGAGCGGTTGCACGTCAACCTGCCGTTCGCCCGGCTGCTCGGCGGGGCGAGCCTCGACGAGCTGGCCGGGGAGGTCGGAGCGCAGCTTATGCAGCGTGAGGACGGGGATGGGCGAATCGCAAATGAAGCGGAGGAGCTGCCAAGCGGAGCCGTTGCGCTGACGCACGGGCAGCGGGCGATGTGGCTCTTGCAGCGGATGGAGCCGCAGAGCGCCGCGTATCAGATCGCCAAAGCGGTGCGGGTGGGGCAGGCGCTGGATGCCGAACTGCTGGCAGTTGCGTTCGCCGAGCTGTGCAAACGCCATCCGCTGCTGCGCGCCGCGATGCAAGACGGGGCAGACGGCCCGGAGATGATGGTCCATGCAGAGCCTGTTGCGCCGTGGCAGGTGGAAGACGTTACGGGGCTGAGCGATGATGAACTGCGTTCACGCCTGCAGGAGGAGGCGGTGCGGCCGTTTGCCCTCGAAGGCGAGGCGCTGGTGCGGGCGCGGTTGTATCGGCGTGAGGACGAGCCGTCCGTTCTGCTGCTGATCCTGCACCACATCGTGTGCGATTTCTGGTCGCTCGGGCTGATGATGCAGGAGTTGACGGCGCTCTATGCGGCGCTGCGCGATGGAGCAGCGGCCGATCTGCCGGCGCCGAAGCGTTCGTTCGCCGGGTTTGCCAAGGAGCAGGCGCTGCGTCTGGCCGGATCGCGCCGGGAAGAGCTGGCCGCCTTTTGGCAGAGTCAGCTCGGTGCAGAGCTGCCGGTGCTCGACTTGCCGGCAGACTACCCGCGCCGGCCGGTGCAGACCCATCGGGGCAGCGCCCTGGCCTTTCGCTTCTCCGCAGAAGACAGCCTGCGATTGAAGGCATATGCGAAGCGGCAGGGTGTGACGATGAACATGCTGTTCCTCGCCGCCTATCTGTTGCTCTTGCACCGCTATACCGGACAGGAGACGGTGGCGGTCGGCACGCCGGCCGCCGGGCGCACCGGGCTGCAGGACGCCCGCACGATCGGCTATTTTGTCAATCCGGTGGTGCAGCGCGCCGATTTTGATGACCGCGAGCTGACGTTTGCCGGGTTGCTGGCCCAAGTGCGGCAGGGGGTGACGCTGTCGCTCGAACATCAGGACTTGCCGTTCCCGCTGCTCGTCGACCTGCTGCAGCCGAAGCGCGACCCGGCCCATCCGCCGCTCTTCCAGACGTTGTTTACGTATCAGACCTCCCCGCTGCGCGAGCTGCCGGGGCTGTCCGGCTGGGCGCTGGGACTGGACGGCGTCGCCGTGGACAGCGGAGAGCTGGCGCTGGAATCGTTCGCGCTGCCGCTGCAGACGGTCCAGTACGAACTGGAGCTGTCGGCGGCAGAGACGGAGGGAAGGTACTGCGGGGTGTTCGCCTACAACGCCGATCTGTATCTGCCGGAGACGGTCGAGCGCATGATGCAGTCCTACCAGCATCTGCTGCTGGCCGCAGTGGAAGAGGATGCATGCCCGGTCGGGGCTTTGCCGCTCTACAATGCCGAGCAGCAAGAGCAACTGCTGCTCGCCGGGCTGGGGGCGGAAACGATGCCGCAGGAACAGCGCTGGATGCATGCGCGGTTTGAGCGGCACGCGCAGAGCGCGCCGCAGCGCACGGCGCTCGTGTTTGAAGCGGAGACGCTGACCTATGCGGAGCTGAACGCGCGCGCCAACCGCTTGGCGCACCGCCTGCGGCGGCTGGGCGTCGGGGCGGAAACGCCGGTCGGTGTCTGCCTGCGCCGCTCGCCGGAGCTGCTCATCGCCTTGCTCGCCGTCTTGAAGGCGGGCGGGATGTATGTGCCGCTCGACCCGGATTATCCGGCGGAGCGCATCGCGTACATGCTGGCAGATTGCCGGGCATCGGTGGTGCTGACCACGGAAGATCTGCAAGCGCTCCTGCCGACTCCTGCCTGTGAGACGGTCTGCGTGGACAATCCCGCTGCGTTTTTGAGCGAACCGGCAGAGAATCTGCCGGCGGTGAGCACGGAGCAGGCCGCGTATCTGATCTACACGTCCGGTTCGACCGGGCGGCCGAAAGGGGTCGTGGTCACGCATGGCAACACCGCTCATTTTTACGCGGGCATGGACGAGCGGATCGGCTGCACGGCCAGCGATGCGCTGCTGGCGGTGACGAGCATCTGCTTTGACATCTCGGTCTTGGAACTGTTCTGGACGCTGGCTTCGGGCGCGAAAGTGATCCTCTTGTCGGAGCAGGAAGCGAAAGGCGCGGGCGGCGGACGGTACTCGTTGCAGAGCCAAGCCCGTGCGCACGGTGCCACGCTGCTGCAGTGCACGCCGTCGCTGGCCAGGCTGACGTTTGCCGACCATGAGACGGTGCAGGCGCTGCAAGGACTGCGGGCGCTGCTGCTCGGCGGCGAGGCGCTTTCGGCGCAACAGGCGGCTGATATTTGCAGTCGGCTGCCGGACGTGCAGCTGTTCAACATGTACGGACCGACCGAAGCGACCGTCTGGGCGGTGGCGCAGCGCGTGGCCGATGTGCAGGGCGCGATCCCGATCGGGCGGTCGCTGGCCGGCGTGCGGGCCTATGTGCTTGATGAGCGGCTGCAGCCGGTGCCGTTCGGGGTGGCCGGAGAGCTGCACCTCGGCGGCGCCGGGATTGCCCGCGGCTATTTTGGCCGGCCGGAGCTGACCGCCGAGCGCTTTTTGCCCGATCCGTTCGCCGACGGGCGGATGTACAAGACGGGGGATGCCGTGCGGATGAAGCGCGACGGCACGCTGGAATTTTTGGGGCGGCTGGATCAGCAGGTCAAGGTGCGGGGCTACCGCATCGAGCTGGAAGAGATCGAGCACGTGCTGGGCGAACATGAGCGGGTGCGCGAGGCGGTCTGTGCCGCTCAAGCGTCCTCGCTGGTCGCTTATGTCGTCGCCGAAGAGCGGGACGGCTTGCAGGTGGAGCTGTTCGAACTGCTCAAGCGCAGGCTGCCCGGCTACATGGTGCCCGACCATCTGCTGTTCCTCGAACGCCTGCCCCTGACGCCGAATGGCAAGACGGACAAAAAGGCGCTGCCTGTGCCCGCCTTGGATCGCTCGCGTGCGGCCGCGGTCTTTGCGCCGCCGGGGAATGAGACGGAGCGCCAGATCGCAGCGGCTTGGCAAGAGGTGCTCGGCAGCGCCCAAGTGGGGATCGACGATTCCTTTTTCGAAGTGGGCGGCAATTCGCTGAAGCTGGAGCAGGTGTACAGCCGCCTGCAGCCGATCCTGCCCAAGACGATCAGCATCGCCGATCTGTTCCGCTATCCGACCGTCCGGCTGTTGGCCGAGCGGATCGCAGCGAGCGGTGCTGAGCAGCAGGCAACGGCAGCAGAAGCGCAGGACCGGGGCAGTGCGCGCCGGGAAGCGATGCAGCGCAGAAGAGGCAAACGCTAGCTACAGGAGGGGAAAGACGTGGATCAATTTGCTGGAATCGACCGCAGTGCGGATCTCGCCATCGTCGGGATGTCGGGCCGTTTTCCACAAGCGGCCGATGTGGAGGAGTTTTGGAGCAATCTGTGTGCGGGGAAGCAGGGCATCACGCAGTTTACAGACGAGGAGCTGCTGGCAGCCGGCGTGGACGAAGCGCTGCTGCACAACCCCAATTATGTGAAAGCAGCTCCTGTGCTGCCGGATGCGGAAGGGTTTGACGCCGCCTTTTTCGGGTACAGCCCGCGGGAGGCGGAACTGCTCGATCCGCAACAGCGCCTGTTTTTGGAGGTCGCATGGGAAGCGCTGGAGCGGAGCGGCTGGGATGCGGAGCGCTATGACGGAAGGATCTCGCTGTACGCCGGGGCGGGGATGAACCGCTATCTGCTGCGCAATGTGCTGCCGAACCGCGCGCTGGTCGAATCGGCCGGCGAAGTGCCGATCATGGTCGCAGGCGACAAGGACTATCTCGCCACCCGCGCCGCCTACAAGCTGAACCTGAAAGGAGCGGCGGTCAGCGTCCAAACCGCCTGCTCGACCTCGCTGGTCGCGGTGCACCTCGCGTGCCAGAGCCTGCTCAGCATGGAGTGCGACATGGCGCTGGCCGGCGGTGTGACCGTCGCGGTGCCGCAGACGAGCGGATACCTGCACAGCGAAGGCGGCATGGTGTCGCGCGACGGGCGGGTCAAGCCGTTTGACGCGGCGGCAGACGGCACGGTGTTTGGCAGCGGCGCGGGCGTTGTCGTGCTGAAGCGCTATGAAGACGCGGAGGCGGACGGCGACACGATCTACGCCGTGATCAAAGGCTCGGCCGTCAACAATGACGGCGCGCGCAAAGTCGGATTTACCGCACCAAGCGCCGATGCGCAGGCGGCGGTGATCGAGGAGGCGCTGTCTGTCGCCGGGGTGGAGCCGGAGAGCATCGGCCTGCTGGAGACGCACGGCACCGGGACGGCGCTGGGCGATCCGATCGAGATCGCCGCGCTGACCGATGTGTTCACCGAGCGTCCGGACGGCTCGCCCTTGGTGCTGGGCGCTGTGAAGAGCAGCATCGGCCATCTCGACGCCGCTTCCGGCGTCACCGGACTGATCAAAGCGGTGCTGGCGCTGTATACCAAAACGCTGCCCGGCACGCTGAACTTCCAAACGCCGAGCCCGAAATTGAACTGGCCGAGCTGGTTTTGCATGGACACCGTCACACGCCCGTGGCCAGAGAGCAGTATGCCGCGCCGGGCCGGGGTGAGCTCGTTCGGCTTTGGCGGCACGAACGCGCATGTGGTGCTGGAAGAAGCGCCGCCTGCAGCAGAGGGGACGCCGGGGCGCCCCTATCAGCTGTTGGTGCTGTCGGCGAAAACGGCTTCTGCTTTGCAACATTCTGCCGACCGTTTGGTTGAGTATCTGGAACGTCAGCCGCAGATCCCGTTCGCCGATGCCGCCTACACGCTGCAGGTCGGGCGCAAAGCGTTCGCTCACCGGCTGGCGGTGGTCTGCCGATCGGCAGAAGATGCTGCGCGGACGCTGAAAGCGCGCGATCCGAAGCGGGTCTTCAGCTACCATCAGGATGCGCCGCGCAGCAAGACCGCCTTTTTGTTCCCCGGCACCGGCAGCCAATATCCTCAGATGGCGCGGGAGCTGTACGAGTCGGAAGGGGTGTTCCGCGCCGCGGTCGACCGCTGTGCGGAGCTGTTGATGCCGCTCACAGGCTACGATCTGCGGGACATCGTGTTTGCCGAGACGGGACGCTCGCTGTACGAGACCGAAGTGGCGCAGGTCGCCCTGTTTGTCATCGAGTACGCTTTGGGCGAGCTGCTGCTCTCCTTCGGCGTTCGCCCCGATGCGATGATCGGGCACAGCGTGGGCGAATATACGGCGGCGTGTCTGGCCGGTGTCTTTACGCTGGAAGAGGCGCTGCGCCTCGTCGCGCTGCGCGGACAGCTGTTTCACAAGATGGTGCCGGGCAAGATGCTAGCTGTCGCGCTGCCGGAAGCGGAAGCGGGCCGCTATGAGAGCGGCTCGGTCAGCCTCGCCGCCGTCAACGCGCCGGCGCAATGCGTGCTGTCCGGCGAGCCGGGTGAGATCGACCGGATCGCAGCCGAACTGGAACAACAAGGGGTGAAAGCCTCCCCCGTGCATCTCGACCGGGCAGGCCACTCGCCGCTGATCGACAGCATCCTGACAGACTTCCTGCAACTGGTCGGCTCGTTTGCTTTGCAAGCTCCGCAGATTCCGTTTATCTCCAACGTCACCGGGACGTGGATCACGGCGGAACAGGCGGTCGATCCGGACTATTGGGCGCGCCATTTGCGCGAAACGGTCCGTTTTGCTGAGGGGATGCAGACGCTGCTGGCTGCCGACAATCCGGTGCTGCTCGAAGTCGGGCCCGGCAAAACGCTGTCCGGGTATGCTGTGCAGAACAGCCCGGGCGCCACGGCGATCCCGTTGCTGCGCCATGTGAAAGAAGCGGAGTCGGACGTGGCTTTCTTGCTCGGCGCGCTCGGCAAATATTGGCTGTACGGAGGCACGGTCGACTGGGTGGCGTATGCCGCTTGCGAAGCGCGCCGCCGCGTCCCGCTGCCGACCTATCCGTTTGAACGCGTGCGGTATTGGGTGGAGCCGCTGAAGGGCGTACAGGCATTTGCAGCCTCCACAGTCGCGCCGGCGCGTCTGCCGTACGAGTGGTTCTATACGCCGGTCTGGAAACAGGTGCAGCCGGCCGTACAGCGCGCAGCAGCTCCGGAGCGTGTGCTGGTGATCGCGGAAGCAGGTCCGGAAAGCGCAGCGCTGATCCGGGCGCTGCAGGAGCGGGGCAGCGACGTGACCGCGCTGCAGCCGGGCGTGGAGCTGGAGGAAACCGCAGAAGGGTATGCTGCGCTGATCCGCGGACTGAAGCAGGACGGGCGCATCCCAAACGCCATCTTCCATCTCGGCGGATGGCGCAAGGAAGCGGCGGAACGCTTTGCAGACGCTGCCGGGCGCGGGCTGTTCCCACTCTTGTACCTCGCACAGGCGTTGGGCCGGGCGGCCGTCACCGCAGAGCTCGATCTGTGGGCGGTCGGCAGCGGCCTGGTGCAGGTCGACAGCCGCGATGTGCTCGTGCCGGAGCGTGCTGCAGTGCTTGGCGCGTGCAAAGTCATCCCGCAGGAGTACCGCAACATCACCTGCCGGGCGGTCGACATGCCGCTTTCTGAAAAGTCGGCCGCGCTGCTGGCGAACGAAGCGGCGGCGGGGAGCCCGGCGCGCCTGATCGCCTATCGCGGCGGCAAACGGCTGGTGCAGGAGCACGAAACGCTGGCTCCGTCCCACCTGCTTCCCGCACCGCGCCTGCGCGATAACGGCACCTATCTGATCACCGGCGGTTTCGGTTTCCTCGGGGCCAAAATCGGGCTGTGGCTGGCCGAACGCCTACCGGTCAACCTCGCGCTGCTCTCCCGCTCCGCAGCAGACGGAGCGCACGTCGCCGCGCTGGAGCGCCTTGGCGCCAACGTGCAGGTAATCGCCGCCGACGTCACCGACGAAGCGGCGCTCCAGGCGGCGTATGCGGCCGCCTGCGCGCGGTTCGGAGCGGTGCACGGCATTTTTCACGCCGCCGGCGTCAGCGGAGAGCGGGCGCTCGATCTGATTCCCGAGCTGACCGCGGCAGACGGCGACAAGCATTTTGGCCCGAAAGTGCGGGCGCTCTATGCGCTGGAGCGGCTGGTGCAGCAGCACCCGGTCGACTTTTGCCTGCTCGCTTCCTCGCTGGTCACCGTGCTCGGCGGACTGGGCACGGCGCTGTACACGGCGGCACACCAGTTCCTCGACGCGTTCGCCCTGCAGCAAAACGAGCGGGGGAGCGTGCCTTGGATCACGGTGAACTGGGATGCCAAGACGCTGGAACAGATCGGAGAAAGCTTGGAGCGCGCTTTGTCGCTCGATCCGGTCGTGCCGCTGGCCGCGTCGTATGACGATCTGGCGCAGGCGCTGAAGACGTGGACGACGTTCGAGACGGAGGCAACAGGTCAGGCGGCTCCGGAGGTCGCGGAGCTGACCCGGCATGCCCGTCCCCAGCTGCTGACCGCCTATGTTGCGCCGCGCGACGAGACGGAGCAGCGCATCGCCGAACAATGGCAGGAACTCTTGGGCATCGGGCAGGTCGGCGTGTACGACAACTTCTTTGATCTTGGCGGCAACTCGCTGCTCGCGACCAAGTTCGTGACCTGGCTGCGCGACGTGTTTGAGATCGACTTGTCCTTGCGCTTGCTGTTTGAAGCGAACACGGTGGCCGATGTGGCGGAGAAAGTGGAAGAACTATTGATCGAACAGATCTTGCAACAGACGGAGGGAAGATGATGGATAAAGGTCTGGATCGCGTGAAAAAACGGGCCGGGCTGACCCCTGAGCAGCAGCGGCTGCTGGAAGAGAGGCTGCGCGGCAAAACGGCGGCGGCCGAGCGCAAACCGCAGATTCCCAAGCGGCAGGAGGGTGGACCTGTGCCGCTTTCCTTTGCCCAGCGCCGGCTGTGGTTCTTGGACCGGCTGGAGCCGGGGAATCCCGCCTATAACATTTTGAATGCTGTCAGGCTGACCGGACAGCTCGATGCGGCGCTGGTGCGGGACAGCCTGCAAGCGGTCGTCGAGCGCCATGAAGCGCTGCGCACCGTGTTTGTGACCGTCGACGGGACGGCGCTGCAGCTTCCGGCTGCCGAGGCGGCGTTTCACTGGGCCGAAACCGATCTGACCCCGCTGCCTGCTGCGGCGCGGGAAGCGGAGATGCAGCGCCTGGCCACCTTGGAGGCAGGTCACTCTTTCGACTTGTCGGCCGGCCCGCTGCTGCGCGCCACGCTGCTGCGGATGGGGGAGCAGGAGCATGTGCTGTTCCTGATGGTGCATCATATCGCGGCGGACGGCTGGTCGCTCGACCTGCTGATCCGCGAGTTTGCCGTCTGCTATGAAGCGCTGGCGGCGGGACGGGTGCCGCAGCTCGACGAACTGCCCCTGCAGTACGCCGATTTTGCTGTGTGGCAGCAGGCGCAGGCGGGGCAGGCGGATGGCGAGCGGCTTGCCTATTGGAAACAACAGCTCGGGGGCGAACTGCCCGTACTGGAGCTGCCGACCGACCGTCCGCGTCCGCGCGTGCAGACGTATCGCGGCGCCCTGCACCGCTTTGCGCTGCCGCAGGAGGCGATCGCCCGGCTGGAGCAGCTCGGACGCGAAGAAGGGGCGACGCTGTACATGACCCTGCTCGCCGCTTTTAAGACCCTGCTCTACCGCTACACGGGGCAGACCGACCTGTTGGTCGGCTCGCCGATCGCCGGGCGCAGCCAAAGCGAGACGGCGGGGATGATCGGCGTGTTCGTCAACACGCTGGTCATGCGCAGCCAAGTCGAAGGCGGTCAGTCGTTCCGCTCGCTGCTGCGCGCGGTCAAAAACACGGCGCTCGACGCCTACGCCCATCAGGAGACGCCGTTTGAAGCGCTGGTCGATGAGCTTTTGAAAACGCGCAACACCGCCTATTCCCCCCTGTTCCAAGTGATGTTCGACCTGCTGAAGAACCCGGTCGCCGGCGCGCAGCTCGGCGGGCTGCAGCTGGAACTGATCCGCCTTGACCTCGGCGCGGCCAAATTCGACCTGACGTTCAACCTGCTGGAAGAGGCGGGCGGCGTATCCGGCACGATCGAATACAACGTTGACCTCTTCGACGCCGGGACGGCGGAGCGGTTTGCCGCGCACTATCAGGTGCTGCTGCAGGCGATCGCCGCCGGGCCGGACACCGCGCTCGACGAGCTGCCGATCATGGCGGCCGAGCTGGACGAAGCGGTGTTCACCGCGATGAACGACACGGTGCGCGACTACGAGCTGGACGAAACGCTGCTCGTGCCGTTTGCCCGCCAGGCGGAGGGACATCCTGACCGGCTGGCGCTGTGCGGCGCAGGCGGCGCGATGACCTATGGGGAACTGCACGCACGCTCCAATCAGATCGCGCAGCTGCTGCAGGCGCAGGGCATCGGGCGCGGTGATCTGGTCGGGCTGTTCATGACGCGGCAGACCGATCTGTTCTCCGCACTGTACGGCATTCTCAAGGCCGGGGCGGCCTATGTGCCGATCGACCCGGACTATCCGGTGGAGCGCGTGCGCTACATGGCGCAAGACAGCGGGATCAAAGCACTGCTCACCGAAGCGGCTCATCTTCCGGCAGCCCAAGATATGCTGGCCGGAACGGACGGGCTGCAGACGTTGGTCGTGCTGGGAGCAGCAGATGCGGCGGCGGTGCAGCCGGCCGGGAACGGCGCATCGTCGGTGCTGACCGAAGCGGATGTGCGCGTCCAGCCGGATGCAGCCCCTGATGCGATAAGCCAGCCCGATGATCTCGCCTACATGATCTACACGTCCGGCTCCACCGGCAACCCGAAAGGCGTGCGGATCACGCATCGCGCCATCGTCAACCGCCTGTGCTGGCATCAGGAGCAGTTTGCGGCCGTGCCGGACGATGTGGTGGCACAGCGCACGTCGGTCTGTTTTGACGTGTCAGTCTGGGAGCTGTTCTGGGCGCATCGCCACGGGGCCGCCGTGACGGTGATCCCGCCCGCAACGGTGAAAGACCCGTATGCGCTCTTGCGCCATCTGCAGGACGAGCAGGTGTCGGTGATCCATTTCGTGCCGTCTCTGTTCGCGATGTTCGCCGGGGTGATGAAACAGGTTGAAGCCGCCAAGCGCCAACTGCCCGCCTTGCGCTGGGTGATCACCAGCGGGGAAGCGCTGCCGGCGCCGACGGTGGGGCAGTGGTTTGACCTGTATCCGCAGGGGGCGAAGATCGCCAACCTCTACGGCCCGACCGAAGCGGCGGTCGACGTGTCCTGCTCGGTGCTGGAGGAGAAGCCTGCGGGCAACGTGCTGATCGGCAAGCCGATCGCCAACACCAGGCTGTATGTGCTGGACAAAGCCGGGCAGCGCTGTCCGGTCAACGTCAAAGGCGAACTGTACATCGCCGGCGTGCAGCTGGCAGAAGGGTATCACAACAAGCCGGAGCAGACGGCAGCCGCCTTCCTGCCGAACACGCAGGAGCCGGGCGGCCGGATGTACAAGACGGGCGACTTGGCGCGGGTGCTGCCTGATGGGAACATCGAGTACCTCGGCCGGATCGACTCGCAGGTGAAGGTGCGCGGCTTCCGCATCGAACTCGGGGAAGTGGAGCAGATGCTGGCCCGCCACGAGGCGGTGACAGCGGCGGCGGTGGTCACGCGCACCGGCCCGGACGGCAATTTGGAGCTGGCGGCGTTTTACACCTCGGAGGAAGCGCTGGCTCCGGCTGCGCTGAAGGAGTTTTTGCAAGCCAGGCTCCCGGCACATCTGCTGCCGGCCCATCTGGTGCTGCTGCCCCGGCTGCCATTATCCCCGAACGGCAAGATCGACCGCCGGGCCTTGCAACAGCACCCGGTGCAAGGAGCGGCCAAACCGCGCGGCAGAATGCCCGAGACCGAGCTGCAGCAAAAGGTGGCCGGGATCTGGGCGCGCGTCTTGGAGCGGGAGCAGGTCGGCCTCTACGACAACTTTTTTGACATCGGCGGTCATTCCCTGCTGCTGGTGCGCGTGCATGATCTGCTCCAAGCGGAGCTGCAGGCAGACGTGCCGATCGTCGAGCTGTTCCAGTACCCGACCGTCCACCTGCTCGCAGAAGAGATCGGGCGGCGCTCACAAGGAGCCGGTCAGACGAAACAGCGGGCCGCACACGCGCCGCAGGCGGCGGAAGAGCGCGACATCGCCATCGTCGGGATCGGTCTGCGCCTGCCCGATGCGGACGATGTGTATGAGTTCTGGGCGAACTTGACCGGGGGGCTGGAGTCGGTGCGCGAGATTGCCGACGAAGAGCTGGAAGCTGCGTGGTTCCATCAGGACCCGGCGGCAAGGCGCAAACTGGTGCGCTCCGGCGCGTTTTTGGAAGATATCGATCAGTTTGACGCAGCGTTTTTCGGTATTTCTGCGCAAGAAGCGCGGCTGCTCGACCCGCAGCACCGGATCTTTCTGGAATGCGCCTATCAGGCGATGCAGAACGCCGGTTACGACCCGCGCGCGATGCCGGGCCGGGTCAGCTTGTACGCCGGCGCTTCGCCGTCGCAGTATCTGCCGGCGATGTACGGCTCGTCGGTCAGCGAGATCTATCAGGCGTCGACCGCCAACCAGCCGCGCTTTTTGCCGACCCGCGTCTCGTACAAGCTGAATCTGACCGGGGAGAGCATCGCCGTCGACACGGCCTGCTCGACCTCGCTGGTCGCCGTTCATCTGGCGTGCAAAAGCCTGCTCGGCGGCGATACGGACTACGCGCTGGCCGGAGGTGTGGCGATCAGCGTGCCGCAGAAGACCGGGTATGTCTATGAGCCGAACTTCATCCTGTCGGCCGACGGGCATGTCCGCGCGTTCGACAAGGACGCGTCAGGCACGGTGCCGGGCAACGGCTGCGGCGTCGTGCTGCTGAAGCGCCTGCAGGATGCGGAGCGCGACGGGGACGCGATCTATGCGGTGATCAAAGGCACAGCGCTGAACAACGACGGCAACGTGAAGATCGGCTACACCGCTCCTTCGATTGGCGGCCAGGCGGAAGTGATCCGCATGGCGCAGGAGGCGGCCGGTGTGCACCCGGAGAGCATCACCTATTTGGAAACGCACGGCACCGGCACACAGCTGGGCGATCCGATGGAGATCCGCGCCTTGACGGAGGTGTTTGCGGCCGGGACGGAGCGCCGTCAATTCTGCGCGCTGGGGTCGGTGAAGACGAACATCGGCCATCTCGACACGGCGGCCGGTATCGCCGGGCTGATCAAAGCGGCGCTGGCCGTCAAGCACGGGGTGATTCCGCCGAGCTTGAACTATCGGAAGGAGAACCCGCAGATCGACTTTGCCAACACGCCGTTTTATGTGAATGAAGCGCTTGCGAAATGGGAGACGGACGGCAGTCCGCGCCGCGCCGGCGTGTCCTCGTTCGGCATCGGCGGCACCAACGCGCATGTGATCTTGGAACAATCGCCGGAAAGGAGCGCACCACTTGTGAAAGACCGAAGCCATCATCTGTTCCCGCTCTCGGCAAACAGCGAAGCGGCTGTGCGCCAGGCGGCGTCCAACCTGCTGCGCCATCTGGAGCGCGAACCGGCACAACGCCTCGGCGACCTCGCCTATACGCTGCAGACCGGGCCGGTGTTCCCGCACCGGTTCGCACTGTCCGCGGGCAGCCGGGAGCAGTTGGCCGCACAGTGTGCCGCTCTGGCCGAACACGGGGCGGAGATCGCCGAAGCCAATTTGGCTCCGGGCGCCAAAACGGCGTTTCTTTTCACCGGACAAGGATCGCAGCACAGCGGCATGGGGCGTGAACTGTACGCTTCCTCCGACGTGTTCCGTCGCGCGCTCGACGAGTGTGCGGCCCTGCTGGAGGGAGAATTGGAACGCGGGCTGCTCGACTATCTGTTTGATCCGGCCTTTGAACAAGAGCTGCAAGAGACGCACATCACGCAACCGGCCTTGTTCGCGCTGGAATATGCGCTCGCTCAGCTGCTGTTCTCCGCTGGCATCCGGCCTGATGTACTGATCGGGCACAGCTTGGGCGAATATGTGGCGGCCTGCCTGTCCGGGGCGCTCACGCTTGCCGATGCCTTGAAGCTGGTGGCGGCGCGCGGCCGCATGATGCGCGACCTCTGTCCGCGCGGCGCAATGGTGTCGGCAAGGATCGGCGTGATGAACGCGCTCTGTGCGCTGAAGGGGCTGACCCGCGTGTCGATCGCAGCGGTGAACAGCACCTCGGAGATGGTGTTCAGCGGCGACATCGCCGAGGTCGAGACGCTGTGCGCCCGGCTGGAGCAGGAAGGCACCGCGTTTAAACGGCTGCCGGTGTCGCATGCGTTCCACTCGCCGCTGATGGAGCCGATGCTGGAAGCGTTTGAAAAATTCGCCTCGGGCATCGAGTTCAAGCCGCTGCAGATTCCGCTCATCTCCAACCTGAACGGAGCGAAGCTGGAAGGGACGGTGCTTACGGCCGCCTACTGGGTGCAGCATCTGCGCGAGGCGGTGCAGTTTGAAAAAGGGCTGCACCTGCTGTCGACCACGGATGACATCGGCGTGCTGCTGGAAGTCGGCCCGCATCCGGTCTTGACGCGGCTGGCGGCAAAAGTCTGCCGCCGCGACCAGATCGCCGTCGGGACGTTGCAGCGGGGCCAGGATGACTGGCAGGCGCTCTTGTCACAGCTTGGCGAACTGTGGGCGCGCGGCTATGCGCTGGATTTCCCGGCGCTGGATCGCGAGTATCCGCGCCGTCGCGTGCATGTGCCGACCTATCCGTTCCAGCGGAAATCCTATTGGATTCACACCGACCGCCTGCCGCAGACGGCACAACTGACCTCTGCCCATGCAGAAGCGGCAGTGACGCTGACGGCGGAACTGACGCCGGAGCGGCGCAAGACGTTCGCGACCGCTGCCGAACAGCAACTGGCCCAGCTCTGGGAGGAACTGCTCGGCGCAGGCGACCTGCAGCGCCAGAGCGACTTTTTCCGGCTCGGCGGCGATTCGCTGTCGGTGATCCAATTGCAGACCCGTCTGCGCGATCGTCTGGGCATCGAAGCGGAGTACAAAGACCTTTTTGCCCACAGCACGCTGGAAGCGCAGGCAGCCTACCTCGACCGCCTGCAGGGGCAAGGCGGGGAACTGGTGATCCCGTCTTTGCCGGAGCGGTCGCACTACGAGCTGTCGTTCGCGCAGCAGCGCTTGTGGTTCTTACACCAGTTGGAGCCGGAGAGCACGGCGTACCACATTCCGGCTGCGATGAAGCTGAGCGGCCGTCTGGACCGACACGCGTTGCAGCGCGCGCTGGCGACGCTTGTCGAGCGCCATGAGTCACTGCGCACGACGTTTGCGACGGTGAAGGAGCGCCTGGTGCAGGTGATCGCCGAACGGGCGGAGATCGACCTGCCGGAGATCGACCTGCAAGGCGTTGCCGATCAGGAGCTTGAGCTGCGGCGGCTGGCTCGCGAGACGGCAGAAGCGCCGTTCGATCTGGCCAAGGCACCGCTTTTGCGCCTGCGCCTGCTCAAGCTGAGCGGGGAGGAGCACGTGCTCCTGTTCACCGTCCACCACATCATCTGGGACGGCTGGTCGTTCCACATCTTCCTGCGCGAGCTCGCCGAGCTGTACGGCGCTAATGCGGAAGGTAAAGCGCTCGCCCTGCCGCCGCTTGCTGTTCGCTATGCCGATTACGCGGCGTGGCAGAAACAGTGGCTGGCAGGCGGCGTGCTCGACGAGCAGCTGACCTTCTGGAAGCAGCAGTTGCAAGGTGATCTGCCCGTGCTGCAATTGCCGCTCGACCATCCGCGCCCGCCTGTGCAGACCACGCGCGGCGAGACGCTGGAATTTACCATCCCCAAAGCGCTTTCGGAGGAAATCGGCGCTTTGAGCCGGGAAGCGGGCGCCACGCTGTACATGGGCTTGCTGACCGCCTTCAAAGCGCTGCTTAGCCGGTATACCGGGCAGGAGGACATCCTGGTCGGCTCAGCGGTGGCCGGACGCAAAGCGCGGGCGGTGGAAGACCTGATCGGCTTTTTCGTCAATACGGTCGTTTTGCGCAGCGATCTGACGGGGCGGCCGAGCTATCGCGAACTGCTCACCCGCGTGCGCGATGTGACCCTCGATGCGCTGGCGCATCAGGATGTGCCGTTTGAGCGGCTGGTCGACGAGCTGCAGCCGGTGCGCAGCATGAGCCATGCGCCGCTGTTCCAAGTGATGTTCGACCTGCAAAATGCGCCGACCGCCCGGCTGGAACTGCCGGAACTGGCGTTTGAACCGCTGTCGATCGACAGCGGTGCGGCGATGTTTGATCTGACCGTCAACCTGAAAGAGCGGGAGCACGGGGTGACCGGCCAGCTGGAATATAACGCCGATCTGTTTGAGCGGGCGACGATCGAGCGGATGATCGGCCATTACCTGGAGCTGTTGGCGGCAGCTGCCGAATCGCCCGACGCGCCGCTGGTCAGCCTGCCGCTGCTGACCGCCGAAGAGCGGCAGCAGATGCTGGTCGAGTGGAACGACACCCGCGTGGAGTTCCCTGAGGACATCTGCCTGCACCACTTGTTTGAAGAGCAGGCGGCGCGCACGCCGGACCTGATCGCCGCTGTCTATGGCGAGCAGGAGTTGACCTATCGAGAGCTGGAGCGACGTTCCAACCAACTGGCCCATCATCTGCAAGCGATGGGCGTCGGCCCGGATACGCCGGTCGGCGTGTGCGTCGAGCGCTCGCTGGAGCTGGTCGTCGCCTTGGTCGGTGTGCTGAAAGCGGGCGGCGCCTTCGTCCCGGTGGACACAGAAGCGCCGCAAGACCGCATCGGTCAACTGCTGGAGGAAGCGCAGGCTGAGGTATGCCTGACACAGTCTCATCTCATGAGCGGACTGCCGGAGGAACGGTCCCGCTATGTCTGCCTCGACAGCGACTGGGCTGAGATCGCAACGCATCCGGCAGACAAACCGCACAGCGCGGTGCAGCCGCACCATCTGGTCTCGATCTACTACACCTCCGGCTCGACCGGCAAGCCCAAAGGCGTCGCCAACGAACACCGCGGCTGGGTCAACCGGATGATCTGGAACCAAAAGGAGCACGGACTGCAGGCGGGCGAGACCGTGTTGCAAAAAACGACGCTTACCTTCGACGACTCGGCGGTGGAGTTCTTCTGGCCGCTGATGACCGGCGGACGCATCGCCCTGCTTGAGCCGGGCCTGCACCGCGATCCGAAAGCGATCCTCGAAGCGGCAGTCCAGACGCAGGCGGTGCTGATCCAGTTCGTGCCGAGCGTGCTGCGCCTGTTCCTCGAAGCGGTCACGCCGGAGGATGAACAGCGGCTCTCCGCGCTGCGCAGCGCCGTCTCCAGCGGGGAGGCCTTGCGCCCAGAGCTGTGGCAGCTGTTCCAAGAGCGCCTGCCCGGACGCAAGCTGTACAACCTGTGCGGCGCGACCGAAGTGTCGATCGACTCGACAGTGCACCTGTGCACAGCGGATGATCTCCACGGCGAGATCGTATCGATCGGCAAGCCGTTTGCCAACAACACGCTCTACATCTTGGATGCCAACCGCCAGCCGGTTCCGGTCGGCGTGATCGGCGAGATTTACTACGGCGGCGTCGGGTTGGCGCGGGGCTATTGGAACCGTCCTGACCTGACGGAACAAGCCTTCCTGCCGAACCCGTTCGAGCCGGGCACCCGCCTGTACAAGACGGGAGACCGCGCGTACTTCCGACCGGACGGCGCGGTGCAGTTCCTTGGCCGCAACGACGACCAGGTGAAGATTCGCGGCGTGCGCGTCGAGCCGGGCGAAGTAGAAGTGGTGCTGGCCGCCCATCCGTCTGTCGCGCACACCGTCGTCATGGCGCGGGAAGACGCGCCGGGCGAGAAGCGCCTCGTCGCCTATGTGGTGGCAAACGCAGCGACTCCGCCGACCAGCGGCGACCTGCGCCGCTACCTGAAAGACAAGCTGCCCGAGTACATGGTGCCGTCCATCTTCGTGCTGATCGAGACGATGCCGCTCACACCAAACGGCAAAGTCGACCGCCAAGCGTTGCCCGCACCGGAGCCAGACCAGATCGACCGCGCCGCCTATGTCAAGCCGGGCACGGAAGCGGAGCAAAAGGTCGCCGCGATCTATGCGGACGTGCTGAACGCAGAGCGCGTCGGCGCCCAAGACCACTTTTTCGAACTGGGCGGCCACTCGCTCATGGCGGCGCAAGTGATCGCGCGCCTGCACGATGCGTTTGGCATCCGCATTCCGCTGCGCACCTTGTTCGAAGCTCCGGCGGTGGCGGAGCTCGCCATGCGGATCGAAGAGCTGCAAGGCGAAGAAGGCGCACAGCAGATCCTGCTTCCGGAGATCCGGAAAGCGCCGCGCAACGAGCCGGTGCCGCTGTCCTTCGCGCAGCAGCGCCTGTGGCTGCTCGACGCGCTGCTCGAGGAGGGCCACGCCTACAACATTCCGTTTGCGATCCGACTGGAAGGCGAGCTGGATGTGCAGGCGCTCGAACGGGCCGTGTCGGAGCTGATCGGCCGCCATGAAGTGCTGCGCACCAGCTTTGACGTGCAGGACGGCCAGCCGGTACAGGTGATTGGCCCGGCCTTGCCGTACGCGTTGACCCCGCAGGTCGTGGGCGAGGAAGAGATCGCCGGGATCGTGCAGGAGGAGGAGCAGCATCTGTTCGACCTCCGCACCGGCCCGCTGGTTCGCTTCCGCCTGCTGCAAACGGGCAGGCAGGAACACGTGTTGCTGTTCAACATCCACCACATCATTTCGGACGGCTGGTCGTCCGGCGTGATGGTGCGGGAAGTGTCCGCCCTGTATCGGGCGTTTGCCAACGAGGCGCTGTCGCCATTGGCCGACCTGCCCGTGCAGTACGCCGACTATGCGGTATGGCAGAAAGAATGGCTGGCTGCCGGCGTCCTCGACGACCAGCTGAGCTATTGGAAACAGCGTCTCGGCGGAGAGCTGACCGTGCTGCAGCTGCCGACGGACCATCCGCGCCCGGCGCGCCAAACGCATCGCGGCGCCACCGTCTCTTTTGCGCTGTCTGAAAAGCTGACCGCCGGGCTGAAGGAGCTGTCCCGCCGCCATGATGCCACCTTGTATATGACCTTGCTCGCCGCTTTCCAGACCTTGCTCCACCGCTGGAGCGGGCAGAGCGACATCGTTGTCGGCACGCCGGTGGCGGGGCGGAACAAGCGCGAGTTGGAAGAGCTGATCGGCTTTTTCGTCAACACGCTAGTCATGCGCACCGACCTGTCGGGCAATCCGGCGGTCGGGGAACTGCTGAGCCGTGTCCGGAAGACGGCGCTCGGCGCTTTTGCCCATCAGGACGTGCCGTTCGACAGCCTGGTCGAAGAGCTGCAGCCGGAGCGCGACATGAGCTTGTCGCCCCTGTTCCAAGTGATGTTCGTGCTGCAAAACACGCCGATGCCAAAACAAGAACTGGCCGGCGTGCGCGTCTCGCCTGTGCAGATCGCCCCGACGATCGCCAAGTTCGACCTGACGCTGACGATGGAAGAGCGGGGGCGAGCGCTTGTCGGTTCGTTCGAATACAACTCCGATCTGTTCGAAGCGGCGACGATCCAGCGCATGACCGGACACTTGCTGAACGTGCTGGAAGGATTTGTCCGGCAGGAGGCGCTGACCGTCGGCGACCTGCCGCTGCTGACCGCCGAAGAGCGGCAGCAGATGCTGGTCGAGTGGAACGACGCCCGCGTGGAACTCCCCGAGGACATCTGCCTGCACCACCTGTTTGAAGAGCAGGTGGCGCGCACGCCCGACCTGATCGCCGCAGTCTACGGCGAGGAGGAGTTGACCTACCGAGAGCTGGAGCAACGCGCCAACCAGCTGGCCCATCATCTGCAAGCGATGGGCGTCGGCCCGGACGTGCCGGTCGGCGTGTGCGTCGAGCGCTCGCTGGAGCTGGTCGTCGCCTTGGTCGGTGTGCTGAAAGCGGGCGGCGCCTTCGTCCCGGTGGACACAGAAGCGCCGCAAGACCGCATCGGTCAACTGCTGGAGGAAGCGCAAGCGGCAGTGTGTCTGACGCAGTCGCATCTCATGAGCGGACTGCCTTCGGAGCGCGCCCGCTATGTCTGCCTCGACAGCGACTGGGCTGAGATCGCAACGCATCCGGCAGACAAACCGCACAGCGCGGTGCAGCCGCACCATCTGGTCTCGATCTACTACACCTCCGGCTCGACCGGCAAGCCCAAGGGCGTCGCCAACGAACACCGCGGCTGGGTCAACCGGATGATCTGGAACCAAAAGGAGCACGGGCTGCAGGCGGGCGAGACCGTGTTGCAAAAAACGACGCTTACCTTCGACGACTCGGCGGTGGAGTTCTTCTGGCCGCTGATGACCGGCGGACGCATCGCCCTGCTTGAGCCAGGGCTGCACCGCGATCCGAAAGCGATCCTCGAAGCGGCAGTCCAGACGCAGGCGGTGCTGATCCAGTTCGTGCCGAGCGTGCTGCGCCTGTTCCTCGAAGCGGTCACGCCGGAGGATGAACAGCGGCTCTCCGCGCTGCGCAGCGCCGTCTCCAGCGGGGAGGCCTTGCGCCCGGAGCTGTGGCAGCTGTTCCAAGAGCGCCTGCCCGGACGCAAGCTGTACAACCTGTGCGGCGCGACCGAAGTGTCGATCGACTCGACGGTGCACCTGTGCACAGCGGATGATCTCCACGGCGAGATCGTGTCGATCGGCAAGCCGTTTGCCAACAACACGCTCTACATCTTGGATGCCAACCGCCAGCCGGTTCCGGTCGGCGTGATCGGTGAGATTTACTACGGCGGCGTCGGGTTGGCGCGGGGCTATTGGAACCGACCTGACCTGACGGAACAAGCCTTCCTGCCGAACCCGTTCGAGCCGGGCACCCGCCTGTACAAGACGGGCGACCGCGCGTACTTCCGCCCGGACGGCGCGGTGCAGTTCCTTGGCCGCAACGACGATCAGGTGAAGATCCGCGGCGTGCGCGTCGAGCCAGGCGAAGTAGAAGTGGTGTTGGCCGCCCATCCGTCTGTCGCGCACACCGTCGTCATGGCGCGTGAAGACGCGCCGGGCGAGAAGCGCCTCGTCGCCTATGTGGTGGCAGACGCAGCGACTCCGCCGGCCAGCGGCGACCTGCGCCGCTACCTGAAAGACAAGCTGCCCGAGTACATGGTGCCGTCCGTCTTCGTGCTGATCGAGACGATGCCGCTCACACCAAACGGCAAAGTCGACCGCCAAGCGCTGCCCGCACCGGAGCCAGACCAGATCGACCGCGCCGCCTATGTCGAGCCGGGCACAGAAGCAGAGCAAAAGGTCGCGGCGATCTATGCGGACGTGCTGAACGCAGAGCGCGTCGGCGTCCAAGACCACTTTTTCGAACTGGGCGGCCACTCGCTGATGGCGGCGCAAGTGATCGCGCGCCTGCACGATGCGTTTGGCATCCGCATTCCGCTGCGCACCTTGTTCGAAGCTCCGGCGGTGGCGGAGCTCGCCATGCGGATCGAAGAGCTGCATGGCGAGGAAGGCGCACAGCAGATCCTGCTCCCGGCGATTCAGAAAGCGCCGCGCAACGAGCCGTTGCCGCTGTCCTTCGCACAGCAGCGGATGTGGGTGATCGACCGGGTGCTGCCGGGCAGTGCGGCGTACAACATTCCGTTCGCGCTGCGCCTGCAAGGCACCGTCGACACAGCAGCTCTGGAGCGGACGATCCACGAGATTATGTCCCGTCATGAAGCGCTGCGCACCACCTTCCGCGAAGTGGACGGCAGGCCGGTGCAGGTGATCGGCGCTGCACAGCGGCAGACACTGCCGATCCGCGATCTGCAGAGCATCGCGCCGACCGAACGGGAAGCGGAAGCGCTGCGCCTGATCCAAGCGGAGGCACAGACCGCCTTTGATCTGGAAAAAGGGCCGCTGTTGCGCTTCCAACTGCTGCAACTGAGCGGTGCGGAGTTCATCCTGCTGCTCAACTTCCATCACATCGTGTCGGATGGCTGGTCGACCGGCGTTCTGGTGCAGGAATTCCAGTTGCTGTACAGCGCCTTCGCAACAGGCGAAGCGCCGCAACTCGCCGAGCTGCCCGTGCAATACGCCGACTATGCGGTCTGGCAGCGCGATCATCTGCAAGGGGAGCTGCTGACTGCGCAGCTCACCTACTGGAAGCAAGCGCTGTCCGGTCTGGAGCCGCTGCAGCTGCCGGCCGACCGGCCGCGCCCGCCGGTGCTGTCGCATCGCGGCGCGAAAGTCTTGTTCACGCTCCCGCAGGAGCTGACTGAGCAAGTCAAAGCCTGGAGCCGCACGCAGGATGTCACGCTTTACATGACTTTGCTCGCTGCCTTCCAGACCTTGCTGCACCGCTACAGCGGCCAAGAGGAGATCGCGGTCGGCACGCCGGTCGCGGGACGCAGCCGCCGCGAACTGGAACCGCTGATCGGGTTTTTCGTCAACACGCTGGTCATGCGCACGCAGTTTGCCGAAGATGTTTCGTTTGCCGCGCTGGCCGGGCAGGTGCGCGAGACGGTGCTCGGCGCGTTTGCCCATCAGGATCTGCCGTTCGAACGATTGGTCGAAGAGCTGCAGCCGGAGCGCGATCCGAGCCGTTCGCCGCTGTTCCAGGCGATGTTTGTGCTGAACGCGCCGCTGCAGCAGGCCGAGCTTCCGGAGCTTGTGTTGACGCCGCTCGAAGTGGACAACGAAACGGCCAAGTTCGAGCTGACCTTGACGCTGCAGGAGACGGCTGCGGGCATGAGCGGTTCGTTTGAGTACATGGCCGACCTTTTCGATGCCGGCACGATCGAACAGATGGGCCGTCATTTCCAGACCTTGCTGCACAGCATCGTGCAGGGCGGGGAGGAGGAGGTGTCCCGGCTGCCGCTGCTGACCGTTGCGGAAGCGGAGAGCCTGCTTGGCCAGCATCAAGCGGACGTCGCAGCCGAGCTGCCTTTCGCGACGGTGCAATCGGCGTTCGAAGCACAAGTGCGCGCCACGCCGGAGCGCCTGGCTGTCAAGTTGGGGCAGCACACGCTGGCCTATGCCGAGCTGAACGCGGCGGCCAATCGACTGGCCCGCCACCTGCAAGCGCACGGCGTGCAGCCGGGCGATCGGGTCGCCCTGTGCGCCGAGCGTTCGGTTGAGCTGATCATCGCAATGCTGGCGATCCTCAAGTCGGGCGCAGCGTACGTGCCGCTCGACGTGTCCTACCCGGCAGAACGTCTGGGCTTCATGCTGGAAGACACCGGGGCGAAGCTGCTGCTGACTCAGGCGCAGCTCGCCGCGAGCCTGCCGCAGCACGATGTCGAGGTGCTGCCGCTCGAACAGGCGCTGCAAGCATCGGCCCTGGAAGACAGCGCCGACCTTGAACTGGCGCTGAGCGGGGAATCGCTCGCCTACGTGATGTACACGTCCGGCTCGACCGGGCAGCCCAAAGGCGTGCTGACACCGCACCGCGGCATTGTACGCCTGGTCAAAGCGAGCGACTATGTACAGTTTGCCGCCGAAGACGTGTTCCTGCAGTTCGCGCCGGTCGCGTTTGACGCATCGACGTTTGAGATCTGGGGGGCGCTGTTGAACGGAGCGCTGCTCGTCGTCTATCCGCCGGAGCAGGCGTCGCTGCAAGAGCTGGGTCAATTTTTGCAACGGGAACAGGTCACGACGCTGTGGCTGACCGCAGGCTTGTTCCACCAGATGGTCGAGCATCAGCTGGACGGTCTGAAAGGGATTCGCCAACTGCTGGCGGGCGGCGACGCCTTGTCCTTGCCGCACGTTCAGCAGGCGCTGAAGGTGATCGACGGCCGTCTGGTCAACGGCTACGGCCCGACGGAGACGACGACGTTCGCCTGCTGTCATGTGATGACCAAGCCGGAAGAGGCGGGGCAGAACTCGGTGCCGATCGGCCGGCCGATCGGTCATACGGAAGTCTATGTGCTCGACCGCCATCTGCGCCCGGTGCCGGCCGGTGTGACCGGAGAGCTGTACATCGGCGGGGCCGGGCTCGCTCACGGCTACCTGAACCGACCGGAGCAGACCGCGCAGGCTTTTGTGCCGCATCCGTTCCGCACCGGCGCCAAGCTGTACAAGACGGGCGATCTGGTGCGCCTGCTTCCCGACGGCACGCTGCAATTTGCCGGACGCGCCGACAAGCAGGTGAAGATCCGCGGCTTCCGCATCGAGCCGGGCGAGATCGAAGCGGCGCTGGCGAGCCATCCCGCCGTGCAGAGCGCGCTGGTGACGGTGCGCGAAGACGAGCCGGGACAGAAGCAGCTCGCCGCGTATCTGGTCGCCGCCGGGGAGAGCCTGCCTGACGCCGCAGTGCTGCGCAGTCACCTCGAGGGGCTGCTTCCGGCCTATATGATCCCGCAGGCTTGGGTGAAGCTCGATGCCATTCCGCTCACGCCAAACGGCAAAGTCGACTTGCGCGCTTTGCCGGCGCCGCAGGAAGCGGAGCAACTGGCCAGCCGCCGCCCGTATCTGGCGCCGCGCACGAAGACGGAAGAACGGCTGGCCGCGCTGTGCGCCGGGCTGCTCGGGGTGGAGCAGGTCAGCGTGGAGGACAGCTTCTTCGACCTCGGCGGTCACTCGATGCTCGGCATCCAGCTGATCACCCGGGTGCGCCAGGAATTTGGCGTCGACCTGCCGATGCGCGACCTGTTCATGACGCCGACCGTCGCTCAGCTCGCTCCAGTGATCGAGCAGTTGCAGCAAGCCGGATCGCCGTCGACAGCCGCGCCGAAGATCGCCGCCCGCAAACGGCAGGCGCGGACGATCCAAGGCGACCAGCTATAGAGAGAAAGATAGAAAGATAGAGAGACAGAGAGAAAGAAGGGGAACGTATGAGCAACCACTACCAAGAAGACTCGGCTCACCTCGAGCCGGCCCAGCGCGAAGAAGTCTACGTCTTTCCCGCCTCCTTCGCCCAGCAGCGAATGTGGGTGCTCGATCAGCTCATGCCCGGCAGTTCGGCTTACAACATCCCGTTTGCCGTCCGGATGCAAGGGCAGATCGACGCGGAGGTCGTCGCTGCCTGCGTCGGCGAGATCGTGGCGCGCCATGAAGTGCTGCGCACACGCTTCCTGCCGGTCGAAGGGCAGCCGATGCAGGTGATCGCGTCCACTCTCGATGTGCCGGTGCTGCGCGCCGACCTGCGCAGCATGCCGGCCGCCGAGCGCGAAGCCGCGCTGCTGCGCCACGTCGAGACAGAAGCGGCGCAGCCGTTCGACCTGCGCAAGGGGCCACTCCTGCGCGTCCACTTGATCTGTGCCGGGGAGGAGGAGCACGTGCTCCTTCTCACCCTGCACCACATCATCGCCGACGGTTGGTCGATGGGTGTGTTTGTCCATGAATTTGTTGCCTTGTACGAGGCGTTTCGCGCCGGACTGCCTTCGCCGCTGCCGGAGCTGGAGATTCAATATGCTGACTACGCCGAATGGCAGCGCGAATGGCTGCAAGGCGACGTGTTGGAGCAGCAGTTGGCCTTCTGGCGAGGTCAGCTCGGCGACGATCCGCCCGCGCTGCAGCTGCCGACCGATTTCCCGCGCCCGCCGGTGCAGACCCATCATGGCGCCACCGCGACGTTTACGCTGCCGGACGGGCTGGCCGAGCGCTTGAAAAAAGTCGGTCAGGAGCAGGGCGTCACGATGTTCATGCTGCTCGTCACCGCGTTTCAGATTCTGATGCACCGCTACAGCGGGCAGGATGACATCGCGGTCGGCACCCCGGTCGCCGGGCGCAACAGCGCGGAGACGGAAGAGCTGATCGGCCTGTTCGTCAACACGATCGTCCTGCGCGCCGACCTCGCCGGCAACCCGCGCTTCTGCGACCTGTTGCAGCGGGTGCGCGAAACGGCGGTCGATGCATTTGCTCACGCCGACGTACCGTTCGAAAAACTGGTCGAAGAGCTGAAGCCGGAGCGCGACATGAGCATCTCGCCGCTGTTCCAGGTGATGTTTACCCTGCAGACCACCACGCCGACCGGCATCGAGCTGCCCGGTGTCACCATCTCGCCGGTCGAGTTTGAAAGCCGTCTGGCCAAATTCGACATGGAGCTTGCCATGCAGGAGCGGCCGGAAGGGCTGACCGGGTGGCTGGAGTACAACACCGACCTGTTTGCGCCGGAGACGATCGCCCAGATGATCGGCCATTTCACCAGGCTGCTGGAAGGCATCGCAGAAGACCCGGCCCGGACGATCGGCACCTTGCCGCTGTTGACAGACGCCGAGCGCCGCACTCTGCTTCACGACTGGAACGACACGGAAGCAGATTTCCCGCAGGACATCTGCCTGCATCATCTGTTTGAACGGCAGGCGGAACAAACGCCGGAGCTGGTCGCCGCCATCTACGGGGAGCAGACGCTGACCTATTCCGAACTGGAGGCGCAGGCCAACCAGCTGGCCCATCATCTGCAAGCTCTCGGCGTTGGCCCGGACGTTCCGGTCGGCGTCTGCGTGGAGCGCTCGCTCGATCTGGTCATCGCGCTGCTCGGCGTGCTCAAAGCGGGCGGGGCGTTCGTGCCGGTCGATCCGGAAGCGCCGCAAGATCGCATCGACCAGCTGCTCGAAGAATCGCAGGCAGCGGTATGCCTGGCGCAGTCCCACTTGAAAGCGGGCCTGCCGACGGAGCGCACCGCATTTGTGTTCCTCGACGAGCAGCGCGCGGAGATCGCCGGACAGCCGACCGCACGTCCGCAGTCGCAGGTGCAGCCGCACCATCTGGTCTCGATCTATTACACGTCCGGCTCGACCGGCAAACCAAAAGGCGTCGCCAACGAACACCTCGGCTGGGTCAACCGGATGGTCTGGAACCAAAAGGAGCACCGCTTGCAGGCGGGCGAGACCGTGTTGCAAAAAACGACCCTGACTTTCGACGACTCGGCGGTGGAAGTCTTCTGGCCTTTGATGGTCGGCGGGCGCATCGCACTGCTCGAACCCGGGCTGCACCGCGACCCGCAGGCGATGGTCGCGGCGGCGATCGGCTATGAAGCGGTGCTGATCCAGTTCGTGCCGAGCGTCCTCCGCCTGTTCCTCGAAGCGATCACGGCGGAGACACAAGGCAAGCTCAGCAAACTGCGCAGCGTGATCTCCAGCGGCGAGGCGCTGCGCCCGGAGCTGGTCGGTCAGTTCTTCGAACGCTTGCCGGGACGCCGCCTGTACAACTTGTGCGGCGCGACCGAAGTGTCGATCGACTCGACTGTGCATCTTTGCTCGGCCGCCGATCTGCAGGGGGAGATCGTATCGATCGGCAAGCCGTTTGACAACAACACCGTCTACATCCTCGACGCGCATCTGCAGCCGGTGCCGATCGGCGCGGTCGGCGAGATCTTCTACGGCGGCGTCGGCTTGGCGCGCGGCTACTGGAACCGTCCCGACTTGACCGAAAAGGCGTTTCTGCCAAGTCCCTTTGCACCGGGCGCCCGCATCTACAAGACGGGCGACCGCGCCTATTTCCGCCGGGACGGCTCCGTGCAGTTCCTCGGCCGCAACGACGATCAGGTCAAAGTGCGCGGCGTCCGCGTCGAGCTTGGCGAGATCGAAGTGGCGCTCGCGTCCCATCGATCCGTCCGCAACACGGTCGTCCTCGCGCACGAGTTTGTGAAAGGGGATAAACGTCTGATCGCGTATGTGTTGCCGCACGCCGGCCAGACGGCCGAGCCTGCCGAGTACCGCCGCTTCCTGAAGGAAAAGCTGCCCGATTACATGGTGCCGTCCTTGTTCCTGACGGTCGACGAGATTCCGCTGACGCCAAACGGCAAAGTTGACCGCCGCGCCTTGCCGCTGCCCAGCGCCGACCAGCTCGGACGCGTTGGGGAGTACCGCGCGCCGCGCAGCGGCGTCGAGCAGAAGCTGTCCGAACTGTACAGTGAAGTGCTCGGCGTGCCGCAGGTCGGCATCCTCGACAACTTCTTTGAACTGGGCGGGCATTCGCTGTTGGCGACCCAGGTCGTCTCGCGGATTCGCGATGTGTTCGCGATCGAGTTCCAGCTGCGCCACCTGTTCGAAGCGCCGCAGATCGCCGACCTCGCCTTGCGCATCGAAAGCGCGCTGTTTGAGCAAAAGGACGACCAACTGCCCCCGATCACCCCGGCTGCCCGCGACGAGCATCTTCCGCTGTCGTTCGCGCAGCAGCGGCTGTGGGTGATCGACCAAATGATGCCGGGAAGCTCGCTGTACAACATCGTCTTCGGCCTGCGCCTGACCGGTGCGCTGCACCGTCCGGCGCTGGAGCGCAGTTTGAACGAGATCATCAGACGTCATGAGATCCTGCGCACCTCGTTCCAACAAGCGGAGGACGGGCCGCGTCAGGTGATCGCGCCCCACGAGCCGAACACGCTGACGGTGATCGATTTGACGGCGCAGGACCGTGAAGCGCGCGAGGAGGATGCGCTGCGCTTTGCCCGTGACGAAGCCAAGCGCGGCTTTGATTTGACGGCCGGCCCGCTGTTGCGCTGCTTCCTGCTCCAACTCGATGCAAAAGAGCATGTGCTGGTGCTGAATCTGCACCACATCATTTCGGACGGCTGGTCGACCGGCGTGCTGGTCAAGGAGTTTGCCGCGCTCTATGCAGCTTCTGTGCAGGATGCTCCTTCGCCGCTTCCGGAACTTGCTGTGCAATATGCCGATTATGCGCTCTGGCAGCGCACCTGGCTGGAAGGGGAGCGGATCGACGAGCAGCTCCGCTTCTGGAAAGACAAGCTGCACGGGCTGGAACCGCTGCAGCTCCCGACCGACCATCCGCGTCCGGCGGTGCTGGGCACCAGCGGCGGCAGTGTGCCGGTCGTCATTCCGCAACATGTTGCAGCGGAACTGACCAAGATCGGGCAGAGCGTCGGGGCGACGCTGTACAGCACGCTGCTCGCCGCCTTCCAGACTTTGCTGTATCGCTACAGCGGGCAGGAGGATTTTGCAGTCGGAACGCCTGTCGCCGGACGCACGCTTTCGGAAATCGAGCCCCTGATCGGCTTTTTTGTCAACACGCTGGTTCTGCGCAGCGGTCTGTCTGCCGACTTGACCTTCCAAGAGCTGGCGGCACGCGCCCAGGCGGCGGCGCTTGAAGCGTTCGCGCATCAGGATGTGCCGTTTGAAAAGCTGGTCGAAGAGTTGCAGCCGGAGCGCAGCATGAACCATTCGCCGCTGTTCCAGGTGATGTTTGCGCTGCAAAATACGCCGCAGAGCAGTTTGGAATTGCCGGAGTTGAGCGTCGAGCCGCTGGAGATCGAGCACGGAAATGCGATGTTCGATCTGTCGCTGACCCTGACCGAAACGGCAGACGGACTCCGCGGCGAACTGGAATACAATCGCGAACTGTTCACCACCGCGACCGCCGAGCGTATGGCGGGGCACTTTGCCGCCCTGCTGGGCGAAATCGCCGCAGCTCCTGACGAACCGCTGAGCTCGTATCGACTGCTGACAGACCGCGAAGCAGAGCGCTTGCTGGTGGACTGGAACGGCGGCGAACTGAAGGTTCCGGGAGAGTTGTTGGTGCATCACCTGTTTGAACGGCAGGCGGAGCTGCAGCCGGATGCGGTCGCGGTGCACTGGAACGGCCGGACGTGGTCGTATTGCGAGCTCAACGAGCAGGCCAACCGGCTCGCCCGGCGTCTGCGCCAGTGCGGAGCGGGACCGGAGACGCTGGTCGGCATCTGCGTGCAGCGCTCGCAGCTGATGGTGGTGACCGCGCTGGCGGTGTTAAAAGCGGGTGCGGCCTATGTGCCGATCGACCCTGGCTATCCGCAAGAGCGGATCGCGCTGATGCTGGAACAATGCGAGCTGGCCGTCCTGCTGACCGAAGCGGACGTGCTCGCGAAGTTCCCGCCGCTGAAGGCAGAAGTGCTCCTCGTTGAGCAGGAGCTGCTTTCTGCGGAGGAGTCCGGCAATCTGGAGGATCTGGCGACGCCCGGCAATCTCGCCTACGTCATCTTCACCTCCGGCACGACTGGAGTTCCCAAAGGCGTCATGGTGCAGCACGACACGCTGCTCTATGCAGCTCACTGCTACCTGCACGAATATCGGTACGAGCACTTCCGTCCGCGGATGCTGCAGGTCGCTTCGATGTCGTTTGACGTATTCGCCGGCGACTTGCTCCGCCTGTCCATTTCGGGTGGCAGTCTGGTCATCTGCCCGGAAGACGTGCGGATGGATCTGCCTGCGCTCTATGAGCTGATCTGCCAAAGTGATGTGCAGTGCCTCGATTTGACGCCGGGTCTTGCGATGCCGCTGATGGAGTACGTCTACCAAAACAGACTGCCTTTTGACAGGGTCAAGGTGCTCACCGTCGGCTCGGATGCGTTTGCTGCCGCCGATTACAGCCTGCTGTTGGAACGGTTCGGCAGCCAGATGCGCATTCTCAATGCGTATGGCATCACCGAGACGACGATCGACTCTGGCTCGTATGAGACGACGCGGGAGCAGTTCGACCTGCCGCTGTCCGGCCACGTCCCGATCGGCAAGCCGCTGCCGGGCACCAAGTTTTACATTTTGGATGCAAACATGCAGCCCCAGCCGATCGGGGTGGCAGGCGAACTCTATATCGGCGGCCAAGGCGTGGCGCGCGGGTATTACAAGCGTCCCGACTTGACGGCGGCGTCGTTTGTTGACAATCCGCTCTGCCCGGGCGAACGCTTGTACAAGACGGGAGACCTCGGCGCATGGCTGGCAGACGGCACGGTGAACTTCCTCGGCCGCCGCGACGACCAGGTCAAACTGCGCGGTTTCCGCATCGAACTGCGCGAGATTGAAGCGGTGCTGGCTCGTCATCCGCAGGTGGCGGACGCTGCTGTCATCCTGCGCGAAGACCAGCCGGGCGACAGAAGGCTGGCCGCGTACTACACGGCGTCCGGTACGCTTGACGTCGAGATCTTGCGTCGGCATGCCAAATCGCAGTTGCCCGCCTACATGGTGCCGTCCGCTTTCGTGCAGCTCGAAGCGATGCCGCTCACGCCGAACCTGAAGCTTGACCGCCGCGCACTGCCCGTGCCCGATTACAGCCAAACGGCCGGTTATGCAGAGCCGGCAACGGAAGGCGAGCGGATCGTCGCCGAACTGTTCGCCGAAGTGCTGGGGGCAGCGAGCGTCGGTGCCGAGGATGATTTCTTTGCGATCGGCGGCCACTCGCTGCTCGCCGCACAGGTGATGGGGCGCTTGAACGCCCGCCTGCAAACGGAGATTCCTCTGCGCGCGCTGTTTGAACATCCGACGCCGCGGGAGCTGGCTGCCGCGCTGGAGCGCGGGCAGGTGGCGGCAGATTTGGATCAACTGCCGCCGATGGAGCCGGTCGATCGCGGCGGCGTGCTGCCGCTGTCTTTTGCACAGCAGCGCCTGTGGATGATCGATCAGATGCTGGAAGAAGCCGCGGTCTACAGCGTACCGCTGGCCGTGCGGCTGACCGGGCGTTTGGATGCGGCGGCGCTGGAGCAGAGCTTCAACGGCCTGTTGCATCGTCATGAGATCTTGCGCACCCGGTTTGCGGAAGTCTCCGGACAGCCGGTTCAAGTGATCGATCCCGAGCTGCAAGTTCCGTTCGAGCGGGCCGATCTGTCTGACATGCCGGCACAAGATCGGGAAACTGCGCTCCTGCACCTGATCAGCGAAGAGGTGAGACGGACGTTCGACCTCGGCCGTGGACCGCTGCTGCGCACGCTGCTCGTGCGGCTGGCCGATGACGAGCATGCTCTCCTTCTCAACATGCACCACATTATCACCGACGGATGGTCGATGGAGCTGATGATCCGCGAGTTGTCCGCCCGCTATGCGGACCTTGCAACAGGCAATCCGTTCGAGATTCCCGCGCAAGGGATGCAGTATGCAGACTATGCAGTTTGGCAGCGGAACTGGCTGACCGATGAAGTGATGGAGCGTCAACTCCGCTATTGGCGGACGCAGCTCGGCGGTGAGCTTCCGGTGTTGCAGCTGCTGACCGACCGGCCGCGTCCGGCGGTGCAGACGTATCGCGGCGCGCGGGAAGAGTTTCAACTGCCGAACGGCATGAGCGCAGCTTTGCAAGCGCTGAGCAGGCAGCATGGCACGACGCTGTTTTTGACGCTGCTGGCTGCGTTCCAGACGCTTCTGTACCGCAGCACAGGACAGGAAGATTTCACGGTCGGGACACCGATCGCCGGACGCCGCACCCAGGAGACGGAGCAGATGATCGGCTTTTTCGTCAACATGCTGGTGTTGCGCTCCGATACGGCAGGTGCAGATTCGTTTGCAGCTTTGCTGTCCCGGGTGCGTGA
Organism: Tumebacillus sp. BK434; assembly: GCF_004340785.1. Classification (NCBI taxonomy): domain Bacteria; kingdom Bacillati; phylum Bacillota; class Bacilli; order Caryophanales; family Alicyclobacillaceae; genus Tumebacillus; species Tumebacillus sp. BK434. The sequence continues at coordinate 780,996 of NZ_SLXS01000001.1, read as the reverse complement.
AACGGCGCTGGCCGCCTATGCGCATCAGGACGTTCCGTTTGAGCGCCTGGTCGAAGAGCTGCACAACGAGCGCGACTTGAGCCGCTCGCCGCTGTTCCAAGCGGTCTTCGCCTTGCAAAACCAGTCCAATCTGCAGCTCGAATTGCCGGAGTTGACCTTGTCGATGGTCGATCTGCAGCAAGAGGTGGCGCGCTTCGACCTGAACTTGACGCTCACCGAGGCGGGTGAGGAGCTGTACGGCGCATTGGAATATAACACCGATCTGTTCGACGCCGCGACGATCAAAAGGATGATCGGCCACTTCGAACACCTGCTGCAGAGCATCTTGGCTGAGCCGCACTTGCAGCTGTCCCGCCTGCCGATGATCGGACAAGCCGAGCGCCGCGACTTGCTGTACCGCTTCAACGACACCGCGGCCGATTATCCGACCGCACCGCTGGTGCACGAACTGTTCGAAGCGCAAGCCGCGCTCGTCCCGGAGCGAACGGCGGTCGTCTATGAAACGCAGCGCTTGAGCTATCACGAGTTGAACGAGCGGGCGAACCAATTGGCGCACCATCTGCGGGAGCTGGGTGTCGGTCCGGACAAAATCGTCGGCATCTGCCTCGAACGTTCTCCGGAGATGATCATCGCCTTGCTCGCCGTGCTGAAGGCGGGCGGCGCCTACGTGGCGTTCGACCCGACGTATCCTCAAGACCGCGTCGCATACATGTTGGAGCTGACAGACGTGCCGGTGGTGCTGACCGAGCGTTCGCTCTTGCCGCTGCTGGCAGGGGCGGCGCAGGTGTTCTGCTTCGACCGCGACTGGGCGCAGCTGGCTTCGCACAGCCGGGAGAATCCGCACAGCGGCGCCCGTCCGGAGCATCTGGCGTACGTCATCTTCACGTCAGGTTCAACCGGCCGCCCGAAAGGAGTCATGGTCGAGCACCGCAACCTGCTCAACTACCTGTACGGCATTGGCGAGGTCATGCAACTGCCAGCGGACGCCAGCTACGGCAACGTCTCGACCCTGGCGGCCGACGTCGGCAACACGGCGATCTACCCGGCGCTGTGCCGCGGCGGCACGCTGCACTTGTTGTCACAGGAGCGCATCGCCGATCCGGGGCTGATGGCCGACTATTTTGCCGAACATCCGGTTGACCTGCTGAAGATCGTGCCGACGCACCTGGCCGCCTTGATGACGGCAGCGCCGGAAAAAGTCCTGCCGCGAAAAGGCATGGTGTTGGGCGGCGAGACGCTGCGCTGGGATCTGATCAAGCGGATCGAAGAGCACGGCCCGGGCCGATTCGTCATCAATCACTACGGCCCGACGGAAGTGACGATCGCAGGCGTGGTCTACCGCGTGGAAGCGGACCCGGAGACGCGCACGACGCCGACCGTGCCGCTCGGACATCCGATCGGCAATGTGCAGGTCTACCTGCTCGACGCCCACCTCGAACCTGTGCCGATCGGCGTGCCGGGCGAGGTGTATTTCGGAGGGGCAGGGGTGACCAGAGGATACCTGGGCCGCCCGGACTTGACCGCCGAGCGCTATCTGCCCGACCCGTTTTCCGAGCGGCCGGGAGCCCGGCTGTACAAGACGGGCGATCTGGCGCGCCGTCTGCCCGACGGCAGGATGGAATTCCTGACCCGCATCGACTCGCAGGTGAAGATCCGCGGGTACCGCGTGGAACTGGGCGAAGTGGAGACGGCCTTGGGACACCATCAGCAGGTACAGGAAAATGTGGTGACCGTCCACGAAGACGAGACGGGCGACCGCCGTCTGATCGCGTACGTGGTGCTGGAGGAAGGCGCGGTGCTCGACCAGCAGGAGCTGCGCGACTTCATGGGCCGCGAACTGCCCGACTACATGGTGCCATCCGTCTTCGTCAGCTTGCCGGCGATCCCGCTGACGCCAAACGGCAAGATCGACCGCCGCGCGCTGCCGCTGCCCGATCTCAACCTGCGCGCTGTGGACGAAGCGTACCTCGCGCCGCGCACGCCGCACGAAACGCAAGTGGCCCGGATTTTTGCCGAAGTGCTGCGCGTGGAGCGCGTCGGTGTCGAAGATGACTTCTTTGCGCTCGGCGGCCATTCGCTGATGGCGACGCAGGCGATCTCGCGCATCTCGGCGACGTTTGCCGTCAAAGTGCCCTTGCGTCTCCTGTTCGCATGTCCGACCGTCGCGGCCCTGGCCGAACAGGTCGCGACGCTGCAGGCGACAGCACTAGCGCCGCAGGAAATGCCGATCCCGCGCGCATCGCGCAGCGGAGAATTGCCACTTTCCTTCGCGCAGGAGCGAATGTGGGTGCTCGATCGCCTGATCCCGCAGCGCACCGCCTACAACATGGCGTATGCGGTGCGCATGGCCGGCACGTTGAACGTTCCGGCGCTGGAGCAGAGCATCAACGGTCTGCTCGCCCGCCACGAATCGTTCCGCACCGTCTTCCGGGACGGGGAGAACGGGCCGGTCCAGCTGATCGTGCCGCACGCGTGGAGCGAGCTGCACAGCATCGATCTGCGCAGTTTGCCGGCAGAACAGCGGGAAGCCGTTTTGAACCAGCAAGTGCAGGCCGAAGCGGATACCGCGTTCGACCTGAGTGCGGGCCCGCTCGTGCGCTTCCGGCTCTGGCAGACCGCCGAGCAGGAGCACGTCCTGCTGCTGACGTTGCATCACATCATCTCTGACGGCTGGTCGCGCGGCATTTTCACGCAAGAGCTGGCCGACCGCTACGGCCGCATCGTGCAGGGCGGGACGGCCGATCTGCCGGAACTGCCTTTGCAATACGCCGATTTTGCCGTCTGGCAGCGCGAATGGATGCAGGGGGAAGAGCTGCAAAAACAGCTTACCTACTGGAAAAAGCAGCTCGGCGGCGAACTGCCGATGCTGCAGCTGCCGACCGACCACCCCCGTCCGGCGATCCAGACCTACAACGGCGCGACCGCGCGCTTTGCGCTCAGCTCCGCACAGACGCAAAGCTTGCAGCGCTTGAGCCGCGAACAGGGCACGACCTTGTTCATGACGCTGCTCAGCGCGTTCCAGACGCTGCTCGCCCGCCTGAGCGGACAAGACGACATCATCGTCGGCACGCCGATCGCCGGGCGCACGCGCAAAGACACGGAAGGCATCGTCGGCTTGTTCCTGAACACGCTGGCGCTGCGCGCCGACCTGACGGACGATCCGGCATTTGCCGAGCTGCTGCAGCAGGTGCGGGAGATGACCTTGGGCGCTTTTGCCCATCAGGATCTGCCGTTTGAAAAACTGGTCGAGGAGCTGGACATCGAGCGCGACCTGAGCCGTTCGCCGCTGTTTCAGGTGTTCTTCGCCCTGCAAAACATGCCGACCGTCACCGAGTTCGTCCTGTCGGACTTGACGATGAGCGCGGTTGAGTGCGAGCACAACACCTCCAAATTTGACCTCTCGCTGTATATGACCGAAGCGGGGGAGACGCTGACCGGGGTGTTTGAATACAACACCGATCTGTTTGCAGCGGCGACCATTGAGCGCATGATCGGTCATTTCCTGATCTTGCTTGAAGGAGTCGTGCAAGACCCGGCGCAGCGCGTATCCGCACTGCCGCTGCTGAGCGAGGCGGAGCGCAGCCTGCTCTTGCGCGACTGGAACGCTACCGGGCGGGAACTGGCTTCCCAGATCCCGGTGCACCGCCTGTTTGAACGGCAGGCGGCCGAAACGCCGCAGGAGATCGCCGCCGTTTGCGGGGAAGAGAGCCTGACCTATCGGCAGCTCAATGAACAAGCGAACCTGCTGGCACACCATCTGCTTGCCTCCGGGGCTGGCCGCGACAAGCTGATCGGCCTGTGCCTCGACCGTTCGCTCGACATGCTGGTCGGACTCTTCGGCATTCTGAAGGCGGGCAGCGCCTATGTGCCGCTCGACCCAACGTACCCGCAGGAGCGCCTGCAGCAGATGCTGGAGGATTCACAAGCACAGCTGCTCGTCACCAGCTCTGTGCTGCAAGGCGTCTTGCCTGCTCATCGCGCCCGCGTGATCGAGCTGGACGGCACCGAATGGCAGGCGAGCGGCCGAACGGACAATCCGGATGTGGCGGTCGACGAGCGCGACCTCGCCTATGTGATCTACACCTCCGGTTCCACAGGGCAGCCCAAAGGCGTGGCGATCGAGCACCGCAGTTTGAGCAATTTCCTGCTGGCGATGCGCGAAGAGACCGGATTTGGCGGAGCGGACACGCTCTGCGCCGTCACCTCGCTGTCCTTTGACATCGCCGGATTGGAACTGTACCTGCCGCTGATCTCCGGCGCCCGCGTCGTGGTGGCCGACCGCGAGACAGCAGGAGACGGCGACCGCCTGGCCCGCCTGCTTGCTGCACACCACACGACCTACCTGCAGGCGACGCCGGTGACGTGGCAGATGCTGTTGGCTGCCGGCTGGAACAACCCCGAGGGGCTGTCGATGCTCGTCGGCGGGGAAGCGCTCCCGGCCGAACTGGCTGACCGGCTCTTGCGGTTGGAAGCGCCGCTGTACAACTTATACGGCCCGACAGAAGCGACGATCTGGGCGACCGTGCAACGCGTGCAGCAAGCCGACCGTGCGATTCCGATCGGGCGTCCGATCGCCAACACCTGCGCCTATGTTCTCGACGCTCATCTGCAGCCGGTGCCGGCCGGCGTTGCGGGCGAGCTGTACCTCGGCGGCCACGGGATCGCGCGCGGCTATTTCAACCGCCCGGAACTGAGCGCTGAACGCTTCCTGCCGAATCCGCACTGTGCAGGCGACATCCTGTACAAGACGGGGGACAGCGTGCGCTGGCTCGCGGACGGCACGCTTGACTATCTGGAGCGCCTCGACAACCAGGTCAAGATCCGCGGCTTCCGCATTGAACTTGGCGACATCGAAGCGGCGCTGCTGCAGCACCCGCAGATTCGTCAGGCGGTAGTGACCGCCCGCGCCGACCGCACGGGCAGCCAGCTGCTCGCGGCGTATCTGATCGCGCCGGAGCTGACCGATGTGGAGGAAGTGTCCCGTCTGTTGCAGAACCGGCTTCCGGCGTACATGCTGCCGGCCGCTTATCAGATTCTTGAGCAGTTCCCGCTCACTCCGAACGGCAAAATCGACCGCAAAGCGCTGCCCGAGCCTGATTTTGCAAGCGGCGGATCAGACGCTTTTGTCGCGCCCCGCACGCAGCTCGAACAGCAGGTCGCGGCGATCTGGTCTGAGGTGCTGGGCGTGGAGCAGGTCGGTGTCACCGATCATTTCTTCCGCCTCGGCGGCCATTCGCTGAAAGCGGCGCAAGTGATCTCCCGCCTGCGGAGCGAACTGCACAAAGACGTGCCGCTGCGCACGCTGTTTGAAGCGCCGACGGTAGCCGGGCTGGCCGCTGCGCTGGCACAGATCGGCGCGACGAGCGGCGGGGCGCCGATCCCGGCCGTCGGTCGCGACGGTGAGCTTCCGCTGTCATACGCCCAGCAGCGCCTCTGGCTGCTGGAGCAGATGTTGCCGGCAGGAGCCTTGTACAACATGCCGTATGCGGTGCGCCTGAGCGGGCCGCTCGACCGCGCCGCGCTGGCGCAGAGCATCGGTCTGCTCACCCTGCGCCACGAAACGCTGCGCACCACGTTCGCCGAACGCGCAGGCAGCGCGGTGCAAGTGATCGCACCCGCGTTGGAACAGGCGCTCGACTACCGCGACCTGCGTGACCTTCCAAGCGCAGAGCGCGAACAGGCGGCCGTGCAGATGGCGCAGACTGCTGCCGAAACACCGTTCGATCTGCAGACCGGTCCGCTGGTTCGCTTCCTGTTGCTGCAGACGGCCGACGCGGAGCACCTGTTCGTGATGGTGATGCACCACATCATCTCCGACGGCTGGTCCATGCACCTGCTGGCAGAAGAGCTGTCCCTGCTCTATAGCCGCCACTTGCAGGGCGATGAAACTCTGCTGCCGGCACTGGCGGTGCAATATGCCGACTATGCGGCCTGGCAGCGCAGCTGGCTGCAAGGGGAGGAGCTGCACCGTCAGCTGTCCTACTGGTCGGACAAGCTGAGCGGGGAACTGCCCGTGCTGCAGTTGCCGACCGACCGACCGCATCCGCCGGTGCAGACGCACCGCGGCGCGGTGGAGACGTTCGAGCTGAGCGAGGCCTTGACCGCGCAGCTCCAAGCGCTCAGCACCGCGCACGACGCCACGCTGTTCATGACCTTGCTCACCGCCTTCCAGACCCTGCTTCTGCGCTACAGCGGGCAGGATGACATCGCGGTCGGCACGCCGGTCGCCGGGCGTCAGCGCAAGGAGACGGAGCCGGTCATCGGCTTCTTCATCAACACGCTGGTCCTGCGCACCGACCTGTCCGGGTCGTCGTCCTTCGCGGACGCGCTGTCCCGCGTGCGGGAAACGGCGCTCGGCGCGTTTGCCCATCAGGACTTGCCGTTTGAACAGCTGGTGGAGCGGGTGGTCACCGAACGCGACCCGTCCCGCACCCCGCTGTTCCAAGTGATGTTCGCCTTGCAAAATCTGCCCGGACAGCCGCTGGAACTGCCGGGGCTGTCCGTCGAAGAGCTCGCGTTGGCGCGCCACACCGCCAAGTTCGAACTATCGCTTGCGATGGAAGAAGCGGACGGCAGACTGAACGGTGCGTTTGAATATAACACCGACCTGTTTGACGCCGCGACGATCCGCCGCCTGATCGGACACTTCGGCAACCTGCTGCAGCACATCGTCACGGCGCCGCAGACGCCGCTTGGCGATCTGGAGCTGCTGTCTGCAGAGGAGCGACAGACTTTGCTCGTCGAGTGGAACCAGACCGCAGGGGAGTACCCGGAGGACCGCACCGCCCAGCAGCTCTTCGAAGAGCAGGTGCTCCGCACCCCGCAGGCGCTGGCCGTGGTGCATGAAGAGACTGCGCTGACTTATGAAGAGCTGAACCGTCAAGCCAACCGCCTCGCGCACCATCTGCGCGGCAAAGGGGCCGGTCGGGACACGGTGATCGGGCTGTGCACCGAGCGTTCGCCACAGATGATCATCGGCATGCTGGGGATCTTGAAGGCAGGAGCGGCGTACATCCCGCTCGACAGCACGCAGCCGCAGGAACGCCTGCAACTGATGCTCGACGATGCAGAACCGCTGCTGATCGTCACCGAACAGCACCTGCTCCCGCTCATCGCAGACACGGCAGCAGAGATCGTTCTGCTCGACGGCGATGCGTTCCGGCAGGAGCGGGAGGACAACCCGCCGCTTGTGAACACGCCGCAGGATCTGTTCTACATCCTGTACACGTCCGGCACGACCGGCAAACCGAAAGGCGTCGAGTGCATCCACACCGGCCCGATCAACCTGCTCGCCGACTTCCAGCAGCAACAGGCGGTACGCCGGGGCGACAACTGCTCCGTCTGGACCAGCGTCGGGTTTGACGTCTCCGTGCTGGAGATCTTCACGGCGCTTGTGCACGGCGCAGCTGTGCGCATCGTGCCGGAAGCGGTGCGCACCGACAGCGCCGGATTCTTCTGCTGGCTGGCAGAAAACGAGATTCACAGCGCGTACGTGCCGCCATTTGTGCTCAAGGAATTCGCAGCCTGGCTTGCTGCCGGCAACCCGAGCTCTTTGCGCCGTCTGATCGTCGGCGTCGAACCGATCCGCGAACGTCTGCTCGCCGAGCTGCACGCGCTGATCCCCGGCGTGACGATCATCAATGGCTACGGCCCGACCGAAGCGAGCATCGCGTCCGAACGCTATGTGTTCGATCCGCAGCACGTCAGCGACCGCATCACGCCGATCGGCCGCCCGGTGCAAAACACGACCGTCTACCTGCTCGACCGCCACCTGCACCCGGTGCCGGTCGGCGTCTACGGCGAAGTGCACATCGGCGGCATCGGCCTCGCCCGCGGCTACCGCAAGCAGCCTGAGCTGCAAGCGGAGCGCTTCATCGCGCATCCGTTCTCCGCGGAACCGGACGCGCGCCTGTACAAGACGGGCGACCTGGCGCGCTACCTGCCGGACGGCAACATCGAGTTCCTCGGCCGCGTCGACAATCAGGTCAAGATCCGCGGGTTCCGCATCGAGCTCGGGGAAGTCGAAGCCGCTTTGACAAAGCATCCGTCCGTCGCGGAGAGCATTTGCCTCGTCCGCACGGACGAACAGGGCCACAAGCGTCTGATCGCCTACTTCCTGGCGGCACGTCCAGTGACGGCGGTCGCACTGCGCAGTCATCTGCAAGCTGTGCTGCCAGGGCCGATGGTGCCGTCCGCCTTTGTCGAAGTCGAACAATGGCCGCTCAACCCGAATGGCAAGATCGACCGCCGCGCCTTGCCCGAACCGGCACAGCGTGCAGACGCCGCAGCTTACCTTCCGCCGCGCGACGCGCTGGAGTGGGAGCTGGCGACGCTGTGGCAAGACGTGCTCGGCCACGCGCGCGTCGGCCTGCAAGACGACTTCTTCCAATTGGGCGGACACTCGCTGCTCGCCGTGCGCCTGCTGTCAGAAGCGGAACGCCGTTTCGGACAGCGACTGCCGATGTCCAGTCTCTTCTACCGCCCGACGGTCGAAGGGATGGCAGGACTGCTGCGCCATGAAGAGCCAGCCTTGCGCGCCGACCGCTCACCGCTCGTGAAACTGCAGGAAGGAACGGCTGGGGCAACGCCGCTGTGCCTCGTCCACGCCGTCAGCGGGAACGCCTTCAGCTACCTCGATCTCGCCGCCGCTTTGCCGGGCCGCCCGGTCTATGCGCTGCAAGCTGCCGGTCTGGAGCCGGGCAGCGAGCCGCTGACCGACATCCGGGCGATGGCCGCCCAGTACGTGCAGGCGCTGCGGGCGGAACGGCCGCAAGGTCCGTACCTGCTGGCCGGCTGGTCGTTTGGCGGAGCGGTCGCCTACGAGATGGCCGCACAGCTGATTCAAAGCGGCCAAGCGGTCGAGCGCGTGCTGCTGCTCGACACCCGGCTGCCGCAAGCGGGAGCGGCCGGCTTGAGCGAGCCTGATGAGAGCGATCTCGCGCTCGGTTTTGTCCGCGATCTCGCCGGACGTTTGGCACCGCAGGAAGCGACAGAGTCCTTCACGGGCAGCGAACTGCTGACCGCAGAAGAGATCCTGCGCGAGGCGCTCACCGCAGCACGCGCCCGCCGCGCCCTGCCGGAAACGTTCGAGCTGGCCGACATGGAGCGTCTGTTCCGCGTCTATTGTGCCAACATCACGGCGCTCTACCACTATGCGCCCGCACCGTCGCCGGTGCCGCTTGCGCTGCTGCGCGCCGAAGCGGGCAGCCTGCCCGACACGGCCGCAGCCGAATGGCAGCAGTTGGCAGGCGAAATTGTACTGCGCTGCGTGCCGGGCGATCACTATACCTTGGTACAGCCGCCGAACACAGCGCAGCTGGCCGCGACGATCACCGCTCTCTTGCAAGACACGACCGTTGCAGCAGACAAGTAATTTGATCATCCTCGATGAGAAGCTGTGCCGATGCGCACAGCTTCCCATCTTCTGTTCGATTGAAAGGAGCCACCGCACGTGCTGAAAAAAATCCTGATCACGTCGCTTTCCGCCCTGCTTGGGCTGACACTCGCCGCCGGCGGGGGCGGGTACTGGTATGTCCATGACTCGCTCGCCGACCTCGACGGGGAAGCCTTCACCGCTGTCGAGCAGCCGGTGCGCATCTCCCGCGACGACTACGGCGTCGCTCACATCTACGCCGAAACGGAACATGACCTGATGTTTGCGCAAGGCTATGCGCACGCCCAAGACCGGCTGTGGCAGATGGAGCTGTCCCGCCGCGGCGTCTCCGGCCGCCTGGCCGAAGTGTTTGGCGCCGACCTCGTCTCCACCGACCGCTTCTACCGCACGCTCGGCATGCACCGCGCCGCCAAACGGGCGGCCGAGCAGATCGACGCTGCGACCCGACAGAACCTGCAGGCGTATGCCGACGGCGTCAACGCCTTCCTCCAACGAGCGGATCTGCCTTTTGAATATGACGTCTTCTCGATCGACCCGGAGCCGTGGACGATCGAAGATTCGCTTGGCATCTCGAAAATGATGGCCTGGGATCTTGGCGGCAACATGTTCACAGAGCTGTTTCTCGCCGCTGCGGGGAACCAAGTGGGCATGGAAAAAGCCCTGTCCCTGATCGCCGAATACGCGCCGCAGGATGCGCGCGTGCTCAAAGAGACGACAGACCGGGCTCAGCAAGCGGCAGACGCTGCCGCTGTCTCCATCGCGCCGGAAGCGGTGGCAGAGCTGCACCGAGCCAAAGCAGGGCTGCGCGACGAGTTGGGCATCCCCGGAGAAAGCCTCGGCAGCAACAACTGGGTGGTGTCCGGCAGCAAAAGCCAGTCCGGCAAACCGCTGCTCGCCAATGACATGCATCTGTCCTTGCAGGCGCCCTCCGTCTTTTATCAAAACCATCTCGTCGCTCCCGGCCTCTACAACGTTTCCGGTGCGATCTTTCCGGGCGTGCCGGGCGTGATCGTCGGCCACAACGACAAGCTCGCCTGGGGCTTCACCAACGTCTACCCGGACGTGCAGGACTTGTACATCCAGAAGCCGAACCCGGACAACCCGCATCAGTTCCTCTACAACGGCAAGTATGAAGAGGCAGAAGTGATCCAGGAGGTAATCCAAGTCAAAGACGGCGACCCGGTGCCGTTCGACAACATCATCACCCGCCAAGGCCCGATCATCACCGACATCGTGGAAGGCATCCCGGTCACCGACCGCCTGGCGCTGAAATGGAGCGCCCATGAATTCCACGGCGAGATCAGCGCCATGCTCGCCATGAACAAAGCGCAGAACTGGCAGCAGTTCGAACAAGCGTTGCAGAATTTCAGCGCCCCCGCGCAAAACGTCGTCTATGCGGACGTGGACGGAAACATCGCCTACCAGCTGGCCGGCAAGATTCCCGTGCGCAAAAAAGGGGACGGGCTCCTCCCCGTGCCGGGCTGGAGCGACGAGTACGAATGGAGCTCCTACGTGGCGTGGGACGACCTGCCGCATGCGTTCAACCCGGAGCAGGGCTACCTCGCGACGGCGAACAACAAGATCACCGCCGACGGTGCCGACAGCCCGTTTATCACCTACGAGTGGGCCGCACCGTACCGCGCCCAGCGCATCGAAGATATGATCGAAGCTAAAGACCAGCTGACCTTGTCCGACATGCAGCAGATGCAGCTCGACTGGAAGAACTTGCAAGCGCTGCAAAACGTGCCGGTCTGGCTGCCCGCCTTGGAAAAGGGAACGTGGAACGAAGCGGAGCGCACCGCTTTGCAACTGTTGAAAACGTGGGCGCAAGACCCGTCCGACCTGCCCGATCAGGCCGGGCCGGCGATCTACCACGCCATGCTGAACAAAACGATCGAGGCGGTCTACGAGCCGCAGCTCGGCGCAGACCTGTTCTACGAATATGTGGCGACCGGGCTGTCGGTCAACGCTTTTGACACTCTGATGCTCGATGCGCAGCCAAAGTGGCTGGCAGGCAGCGGCCTGACGAAAGAGCAGGCGATCGAAAAAGGGTTCAGGGCAGCGGTTGAGTTTCTGCAGGAGCGCATGGGCGATGATCCGGCCAAGTGGACGTGGGGGGATGTGCATCAGTTGACCTTCCGTCATGCCTTCGGGGATCTCAAACCGCTCGATCTGCTGTTCAACGACGGCCCGCATCCGTACGGCGGCAGTCATGTCACGGTCAACGCCGCCGCTTACTCCCGGATCGACAACCCGTTCCAAACCGGCTGGGGTGCGCCATGGCGCTTCACGATCGACATGGCCGACCCTGCTGGGGCGCAGGACGTGATGGAGATGGGCGCATCCGGCCAACTGGGCAGCGACCATTACAAAGACCAAAGCGAACTATGGCTGAACGGTACGTATAAGCAGATGTACTTCCGCGAGCAGGATGTGCAGGCGCATGTGGCGAACGAATGGAGATTGCTGCCTGACCAACCGTAACCGAGAGGAGTCATCACGATGCACAACGTGCAAATCCGCGCGCTGGAGCCGGCCGACCGCTCCTGGCTCCGCGACTTTCTGATCGAACACTGGGGCAGCCCGCAGATGGTCTACTCGCAAGGCATTCATCAGCTGGATGAGCTGCCCGGCTTCGTCGCCTGGCAAGAGCAGGTACCGGTGGGACTGATCACCTTTCACCGCACAGCGGACGAGCTGGAAATCGTTTCGCTGGATTCGCTGCGCGAAGGCCACGGCATCGGGAGCGCGCTGATCGGAGCAGCAGAAGCGGCGGCGAGCGAACAAAGCGTCCGCCGCGTCTGGCTGATCACGACCAACGACAACCTGCACGCGCTCCGCTTCTATCAAAAGCGCGGCTACGACCTCGTGCAGATCTACCGCAACGCGGTCGAGAAAGCGCGGGAGATCAAGCCGCAGATCCCGCGGATCGGCAACGACGGCATCATAATTCAAGACGAGATCGAACTGGAAAAGATCTTGCGAAAGGAATGACGACGCACGTATGACCACCACCGACATCACCCTTCCGGCACAGCGCCAGCTGGAAGCGTACAACAACCGCGACATCGACGCCTTCATGGCCTGCTACGCCCAAGACATCGTCGTTGAAGATGCGGAAGGCAACATCATCATGCAAGGCTGGGACAAGATGTACAAAAGCTATGCGGCGATGTTCGAGCAAAGCCCGGGCTTGCACTGCAAACTCGTCTCCCGCATCGCCGTGGGCAACTATGTCCTCGATGAAGAAAACGTTACCCATCGCGCCGGACGCGATCCGGGCGAAGTGTCGCACGTCGTGGCGGTGTACCGGATCGCAGACGGCCTGATCCAGCATGTGCGTTTCATCCGCTGACTTCGCAGTTTCCCTGACACCCTGAGCCAAAGTTCAGGGAATTCCCTGATAGAAAAGGCTGTCGATCTGTCTTATAGTGAAAGAGAAGAAGCCTAACCCGATATCTTCCAAATTGAATCGGCGCCTTGCCGTAACCCTCGCAGATGCGAGGGTCTTTTTTTGCCTGTTTATCCTCGCTCAGGGTGTTTCCCGCCACAAATCAGGGAACCTCCCGACTTACAGCCGCCTTGCGAAGACGTACAATGAAGGCAGAAACGAAGAGACAGATTTCGGAGGAGGAAACTCACATGTATAAAAACATTCTCGTGGCTGTTGACGGCTCTAAAGCATCCGACAAAGCACTCCAGTGGGCGAAAGAGATGCACGACGCGCTGCCGGAAGCGAAGATCACCTTCCTGTACGCTCACCAGCCGCTCGCCGCATCGGTTGTCGCGGCGTACGCTCCGGTCGGCTATCAGTTCGACTACGACTTGAACGCGGGGGACAGCGCGAACCCGGAGATCACCCCGGCCACCCGTGCGGTCGAGCAGTTTCCGCACCAAGAGCGCGTCGCGCATCTCACCAAGCTGGGCGTGCCGTCCGACGTAATTCTCAAAGAAGCGGAAGCGGGCGGTTACGATCTGCTCGTGCTCGGCGCAGAAGGGCATGGCGTCGTGGAATCGGTGCTGCTCGGCAGCGTTTCGGCAAAAGTCCTGCACTACGCCAAACTGCCCGTTTTAATCGTTCGCTAACTTCGTCCGCACATGGTATAATTAAATTGCAAAATACCATTAATTCAATGAGGTTGACCGTGATGCGCACAACTGTACCGAAAGGATCGGGGCCGAGCAGCCAAGCGCGGCCCGTTTCATCTTCTGCCCAGCTTCAACAGGCTTCCGGCGCCCAGCAATTGCTGTTACAGATGCAGCGAAGTGCGGGCAACCAGAAGACCGCACAATTTATACAAAACCAGATGCCGATCCAGCGCGTGCCTGCTGCGTGGACGACTTGGTCAGGCCTGCCGGATGCTGCTGAAAAGGGCACCTGGGGGCGTATTTGCGCGCTTGCCGATGCGTATTCCAAGCTCCAGCCTGCCGCTAGCGGCAAGCGGGAGCAGCTTCTGCTGGAACTTAACCCCCATATCTCAAAATGGCAGCAAGAATTCTTAGCAGCAGGCGCCTCTGCACAACCGGAAGTGCTGAATCTCTGGGCGAAACGCGCCAGTGCACTCAACGATTTGTTGCGCAAAATAGGCGTGGAGTGGAAAGAGATGGACGGTTCCGGGACGCTGGTGCCGAGCCTGCCGGAGGAGCGCGTGGCAAATCCTGAACTTTCGAAAAAGAAGGAAGTCAGCGATAAGGTGCACGGCGGGTTCTTCTCCACCAACGAACGCATTCTGGACGAGACCGGCAATACGATCGGCGTGGCGAAAAAAGGCTATCTCTGCGAATACGAAGAATCGGCGACCGGCCCATCTGGCTTAAAGGCGGACGATTTCTACAAAGTGCGTCCCAGCGCCGAGATGATCGGATCGAAGAACTATCTGTCGTTCAAAGAGGGGTATGTGCTGCGCACCGCCGTGGCGTATTTTAACACCATGAAGCAAGATGCGGAGCTCTACTATGAGAAGCCGGAAGATGGCGGGGAGGTTCATCCGCTGTTTCCGCATCCGCCGAAGCCGGAAGATGTAAAGCAAGGGTATATCGGGGATTGTTACCTGCTGGCAGCCGTGCTCGGGCTGGTCAACAAATCGCCGCAGCTGATCACCGACATGATGCGCGACAATGGCAATGGCACTGTCACCGTCAAACTGTACGACGTGGAGTCGAAAAATGGCGCCAAGACATTTACCGCGCGCGAAATCACCCTTGAAAAATCGGTGGTCAGGCGCAACAAGGGCGCTGACAAAAGAGACGAACACGCGCAAGGCTCGCTCTGGGTGCAAATGCTGGAAAAAGCGTATGCGGCGGCCGGCTATTACGGCACGTCGGAGGAACGGGTACCGCTGAAAGAGAACACGGTCGAACAGATCGCCGGCGGTTTTGCCTGGATCGCCTATGAGCATTTGACCGGCCATGCCGGTACCACGCGAACGGTGCAGACCTATGATGACATCGCCAAGCAGGGGGCGCTGCTGATGTACGGCCCGTTTCTCAAGACCTTAAATGCGACGCAGCAGATTGAAGTGATGAAGCCGGATCTGATGACCGGTATCGAAAAGCTGCACAAAGATCAAAACCACGTCTATCCGGAGGAAATCGAAGCGTTCCTGATCAAATCGGGCGTCAGTAAACCGACGGCCAAGCTGTTTCGAACTTATATTGAAGGCTCCGGTCACTATTCCGGGAAGCGGGGCACCGGGAAGTATTCACAGACGCAGCTCGATACGTATAACAGCATCAAGCACGGGGTAGACAACGGGCATCCGATGGCGATCTCCTCCAACGAAAAGATCGCCTCACCGAAAAAAGGCATCTTCAGCAAAGGCCACAGCGGCGGCGAAGAGGTGGCGAAAGGCCTTGTCGGGCGCCATGCCTACGCGGTGCTCGGCTACCGGGACAACGGCGGGGTGAAAGAAATCAAACTTCGCAACCCGTGGGGCCGTTACGGCCGTAAGTACAACAAAGCGTTTTTCACCGGCAAACTCGAATCCAAAGAAATGGAAAACGGCGAGTTCTGGCTGGATCTGACCGACCTGACCAAACGCTTTCACACGTTGCACAGCGTGGCACTGCCATAAAACAAGAACCGCACAGCGTCGGCTGTGCGGTTCTTGTTATTTTCCCCGTCGATCAATCGTTAGCGGATTTTACGATATTGGCCGGCGCTGATGCCATACTTTTTCTTAAACGCCCGGTGGAACGTGCTCAAACTGCCAAACCCGGCGTCGAGCGCCACGTCGGTCACTTCGCGGTCGGTGGCGGTCAGCATCTCGACAGCGCGGGTCAGGCGCACTTCGTTGACGTATTGGCTCGGCGTCTGGCCGATCGTTTCGCGGAACAGGCGGATCAGATGGAACTTGGAGATGCCGGAGATATCGGCCAAATAGTCGAGGCAGACTTCTTCCGCATAGGTGTCATGGATGTACTCGAGGACTTTTTGCAGCGCCGGGTGCATCTCGCCCGGCACGCTGGACAGCCACAGATTGTGGTGGGAGCCGGGGTGCAGTGACAAGAGCAGGTTGACCAGCTCCAGCTCCCACTCGGCCAGCTGCAAGGCATCGGTCTCGCCGAGCATCGACTGGCGGAGCAGCCCGTCGGCGATCTTGCGGAAACCGTCGGACGAACCTTCGCCCACCGGGTCGAACTCGATCGGGCCGGGCTCGCAGTGCAGACGCTCGCGGAGCACTTTTTGCAGAAATTTCTCTTTCACATCGAGCAGCAGCAGCTTCGCCGGCTGCCGTTCCGTATAATGGCGATGCGTCGTCTCCGGCATCGTGACGAGGCGCTGATAGTGGGTGATATGCACCACTTCCGAGCGGTTCATCTCGACGAAAGGAGCGCCGGCCAAGGGGATGGAGATCTGATATTCATCGTGATGCGTATGCAGGACATCCGATTTCATCGGGTCAAGATGCAGGATGCGAATTTTACTGTTCGGCAATTCAAATTTCAAATAAGGCATGACAACCGCCTCGCTTATCTCTTAGGAATTGAGAAGACAAGAGCGCAACAACTGAGAAGTCTGAACTGTGCTTCTGTGATATACTATACCCCACATAGGTATATTTGGGAAGGGGTAAATGGAAATGTTGGAAAAAATTATTTCGCGGTTCCATCCGGTGGCCTGGGGCGTGATTATCGGGACGTTTTTTGCTCGGGCTGGCTTTTATATGACGATGCCCTATCTGGCGATCTATCTGCATGAAGTGAAAGGACTGAGTCCGGAGCTGATCGGGACGATCCTCGCGACGAGCTTCCTGGTCGGCACGCTCGCTTCCTTTTTTGGCGGCACGCTGTCCGACCGCGTGGGGCGCTACCCGGTGATGGTGGTGTCGATGCTGGGCTGGGCAGGGGTGTTTGCTCTGTTTGCGGTGGCCGATGCGGTGTGGGCGTTTCTGCTCTTGAGCGCCTTGTCCGGGCTTGGCCGAAACGTGTTTGAGCCGACCGCGCGGGCGCTGTTGACCGACATCACGCCAAGCGACGCGCAGCTTGGCGTGTTTAACGCCCGCTACTTTGCGATCAACCTCGGGGCGGCGCTCGGTCCGCTGGCCGGGGTGATGCTCGGCAGCGCGCAGTCGACGCTGCCGCTGTTGATCACGGCCGGCATCTATGCACTATACGGGGTGGGGGTAGTCGTATTATGGAAGTTGTACGGCGAACCCAAGAAAGCGGGCAGCGGGGAGCAGGTCTCATTGGCTGAGACGGTCAAAGTCGTCGCGAAAGACAAAGTGTTTGGCCTCATCCTGCTCGGCAATCTGTTTGTCTACTCCGCCTATGCCCACATCGAAACCACGCTGGCCCAATACCTCGGCAGCGCCCCCGGATTCGTGGACGGGGTGAAGATCTATACGTATCTGCTGCTCACCAACACGATCTCGGTGGTGCTGCTCCAATATCCGGTGATCCGGCTGACCAAGAAATGGTCGGCGATCACGGCGCTCACGACGGGTGGCGTGCTGTTTGCAGCAGGGCTGTGGGGCTTGGGCTTGTTTGACAGCGTGGTGCTTTTGATCCTCTCGATGGTCGTGATGACGATCGGCGAGATCCTCTGCTTCATCATCGGCGACGTGATCATCGGCCAGATCGCCCCGGAACATCTGCGCGGGGCGTATTTCGGAGCGGGCGGTTTTCCATTCCTCGGCCAAAGCTTCGGCCCGTGGGCGGGGGGACTGTTGCTCGGCTGGTTCGGTTTTGGCCAAGGGCCGCTCGTATTTGGCCTGCTGATGCTGCTGACGCTGCTGGCCGTGCCTTGTTTTCTCGGGGCACAGCGTCGCTATCGGCAGGAATTTTAAACCTCGTATGGAATATTCAACTTATTCGACCGCAATTCGGTCCGGGTGCGTGTAGACGTTTAACGACCGGTTGCGGATAAAGCCGACGACGGTGATGCCGAGCTCGTCGGCCAGCTCAAGGGCGAGCTCGGTCGGCGCTGATTTGGAAAGCACGATTTCACAGCCGATCTTGGCAGCTTTCAGCAGCACTTCGGAGGAGACGCGGCCGGAGAAGACGAGCGCTTTGTCATCGAGCGGGATGTCATGCTGCAGGCAGTGCCCGTAGATCTTATCGAGCGCATTGTGGCGGCCGATGTCGAGGCGGGCGAGGACGATGCCCGACCGGTCGCAGAGCGCGGCGTTGTGTACGCCGCCCGTCTCGCGGAAGATGTCGGCGCCGCTCTGCATCGCCTGCATCAAGGCAAAGCAGTCCTGCACGGTCAGCCGGACGCGCCGCTCGGCGAGCCGCTTGGCCGTCTTCGCATCGTTGTAGAAATAGAAGCTCTGGCGGCTTTTCCCGCAACAGGACGTGAGGTAGCGTTTCGAGTGCAAATTTTGTGAAAGCGCATTCATGCGGTGAGTTTCCACATGCACCAAGCCGCGCGCTTCCTCGACGAGTACGCTTTTGATGTCTGAGAAGCGGGTGATCACGCCTTCGGACGCCAAAAAGCCCACCGTCAAGCTTTCCAGATGCTCCGGTGTGCAGACCAGCGTGGCAAATTCTTCATCGTTCAAAAAGATCGTCAGCGGATATTCGGTCACCACCTGATCGTCGCGGTGCTCCAGGGCACCGTCCCGATAGGTGAGCACTTGACGAGATACGACTTTGTGCATCGGGAAACACACCTCCTGTGTTTCCATTATAGCTGTCGCGTATTCGGATGCAAAAGCTGGCAATACTTGAATTGTTACAGAAAGTTTCGGACAGGCGGTGTATTTTGATGAGTGAACAGCCTTTTACCATACGCATCAACGATCAGGAATTTGCCTGCCAGCCCGGCCAGTCGGTGCTGCAGGCGGCAGAGGCGCATGATTTTTACATGCCGAACATCTGCTACCACACCCAGCTCGGCCCGATCCAAAGCTGCGACACCTGCATGGTCGAGATCGACGGCGAGTTAAAGCGCGCCTGCTCGACGCTGGCAGAACCGGGCATGACGGTCAACTCCGTCTCGGAGAAAGCAAAAGCGGCGCAGTTGGAAGCGATGCAGCGGATCTTGCAAAATCACGAGCTGTACTGCACGGTGTGCGACAACAACAACGGCAACTGCAAAGTCCACAACACGGCCGACTACCTGCAGGTCGAGCACAACAAATATGAATTCACCCCCAAGCCTTATCCGCCGGACAACTCTCATCCGTTCTATCGCTATGAGCCCGACCAGTGCATTCTCTGCGGACGCTGCGTGGAAGCGTGTCAGGATCTGCAGGTCAACGAGACGCTGACGATCGATTGGAGCCTGGAGCGCCCGCGCGTGCTGTGGGACGACGGGCGCCCGATCGACGAAAGCTCCTGCGTCTCCTGCGGGCACTGCGTCACCGTCTGCCCGTGCAACGCTTTGATGGAAAAATCGATGCTCGGCGAAGCGGGCTACCTGACC
The DNA here is from genome assembly GCF_004340785.1 of Tumebacillus sp. BK434. Taxonomy (NCBI): domain Bacteria; kingdom Bacillati; phylum Bacillota; class Bacilli; order Caryophanales; family Alicyclobacillaceae; genus Tumebacillus; species Tumebacillus sp. BK434. The sequence continues at coordinate 761,734 of NZ_SLXS01000001.1, read as the reverse complement.
GGCATCCCGAACGATCTGCTCCTGCCGATGATCGACTTGACGAAAGCGGTGGAGCCGGGCTATCAGGAGATCTTTGCGATCTCCGAGATCGAGTCGGCGATGCGCGACCACCGCATCAAGCGCACGAAGACGGTCTGCACGTATTGTGGGGTGGGCTGCTCGTTCGAAGTCTGGACGAAAGACCGCAAGATCCTCAAGATCGAACCGCAGGCGGAAGCGCCGGTCAATGGCATCTCGACCTGTGTCAAAGGCAAGTTCGGCTGGGATTTCATCAACAGCGAAGAGCGCCTGACCAAGCCCTTGATCCGCCAAGGGGACAGATTCGTCGAAGCGACGTGGGAAGAAGCGCTCGACCTGATCGGGGAGAAGCTGGGTGCTGTGAAAGAAACATACGGCCCGGACTCGATCGGCTATATCGCGTCGTCGAAGTGCTCCAACGAAGAGAACTACATCTTCCAAAAGTTCGCCCGCGCCATCATGGGCACGAACAACGTGGACAACTGTTCGCGCTACTGCCAGTCCCCGGCGACGGCCGGCCTGATGCGCACCGTGGGCATCGGCGGCGACTCCGGCACGATCCGCGACCTCGCCGCCGCCGACCTCGTCGTGGTGGTCGGGGCCAACCCGGCCGAGTCGCATCCGGTGCTGGCGACCCGGATCAAGCGGGCGCAAAAGCTGCGCGGGCAGAAGCTGCTCGTGCTCGACCTGCGCAAACACGAGCTGGGCGAGCGCGCCGACCTGTTCCTGCGCCCGAACCCTGGCACCGACCTGATCTGGCTGTCGGCGGTGACGAAATACATCCTCGATCAAGGCTGGGAAGATCAGGCGTTCCTGCAGCGCCGCGTCAACGGCTTCGCGGAGTACAAAGCATCGCTCGAACCGTACACCTTGGAGTACGCCAGCGAAAAAACGGGCATGACGCGCGAGCAATTGATCCAAGTGGCGACGATGATCCACGATGCAAAATCGGTCTGCATCTGTTGGGCGATGGGCGTCACTCAGCACTTGGGCGGCACGGACACTTCGACGGCGATCTCCAACCTGCTGCTCGTCACCGGCAACTACGGACGCGAAGGCACCGGAGCTTACCCGCTGCGCGGCCACAACAACGTGCAGGGCGCCTGCGACTTCGGCACGATGCCGGCCTGGTTCCCCGGTTACGAAGCGGTGGAAAGCGACGAAGTGCGCTCCAAGTATGAACGGGCGTGGAACGTCACACTGCCCAAGCAGCCGGGTCTGAACAACCACCAGATGATCGAGACGATCCACAGCGGCAAACTGAAGGCGATGTATCTGTTTGGCGAAGACATGGGGCTGGTCGATTCGAACTCCAACCATGTCGACTCGGCGTTTGAGCAGCTGGAGTTTTTCGTCGTGCAGGACATCTTCTTCACGCGCACGGCGCAGTTTGCCGACGTGGTGCTGCCGGCCGCGCCGAGCCTGGAGAAAGAAGGCACGTTTACCAATACGGAACGCCGCATCCAGCGCTTCTACAAGGCGCTCGATCCCCTTGGCGATTCCAAGCCGGACTGGGAGATCATTCAACTGGTCGCCAACCGCTTCGGCGCGAACTGGAACTATCAGAGCCCGGCGGAGATCATGGACGAGGCGGCGACGCTGGCCCCGATTTTTGCCGGGGTGTCGTACGACCGTCTGGAAGGCTGGAATTCGCAGGTCTGGCCGGTCGAGCCGGATGGCGCCTCCACGCCGCTCCTGTTCACCGAGCGCTTCGCGTTCCCCGATGACAAGGCGCGCCTGTTCCCGGTGGAGTGGACGCCGCCGTTCGATCCGGGCGAAGAGTACGACCTGCACTTGAACAACGGGCGTCTCTTGGAGCATTTCCATGAAGGCAACATGACGTACAAATCGGAAGGCTTGACGCACAAAGTGCCGCGTGAATGGCTTGAGATCTCGCCGGAGTTGGCGCAGGAGCGGGGGATTCGCTCCGGGGCGCTGGTGCGGTTGACCTCCCCGTACGGCAGCGTGAAAGTCCATGTCGAAGTCACCGACCGCGTGCGCGGACGCGAGCTGTACATCACGATGAACTCGCGCGGCGAAGGCGCGGTGAACAAGCTGACCTCGTCCTACCACGATAAGATCACGCACACGCCGAACTACAAGGAGATGAGCGTGAAGATGGAAGTGCTGGAGGCGAGCGGCGAGCGTCCGTTGCCGAAATGGAACCACCGCTTCGGCAATCGTCAGCCGCAGATCGGCGTGCGGATCGAAGAGAAGTGGCAGCGCGACGACTACATCCCGATCCCTGAGGAGATCGAAGGAGGCGGGCAGCGTGGCTAAAGCGACCACTGTGATCGAAAAACGGGTGCCGACGCAAGCGGAGCAGGAAGCGGAGGCGATGCAGGAAGTGATGAGCGCCGTTGCCAAAAACAAAGACGCGCTGCTCACCTTCCTCGATGTGCTCGGCGAACTGCAGGAATCGGGGGCGCTGGACATGGCGCATGGCGCGCTGAAAAGCCGTCACCAGATCGGTGTGATCGGCATCGGTCAACTGAACAAATCGGGCGCGCAAAACATAATCAAGAACGGCATGAGCACAGTGCAATTCCTCGCACAGCTCGATCCGAACAAACTGCAGACGATGCTCGGGGCGGTGGCGTCCGGCGTGGACAGCGCCGTCACAGCCGAAGAGCAGCGTCCGCAGAAGAAGCCGGGGCTTTACGATCTGTTCAAGCGAATGCGCGACCCGCAGGTGACATCGGCACTCGGCATGATGCTGAATTTCCTGCGCGGCATGGGCGCAGCGAAAGGCAGGGACGGAGATGGCAACTGAAAAGATGGTGATCCGCGGCATGAAGCTGCCGGTCGACGGTGAAAAAGTCGGCCATGCCCTGCGCCAAGTCTGGGGCATTCAGGAAGTCGCTCTGAACTTTCAAGCCGGGGAAGTGACGGTCAAGTACGATGAGCGGGCCGCATCCCTGCAAGATTTTCAACAAGCGATCATCGATTGCGGATTCGAAACTGCCGAGTAGCTACTCGGCAGTTTTTTGTCATCTCGAGCTCCTTTTTGTGGTAAAGTGATGGTTATATCGTTTTTGAGGTGGACGTGGATGGTCTCGACGCAGATTTTTAGAAATCGCAATTTTTTATATTATTGGACGGGCAGTCTGTTTGCCGGCTTGGGCGATGCGGTGTTCGCCTTGGCTTTGACATGGCTGGTGGTGGAGTCGACCGGGTCGGCGGCGATGGTCGGGGCGCTGTTTTTGACGATGGGCGTTCCGCGCGTCGTGCTGACTTTGTTTGCCGGGGTGCTGGTCGACCGGCTGCAGCCGATTCGCGGCATGATCCTCTGCGAATGGGTGCGGGTGCTGACCAGCGGAGGTCTGTTCGTGCTGGGTCTGTTGGGACCGCTGCCGCTGTGGAGTCTGTTTGCGGCGGCGTTCGTGTTCGGCGTGCTGGAAGCGTTTTTTTGGCCGGCCGCGTCGGCCGTCAGACAGCGGCTGGTCGAGCCGGAGTTCTACACGCAGGCGAGCGGGCTGCTGATGATCGCGATGAAGACGACGGTGATCATCGGGCCGCTGCTCGGCGGAACGCTGGTCGCGCTCAGCAGCTACAGGGCGGTGCTGGCGATCGTCGCGGCTGCGTTTTTGGCAGGGCTGGTGCTGCTGAGCTTCGTTCGCCTCACGTTTGACCGGGTGGAGCTGCAGGCGGCGAAGCACAGCTCTTATTGGAAGGACTTGCGTGAAGGCATCGTCTATATCATGAAAACCCCGCTGATTTTGACGACGTCGCTGGTCGCCTTTTTGGTCAATGCCTGCTCCAGCATTGCGCCGGTCGCGGTGCCGTTTCTGGCGGCATCATTTGGCGGCGGGGCGCAGGAGTTCGGCTGGCTGAACACCAGCATCGGGATCGGCGGGACGATCGGGGCGGTTCTGTTCGCCGTGATCCTCATCAAACGCCCGACGCCGCGGATGACGCTGATCGCTTGTTTTGCGGAAGGCCTGGTCTTTCTGACCTTGGGGCTTGCCGGCCAGTTCTGGCTGGCGCTGGTCTTGATCGCCTTGATCGGCATCACCGACGCGGCAATCAACGTGATCGCGCCCAGCGTCAATCAGTCGATCATCCCGCCCGAGCTGGTGGGGCGGGTGATTTCGGTGATGATCTTGCTGATGTCAGGATCTGTACCGCTCGCGCAGGCGCTGGGCGGGTATCTGGTGCAGACGATTGGCGTGCAGCAGGTGTTTTTGCTGAACGGCTCGTTGGAAATGCTGATCGCAGGCTTTGCCTTCTTCTTGCCGGTGATCGCCCGCTATCAAACAGCGAAAGCCTCCACTTGATAAGTGGGGGCTTTCTTCGTGTATAGGTACAGTTGTTTTCTGAAATTTTACACTTTAATTATTCTGGATAATAGATTATAATTGTTACAACGTACTAAACAAAGGGGAATTTTACATGAACAATGTCGCTGAGCGTTTTTTGACTACGTTGCTGGATCATGGGTATCGTTCTTATACAGGAGTGCCGTGCTCGCTGCTCAAGGGCGCGTTTCGATTTTTGGAAGATGAGATGCTGCAGGAAGCGCCGCGCCTGCGTTACGTGAGTTCGGTGCGCGAAGATTCGGCGCTCGGTCTGGCGGCCGGGATGTATCTCGGCGGTGAGAAGCCGGTCGTGCTGATGCAGAACTCCGGGGTGGGCTATTGCTTAAACGTGCTGACGTCGATGTTGTTGATCTACGACATTCCGATGGTCATGGTCATCTCGTGGCGCGGGGCGGAAGGCATGAACGACGCGGTGGAGCATGACATCATCGGTGCGCGTCTGCTGGACGTTCTCGGGTCGATCGGCGTCGCGCACGTCCTGTTCGATCCGCAAGCGCCGGAAGCGAGCGTCGAGGCGTGTCTTCGCAAGGTCGAGGAAGTGAATCAGCCGGTAGCTTTGATCATTCGGGAAGCGGTGTGAGGTGAGCGAGATGATGAAGATGACAGATGTGATGCAAGCGGTGTTGAACCGATATCCGGACGCGCTGTATGTGAGCACCTGCGGGTATATTTCGCGGGACTTTTTCAACCTGCGGGACACGGAGGACAATTTCTACCTCCTCGGCTCGATGGGGATGGCCGCGCCGGTCGGACTGGGCTTGGCGCTGACGCACCCGGAGCGGACGGTGGTGGTGTTTGACGGAGACGGCTCGTTCATGATGAACCTCGGCGCGATCGCGATGGTCACGGCGGAGCGGCCGAACAATCTCGTGCACGTCGTGCTCGACAACCGCATGTACGAAAGCACGGGCGGGCAGAAGCCGGTGCAGTTTGAAAACATGGTCGATGTGGCGAAGGCGGCGGGCTATGCGCATGCGGTGCGGCTCGGCGACGAGAGCGATTTTGACAAGCTGGACGGGCTGGAGGGCCTGACATTCGTGCAGGCGATGATCGCGCCGCGCACCGAGAAGATCGGCAAGCGCATTCACTGGACGCCGCAGGAGCTCGTGGCGCGGTTTCGGCTGGCAGCACAGAAAGGGTGAGCAGCATGTATGTGGTCAAGATTGGCGGCAGTCTGCTAACCGATAAAAACGGCTATTGCGCGCCGAACCGGGAGATGGTGCGACGCTACGCCCGCACGATCGCCTCGGCGTGGGACCGGCTGCGCGGCAACCTGATCCTGGTCGTCGGCGGCGGTTCCTACGGGAATGCGGTGCCGATCCGCTACAACTTGAAAGACGCGGCGCTTCCTTGGCAGGATCAGGACCTGTCGATGATGACGGTGAAGATGTTCGAATGGCTGTCGCTGGTCACGGAGATCTTTCGGGAGGAGGGGGTGCCTTGCTACCCCTTCCAGCCGAGCGGCTTTGTGGTCACAGATGACAAGCAGCCGGTGCGCTTTTTTGTGGAGCCGGTGCAGCATGTGCTGGATCACGGGGTGCTGCCGGTGTTTTCGGGTGATTTGGTGTTCGATTTGAAGCGGCAGTTTATCATCTTTTCCAGCGACAACATCCCGGAGCTGTTCGTCGACCGGATGCGATTGCAGCGCGTCGTGATGCTGACCGATGTCGAGGGGGTGCTGGAGTACGCCGAAGACGGCTTGGCGCGCAGTGTAGTGCCGCAGGTGACGAAGGAAAACTACCGGGAAGTGCTGCTCTGCACAGGGCCGTCGCGGAAGCAGGACATCACCGGCGGGATGAAAAACAAGCTGGAAGCGCTGCTGCGCCTCGCTGAAAAGGGCGTGGAAGGCGTGGTGGCCTGCGGGCGTGAGGCGGAAACGCTGCTGCCCGCACTGTTTGAGGACAAGCCGGACGGCACGGTGATCCGGCCGTGGGTGAAGAGAGGATTGGTTGAAGATGTTGATCGCGTTTTCGGGCTGTGACGGCGCAGGGAAAAGCACGCAGGTCAAAGCGGTAAAGCGGTTGTTGGAAGCGCGCGGGCTGACCGTGAAAGTGTTGGACAAGTGGGACATTCAGAATCATGACAAGTTCCCCGAGTGCCGAATGATCAATGTGGATCTCGAAGATATGAAAAACGCCGTCGGCGAGATGAACGGGCACAGCCGGGCGATGTTTCTGTTCTGGGCGATCGGGATCACGATGACGCGGGATGATCTGGACGATCCGAACGTGGTATACCTGCTCGACGGGTACTGGATGAAGCATGCGGCGGTGGAGATCGAGTACGGCTGCGATCCGAACTGGATCGAGCTGACCGCACAGCAGTTCCGCCCGGCCGCCCTGACCTTTTACTTCGATGTCGCCCCCGAGGTGGCGTTGGAGCGCAAAGACGATTTTAACGTCTACGAATGCGGCCGCGACCCGGAATGCAAGCCGGAGTCGTTCCTGGCCCACCAGACCAAGCTCCGAAAACGCATGCTCGACTGGTCGCAGCGCTTCGGCTGGGAAGTCGTCAGCTCCATGCAGGACGTGGAGCAGATCACAGATACGGTGATGAAAAAAGTGGATCAGGTGCTGGCAGGCAGCCGAGTGTAGTCGGTTTGTTCGAAGGCAGTTTTGATGCTTGAAGGTTGATGCTTGAAGCTTGCAGGTTGCAGCTTGCAGGTTGCAGGTTGCAGCTTGGCTTGTTGTGCTCCAAGTTTTGAAAGGTTGGGGCGGGTCGCGTCAGGTTTCTGATGGCTGACGTGGTCTACAGGTTTTGAATGTTAAAGCAGGTGGTGAACGTTTTGAATAAGATAGGCTGGATTGGTACTGGAGTTCTTGGCTCGGCCGTGGTGACGCGGCTAATGGAAGCAGGATTTGACGTTTCTGTCTACAATCGAAGCGTGGAAAAAGCAGAGGCGCTGGGCGCACCTGTGGCGGCGTCGCCGAAGGAACTGGCTGCAGCTTGCGATGTGCTGTTCTTGTGCGTAAAAGGGGAAGCGGCGGCGGAAGCGCTGCTGTTCGACCCGGAGACCGGCGTCGTCGCGGGCGGCCGGGAAGGACTGGTGCTGGTCGACACGAGCACGGTGAGTCCGGCGTTTGCCGTCTCGCTGCATGACCGCCTGCTGGAAGCGGGCATCCGCTATCTCGAGGCGCCCGTGTCCGGCGGGCGCGAAGGGGCACTGAAAGGCACGATGGGCATGGTGATCGCAGGCGATGAGGCGGCGGTCGAGGCGGTGCGCCCCGTGCTCGCCGGCTTTACGGCCAAACTGCACTACGTCGGCGCGCCGGGCAAAGCTCAACTGATGAAAGTGCTGAACAACCTCGCCGAAAGCGTGCACATGCTCGCCGCCGCCGAAGTGATCTCCATCGGTCTGAAAGCGGGGATCGAGCTGGAAACCCTGCATACCGCCTTGTCGTCGATGCGCGGCTATTCGACCTACATGGGCGTCCTTTTCAACCGTCTGTTAGAGCCGAACGACACCGTTTCCACCTCGCTCGCCGTGCGGCTGAAAGACCTCGGCCTGGCCCAAGCTGTTGCCGAGCAATACGATGTGTCGATCCCGATGGGGGCGCTCGCCCAACAGCTGTTCAAACTGTCCGCCCAGCAAAGCGGACTTGAAGTGGATCAGACAGAATGCATCAAACTTCTGCTCAACTGATGGAACCGCCCATCCCCCTGCCTTCATACGATGATCGGAAGAGGAGGCGATCGCATGGCTGTACAACCGCTCAGCGCCGCTGAACTGCAGCGCTGGATCGAACAAAAAGACCCGCAGGCGATGCTGCTCGATGTGCGCAGCGAACGCGAATATGCCGAATGGCGAATTCAGACGGACGCCTTGCCGTCGCTGAACATCCCGCTGGCTCAGTTCGAGGATGAGCACCAGGAAGCGTGGAGAGACGTACCGGCAGATCGCAAAATCGCGGTCATCTGCCGCCGCGGACGCACGGCGATGATCGTGGCGAAACTGCTCGACGAGAAAGGCTACGACGTGTACTGCCTGAACCAAGGCTTGCAGGAATGGAGCCAGTTCTACCACGACGTGACGGTGGCGGAAGGCGACGGCTGGAAACTGCTGCAACTGATCCGCATGGGCAAAGGCTGCCTGTCCTACCTGCTCGTCTCCGGCGGCGAAGCGCTGGTCTGCGACCCGGGGCGGCATGTGGAAGCCTACCTGCAGCTGGCCGACCGGGAAGGAGCGGCGATCCGCTATGTGGTCGACACGCATCTGCATGCGGATCACATTTCCGGCGCACCGGAACTCGCTCGTGCGGCCGGAGCTGCGTATTTGATCTCCGCCGTGGAGATGGAAGGCGCGAAGCTCGCGTATCTCCCGCTGGAAGAGCACGAGGTGATCCGCGTAGGCGGCGTGCAGGTACAGGTGCTGCGCGTGCCGACACCGGGCCATACGCCGGGCTCGACCTCGTTTTTGATCGCCGACCGCTATCTGTTCTCCGGCGATACCGTGTTTGTCGGCGGTCTCGGCCGTCCCGATCTGGGCGGCAAAGCCCGCGAGTGGGCGCAGCAACTGTATGAGACCGTCTTTGGCACGATCGCCAAGCTTGCAGACGACGTGCTGGTGCTCCCGGCGCATTTTTCCGACCTGACCCGCGAAAGCTGTGCTGCAGGATATGTCGGGGCGCCGCTGCAGGAGATTCGGGCGAACAACTTCCTGCTCTCCACCGCCGACCGGGCACAATTTACCGAGTTGACGGCAGGCCGCGTCGATGCCGTCCCGCCCAATTATGAGGAGATCGTCCAAGTCAACCGCGGCCTGCTGACGGTGGATGCCGACAAGCGCTTGGAACTGGAGACGGGGCCGAACCGCTGTGCAGTTAAACACACGATCTAAAACCACTTTCCACTTGGGAAGTGGTTTTAATTTATGGTAAAATTAATTTGATGAATTGAATTATAAAAATATTATCCAAAACGAGTTGCGAAAAGGACGGGTGGAGAGATGAGCACGAGCACACAAGTTGAATTGACGGCGCTGCTGTCGTTTGCTCAGCAACGGCTGTGGTTTCTGGAACAGTTAGATCCCGGGCTGCCAATTTATCATATTCCGCTTCTGGTGGACATCGCAGGCGCGTTCGACGTGCAGGTGCTGACCCGCTGTCTGGAAGAGATCGTTGAGCGGCACGAAGCGCTGCGCACGACTTTTGCGAAGGAGGACGAGACGCCGATCCAGCTCGTGCATTCGGTGATGGAAGTGCCGGTGCAGGTGATCGACTTGCGCGGTCGGCCGGAAGCGGAGCGGGAGGCGGCGTGCCGAGCGGGCGTGCAAGCGGCGGTGCAAGCTCCGTTTGATCTGCAAAACGGGCCCTTGCTGCGCGTGATCGTCTGGCAGACCGCCACGGATCGCTTCTCGATGCTGATCGTGATGCATCACATCATCACCGACGGCTGGTCGATGGGGATTCTGATGCAGGAAGTCGTGGCCTTATACACGGCGTTTCGCCAAGGGTTGCCTTCGCCGCTGCCGGAGCTGGAGATTCAGTATGCCGACTTTGCCGAGTGGCAGTTGGAGCACTTGCAAGGCGAGAAGCTGCAGCGACAGTTGACGTACTGGAAGGAGCAGCTTGGCGGCGAGCTGCCCGTGCTGCAGCTTCCGACCGACCGCCCACACCCGGCCCGGAAGACCGGTGCGGGGCAGAAGGAATATTTTGTGATCGGCGAGACCTTGAGCGCCCGGCTAAAAGAGATCTGCATGCAGGAAGGCGTGACTTTGTTCATGCTGCTCTTGGCAGCCTACCAGACGCTGTTGTTCCGCTACAGCGGCCAGACCGACTTGACGGTCGGCTCGCCGATCGCCGGGCGCAACCTCAAGCAGTTGGAAAATCTGGTCGGCTTTTTTGTCAACACCCTCGTGCTGCGGGCCGACCTGTCGGGCGCGCCGTCGTTTAAAAACCTGCTCCAACAAGTGCGCAAAGTCTGCTTAGACGCCTATGCACATCAAGAGCTGCCCTACGAGAAGCTGGTCGCGGAGCTGGTGCCCGACCGCAGCTCGGGACGTTCGCCGCTGTTCCAAGCCTTTTTTGTTCTGCAAAATGTGCCGCTGCAAACGCTGGAACTGCCCGGCGTAACGATGAACTTCCGGCAGCTGGAGCAGGAAACGGCGATGTTCGACCTCAGCCTGTCGATGAAAGAAACGGACGGCGAACTGCACGGCGAGCTGGAATACAGCACGGAGCTGTTCGACCGGGCGACGATGCAGCGGATGAAAATGCATTTCGCCACCTTGCTGGAAAGCATCGCGGCCGATCCCGGGCAGAGTATTCGCGAACTGCGCGTCATGCCGCTGCAGGAATCGCAGCAGTTGCTCGGCGCATGGAAGGGGTCGGCAGCCCTTGAGCAAGAAGAGCGTCTCCTGCATGAGCTGGTAGCAGCGCAGGCATCGCGCACGCCGGATGCGGTCGCGGTGGTGTGCGGGGAAGAGCGCCTGACCTATCAGGAGCTGGATGTGCTGGCGGAGCGTCTGGCCCGCTTTTTGCAAGCGCAGGGCATCGGGCCGGAACAGCGGGTCGGGCTCTGTGTGGAGCGCTCAACTGAGATGATCGTCGGGATGCTCGGCATCTTGAAGGCGGGCGGGGCGTATCTGCCGCTCGACCCGCACTACCCGCAGGAGCGGATCGCTTATATGCTGGAGGATTCGCAGGCAGGACTTGTTTTGACTCAGGAGCACCTGAAGGATCGTCTGCCGGACAAGGTGCGCGCGATCGCCCTCGATCAAGAAGCGGAGTGGGCATCTTCAGCAGCGGCAGGGCTGATCCAGCGGGGCACAGCAACGACCACGTGCTACGTCATCTACACGTCCGGTTCGACCGGCACGCCGAAAGGGGTGCTGGTGCCGCATCGAGCCGTCGTCAACCACAACCGGGCGGTGCGCGCCGAATACGAACTGTCGGCGAGCGACCGCGTGCTGCAGTTCTCGTCGGTGTCTTTTGACATCGCCGTCGAAGAGATCTTCCCGACGCTGCTGACCGGCGCGGCGCTGGTGCTGCGCGGCCGCGAGCAGGTGCCGGGGGTGCAGGATCTGCTGCAACTCGTCACCGACCACGGCGTGACGGTGCTGAACTTGCCGACCGCCTACTGGCACGGACTGGTGCAGGAGCTTGCCCAAGCCGGTGTGCAACTGCCCCCGTCGGTACGCTTGATGATCGTCGGAGGGGAGAAGCCGTCGGCTGAGCTCTACGCGCAGTGGAAGAGGCTCGTGCCGCCGACTGTGCGCTGGATCAACGCGTACGGACCGACGGAAGCGGCGGTGACGGCGACCCTGTTCGATCCGGGCGATACTTCGCCCGAATCGTTTGCGTTCGGCCTCCCGATCGGGCGTCCGATCGCCGGCACGACCGTCTACGTGCTGAGCGATGCCCAGCAGCCAGTGCCGATCGGCGTGCCGGGCGAGCTGTATATCGGCGGAGCGGGGCTGGCCACAGGGTATCTCGGCCGTCCTGACCTGACCGCAGAAAAATTCGTCCAAGTCGCGGCGACCGGTGGCGAGCGGCTGTACCGGACTGGCGACCGGGTGCGCTTTTTGCCGGACGGCAACCTGCTGTTCGCCGGGCGGCTCGACGATCAGGTCAAAGTGCGGGGCTTCCGCATCGAGCCGGGCGAGATCGAAGCGGTGCTCGCGCAGCATGACGCTGTCGCCGATGTGCTGGTCCTGGTGCGCGAAGACGTGCCGAACGACCCCCGTCTCGTCGCCTACGTCGTGCCGCAAGGGGGCAAGGCCCCGGATCTGGGCGAACTGCGCCGCTCGGCGGCCGAGAGCTTGCCGGGCTACATGGTGCCGTCCGTCTTCGTGCTGCTGGACAGCATGCCGCTGACGCCAAACGGCAAGGTCGACCGCAAGAATCTGCCCCGCCCGGATGCGTCCGATACCCGCAGCGAGCGTCCCTATACTGCGCCTGCGACCGATGCGGAACAGAAGATCGCCGAGATCTGGGCGGAAGTGCTCCACCTCGATCAAGTCGGCGCGGACGACCATTTCTTTGAAATCGGCGGACATTCACTGCTCGCCACTCAAGTCATGTCGCGGATCGAGCGCGCGTTTGGCGTCCGGCTGCCCTTGCGCCGGATGTTCGACACCCCGACCCCGGCCGGGCTGGCGGCGCTGCTCGAAGCTCAGTCCGATCAAGCGGACAAGATTCCCCGCACCTCCCGACTGCAACAGCTGCCCTTGTCCTACGGCCAGCAAAGCCTGTGGCTGACCGACCGCCTGATGCCGAACTCTTCTGCCTACAACATGCCGTTTGCTGTTCGCCTGCAAGGAGCGCTCGACGTGCCGGCACTGGAAAAGAGCGTGAACGAGATCATCAGCCGGCACGAGTCGCTGCGCACGATATTTGCCGAAGCGGACGGCGAACCGGTGCAAGTGCTGCGGGAGCACAGCTGGCAGACGCTCGCACAGCAGGACCTGCAAAGCGTTCCGGCTGACGAGCGGGAAGCGCAGATGATGGAGTTGGCGCAGCAGGAGATGAACCGCCCGTTCGATTTGAGCACCGGGCCGCTCCTGCGCTGCAAGCTGTTTGCGCTGGAGCAGGGGGAGTGGGTCCTCGTCTTCTGCATGCATCACATCATCAGCGACGGCTGGTCGATCGGCTTGCTAATCGGCGAGTTGACCGCCGCCTACCGCGCGTTCGCGGCAGGACGCACGCCGCAGCTGCCCGAGCTGCCGATCCAATACGCCGACTATGCGGTCTGGCAGAAGCAAGAGCTTCAAGGCGAACGACTGGCACGGCAACTGGATTACTGGAAAGCAAAGCTGGCCGGTCCGCTTCCTGTGCTGCAACTGCCGACCGACCATCCGCACCCGGCCGTGCAGACGCACAACGGCAACACGCTGCGCTTTGCGCTGTCCGCTGAACTGCTCGGCAAGCTGAACGCGCTGGCGAAACAGGCCGATGCAACGCTGTTCATGACCCTGCTCGCCGCCTACAACGTGCTGCTGCACCGCTATGCGGGGCAGGACGACATCCTCGTTGGCGTGCCGTCTGCAGGGCGCACCCGCGAAGAGACGGAAGGGCTGATCGGATTTTTCGTCAACACGCTGGTCATGCGCACCGATCTTAGCGGCGATCCGCCGTTCCGTGAACTGTTGGCGCGGGTCAAAGAGACGTCCCTCGACGCCGAAGCGCATCAGGACGTGCCCTTTGAACTGCTCGTCAGCGAACTCCAGCCGGAGCGCAGCACCTCCCATTCCGCGCTGTTTCAGGTGATGTTCGCCTTGCAAAACACACCACAGACCCGCGTCGAAACAGAAGGTCTGACCTTTAGCGGGCTGGGCTTGGCGGGCGAGACGGCCAAATTTGACTTGACGCTGACGATGGAAGAAGGTGCGGACGGGCTGTACGGCACGTTCGAATACAACGTCGACCTCTTCGAGGAAGCGACGGTCGAACGGATGATCGGCCATCTCCGGCAGTTGCTGCAGGCGGCCACCGAACAGCCGGACACCGCCATCGGGTCACTGCCGCTGCTGACCGCTGCCGAACGGGAGCAAGTGCTGACCGCATGGAGCCAACATGACGTTTCCTGCCCGCAACTGCCCGTCCATGTGCTGATCGAGCAGCAAGCAGTCAAGACCCCGCACAAGACCGCCGTCGCTTTTGAGAATATAGCCCTGACCTATGCCGACCTCAACGCGCAGGCTAACCGCCTGGCCCGCCTGTTGCAGAAAAAGGGTGTCGGTGCCGGACAGATGGTCGGAGTGGCGATGGAGCGCTCCCCGGAGCTGATCGTGGCCTTGCTGGCGATCTGGAAAGCGGGCGGCGCGTATGTGCCGCTAGACGTGCAGTACCCGGCGGAGCGGCTGACCTACCTGCTGGAAGACACCGGTGTGCGCGTGATCGTCACGCATGAACGCTTGCAGGGGAAACTGCCGCCGCACACCGCTGAACTGCTCGTGGCGGAACGTCTCCACGAGGAACTCGCCGCTAAAAGCAGGGAGAACCTCCCTTGTCTGACCACGCCGGACAGCTTGGCGTACGTCATGTACACGTCCGGTTCAACCGGTCAGCCCAAAGGCGTGCTGACGCCGCATCGCGGGATCGTGCGTCTGATCGCACCGTCAGATTTCATTCCCTGGCAGGAAGACGATGCGGTGCTTCAGTACTCGCCGGTCGCGTTTGACGCTTCGACACTGGAGATCTGGGGGCCGCTGGTACATGGCGCGAAACTCGTGCTGTTCCCGCCGTACAAAGCGTCGACCCGGGAGCTGGGGCAGTTCCTCACGCAGCAAGGCATCACCGTGCTGTTCCTTACCACCGGCTTCTTCCTGCAGATGGTGGAAGACTGCCTTGACGAGCTGAGCGGACTGCGCGTGCTGATGGCGGGCGGGGAAGCGATGTCGATGCCGCACGCCAAGCGGGTGATCGGCAGCATGCGCGGACGCTTCGTTCACGCGTATGGGCCGACCGAAGCGACTACGTTTGCGACCGTGCATGTGGCCACACCGCAGGACGCTCTTGCGCACAACCTGCCGATCGGCCGCCCGGTCGCGGGCACATCCGTCTACGTGCTCGACGCCCATATGCAGCCCGTGCCGGTCGGCGTGCCGGGCGAGCTGCACATCGGCGGAGCAGGGCTGGCGCTTGGCTATTTCAACCGCCCGGATCTGACAGAGGAGAAGTTCGTGCCGCATCCGTTTGAGGAGGGAGAGCTCCTGTATAAGACGGGCGACGCGGTGCGCTGGCTGGCCGATGGCAGGCTGGAGTTCAGCGGACGCCTCGACAGTCAGGTCAAGATCCGCGGCTTCCGCATCGAGCTCGGGGAAGTGGAAGCGGTGATCGACCAGCACCCTGCGGTGCTGCAGTCGGCCGTGCTCGCCCGCGCAGACGCGGTCGGCGTCAAGCGCCTCGTCGCTTATCTGGTGCTGGCCGACCCGAGCGCCGACATTCGCAGTTACTTGAAAGCGAAGCTTCCCGACTACATGGTGCCGAGCGCCTTCGTCACGCTCGACCGCCTGCCGCTCAACCCGAACGGCAAAGTTGACACCCGCGCGCTTCCCACTCCGACCGACCGTGCGGAAGGAGAGGCTGACTGGGTTGCGCCGCGAAACCCTGTGGAAGAAAAGCTGGCAAGTCTCTTCGCCGAGCTGCTGGAAATCGACCCGGTCGGCATCCACGACCACTTTTTCGAACGGGGCGGGCATTCCCTGCTCGGCACGCGCCTGATCTCCCGCCTGCGGGCGGAATTCCGCACGGAACTGCCGTTGCGCGCGCTGTTCGAACATCCGACCGTCGCCGAGCTCGCCCTGCTGGTGGGCGGAGCGGACACCCGTCTCGCCTCCGATGCTCTGCCTCCGCTTGTCAAAGCGGATCGCAGCGTGAACATTCCGCTCTCGTATCCGCAACTGCGGGTCTGGGAATTCGAGCAGAAGCATCCGGGCAGCAACGCCTACAACATCGCCACGGCGATGCGCATTCACGGCGCGTTAGACGCGGAGGCGATGGCGCAGAGCATCCAAGAGATCGTGCGTCGCCACGAAGCGCTGCGCACCACGTTCCGCGTGGTCGATGGACAGCCGGTGCAGATCATCGCCCCGCAGCGGGAGCATGAGCTGAAGCGGATCGACCTGAGCACTTCCGCAAACCGCGAAGCCGAGCTGTCACAGCTGGTGCGCGACGATGCGTTCCAAGCGTTCGACCTCGCGACAGGCCCGCTGCTGCGCACCACGTTGGTGCGCTTTGGCGAAGCGGAGCATGCGCTGCTCCTGAACATGCACCACATCATCTCGGACGGCTGGTCGCGAAGCGTGTTCGTCCGCGAGTTCCTCACACTGTATGAAGCGTACACGCAAGGGAAGTCCTCGCCGCTTTCCGACCTGCCCGTCCAGTTTGCCGACTACGCGATCTGGCAGCGCGGATGGATGCAAGGGGAGACCTTGGAGCAGCAGTTGAGCTATTGGAAAACGAAGCTCCGCGATCTGCCGCAGCTGCACCTGCCGACCGACCCGACACCGCTGACGAACGCAGCGCTCGGCGCCAAATGCACGCTGTCCCTTTCCGCGCAGCTCACCGAACGCGTCAAGCAAGTGAGCCGGGAAGCGGGCGCCTCGCCGTTCATGACGCTGCTCACCGCGTTCAAGCTCATCATGCAAGAGCTGAGCGGGCAGGATGACATCGTCGTCGGCACCCCGGCGGCCGGCCGCCGTCTCGAAGAGACGGAAGCGATGATCGGCATGTTCCTGAACACGCTGGTGCTGCGCACCGACCTGTCCGGCAACCCGGACTTTCGCGAACTGTTAGGCCGCGTGCGCGAAACGGCGCTGGAAGCGTTCGCGCAACAAGAGATGCCGTTCATCAAGCTCGCCGAGGAGCTGCAGCCGGTGACGCCGCCGGAGCGCAGCCCGCTGTTCGACGTGATGGTCAACTACCTCAACACACCTGAAAGCGCCCTTCAACTGCCCGGGCTGACCCTGTCTGATCTGCAGGCGGACGAGGAGCAGACCTCGAAATTCTGGATGACTCTGTACATCCGCGACTTCGAGGGGCAATTCCACCTGACCCTTGTCTACCAGCCGCAGCGCTTCTCGCTGGAGCGGATGGAAGTCTTGCTGACAAGACTTCGCGCGGTGCTCGAACAAAACGTCTAAGCAAAAAAGACCTCTTGCGCACAGGCAAGAGGTCTTTCGCTGTCTGCTGGGCTTCTTGTTCGAACGTCAGCTGGCAAAGGGGTCTCCGTTCGGCTTACAGGCGGGGACGATGCTGCCCCCACGGCGCGATGCGCTCGTAGGCACGGGCCGCCCGGTAGATCACCTGTTCTTCGAGGCGGCGTCCGATCAGTTGCAGCCCGATCGGAAGCCCCTGATCGTCAAAGCCGATCGGCAGCGAGGCGGCCGGATGTCCGGTCTGGTTGACCAGCGGCGTCAGCGCCCAGTCGAGGAACGATTCTTCGAGCGGCTGTCCGTCTACCTCTTCCGGCCCGATGATGCCAAGCGGGAAGGCGGTACAGGTGACGGTCGGGGTGAGGAAGAGGTCGTGGTCGGCATGGATCGCGTTCAGGCGGCCAAAGACCATCTCCCGCGCGTAGCTCGCTTTCATCAGCTCCACCGCCGACATGCTCTTGCCATAGCGGATGAACTCCTGCACCTTCGGATCGAGCTGCTCCAGCATCTCGTTCGAAGCGTAGGCAAAGATCGCCGCGAGCATCGTGTACCACAATTTCGCCCAGTCGCGCTCGATGTTTTTCCATGGCTCCACAAAACCGGGATCGACTTCTTCCACCACCGCGCCCAGCGCGCGGAACTTGTCAATCGCTTGCAGGAACGCGGATCGCACTTGCGGATCGATCGGCTTGTAGCCGAGGTCGACCGAGTAGGCGATGCGCATTCCGGCGATGCCGTCTTCGATGCCGATTCGCACATCTTCCTGCGGGAAGGTGACCAAGGCGGACGGGTCTTTCGGCGAGTACCCGAGCATCATTTGGTACATCAGGGCCGAGTCTTCCACCGAGCGGGTCAGCGTGCCGAAGCGCAGGTAGGGGGAGGTGCCGGCAAACGGGTTCAAGATATCGGACGGAATCCGTCCCGCCGACGGGATGAAGCCGTAGATGCCGGTGAAGCTCGCCGGGATCCGCACCGACCCGCCGCCGTCACCTCCTTCTGCGAGCGGCACCAGCCCGGCCGCCACCGCTGCTGCCGAACCGCCGGAGGAGCCGCCGGGGGTGCGCTCGAGGTGCCACGGGTTCCGGGTCGGCGGAAAGAGCAGGTTATCCGTCGTGCCTTTGTGGCCGAACTCGGGGGTGTTCGTTTTGCCGACGATTATCGCGCCAGCCTGTTTCAACCGCTTGACGACAAACGCGTCTTCCGCCGGGACGTTGTCCGCAAACAGCTTCGACCCCATCGTCGTGCGAATTCCGGCTGTCGGCGTCAAGTCTTTGATCCCGATCGGCACGCCGTGCAAAGCTCCGAGCGGCTTGCCGCGCATCACCGCGTCTTCTGCCGCCCGCGCGCCGTCCAGCGCCAGTTCGGGGACCAGTGTAACAAAGGCGCCGAGCTTCGGGTTGAGCTCCTCGATCCGCTCCAGCGTCGCTTTCATCACCTCGACTGGGGACACTTCGCGATGGCGGATTTTATGCGCCAGTTTCGTGGCGGACATGTAGGCAAATTCATGTTTGGTTTTCGTCGTCATGATTTCTCCACTCCTTGTGTTTGGTCTCTGTCATTTAGTGTAAGGGAGGAGCGGGGAGCACACTTTGCAATTCTTGCGCTGGCAGCAGGGCAACTTTTGAAATAAAAAAACGCCCCGTTACAGGGCGTTTGGTGCTTGCGTGACCGGTTGCTTGCTGTTCTTGCGCCACAGCCAGACTTCCACAACGATCAGGTTGACCGCCCAGCACAGCCAAGCGGCCATCCCGTAGGCGAGGTCGAAGTTGCCGAACATCGCAAGCCCTGTCAGCCAGACGCGGAAGGTCAGCGCGGCAAACGTGACCGCGTAGCTGCGCACCATCCACTGGCGGTGATCCTGGATCTTCTTCTGCCGCGCCAGATTGACCGCTTTCACGGTCGTGTACAGCCAGAGCAGCGACAGCAGGAAGAATCCGGACTTCGCCAGCAGCCCGCCGTGCGCGTAGACGGCGAGATAGAAGCCGCACAGTGAACTGAGCACGATCGCTACGAAGTAGATTTTGCCCAGCAGGCGGTGCCGGTTGATGTGCTTCGTGTAGGAAGATTTCATGAAGTTAAAAGGCCCGATGAGAAAGGCGGCCGCCGCAGTCGTGATGTGCGTGTAAAAGACCAGCGTCCAGATGCTGTCATGGAAATCGTACATCGTAAACCCTGCCTCGACCAGCATCGACGGATCGAACAGGGTATAGCGCAACAGCGATACTAAGGGAAACAGCACCGCAAAGACGAGCAAGGTGCCGTAGCCGATTTTGCCGGCAGTTGTTTGCACAGGGAATCCCCTCCTTCAGATGTAATATCTACCATTTAAACACAATTACATCTGAAGTAAAAGAGGGAATTAATGCGCGCCCATGAACAGCCCCCAGAGCAAGCCCCAGCAGGCAGCGTTCAGCAAGAAGGTGATGCCGGCCATCGTCAGGACTCCGGGGATGGTGCCGACGCGCTGCGGGTCGCGGCGGGCCCAGATGATCAGCGGAATGACGTACAGAAGCTGCGTCACCCCGATCAACAAGAGCAGCGGCGGGGCGACAGAAGCGATGATCCCGATCAGGAGATGACCGAGCAAGACCCAGCCCATGCCTTTGAAAAAGTTTAACGTTGGATTCGGATTCGCCATTGTGGTACGCCTCCTCGCAAAAGTGTCAGACCATCGGCAGTTCTTCGAGCGGGCCGCGTTCGTCGCGGAGCTGCTTCAGCAAGTCTTCCTTGTCGCCGCGATAGAACAGGTTGTACGTGTCGAACGGAATGATCCGCCCGTCCGGGTGGACGATGTGCACGCAGGATTTTTTCACCGAGCGCACGTCAAAGTTGTGCGGGTCGAGGAACTGCATGATCAGCACGCGAAACACGTTGTCGTAGCTGAGCTGTTCCGGCACCGCGACCATCGGCAGGCAGCAGAGCAGATTTTTCAAAGACAGCGCCTGCGACTCCGGGGAGTGCGAGGTGGAGAAGAGCTCAAACACTTTAGTTTTCAGCGTTTCGTCCTGTTCAAAGACGATCGTGTTGCGCCCGCCTTGCAGCAGCACATCCGGGTTGATCATCCCGGTCAGCGGGATCACTGCGCCGCCCAGCTTCAGCGCATAGCCCATGGCGAGGCTGTCCGGGTGGCAGGGAACGGGGATCATGTCTTTGGCGCTGAACACGTCCGACTGGTCGATGATGTTTTGGCGCACTTCGCTCAACGTCAGGCGGTCGGTCGCCGGATCGAACTCCTCGAGGCGGCCGGCCGCTTGGATCGGCTGGAAGGTGACGCCGCGCACGGCGCGCTGTTGCAGCCCGAAGTCGATGATCGAGCCGATCTCGCGGTCGTTGAGCCCTTTTTTCAGCGTGACGACGAGCGTGGTGGAGATGTTGAACTCGTTGAGGTGCTCAATCGCTTGGCGGCGGATCTCGCGCAGGTCGTCCCCGCGCAGTTCGCGCAGCACGTCCTCTTCAAAGGAGTCGAACTGCAGGTAGATCTCAAAGCCCGGCATGTAATCGGCGAGGCGTTTGACAAACTCGCGGTCCTTGGCGATGCGCACGCCGTTGGTGTTGACCATGAGGTGTTTGATCGGCTTCGATTTCGCGAGGTCGAGAATTTCGAAAAACTGCGGGTGGATCGTCGGTTCACCGCCGGAGATCTGCACGATGTCCGGCTCGCCTTCGTTGCGCACGACCGCGTCGAGCATGCGTTCGACCTCTTCCAGCGAGCGGACTTTGTCGACGTGCGGGGAGGATTCGGCATAGCAGATCGGGCATTGCAAGTTGCACTTTTCGATGATCTCGACGAGGGTGAGGCAGGAGTGCTGTTCATGATCCGGACACAGTCCGCAGTCGTAAGGGCAGCCGTATTTGATCGGCGTGTTCCAGACTTGAGGCATCTCCGAGGGCTTGAGATATTCGCGGCAGAGCTTATAGTACTCGATGTCGGTCGAGATCAGCACCTTCTCCGGTCCGTGGTGGAAGCAGTGCTTGTGGAGATAGACCTTTTCGTCTTGAAACAGGACTTTCGCTTCCACTTTCCGATAGCAGGTGGAGCAGATGCTGTTGGTCAACTCATAGAACAGGTAGGGACGATTCTTCGGCATGAACATTCTCCTTTTTCTGTCTTCTTACCAGCCAGATGTAGTAGATCAACCCGGCGATGCAGGCGAGTTGAATGTTGTTGAGGATCAGATAGGGATGAGGCGTTGGCTTGATAAAGTCTATGAGCAGCCGGAACGCCAAATATCCGATCATAAAAAACTGAAACACCGCGCCGTTCCATAGCCGGTCGCGTTTTTTCACAACCAGCAAAACCGCACCGAGCGCCGCGAGGAACGCCATCTCGTACAGCTGTGTCGGATGCCGCAGCACCCCGTCTCCAAAATCCACCCCTGTGATCCAAGTGGTCTCCGTGCCGTACGTGTGATCGCTCAGCCCGGTGAGGAAGCAGCCGATCCGCCCGATCATCATCCCGACGACCAGCGGCAGGGCGAAGTCATCCCCGGTTGAGCGCGTCCACCCGATCATCTTCTTCGCCACTTCCACTCCGATCAAACCGCCGAGCAGCCCGCCGACGATCGTCTTGCCTTCCATCAGATAAACAAGATCATTCCACCGCTGCACCGTCTGTACCGGGTCTTCGAACCAATACAAAATCTTCGACCCCAATGCAGCTCCCACAATCGCCCCGGCGATCACCGCGAGGGCCTTCTCTACAGGCGTCCGCTCCTTGCTCCGCGTATACAGATAGACGCGGAAGCCGATGAAGTAGGCGAGCGATTCGAAGAGAAAGTGAGGGTGAATCGTCAGCGCCCCCAGATGGATATATACAGGAAAGGTCATAGGTCACCACCTGTTTAACGTGTTAGTAACAGTATAATCTTATTATGGCGATAAAAGGAAGAAGAGTCCTGCAGTGTGTTCAGATTGATCTGATAGATCTTGTCTGCTCCAGGTAGTCGTTACAAATTTGGTGCTGGTTCTGAACAGTGTGTTACCCGTTTTCGCACTGTTGAAGTACGGTTGGTCGGCGTTGAACAACATAAATATTTACTATTCTTGATGGTGATAGCGAATCGGCCATATCTATGCTAAAGTGGTGGCACAGGAAACTGTACATAGAAAGGGCGTTTGACATGCAATCAACCATCCTCCAAATGCTCCGTGAACGCCCCGGCGATTTTGTTTCGGGAGAAACGATGTGCACCACGCTTGGCGTGTCACGGACGGCCGTTTGGAAGCACATAAAAGATTTGCAAGACGCAGGCTACCAAATCGAAGCGGTGCGCAACAAAGGCTACCGCTTGCAGAGCTCGCCCGATCTGGTGACGGCGGCGGAGATTCGCGATGGACTGAGCACGACTGTGCTGGGACAGAGCATCGTGTATCGTGAAACGATAGATTCTACGAATAACTTAGCCCAAGAGCTTGCCAACAACGGAGCGATGGAAGGCACGCTCGTCATCGCCGACGAGCAGCAGCAGGGAAGAGGCCGGCGCGGGCGCACCTGGTTCTCGCCGCCGCACTCGGGCGTGTGGATGTCGCTGATCTTGCGCCCGCAGCTGCCTTTGGCGCATGCGGCGCAGATCACGCTGGTCACCGCGATCGCCCTCGCCAAGGCGCTGACCCGGCTGACCGGCGTACCATCTGGCATCAAGTGGCCGAACGACATTTTGTTCAACAAGAAAAAATCCTGCGGCATCCTGACCGAGATGCACGCTGAATTCGATCAGATCCATCACCTCGTCGTAGGCATCGGCATCAATGTCAACGTGCCGCAAGAAGACTTCCCGGACGACATCCAGAGCATCGCCACCTCGCTCCAAGCGGTCAAAGGCACTCCGATCCCGCGGGCCAAAGTCGTGCAGGTGGTGCTTGAAGAACTGGAGCCGCTGTACCGCCAATATGTCGCCAACGGCGGCTTTGGCACGCTGCGCGACCAATGGAAGGCGCATAACATCACGCTCGGCAACGACATCATCGCGCACACCGCACAAGGCACTATCCAAGGCCGTGCTCTCGACATCGACGAGTTCGGCGTGCTGCTGGTCGAACAGCCGGACGGGGAGCAGAAGAAGATCTACTCGGCTGATATCATGTTCGCTTAAAGAAGGAGTGGGCTCATTGCGAATCAGACCGATTCTCATCTTTGTTTTCCTGCTTATCATCATGTCGATCAACATTCTCCCCGAAGACGGAGTGTTTCCGATTGGCGTGTTTCTGAAAGGCGCGGTGTTCTGCTTGGTGATAACGTTTTTGAGCGAAGGGACCTGGAGACTCATCCGCCGCTGAATGAAGCACGACTTTTTTCGAGTGTAAGCGCGAATACTATACAGACATTCCGTTCCCATGTATACTGACATTGGGGACGGTATCCAATTGTGAACTGTACTCCGCCTGCAAGCACAGTATCAGCAATCTCAACTGAATCTGCTCTGAGCCGAATGCGGACCGAGACAGGACAAAGACAAACTCTTGTATCTGACAGGACTCTTTGCGGCCCGAAGCGTGGCACAAAGGGTCTTTTTTGGCTTTTGGCAGACGACCCGAAGAGGAGGAGTCTGACTATGACTGTTGCAAAAGCAACGACGGTCACACTGCGCGAAATGAAGAAAGAACAGAAGAAGATCGTCATGCTCACCGCCTACGACTACCCGACCGCGCGCGCGGCGGAGGAAGGCGGGGCCGATGTGATCCTCGTCGGCGATTCGCTCGGCATGGTGGTGCTCGGCTATGACACCACGCTGCCCGTGACAATGGAAGACATGATCCACCACACGAAAGCGGTTACACGCGGCACCAAACACACGATGATCGTCACCGACCTGCCTTTTCTGTCTTACCACATCTCAACCCCCGAGGCGGTTCGCAACGCAGGACGTCTCATTCAGGAAGGCTTCGCGGACGCCGTCAAGCTCGAAGGGGGACGCGAGATCCTCGATCAGGTCAAGGCGATCGTGCGGGCCGGCATCCCCGTCATGGGGCACATCGGCCTGCAGCCGCAGATGGTCAATCAGCTCGGCGGCTTCAAAGTGCAGGGCAAGGATTTTGACACCGCTCTGCGCATTTTCGAAGACGCCCTCGCGCTGCAAGAGGCAGGCTGCTTTGCCATCGTGCTCGAATGCGTGCCGACGCCGCTGGCCAGGCTGATCTCCGAACACCTGACCATCCCGACGATCGGGATCGGTGCCGGGGAAGCGACCGACGGCCAGGTGCTCGTCATTCACGACATGCTCGGCATCACGGAGAAATACCTGCCGAAATTTGCGAAAAAATACGGCGAGATGTTTGCCGACATGACAAATGCGATCAACACGTACGCCACCGAAGTGCGGGACAGCGCTTTCCCAACTGCCCAGCATGGGTTTATAATGAATGATGAGGTTTTAGAGAGGCTACAGAGAGAGATTAATCAGAGGAGCTAAACCTTGCAATGATCATCGTCCATACGATCCAGGAGATTCGTCAATACGTGCGCGAACAACGCGCCCAGGGACATACGATTGGCTTTGTGCCTTCGATGGGCTATCTGCACGCAGGGCACCAGTCGCTGCTGCGCGCCGCCAAGGCACAATGTCAGACCACCGTGATGAGCATTTTCGTCAACCCGCTGCAGTTTGGCCCAAACGAAGACTTTGACCGCTACCCCCGCGACTTGGAGCGCGACGCCAAGCTGGCGGAGGAAGCGGGCGCCGACATCATCTTTGCGCCGAGCGTCGAAGAGATGTACCCGCGCGGCGGAGGCAAGGTGCTGACCCATGTCGATGTGGAGGAAGTCACCTTGCAGCTGTGCGGTGCGTCCCGCCCCGGCCATTTCCGCGGCGTGGCGACCGTCGTGTCCAAGCTGTTCAACATCGTGCTGCCCGACAAGGCCTTTTTCGGGATGAAAGACGCCCAGCAGGTCGCCGTTCTGCAGACGATGGTCGACGACCTGAACATCCCGGTCGAGATCGTCCCTTGTCCGACGATGCGGGAAGCGGACGGCCTCGCGCTGAGCTCGCGCAACGTCTTTCTCACGCCGGAAGAGCGCGAACAGTCGCTGGTGTTGTCCCGGTCGCTGAAGAAGGCGGAGCAGCTCGTCGCCGAAGGTGCGCGTGACGTCCATCAGATCATAGAAGCGGTGCGCGGGCTGATCCAGTCGCAGCCACTGGCCGACATCGACTACGTGGAGCTGCTCAATTTCCGCGATCTGTCGCCGATCCTCACCCTCGAACAGCCGGCGCTGCTGGCGCTTGCTGTGCGCTTTGGCAAAACGCGTTTAATTGACAACACGGTCCTGACCATCGAATAGTTCCCAAGATAAAGGAGATGCGGGTTATGTTTCGTACGATGATGAAATCGAAAATTCACCGCGCCACCGTGACGGAGGCCAACCTCAACTACGTCGGTTCGATCACGATCGATCAGGACATCTTAGATGCGGTGGACATCTTGGAGAATGAAAAAGTGCAGATCGTCAACAACAACAACGGTGCCCGTCTGGAGACGTACGTGATCTCCGGCGCCCGCGGTTCTGGTGTGATCTGCCTGAATGGGGCAGCGGCTCGCTTGGTGCAGCCTGGCGACACGGTGATCATTATCTCTTACGTGAGCATGTCGGACGCAGATGCGAAGAGCCATGTGCCGACCGTCGCCTTGATGGACAATGACAACAAGATCGTCGAGATGCTCAGCGAAAAGCACGGCACCATCGTCTAATTTTAGAAAGTCTTGGATAAAAAAAGCCTCCCGCGCCTACACTAGGAAGTAAGTCATATGGGCAACGGGAGGCTTTTTGTCATGTTTGAAAAACCATTTGAACTGCTCAACCGCGCCGTGGACCGCATCGAAGTCCAACTGCAAAGCGCCGACGCCGACCAAAAACGCATCCTCGGAGATGAACTGGTCGCCTTGCGCAGCGCCTGCGATAAATTTGTCGAACGCTGGCTCGCCTTTGAAGAGCGCGTCACCGAGCTCGGGGAATCGCACAGCCTCGACCTCGACGGCACCTTGCCGACCGAAGAGCTGCAAGCGATGCAGCAAAAGCTGTCCGCCATGCAAGCACCTTACGTGCCGCCGACCGGGCCCGAAGCGGAACAAACCGGGGCTACGGCTGCCGCAGACGGGGACAGCGAGAGCAGCGAACTGCCGTCCGCCAACAAAAAAGTCATCCTGTCGATGGGCGAGGGGTCTTCGATCCGTCCGGCCGACGAACAGATGGTGCGCTCCTTCCGCCGCGGCATCGGCTTCTTCGATCTGCTGATGTTCCCGGAGGCGATGAACGAGTTTCACCGCGTGATCGAGCTCGACGAGACATTTACGATCGCAAGGCTCTACCTTGCATTCGGCTATCTGGCCGAGGAGAAGTACCAAGAGGCGAGCCGCCATCTCAACCTGCTCAAGCTGGAAGATGACGACGAGCTGATCAAAGCGACCGTACACGGCACCTTCGGCCAGATCTTCGCGGCACAAGGGCAGTACCGCCAAGCCCTGATCGAGTTCGAAGCGGCCCGCAAGCTGGTGCCCGACTTCCGCGACATCGAGTTCAACATGGGCTGCTGCCACTTCAACCTCGGCGAGCATAAAGAAGCGCTGATGAACTACCAGCGCGCCCTGATCGTGCAGCCGGAAGACTGGGAAGCGCACCGCCTCTGCGGCCTGATCTATGTGCAGCTCGGCAACCGCGAGCGCGCCTACCGCCATCTGGCGCGCGCCTACGACTTGAACGGGGCGCAGGAAGAGGTGATCCTGGAATTCGCCCGGCTTTCCGAACAGCTCGGGCAGAAGGAGCAGGCGTCCGCGCTGTACCAAAAGGCGCTCCGCTACCATCCCGAGTCGGCAGCCGCCTACGGCGGGCTCGGCTGGATCAAAATGCGCGAAGGCGACCACGAAGCGGCGTCGGCGCTGTTCAAAAAGCAGCTCTCCTGCAAGCCAAACGATATGCAAGGCCTGTTCAACCTCGGCTGGGCAGCGTATCACCGCCGCGAGTATCCGCTGGCGGAGCGCTGCTTTGCTCAGCTCTTGTCGCGCAACGCCCGCGATCCGTTCGCGCTGTCCGGGCTGGCCCGGACGTGGAGCATGACGGGCAAGCGCGCCGAGGCCAAAGAGCAGCTGCTGCAACTGGTCGCCCTCGAAAGCACCGCGGAGAAAAAGCTCGGCCTGTACCACCTCGGGCGCCTGGCCTTAGAAGAAGAAGCGTACCTGCAGGCACTGCGCTATTTCAACGCGGCGCTCGTCTATGAGCGCAACTGCATCGAGTCCCTGTTCTTCAAAGGCGTCGCCCACTTCGCGCTCGGGGAGCAGGAGCGGGCCGATCAGTGCTTCGAAAAATGCAAGCGCCTGACCACCCTGCGCGAATCGATGTATGCTTGAGAGCAGCCACGACAATCCACGCAAAACGACCAGTATTAGGAGCTGGTCTTTTTGTTTGCAAAAAAAACTTTGCCTGAAGATGAAACTATTGCCAGCCTGTAAGCATCTTACAGTATAGAGAATCTCGAAAAACAAAATTAAACGCTCAAAATTCCAAGGAGGTATTTATATGAACAAAAAAGCAACCGTTGCGCTGCTCCTAGCAGCAGGTCTTGTGATGAGCTCTCAATCCGCTTTTGCGGTCGTCGACGGCCCGAAAGCGCAAAAGCCGGATGAGAACGTGATCACCGTCGTCGACGAAAGCGGCCAGCAGCCGGAACTGATCTACGCGCCGGACATCGCGTACATCATGATCGAATCGCCGGAACTTGCGCACCTCGACGGACACTGGTCCCAAGAAGCGCTGCAGCATCTCGTGAAATCGGGCGTCCTGAACAGAAACGAAGCGCAAGCGTTCAACCCGAAGGCGGAGATCAGCAAGGAAGACTTCCAGATCTGGACCGACCGCATCCTCGGCAAGAAAGATGGGGCGAAACAGCCGGCTGAAGTGCTCACGCGCGTCGACGCAGCGGTGTGGCTGGCCGACCTCCTGCCGGCGCTGAACACCGGCATCAACGGCGGCAACCTGAAACATCCGTTCTCCGACACATCCGACATCTCCGCCAAGCAAAAGAGCGCGATCGACTACCTCTATAAGCTCGGCATCATGGTCGGCAACGGCAACGGCAAGTTCGCGCCGAAAGCCAAACTGACCAAAGGCGAAGCGGCTGTGCTGGTCGACAAAGTGCTGTCCCGCGCGAACCAGTTCGCCAAGCCGGCTCAATATGATCTGGTGACCGGCACGGTGCCGGAAACGGTGCAGACCATCATCAATGAGAACAAGACGGAAGCAGGCGTCTACACCGTCGAAGAAAACGGTGTCCGCTACGTGGTGATCTCCTGCGGCACGGTGCCGAACCCGGGCTACGGCATCAGCCTCGAGAGCGTCACCGAATCGGACGGCGCGCTGTTCGTCAGATCGGGCATCACAGCACCGCAAGCAGGCCATGCCCATCCGGAAGTGATCGCGTACCCGGTTTTGGTGCTGAAGACGAAGCCTTCCAACAAACCGGTTTTCCTGCTCGATTAATCGGGCAATCCTGAAGAAGTGGCGCTGGTCGCCGCTTCTTCTTTTTTATGTCAGTTGCAAGCGGCAGGCAGGAATTCAGCGAACAAGAGGCGAACAGTGTCATTTCAGATGAAGACGATAAATAGGAGCTGACGCCAAGCGTGTCCGAGACATATGTCGTGTTTGACTTCGAGACTACCGGACTCGAGCCGTCCCGCGACCACATCATCGAAATTGGTGCGGTCAAGATTGAAGGTGGCCGAATCACCGATCAGTACCAAACACTTGTAAATCCAGGCAAACAACTTCCCGCCCACATCCGCGAACTGACCGGCCTGACCGATGCAGAGCTGCAAGGCGCACCGGAGCTGGAAGAGGTAATAGATGAATTTTTGAAGTTTATCGGGGATAGCATTCTCGTGGCTCACAACGCCAATTTCGACTTGGGCTTTTTAAATGAAGCGTTAGAAGAGTGCGGCTACTTGCGCTATGTCGGCGAAGCGATCGACACGGTGATGCTGGCCCAGATCGTCTGGCCGCGCGAGTCCAGTTTTTCGCTGGGCTCTCTGGCCGAGCGCCATGAGCTGGTGCATGAAGAAGCGCACCGGGCGCTGTCCGATGCGCTGGCGACGGCGTCGATGTTCTTGCTGCTGTTGGAAAAAGCGAGCGAGCTTCCATTTTTGATCTTGCAGCAGATTCACGGCTTGACCGAATACAGCGACTGGCCGTTGCGCCATTTCTTCCGCCGACTGGCCGAATCGAACACATCGCTTTTGAAAATCGACGAGCCGGAGGGCTGCGTGACGATCGACCGCCTGATGCATCGCCCGGTCGAGATCCCGATCAAGGAAAACGAAACGGGCGGAACGCTGCAGTTCACCGTCGAAGCGGTGGAGAAAGTGCTGGCCAAAGGCGGGCCGATGTCCGACCTGATGCCGGGCTATGAAGAGCGTCCGCCGCAGATCCAGATGTTAAACGCCGTCTCCGAAGCGTTTCAGAATAACAAGCACCTGATCGTCGAAGCGGGGACCGGGACGGGGAAATCGCTCGCCTACCTGATCCCGTCCGTCTACTACGCCAAGGCGGCGGGGGAGCGCGTCGTTGTCGCCACGCACACGATCAACCTGCAGGAGCAGCTGCGCGAGCGCGATGTTCCTTTATTGAAAGAAGTGGTGCCGTTCCCGTTTGACATCACCGTGTTCAAAGGGCGCAGCAACTACCTCTGCATGCGCAAAGTCGCGACCGGCGTCAACCATCCGGGCCTCGTCACCGACCATAACGAGATGACGTTTCATGTGCGCATGCTGACCTGGTTGCTGGAGACGGGGGCTGGGGACCGCGAAGAGCTGACCTTGTCCGGCCCGCAAGCAGACTCTTGGAACAAAGTGTCGTCCTCGTCCGACTCCTGCATCAACAAAGCCTGCCCGTGGTTCCGCAACTGCTACTACCACCGCGCGCGGGCCTTGGCGCAAAATGCGGACGTGATCATCACCAACCACTCGCTGGTGCTGACCGATGTCAAAGCGGATCACAACGTGCTGCCCGGCTACCAGTACCTCGTGCTCGACGAGGCGCATCATATGGAAGACGAAGCGACGAAACACCTCGGCAACGAAGTGACCTATTTTCAGATGTACGGGGCGCTGAACCGCCTGTACCGCGACAAAAACAAAGGGCTGCTCTACCAGCTCCTGCAAAAGATCGACCTGCTGCAAAACGGCGATGGAGACGTGCATGCCGACTTGCGCGCGACGGTGGACAAAATGTTGGAGGTCGTCGGCGAGCTGCGCGAATCGAACGAAGAGGTGTTCCGTCTGCTCCAGGAGTTCACGATCAAGAACTCGACCGGCACCGACGGCGGGCGCTATACGCTGCGCCTGCGCACCGAGACGTTTGACGACGAAGCGGCCGCAGCGGCGTGGACGGCGATCGCCGCTTCCAGTGAGAACCTGCAGGCGGACGTACAGGCGTTCCGCCGTCTCGCCGGCAAAGTCGAAGAGTATTCGGAAGACCTGATGCGCGATGAGATGTATGCAGGCCTCCTCACCGACGTCAGCGGGCAGGTCAAGGAGCTGGATGGCGGCTGGCAAGGGCTGGCCACGTTCCTGCGCTCCGTCGGCAGCGAGACGTCGGTGCTGTGGATGGAAGCGGAAGACCGCACGATGCGACCGGTCGTCTTCCTCAACTCTGCACCGATCGACGTGGCGCCGCTGTTGCACACCCATCTGTTCTCGAAAAAGGAAAGCGTCGTTTTGGCCTCGGCGACGCTGACGATCAATCAGGACTTCAAATACACGATCCGCCAATTAGGCCTCTGGGAGTCGAAAGAGATGGACCGCCTGTTGGAACTGCAGGTCGAGTCGCCGTTCGACTACAAGAAGCAGTCCCTGCTCTGCGTGCCGGCCGACGCCTTGCCGGTCAAAGGGGTCAGCGAAGACGTGTTTACCACTTCTTTTGCCGAGTCGTTGACCAACCTCGCCCGCGCTTCACAGGGGCGGATGCTCGTCCTGTTCACTTCGCACCGGATGCTGCGCGAAACGTACCACAAGGTGAAGCCGATGCTCGCCGAACACGGCATCAACCTGTTGGCACACAACATCGACTCCACCTCGCGCCACCGCCTCGTGCATGAGTTCCAGCGCCAGGAGCGGGCTGTGCTGTTTGGCGCGAACTCGTTCTGGGAAGGGGTCGACATCCCCGGCGACGCCTTGTCGCTGCTCGTCATCGCCCGGCTGCCGTTCTGGCCGCCGAACCAGCCGGTCGTGGAAGCGCGGACGGAGAAGCTGGAGCGGGAAGGGCGCAACTCGTTTATGGACTACAGCGTGCCGCAAGCGATCATCCGCTTCAAACAGGGCTTTGGCCGCCTGATCCGCACCAAGCGCGACCGTGGCGCGATCGTCGTCTACGACCGCCGCATCGTGGAATCGCGCTACGGGCGGCATTTTATCAAGTCATTGCCCGGCCCGTGGTTCTATCAGGGCACGGAACGGGAAGTGTTGCGAACGGTCTATAATTGGCTAAAATCGCCACTTTAAGGCGATTCATGGGAAGGATTTGCGATAAATCCTTCCTTTTCTGTCTGATTCTCCATTTTTCGACACTGTTTTCGGAATTTTCTTCAACAACGGAGGAATGTCGAAAAAGATCAATATCGACGTCAATTCGTGAGCTAAATTCGATATATCGGTGATTTTCGTGATTTGACGTTTTTCATTGAGAGAAGTTAAGATTATGACAAATTAATAGATTTTACGAGGTAAGTTGAACAGTAAGCAGATGAACTTGAGGTGATCGCGCGGTGGCAATGGTAATGGCAAGTGCAGAAGAGCGTAACGCGGCAACAACCGTTCAAGCAGAGTATGCTGACGATTCATTCGAAGAGAAGGTGCTGCGGGCGCAGATGGGCGACGTCTATGCGGTAGAGGAGATCTTGCAGAGCTTCCACGGGATCGTGCGGATGAAGGCGCGCTCCTACTTTATCGCCGGTGCCGACAGCGAGGATTTGATCCAGGAAGGCATGATCGGACTGTACAAGGCGATCCGCGATTTCCAGCCGGAGCGCCAGATCCCGTTTCGCGCCTTT
The DNA here is from genome assembly GCF_004340785.1 of Tumebacillus sp. BK434. NCBI lineage: Bacteria > Bacillati > Bacillota > Bacilli > Caryophanales > Alicyclobacillaceae > Tumebacillus > Tumebacillus sp. BK434. The sequence continues at coordinate 729,776 of NZ_SLXS01000001.1, read as the reverse complement.
GCGGAGATCTGCATCACCCGCCAGCTGATCACGGCGATCAAGACGGCGATGCGGCTGAAGCATCAGCCGCTGAACTACTATCTCTCGCTGAACCGTCCGATGTATGAAGAGGACACGGACAGAACGCTGATGGACACGCTCCCGGGACCGGCGATCTGCGACCCGGAATATGTGTTTCTCGTCCGCGAACAGCTCAAAGAGCTGCGTGAAGAGCTGGCCGGTTCCTTGTCGCCGTTTGAACTGAAAGTGCTGACGCTCTATGTCGATCATAACACCTATAAAGAGATCGCCGACGAGATGGGCACGACGACCAAAGCGGTGGACAATGCGCTGTGCCGTGTCAAACGCAAACTGCTCACCTTTTATTCCAACAAAAAATTGACCAAACTTACCTCTTAGGCGCAGGAGTTTTTCAGCAGAACAGCGAAGTGAAAATGCTACATATCCCAACTGGGGAGGGGTCTACCTGAAGACGCCGAAAATTTCGGAAGCTGTTGTCAGGCGTTTGCCAGTGTATCTTCGTTGTCTGCAATTGCTCCAAGAGCTGAACATTCGCACCGTCTCATCCTATGAACTCGGTCAGAAGCTTGATATGAACCCGGCACAGATTCGCAAAGACCTCGCATACTTTGGCGAATTCGGCCGCAAAGGGATTGGCTATGAGGTCGATTATCTCGTGGAAAAGATCAAGCAGATTCTCAAGCTCGACCGCCATGTGAACGTCGCGCTCGTCGGAGCGGGTCATCTGGGGATCGCCTTGTCAAACTACAATCGCTATACGAAAGAAAAGCTTTCGATCGTCAGCATCTTCGACGCCGATCCTGAGAAGATTGGCACCGAAGTCGGAAGCTTGACCATCCAGCATATCGACGAGTTGGAACGTGCGGTGCAGGAGCATGACATCCGCATCGGCATCATCACCGTCCCGGCGCCTTACGCGCAAGGGGTGGCCGACCGTCTCGTGCAGGCCGGGGTCAAAGGCATCTTGAATTTCGCGCCCGTCTCGCTGCTGGTGCCGCCCGATGTGCATCTGCGCAGCGCCGACGTGACAACCGAACTGCATGCGCTGGCGTATTACATCCAAGAATAATGGCAAGCCGAACCTCTCATGGAAACCATGAGGGGTTTTTTATATCCTGACACATACTAAGCCCAAACCTGAGAAGGAGTGGGCGAAAATGCATACGATGTGGAAAGGTTCGATCTCGTTTGGCCTGGTCAATGTCCCGGTCAAAATGTTCGCTGCGACGGAGGACAAAGACGTCAAATTTCGCTATCTCCACAGCGAGTGCAACACCCCGGTGAAAAACATCCGCACCTGCCCAACTTGCGACCGTGAAATCGAATGGGGCGAAGTGGTCAAAGGGTACGAATACCAGTCCGGACAATTTATCGTCTTTTCGGATGAAGAGTTTGAAAAAATTGCGCCGCAAAACACAAAAACGATCGACATTCAAAGTTTTGTCGACCTGCAGGATATCGATCCGATCTATTTCAACAAATCGTATTATTTGGCGCCGCAAGACACGGGCAACAAAGCGTACGCGTTGCTGCGCCGGGCGATCGCCGAGACGGGCAAGATCGCGATTGCGAAAATGATCATCCGCTCCTCGCAACAGTTGGCCGTGCTGCGCACCTTCGGCGATGTGATCGTGATGGAGACGATCTTCTACCCGGAAGAAGTGCGCGCGGCGAGCCAGATTCCGTCGGTGCCGACCGATGTCGAGCTCGACGAGCGGGAAGTGAACATGGCGAAGCAACTGATTGGAAGCCTCGTCACCGAATTTGTGCCGGAGCAGTACACCAATGAATATCGGGCGGCGATTCTCGACGTGATTCAGAAGAAGGTCGAAGGCGAGGAGATCACCTTGGCGGCCGAACCGAAGCGCGATGAGATCCACGATCTGATGAAAGCGCTGCAAGCCAGCTTGAACGTGACCCGAGGAGACGAGGCGGAGCGCCCCGTCGCGGTCGGCGAAACGCGGGCCGGGGATGGACTGACCCTGGTGGACGGGGGCGGGGACGCCGCGCCGGAAAGCAAGCCGAAGCGCCGCCGCCGCAAGACGGCCGAGTAAATGATCACCCCTAAACCGCTCGATCCGATGGCGCTGCTCATGGTCGACGAGCCGTTTGACGATCCGCACCACCTTGCCCAGATCAAATGGGACGGGGTGCGGATGCTGGCCTATCTCGACGAGACGGGGCTGTCCCTGTTCAACCGCCGCCAAAACGAGCGCACCGACCAGTATCCGGAGCTGCAGGAACTGAAGACACAGGTCAAGGCGCGCTCGCTGATCCTCGACGGGGAGATCGTGGCACTCGGCGCGGGAGGCAAGCCGTCTTTTTCGAACATCCTGCGCCGCGACCTCGCCAAAAGCAGCGACAAGATCCGGCTTATTAGCCGTGAGCTGCCGATCTATTTTATGGTGTTCGACCTGTTGTACCTCGACGGCCGCTGGCTGGTCGACGAGCAGCTGACGACCCGTCAGGAGTGGCTGACCGAGGTGCTGCAGCCCTCCGCGCAGGTACAGCTCGTCGACAGCCACGCGACGGGCGTACAGCTGTTTCGCGTGATGCAGGAGCAGGGGATGGAAGGCATCGTGATCAAAGAAAAAGCGGGGCGCTACCACATCGGCCAGCGCCATCCGACGTGGAAAAAGGTCAAATCCTTCCGCAAGCTGAACGCGGTCGTCGGCGGAGCAACGCTGCGCGGCGGCAACGTCAATTCGCTGCTGCTCGGGCTGTATCGGGAGGGCAGGCTGATCTACATCGGCAAGGCCGGCTCCGGCCTGAACAATGAGGGGATCGCCGCCCTGACCGCGTTTGCCCGCGGGCTGTCCAAGCAGGGACACCCTTTCGCCGTCAAGCCGAAACTGCCCGCTTCCACCGCTTACGACGAAGTGGTCTACTTCCCGCCACAGCTGGTCGTGGAGGTGCAGTTCATGGAGTGGACATCCGACATGACCTTGCGCGCGCCAACGATCCAACGATTTCGGGAACTGGACCCCAAGGAGTGTGTGTTATGACGACCAACACTTTGCTGGCCGAATACCCTGTCAACGTCACCAACCTAGACAAGGTGCTGTGGCCGGAACAGGGGATTACGAAAGCGGAGTACATCCAATACATGATTGCGATGAGCCCGGTTTTGATCAAGCATTACCAGGACCGGCTGTTGACGGTGATCCGCTTTCCGAACGGGATTCACGAGAAGTCGTTTTACCAAAAAAACATCCCTGACTTCGCGCCAGAGTGGATTCAGACGCATCCTGTGTGGTCGGACGACTCGCAGCGCGACATTCATTATATCCTCGCCAACAACACGGCCACCTTGATCTGGCTGGCCAATCAAGCGGCGATGGAACTGCACCCGTCGTACACGAAGATCGTTCAGCTGAACGAGCCGACCAACATCGCCTTCGACCTCGACCCGACGGTGAAAGGCGTTGACCGCCACGGTTTTCGCAAAGCCTGCAAAGTCGCTTTGCACCTCAAGGAGGTCCTCGACGACCTCGGGCTGCCTTCGTACCCGAAAACGTCCGGCGCGACCGGACTGCAGGTCTTTGTGCCGATCGCCAAGGGCTATACGTTTGAAGACACAAGACACATCACACAATTCATCGGTACATATATGGTGAAAAAGGCTCCGGATATCGTGACGATCGAGCGGCTGAAAAAAGACCGCGGCGACAAAGTGTATTTTGATTACCTCCAGCACCACAAGAGCAAAACGCTCTCCGGGCCGTACACGCCGCGCGCGGTGCCGTCGGGGGCGGTGTCGGCGCCGCTCTTGTGGGACGAGGTTCGCGAAGGGGTGCAGCCGCACATGTTCACCTTGCGCACGATGCCAAAACGGATCGGGGAACGGGGCGATCTGTTTGAACCGATGAGCCGTCCTGGAGTTGAAATCAAAGAGATCATTCACTTTATTAAGAATCACCCCGGCATTTGATCAGGCTTCCTCCCTTGACGAAGTGGAAAGGCCTCTGATTAAATGGAACATGAATGACTGATGGAAATGCTAGGAGGCACAGAAAATATATGCATGCAGAATATGCAATCATCGGCGGGACGGGCGTCTACGATCCGGCGATGCTGCAAGACGCAGAACGACATACGATCGAGACGCCATACGGCACGGCCGAAGTCACGCTCGGCACGTATGCCGGCAAGCGCGTGGCGTTTATGCCGCGCCACGGGTACAAGCACAGCGTGGCGCCGCATAAGATCAATTACCGGGCCAATATCCGCGCGCTGAAACAGCTCGGCGTGCACACCGTGCTGGCGACGGCTGCGGTCGGCTCCTTGAAAAAAGAGCTGGCGCCGGGCGACCTCGTGCTCGTCAACGATTTCCTCGACATGACGAAAAGCCGCCCGCAGACCTTTTATGAAGGCGCTCCGGAAGGCGTCGTGCACATCGACATGACTGACGCTTACTGCGGCCGCATCCGCCAGCATCTCGCCGCTGTGGCGGGAAGTCAGAACATCGCCGTCAAGCAAGACGGCGTGTACGTGACCACCGAAGGACCGCGCTTCGAGACCCCGGCGGAGATCCGCCTGTACGCGGCCTGGGGCGGCGATGTGGTCGGGATGACGTCGGTGCCGGAAGTGATCCTCGCCAAAGAGTCGGAGATGTGCTATGCGACGGTGGCGATGGTCACCAACTATTGCACGGGCATCTCGTCGCATCCGCTGACGCATCAGGAAGTGGTCGACACGATGAAAGAGAACGTGCAGAAGATCCGCGAGCTGTTTTTCCACGCCATCGAGAGCGACAAGGGAGAGCGCACCTGCGCCTGCCCGCACGCTTTGGCCGAACTGGGCTCGCTGTAAACAGACGGAGGAGGAGAAATTATGCAACCTTTGCGCTTTACGGGCAGAACGTTAGAAGTGCTGGATCAGACTTTGCTCCCGGAGCAGGAAGTCTGGGAAACGTGTGATACATATGAACTGGTCGCCGAAGCGATCGAGAAGATGAAAGTGCGCGGCGCGCCGGCGATCGGCGCGACGGCCGCCTACGGCATCGCGATCGGGGCTCAACAGGGACTGGAGCTGTCGAAAGGCGAGTACCTGTCCTATCTGGAAGGCGTTTGCGAGCGCCTCGCCAAGACGCGCCCGACGGCGGTCAACCTGTTCTGGGCGATCAAGCGCATGCGCGCTTTGATCTCCGAAAACGCCGATCTGGACGTGGCCGACCTCGCCAAGCTGATCATTGGCGAAGCGAACCTGATTGCCGAAGAGGACGTGCGCCTGAACAAACAGATGGGCCAGCACGGCCTGCCGTACATTCCGGACAACGCGCGCATTCTGACGCACTGCAACACCGGCTCGCTGGCGACGGTCGACTACGGCACGGCGCTCGGCGTGATCCGCGCGGCTCACGATGCGGGCAAAAACGTCACCGTCTACGCTGACGAGACCCGCCCGTACCTGCAAGGGGCGCGGCTGACCGCCTTCGAACTGCACCGCGACAACATCCCTGTCACCGTGGTCACCGACTCGATGGCCGGCTACCTGATGCAGCAGGGCATGGTCGACCTCGTCATCGTCGGCGCCGACCGCATCACGGCAAACGGCGACGCGGCGAATAAGATCGGCACCTACTCGCTGGCGGTGCTGGCGAAGCATCACGGCATTCCGTTCTATGTGGCCGCCCCGATGTCGACGGTCGACTATGAGCTGGAGACCGGCGCGAGCATCGAGATCGAGCAGCGTTCGTCCGATGAAGTGGTCTTCATCGGCGGCAAGCGCATGGCACCGGAGGGCGTACCGGCCTTGCATCCGGCGTTTGACGTGACGCCGCATGAGCTGATCACGGCGATCATCACCGACAAGGGCGCGGTGGAGCGCCCCGACACGGAGCGCATGGCGCAGCTGAAGTAAGGAAGGAGCGAGTTGGGATGACACAGCAAATTTTGGAACAGAACCGCGAACTCGTCGCCCGCACCAAAGGCGAAGTCCTGCGCGCTTCCCTGAACATGTACCGCTCGGGTCTCGTCGCCGCCGTCTGGGGCAACGTCTCCGCACGCGTGCCGGGCACCGATCTGGTCGTGATCACGCCAAGCGGCGTCGATTATGAGACGCTGACCGAAGACATGCTTTGCGTGATGGACCTGAACACAGAAGAAGTGGTCGAAGGCAGCTACAAGCCCTCCTCGGAGCGCCTGCTGCATCTGGCGGTCTACCGCGCCCGCGAAGACGTGCTTGGCGTCATGCATACGCACAGCAACTATGCCAGCGCGTTCTCGGTCGCGCACAAAGACATTCCGCCGGTGGTCGAAGATCTGGCCCAGGTGGTCGGCGGCTCTGTGACTTGCTCGAAGTACGCGCTGCCGGGCACGCCCGACCTCGGCAAAAATGTCGTCAAGGCATTGGGCAAAAAAGGGGCGGTGCTGCTGGCGAACCACGGCGTGGTCGGCGTTGGCCATACGGTCGACGAAGCGTTCCGCACCTGCCTGATTGTGGAAAAAGGCGCGCAGATTCACGCTTTTGCGAAAATGATCGGCAACCCGGTGCTTCTGTCGCTGGAGGACGTCGAGCACCTGCGCCACGAGTATCGCCACAGCTACGGGCAGAAATAGTACGTGAAAAGAGAGGGGCATGAGGCATGGGACGCACGCTGATTCACAGCGCAGTCATCGTGACTGCTAAGGAAGATTCCTGGATTCCGGAAGGCTACTTGATCGTGGAAGGCAACCGCATCGCGGAGGTCGGCACGGGCGCTTACCAAGGCGCGACAGAAGGGTTTGACCGCGTGATCGACGCGAAAGGCAAGCTGGCGATGCCGGGCCTGATCAACACGCACGGCCATGCGGCGATGACGCTGTTGCGCGGCTATGCGGACGATCTCCCGCTGCAGACCTGGCTGGAGGAGCGCTGCTGGCCGATCGAAGCGAAGATGACCGATGAAGACATCTACTGGGGCACGCAACTGGCGATCCTCGAGATGCTGAAAGGCGGCACCACGACATTTACCGACATGTATTTCTCGATGGAACATGTGGCGAAAGCGACGGAAGCATCGGGCATCCGCGCCTGCTTGTCGCGCGGCATCATCGGGTTCCCGCCGGACGGGGAGAAGAAGCTGGCCGAAGCGATCGCGTTCAGCAAGGAGTACCACGGCAAAGCGAACAACCGCATCACCGTGACTTTTGGCCCGCACGCGCCGTACACCTGCCCGCCGGAATTCCTCAAGCGCGTGGTGGCTGCGTCGGAAGAGCTGAACCTGCCGATCCAGATCCACCTGTCCGAAACGGCGCGCGAAGTGGAAGAGTGTGTGGCACAGCACGGCATGTCGCCGATCAAGCTGATGGAAGAGCTCGGCGTGTTCACTCGTCCGACCCTGGCGGCACATTGCGTGCATCTGTCGGACGAAGACATCGAGATCATGGCGAAGCATGACGTCCGTGTCGCGCACAACCCGGATTCCAACCTCAAGCTCGGCTCCGGCGTCGCGCCGGTGTTGAAGATGCTGGAAAAAGGCCTGACCGTGGGCCTTGGCACCGACGGTGCCGCTTCGAACAACAACTTGGATATGTTCGAAGAGATGCGCATGGCGGCGATGCTGCACAAAGGCGTCAACCAGGATGCGATCGCGGTCAGCGCATTCAAAGCGCTCGAGATGGCGACCACCGACGGCGCGCGCGCCCTGTTCCTCGAAGACACGCTCGGCACCTTGCAGCAAGGCGCACTGGCCGACCTGCTGCTCGTCGACATCGACCAGCCGCACTTCTACCCGCGCCACAACATGATCGCGCACCTCGTCTACTCCGCAGGTTCCCGCGACGTGACCCACGTCTTCGTGGACGGCGAACTCGTCGTGGAAGACCGCAAAGTCCTGACTATGGACGAACAGCAGATCTACGCGGAAGTGCAGCGCGTCTGTGAGCGTTTGTTCGCAGAGTAAGCAAGTAAGTCTCGCAAGATGTCCTGCTCAAGCTTTTCCGACAGGCATCGAATCACACAGAAAAAGGGATCGGCTTGTAAAGCCTGATCCCTTTTTCATCTTCTTGCATGTATAGTCACTTTTTGTATCGGGAAACGTACAGGTGTCGGCTTTACCGCTTGTTATCGCTGCGCAGGCGCAACTGGCTGTTGCGCATTTTGCAGAGGTGTTCAGGGATCGTCAGGTCGCGTAGGTTCGGAGTTGCCCACAGTTCCATGTGCAAGAGGTCGGTCAGCCCAAGCTCTTGCGCCATCTGTTCGGCGTAACGCTTGACTTCCTCGGTGGAAACCGTACTACAGGTGGAAGTTGTCATCCGGTTCACCCCCCTGGTGTTGTAGCCATAGTATCTCCGTGGGCAAGGGCAGTATGTTGAATGGTTTTTACCATTCGGGTACAATGGGCGAAAAGGAGCGTGGAAACATCATGCGTATTTTGATCTCCAACGATGACGGCTGGCAGGCGGAAGGCATCCGCGTCCTCGCCGAACGATTGAAAAAAGTGGGCAAAGTGGTCGTCGTTGCCCCCGACCGCCAGCGCAGCGCCGCCGGTCACGGCATCACCTTACATAGACCTTTGTTCGTTCAGTACCATAAACTCTGCGAAGGCGTGGACGCCTACGCCGTCTCCGGCACGCCGGCCGACTGCGTGAAGATCGGCGTCAACGAAATCATGAAGGATGCGCCGCCTGATATTGTGGTATCAGGAATTAACGAAGGGAGCAACCTAGGAAATGACGTCATGTACTCCGGCACCGTCTCGGCTGCCATCGAAGGGGCGATTCAAGGCATCCCGTCGATCGCCGTCTCGCAATGCGGAACCGGACATTTTGACTATACGGGCGCTGCCGAATTTACGGCTAAACTGATCGGTCAGGTGCTCCAGCACGGCATTCCCAAAGACACCGTGCTCAACGTCAACTACCCGCCGATCAAGCCGGACGCCGTGCAGGGCGTGAAGATCTCCACCCTCGGCGAGCGCCGCTACCATAACGACTTTCAGAAGCACTACAGCCCGCGCGGCGAGGCGTACTATTGGCTGGCCGGCGATCTCAAAGATTTGGACGTCGCGCCCGATTCGGACATCCAAGCGATCAAAGACGGCTACATCGCCGTTTCACCGGTACACTTTGATTTCACCCATTTTGGCCTGATCAACGACCTGAAAAAATGGACGCTTGACTAGCGGACGAAAGAGGAGGAAACTAAATGGAAGAAACCAAACTCGTCACACTGGGCACGGCGGAATTTGACAATCCGAGCGATCTCTATTATGTGGTCGATTTTTTGAATCACACATTAAAAGAACGCGGTTTCGTGTTTGGTCTGAGCAAGGGTGAAGAAGGTCTCCTCAATATTTCCGTGTATGAAGAATACGATCAGTAGAATAGGATGTAGAGATGCTGATCACGCCAAGAGGATCAATACAAGAGAAAGAGAGTACCATTTTGGATGAAGAAGTACATTTGGCTTTCCATTTTCATCCTGACGGCTCTGATTGGGGGAGCCGTTTTTGCTGTCCGTGAGATCACGTATGCCCAATACGAAGGGGCCGAAGCGTCGGTGCAGCAGGCGCTCGACACCACCGTCCTGCAAAAGGTGATCGATGTCGAGCCCTTCACCGGAGGTATGGACGGCTTCTTCATCTCGGGAAAGGATGAGCTCGGCCGCGCCGTCTACATCTGGACCCAAGACGAGAAAGTGGTCGCCCGGGCATACGCCAACCAAGGCCTGGCGAAAGACAAGGCGATCGCTGCAGCGAAAAAGCCGGTCTGGTCGAAATCGCTGGTCCGCCCGGAGATCGCCGAAACAAAGCTGCAGCCGCTGGTCGAAGTGGTGTATGCGACACCCGGTCCCGTTTTGCCCAAGGTCAAGACGGAGTTCAGTTCGGCCCCGAGCAAATTCGTTTGGGAGCTGTACGGGAAGTTCGCCAATGGCGAGTCCGGCTATACCTACCTCGATTTCAAAAGCGGGGAAGTGCTGTGGCAAATCCAGCTGACAGAGCCAAAGTAAAACACCTCTTCCAATCGGAAGGGGTGTTTTTTCCTGTAGAATCCTAAACCCGCGAGTCAGTCGAGTGTGCTATAATGACAGAGTTGAGTTGGACGTTATGTTAACTTCAAATAGATTACTTTGAGGAGGGATGGACCATGTCTCGAATTCGGATCGTCCCGATTTTGGCCATCACCTGTGTCACGCTGTCGCTGTTGTTCGGCGGTTGGGAACTGTACCGCAATTTTGGGCTGGTACGTCCCCTCGAAGATCAGTTGATGGCGGCCGGCACGGTGCAAAAGGTCGAGTCGGTGGTAAACGGACAGGAGCGCGCGATCAAGGTCACCATGAAACAGGTGCCCGATCTGCAAGCGGCCTATGAAGATGTGGAGAAGATTGTGCATGAATCGATGGGCAGCTACGTGACGATCAGCCTGGCTGACAACCGTGCGGAAGCGTTGGAGACCACCTTCCGCGACCTGCAGCCGACCTTGTACGCAGGCATCGCCAAAGGGGAGTTTCCGGCGATGATCGAAAACATGGGGAAGCAGGCGAAACAGGCCGGCGTTGAGTCGAAGATCTCGATGAACGACGCGCATATCTTTGTCGAATTGAAAAAAGACGGCAAGTATCTCTATGAAGTCGTGCCCTATCAGACAAAACAAGCATTCACGCTGAAGGAGGTGTCGTCGCAATGAAACGCTACCTCAAAGAGCTGATCATCGGGGTGGGAGTTGCGACGATCGCCTTTGTCGCGTTTAACTTCCAACAATTGACCGTTCCGTTTTTGTTGTTGTTCGCTATTTTGCTGACCTTTGCCTTTGTCGCGGACCGCAACCGCGGTGCGACAGCTGCCGTTTCGCATGAAGTGGCGAAATCGCACCGCATCGAGTTCGACCAGATCGGCGGCCAGGACATGGCGAAGCGCGAGTTGACCGAAGCGCTTGACTTCCTGCGCCACCGCGACAAGATCAAGCAGCTCGGCATCAACCCGCTGAAAGGCATCATCCTGACCGGCCCTCCGGGCACCGGCAAGACGTTGCTGGCGAAAGCGGCTGCGACGTACACCGACTCGGTGTTTGTAGCAGCGTCCGGTTCGGAGTTCGTCGAGATGTATGTCGGCGTCGGCGCTTCCCGCGTGCGCCAGATGTTCCAAAAGGCCCGTGCGCAGGCGAAAAAAGAAGGCAAAGACTCGGCGATCATCTTTATCGACGAGATCGATGTGATCGGCGGCAAGCGCGGCGGCAACCAGTCGCACCAGGAGTATGATCAGACCTTGAACCAGCTGCTCACCGAGATGGACGGCATGCAGACCACGTCTTCGCCGCTCGTGCTGGTGATCGCAGCGACCAACCGTCTGGACATGCTCGACCCGGCGCTGATCCGTCCGGGCCGCTTCGACCGTCAGATCAAAGTCGATCTGCCGGACAAGCACGGTCGCTTGCACATCTTGCAGATCCAGACCAAGAACCGCCCGCTGGCCGACACTGTCGACCTTGAGAAAGTCGCTTCCGAAGCGTACGGCTTCTCCGGCGCACAGCTGGAGAGCTTGTGCAACGAAGCGGCGATCATGGCGATGCGTGAAAACAAAGACAAGATCGAGCAGATCCACTTCCGCGATTCGGTCGACAAAGTGCTGCTCGGCGAGCGCACCGGCAAGCGGCCGCGCCAAGAGGAACTGGAACGCGTCGCCGTGCACGAACTGGGCCATGCGATCGTCAGCGAATCGGTGCGCAAAGCGTCCGTCTCGCACATCACGATCGCCCCGCGCGGCAACGCCTTGGGCTTCGTCCGTCAAGTGCCGGAGTCGGATGGCTACCTGTACACCTACGATCAGTTGGTCAACCAGATCAAGATCGCGCTCGGCGGCACCGTCGCCGAAGAGCTGATCTACGGCAACCGTTCGACCGGCGCGCAAGGCGACATCCAACAGGCGACCAACATGGCGCGCACGATCGTCGCTTGCGGTCTGTCCGCGCTCGGCATCGTCGACATCGACAACTTGCAGCGCAATGTGCTCGATGAAGAGATCCGCCGCATTTTTGCAGAGATCTATGAGGCAACCCGTGAACTGTTGTCCGTCTACCGAGACGGCATCAACGAGCTGGCGGTCGACCTCGTCCGCGATGAAAACATGTCGGGTGACGAGTTCCGTGCCTGGATGGCTGTGAATGAAAAGCAGCCGGTTGCGGTGTAAACTATGGGTAAATCCGCCTTTCCTTCGGGAGGGGCGGATTTTTGTTTTTCGCCATACTTTGTTCTATAATGGGTGAAAGCGTTAGAGGAGAGAAGGGCGGTGCAGTCCGGATGAACAATCGCTATGAAGCCGGAACGCGGGTCATCGAGCGGAGCCTGGTCTTGGCGGCGACGACGAACGAAGTGTATATGATGCTCTCTCAGCCGTCGGAGATCGCCCGCTGGTTCTCACACCGTGCATCGCGGGCAGGCGATGTGTTGACGCTGGTCTGGGAGTTCCCGCAGCGGACGGTGCAGATCCCGTGTCTGGTCGTAGAAGAGAATCCGGGCTATGATCTGGTGCTTCGCTGGGAAAGCGAGTTCGCCGGGCATGATACGGTGGTACATTTCTCCTTGCAGAGTGAAGCGGGCGGCACGCGGCTGGTGCTGACGGAGACCGGTTTTGGCGACGGGCCGGACTGGGACCGGGCGATCGCCAGGCAAAGCGACGGCTGGGATGAAGCGCTCGACACGCTGCAGCACGTCACCGGCCGGGGCAAAGCGCGCTCGATCATCAAGGAGACGGTGGTGCCCTATCCGGCAAAGCGGGTGTATCGGGCGTTTACGGAGGTGCAGCAGCTGAGGAGATGGCTGGCCCGGGATGCGTTTCTCGACCCGCGCCAAGGCGGCTCGTATTGGCTGCGTGATGACTTTCCCACCGATGGCACCGGCTATGTCGTGGAACTGGTGCCCGGCAGGCGCATCCGCCTGTCCTGGCGGTGGTACCTGACCGATCTGCCGCCGACCTCGGTGCGGATTGAACTCAAAGAGACGAACGGCGAGACCCGTGTCAATCTGGAGCACGACGGTTTCGGACACGGTCCGGAGTGGGATCAGGAATATCAAGAGCATGAAGAGGGCTGGAGCAACCTGATGGGCTTTTTGTGGAACCATCTGTACAGCGATGAACCTTCGAAAGTGTGAGACCTTGGCGGGAGAGGCCAAGGTCTCTTTTGGTTATGCTACTGAAATAAAGGAGGGGATTCCATGAACATTCAACATGTTGGAATCATCGGAGCCGGTACGATGGGACAGGGGATCGCGCAGGCGATCGCAGGCAAGGGGCTGGAGGTGGTGCTGCTCGACCAGACACAGGCGGAGCTCGAGCAGGCCAAACAAGGGCTGGAACTGGCGCTCGACCGCCGGTTGACCAGATGGGGGATCACGGAAGCGGAGAAAAAAGTGACCTTGTCGCGGATTCTGCTCACCACCGATGCGAACGAACTGCAAGGGTGCGAGCTGGTGATCGAGTGCGTGTGGGAGCAGCTGGAGGCGAAAAGCGAAGCGCTGCAGCTGGCCGAAGCGGTGGTCGGGCCGGATGCGATCCTCGTCAGCAACACGTCGACGTTGTCCCTGACGGAAATCGCTGCGCAGACGGAGCGTCCGGAGCGGGTGATCGGCCTGCATTTTCATTATCCGCCGGAGCGGCGCGAACTGGTCGAAGTGGTGCGCGGGCTGAAGACGTCAGAAGCGACGTTTCAAGCGGCCTTCCAGTTTGTGAAGGAGCTGGGCAAGACGGCGATTCAAGTTTACGAGTCGCCAGGTTATGTCACCAGCCGGCTGATGCTGCCTTTGATCAACGAAGCGGCGGCGATCGTGGCGGAAGGCGTGGCGAGCGAACGGGATGTCGATACGGCGATGAAAGTCGGCTACGGCTTCAGCTACGGGCCGCTGGAGATCGCCGATCTGTTCGGTCTGGATTCGGTGGTGGACATGCTGGAAGGGCTGTATTTTGAGACGGCCGATCCGCGCTACCGCCCGGCCGCCTATCTGCGCAAGCTGGTGCGGGCCGGACATCTGGGGATCAAAGCTCGGCAGGGGTTTTACCGCTATGACGAGGCCGGGGAGGTGCGGGTATGAATGTGCTCGTGCTGAACTGCGGGAGTTCGTCTCTGAAATACCAGCTGTTTGCGATGCCGGAGGAAGACGTGCTGATCAAAGGATCGGTGGAGAGGATCGGGAGCGAGGAAGGGGTACACGCTTACAAGACGGACGACAGGGAAGGCAGCGCGACCTCGCCGATCCTCGACCATCGCGAGGCGCTGCGCCAAGTGCTGGTGACCTTGACCGACCAAGAGGTCGGCGTGCTGGATTCGGCAGAGGAGATCGCAGCGGTCGGGCACCGCGTCGTGCACGGCGGGGAGTCATTCTCGTCGTCGATCCTGATCACCGCCGATGTGAAGCGGGCGATCGCCGACACGATCGAGCTCGCTCCGCTGCACAATCCGGCCAACCTGCTGGGGATTGAGGCGATGGAGGACGTGCTGCCGGGCGTGCCGCAGGTGGCGGTGTTCGACACGGCGTTTCACCAGACGATGCCGCAGGAGCACTATCTGTATCCGGTGCCGTATGTGCTGTACCAGCGGCACAAGGTGCGCCGCTACGGCTTCCACGGCACGTCGCACCGCTATGTCAGCTCGCGGGTGCCGGCGCTGGTCGGACGCGATCTGTCGGCGCTGAACGTGATCTCCTGCCACATCGGCAACGGGGCGAGTCTGGCTGCGATCGAGCGGGGACGTTCGATCGACACGAGCATGGGGATGACGCCGCTGGAAGGTGTGATGATGGGCACGCGAAGCGGGGACATCGATCCCAGCCTGCATGAGTTCGTGATGGAAAAGGAGGGGCTGAGCTTCGATGAGCTGACCTCGATGCTGAACAAGCACAGCGGCCTGTTTGGCGTGTCGGGCTTGTCGGGGGATATGCGCGCAGTGGCGGAGGCGCGGGCGAAGGGCAGCGCGCGGGCGGCGCTGGCGTTTGCGATGTATGAGTACCGCATCCGCAAATACATCGGGGCATACGCGGCGGCGATGAACGGCGTCGACGTGATCTTGTTCACCGCCGGCGTCGGGGAAAATTCGCCGCTGCTGCGCTCGCTGATCTGTGCGAAGCTGACCTACCTCGGCGTCGAGCTCGACAACGAAGTCAACGAAAAAGGTCAAGGGGAGCGACTGATCTCCACTCCGGCCTCGAAAGTCAGCGTCTGTGTCATTCCGACCAACGAAGAGCTGATGATCGCCCGCGACACCAATGTCCTGGTCACGGGGTTGCAGGCGAAAGCAGAATTCTGACGAAGTGGGTGGCACGGGTGATGGAGGCGGTGACAGAGGCTGGCAGTCAAGCTCGGAGCTTGGCGTCTGGTCGCAACAGCTCCATGAGCTGCACGGGTTCAGGCTCGTCTGGATGCACAAGCGTGCGCTTGTGCACAAAGCCGGCCTTTTCATACGCGCGGCAGGCGCGGGCATTGCTGGCGAGCGGGGTGATCACGCAGCTCTGCACCGCGGGATCGGCAAAGATCACCTCGGTCAGAAACGCCTGCAGCACCTGCGGGCCGAGTCCATGGCCTTGCGCGGACTCCTCGCCGATAAACAGATCGAGGCTGGCCGACTCGGCAGTCAACTGCAGCGCAGAGCTGTAGGCAGGATGGTCCCGCCACAGATAGGTCTGTATGTATCCGACCGGCACGCCGCCCTGCAAGAACAGAAACGGACGCGTCGGTTCGTGCCCCGCGATGCGGGGCATGTATTTCTGGCGGACTTCTTCCATCGTCATGCCCTGCGGACCGCTGAACGCCGCTTTGACATGCGGCAGGTTCAGCCAGCTCTGGAGCAGGGGCAGGTCGGATTCCAGAAGCGGGCGAAAGGAGATCACGAGTGTGCCTCCTCGCGCTCCAAGCGGTTCCAGATTCGCATAAAATGCGCGATGGACGCTTCCAGCGCGATGTCCTGATCCAACGGGTTCCTGACGGTCGGAGTGGACAGGGTGCCTTTGGCCACGTTCAGGATCGACATCTTGGTGAACTGGTCGCTGCAATCGGGCAGCAGGGCCTTCTCCATCAGATGGCCGATGGTCGAAGCGCGGGATTTGTTGAGCTGGATCTCGGCAGACGTGGTCGCCTCTTTGAAATACAGTTTGATCAGGTGGGGGACGCCGTCGATGATCAAGCCGAGCTCCGGATTGACGCGGATGGCAAAATCGTCCTGCACGTGCACGCCGCTGTGCGCATCAAAATATTGCAGCTTGTGCTTCTTGGCGAACTTGCAGATCCCGTTGATCGCATGGCGGTAGTTCGCCTGCTTCTTCTCGTCGACAGCGTTTAGGAGTTCGGAGAGGGAGGTGAGGTCTGCGCCTTCACGCAAGGTCTTTTTCAACCGGCCGCGCAGCGGACCCCAGTAATCGCCGGGCCAGCTGTAGGGCTTGCTCTTGATCTCCTTCACCTTGCGGACCTTCTGCCCGTCGGGAAGCAGGGTAAAATCCAAAAACGTCGTCATCGAGATCTTCGCTTTCACTTGATCTACCATGAGCCACACTCCTTTGCACGATTGCCTACGCTTTATTTTACCATATTTCAAACAAAAAGGGAATGTACGTTCGCTTTTTACAACTGGTTTTTTTGTGCGAAGTGGACTATAATGTTCTCTAACTACATACATTGTTGTTTTTGTTGATTCTCTGTTCTTGTAACAGTTGGAGGGATAGCAAGTGACTGTAAAAGCACGAATTGAACGCATCGGCGAATTTGTCGATCAAGAAGTACTCCTCGAAGGCTGGCTGTGGAACAAACGTTCCTCCGGCAAGATCGCCTTCTTGAATTTCCGTGACGGCACCGGTTTTATTCAGTGCGTCGTCGTCAAGCAAGATGTGCCGGAAGAGCTGTTCGAACTGGCGAAAGGCCTGTCGCAGGAATCTTCGATCCGCGTGAAAGGCATCGTGCGCCAGGAAGAGCGCTCGCAGATCGGCTACGAGATCAACGTGACCGGCATCGAAGTCGTCTCCCGCACGGAAGACTATCCGATCACCCCGAAAGAGCACGGCGTTGATTTCCTGCTCGACCATCGTCATCTGTGGATCCGCTCGCCGCGCCAGCGTGCGGTCCTGAAAATTCGCGCTGAAGTGATCAAAGGCATGCGCGCCTTCTTCGACGAAAACGGCTTCACCCAAGTTGATCCGCCGATCCTGACCCCGTCCTCTGCGGAAGGCACGACCAACATGTTTGAGACGGAATACGTCAACGGCGAATCGGCCTACCTCTCCCAGTCCGGCCAGCTCTACATGGAAGCGGCTGCGATGGCGCTGGGCCGCGTGTACTCGTTCGGCCCGACCTTCCGCGCGGAGAAATCCAAGACCCGCAAGCACATGAACGAGTTCTGGATGATCGAGCCGGAGATGGCGTACGTGGGGCACAAAGAAAACCTGCAGATCCAGCAAGCTCTGGTCAAATCCACGATCAAGCACGTGCTCGAGCATTGCTCCTACGAGCTGAAAGCGCTCGACCGCGACACCGCGCCGCTCGAGCGCGTCGTCGCAGAAGAGTTCCCGATCATCACCTATGCGGAAGCGGTCAAGATCCTGCAGGAAAAAGGCCACGACTTCCCGTACGGCGAAGACTTCGGTGCGCCGCATGAGACGGAGCTGACCAACCACTTCGATCTGCCGGTGTTCGTGGAAAAATGGCCGGCGAACATCAAGGCGTTCTACATGCAGCCGGACCCGGAGAACCCGGACGTCATCCTCGGCGCCGACCTGCTGGCACCGGAAGGCTACGGCGAGATCATCGGCGGCTCGGAGCGCATCCACGACTACGAGCTGATGAAAGAGCGCTTTGCGCATGAGAACTTCGACGAGTCCTACAACTGGTACCTCGAACTGCGCCAGTACGGTTCCGTGCCGCACTCCGGCTTCGGCATCGGTCTTGAACGCACCATCGCGTGGATCTGCGGCATCGACCACATCCGTGAAACGATCATGATCCCGCGCACCTTGTACCGTCTCTATCCGTAAGTTGCGGAGCAGGAAAGGACAAGCAGAATCTGCTTGTCCTTTTTTGCATTTACGTACCTCTGTTCGCATAGAACTTGTGATATACTTAGTTTCGCTACTAGAGAAGAGGGGGAGAGAAACGGATGCAGAGACAGACACAGGACAGTGCATTCACCGTTCTCATGTCATCCGGATTTGTCGCCATTCCGGGGATTTTATTGCGTGAATATAAACGATTAGGCTTATCTGATGAAGAGATGATGCTGGTCTTGCATGTGATGCAGTTTCGCCAGGAAGGGATCGAGTTTCCCACACCGCGCGAGCTGAGCGAGCGGATGACTCTGCACCCGGACGTGCTGGCCGGGATGGTGCAGCAGCTGGTGCAGCGGGGGTTGATCGACATCGACGAGCACGGGATCGGGCATGACTCGCTGAGCCTGCGCCCCTTGTACGCCAAACTGGCCAAGCTGCTGGAGCCGAAGCCTTTGCAGCCGCCGGCTGCGAAGCCGCTGTCGAGCTACGAGCTGCTGGAAACGCGGGAGCAGCAGCAGAATCTGTTCGCCTTGTTCGAGCAGGAGTTCGGCCGGCCGATCTCGCCGATCGAGTACGAGCGCATTTCCTGCTGGATCGACCAGGATCATTACCGCGAAGAGCTGATCCGCGAGGCTTTGAAAGAGGCGGTGCTGGCCGGAAAGTTCAACTTCCGCTACATCGACCGCATCCTGTTCGAGTGGGGGAAGAACAACATCCGTTCCCTGCAAGACCTGACCGTGCACCGCGAGCAGTTCCGTAACCGCATCCCGACCCGCGGCCAGAACAACAAGAACGGCAGCAAAAACGGCAGCAAAAACGGCAACGCCGCCAAGCCGGCTGTCACTGCGGATGAAGACGCCGGCAACAAATACGATATGTTTTACAAAGTCTACGGCGGCGGCAACGGCTAAATTTTCCGATCTGCAGAATACTTGTAGTTTCAATCGACCTATCGTTAGAAAATCGATGTGCTGTCATGATCAATTATGATTTTTTCTTCGAGTGACTTTTTAATTTCAGCATCTGAAAGCCCCATGGCGGTTGCCATGGGGCTTTTGTCTGTCTTAATGCTCTTGTCTTGTCACCACCTGGATCTCTTCATGGAGCGGTGTGGCGGTGTCGCCTTTGATCACCCCGATCGCCCGGCGGAGCAGGAAACGGCTGCCGCGAAAGGCGAAGCGGGCCGCTTTGACGACAGGGCGGAAGATGCGCACCGAATGAACGAATGCAAAACGCCGCTTGGGCATGGGCTTGCGCAGGTCTTCCATCAGCACGAGTGACATGTTTGCAGACCCCCTGACACTGTGATGTTCTTACACTACGCCGTGTGCCGCTTGACCTATGCGCATTTTTCGACAAAGAGAGGCTTGCAAACGGTGTAAAATGGTGGTAAATTATCTATAATTATCGGCAAAGGAGTGAAGGGAATCTAATGTTTATGTCCGTTGTTTTTCAACAGGTATTGGCATAAGACGGGAGAAGTCTGCCCATTTTTAGCCATCTGCCATGTTGCAAGAACAGCGAGACAGAGCACGGACCCTTTGTGCAGGCCTTTGACAGACAGCCTGATCCACGGGTAGAGCGTGTTTTGCTCTACCCGTTTTTTGTTGTCTTTTGGGCTGTTCTTGCGCTTGGCATCGGAACAGAGAACGACCAAGCGAAGGAGTGTTTTTACGATGAGCATTGTGACAGTAGAAGGATTGACCCACGGGTTTGGCGATAAAACGGTGCTGCGCGACGTGCAGTTCCGCCTGTTGTCTGGTGAACATGTCGGCCTGGTCGGGCCGAACGGGGCCGGCAAATCGACCCTGCTGAAAATTATGATCGGCCACACGATCCCCGATGCCGGACGCATCGACTGGCTGCCGCAGGTGCAGCGCGGCTTTTTAGAACAGCATGTCGACTTGCAGCCGGGTGTAACGATGCGCGATTTCCTGCGCGGCGCGTTCGCCGTTCTCTACACGGCGGAGCACGACATGCTGCAGGCGGCCGAGCGGATGGCGACGGCAGAGGGTGCGGCGCTCGATGCGGCGATCAGACGCTTTGGGCAGCTGCAGGAGTTTCTGGAAGAAAACGATTTTTACGCCGTCGATGCGAAAGTCGAAGAAGTCGCCGCCGGGCTCGGCTTGACCGAACTCGGCCTCGACACCGACGTCAGCGCCCTCAGCGGCGGGCAGCGCACCAAGCTCCTGCTCGCCAAACTGCTGCTGCAAAAGCCGGATGTGCTCCTGCTCGACGAGCCGACCAACTATTTGGACACGGCGCACATCGACTGGCTGACCGGGCACCTGCAAAGCTACCCGCACGCGTTTGTGCTGATCTCCCACGACCAGGAATTTTTGAGCCAAGTCGTCAACGTCGTCTACCACTTGGAGCATCAGACGCTGACCCGTTTCACGGGCAGTTATCGGCAATATGTTGACGCGTTTGAGCTCCGCAAACAGCAGATCTATCACGCCTACGTCCGGCAGCAGCAAGAGATTCAAAAGCTGGAGACCTATATACAGAAAAACAAAGCCCGCACTTCGACCGCCAAGCAGGCTAAGAGCCGGGAGAAGCGTCTGCAAAAGATCGAGCGCATCGACAAGCCGACCCCGGTGCCGCGCCCGCGCTTTGCTTTTGGAGTCAGCGTGGAGCCGGTCACGACTGTGCTGCTCACCGAGCGACTGTGCGTCGGCTATGACAAGGCGCTGTTCCCCCCGGTCGACCTGCGCTTAAAGCGCGGGGAAAAAGTGGCCCTCGTCGGCTATAACGGGATCGGCAAGACGACCACGCTGCGCACCTTGCTAGGTAAATTGCCGTCGCTCGGCGGCACCGTGCAGCTTGGCGAACGGGTGCTCCCGGCCTACTTTGAGCAGGAAGCCGAATCGAAAGCCGGGCACACCGCACTGGAAGACGTCTGGCGCGCCCATCCGAAGATGACGCAAAAGGAAGTCCGCTCCGCTTTGGCCCGCTGCGGCCTGCGCACCGAGCACATCGAACAGCCGATGAAATCGCTGAGCGGAGGCGAGCAGACGAAAGTCCGCCTCTGCCACCTGATGCTCGCCGACAGCAACCTGCTGGTGCTCGACGAGCCGACCAACCATCTCGACCAGGCGGCAAAAGAAGCGCTCCAAGAAGCTTTGCAGCGTTATCCGGGCACCGTGCTGCTCGTGTCGCACGAACCGGACTTTTACCAAGGCTTTGTCGATCACGTCTGGGATGTGGAACACTGGCAGCAGTAATCGCTTGCTAATGACGCCTCGACAAAACATGACGCAAAATCACTTTGTATTGTAGAAATGTGCGAATTATCTCATTTCCGTGGAAATGGGGAAATAGACGATCGGGAAAAGAAAAAGGCTGCGCTCCTGCCAAAGGTCGCAGTCTTTTGCTTTGCGTTTGATCAAGTTCAGTCCCTTTGTGGTACTTTTGTCACATTTTACCGCTCTTCGCTTTACTGAAATAAAAATGGTATATATAATTAAGAATAGTTAGAAAATAATAATTTCATTTACAGGAAAGAAGAGGGGATCGATTGTGAAAAAAGCTGTACTGGCACCTGTTCTGGTCACCGCATTGCTGTTGGGAACATCGCTGGTTCCGTCCACGGACGCAACGGCGGCAAAAGATGAGTCGCTGGCGCAATTTAACGCCAAATCGAGCGGCGCGCTGAAAGTGGTCTACAACAAGAAAGGCGCACCGGAGTTTGTCACCGGCGTGCTGTCAAATCAAGGCGGACAGGATGCGAGAGCGGCTGTCGATTTCCTGGATCAACATAAAGCGTTCTTCAAGATGAAGAATCCCAAGTCTGACCTGAAAGCTTTGAAAGCGGAAACGGACAGCCTCGGCATGACGCACATCCGCCTGCAGCAGATGAAAAACGGGCTGCCGGTGGAAAATGCGATCACGATCGTGCACATCGATACTGCGGGCGCAGTGCGCACCGTCAACGGCGACTTCAACACGGATGTCGATGCGCTCAACCTCGACACCACGCCGCTTGTGAGCGCGGATCAGGCGATCCAGTCCGCCGTCGCGGCGGTCGATGCGCCGCAGCTGCTGGAGTCAGACCCGACCTCTGAGCTGGTCGTCTACCCGTTTGAAGGCCAGACGTATGTCGCCCACAAAGTGAACGTCCATTTCCTCGGTGAGCACCCGGGCAACTGGTCGGTCTATGTCGATGCGAAGTCGGGGCAGGTGATCGATCAGTTTAACTCGATCATGGATCTGGATCTGCACAAACAGCTCGACTTGAAACCGGCCTCCGCTTCCGGCATCGGTGTGAACGGGGCACATCGCACGCTGAGCGTTTCGCACAACAATCCGGGCAAGGGCGGCACGATGTTTTACCTCGCCGACTACTCGATCAAAGGGATGGACGGCATCCTGACGTACGATTTCAAGAACCAATGGCGTTCGACGACCGTTCGTTTGCCGGGCGAGCTGTTCACTTCGCGAAATGCGTCCTTCCACAGCGACTATGAGCGCGCGGCGGTCGATGCGCACCACAGCTCGAAGATCGTCTATGACTACTACCTCAATGAGCACAACCGCAACTCGATCGACGGGAAAGGCATGGCGATCATCTCGACCGTGCATTACGGCGAGCAATACAACAACGCCTTCTGGGACGGTGCTCAGATGACCTATGGCGACGGGGACGGCTCCTACTTCATCTCCTTGGCGGCCGGCCTTGACGTGGCGGCGCATGAGATGACGCACGGCGTGACCACGCACTCGGCGGGCCTGCGCTATCGCAACCAGTCCGGCGCCTTGAATGAGTCGTACTCCGACATCTTCGGCGCGCTGATCGACTCGGACGACTGGGAGATGGGCGAAGACATCATGGGCGCCGATCAAAAGGCGATCGGCCGCGATGCGCTGCGCTCGCTGTCCAACCCCAACCGCTTTCCGGTCAAAGCGGATTACGCGCCGTACGGTGACGGCAGCGGCATGTACCCGAAAAACATGAGCCAGTTCTACAACCTCCCGCTCAGCCTCGACAGCGGCGGCGTGCATGTCAACTCTTCGATCTGGAACCACGGCGCCTACCTGATCGCGCAGGAGATCGGCCAGCAGAAGCTCGGCAAGATCTATTACCACACGCTGACCAACTACTTGACGCCCGACTCCAACTTCCGCGACGCGCGCATCGCGACGATCCATTCTGCCAAAGAGCTGTACGGAGAGAACAGCTTCGAAGTGCAGGCGGTCATCCGCGGCCTCGATGCGATCGGCATCACCGAGTGATTGTTTACAAAAAATTGCGATTTGCCACAGCCTCCGCCGGGACTTCGGCGGAGGCTTTTTTGTATAATGAGGGGCAGAGAAAGGGTGATACTGAATGAACAAACGTTTTCGTTACACCGCTTGGGGCCTGCTGACGGCAGCGTCGCTTTTGCTGACCGCCTGCGGTGGACAAAGTGCGGAACAGGCGGAGCATGGCGAGCATGCGAATCACCAAGATCACGAGCAGTCTTCGGGCGAACTGGCACCGATTATGCAAATAAAAGATTTTACGTTAACCAACACGAATCACCAGCAGGTGTCGATCGAAAAAGATCTGACCGGTAAGGCGAAGCTGGTCTACTTCTTCTTCGCCAACTGCCCGGATGTGTGCCCGGTGTCGCATGCGCGGATGGCGAATATCATGCAGTCGCTGGAGGAGAACGGGCTGAAGAAAGCGGACGTGCAGTTCATTTCGATCACCGTCGACCCGGAAAATGACACCCCGGACAAGCTCGCCGAATACATGAAGCAGTACCAGGCAGATCCGAACGAATGGGCGTTCCTGACCGGCTCGGAGGAAGAGCTGGCGGCGGTGCGCGACCAGTTCGGCGTGCTGGCCGAGAAGCACAGCAGCCATGACATCTCCCACAACGACCGCATCTTCCTGCTCGATGCGAAGAACCAAGTGATGAACTCTTACAATATGAGCGATGGCGTCACCAATGATGTGATCCTGAACGACATGAAAAAGCTGACCACCATGTAGCGTCTGCCTGAGGCGAGGGCTGCCATCGTACCGGCAGGCCTTGCTCATGTGCAGCAACAGGAAGCGTCCCGATCGGGGCGCTTTTTCATGCCTGCTCGGTGTTTATTGCGGTATTTGAGGCGCAAGAATTCACGAGCCACCCGGGATGATTTTTGTGAAAATCAAAGCAAGAAGTGACGCTGAGAGGAGCTTGATCAACATGAGAATTCGCTGCTATTTGGTAACGGCTCATGCACCGCAAGGAACGACGTTGAAGGAAGCCAATGAGCTGTGGAACGCCTATATCGCCGATCGGCGGCGCGGTCACTGCGTGTTTCATGACCATTTTCAAGACAGTCCGGGCGGGGTGGCGGTGATCGAGGCGGCGACGGAGGAGCAGCAGGCGCGTCTGTACGACTTGGCCGGGCTGCCAGGCTGGCAATGCGTGCTGCACCCGCTGATCTACGCGCAGTCGGCTGCCGGATTTGTACAGCAGACCGCCTACACGTCGGGCACCTACGCCGGTGTGCCGCTGCAGGAGCTGCTCGACCGCTTGGCGCGGGCCAGAGCGGCCGGCACCGACCTCAAACGAGCCTGACCGCAAAACGAAAACAACCACCCGAGCACGCTGCGGGTGGTTGTTTGTTTACCTGTTCAGGCCGAATTTCTCTGCGAGCTTTAAGCCGAGCTCTTCGGTCAGGGAATGGAAGTCGCCTTGGTTGAACTCAAACGGCTCCTCGGTGACCATCGTGCCCCAGAACCCCTCTTCGTCCACGCTGTCTTCGATCATGTACGGCACATGCGGATGTTCCTCATCGCGGCGCAGCTCGTAGTAGTATTTGTCCGCTTCGCGGTCCATGTCCTCGATGCGGTCGGTGGTGATGCCGACCTTCTGGCCTTTGAATTTCAAGTATTTCACACTGAATCTTCCTTTCCTTGGTATTTCTGCTGTTCTTCTTATTATACAAGATGATAGTATAGGATCAAAGGAGGTTCGGCAGGATGGACATTCGTTGGCACCGCCATTTTGGCGTTTACGGCATCTGTTATGATGAAGCAAAAGAAGCTTTGCTCGTCGTGGAAAAAGCGGGCGGACCGTACCGGGGGCGCTACGACCTGCCCGGTGGCTCGGTCGATCCCGGTGAAGGAATGCTGGAAGCGTTGCAGCGCGAGTTTCTAGAAGAGACCGGCATGCCGGTGACCTCGCAGCAGAATCTCGGCGCCTATGATTTTCTCGTCCCGCACGAGTGGAAAGGCACCACCCATCTGCACCACATCGCCGTCTTTTACAAAGTCGCACTGGCCGATCAGGAAGCGCCGGCCGGCTCGATTGAGCGCGTTCTGCAAACAGGCAGCGGGCAGGAGCTGAACGATTCGTTCGGCCTGGAATGGGTGCATCTTGGCGAGCTGGAAGAAGACAACACCTCGCCGCTGGTGCGCAAAGCGATGGAATGGATCGCGTCCGGACGGATGAGTTCGGAGACGGTGGTGTACGAAAGCTGGACGGTGTTACAATAACGGGTAAGATCAGACAAAAAGGAATGAGAGCATGCACGAAATACAAGAACAGCAAAACCGCGTGGAACGAGCGGTGCTCGTAGGCCTGCGCCTGAATCAAAAGGATGAAACGGTCTGGACGATGGCCTTCCAGGAACTGCGCGGCCTCGTCGAAACGGCAGGTGCGGAAGTGGTCACCGAAGTGGTGCAAAACCGCGGCCTGCCCGATTCGGCGACCTATATCGGCAGCGGCAAGCTCGACGAATTGCGCGCGGTGGTCGAAGAGCTGGAAGCGGATCTCGTCGTCTTCGACGCCGAACTTTCGCCGAAACACGTCCGCAATTTGGAAGAAGCGCTGCCCTGCCGCGTGCTCGACCGCACGCAGATCATCCTCGACATCTTCGCGTTGCGGGCCAAGACGCGCGAAGGCAAGCTGCAGGTCGAACTGGCGCAGCTCAACTACCTGCTCCCGCGCCTGACCGGGCGCGGCGCCTCGATGTCCCGGCTCGGCGGCGGCGTTGGCACGCGCGGTCCCGGCGAAACGAAGCTGGAGACCGACCGCCGCTACATCCACCGCCGTCTGGTCGAGCTGAGCCGTCAACTGGATGAGGTTCGCAAACACCGCGACCTGCACCGCCAGCGCCGCAAGAAGCAGGATGTACCGGTGATCGCCTTTGTCGGCTACACCAACGCCGGCAAGTCCACTTTGATGCGCAAGATCGTCGAGCGTTACGGCACAGGCAGCAAAGAGGTGGCCGAAGGGCGCAACCGCCTGTTCGACACCTTGGACACGACGACGCGCCAAGTGCAGTTGCCCGATGGGAAGACGGCGATCTTCTCCGACACGGTCGGTTTCATCCAGCAACTGCCGCATTCGCTGGTCAAAGCGTTCCGCTCCACGCTGGAAGAGACGGCTGAGGCCGACTTGATCGTCCATGTGGTCGACGCGTCCCACCCGAATTTTGACGTGCAGATGGCGACGGTGTACGGCGTGCTGGGCCAGCTCGATGTGCTGAACCGCCCGGTGCTGACCGCGTTTAACAAAATCGACCTCGTGCCGGGCACCTGGCT
The DNA here is from genome assembly GCF_004340785.1 of Tumebacillus sp. BK434. NCBI lineage: Bacteria > Bacillati > Bacillota > Bacilli > Caryophanales > Alicyclobacillaceae > Tumebacillus > Tumebacillus sp. BK434. Next base: position 703,291 of record NZ_SLXS01000001.1, on the reverse strand, counting down.
TGGCAACGATCCCAACTCGACGGAGACGATCCGCCTGTCCGCTCTGCACGGGGACGGCGTGCAGGACATGATGGAGAAGATCGACGACTTGGTCGGCGTCCGCCACCTGATCGTAAAAGCGGAAGTGCCGTACAAAGAAAGCGCGCTGGTGGCGCGCATCCACCGCGAAGGACGCCTGTTCGCCGAAGAGCACCGCGAAGCGGGCACCTATCTGCATGCCGAAGTGCCGCATGCGATCGCCGAAGAGCTGCGCCCGTATCTGATCGAAGCAGCGCAGGAAACCAAACTGGCCAAGCCGGCGAAAACGAACGAGCAAATGATTTTCGATATGACCGATTCCACGCTGCAATAAGGAAACTGGAAGAGCCTGCCTTGTCTTAAAAGGCGGGCTCTCTTTAGTTAAGAGATTTTCTTTGGGGTCTCGATAAATTTTATTAGGTAAGTTGTTGACTTTATCGAATTGTCTGATTATACTGAGGGTACAAGAGAGATTAAACTATGAGAGCAGCGAGGAAGGGGCACCCGACAGGGTGCCTTTTCCAATTTCCGTGCATGGGCAGGCGGCAGTGGGAAATAGTAGGGGGGATACCTACTTTTTGACGGGAGGGCTTCTGCATGAAACGGTTCAGGAAGCAGACCGGTCTGGTCTTCCTCTGCGTGATACTCCTTTTTTGTTGGACATCGGCGCCTGTTGCTGCCTGGCAAGGCGATTCGCTAGAGCTGGCCTTTATCCGGGACGGCAAACTGTGGGTCAAGCAAGGGGTGCAGGAGCGCCCGGTCACGGCGGACGGCATCGCGTCATGGCCGCTCTGGTCACCGGATGGAAGATGGATTGCCTTTCAGAAGCGGGAGCGCGCGCAGGACGATTACGCTCAGCTCTGGGTCTACGATGTGGCAAACGGGCGCACCTACCCGGTGCATGACCGCGTGATTTCTGCGCGCTGGTCGCCGCAGGGCAGTCTGCTGGCCTTTCGCGTCGATTCGGACCTGCTGGTGGCCGACCTGCGGGCAGGCGTGTTGAAAGCGGCGCAGCAGGTGGTGCCGGGGATCAGCGATTATACATGGTTTCCGGACGGCAGCGGCTTCCTCGTGTCGTCGCTTGGGCAGTTGGCGCCGACGGGCTGGACGTCGAGCGAGCTGTATAAAGTCTGGTATTCGCCCGATGAAGAGGCGAAGCAGGTGCGCAAGTTTTATTCGCTGCCGAATCCGCTGCGCTTTTTGGATCAAGAGTATTTGGCGATCGGCACGAGCGGGTTCAAATGGTCGGAGGACGGCAAGTGGATCGCGTTTATCGCCACCCAGACTGCGTCGCTGTCGGCCGATGCCAATGTGCTGTGCCTGTTGTCGGCCGACGGGAAATCGTTTAAGCCGGCGGCAGAGATGCTGGCGTACGACGAGTGGTTCAAATGGGCGCCTATAGGCGCCAAGCTCGGCGTGATCGCCGGCAGCGGGCGCTTCTCACTGCTCGGCAAGCGTTTGTCGCTGTTCGGGCCGCCGTTTGGTGAAGGGCAGAACCTGACGCCGGAGGGACGGGCCGACCGTTCGTTCGCGTGGCTAAATGAGAAGTCGCTGCTCGTCGCCCGCAGCGCCGCGCCGAAGTCGGATCGCGAACCGCTTGGCAACGCCTTTCCCCGCGTGATGCTCGTCGATGCGAAAAGCGGCTCGGCCCGCCCGCTCTCCAGCCCACCCGTCGGCGCAGGCGATTTCGACCCGCAGGCGCTGGCCGGCGGCAAGGCGATGTCCTGGGTGCGCTGGAACAAAAAACGGGCCGACATCTGGGTCGCCAACTCGGACGGCTCGCAGGCCAAGCTGTGGGTGGAAGGGATCGGCGAAGGGCAGATGTATTATGAGCACTGGCATTGGGACAGCGTGTTGAGCTGGAAGCCGGTCCCCTAAGCAAAACAGCATGACCCTTTCGGGTCATGCTGTTTTGCTTAGGGGATTTGCAGCGCTTTTTTATGGTATAGTGATAAGGATTGTTTCATAGATGGGAGAGACGTGTTTTGTCCTTGTTGCAACTTTTGCAAAATCCGACTTGGCTGTCATTGACCGCCAAGATTGAACAGAAACTTACTGAACAGTTCCGCTCGATCGACGAGACGGTCGTCTACAACCAGGCCAAGCTCTTGCAGGCGTTTCAAGAGGAGCGGGTGAGCGATTTTCATTTCGCTTCTTCGACCGGCTACGGCCACAACGACGCCGGGCGCGAGACGCTGGAGCGCGTCTATGCCAAGGCGTTTGGAGCAGAAGCGGCGCTGGTGCGCCCGCACATCGTCTCCGGAACGCACGCGATCGCGCTGGCGTTGTATGGCGTATTGCGCCCGGGCGATGAGCTGCTCTATATCACCGGCAAGCCGTATGACACGCTGGAAGAAGTGATCGGCGTGCGCGGCGAAGCGGGGGAAGGGTCGCTGAAGGAATTTGGCGTCTCGTTTGACTCGGTGCCGCTCTTGGCGGGCAAGGTCGATTATGACCTCGTCGTCAAGAAGATCAAACCGAACACGAAGATGATCGGCATCCAGCGCTCGGCCGGCTACTCGTGGCGCTCGTCGTTTACGGTCGAAGAGATCGGGGAAATGGTGCGCTTCGTCAAAGGGATCAAGCCGGACGTCGTCGTCTTTGTCGACAACTGCTACGGCGAGTTCACCGAGCGCCGCGAACCGACCGAAGTCGGCGTCGACCTGATCGTCGGTTCCCTGATCAAGAACCCGGGCGGCGGATTGGCGCACAGCGGCGGCTATGTCGCCGGACGCGCCGACCTCGTGCACCGCGCAGCCTGCCGTTTGACCGCGCCCGGCATCGGGGCGGAGCAGGGGGCGATGCTCGGCACCAATCGCACGCTGTTTCAAGGCTTCTTCCTCGCGCCGCATGTGGTCGGCGAAGCGTTGAAAGGCGCGGTGTTCGCAGCCGGGCTGTTCGAAGAGCTCGGCCTGACCACCCATCCGGCGTCGACCGCGCCGCGCACCGACATCATCCAGGCGGTGCAGCTCGGCTCGCGGGACCGGCTGATCTCGTTCTGCCAGTCGATTCAGGCGGCAGCGCCGGTCGACTCGCATGTCAAGCCGGAGCCCTGGGCGATGCCGGGCTATGCGGACGAAGTGATCATGGCGGCCGGGGCGTTCATCCAGGGTTCGTCGATCGAGCTGTCGGCCGACGGTCCGATCCGCGAACCGTATATCGGCTACCTGCAGGGCGGCCTGACCTACGCGCATGCCAAAGTGGCCGTGCTGTCGGCGGTGGCCGGATTGAAGGAGCAAGGTCTGCTGTAAAAAGCTGACATAGCGGCACCGAAAAAAGACCATGTTAAAAGGGACATCCCCCTTGGAACATGGTCTTTTTGTCTGCGCAGCAGCCGAGAAAAATTTTCATGTCAACTTTCCTGACATACGTTGACACCTTCTCCTGACATGACATATACTTAGACTATCACAGGGGAGGCGATGATGTGAATGAATGATGAAATCAGACGCAATCTCGCCCTTTTCCCGATCGGCATCGTCCAGAAGCTGACCGACCTGACCGCCCGGCAAATCCGCTACTATGAGCAGCATCAGCTGGTCCGGCCGGCACGCACCGAAGGGAATCAGCGCCTGTTTTCCTTCAATGACGTGGAACGCTTGCTTGAGATCAAGCGGCTGATCGATCAAGGGTTGAACATTGCCGGCATCAAGACGGTGCTGGGAACTGCCAAGACTGTTTCCGATCTGCTGCCTGACCACAAGCGGGAACAGGCGGAGCAGATCGCACAGGAAGTCAAACGCGATCTGTCCGACCGCGAACTTCGAGACATGTTGAAAAAGGAAATGCTGCGCCGTCCGGCGATGCCGGGGAACAACCCGTTTAACGCCGGCGACCTGTCGCGGTTTTTCCATTAAAAACACATAGAGCATTCATTCCGCAGAGGATGGAGCCTGAGGAGGAGAACCAGAAATGAGCTACACTGTAGAAGACGTCAAACGCATGGCCAAAGAAGAGAATGTTCGTTACATCCGCCTGCAATTCACCGACTTGCTCGGCGTGATCAAGAACGTAGAGATCCCGGTCTCTCAACTTGACAAGGCTCTGGATAACAAAATGATGTTTGACGGCTCCTCGATCGACGGCTTCGTCCGCATTGAAGAGTCCGACATGTACCTCTACCCGGACCTCAACACCTGGCTGATCTTCCCGTGGGAAACGGAGAAAGGCTACAAGGTAGCCCGCCTGATCTGCGACATCTACATGCCGGACGGCACCCCGTTCCCGGGCGACCCGCGCTCCACGCTGAAGCGCGCGCTGGAAGACGCAAAAGCGCTGGGCTTTGACACGATGAACGTCGGTCCGGAGCCGGAATTCTTCCTCTTCAAACTCGACGAAAAAGGCAACATCACCACCGAAGTCAACGACCAAGGCGGCTACTTCGACCTCGCACCGGTCGACCTCGGCGAGAACTGCCGCCGCGAGATCGTGCTGACGCTGGAAGAGATGGGCTTTGAGATCGAAGCTTCCCACCATGAAGTTGCAGTCGGTCAGCATGAGATCGACTTCAAATACACCGACGCTGTAACTGCAGCGGACAACATCATGACATTCAAACTGGTCGTCAAAACGATCGCCCGCAAGCACGGCCTGCATGCAACCTTTATGCCGAAGCCGATCTTTGGCATCAACGGTTCCGGTATGCACTGCCACATGTCCCTGTTCCAAGGCAGCACCAACGCATTCTACGATGAAAGCGACGAGCTCGGCCTGTCTCAACAAGCGAAGCACTTCCTGGCTGGCATTCTGCTCCATGCACGCGGCTTTGCAGCGATCACCAACCCGACCGTCAACTCCTACAAGCGTCTCGTTCCGGGCTATGAAGCGCCGTGCTACATCGCATGGTCGGCGAAGAACCGTTCGCCGCTGGTGCGCATCCCGGCCTCCCGCGGCCTGTCCACCCGCGTCGAAGTTCGCAACCCGGACCCGGCTTGCAACCCGTACCTCGCGCTGGCTGCGATGCTGCAAGCGGGCCTCGACGGCATCCGCCGCGAGCTGAAGCTGGTCGATCCGGTCAACCGCAACATCTACGTGATGAACGAAGAAGAGCGCCTCGAAAACGGCATCCTTTCGCTGCCGGCTTCCCTGAAAGAAGCGATCGACGAGCTGCTCGCAGACGAAGTTATCGTCAATGCGCTGGGCGAGCATGTCATCGCGCACTTCGTCGAAGCGAAGCAAATCGAATGGGATATGTTCCGCACCGCCGTCACCGAGTGGGAGCGCAACCAATACCTGACCACGTACTAAGAGCGATAAGCCCCTCATCTCGGCGAGATGAGGGGCTTTTCTATGCATGAAAAAACCCGCCCGGAAAGGGCGGGTTACGTATTTTACATGATCTCGCGGAAAACGCCGATCACTTTGCCAAGGATGGTGACATTGCGGTAGCGCATCGCGTCCATGGTCGGATTCTCCGGCTGCAAGCGGATGTGGTCGGCCTCGCGATAGAAGCGCTTGACGGTCGCTTCGTCGTCTTCGGTCATCGCGACGACAATCTCGCCGTTGTGGGCGGTGGACTGCTGGCGGACGATGACGAGGTCGCCGTCGTAGATGCCGGCATCGATCATCGATTCGCCGACGACGTTGAGCAGGAAGACGTTGTTATCACCGACAAAGCGGGTCGGCAGCGGGAAGTAGTCTTCCACATTTTCGATCGCGGTGATCGGCATCCCCGCCGTGACGCGGCCGACGATCGGCGCCATCACGGTCGAGTATTCAAAGCGGGAATCGGACGCTCCCTCTTCATCGAGCACCTCGATGGCGCGCGGCTTGGTCGGGTCGCGGCGGATCAGACCCTTCTGCTCCAAGCGGGCCAGGTGGCCGTGGACGGTGGAACTGGATGCAAGGCCGACCGCTTCTCCGATCTCACGCACCGATGGCGGATACCCCTTGTCTTTGACTTCTCGTTTGATAAAATCCATGATTTCCTGTTGCCGCTTGGACAGCTTGATCATTGCAGAATACACTCCTTGACTACATGGTATGAGAACTCTATGATGATGGGAAAATATGTTCGCAGATTCGATGTTGAAAAAATTATACCACAGCTTGGTAACAGATACAAACGTAAGTTCTTATTTCCGACATTCTTCCGATTTTTCGGACAGGTGCAACTGGCATGTAACAACGAATGGTATAATTCGATCAGCAGAACAGGCTCAACATGGAGGGAGAACGCATATGCGCTTACAAGACAAGACAGCAATCATCACCGGCGGAGCGAACGGCATCGGCAAGGAGACGGCCATCCTGTTCGCACAGAACGGGGCGAAGGTGATCCTCGCCGATTTTGATGAAACGAACGGCGCGCTTGCCGTCGAAGAACTGCGCGGGCTCGGCGCAGAAGCTCATTTTGTAAAAGCGGACGTGTCCTCGTCCGAAGACGTCGAGCAGATCGTGGCCGCCGCGCTCGAAAAGTTCGGCCGCGTCGACATCCTCGTCAACAACGCCGGGATCACCCGCGACGGCTTCCTCGTCAAGATGGAACAGGAGCAGTGGGACCAAGTGATCGGCATCAACCTGACCGGCGTCTTCCTCTGCACGCAGGCGGCCGCCAAGGTGATGATGGCGCAGGGCAGCGGCGTGATCCTCAATGCCGCATCGGTCGTCGCCCAGTTCGGCAACGTCGGCCAGACCAACTACGCGGCGACCAAGGCGGGCGTCGTCGGCATGACCAAGACATGGGCGAAAGAGCTCGGCCCGAAAGGCGTGCGCGTCAACGCGGTCGCACCGGGGTTTGTCGCCACCAACATGACCGGCAAAGTGCCGGAGAAGGTGCTGCAGGCGATGCAGATGCAGACGCCGCTGCGCCGCCTCGGCCAGCCGCGCGACATCGCCAACGCCTACCTGTTCCTGGCGTCCGATGAAGCGAGCTTTATCAACGGCGCAGTGCTGGCGGTCGACGGAGGCTTGAGCTTCTGATGAGGATGGCGCGGTTTCCATGGCTGGGAGGCCGCGTCCGGCATCATGCCGGGCGACACGGGATTCAGCAGGAGATCATCGAGACCAAGGCAGGCTGTCGGTGGCAGTCTGCCATTTTTTTGCTGTATCATTTTGACAAACGCCGCATAACGTAATAATATATTTTTACGAAGCACAAAGTTTTTAGGGGAGGTGAGGGAGCTGATCCAAGAGACCTGGTATGTGGAACTGCCGGAGCAGGCCACCGCGCTGCTCAACCCGCTCCGGGCGGAGATCCTCTCGAAACTCACCGATCCTGCGTCGGCTGCCGAAGTGGCGCGCATGATCAATGATACGCCGCAACGCGTCAATTATCATCTCAAAGCATTGGAAAAAGTCGGGCTGGCGCGGCGTGTCGGCACCCGGCAGGTGCGCAACCTCGTCGAGGTGCTGTACCAGTCGATCGCCCGCACCTTTGTCATCTCCGAACTGCTCGGCTTGAATCAGGAGGCGATGCAGCGGATCAAGGACCAAAGCTCGCTCGCGCACCTGATCACGATCTCCGACCGCATCAAGCGCGATGCGCTGACTCTGATGGAGCAATGCGATCAGGACGTGCAGATCCCGAGCGCCACGTTGACGATGAAACTGCAGCTGGAAACGGAAGAGAAGCGCCAGGAGTTCGTCCGGGACTATGTGCAACTGGTGCAGGAGCTGGTCGCGAAGTACCAGTCGGCCAATCTTGCGGACGAAGCGTACAACGTGATCCTTGCCGTCTACCCGGACGCAGGTCAAGGAGGGGATGTCAAATGAGTGAACGGCAAGCGGAAGCCAGAGCGGTCGTCGTCTTTGAACGAGCCGAGCGTGGCAGCGAGCGCACCGGCAATGTGATTCCGTTCCCGACGGGTGCCCGCAGTTCCCGCGAAACGGCCGTTGTGGACTGGATGATCGGCGGGAACGGCCAGCAGCCGCAGGTGCGTTTGACCGGGGTGACGTCCGGTTTTGGCGATGTGACCAAGGCATCGCCGCAAGGACTGGCAGCCTGAGTGCAAGGAAGAGCACAAGCTAAAAAAGGGAGGTACTTTTAGATGAACCTGATTCCTTATGTAGTGGAACAAACCAGCATGGGAGAGCGCTCCTATGACATTTATTCGCGGATGCTGAAAGACCGCATCGTCTTCCTCGGCACCGCGATCGACGACAATGTGGCCAACTCGATCATCGCGCAGCTGCTGTTCCTCGCAGCGGATGACCCGGATAAAGACATCCATCTCTACATCAACTCGCCGGGCGGCTCCACATCGGCGGGGATGGCGATCTATGACACGATGCAATACATCAAACCGGATGTCTCGACGATCTGCATCGGCATGGCCGCTTCGATGGGGGCAGTCCTGCTGGCTGCCGGCGCGGACGGCAAACGCATCGCACTGCCGAACGCGGAGATCATGATTCACCAGCCGTCCGGCGGCGCGCAAGGCCAGGCGAGCGACATGGAGATCCAGCTTGAGCGCATGCTGCGCACCAAGCGCACCCTGACCCGAGTCCTCGCCGAACGGTCCGGCAAACCGTATGAGGAAGTGTTGCATGACATGGAACGCGACCACTGGCTGTCGGCAGAAGAGGCGAAGAACTACGGCCTGCTCGACAAAGTGATCGAGAAGCTGTAAGCAGAAAACCACCGCGGGCTGCCCGCGGTGGTTTTTGTTTGCATGAACTTAGGAGAACTTGATGATGCCGATCGAGTACAGGAAGATCACGATCACCATGATCGGCGCGATGTACTTCAGGCAGAACATCCAGGAGTTGTACCAGAAGCCGGAAAGACCCGCTTCTTCGCCGGCACGCTTCCACGCGTAGCCGGTGAACAAAGTGACGATCAGACCGCCGATCGGCAGGAAGATGTTCGAGGCCACGAAGTCGAGGAGATCGAAGAACGTCTTGCCAAACAGCAGGTTGTCAGACAGAATGCCCATCGACATCGAAGCCGGGATGGAAACCACGAAGATGCCAAGCGTCACGAGCACCGACGATTTGGCGCGGCTCCACTTGAAGCGTTCCATCAGGTAAGCGTTCGGAACTTCAACCAGCGAAACGGTGGAAGTCAGCGCAGCGATCGACAGCAGGATGAAGAACAAGAAGCCAAACAGATTGCCCAGCGGCATCGCGGCAAATGCTGCCGGCAGTGCCATGAAGGCGAGGCCCGGGCCTTGACCCGGTTCGATGCCGTAGGAGAAGACGGTCGGGAAGATAATCAAGCCTGCGACAAACGCGTAGAGCAGGTCGCCGCCGGCTACAGCTGCAGCCGCTTTGCCCAGCGACTGTTTCTTCGAGGTATAAGCGCCGTAGGTGAGCATGGCGCCCATACCGAGGGAAAGCGAGAAGAAGGCGTGGCCGAGAGCGACGAGCGCCGATTCGGTGGTCAGTTTGCTGAAGTCGGGCATCAGGAAGAACTCGACGCCTGCGCCTGCGCCCGGCAGGGTCAGCGCGCGGATCATCAGGATGATCAGGATGGCAGCCAGACCGGGGATCAGGATTTTGTTGAATTTCTCGATCCCGCCGGCGACGCCTTTCGCGACGACCCAGCAGGTGATGATCAGCGTAACGATGGTCCAGAAGATCGGCATGTTGCCGCCGGCGAAGGAAAGGAAAGAAGCGGTGTAATCCGGATTTTCAAAAAGATTGCCGGTTAGCGCCGTGAACGCATAGTTCATGGTCCAACCTGCTACGACAGAATAGAAACCCATGATTGCAAAAGCGGAAAATACAGAAAGGAAGCCGAAGTAGCCCCACCATTTGGTCTTGCTCAAGTTATGAAAGGCAGATACTGCGTTGCCGCGTCCACCGCGGCCGATGACCATCTCGGCCAGCAGGATCGGCAAGCCGACCAGCGCGAGACAAAGGATAAAGATGAGGAAGAAGGCCGCGCCGCCGTACATGCCCGTAATGTACGGGAACTTCCACATGTTCCCGAGACCCACCGAGGAACCGATCGCCGCAAGAATGAAGCCGGTAGAAGTGAAACTGTCTGCTGCTTTTGGTTCCAATTGCAGTGATTTGGAATTTGTTTCAATTTTCACACTTTTTCCCTCCCGAAGAAAAATAAGGAATGAATTTATGTTCGAGCAAATTGTATTCATGCTCGAAGCTGATTTCTTTAGAATTGTACGAAAAAGAGTCCGATTTGTCAAACATTTAGTAAGTGCAAATGAAGAATAGGACTGGAGGCTTATCTCCCGAGTCTGGAAGTCTGGGAACGATTCGGTAACGTCTTTAAGATAGAATATTTGTAACTTTCCGAAATTATACGGGGAGGTTGTACGATGCAGTGCAGGGCCGATGAAAACCAGAAGAGTTTTTCGTCGTGCAAGCAGTGAACGTCGAAGCTGTTGGCAAAAGCTTCAATAAATACAACTTCCGGGTAATTCGCGCTTCGAACGTGGGATTATCCCTGCACAACCGGATATGCTACACTGGTGGTGAGGTGAGGAAGATGATTACGATCGACATCAGCGCAGCGGCTGTTGAGCGGATCAAAGAGCTCCAGCAGCTCGAAGGCAAGGAGCACCACGGTGCGCGCATCTATGTCTTGCCGGGCTGAGGCGGTCCGTCCTATCGGCTGGCTCTGGATGAACCGGCCCCGCGCGATACCCAAGTCGAAGAAGAGGGCATCCTGTTTTTGTTCGGCGCGAAGACGGCGAGCCTGGTGCAGGACCTTGTGATCGACTATGAGGAAGATGCAGGCTTTTCGATTTATGATGAAAGCATTCCCGGCTCGCAGTGTTGACGAGCTTTGCTGAACGCCCCCTGTCTGTTGACGGGGGGCTCTTTGGGATGTTTGACAAATTGGCCCCCTTTGTGTAGTGTAAAATTACACAATGACGACAAGGTGGTCGGACGCAGTGGAACAGGGAACTGCACAAGGATTTAGCCGGGATCAGTTCGATAAGATGGTCTCGGACAAGCTGCGGCTGATCCGGGCGGAGCTGGACCTGACGCAAGACAAGATGGCCGAGACGATCGGCATCTCCAAGAAAACGCTGGTGCAGGTCGAAAAAGGACGCCAGACGCTCGGGTTCACGGCGGCCGGCTTGACGGCGGTGCTGTTTCGCAAAAGCGAGATCGTGCAGGCGCTGTTCGGGGACTCTGTGCTGGAGATCCTCGACCTGGTCGCCGGCAAGCGCCAGTCTGGTGCCTGGTACAAGACGTTGGGCGGCAAAGTATGGTGGACGGAGGTGCAGCGCACGGGAGGCTTTTGTCTGCAAAAGCATGTGCTGACCGGACATTTCCGCATCCTCGACGAGGACCATTTTCTGCATTATTACAGCATGGACCCATCAGTTGCGCACAAGCGTCTGCAGGAATTGGCGCTGGACGGCGCGCAGGAAGGCCTCTGACGGAGGCCTTTTTTCAGCTCGCAGGTTGACTGGGACAGGCAGCTTCGCCGGAGTGAATGGAGGAAGTTTCGTGTCAGACATCGAGATCCGACTGATCACAGAAGCGGATTATGAAGAAGTGATCGACTTTGAAATTTCGAACCGCGAGTTTTTGCGCAAGACTGTGCCGGGGCGGGATGATGACCGGTTTTATCATCCGAAAAGGCTGCGCGAGCTGGTTGAGCAGCAGGTGGCGGCCCACCGGACGGGAGAGCGTTTCTCCTACCTGATCCACAACCGCAAAGGGGACTTGGTCGGGCGCTGCCACCTGTATGATATCATGCGCGGTCCGCGCCAAAAGGCGGAGATCGGCTGCCATCTCGACCGCTTGCACGCCGGACATGGGATCGCCAGCAAGGCGCTGCGCCTGCTGATGCGGGAAGCGTTCGAGACACACCGCCTGCATCGGCTGGAAGCATCGACGCTGACGACCAATGTCCCGGCCCAGATGGCGGTACTGCGGCTCGGGTTTCAGTATGTCGGGCGGTCGGAAAAATACATCTTGCTGAACCAAGAGTGGCGTGACTGCGTGCATTTTGCGATCGTCAATCCGAACTGGGAAGGGCTGAAGAGATAAGGAGGAGCCGCCGGCTTCTTCTTTTTTTTATAAAGGGTGTAACCTTTTACTGGGAAGCTGCGTCTATTAAAATAGAATCATATCTGATAGAGTCAAACTACAGTGAGTGAAAAAAGGGCTCAAACTGTCGAAAAATACGGTCATAATTAGTCGAAAATTCGGACAAGCCTGAACCATCACAAAGCGAGGCAGGTGCCTCGAACCATATAACGGCAGCATGAATACAATTGATTCTGCAGAGTGTGCTTGTTTACATACAAGAAGGTCAAGGAGGCGTTCGAGAGTGAAAGTTGCAGATTGGTTTGAGAGCATGGCGTTGCCTAAGCTCGATCAAGTGGAAAAGTATGTTGGCATTCTGGAAGCTCTCGGTTACGAGACCAGACAGCCGGAAGCCGTCACCGACGGCTGGGTCGTCAAATGGCGTCCCCGAAGCGAATCCGCGTAGAGCCCCGCGAGAGCAGGGCTCTTTTTTAATTAATGAGAATAAAACAAAGAGGGTTTCCACTAAAAAGTGCGAAGTGGTATATACCACCAGTTGGCGCTGGGAAAGAACATGGAGCAATACCTGTATCAGGTCGTGCCGAGCGAAATGCCGGCTTCGTTCGGTCTGGAAGCGCTGAAAGCGCAAAGCGTCGCTGCACGCACCTATGCGATGAGCGACTATTTCTCCAACCGCTATGCGCAGCGCGGCTTCCACGTCGATGACTCGACGCTCAGCCAAGTCTACAATAACAGCGCGGAAAGCACGCTACACACCCAGGCGGTCAACGAGACGGCCGGCATGATCATGGAGCAAAACGGCACGCTGGTCGACGCGCGCTACTACTCCACTTCGGGCGGTTATGGCGCTGCCAAGCACGAAGTGTGGTCGGATGCGGGCAACATCTTCCCGGGCAGCCCGATCGCCTATCTGTCGGCGCGCTCCTTCACGTATGATCCGGCCGACAGCTCGAAGATCTACAACATGAACACGCAGGACGAAGCGGCGTTGAACGCTTTCTATAAAGACCTCACCTTGAACGGCTATGATTCTGCGTCCTACTACTTCCGCTGGAAGGTCGGCTTCTCCAAGCTGGAGCTGGAAAACACGATCAACCAAAACCTCGCCGGCCGTTATGCGGCAGATCCGGCGTTCATTTTGACGAAAGACGCAGCGGGCAACTTTGTGCAAAAAGCGATCCCGGCGTCCGGAATCGGCCAACTGAAGAACCTCTACGTCGCCAAGCGCGGCCAAGGCGGCAACATGATGGAGCTGGTCGTCGAAGGCACGACCGGCACCTACAAGATCGTCAAAGAGTACAACATCCGCTTCACGATCCGTCCGAGCAAAACGTACACCTAGGGCCAAGACGTCTCCCTGTATCGCGCCCAAGGCGGCTCGACTGCGTACGACCTCGGCAATACGATCAAAAACAACACGATCCTCCCGTCCGCCTTTGCGACGATTGACATTGCGCGCGATGTGAGCGGCAATGTGTCGACTGTCACTTTCTACGGCGGCGGTAACGGCCACGGCGTCGGCATGAGCCAATACGGCGCTTCGATGCTCGGTTTGTCCGGCTGGTCGTACGATCAGATCCTCAACGCCTACTACAACGGCATGGAACTGGTCCAAGCGTACTAACAACCCGCAACAAAATTCAGAAAAAACTGGCATCGCCCACACTTTTGGGTGGTGCTTTTTTCTGATTATTGTTACTGTAGAAATAGCATTGGAATATTGGGTGGAAATGGGGAAGGAGTCGATTGGATGAAACGAACGGTGATCTGGGCCGGCGTTTTTGTGGCAGCACTTGGAGCAGGCGGTCTGTGGTATGTTTTTGAGTCTCCGCAGCCGCAAGCGCTGCCGCAAGCGAAACAAACGGCGGCCGCTCCGCTCGAACAACTGCAGGCAGACGCGAAAACGGCACAGTCGTTCGCCATTCGCGGTGTGATCGAAGGATTTTACGGGGCGCCGTGGACGCACGAGCAGCGCCTCTCAATGTTCGAGTTCATGTCCCGCAACCATTACAATACATACGTCTATGCGCCGAAAGACGATCCGTACCAGCGCATGGACTGGGCGCTGCCTTATCCGGAGCAGCAGGCGGGGAAGATGCGTGAGCTGATCCAAAAGGCGGAAGCGGGCGGACTGCGATTCGTCTATTCGATCTCGCCGGGCATCCCGCTGGCGCTGCCGAACAAGCCGATTTCGAAGGAGATGTATGAAAAATCGATTCTGTTCTCCTCCGAGGATGACCGCAAGCGTCTGTCCGATAAAGTCGCACAGCTGCAAGGCATGGGCGTGAAGACAATCATGCTGTCGTTTGACGACGTGCAGGATGAGCTGAAGGACAAAGACCGCGGGATCTACGGCACCAACTATGCGGAAGCGCACATGCAGCTCGCCAACGCGCTGCTCGCCGATGGAAAGAAGAAAGACCCCGGCTTCGAGCTGTGGTTCGCTCCAACGCGGTACTGGGGGGTCAAGGACCATCCGTACTGGCAGACCTTGCGCGAACAGCTCGACCCGGCGATCAGCGTGATCTGGACCGGTCCGGAGATCCTTTCGAAAAAAATCGATTCGGCCGACGCGGACAAAGTCGCGCAGCTATTAGGCCGCAAGCCATTGATCTGGGATAACTATCCGGTCAACGATTATACCTATGCGATCGCCAATGAGCCGCAGCTGTTTTTCGGCCCGTTGGAAGCGCGTTCTGAAGACCTGCAAGCTCACGTTTCCGGCCTGCTGGCCAATCCGATGGTGCAGCCGGAATCTTCGAAGCCGGCCCTGTACTCGATCTCCAAATATCTGCAGAACCCGGCGGCGTACGATCCTGAGAAATCGTATGTGGAAGGCCTCTCCGAGCTGAAAGGCGTGGGAAAATCTGGTCTGTTCAACAAGTTTACCGACTATTCCCGCCGTTCGATGTTTGCTGAGGATGAGTGGAATCCGAAGTTTAAGGAACTGGTCGACGCGGAAGATACGGCGCGGCTGAAAAAAGAGTTCGATGAGCTGAAAGGGCTGCGCGGCGAGTTGCAGAAGAGCACGACGAACAAGCAGTTGCTCAAAGAGATCGACCCGTGGCTGATGAAGCTGAGCCGCGAAGGGGAGCTCGGCTTGCTGACGCTGCGGATGCTGGCCGCCGCGCCGGGGACGCCGGAGCGCGCCGAACTGACCCGGCAAACGGAGGCCGAGTTGAACAAGCTGAAGCAGGAGCCGTACAAGATCGGGGAAGAGATTTTAACGTTTGTGGACTTGTCTTTGCAGAAACAGTAAATTTTTTATGCAATTCGAAAAATCAGCAGGAAATGTATGCGATTTTTCGAATATATAAAGTGGTATAGACCTCCATATGTTAGGTGAAGTGATGCCATGTTAAAGAAGAATATTCCAATTCCGTTGTATTATCAGCTCAAAGAACGGTTGACCCAGACGATCCGCGAAGGAGAATTGCCGCCCGGAGCGTTGATGCCGTCGGAACGCGAACTGAGCGACCGCTACGGGATCAGCCGGATGACCGTTCGGCAGGCGTTGGGCGAGATGGTCAAAGAGGGCCTGCTGGTGCGCGAGCAGGGCAAGGGGACATTTGTCGCCGAGCCGAAGATCGATCAGCCGCTCCTGCGTCTGACCTCGTTTAGCGAAGACATGCGCAGCCGCGGGATGAAGCCCGACTCGCGCATCCTCGCCATCTATACTGAGGAAGCGGGGCCAAAGGTCGCTGCGGCGCTGCGGCTGGAGCAGAATCGCCAGGTGCTGGTGCTGGAGCGCGTCCGCTTGGCCGATTCCAAGCCGATGGCGTTTGAGGTGTCACATCTGCCTCTTGCCCGCTTCCCGGAGCTGGAGCAGGAAGACCTGCATTCCGTTTCGCTGTACACCTTGCTGGAGGAGAAGCATGGCCTGCAGATCAAGTTTGCCAGACAAGTGATCGAAGTGGGGCTGTCCGACCGCTCGAATTCGGAAGCGCTCGGCATCTCCGTCAAATCGCCCGTGCTGTTGATTGAGCGCGTGACGTTTGACGGGGACGAACAGCCGTTCGAATATGTCAGCTCGGTGTATCGGGGCGACCGCTACAAACTTCAAGTAGAACTCCATCGGTAGGTGTTGACAGTTGAACGCAAGGAAAGCGTTTGTAGGCGTTGACGGGGGCGGAACCAAAACCCGGGCTGTCGTCGTCGCCGAAACAGGCGAACTGATCGCCGACATCGTGACGGAAGGCAGCAATGTCAATCATTTCGGTTGGGAGCGCGCTCAAGCTGTTTTGGGAGAGCTTTTTGCACAGATTCGCGCCGCATGCCCTTCCGGATCTTGGATGAGCAGTCTTTTTTTCGGATTAGCAGGAGTTGACAGGCCGGAAGAGAGAACAAAGATGCGTGAATGGATTTTGGAACAATGGCCGGGCGCATTTGTCGGTGTGGAAAATGATACGCTGCCGGCGCTGGTCGGCGGCTCCGGAGAGACGGAAGGGATCGTTTTGATCGGCGGCACCGGTTCGATCGCCTTTGGTATCAACGACCGCGGCGAGAAATGCCGAGTCGGCGGCTGGGGCTATCTGATCGGCGATGAAGGCAGCGGCTACAACATCGGCAAAGATGCGTACTCGGCCGTCTTGAAGAGCTTTGACGGCCGCGGCCCGCAGACTTTGTTGACCGGCAAGATCCTCGCGTACTACGGTCTCCAAGACCCGACCGCGCTGATCCCGCTGGTCTACTCCAACGGATTTACCCGCGAACAGGTCGCGGCGGTCACCCGGTTTGTTTTTGAAGCAGCCCGGGAAGGCGACGAGGTGAGCCTGACCTTGCTGAGCAGGGCGGCCGATGAGCTCGGCGAACTGGTCCGGACGATGCTGACCCGCATGTCGTTTGTCAAACAGCGGGTGCCGGTCGTCCTGACCGGCGGGTTGTTCCATGAAGGAAGTCCCCTGATCGGCATGGTCCAAGGCCGGCTCTCGGGACGGGCCGATGTTGTGCGCAGCGAGCAGCCACCCGTCGTCGGCGCCGTCCTGCTGGCGCATAAGCAGACAGGCACTGCCCCTGGCGAGCACTGGGAGCAGACATTGTCCGGAATCAAGTAAGGCAGAGAAGGGATGACCCGGTCAATGGAATTAATATCGAAATTAAGCACCGAACAGACCAACGAGCAGTCCGCCAATCTCGACCGGCTGAGCGCACTGGAGATCGTGACGCTGATCAATCGCGAAGACCAGACGGTAGCACTCGCGGTGCAGCAAGCCCTGCCCCAGATCGGGGCGGCGGTGAAAGCGATCGCAGAAGCGCTCGCCAAAGGCGGACGCCTCTTTTACATCGGAGCCGGCACGAGCGGCCGGCTCGGCATTCTCGATGCATCCGAATGCCCGCCGACGTTTGGCACCGAGGCAACGCTTGTGCAAGGCCTGATCGCCGGTGGTGACTCCGCGCTGATCAACGCTTTGGAAGGCGCGGAGGACGATGCGGACGCCGGTGCGCAGGACTTGCGGGCGGCGAACTTGACCCTGCTTGACGTGGTGGTCGGGATCGCAGCCAGCGGACGAACGCCGTATGTCGCCGGAGCGTTAACGCACGCCCGTGAGATCGGGGCGGCGACGATCGCCTTATCCTGCAATGCGCCGGCGGAGATCTCTCAGCTGGCCGACGTGGCGATCGAGGTGGTGACCGGCCCCGAGGTGCTGATGGGCTCGACCCGGCTCAAAGCCGGCACCGCGCAGAAGATGGTGCTGAACATGCTGAGCACGGCGAGCATGGTGCTGAACGGCAAGGTCTATCAGAATCTGATGATCGACGTCAAGCCGACCAACATCAAGCTGATCGACCGCGCGACCCGGATTTTGACGATGGCGGCCGACGTGGACGAGGACACGGCAGCCGCCGCTTTGAAACTGGCGGACAACCGGGCCAAAGTGGCGCTGGTGATGCTGAAAACAGGGCTTGGACCGCAGGAGGCGGAAGCGCGCCTGCAAGCGGTCGGCGGATTTGTCCGCCGGGCCATCGAAGGATAGGAGGGAGACGTGTGGCTGCAAAAGAACGAACGCTGCGCCAGAAGATCGGGCAGACGATGATGTTCGGGTTTCACGGTACAGACCCGACGCCGGAGATCACCACGCTGATCCGCGACCATCATGTCGGAGGGGTCATCTTGTTCGCCCGCAACATCGCGGAGCCGAAAGAGGTGCTCCGCCTGACGGTCGCGTTGCAAAAGATCGCCTATGAGGCCGGTCATGAACTGCCGCTCCTGATCTCGATCGACCAGGAGAACGGCATCGTGCGCCGACTCGGCGCCGGCACGACGCTGCTGCCGGGCAACATGGCGCTCGGCGCTGCCGGGGACACCAGCCTCGTCAAGGCGACGGCAGAAGCGACCGGGCGCGAATTGAAGGCGCTCGGGATCAATTACAACCTGGCGCCGGTGCTCGATGTGAACAACAATCCGCACAACCCGGTGATCGGGGTGCGCTCGTACGGGGAAGACCCGCAGTTTGTCGCCGCATGCGCCGCGGCGGCGATCCACGGCTTTCAGGAGGCTGGCGTGGCCACCTGCGGCAAGCACTTCCCGGGGCACGGGGACACCAGCAAGGACTCGCATCTGACCTTGCCGATGATTCCGCATCGCCGTGAACGCTTGGAACAGGTGGAGCTGGTGCCTTTTGTGAAAGCGATTGCAGAAGGCGTCGATTCGATGATGATCGCGCATGTCTGCTTCCCGGAGATCGAGCCAGATCGGTCGCTTCCGGCGACATTGTCCCGCCGCGTCGTTACCGATCTGCTGCGCGATGAGCTCGGATTCGAAGGCGTGATCACCACCGACTGCATGGAGATGAAGGCGATCGCCGACAGCCCGGGCACGGTGGAAGGCACGTACCGCGCCTTTCAAGCGGGCATCGACCTGTTGTTCATCTCGCACACCTGCGAGTGGCAGCTCGGCGCGATCGAACGGCTGGCAGCCGGGCTCGAAGCGGGCGACACGCCGCTGGAACGCCTTGAAGAAGCGTACGGTCGCATTCGCAAGCTGAAGCAGAAGTACTTGAGCTGGGACGAGATCACACCGTATTTTGCTCAGCAAGACCCAGAGCCGGACGCGCTCGTCGGGGGAGCGGAGCATGAACGCCTGGCCCGTGTGACGCTGACGAAAAACGAGGCGGGGCTGCTCCCGCTCACTGTCAGCACCGACCAGACGATCGCGGTGGTCTGTTTGACGAACACGATGACCTCGCTGGTGGAAGACGAGCGCTATCTGATCAACCCGCTGCAACGGGCGGTAGAAGCGGCGCATGGGAACACGCGCTGCCTGGAAGTGAACAATCCGCCGACCGCAAGCGACATCGAACAGGTGCTGGGCCAACTGACAGGCTGTGCGGCGGTGATCATCGGGACGATGAACGCGCACCTGGCGCCGGGGCAGGCCGAGCTGGTCAACCGCTTGAACGGATCGGGCCTCCCGCTGGTCGTGATCTCGATGCGCACGCCGTATGATCTGGCGGTGTTCCCGGAGGTGGCGACGCACATCGCGGCGTACGAATTTACGCCGGCCGCCTTGGAGATCGCCGTCGAAGCAGTCTTTGGCAAGCGCGAACTGCAAGGACGGCTGCCGGTGACCATCCCGGGCGCGGCCGCCCGCGGGCATCGAGCACACAGCCGGGGGGAAGGGCGATGACCGCATTTGAGAATCTGATCTGTGTCGGTCTGATGTCCGGCACCTCGGTGGACGGCATTGACGTCGCGGTTGTGGAGATCGCAGGCGCGCCTCCGGAGCTGGCGGTACAGGTGGTGCATTTTGAAACGGTGCCTTTTGCGGATGAAGTGCGCAAGCGCATCTTCCGGCTGTTCGATCCTGAGCAGGCGACGGTGCCGGAACTCAGCACGATGAACGTTTTGCTCGGCCATGTGTTTGCCGATGCGACGCTGCTCGCCCTGCGCCGCGCTGGGATCGCGCCGCAAGATGTCACGCTGATCGCTTCGCATGGGCAGACGATCTACCACAGCCCGGTGCCGGTGCCTGTCGCCGGGTATGAGATCACCTCGACCCTGCAGATCGGCGAAGCGTCGGTGATCGCCGAAAAGACGGGGATCACGACGATCTCCGACTTCCGCGTCGCCGATATGGCGGCTGGCGGACAAGGGGCGCCTTTGGTGCCGTTTGTCGACAAATTGCTGTTCACCTCGCCCGACCGCGGGCGGATCGCTGCCAACATCGGCGGTATCGCCAACCTGACCTTGCTGCCCGCTGGCGGCGCGACCGGTCCGCTCGGCTTTGACACCGGCCCCGGCAACATGATCATCGACGGACTGGTGCAGAAGATCACCGGCGGTGCGGAGCGCTATGACCGCGACGGCCGGCTGGCCGGGAGGGGCAGCGTCGACGAAGCGTTTCTCGCCAAACAGCTGGCAGTGCCGTATTTTGCAGCCCGGCCGCCAAAATCGACGGGGCGCGAGCTGTTTGGCGCGCAATGCGTCGAAGCGTGGTGGCAGGAGGGGCAGGAAGCCGGACTGAGGCCGGAGGATCTGGTGCGGACGGCGACCGAATATACCGCCCGGACGTTCGCCGACGCCGTGAAAGCGTTCGTGCTGCCCGAGCATGAGGTGGCGGAACTGTTTGTCGGTGGCGGTGGCGCCTACAACCCGGTATTGATGGACAGCATTCGGGCGCAGCTGCCCGGGCTGAAGGTACAACAGCAGGAAGCGACCGGGATACCGGGCGACGCAAAAGAAGCGGTCTGTTTTGCAGTCTTGGGATATGAGTGTTATCACCATCGGCCGAACAATCTCCCCTCGGCGACCGGGGCAACGCGCCCGGTCGTGCTGGGCAAGGTCGTATGGGGGGAGGAGGCACGTTCATGATACGCATCGGGATCGAAGGATTTTTTGAAGAATATCTGGATCAGTTTCGAGGGTCCAAGGTCGGCTTGCTCAGCCACCTGCCCGCCGTCGACAGCCAGTTTGTCAC
The DNA here is from genome assembly GCF_004340785.1 of Tumebacillus sp. BK434. NCBI lineage: Bacteria > Bacillati > Bacillota > Bacilli > Caryophanales > Alicyclobacillaceae > Tumebacillus > Tumebacillus sp. BK434. Next base: position 682,443 of record NZ_SLXS01000001.1, on the reverse strand, counting down.
GTCGATCGACCTCGTGGCGACACATCCCGACCTGCAGCTGAAAGCGCTGTTCACGCCGGAGCACGGCTTGTACGGCGTGGCGCAGGCGGGGGAGCAGATCGTCGATGAGATTCACCCGCGCTACAAAGTGCCGATCTTCTCGCTGTACGGCACGCGGGAGAAGCCGACCGCGAAGATGCTGAACGGACTCGACCTGCTCCTGATCGACTTTCAAGATGTCGGAGCGCGCTTCTATACTTACATATCTGCGCTCGGCTACATGCTGGAAGCGGCAGCAGAAGCCGGCTTGCCGGTGTTTGTGCTTGACCGGCCGAATCCGGTCGGGGGCCGCCTGGTCGAAGGGCCGGTCCTGACCCCGGAGCATGTCTCCTATGTCGGACGCTACCCGATCCCGATCCGCTACGGCATGACGATCGGCGAGTTGTCGCTGTGGATCGCCAAGCAGGCGCAGCTTTCCGTCTGTCTGATCATCGTGCCAATGGTGGGCTGGCAGCGTTCGCTATGGTTCGATCAGACCGGGCGGGACTGGGTACCGACCTCGCCGAACATGCCGTCATTGTCGACGGCGATCGTCTATCCGGGCATGACGCTTTTCGAAGGCACCAACGTCACCGAAGGGCGGGGCACGACGCGGCCGTTTGAGTATTTCGGCGCGCCGTGGATCGAGCCGTCCGTGCTGATCGGCCGCTTCCACGAGAAGGGGCTGCCGGGGGTGCGCCTGCGCGAAGTTTCGTTCGTGCCGACGTTCTCCAAGTACAAAGACGAAGTGTGCCGCGGGGCTCAGGTGCACGTCACCGACCGCGAGCAATTCCGGCCGGTGCGCACGGCGGTGCATCTGCTGGAAGTGATCAAAGAGCTCTACCCGGACGATCTTCGTTGGACCGACCCTGTGCGCGGCCGCCATTTTATCGACCTGTTGTGCGGCACTTCCGAACTGCGTGCGGCGATCGACAGCGGACAGGACATCACCTCGCTGTATGAAAAATGGGAAGGAGAGGCGGAAGCGTTCCGTTCCGCCAGTTCTTCCAACTTTTTATATTCATAAATCATCGATCATTCATGACTCGTTAAGGGGGCAATTTGAAGATGAAAACGTTCAAGACTGTGGCGGTCGTCACAGCCGTCTCTTTGCTGGGTACCGCACTGGTCGGCTGCAGCAGCGAAGAGAAAAAAGAAGAAACGGCCAACTGGACCGGCAAGATCACGATCTGGGACGGTCCGCGCTGGAAGGATGACAAAGAAAACAAATATCACTGGCTGGAAAAGGTGGCGGCCGACTTCGAAAAGAGCCACCAAGGCGTAGACGTGGAGATCGTGCAGGTTCCGTGGGCGGAGCTGAACGACAAGCTCGGCGTATCTCTCGCCGGCAAAAAACTGCCGGACATCGCACCGGTCGACATCTCCGGCAACGGCGTTAACCCGATGTTCATCAAGCAAAAAGCGGTCGAGCCGCTCGATGCCTACTTCACGGCGGAAGAGAAGAAAGACTTCTACCCGAACGCATTGGAAGCGTACACCACAGACGGCAAGATGTACGGCGTGCCGGCGGCGATGACGGTGCACTCTCTGCTGCTCAACCTCGACATCTTCAGAGAGCGCAACGTCGAGCCGCCGAAAGACGGCCTTTGGACGTGGGATGAGTTCACCGAGAAGATGAAGAAGCTGACCTACGACAAAAACGGAGACGGCACCACCGACGTCTACGGCTTCTCGACCTACATCAAAAACGGCTACTACGAAGCTTGGCCGTTCTTGTACATGAACGGTGGCCGTCCGCTCAGCGACGACGCTTCGAAGTTCACGTTCGACGCTCCGGAAGCGCTGTCGGCGATGAAAGATCTGGCCGACTTGAAGACGTCCGCGAAAGTCGCTCCGAAAGAGATGGGCTCCGGCGATGTCGGCGGCACCTGGAAAGCGTTTGCGAACGGCAAAACGGTTGCTGTTGAGCCATGGGCGACCTGGGCGATCTCCGCTGCGCAAGGCGCGAAGATGAACTTCATGGTCGCTTCCTACCCGAGCAAGGATGGCAAGCCGGTCACCATCGGCGGCGTGGGCGGCTGGACGATGTTCCATCAGGAAGAAGAAGGCAAGAAGAAAGTGCTGGCCGACCTGTTGAAAGAGCTGACCTCCACCGAGAACCAAGTGCTGTCCGCGAAAAGCTACGGCACCTTCCCCTCCCGCTTGTCGGCGATGGAGCAAGACCCGTTTGCAGAGAACGTACAAATGCAGCAAGCACAAAAGCTGACCGAGTACGCTGTGATGGTTCCGCGCCACGAGAACTGGAAGAAGATCGACGAAGCGATCCAGCAGCAGCTGCAACTCGTGCTCAACGGCGAGAAAACGCCTGAGGCAGCGATGAAAGAAGCAAAATCCAAAGTTGACGGGCTGCTGAAGTAATTTCTCACACGCCTGTACGCTGAGGGGGACCCTGCTTGCCGGGGTCCCCCTCACACTAAAATTCTGAACATCGGGGGGAATCGATGTGAAGGCCTCCAATGGGCTGCTGAAAGAGATGTGGAAACAGCGGGCCGCCTACCTGTTTTTACTGCCAAAGTTAATTCTGTTCGTTCTGTTTATCCTGATCCCCGTGTTCTGGGCTTTTCTCATCGCCTTTCAGGAGTATGGATACTCGGGAAGCGAATGGGTTGGATTTAAAAATTTTATGACAACCTTTACCAGCTCGACGTTCCATGTCGCGCTGCTCAATACGCTAAAATATACGGTCTTTACGGTGCCGGTTACGATTTTTCTGGCCCTCGGACTCGCGACGCTGATCTATCCGCTCGGCAAATGGTCGCAGAGTTTCTTCCGCGGCGCGTTCTATCTGCCAACTGTCACCTCGATGGTCATCATCGCGATGGTCTGGCGCTGGGTCTATAACTATCGGTTTGGTCTGTTCAACTACTTTCTGGACTTCTTGGGGATTCCGCCCCAAGACTGGCTGAACCAGTCGGATACGGCGCTGTGGGCGCTGATCATCATGAGCGTGCTGATCCCGCCGGGCGTGGGGGTCATCATGTATCTGGCGGCGATGGGTTCGATCCCGGAGACGCTCTATGAGTCGGCGAAGATCGACGGCGCCAACGCGTTCCAGCGCTGGTGGCGGATCACGGTGCCGCTGCTCAAACCGACCACGCTGTACCTGATGATGCTGTCGCTGATCGGCTCGTTTCAAGTGTTCATCCAGGTCATCCTGATGACGGGCGGCGGGCCCGGCGATGCGACAGAGACGATCGTGCATCTGATCTACAAGACGGCGTTCCGCGATCTGGAGTTTGGTTTGGCATCTGCGCAGGCGGTTGTGCTGTTTATCATCACGCTGATCTTTGGGGTCGTGCAATACCGCATCATGTACCGCAAAGGGGAAGAGTAGGAGGGGAATACCATGGAATTGAGACGCGCATCTTCAAATTTCATCACCTACACCGTCTTGGTGGTCTGGGCGATCATCTCCTTGCTTCCGCTGTACTGGGTATTCACGACCGCGCTGCAGCTTTCCGAATACCATGATGAAACGACGGGACAAGTGATCTCGTACGTCGAGTCGGAGCCGCCGAAGCTGTATCCGATGGGGATACCGAAGTATTTTGAAGAGTGGGGCAAGGCGCGCGATGCGGAAGCTGCCGGAGATGTGGCACAGGCGGAGCATTACCGCGAGCGGATGGACATGATCGTCGAGGACACGTTCTCCGGATTCAAGACATTGTTTGCGGGGACGAACATCTGGCGTTGGTTCTTCAACTCGGCGTACATTGCGATCGTGGTGACGCTGGGCATTTTGCTGCTCGATACGATGGCCGGGTATGTGTTGGCGAAAAAGCGGTTTCCGGGCCGGAATTTCATCTTCTGGCTGATCATCGCCACGATGATGATTCCGGGGCAGATCACCTTGGTGCCGCTGTTTATGATGGTAGGGAAACTCAACTTGATGAACACGCACTGGGCGTTGATCCTGCCCGACTTGTCGATGGTGTTCGGGGTGTTCCTGATGCGCCAGTACATGCTGTCGATCCCGACGGAGCTGATTGAGGCGGCGCGCATCGACGGCGCTTCGGAGTGGAAGACGTTCTGGAAGATCGTCGTGCCGCTGGCCAAACCGGCGTTGGCGACCTTGGGGATTTTTACGTTTATGAGCGTGTGGAACTCGTTTTTGTGGCCGATCATCGTGCTCGATAATGCCGACCTTTATACGCTGCCGGTCGGGCTGAAGACGCTGCAGGATCAGAACCTGGCGATCTTTAAGCTGCTGATGAGCGGCGCAGCGGTGGCGGCGGTGCCGATGATCATCGTGTTTATCGCCTTCCAGCGCTACTTCATCCGCGGCTTGACCTTGGGCGGCGTGAAGGAATGACGGGCTTGCCGGCTCAACTGCGCGGGCTGGTGATCGAAGGCATCGAGCAAAGTTATCGTACTTTTATGGAAGCAAAGCTGTTTCGCCACATCGACATCTTCACAGACAGGACCCACATTCCGCTTGGGCTGCCCCAAGATGTGGCCGCCCACTGTGCAGACTACGAACGGCAGATCGCCGAACACGGCGGGATCGACATCCAAGTGCTCGGCATCGGCCGCAACGGACATATCGGATTTAACGAACCGGGGGAAGCGTTCGGCCGGCTGACCCACCGCGTCACACTGTCGGACAGCACGCGTCAAGCGAATGCCCGCTTTTTCTCACAGCAAGAAGAAGTGCCGACCTACGCGATCACGATGGGACTGAAAAGCATCATGAACGCACGCCGCGTCCTGCTGCTCGCCGCCGGCGCCGACAAAAGTTCAGCGGTCTGTCGCGCAGTCTGCGGCGACGTGAGCGAAGCGCATCCTGCCTCGGTGCTGAAACTGCATCCCAACTGCGTGTTCGTGCTGGATGACGCCGCTGCGGCCGAACTTCCCGCCGCGTTCCGGCAAAACAAGGAGGTGGCGAAGTGAGCAAATTCATACTGCAAGGCAAATTGGTTTACGACGGCGCGGTGCTCGACCCCGGAGTTCTCATCTGCGAGGAAGGCAAAATCACGTATGCCGGCCCATCGCGCGGGGAACGCCCCGATCTGACGCACAGTTCCGGCTACATCGTGCCCGGCTATGTGGACATCCACGTCCACGGGGCCAACGGATCTGACGTGATGGACGGCACCACGGCCGCCGTGCACGACATCGCGAAGTCGCTTTCCGCATACGGTGTCACCTCGTTCCTCGCCACTACGCTGACAGCCGGGATCGAACAGTTGCACGCTGTTCTCACCGCCTGCAAACAGGCAGCCCAGAGCGCAGTTGGCGGGGCCGAACTGCTCGGCGTGCACCTCGAAGGTCCGTGGATCAACCCCAAGCACAAAGGCGCGCAAAACGGCAGTCACGTCATCGGCCCGACCTTGGAGGAGGCTCAGGCGCTCCTGCAATCGGGAGAAGGTCTCGTCAAACTGGTCACCATGGCCCCGGAGACCCCCAACGCCTCCGCTGTCATCGCATACCTGACCAGCCAAGGTGTCAATGTCTCCGTCGGACATTCTGACGCCACTTACGAGCAGGTCAAAGCTGCGATCCCACACGGCCTCGGGCATGTCACGCACTGCTACAACGCGATGCGCCCGCTGCACCACCGGGAGCCGGGCGTCGTCGGTGCGGCGATGTACCACGACGAGCTGACTGCCGAACTGATCGCCGACGGCATCCACGTCCATCCGGTGGCGATGAGCATACTCTATCGCTTGAAGCACAGTGACGGCCTCGTGCTCGTCTCAGACGGGATGCGCGCCGTCGGCATGGAGGACGGCTCCTACGACCTCGGCGGGCTGAACGTGGTGATGCAAAATGGCGAAGCGCGCCTCGAAGACGGCACCTTGGCCGGGAGCACCTTGACGCTGGAGAAAGCGGTACAAAACATGGTCAACCTCTGCGGTGTCCCGCTGCCCGATGCGGTGAAAATGGCCTCCGAAACTCCGGCCCGTGTCATCGGGGCAGGGGAGCGCAAAGGGCGTTTGGCATCAGGCTTTGATGCCGACTTTCTGCTGCTCGACCGACAACTGAACGTCAGCGCCGTCTACCGGGGCGGTCAACTGATCCATCAAAGGCACTCCGACTGAGCGGGGTGCCTTTTTTCTTTCCATAACATGTCTTATGTCACCAAGGCAAACGCCTGCATAAGATAGGTCGACAGCTGGAATCCGTGCGATTTTACGAGAAGGAAATGGGGGCAAGGCAACATGGAGGGGTCCAAGATCACCTATGCGATCGTCAAAGCTGGAGAGACATGGGGAGATCTCGCAACACGCTATGAAGTCAGCATCGAGGAGTTGCTACAACTGAACCGCGGCGTCCGCGAGGTCACCGAAGGCGACCTCGTCAAAGTCATCCAGGAAGCGCCGCACTTCAAGCATCGCCGCCGCGCGCACTATGTGCTCGGCTTTTATACCGGCCCGATGGGCGTGACGATGCCGGGCAGCCAAGGAACGCTGGAACGTCAGGCGGGTAAATTGAGCGCGATCGCGCCGTACTACTTTGACATCGACCGCAGCCGGTCAGGGCAGATCAAAGCGCGCGTCTCGCCGCAGCTGATCAAAGAGACGATTCGCGACGCGCATCAGCGGGGTGTGAAAGTGCTCGCTTCGATCCACAACACCGACAAACATCCGAACATCTCCGGCAACGATGCCTTGCACAGCGTGTTGCGGGCGCACCGGATGCCATTTTATAACCATTTGTTCGCCTTGCTCAAAGAATACGGTTTTGACGGCATCAACCTCGATTTTGAACACCTGAGACCGGGTGATAAACACCTCTACACCGACTTTGTGCGCGACCTGTCCAATCGGGCCCGCGCTCAAAATTACACGTTGACGGTCGACGTGCTGGGCGATGTGGCCAAAACGCCATACTCACTCGACTTCGACTATCCGGGGGTGGCTGAGTCGGTCGATCACCTCGGGATCATGACCTATGACCAATTCAGGCCGACCCAAGCGGTACCGGGTCCCGTCGCCGGGCTTCCTTGGGTGGCGGGCACGATCCAAGCCGCCCTGAACGAAGGTGTTGCCCCGGAGAAAATCTTGCTCGGCATCGGCAGTTACGGCTACGACTGGACGGTGGGGCAGCCCAATCCGCGCGCTCTGTCGCACAGTGCGGCCGAAAGTCTGCGCCGCCGTGAAAATGCGGTCGTACAGTTTCATCCGTCTCATAAAGTGCCCTTCTTCACCTATACTGACAAAAAAGGGCAGCCGCACGAAGTCTGGTATGAAGACGCGCGCAGCATCGCGCTGAAGCTCGATCTCGTGCGCCGGCACAATCTGGCGGGCATCCTGTTTTGGCGTCTCGGACTGGAAGACCCGGCCGCCTGGGGCGTGATCCAGGCCAAACTGGGGCCGATCATCTAAAGGAAGCGGAGGTGGGCATGTGTCCCAGAAGCAGTTGACGTATGTGATCGTGCAGGCGGGCGATACTTTGGCTGCGATTGCGAAGCGTTATTTCACGACCGTTGGGACGATTGCCCGGCTGAACGGCCTGCAAAAAGATGCCGTGCCGATCCCGGGAACGCTGCTGCACGTCCCGAAGATCCCGCCCAAGCAGGAACCGAAACAAAAGCTGTTCCGGCCGCGGATCCCGCGCTATGCATTCGCTGTGCACACCGGACGGGAAGGCGTCTACCCCGGCAGCGACAAAGCGCTGCTCAAAGTAGGGGCGGAAGGGCTGAGCGGCATTTTCCCCGTCTGGTTTCAGCCCTCGCCGACCGAACCGTGGGAGCTGCAGTCGTTCGTGACACCCGATGTGATCGCAGCGACGACGGCGGCCGCCCGCGAGCGCAACGTACAAGTGTGGGCGATGCTCACCAACTCCTACTACACAGGATCCGTTTCCAGCAAAGAGGTCGCGCACCAAGTGATGACGGCCGATCCTGACCGCCTGCTGAACAACCTGTTCGCTACCTATACCCGCTGCGGGCTCGACGGCGTTCTGCTCGACTGGTTTGATCTCTACGCAGACGATCACGAACTCTTCACCGTCTTTCTGTTCAAAATGGCAGACATGTGCCGCCGATCCGGGCTGAAGCTGGCCGTGAACATCCCGCTCTTTCCCGATGGGGAAGGACGGCCGACGGCAGCGCTCGATCTGGAACTTGCCGGGCAATTGGCCGACCTCGTCTGCCTGCTGCTCAACACCGAACACCGCATGTACACAGGGGCGGGACCTTTGTCTTCGATCAGCTGGACGGAAAATGGCATCCGCCACGCGCTGGAAAAAGGCGTCCCGCCGCACAAACTTCTGCTTGGCGTCGCCGGGTATGCTTATGACTGGAAAGGGCGCAGCGAAACGCCCGAATACCTGTCCTTCGAAGGGGCGCTGAACCGCGCCCGTCAATACCGCACCAACGTCCAGTTCGACGCCAAAAGCCAAACGCCGACCTGCCGCTACACCGATGGCAGCGGGGCGGAGCATCAAGTCTGGTTCGAAAATACGTCCAGCATGTCGCAAAAAATCACCTTGGTTGACCGTTATGGTCTTGCGGGGATCACCATGTGGCGCTTGGGGGTGGAAGATCCGGGGTTGTGGACGCTGCTACGTTCACGTTGGAATGAAGTTAAAAAGCTTAACAAATAAAAGACCTTGCTCTCATTATACGAGCCGGGCTTTTATTAATTGACATAACATAATTACAGACTACTAAATATTGACTTGGTTAATATACGCGCCGGCGCTTTCCGAAAGCTCGCGAATATCGTGCAAATAACGCTCCGTCGTCCGCAGACTCTCATGGCCCATCTGCCGCTGCACTTGCAAAAGCGGCGCTTCCGCCTCCAGGGAAAACGTGGCACAGGTATGGCGTAAAATGTGCGGCGAGATCCGCCGGGAGAGGCCGGCCGCATCGGAGAGGCGGTACATGATGTCACGCACTCCGTTCTGGCGGTAGCGCGTCATGCGGCGGGTGAAGAGCAGTGGGGTTTTATCACGGTGGTCGAGTTCCGGGCTTAACCCGTTTTTCAAGCGGAACTCTTGCAACAGCGCCCAGACATCAGGACGGATCAACACCGGGCGGTCTTTGTCGCCTTTCCCGCGCACCATCCAGCCGATGTTGCCCCGCATGTCTTCATACAGATCGCCCCAGTTGCCCTGACAAAGTTCCTCGACTCGGACGCCGGTGGTGATCAGCAGCACGACGATCAGGTAGGCACGGTCGATCCGTTTGGCCGTTTCGATCAGCTGTTGCGCTTCGGCCACCGACAGCGAACGTTTGTGCGTCGCCCGGATCGGCACCCGGGGGGCGGCGATCAAGACGGAGGGATTTTTCTGAAGGTACCCGAGACGATGCGCAAAGAGGAACAAAGAGCGCATCACATTGATCATGCGCTGCTGCGTGGCAGACGCATAGTGCTGCAGGGTGTAGCAGTACTCGACCAACTGCACATATGTCACTTGGGCGAGGGGAGTGCCATCTATAAATTTCAAAAACGCTTCCAGATCGCGGTGATAAGCCTTGCGTGTCATTTTCGACCATTGCTTTGGTCGGGGGCGATTGAGGAAGAGGGTAATCAGATGCTCATCATGCAAGATCCCCATCTCTTGTGCTACACTAGGAACATACGTTCCGCTCAGTGCTGGAAGATTGCGCGTATCATCTGTCATAACTACCATTCCTTTCTTGTCAAGTCTTTATGTTCTTATTATAGCGATAACAGGTTATTATCGCCATATATATTAGGAAAATAGTTTTTGAGATCTTTTTGCACCGAAAGGTGATTGTTTTTTGCGCAGTTCACATAATACTGCCTTCTATTTTCCTTTCTACGCCGTTTTTAGATGGAGGGTAATACCTCTGGTACCCTCTGATAGAAAACAAGAAAAGCCGCCCGTAGGCGGCCTTTCACTAGATTTACTCCGATTTGGACTCCATGAGCAGGGAAAGCGAGTCTTCTCCAATGCCCCGAACGTTGCCTGCGCCCATAGTGAGCACGATGCCTTGCCTGTCTTGAGCGTACTGGCGCAAATAGGCGCTGCCTTGATCCAGATCTTCTACAAATGTCACCGCTTTGCCGCGCTCGCGGATCGCGTCGGCCAACTGTTCGGAGAGTTGATCGCCAGGATCGGCTTCACGGGCCGACGAGAACAATTTGACCAGCAGGACCTCGTCGGACAGTGTCAGCGAATCGGCAAACTCCTGCAGAAACTTTTTCGTCCGCGAATAGGTGTGCGGCTGAAACACGGTGATCAGGCGATCGTCCGGGAACGAGTTCTTCACTGCGCGCAGCGTAGTCTGAATCTCGTTGGGATGGTGTGCGTAATCATCGTACAGCTCCATCTTCCCGAGCCGGCCGAGATAGTCGAAGCGGCGATAGACGCCTTGGAAATCTTTCAGCGACGCCTGCACCTTCGCAAATGGAATGTTTAAATGCCGGGCCAGCGCGATCGTTGCCAGAGCATTCAGTACATTGTGCTGCCCAAGCGAGCGGAATTGCACCGTTCCGAGCGGCTCGCTTCCCGCCCACACTTCGAAGCGCAGCACGCCTCGCGCCTCGTCAATGTTCGTGGCGTAGATGTCATTGTTCGCCTGCAGGCCGAAGTAAAGCACTTTTGCATTCGTCTTTAGCATCCGGCAGCGGCTATCATCTCCGCAGGCGATGAGTAGACCGTCATCGGGCAGTTTGTCGACCATCTGCTGAAAGGCCAGGTGCACATCGTCATGATCTTTGAAGTAGTCCGGGTGGTCGAAGTCGATGTTGTTGACGATCAGCATTTTCGGGCTGTAGTTGAGGAAGTTGCGCTTGTACTCACATGCTTCCGCGACCAGCATCCCGTCGCCAAAGCGCGCATTGCTGCCGATGTTGTAGTTTTTGCTGCCGATCACCACCATCGGATCGAGATCGTGGTGTGTCAGCAGTGCGCCGATCATCGAAGTGGTGGTCGTCTTGCCGTGTGTGCCGGAAATCAGCACGGCCGGCCGTTCCTTCGTGATCTGACCGAGCAATTCCGGATACGTGTACACGGGAAGTCCGAGCTCCAGCGCCCGTCTGATCTCGATGTGCTCATGATTGTAAGCAGAAGAGTGAACGACGAGGTCCACGTGGTCGACCTTTTCAGGAGACGGTAAGCCGATATATGTGATTCCCGCATTCGAGAGCAGTTCGTCCGTAAAAAACACTTCCTGACTGTCCGATCCGGACACCTCATAACCCATCCGAGCGTACAACTGCGCCAACGCGCTCATTCCAGTCCCTTTAATGCCTACAAAATGAATTTTTTTCATCGCTTTGCACCCTTTCTTCTAAAGGAGCGAGCTCCTGCGAATGGTGAGATGGGGGAGTGGTGTTACATAGTACGCACAACGCCCAAACGATGTGCCTATGGCGCTGGAAAGTCAATCCTGATCAGGGTTGGCGAGGTGTTCGGGGTTCGGATGCAGCACCTCTTCGATAAAGGCCCGGCGCTCCATTTCGGAGTTCATCAGCTTGCGTATGTATGCGGTGCTGCTCAGTTTGAGCCTCACATCATAGTTTCGTTGAAACGAGTTCGCAAAGTGGGGGTCGTTCATCAAGCCCTGCCACCAGGCGGTATCGTGAAGGTGTTCGGTTGCTTCCCGATGCTCTTTTGCTTCCGACCAAAAGCCCATGCCCATAGAGAAACGCCCTCCTTTTCTTGGTACTATACCCAAGATCGAGGAGGGCAAACCGTAAAAACGGGATGTTTTTAAAAAATCGCGATGTAGAACCAAGCGATCTGGATGCCGACCAAAATCACTTTGAAAAACGTGCCAGCCAGGAAGCTCAGCGCCGAACCGAAGCCGACTTTGACCACTTCGTTGCTCTTCCGGCGCATGTACATTTCGCCGGCCATCGCCCCGATGATCGCGCCCAGCAGCGGGCCAAAGATCAACGCCAGCGGACCGAGGAACGAGATCAGCATCGGCAGGACAAACATCCCGATCGTGCCGCCGATCATGCCGGCTTTCGAACCGCCCATCTTCTTGATCCCAAGTATCTGCGCCACGTTGTCTGACAGCATGTTGACGACGACAAGCACAGCCTGCCCAATCCAAAACGCCATGGTAAACGGTTCAAAATCAACCATCCAGCCATAGATCAGCGCGCCGGGAATGACCAGCAGCGCACCGCCAGGTAACACCGGCACCAGCGTGGTGAACATCGCGGCCAGCATAAACAGCGAAGCGATGATGACAGCCAGCAGCCACAAGATTGCAGTACCCAACTGAAGATCCTCTCCTTTTTCGAACTCCATCTACTAGTACGCAGCTCAAGAATAAAAGTTGCAGACAAGCCTATTTCAACTTTCCGTGATCCCGAAATGGCGGCTCTTTCCATAAGATAATAGGAAACGGACAGAAAGGCAACCGACAATTGGACGGTGCCGGAATGAGGGAGTGAACTTCAAGGGAGGTGAGCGGATGCGGATCTTCGTACTGAGCAACGAATTTCACCCGCTGATCATCGGCGGCTTGGGTATCGTCGCCACAGAGCTGACGCAGCGGCTGGTCCAAGATCCGGCAAATGAAGTCACCGTACTGACCAAAGGCCATAAGCGCTTTGGCCAGGTCAAGCGGCATGACAACCTAAAAGTAGTGCGCTTCCCCCGGCACTCGAACTATACATCGCGAACGCATTTTTTCCCTGAACCGATCCTCAACTGGCTGCGCGAACAAGGAACTTCGCCACCAGAACTGCTCCACGTGCACAGCGTGCAGTGCCAAGAACTCGCGCTGCTTCTGCAGTCAAACTGGAACATCCCGCTCGTCTACAGCTGCCATTCGCTTGTGCGGCATGAAAGATCGTCCTTGGCGCGGGACAAAATGGCCAAACGGCAGGAGCTGCTGTTCACGTTTGCCGATCGGATCACCGCGCCCAGCGCCTGGCTGCAGCAAGAAATCGGTCGTCCCGAGAAGACGACGGTGATTCCAAACGGGGTCATTCTGCCACCAGAAACGGACAGGCGCCGTGCGCCGCTCGATCAGCTTTTGTTCGTCGGCCGGCTGGTGCGGGACAAGGGGATCGAAGAGCTGCTGCACGCGCTCGCCCTGCTGCGCCAAACGGAGCCGCGCGTCCGGCTCACCGTGGTCGGCGGCGGTGCTGAACGCTATACCTTGCACCTGCATAGTCTGTGTGAACGCCTCGGAGTGACCGGCGCGGTGCGCTGGCTGGGGCCGCGCACGCATCGCGAGGTGCAGCGGGCGTATCGCACGGCAGGTGCGCTCGTCTTGCCAAGCCGCAGTGAATCGTTCGGCCTGGTCGCCTTGGAAGCGCTGGCCGCCGGTATTCCGCTCGTCTCCACCCAAAGCGGCGGACTGCAGCACAGCGTTAATGAAACGACCGCAACGCTGATCCCTGCCGTTGCTCCACAGACGATCGCCGACGCGATCCGATCGATGTGGCAGGACCCGGAGCGCACAGCGGCACGGAGGGAAGCAGGGCGGAAGTTGGCTGGCGAGTATGATTGGACGAAGATCGCTTTCCGGTACGGAGCGCTGTTTCAAGCGTTGATTGCGGAAAGGGGGAGCAGGAATGCCTAGACACCATTGGATTCTGGAACGCCCTTGGAAAGAGAAGCGTCAAGGGCAGGTCTGGGTGGTGCGCGACGAACGCAACACGCGCGGGTATTTTAAGTTCGCAACCAAAGAGCAGTGGTATTATTCGGGTCCGATGATCGCCAACGAAATCATAGCTGCGGCGCTGGCCAAGCGGCTCGGGTTTCCGGTCGGCAAACTGGAGATGGCGACCGTCTGGGGGCCGGGCGGCATCCCGCAGGAAGGGATCGTTTCGGTACAGGCCGAGGCGGATGAAGTGATCACGTGGCGCGAAGCGGCGGCAGAGGTCAAAACTGCCCCCGAACAGCATATCGAACAGTTTGACCTGCTCGCCCAGATGGTCGTGTTCGACGCCTGGATCGCCAACATCGACCGGGCGAAAGGCAAGAACTTGGTCCTGTATCGCAACACCCCCGGTGAACGGTATCACTGGTACCTGATCGACCATGGCCACACCTTGTTCGGCTCGCCGCGCAAATGGAAGCGCGGGGCATGGAACGCGCCTTTGTGGGAGCAGCTCTGGCGCTTTTACAACGTGCCACAGGGCCTGCTCGCTGCACAATCGGACAACGAGCGGCTGGAGCCGATGATCCAAAAGATCGAAAAACTGCGCATGTGGGAGATCGATGCAGCCTTGCGCGCCGTGCCGCGCGGTCACCTGCAGATGCGCGACCGCCAGTTCATCAAACGGCTGCTCTTGTATCGCCAAAAGCGGATTCGAACGATCATCGAGCGCTGGCTGGCCTATGAAGGACAGAAAGAATGCAACACATGAACGCTCATAACACCACATAGTGTTCACATAAAAAATATTACGTAAATTAAAACGCAAGAAATCCGTTCTTCCACGAGCGGTTTTCTTGCGTTTTGGGCAACATAGGGGAAGCGATCATGATCTGTAGGAGGGTTCCGATTGTTTTTCCATCCGCTGGACATTGTGATCTTCATCGCCTTCGGGCTGTCCTTGTGGGCGCAGTTTCAAGTCTCGGGGAAATTTAAACGCTGGGAGCAAGTCCCGGCTTCGTCCGGCATGACCGGGGAACAGGCGGCACGAACGCTGCTCGACCGTCAGGGACTGCGCGACGTTCCCGTCGAGCCGGTGCCGGGGCGGCTCAGCGACCATTATGACCCGATCCATCGCATCGTCCGCCTATCCGAGCCGGTTTATTACGGCCACTCGATCGCATCGCTGTCGGTCGCCTGCCATGAGGTCGGTCACGCCATTCAGCACAAAATGTCCTACCCGATGCTCGTGCTCCGCCACCGCATCTTCCCGGTGGTGCGCATCGCCTCCGGCGCGGCGCCATACCTGTTGATCGCCGGGCTATTGCTTGGCGCGACGGGGCTGACCGGATTTGGCATCGTGCTGTTTTCCGTGGCGGTGGCGTTTCAGGTGATCACACTGCCGGTGGAGTTTAACGCCAGCTCTCGGGCGAAAGCGCTGATGGTGGCGGAAGGGTTCATCCGCAATGACGAAGAGCACGGTGTCAACAAAGTGCTGAATGCTGCCGCGTTGACCTATGTTGCCGCGGCGTTGATTTCGATTCTGCAGCTGTTGAAATTCGTGATGATCTTCGCCGGGCAGCAGCGTGATGAGTAAGCAGCATGCAAAAGACCAGGGAGGAACTCCCTGGTCTTTTGCTTATTCGGCATCTCTATCACAAAGATGCAAAACGAATGTCGGTTAGCGGCGTATCTTGTTCGATCGCCTGCCGCGTGTCGGCGATGCGGCCGGACATCAGTGCCGAGAGGTTGTCCAGATCAAATTCCTGATGATAAAACACGTATAACAACATGCGGCGCATTTTCAGAAACAGGGGCAGTCGCGCCACCCACGCCGCATCCAGTTCATGTTCGGTGCGATACCCGGTCAGAAACTGCTGCATGAACCGCTCGCCGAACGCTTTTTCTTCCGCGCCGCTGCGGGGCGGTCTGGAAAAGCGGGTCAGCGCATGGTAGAGGATCACCGCGATGTCGTTGACATACCAGTTGTAGCAACAGTCGTCAAAGTCAAAAGCGGTCAACTGCTCCCCGTGCTGCAGGAAGTTGCGGGAATGGAGGTCGTTGTGTATCAGCCCGTATCCTGCCGCATCACGGGGCAGGCTGTTCAGTTCGGCCAGCAGCTCATCAGCCTGCTGCAAAACGGTTGTCTGGTCAGCCGGGATGTAGCTTCGGAACTGAAACCATCCGTCTTCGTGCCAGGCATGTCGTTTCAAGCCTGACGGGGGCGTGTAGGAACGGCTGATCCGATGCAGCGCGCCGGTCAGCTTGCCCCAGCGGTAATAAAAATCATCGTTCCAGTCTGCTTCGTCCGGCAGCTGCCCAGGCGCTTTTTCGAACAGCACGGCGCTAAAGCCGTTCGGCAGCGCTTCCGCCAAGTTGCCGTCCTTTGACGGGATGACCCTCGACACCGCCGCCCCGTTTTGGGCGAGGTAATTGACATAATCGGCTTCGCTCGCCAGCTCGCGCTGCTCTCGGCGCGAGTTGTGGGTCAAACGGAGGATGCACGACTGACCATCCGCCTGGCAGTCATACACCGTGTTGACATTGCCGCTGCCGAGATCGACGAGGCGGGCAGGATCAAGTCCGTATTTGGAGGATGCAGACTGCAGAACCTCGGTGGTCAGCAGATGGATCGCTTTTCGACTCATGGGGAACACCTTCTCTTCACTTGATTCTCCGATTGGATTTCGGTACCGTAAATACCAATGAGTGTGCTACAAAGGAGTGCTACGATGAAAACTCAACTCAACCGCGTCGTGCTCGTCACCGGTGCCGCGCAAGGCATCGGCCGCTCGATCGCCGAGACGTATGCCGCACAAGGTGCCACGGTGATCGCGGCCGACAAGGAACCGTTTGCGCCGGAACAGACCACCGCGATGCAGACCGACCTGCGAGATCCGCAGGAGATCGAACGTATGTTTCGGAAAATCCGCGAACAGTTCGGCCGACTGGATGTTCTGATCAACAACGCCGGGGTCTCCGTTTGGAAATCTCCTTACGAACTCAGCGTGGGGGAGTGGGACGATATTCTCAACCTCAACCTGCGCGGCACGTTCCTCTGCGCCCGCGAAGCAGCCAGGCTGATGAAAGTGGGTGGGGGTGGCAAAATCATCAACATGTGCTCGACACGCGCTTTGATGTCCGAACCGAACACCGAAGCGTACGCTGCATCCAAAGGCGGCATCCTCGCGCTGACACATGCTCTCGCCGTCTCGCTCGGTCCGGATCGAATCCAGGTGAATGCGATCTCGCCCGGCTGGATCGAAACGGGCGACTACAGCCAGCTGCGCGAGGAAGACCATACTCAGCATCCGTCCGGACGCGTCGGGCGACCGGCAGATATCGCCAACGCCTGCATCTATCTGACCGATCCGGCCAACGATTTCATCACCGGCGCCAACCTTGTCATCGACGGCGGCATGACGCGCAAAATGATCTATTTAGAATAGGCAGATTATACCACAGCACGAGAAAGGAGGTAAGAACATGTCTGACACCGCAAAAGCAGCCGCCCCCATCACGCTGCGTCAGCCCAAGCCGGGTGACATCGGTTGGGTGATTCACCGCCACGGTGTGCTGTATGCCCGGGAATACGGCTGGGATCAGCGATTTGAAGCGCTGGTGGCGCAGGTCTGCGCCGATTTGGTCGGGGAGACATGGGAATTAAAGCTGTAGCACACAGCACAAAAACCGGAGGAGAACCTCCGGTTTTTTTATTTCTGATCAAAATGCAGCTTCTTGCCATAGTGCATCACTTCCAAATGCACCTTGACGTCAGCCAGCGTATCTTCCTGCAGTGGCAGTTCGTTGTTTTTCGCAAACTTCTTCCACGCCTGCGGGTGCTTGCGATAGACCGAATCGGAGAGGTTGAGCACATCGGCGTCGATCTCCAGCCCCTTGTTATAGGTCAACCGAATCTGCTTTTTGATCTGATTGATGGCCGCCTCGACCAAGCGTTTCTCATCGCGGACGCCGCTCAGTTGGGTGACATGCCCTTTTAGGCGAATCTTGAGCGCAAATTGGACCCGGTCAGGCTTGAGGATCGGAATGATCTTCACGTCCGGCTTGAGGATCACTATGGTGAACACGCTTTTTTTGTTTAATTTGATCGTCAGCGGGGAGCGTACCAGATCCGGATTGAGCCACAGAAGCCCTTGCGCCTCATCGTAAGACAAGCGCCCTTTCCATTTCTTGTTCTTGAATATCGTATAGCCGTCAAAGTGCATCACTCGGTACTTTCTATTCTCATCAAACCACCGTGTCTTCGTGCTGCCTAAGCTTGGCACGATCATCGTGTGAGCGGGCTCCCTCTGCATCGCCATATAGCGGAACATGCGCTGTGGCAGTACCGGGTAAGAGTCCTGTCTGTTCATGTCGATCGGATCACCCAGTTTGGAAAAGACAGGGGACGAGTCAAACACATGGGTGGACAGAAAAATATCTTCCAGATTCTCATCGGTGATATAGACCCAGAATGTCGGCCGATACTCCCCAAAACGCTGGAAAAGATCGAGGATCTGATCCACTTCCATCTTCATCGTCGCCTCGGTCATCACAATCGTGGTCAGATGGCTCCAAAACAGGCGGCGCTGCATCGTATGATACAGATCATACAACGCCATGTTAAACGTCTCGCCAACGCCTTTGCCCACAAAGATCGGAGTGGCGTTCTCAGACTGCCCCGCACCTTCCACCTTGCTAAGCAGTGTGAAATTGGGAAATTGGGCGTAGATAAAAAACTTCCCGTCCCGATAATCAATGCCGATCGAGTGAATGTAACTCAAGTGTTCCAGCGTTTTGTAGCTCCAACACCCGGACAGGGAAAGGGACATGACCAGCAGCAAAAGAACCAAGACCCGCCGCTTATTCTTCATCGTACGTCCCGCCTTTTCTCGTCTTGTCCTTCAGTTTCAAAAAACCGGGACGACGCTGCATCTTGGTTCCCGGCATGCGCAGGAGGATTCCGTGGAGGTCCTTCCAGTACAAAGGAGCGGCCGGCGCCAGATAGGGGGCACCGAATGAGCGAAGGCTGGACATGTAAGCGATGACCGCAAACACCCCGATGAAGAAACCAAACAGTCCCAAAAACGAGCACAACACCATGATCAAAAAGCGCAAAATCGAGACGGCACCAGCCAGCGACTGGTTGATCAGGGTAAACGTGGTCACAGCGGTCGTCCCGGCGACGACCAGCAGCGAAGGGCTGGCAATTCCGGCGCGAATCGCCGCATCTCCGATGATCAGGCCGCCGACCACCGCCAGCGTTTGTCCGACTTTGCCCGGCAGCCGCATGCCCGCTTCCCGGAACAGCTCAAAGAGCAAGAGCATCAGAAACGATTCCAGCGGCACCGTGAACGGGATCCCTTTGCGCGCGATCAGCAAGGTGGCGAGCAGGGTGAGCGGAATCTGGTCCTGATGAAAGCTGGTGATCGCGACATAAAAACCCGGAAGCAGCACGGCGATCAGCAAGCCCAAGATGCGCAGCGCCCGCTCAAACGCGCCGTAGAAGTAGTTGGTATACAGGTCTTCAGAAGCTTTGAGCATCAAAAACAGGTTGCATGGAGCGATCAGCACGACCGGAACGCCGTCGATCACCAGCACGAACCGGCCCTTGAGCAGCGAATCTGTCGCATAATCGGGCCGCCCGGTATAGTCCATCTGCGGGAAGATCGACAATTTGGAGTCGACGATCTGCTCTTCGAGTTGCGAAGTGCTGTACACTCCGTCCGAGTCGATTTTGTTGATCCGCTCCCGCACATCGGAGATGACCGACTCTTTTGCAACATCCCGCAGATACAGGAGCGAGATACGGGTTTGGCTGCGCTTGCCCACCCGAAACATCTCAACTTCCAGCGAGTTGGTTTTCAACCGCTTGCGGATCAATCCCAGATTGATGAACAGCTCTTCTGTAAATCCGTCGCGCGGTCCTTTGACCGAGATCTCCGTGTTCGGTTCAGCAGGTTCCCGCTGTGGAGGTTTGGAGATTCCAGCGAGAAAGGCGTACGGGATGCCGTCGAAAAACAGGACGGCCATGCCTTCAAAAATTGGAACGATCATGTTTTCCAACTCCCGCTCGTACCGAAGAGGGGAAAAAGTCCATGCGGACACGATCTCCTGTGGGTCGCCCTTGGACAAAGCGCCGGTCTGAAACATCGTCTGCGCACTGGGAAGCACCTGCTGATTCAATCGCTGCAGGTCACACAGCTCGGCACTGTAAACGATCAGCACGCGGCGGATCTGATTTTGTTCCGGGAGCTGCATCGATTGAATCATTACTTCTTCTGTTTTCCCAAATGCCTGCTTGACCCATGCCTCGTTGTCAGACAGCTTGGTATGCACCGGCGACCGATGGTCGCCCGATTGAAGATTAGGATCGTTGATATGTCTCGCCTCCTTTCTTGGATCGTTTGACAAAGCACAAGGGCAGCAGCACAGCCGTCACACCGAGCGCCAACCAGAAATTATAGGGGATCAGGTAGTGCTCGATCACCCTTTGCAGCGGATCATCTTCAACGGGGATAAATAAGACGGCGATCAGCAAGGCGCCGATGATCCAGATGGCGCGCTTGCGCTGCTTCGGCTTCGGCAGCCGGAGCAGCTCTGGAATCAAGAAGATGGCGACCGAACTGCGGATAAAGCTGCCGACCATCCATTGGTAGACCGCCAGAAAATCCACATGTTCAAAGACGCGGGACAGGGAGACGATCCTCCATTCCTCTGACGCCGTATAGCGCAGATTGCCGCCTTCATAGGGACCAAATTCGGCGATCGCCCCGGTCAACGGACCGAGGGTCAGCATGACGGTAAAGAAGCCTACCAAATACAGCGCGCGTTTCTTGACCTGCTTTTTGATCCGATGCTGGAGCAGCATGAAGAGGATGAGCTCGAACATTCCGGAAGCTGCCGGAACGATTCCTTTCAGCACCGGAGCCGGACCGTTCTCCAAGATCGGCAGCAACAGCGCGTAGTCCTTGTTGGGGATGTTGGCGCTCATCACAAAGAAGCCGAGCACGATGACAAAGGGCAGCAGGATTCCGTTGGCGATCGCGATCGCGCGGATGCCAAACGATGCCTGAAACACGCAAAGCAGGGTAAACAGAATGAACAAGATCGGTCTTGGTGTCAGATAGAGATACATCAGATACAGCCAGGTCGTAGTGTCCTGAATCGTGATGTAGGCGATGATCGCCATCTGCAGCACCAAGATCGCCGTCAGCGGAACGGAAAGCAGCCGTCCCGCTTTCTCTTGCACCCAATCTACCACGTGTTGCTGCCCGCTCTTTTTCATGATCAGGTGCAACAGCAGAATCCACAGCGCCATCAGGAGCGCTGCCGCTAAGACGGAGATCCAGGCATCCCGACCGCCCGTTCGCAACAGAACAGGGATGATCACCACATGATCGCTGATCCCGACAAACGAGATCAAGATCATTGCCATTTGCAGGGTAGAGATGCGCTCTTTCGGTTGACTCATTCAGGCACCTCGCGTTGGTGTTTTTTCTAGGATGTGTAGATTTTGTCAAACCATGAATGTTCGTTTTGTTTTCTTTGTGTCTGCGAAGGAACCCCTGCGTTCGGCTCCGAGGCACTGGTGCTGTTCCTGGCGCTCTTGACCCTGCTGTTCATGAGCCAGATCAAAGGAAAAGCGCAGTCTCGTCCACTCGCAGAAAAAACGTTTGGTGAACTGCATGCTTGCTAAATTTGGGTATATGTAATATATTTTTTACATCAAGTACGTTATACATGTCATCATGTACAATTCATTTTACGCAAGAAGGGGGAGAACTGCGAATGTCCTATCAAGAAAAAAAGGGGATCGTGACCCTGCTCAGCACCGTCCTGATTTTTGTCCTGTACGTGTGGTATGCGATACAGACCTACGAAGGCGGGAGTCTGTTTCAAGAAAGCTCGTTGAAATTCTGGGGCGCTTTCGTCTTAAAGCTGATCATCGTGTCGATTATCTTCAACCTCATCATTTCGATTCTGTTCTCGATTCTGCACGCGGTCGTATCGGGTGAAAAGGCCCCGCTGATCATCGATGAGCTCGACCGGATCATCGAGCTGAAATCAACCCGTATTTCCAACTATGTGTTTGTCTTCGGTTTCTTGGCGGCGATGATCGCCTTGGTACTGGAGCTGCCTGTCGCGGCGATGTTCATGATCTTACTTGTCTCCGGCTTTGCGGCAGCGATGGTCGGAACGGTCGTCCAGCTTTACTACTATCGGAGAGGAGTCTGAAATGGGCAAGAGTTTAATCCGCAACCAGATTCGCAGCTTGCGTTTTCATCACCAGGAAATGACACAGCAGCAATTGGCCGACCGTGTCGGGGTGACGCGCCAAACGATCGTCGCGATCGAAAAAGAAAAATACTCGCCCTCGCTGGAGCTGGCGTTCCGCATTGCCCGCGTGTTCGGCTTGCCGCTGGAAGAAGTGTTCTCTTATGAAGATGAACTTGACGAAGATAAATGAAAGAAGGGGAGAGATCCTGATGCAAGCAATGGTCTGTACGCAATACGGATCGCCGGACGTGTTGAAGCTCCAAGAGGTGGCAAAACCTGTGCCCAAGGACAATGAGATCCTAATCCGCATTCATGCGACAACCGTCACGTCAGGAGATTGCCGAGTGCGGGGCTTCAAGAGTCCGCTCTTGCTCTGGCTCCCGATGCGGCTCTTTTTAGGTCTCCGCAAACCAAGAAAGGCGATACTCGGGGTCGAACTGGCAGGGGAAGTCGAGGAAACCGGCAAGCATGTAACCCGATACAAGAAAGGAGACCGCGTGTTCGCCTTTACAGGGATGCGCTTTGGCGCACATGCCGAGTACATCTGCCTGCCGGAAGCCGGTCTGGTGGCGAGCACACCGGCAAGCGTGGCCGATGAGGACGCTGTGGCCATTCTATTTGGCGGAACGACCGCCATGCATTTTCTCAGGAAGGGAAAGCTCCAGATCGGTCATAACATTCTCGTTTACGGCGCTTCCGGAGCTGTCGGGACTTCTGTGGTCCAGCTTGCCAAGCATTTCGGAGCGCACGTGACAGCTGTCTGCAGCGCTGCCAATCACGAATTGGTGCAATCGCTCGGAGCCGATCGGGTCATCGATTACCGAACGGACGATTTTACCAAAAGCGGCATGCAGTACGATCTCGTCTTTGATGCCGTCGGGAAAACCAAGAAATCGCACTGCACGCAGTCGTTGACACCGAACGGCACCTACGTGACGGTCGACGGGCAAGGAATTGCCAAAGTGCTGATGGAAGATCTGCTGTTCCTGACCGATCTGCTGGCACAAGGAAAGCTGCAACCGGTCATCGACCGCCGCTACCCGCTGGATCAGATCCCCGACGCGCACCGCTATGTCGAGACCGGGCACAAGAAGGGGAATATCATCATCTCGCTGGCATAATAAAAAAGCCCCTGCAGGTAAGCAGGGGCTTTTTACTGTATGTTGCTATGATTTGTGGATTTCATATTACGTCCGATAATATATATTATGTTAACTGAAAAGAAAAGCTGATCATCAGTCGATCAGCAACACCACAAGTGTATACAGAAAAAAGGCAGAGCCGCGAGGCCCTGCCTTTTCTTACTCCCTATGCTTTGATCGACTCTTTGCCTTGATTTTTAAACAGCGCATCGGCCGAGTAGCCGGTGCTGCCGGAGATCGCGAAGAATGCGCCGATCGTCAGTAGCACGATGTCGATCTCATAGCCCGGCTGGCCGTCTGCGCCGAGGAAGCCGTTGCCGAGCTTCGCCGAGAAGATGGCACCGATCATCACGATCACGAACGACAGCGAGATGTAGCGGGTCAGGAGACCGATAATCAGCAAAAGCCCGCCGAAGAGCTCCAGGTTGCCGACCACGTAAGCCAGCCAGGACGGCAGACCGAGGCTGGCGAAGTAACCGCCGACGTTTCCGAGCCCCATCTGCATCTTTTGCCAGCCGTGGAACAGGAACGTCAATCCAAACACAACCCGCAGCAGCGTTAACGCTAAGGTGTTTTTATTCATCTTCAAAATCATCCTCCAAATAGTTTCATGTAAGTGAACTAAGTTTTGTATTTCGCACAAAAAGCATATCACCCTCCCCCGCAGGCTGTCAAACACATTTTCACCCAAGTGAAACTAAGTTCACCATTATGAACTACGAACTAGCGAAACTTGCTCCCCGTCTGCTATAGTGAAAGTACACTCAGATAAAGGAATGTGACCTGCGATGGACATTGGCTGCACAATTCGGGCGATCCGCAAGCGCAAAGGCATCACCATCCCCCAGCTCTGCGAAGGGACCGGGTTGTCGCGCGGGTTTATCTCGAATGTTGAAAATAACAAAACCTCCCCTTCAATCGCCTCTTTGGAGCTGATCGCCAACTATTTGAACGTCCCGATCACCTACTTTTTTATGACCGAAAAGGAACGGATGACGGTCGTGCGCAAGGACGAGCGCAAGGTGAAAACGTTTGGCATCTTCAACATCGAATACCTGACCACCAACGGCCCGCTGCGCGTGATGCTGGTCGGGTCGAAACCGGGCGATGTGACCGGCGAGACGCATTTTCACGAAGGCTACGAATGCCACCTTGTGCTCAAAGGGCGCTACCGGGCCGAGCACGGCTCCGATTCGGTCATTCTCGAGGAAGGCGACGCCTTCTCCTGGAACGCCAGCATCCCGCACAACGTGATCAACATCGGCGACACCGACGGGCTGCTGCTGATCGCCAGCTACAAAGAATAAAACAGAGCATAAACAGACAGAAAAACACGCCAATCTTGCACGTGCTGTGCATGTTGGCGTGTTTTTAGTTCAGGACAAGTTTGCTTCTCGTCTGCAAAAAGCTGAAACATACGAGGCAAAGCACGCTACCGGCGATCAGGAAAAATACGGCCGATCCCCACGCTTCATTGACAACACCTGCGACGGTGCTGCCAAGGGGAATGGTCACCCAGGCGATGATCCGAAAGACGCTGGCGCATCTCCCCTGCAGCTCATCCGGGACGGTGGACTGGCGGAGCGTAGTTGTCGTGACACTCCAGACGATGATCAGGCATCCGATCATCACCTGACCCAGCACCAACACCACCGGTGCGTGCGTGATGGCAAACAGAAAAGGCGGAATGACCTGCAAGAGCGTGGAGACTGTGAGCAGGCTTCGCGTGCTGAACCGATTTTTGATCCGTGCGAGGAAGAACGATCCGGCGAGCATGCCGCCGCTCAATCCGGCCATGATGTAGCCTGCCCAGTGGGCCGACAGGTGCAACTCCTGATTGGCCCGGTAGATCAGCGCGAGATCCATCCCCGGACCGACCAGATTCACAAGCATGGAAAACAGGGCCAGCATGCGCAGGGTCTTCCGCTCCCAGACATATCGCAGCCCTTCCCGCATCCCGTCAAATAGGCTCGCCGGAGCTTTGCCCTGCCTTTCTTTTGAAAAAGACGCCCGGATGAAATAGATCGTCAGGATCGAGATCGCGTACGTACTCACATCGACCAGCAGCGTATTCGCCGCGTCGAACACTACGATCAGCAGGCCCCCGCCCACCCGGCCGCCGATGCGGCTGAAGGAAGCTCCCATCTGCAGCGCCGCATTCGCCTGCTGCAAGTGCTCTGCCTGCACTACATTCGGCAGGCAGGCGCTGTATGCTGCATCGAACAAGGCTGACAACAGGCTGATGCCCGCCTGCACTGCAAACAGCAAGAGGATCGGGATGTCGCCGAAAAGCCACAACACGAGCGGAATCAACAGCAGCAGGAGCAAGCGCCCGCTGTCGGCTGCGACCATCAGCGTTTTCCGATTCCAAGTGTCCGCCCAGACGCCTGCGGGCAGCGACAGCAGCAAATACGGGATGAACCCGACCGCAAAAGCCAACCCGGTCTGCGTGGCCGAGCCGGTCAGCTCCAAGATCAGCCAGGGGATGGCGATCGAAGTTACCGCCGTTCCGGCCTGTGCGATCGTCCGCCCGACGAACAGCCAGAAAAAATCGCGGTTGCCCCAAACTGAAGCAGGCTTTGACGAAGAATTTCCAGCGGCGGATGATTCACCTGTAGTTGCAGCCGCAGACAGTTGCTCCCCGGCGCCAAGGTTTGTTTGCTTTCCCATCAGCCCCCCTGACCCCCTCGTTCGAAATACGCGGCCAGCTGACGCTCCATCTGTTGCAGGAGCGCTGGCCGCAGCGCGTATGTACTGCCGTCCGACACCACGAGTCCGGCCGAACGCAGCAGGGCGAGATGATGGTGGACGGTCGACTTGGCCAGATCCAGCGTCACGGTCAGCTCCTGCAAAGTGCGCTCCCCTTCATCGAGCAGTTTCAAGAGCCTCAGGCGGTTCTCATCGCCTAGCGCTTTGTGCAGCAGCACCAGCGACGCAGGCGGACGATACGGGTCATCATCTCCGAACAGGCTTTCCTCGCTCACCGGATAGTAAAAGACCCGGGTACCGGGCAAATCCGCTTGAATCGTCCACGGGCGGTAGGCGATGTTCGGCACGAGCAGTACGCGCCGCAGCCCCGGATCGGGCTGATACGCCTTTCCGATCGTCCATTCAACGAACGCCTCTCGCGACAAACGCCCTTGCATCTCCCGTTTCACTTTCACTTCCCGCATCAGGATCTCCGCCCATTCTGTTTCGCGAGGCGAGATCGCCGCTTCATACCAACTTTCTGTCAGCAGCAGCAGATGACGCTTCAGCACCTCCCCGTCCACATTCAGGATAAAAGGGACATACGCGGCAAGAAATCCATGCCCTGCCGCAGCCGCGATCAAAATGTCGGCAGCTCCTTTGTCTCCGGCCGCTGCAAGGCGGCGCAGCTCCTCTTCACGCGGCTCACAAAGCGCCGGCAAGACCTGATAGCGCAACTGTTCGACCGTCATCGAACGCAGATGCTGCAGAAACGCCTCGAGCGCTGTAAATTCCCCGCCATGCAACAGCCGAAGCAATGTCTGCCACGTATTGTGCTTTGCACAGTACTCCACTTCTTGTTGCGCTTCCGGCTTCATCCGCCGGAGGATCTCCTCCCATTCCGGGGTCTTGCGCTCCAATGTATCTCGAATCTCATCATACGTCACCGCCGCCAGCCCCAGCGCCGCTTCAAACAACAACGAGGCTTGCACTTCCACTTCATAAGCTGGCCGGCCGATGCTCAAGTCCAGCACCTTCATCAGTTTTCCTTCTTTCCTTTGGAACTTTTTCCTCACTCTTTATTTTCGATATTATTCGAATGATTCCTTCTATAAAAATAAAACGGGCAGTGTCAGCCATGCTGACACTGCCCATGCAAATGTTGTTTAAAACAGGTCGATCGGCTCCGGCAATTGCATCTGCGACAGGCGCAGCGTGCAGTCATTGGCGAATTGCTGCAGCACCGATTCGTATTCGCTGAGCAGCCTGTCGACCGTTTCTGAGGTGAATCGTTTGGCGTTGTAAGCAGCGACGAGGGTCAGGCTGTCTTCGGTATCGTACGCTTCGATATGCAGGTCGAACTCCACCGTCGGGTCGTCTGCGAAGTCGTCTCTCTCCTTCGCCGCTTGCGCCTGTTCAGCGCTTGGGTCGATGCCGATGCTGCCGATCAGCTCCTCAAAGGAGCAATAGCGAAGCGTCACGCCCGGTGCCAGTTCGACCGCGTCGAGGTGCGCATTTTGGCCGACGAACACGATGTTGTACAAGCTCTCGCCCAGCTCTCCGCCCCGGCGGGCGCGCAGATCGTGCAAGATGAGGTCGAACGGGTAGTCCTGGTTGGCATAGGCGCCAAACGCGGTCTCTTTGACCCGCTCCAGCACCTGCAGCGCGGTCGGGTTGTCAGCAAGATCGGTGCGCAGGGCGAGCGGGTTGACCATCAGGCCCAAGACGCTCTCCAAGTCGGGATGGCTGCGGCCGGCGATCGGCGAGCAGACGGTGATCAGCTCTTGGCGGGAGGTCAGCGCCAGCCAGATTTTCAAGCCGGTCAACAGCGTCAAATACAGCGTCGTGCCCTGTTCTGCCGCCAATACGCGCAGTTTCGCGGCCAGAGCCGGCCCAAGCGTCAGACGCCGGTCGGTCACCCGCTCCGTCTGTTCTGGCAGCATTGCAAAGTCATGCGTCAGCGCAGGAGGCCCCGTCTCCAGCGCCAGTTGCTGCAGCCAGTACGCCTTTTGCCCGTTCAATTTCCCATCCGCCAACTGCTCGTGCTGCCAGAGGGCGTATTCGCCATACTGCAACGCGGCCGGAAGTTCCGCCCCTTGGTACAATGCTGCCAAATCGCGGAAGAAAACGGTGATCGACCAGCCGTCATACGCGATCGGGTGAATGTTGCACAGCAGGACGTGCTGACGGTCGCTAAGCTTGAGCAGGCAGGCGCGGAAAAAGAAGTCGCGCGTGAGATCAAACGGCGCGTTCTTCGCGTCAGCCAGGATGCGCAGCAGACGGTTTCCCCGTTCCGCTTCAGGCAGTTCGGTCAGGTCAACAAAACGGATCGGCTCCGCAACTTCCTCGTGCACGATTTGCAACGTCCCTTCCCCGGCCCGCTCTGCCAGCATCGTGCGCATGATGCTGTGGCGCTTGGTGAGGGCGCGGTAGGCGCGCAACAGCTGCTCCGCGTCCAGTGGCCCGTCCAGCAGGTGCAGGTTCATCGCACCTGCCGCCATGCTTTCCGGATCGAATTGATACTGGAACCAGAATCGCTGCTGAGCGTGCGACAGCGGGAACTCTGTCCGCTTTGGAAAGCGGGGAATCGGCGCTTGCCCAGCTCCTGCGCTCCGGTCCGCTTTTTCCGCCAGTCCGGCCACCGTCGGCGACTCAAACAGGTCGCGCAGCGGCAGCTGCACCTCCAGCTCGCGGTTGACCCGGGAGATGATGCGCGTCGCGGACAGGGAGTGCCCGCCGAGCGCAAAGAAATTGTCGCGGACGCCCACTTGGTTCACTTCGAGAATCTCCTGCCAGATCGTCGCCACCGTCCGTTCGGCGTGCGTGCCCGGCGCGACAAACGCCTCTTCCAGCTCGGGACGCTCATCGCCCGGGTCGGGGAGCTGTTTGCGGTCGACTTTGCCGCTGACCGTCGTCGGCAGCGTGTCAAGTCTGACAAACCGCCACGGCACCATGTAATCAGGCAGGCGGTCGCTCATGAACGCGCGCAGGCTTTCAGTGTTTACCTGTGCCAACGGGTCGGTCAGCACGCAATAGGCGGCCAGCAGATAGCCGTCCGGGCGTTTGAACGCCGCCACCGCAGCTTGCTGCAGATCGGGGTGAGTCGCCAGCACCGCTTCGATCTCGGCGAGCTCCACGCGCTGCCCCCGGACTTTGATCTGATCATCGCGGCGGCCGAGGAACATGATGCTGCCGTCCGCGCGGAAAAAGCCGCGGTCGCCCGTTTTGTACAGACGTTCCCCTTCGACGAACGGATTGGGCAAAAACGCTGCTGCCGTGCGCTCCGGGTCGTTCAGATAGCCGACGGCCAAGCCGATCCCGCCGAGATACAAGTCGCCGGGCACGCCGATCGGAACGGGCTGCAGCTGCTCATCGAGAACATAACATCTGTTATTGTCAATCGGATGCCCCACCGAGACGATCTCGGCAGCATGTTCATCTTCTGCGGTACAGGTGTGAATCGTGGAGTCGATCGACACTTCTGTCGCACCCCACGTGTTGTGGAGCGCACAGCCGATTTGTTCCCGGAAGCGGCGCACGAGGTCGGAGCGCAACGCTTCGCCGGAGGAGCCGACGTGGCGCAGATGCTGCAGTCTCGCGCGGTCTTCCGGCGTGACCGCCTCGACGAACAGGGCGAGCATGCTCGGCACGAAGGTGAGGAATGCCGCCCGATCACGGATTGCCGCGTCCAAGATCGCCCGCGGGTCTTTGTGCAGACCCGGCTCCAGTAGCGCGATGCGCCCGCCGACAAGCAGCGGCCAGTAGAACTCGCAGGCGGCATCGTCGAAGGTCAAAGTCGTTTTTTGCAAAACGGTCTCCTTTGGCTGCAGCTGATACTGGCGCTGCATCCAGAGCATGCGGTTGACCCAGCCGCGATGTGTGGAGCAGACGCCTTTGGGCTTGCCTGTGGAGCCGGAGGTGTAGTAGATGGAGATGAGATTGTCGGGTGTGACCGCCGTGTGCGGCGCATGAACAGGATAGGTCTGCAGAACTTGGGAACCCGGGTCGAGGCACACGTACTGAATAGTCTCCACAGGCAGCTTAGCCAGCAAGCTCATCTGCGTCACGCACACGGCAGCGCGGGAATCTTCCAGCACCTGACGAATTCTGGCCGTCGGAGCATCTGTGTCCAGCGGAACGTACGCGCCGCCCGCTTTTAAGATCCCGACCAGCGCCACGACGAGCTCCAGCGACCGCTCCATGCACACGCCAACCGGCACATTCGGCCCGACGCCATGCGCGATCAGATGGTGCGCCAAGCGGTTCGCCTGCTCATCCAGTTCCGCGTACGTCAGCTCCTGCTCCCCGTACACCGCTGCCACAAGATGAGGAGTACACTGCACCTGCTCTTCGATCAGCTCATGCAAACAAACGTTCGCAATAGGAATTTCAGTCGAATTCCATTCCACAAGTACCTGATACCGCTCCGACGCGGTCAACAAGGGCAGTGCGGAAATCTTTTGCCCCGGATCGGCGACGATGCCCTGCAGCAGGGTCTCGTAGTGTCCGCAGAGCCGCTCGATCGTCGCGCGGTCGTACAGATCGGTGTTGTACTCGACATGCACGCCGAGCTCCGCTCCGTCTTCCGCCACGCTCAGCGTCAGGTCGAACTTGGCGGTCTGCTGCTCGAGTTTCAGCTGCTCTACTGCGAGGCCGGGCAGCTCCCAACGCTCGTTCACCGCGTTTTGCAGGACGAACATCACTTGGAACAACGGCGAAATGCTCGCGTGGCGTTCCGGCTGCAGCTCATCGACCAGCCGCTCAAACGGCACATCCTGATGGTCGAACGCCGCCAAGGTCATCTTCCGCACCCGTCCCAGCAGCTCGCGGAACGAAGGGTCGCCGGACAGATCGGAGCGCAGGACGAGCGTTTTGACGAAAAAGCCGATCAGCCCTTCGATCTCCGCCCGGTTGCGCCCTGCGACTGGGGAGCCGACGAGGATGTCCTGCAGGCCGCTGTAGCGGTGCAGCAAAGTCTTGAAGGCGGTGAGCAGCGTCATGAACAGCGTGACGCCTTCCTGTTTGCAAAGCGCGTGGATCGCCTGGCTCAATCCGGCAGCGAGCGTCATCCGATGCCCCGCTCCGTGATACGTCCGCACCGCCGGACGAGGGCGGTCGGCGGGCAGTTGCAGGAGCGGCAAGTTGCCGCCGAGCTGCTCTCTCCAATAGCCGAGCTGCCGTTCCAAGACGGCACCTTGCAGCCACTCGCGCTGCCAGACCGCGAAGTCGGCGTACTGGACGGGCAGGCTCTCCAGCGACCGCGACGAATAAAGCGCCGACAGCTCCCGGGCCAGCACACCGATCGACCAGCCATCCGCTGCGATGTGGTGCAGGTTCAGGATCAGCACATGCTCCCGCTCCCCGGCCTGCACCAAGCGGGCACGGAACAAAGGCCCGTTTTGCAGATCAAACGCATGGCGCTGCTCTTCCCCGATCAGCGTCTCAACGTCACGTGTCTCAAGCGTCAAAAAAGAGTCAGGTGCCGATAGAATGACCTGCGACGGCTCTCCGAGCTGATCGGCAAACACCGTGCGCAAAGCTTCGTGGCGCGCAGCGATCTCCTGCAGGCTGCGTGCCAAAGCAGGCACATCCAGATCCCCAGTCAGGCGCAGCGCGACCGGGATGTTGTACACCGGGTTGCCCGGCTCAAACTGATCGAAGAACCACAGCCTGCGCTGGGCGAAGGAAAGCGGCAGCGTCTGCTCTCTCGGCACCGGGACGATCCGCATCTGTGCCGCGGCACCTTGCAGCGCCTGCACCTTCTGCATCACGCCGGCCACGGTCGGGTCTTCAAAAAACGCCTGCAGCGACAACTCGACACCGTAGACCGCGCGCAGGCGGGAGATCGCCCTCGTCGCCGCCAGCGAATGGCCGCCCCGCTCGAAAAAGTTGTCGGTGATCCCGACGCGCGTGCCCAACAGCTCGGCAAACAGGTCAGCTCCCCATGCTTCGTCCTGATTGCGGGGTTCCGCCATCAGTTCTGACACCGCTTGCTGCGGCTCCGGCAATGCCTGCAGATCCACTTTTCCGTTGCGGGTCAGCGGCAGCCGCTCCAACGCCACAAATACGGATGGGAGCATATAGCCGGGCAGTCTGCCTTTCAATTCCTGCCGCAGGGCCGACTCGTCAAAATCGACTCCGTGCGCGGGCACCACATAGGCGGCCAAGCGCTTATCCCCTACATTCGGCTCATACACGGTTACAACCGTTTCCCGTACGCTGGAGGAAGCCAAAAGCTGAGCCTCGACTTCCCCCGTTTCGATGCGAAAGCCGCGGATCTTCACCTGCTGGTCAAGGCGGCCGAGGAATTCAAGGTTGCCGTCGGGCAGGTATTTCACCTGATCGCCGGTACGGTACAGCTTGGCGTCCGCAACAGAAGAGAACGGATGTTCGATGAACTTCTCCGCCGTGATTTCCGGCAGATTCAAGTACTCCCGCGCCAAGCCGTCACCGCCGAGATACAGCTCGCCCGGCACGCCGACCGGCACCGGCTGCAGGCGGCGGTCCAGCACATAGACTTGCGTATTGGCGATCGGACGCCCAATCGGCACCGCAGTCCCCGCTTGCTCCGCATGCGTCATGCTGTAACAGCAGGCAAACGTGGTGCTTTCCGTCGGGCCATAGCCATTGATCAGTGTGAGCCCCGGCAGATGTTGCAACACGCGTTTGACGTGGGGCACGGACAAGACATCACCTCCGGCGAGCAGCTGTTTGACCGCTGCCAATTGCGGCAGTTGCTCCTCGACCATCTGATGAAACAGCCCGGCTGTCAGCCACAGCGTCGTCACGCGCTGCGCTTGAATCACACGGCCAAGTTCCTGCAGCGTTGCCTTCCCTGCCGGATACACGACAAGCCGCGCACCGTTCAGCAGACTGCCCCAGATCTCATACGTCGCCGCGTCGAAGGAGATCGAAGCGAACTGCAAGAAAACATCTTCCGGCGCAAACTCCGCGTAGTCGGTTCCCGTCACCAACCGCACCACTGCACGGTGCGGGATGCAAACGCCTTTCGGACGCCCGGTCGAGCCGGAGGTGTAGGTGATGTACGCCAGATGTTCGGCGGTGGTGCCAGACTGCAGATTGGTATCGCAGTCACCGATTGATTTCTCCCATCTCGCATCGAGGCAGACAATCTGCACGGTATGC
Source organism: Tumebacillus sp. BK434 (assembly GCF_004340785.1). NCBI lineage: Bacteria > Bacillati > Bacillota > Bacilli > Caryophanales > Alicyclobacillaceae > Tumebacillus > Tumebacillus sp. BK434. Next base: position 649,665 of record NZ_SLXS01000001.1, on the reverse strand, counting down.
GCAGGAAGACTGTTCGCCAGATGAGATTGTGTCAGCAACAGGGCTGCTGCGGCGTCTTCCAGCATCAGGGCGATGCGCTCTTGCGGATACTCCGGGTCGAGCGGGAGATACGCGCCCCCTGCTTTCATGATCGCAAGCAAGCCGATGATCAGCTCTGCTGACCGCTCCATGTAGATCGCCACCGGCTGGTCGGGTGCCACGCCGCGCGCACGCAGTTCGTGCGCCACTCGATTCGCCCGGCGATTCAGCTCCGCATACGTCAAAGTCTGCTCCCCGTACACCACCGCCACCGCATCGGGCGTCCGCTCCGCCTGCCGCTCAAACAGTTCGTGCACCGTACACTCCCTTGGATATTGCACAGCCGTCTCATTCCATTTGCCGAGCACGAGTTCCCGCTCCTCCGCCGTTAACAACGGCAACATTCCGATTCGCTGATCCGGCTCGGCGACGATGCCTTCGAGCAGGACGCGGAAATGCTCCATCATCCGTGTGTTCATAGCCCGCTCGAACAGATCGGTGTTGTAGTCAAAGCGCAAGGCCAGTTGATCCCCCTCTTCGATCACGGCGACAGACAGGTCGTATTTGGCCGTGGAGGTCTGCACTTCGAGGGACTGCACGTCCAAGCCCTGCAGTTCGACCTGCCAGGCGGAAAGCAGTTGAAACGAGACCTGAAAGAGCGGCGAATGGCTCAGCACCCGCTCCGGCTGCAGCTCTTCCACCAGGCGTTCAAACGGCACGTCCTGATGCGCAAACGCCCCGAGCACCGTTTCCCGCACCCGGCGGAGCAGTTCGTCAAAGGACGGGTTGCCCGCCAAGTCGGTACGCAGAACCAGCGTGTTCACGAAAAAGCCGATCAGCCCTTCCACTTCCTGGCGATTGCGTCCTGCGATCGGGGAGCCGACCAGCAGATCCTCTTGGCCGGTGTAGCGGTGCAACAGCGTTTGAAACGCGGCGAGCAGGGTCATGTACAGCGTCACGCCGCGCTGTTGGCTGAAGGCGCGCAGCCGTTCGGTCAGCCGGCTTGGCAGCTCTCGTTTGCAGAACGTGCCGTTATAAGTCTGCACCGCCGGGCGCGGATGGTCGGTCGGGAGCTCGAGGACGGGCAGTTCGCCGTCCAGTTGCCGTTTCCAGTAAGCGAGCTGCGTTTCCAGCACCTCGCCCTGCATCCAGTTGCGCTGCGCCGCCGCAAAGTCGGCGTATTGCACCGGCAAGGGAGCAAGCGGCTCGTTCGCATACAGCGCCGACAATTCATGGGCCAGCACGCCGTACGACCAGCCATCGGTGATGATATGGTGCATGTTGAACAGCAGGACATGCTCCGTCTCGCTGATTCTCCAGAGCGACGCGCGGAACAGCGGGCCGCGCCGGAGATCAAACGGACGCCCTGCCTCCGCCTGCATCAGCTCCGGCAGGTCGTCTTCGTGAACGGTAACAGCAGGAAGCAACATCGGCTCTGCGGCTCCGATCACCTGCACCAGTTGCCCGTTGCGCTCTTGAAACGTCGTGCGCAGCGCTTCATGCCTGTGCACCAATGCCTGCACACTGCGCGCAAGGGTACTGACCTCCAGTTCCCCCTGTAAGCGCATCGCGTACGGGAAATGATACGCCGCACTTCCGCCTAACATCTGCTCCAGCACCCACAGTCGCTGTTGGGCAAACGACAAGGGCAGCACTTCGTCATCGCCGCGCGGCAATGGGTCAATCTGCGGCAGTTGCATCGGCATGTGCGCAGCACGTTGCTGCTGCGCAAGCCCGTCCAGACTTTCCAGCAGCCCGGCCACCGTCGGCTCCTCAAACACCGCACGGAACGGCACTTCGACGCCGAGTGCGATGCTCAGCCTCGACACAGCCTGTAGCGCCAGCAACGAGTGCCCGCCGAGCGCAAAGAAATTGTCGGTGACGCCGACCCGCTCCCGTTTCAGCAGCTGGGCAAAAATCTCCGCCGCCTGCCGCTCCCGTTCATTGCGCGGCGCGAGGTATTCACCTGTTGCGGCCTGTGCATCCGGTGCCGGCAATGCGCGGCGGTCCACTTTCCCGTTTGGCGTGAGCGGAAGGGCGTCGAGCATGAGCACAGCAGAAGGAACCATATACTCCGGGAGGCTTGCCTTCAAATAAGTGCGCAGCTCTTGCGCGGTCGGCGCTTCCAGACCGCGTGGCACCACGTAGCCGACCAGTCGCTTGTCGGAATGCGAGTCCCCTTGGACGGCCACCACCGCGTGTTGCACGCGGGGATGCAGGTGCAGCCTCGCCTCGATCTCGCCCAGCTCAATGCGCAGCCCGCGCAGTTTGATCTGATGATCCATCCGCTCCAGATACTGCAACCTCCCGTCTGTCAGCAGGCGCACGCGGTCACCCGTCCGGTACAAGCGGCCCAATTCGTGGGAGATAAACGTCTCCGCCGTCAACTCGGCGCGGTTCCAATACCCGCGCGCCACACCGGCCCCGCCGATGCACAGTTCGCCGGGCACGCCGACCGGCACCGGCTGCAAGCGCGCGTCCAGCACATACACGTTCGTGTTCGCAATCGGACTGCCGATCGAGGGGGTACCGACAAAATCCGGCTCGATGCGGGTGCAAGTCGACCAGATCGTCGTCTCCGTTGGACCGTACAGATTCCACAGCTCCGAGTCGTCTGCCGTCAAGCTCCGCGCCAAGTCGGCAGGCAATGCTTCCCCGCCGCAGAGCATTTTCACACGCCCTGCGCTGCGCCAACCAGCCTCGACGAGCAGCCGCCAAGTGACAGGCGTCGCTTGCATCATCGTCGCGCCGGAGCGCGCAAGCAAGGCGGCGAGCTTCTTCCCGTCCGCAGCGGTCGCCCGGTCGGCCAAGACCGTTTTTGCCCCCGTCACCAGCGGCAAGAACAGCTCCAGCGCCGCGATGTCAAACGACAGCGACGTCACCGCCAGCAGCACATCGTCCATTTCGACACCCGGTCGTTGTTGCATGCTGTGCAGGAAGTTCACCACATTTCGATGCTCCACCTGCACCCCTTTCGGCTTCCCTGTCGAGCCGGAGGTATAGATCATGTAGGCGAGCCGGTCGGCTGTGATGGGAAGTTCAAGATCGGCGCCCTGCCCTTGCGACCAGAGCTCCATCCCGCCGTCTAAACATACGAGCTGCAGGTTGCCGATCCTTGCCTCTGCGTCCGGCTTTTCTGCCTGGAGCCCATCGAGTTCCGACTGATGCGCCTCTACAGCCACTGCTTTCAGCCACTCCGTCTGACTGCTCTCCGTCACCACCACGGCCATTCGTGCGTCCCGCATCAGAAACGCCAAGCGCTCCTGCGGGTACTCCGGGTCCAGCGGCACATATGCGCCGCCCGCTTTTAAGATGCCGAGCAGCCCGACGAGCATCTGCGGCGACCGCTCGGCACACAGTCCGACCTTCTCCTCCGCCGCAATGCCGAGCTTGCGCAGATGGCGGGCCAAGCGGTTCGCCTGCCTGTTCAGCTCGCGATAGGTCAGGCACTGTTCCTGAAACACGACGGCTGTCCGATCTGGCGTCCGAGCCGCCTGCGCCTCAAACAGCGCATGAAGCGGCAGATCCGGCACGCCGCCCGCTTCCGTTCGGTTCCATGCGGTCATGATCTGCTCCGCCTCCCGCTCTTCCAGCAACCGCATCAACGCCACTTGCGTCTCCGGCTCAGCGACGGCATGCTCCAGCAGGTTCAGATAATGCCCGATCATCCGCCGGATCGTCGCTTCCTCGAACAGATCGGAACTGTACTCCCAGATCAGCGTCAGACCGCCCGCCCCGTGCTCAGATTCACCAAGGCGCGCCTCCTGCAAAGGAAGCCCCACGACGTTCAGGTCGAACTTCGCCGAACCGTTATTCAGCGCTTCTTTCACCTGAACGGTCAGATCCTGCAGGTCCAGCTTTGGCAACGGCGAGTCGTGGAACGAAAACATCACTTGGATCAGCGGATTGCGGCTCGTATCCCGCACCGGGTTCACCGCTTCGACCAGCTTGTCGAACGGCAAGTCCTCGTGGGCAAACGCCTCATACGCCATCGCCCGCACCTGGCCGAGCAGTTCCCGAAACGGCACATCCCCGTCCAGCTGCGTCCGCAGCACCACGTTGTTGACAATCATCCCGATCAGGCCTTCCGTATCGCGCAGACGGCGATTCGCCACCGCCGACCCGACGAGCAGATCGTTCTGACCCGTATAGCGGTACAGGAGCACCTTGAACGCCGTGAGCAGCGTCACATACAGCGTCACGCCTTCCTGCCGCCCCATCGCCGTCAGCCGCTCGCACAGCTTTGCAGGCAGATCCACCCGCACCGCGCCGCCGCGATGGCTCGGCAGGGCAGGTCGCGGGCGGTCGCTTGGCAGCTCCAGCACGGGATTGCACCCGGCCAGCTTTTGCTGCCAATACTGCACCTGCTCTTGTGCCTGCACGCTTTGCAGCCACGATCGCTGCCAATGAGCAAAATCGGCAAACTGCACCGGCATCTCGGCAAGCGGTGAAGCCTGTCCGTTCCGAAATGCGTTATACAGCGCCGTAAACTCCCGCAAAAACACGTTGTACGACCAGCCGTCATGCACCATGTGGTGTTCGATGTGCAGCAGCACGTGCTCCTGCGCTCCGACCTGATACAGCGTCCAGCGCACCAACGGCAGCTCCCGCATGTCGAACGGCCGCGCCATCTCGTCCTGCATCAGACCGGTCAAGCAGCTTTCCCGCTCCGCTACCGGCACCGCGAGTAAGCTGACCACCGGTACCTTTACTGCAAAGGGCGGATGGATCTTCTGCGCCGGCCTGCCGTCCGCTTCCTGAAACGTCGTGCGAAACATCTCATGCCGCTCCACGACCGCCGTCAACGCCCGCTCCAGCACATCCCGGCGCAGATCCCCCTGCAAGCGCATCATCGCCTGCGCCGCATACGCACGGTTGTCCGGGTTCATCTTGTGCACGAACCACACCCGCTCTTGCGCAGATGACACCGGGATCTCCTCCTTGCGCGGCACGCGCGGGATGAAGCTGTTTGACACGCCTGTTCCCGCCAGACGCTTCGCTTCCAGCTCCTCCGCCAAAAGCGCGATCGTCTGCTTGGCAAACAGCTCATGCAGCCCGATCTCAACATCCAACTGCTCCCGCACCCGCGCCAAAATCTGCACCGCCTGCAACGAATGGCCGCCCAGTTCCAAAAACGGGTCGTGCACGCCAAGTCCGTCCAGCCCCAGCACGTCCTGCCAGATCTGCTGCAGCGACACCTCCAGCGGCGTGCGCGGCCGCACGAACTCGCTCTCCAACTCCCCGCGCCGGGCATCGGGCGCAGGCAAAGCGCGGCGGTCCACCTTGCCGTTTGGCGTCAGTGGAAAGCGGTCGAGCACCACAAAGAACGCCGGCACCATATAATCGGGCAGCTTGTCCTGCAAAAAACGGCGCAGCTCTACCGCCCGCGGCGCTTCCTGCCCAGCATGCGGAACCACGTACGCCACCAATTTGGGCTCCCCCGGCGCATCCTCCCGAGCCAGCAGCACCGCTTCGCGAAGCCGTTCATGCCCGACCAGCGTTGCCTCGATCTCGCCGAGCTCTATCCGAAAGCCTCTGATCTTCACCTGCTGGTCGATCCGCCCCAAAAACTCCAGCGTTCCGTCTGTGAGCAGGCGCACCAAGTCTCCCGTTTTATACAAGCGTTGTTCTGAGTCTTCTGAAAACGGATGCGGCACGAACTTCTCCGCCGTCAGCTCCGGGCGGTGCAGATACCCTCGCGCCAGCCCCGGACCGCCGATGTGCAGCTCCCCTTCCGCGCCGGCCTGCACCTGCCGCATCTGCCTGTCGAGCACGAACAGCTCCACTCCTTCGATCGCCTGCCCGATCGTCACATTCTGGCATTCGCCAACGTACACGGCTGCCGAAGCGCACACCGTCGCTTCCGTCGGTCCGTACGCGTTGACGAAACGCCGCCCCCGCGCCCACCGCGACGCCGTTTCCAGCGGGCAGTTCTCCCCTGCCGAGACGACGGTGCGCAGGTGTGGAAACTCATCCGGGAGCATCGCCAACACCGAAGGCGGCAGCGTCACATGAGTGATCGCCAGATTCTTGAGCAGGCCGATCAGTCCGGGGCCTGGCATCAGTTCTTCTTGGCGCGCCAGATACAGCGTACCGCCCGCCGACAGCGCGGTGAAAATCTCATTGGTCGCCGCATCAAAGCTAAACGAAGCAAACTGCAGCAGACGGCTATCCTCCCGCACGTCGAACAGTTGCACCGTCGCCCGGATCATGTTGCACATCCCGCGGTGGGTCAGCATGACCCCTTTCGGCCGCCCTGTCGAGCCTGACGTGTAGATCACGTAGGCCAGATCATCAGCGCGCACCGTCTGGGGAAGCGGCTGTTCCTCCCCTTGCATCGCTTGCTCCAGACAGACGACCTCCGCTCCACAATCTGGCAGACGGTCGGCCAAGTGCGCCTGTGTCAACAGCACCGGTACCGCCGCGTCCTCCAGCATGTAGCGCAGGCGGTCGGCCGGATACGCCGGGTCGAGCGGAACGTACGCCCCGCCCGCTTTTAAGATGCCGAGCAGCCCGGCGACCATCTCCACCGAGCGCTCAGCGCAGATGCCGACCAACACATCCGGCCCGACACCCAGCCGGCGCAAGTTGTGCGCCAGCCGGTCCGCCAGGCCGTTTAGTTCCGCATAGGTCACTTCTTTATCTGCAAACACAACCGCAAGAGCATCGGGCCGCTGCGCCGCCTGCTCTTCAAACCACCATTGAGCACCGCGCTCGTTCATCGAAATCATTTTGACCACTCCCCGCGATATAAATTACATATAGTTATTTAACATTTTAATAAATATCGCAAGGGAGAACAATATCATTTCGTTGAAAATTTGAACAAAATACTTTTGCCGAAAAACCGCGCATTCATAACCAAGGCGATGCTCAGCAAGATGATCAGCAGACCGCCTGCCGTCGCCAACGTTACTTGTTCGTTCAGGAACAAGGCCCCCCACAAGATGCCGAACACCGGGACAAGAAAGGTCACGCTCAGCGTTTTGACCGCCCCGACGTTTTGAATCAGCGCAAAATACAGCAGGTAGGCCAGCGCCGTGCAAAAAATCGCCAATGCCAGCACCGACAGCGTCACTTCAACCCCCGGCACCTGCTCCGGCAACGTCACGGCGGCAAACGGGAGCAAGAGCAGCGCAGCGGCCAGCTGTTGTCCGATCGCCATGTCAAGCGACCGCTCGCCTTTAAACTGCCGTGCCGAAAACACGCCGGCCACACCGTAAAACAGTGCCGCTACCAGTGAACAGCCGGCCGGCAGCAACAGTCCTTTTTCCCCGCTCTGTGCATCCCAGCCGACCAGCACCGCCACGCCAATTTTGGAAATCTTGTCATCTCATCAAAAATCAAAAACACCCGACCCTGTTCAGGGTCGAGTGTTTTGCCATGTTGATCTTGCTGAAGCTTCCTGCTTACTGAAACGAATCGTCCATCTTCTGGCGCAAGAATTCGGCCATGACCTGCACTTCCTCCTGGTTCAGGTCGGGCAGGCTGTGGTGGAACTGCTGTACCAAGCCGCTCATCTTCGGGTCGAGCTCCCGGCCGACCGAGCGGATCACCACGCCGGAGACGGTGCCGACGAACATCGCCAAGAGCACTTCCGGCTGTTTGATGCCCGACGAGACCTCGATCACCACACGCTTCATTCGATCGTCCATCCGCGACATGTAGTGAATCAGCCCGCCGAGCATCCACACGCAAAATTCCAGATTCTGCTCGACGCCCGGAGATGCCTGCAGGATGCGGTTCTGCGCCTCGCGCACCGAACGCTTTTCCAGCGCTTGGGCGATGTGTGACACCTGTTCCCGCACCGTGTTCCAGTCGGCCAGCGCCGACAAGCTGCGGCGCACCGGGCGGAAAAGTTCAAACGCCGCCTGTGTCGGCGAATACAGCACCACCGAGCGCCCCGTCTCGTTTTCGTTGACCGAATAGGAGCGCGCCAAAAAGCCCGCTTTCTCCAATTCTTTCAACACATCGTAGGCTGTCCATTTGCTGACGCCGACCGAATCGGCGACCGCCGCGTAGTGCACCGGTTCTTGCTCCACCTGAAACAGTCGCACCAGATGTTCCAGGAACTCCAGTCGGCGCTTCGTGAGCTTGATCGCCATTACGCGAAACGTCTTGCGATGCGGCCCAGGCGGTCGCAGTGCTTCAGGATGTCCAGCCGGGCCTTCTCCGCCTCGACGGTCGTCGGGCGCAGCGCTTCGATATCCCAGTACTCGACCAGTTTCATCACGACCTGGTTGTAATAATGGGACGGGCCGTAGCCGACTTCGCGGGCGATCACCTTCATCCGTTCGTCGTAGTCCGGAATGTTGTTCCCCGGCATGAAGAAGCCGAGCAGCACGCGGGCTACGTACATCAGGTAGTTCGGCTCCAGCTCCAGATGCGCTTTGACGACATCGCGGTAGAAGGAGTAGTGCAGCGATTCGTCTTTCGCCAGACGGCGCAGCAGCACGGCCAGGGTCTCATCGTACGGCGAGGCCACTTTGGCCACGTTCGTGTAGAACACCAGCGTCGCCAGCTCTTGGAACGACGCGTACGTGATCGCTTCGATCGGCGTGGTGAAGCTCGACTCAAACCCGCTTTCCACCACCGTGCGGCGCAGCTTGTGCAGTTGCTGCGGATCGGCGTTGCGGGTCAGAAGCAGATAGTTCTCCAGCAGGTTGCTGTGCTGATCCTCTTCGGCGACCCAAGTGTGGATGAATTCCTGCATAACGCCAAGCGAACCGGTAAAGGTCGAGCTGAGGTAGGTGGTGAACCATGGCAGGTTGACTTCGGTCAGCAGCGCCGTTTCAATCGCCATCGCCACGGCCGGCGGCAGGGTCCGCTGTTCGATGCTCCAAGGAATCTCTTTGAAACTGCGACCTAACTCCCACGGGACAAATTCATGATAGCTCCAGTCGATGTTGGCGGCACGTTTCTTGTGCTCTTCGTATAAGTCGATGATTTTTTGTTCGAGTCGTACGTCGAGGTTCGGAAGCAGGATCATTGTGTGTCAATTCCTCATTTCTGTGTGTGTTTCGATATTTTCAATTCTTGGGCGCAGTTTCAGCAGATATACCCAAAAACACAAAAAGACCAAAAAGACCAAAAAAGCCTGTTCCCATTGTCTCTTCCTTTATCCAAAGTGTCAAGCAAATAAAAAAAGAACGAGCTATTTCTCGTTCTTTGTCAAAAAATCGCCATTTTTCAACCTAAATCGAACTTGCAGATCCAGCGTCACACATAATCCCAGCGGCTCTGGTACTCGTCAAGCCGGGAGGTCGGGAGAAGCCCTTGTTTGCGGTCGATGACCAAGCGGACTTTTTTGATCACTTCCTCGAACGAAGCGAACGTCGAGAAGAGGTTCGCATAGCGGTCGGTCAGATACAAGAAATACGGTGCGCGGTAGCTTTCCTCAAAATAGCGCACGATCAACTCCATCGGCGTGTACTTCTTGCGCTTCTCCTCCCATTTGTCCACAACGATCGGCAGCGTGGATGGCGAGTCATCCGCCAAATACATCAGATGCTTCACCCGCGTGTGGAACGCTGACACTCCATCTTCGCCCATCGTCCGCAGCGTCTTCTCGTTGTGCGGGAACAGCACGACCTTCGTAAACCGCCGCGTCTCCGCCAGCTCCACGATTCTCGCCAAGTCCGCTTCTTCGAACCCTTCAAAGGAATCCAGCACGAACAGCGTGCCTTTTTCCACCGCTTCGCCTTCGCTGTGCCCGTAGTCGACCAGTTTTGAACGTTTCGCCATCATCGTTCACCCCTTTAGATACATGATACAATAGAAGCACCGAAAAAGAGAAAAAAGGAGCAAAGCGATGAAAGTCTTGCTGTGGCTGCTCGGGATTCTGGTCTTCTTCATCACCGCTTTGACGGCGCTTGTTTGGCTGCAATATAAGCGGTTGCGCCGGATGCAACCGCAACCGATCTATAAACACCCCCGCCACAAGCCCGCCCCCGACGAGTGGTCCGAGGAGCAGGTGACGGTGAGCTGGATCGGCCACTCGACGCTTGTGTTGAACATCCTCGGGAAAACGATCATCACCGACCCCGTCTTTTCGGAAAAAGTCGGCGTGTCGCTCGGCGGACCGCTGGTGATCGGGCCGAAACGGCACACGGCGGCTGCCTTGACGGTGGAAGAAACCGGCGCACCAGACCTGATTTTGTTGTCGCACGCGCATCTCGACCACTTCGATCTTCCGTCGCTGAAACGCCTGCAGAACCGCTCCACCGATGTGATCACCGCGCAGAACACGTCGCGGCTCTTGCAGAAGTTGTCGTTTCGGCGCGTGCTGGAGCTCGGCGGCCGCGAGCGGGTGGAACTGGACGACGGGCTGACGATCACGGCGGTGCCGGTCAAACACTGGGGACGGCGCTTTCCGTGGAACGCAGATTACGGCTGGACCGGCTACCTGATCGAATACTGCGGCGTGCGGCTGTTTTTCGCCGGTGACACCGCGTATACCCCTTCATTTAAAGAGCTGCGCCGCTACGGCCCGATCGACATCGCGTTCCTGCCGATCGGCGCCTATTCCCCCGATTCTTATCAAGGCAATCACTGCACGCCGGAGCAGGCCTGGCAGATGTTTTTGGACAGCGGCGCGCAGCACCTCGTCCCGATCCACTGGGACACGTTCGTGTTGTCGCACGAGCCGGTCGACGAGCCGTTGCAGCGGCTGTTGCAGATCGCCGGTGCGGACGCCTCCCGCATCCTGCTTCGCGAACATGGAGAGACGTTCACTTTCACACCTGCCGTGCTGCACGAAAATACCCCTTGCTGACCGCAAGGGGTATTCCCGTTGACCACTCGTTACTGTTTGTAAATGACCCCACTCACATCTTTAATCGCAGGACATCTAACGTGTCCTTGGAGTAAGAGTACAACAATGTAGAATATTCGGTCAACCCGTTTTTAGTAGTTCTTCTCGTTTTTCGTAAGTGAAATGTACTTAACAACATTAACGATAAGTAAAAAGTCCCATGATGATCATGGGACTCTTCCTGCCAACCGATCATTTTCTAGCCTGACGAACGGCCGAAGATGCGTCCTGATGCCCTTTACCGACTTGATGGTTCTGGTACCCCGGTATCAAAATCGCCCACGCGAACGGGCAGTTTGCGAACAAGCTGAAAGTATGAATTAGAGGCGTGTCATCTCCCAGCCCATCATCGCCAGGTAGGAGGTGACACGGCCGTCTGCGCCGATCCGGAACTCGATCGTCTTCGCATACGGTCCTACGAACAGGTGCGGAGCCACCGGCAGCAGCGTCTCTTTAAAGTCGGAGCCGTGCTCCAACTCTTCCACGGTGAGCGCTCCGTCTTCGATGGCAATTCGATACGGGCCGATGTAGCGGTCATGCGAGTAGAGTCCTTCGTAAGCGGCCAGCCAATGCGGCTCCGGTCGGAACTTCGGATCATACTCGATGCGGCAGCAGCGGGTATTGTTTGCCATCACATGCTCGCACGGATGTTCCCCGTTCGGCACAAAGCGGAGCAGCAGTTCCCGCACCCCCTGCTGATTGTAGCCTGCATACTGGTCTTGGAACGGGCGCAGCTGCAGCGTATTGCCGTTCACGACGGCACGCAGCTCCTCGCCGTCCTGCTCGACGACGATCAGCCCGGCCGTGCTGCCGAGGTACGCCCCCGCATAGGACGGCCACAGGGTCGGATCTGCTTCCAGCGTCGGTTTATCCGCCATCTCCGCCGCCCGGTCGGGCAGCAGGCTGTCGAGGATCGGTGCGATCACTTTGTCGTGCGGGAACGGGCGGTTGTTCATGATCACCACCGCCACCTCGTCTTCCGGCGCAAGGTAGAAGTTCGCGCTGTACGTGGAAATGTCACCGAAATGAGTTGCCAGCCAGACGCCTTTGCGCTGCACCTTGAAGAAAGTCAGGCCCATTTCATAGCCGATCGAGGATTGCAGCTCCACTTGCTGCGCCTGCATCTCCTGCACCGTCTCCGGTCGGAGCACTTGACGACCGTCAAACGTGCCGTTTTGCAGATGCATGCGCATAAAGTTCAGCAGGTCGTTGGCAGTCGTCATCAGATAGAACGACGGGTGGTGCGCCACATTTTCCGGCATTTTGTGAACGACTTCATAGCCGTCAGGAGTCAGGTTGTGCGGCAAGGCGAGCGGATAGGTCATCGCCACGGCCGGATCGTACGTCGAGCGCTTCATGCCGAGCGGCGCAAACACCAGCTCCTGCACCAGATCGTCAAAATAGCGTCCGGTCACCGCTTCTGCGACCCATCCGGCGATGTCGAGGCTGTAACAGTTGTAATTGAACAGCTCGCCCGGCCGGGAATACAGCTTGACGTGCGGCAGCTCTTCGCGCACGAAGTTGCGCAGACCTTGCGGATCACGGCTGCCGAGATACGTGCCTGCGTTGACAAACCCGGCGCGGTGCGTGAGCAACATCCGCATCGTCACGCTTCCGGCGGCGTCCGCATCGGACAGCGCGAACTCTGGCACATACTCTTGAATCGGCCGGTCGAGGTCGATCTTGCCCTGCTCGACCAATTTCATGATCATCGTGCCGGTGATCACTTTGGAGACCGAACCGACGCGAAAGATCGTGTCGGCCGTCACCGGCGGTCCGCCGTTTTCCGCATCGGTCACGCCAAAGCCGCGGGCCAACAGCACGTCGCCCCCTTTGACGACGGCGATCGACAGCCCCGGCACTTTCGCGGCTGCCATCTCCTGCTCGATCAGCGTTTCAATTTCCTGGATGTTTAACATGCGCTTGCCTCCCGTTTGAACAGCCAGCCGCCTTGCACGCCGACGCCGTTCACCTGTCCTGTTTCATCCTGATAAAACTCCACATAAGGAATGTCCGTACCGGCAAAGCGCGCACCGTCCACCGCTTGCAGCACGCCGTCGCCCAGAACACCGGTGAAACGCAGCACCGACTCCCCCTCGACCGTCACGGTCACCTTCAGGTATCCGCCGTGCGAATAGGTGCCCGCATAGGCGGCCAGCTCTTCGGATGTCAGCCGGAACGCCGCGTCCCGCTCGATGCGCTTGAGCGGCGTCTTGTCGATCATCAGATAGGAAGTGCTGCCTGTCACAAAACCGACAGACGCTGCCTCCTGCCCCTGCTCATCGCGAGCCATGTACAGCTCGTCCCGCACATGCTGCAGCGCGTACGTCTCGCCGTGCAGGGTCATGCTCAATTTCCCCTGCTCCGCCTGCACGTCGGCAAGGCCGATCTTTTCCCCGAGATAGGCGCCCGCATACTGCGCGATGTCCGCCTCATTCGTATTGTGTTGAACTTCCGGCCGCTTCGCGTCCGGCACGAGCGCGTCAAAGACATGATGGATGATCTTCATCACATTCATGTCCCGGTTGTGCAGCACGACCACGGCGATTTTTTGCTGAGGAGCGGAAACCCAGGCGCTGCCGAACGAATCGATCCCGCCGAAGTGCCGGACTTGCAAAAGATTATGATCATAGCTCAGAAAGACATGCAGCCCGGACGCAGACGGAACGGCCGTGTGCAGATCCGCTTGCGGCTTGTGCATCTCGGCGAGCAGTTCCGGCGTCAGATACGGCGCTCCGTCGACCTCCCCGCCCTGCAAATGAAGCAGCGCAAAGCGGGCCATGTCGCGCACCGACGAGATCACGCCGAGCGCCGGGGCGTCTTCCACGCTTTCCAAATAGTGCCGCTTTGGCGTGAGTTTCCCGTCCGCCTGCTTCTCGTGCGCCAGTGCGCATGGCCAAGTCAGCGCCTGCAGCGGATCGAGCGTGCTGCGCGCCATCCCGAGCGGGCGAAACAGCTCCGCTTCCATCAACGCGGCAAAACGCTGCCCGGTCACCCGCTCCGCCACATACCCGGCGAGCGAGGAGTTGCGGTTGCTGTAGCAATAGATCTCTCCCGGCGCCGCAAACAGCTGCTCCCGAGGCAGCTCCTCGCGCACAAACGCAGCCAGCCCGCTCGCGTCGCGCCGGCCGACAAACGTGCCTCCGTCGCGAAAACCTGCCGTATGTGCGAGCAGCATCCGCAACGTGATCTGCCCGGCCACCGCATCGTCCTGCAGCGCCAACTCCGGCACATAGTTCCGGATCGGCACATCCAGGTCGACCAAGCCCTGCTGCACCAGCCGCATGATCAGCGTGCCCGTCATCGGCTTCGTGCAGGAGGCGATGCGAAACAACGTATCGGCCGTCACCGCCATGCCGCCTTCGCCTGCAGCGGTCACGCCAAACCCATTGGCATAGACGATCGCTTGATCCAACACGACGGCAACCGCCGCACCTGGCACGTCGCCGGTCGCCATCTCCGCTGCGATCACACGTTCCAAATCCGCGGTATTTAACAAGGAAATCCTCCCCTTAAATAATTTTTCTCTCGTTCAGCATCGAAAACAATGGGCTCACCCCCTGTACAATCCTCTATTAACTGGGAATATTACCAGTTTTCGTCGCAAGATTCCAGTCCTATTTTTCCGAAAACACTTAATAAATGCCACTTTAATAAGCAGTATTATTTATCTATATTTTTCTATTGTTTAGAAAGGTGTTGAGAAATCTGTGTAGAATGCTTTAGCTAGTTAATTAGCTGTTATTGAAAGGAGATTTCAGCCGTGACATTTTCACGTCTGGCCGGGTTGTCCACGGCGTTCGGACTTGCACTGCTTGTCACCGCTCTTGTCCGGTTCACGCAGCCAGTGGTCTCCTTGTCGGATGCACCAATCTTGCTCACCTTGTTTGTGCTGTATGCGATGACCGAGTTGTTCAGGCTCAAGCGCAATCATTTCGTCATCTCTTTGTCGCTGAGCGTAGACCTGCTGATCTTTTTAAAATTTGGTCTGGCACCGGTCGTGCTGATGAGCCAATTTATCTTCTTTTTCGCGCGCTGGTACCAGGAGGGCAAAGTGGAGTTCTGGAAAGTGCTCGCCAACAGCGGCATGTTCCTGTCGGCGGCCGGCTGTGCGGCGATCGCCTTTTATGTGACGGGCGGTTCCCATCAGGCACTGTTGCATGACAACTACGTTCCGCTGCTGTCTTATATCTGCGTGCACTATCTGGCCAACCATCTCTTCCTTTACCTGTTCTACCGCACCATGCACGTCACACAGGATCAATCCTATGTCATGAATGTGAAGTTCGACCTGTTTTCCACGCTGTTTGCGACCTCGCTTGGCGTCGTCGTGATCCTGCTCTACGAACAGGACGGACTGCAAGGACTGCTGGCCTTCGGGCTCCCGCTGGTGCTCTGCGTCTATGTGTTCAAGCTGTTCAACGACCTCTATCGCTCTTCATCGCTCTTTCGCAACCTGACCCGGCTGACCGGCTACTTTTCCGGCGAGCTGGCGGCCGACGTGATGTTTGGCCGCGTCACCAAAGAGCTGCCGAAGTGGTTTGAGCATGTGCACTGCGTCATCTTCGTGCGCGAAGAAGACCAGCTGGTCGTGCGCTCGACATCGGACGGCATGACAGCGAAGGAGGTGCAGGCGCTGGAAGCGTACCTCCGCGTGTATGTGCCGAACCAGGAAGCGCCGACACTGCGCCAAGGGTGCCTCGACCAGGGGCTGGCCAAACACGGCTATAACACGTTGCTGATCTCCCCGTTCAAAGGCACGGAGCGCCATGTCGGCTTCTGCTGTTTGATCGGCACGAAAAAAAGCGAGTTCGACGCGACCACGCTCGATGCGATCTCCATCCTCGCCAACCAGCTCACCGTCTCCTACCGCAACGCCATGCGCTATGCGAACATGGAGAAGCAGAGCTTGTACGACGAGCTGACGGAACTGCCGAATCACCGTTTTCTTGAGCGCCGACTGGCTGAAGAGATGGAGCGGATCACCGATGCGCCGCTCTCGCTGCTGCTGATCGATCTCGACCACTTCAAACAGGTCAACGACCGCTACGGCCACCTCGCCGGCAATGCTGTGCTCGAGCGCGCCGCCCGCCTGTTCGAAGATACGGTGCGCAAAAGCGACTTTGTCGCCCGCTACGGCGGCGAGGAGTTCCTCGTGCTGCTGCCTGGCGCCAACCGCGACGTGGCGGCCGGCATCGCCGAACAGATCCGCGCGCGCATGGCGGCCGAGAAGTTCACCGTGCCGACGCTGGAAGGCGAAACGCTGCACATCGAAACGACCGTCTCGATCGGTGTCGCCACCTACCCGAGCGATGCGGAAGACGGTCAGCAACTGCTCCGCTATGCCGACCGTGCCATGTATTACGGCGCGAAACGAGCCGGCCGCAACCGCGTTGCAGTGTACCGCCAGGACGACACCCCTGAAGACGCACAATAAAAACCGCCTCCTTCACCGGAAGCGGTTTTTTACTTCTTCTTCGCTTTCAGCACCACTTCAAACGTGGCGATCACCAGAAAAAAAGCGAATGCGAACTGCATCCCGACGGCGACCGTCCAGACCAGCGGATCATTCATATCCATGCGACCAGCCCTCCCCGCACTTGTGCTTGAGACATTTTATGCGCAGGCGATGGCAAAAAGAAATGATACTCTTTTTTCGAACGATCCAGTACAATAAAATTGAACTTATGCGTCTAAAAGGAGTGAACATCCTATGACATATATGACTCAATACAACCCGGCCACCGGCGAAGCGATCACCGAGATCCCGGAGACTGACGCTTCTGCCGTGCAAGCGGCGATGAAGCGCGCCCGCGACGCGTTCCCGGCCTGGTCCCGGACGCCGCTTGACGTGCGGCTCGGCTGTCTCAAGCGCCTGCGCGAACACCTCGTCGACCAGATGGATCCCGTGGCCCAAGACATCGCCAAAGCCACCGGCAAAGTCCAGGTCGAGGCTGTGATCGCCGAGATCTTCCCCACGGTCGACACCTTGCGCTACATCGAAAAAAATGCGGCGCGCATCCTTGCGCCCCAGCGCGTCAAAACGCCACTTCTCTTTTTCGGCAACCGCTCGTACGTCGAATACAAGCCGATGGGCGTCATCGGTGTGATCTCCCCGTGGAACTACCCGCTGTACCTGTCGATCGTGCCTGTGCTGTCCGCGCTGATCGCCGGCAACACCGTACTGTTCAAGCCATCCGAAGTCACCCCGCTGGTCGGCGCCGTCATCGAAGACCTGTTTGCGGCGGCCGGATTTCCGCCCCACGTTGTGCAAGTCCTGCACGGCGGCCGCGAGACCGGCCAGGCGGTCGTCGCAGCCAGACCTGACAAACTATTCTTTACCGGCTCCGTCGCCACCGGCAAAAAAATCATGGCCGCCGCTGCCGAGCACCTCATCCCGGTCGAGCTCGAACTCGGCGGCAAAGACCCGATGATCGTCTTCGCCGACGCCAACATCGACCGCGCCGTCAAAGGGGCGCTGTGGGGCGCGTTCACCAACGCCGGCCAAGTCTGCATGTCGGTCGAACGCGTCTACGTCGAAGCATCCGTCTATGACGAATTCGTCCGCAAAGCGATCGCCGCGACGCAAAACCTTCGCCCCGGCATCGACTACGGCTCCATGACCTATCCGCCCCAGCTTGCAGTCGTGGAAGAGCATCTGGCCGATGCCCTTGAACAAGGCGCCAAGATCGAGTGCGGTGGAGCCCGCCAAGAACCAGGGCTTTACTTTGCCCCGACGGTCCTGACCGGCGTGACGCCCGGCATGCGGATCATGCGCGAAGAGACGTTCGGACCCGTGCTGCCGATCATGCCGTTCCAAACTGAGCAAGAGGTGATCGCTCTCGCCAACGACTCCGACTACGGCCTCAACGCATCCGTTTGGTCCCAAGACCTCCGGAAAGCCAAGCGCGTCGCGTCCCAGCTCATCTCCGGCAACGTATGCGTCAACGATGTCATCACCACCGTCGCCAACCCGCATCTCCCTTTCGGCGGTGTTAAACACAGCGGCATGGGCCGTTATCACGGTCCGGAAGGCCTGCACACCTTCAGCCATCAGACCTCCGTCATGGTCAACAAAGGCACGAAGCCCCAAGAAATCAACTGGCACCCCTACACACCTGAGCTCCACGACGCCTTCAACACGCTTACGCGTGTTCTGTACGGAAAAAACCGCTCCGCTCCCTTCTATAAACTCAAGAACTTGATCACGCAGGTGCTCCGCACCTACAAAAACCAAAAAACCGCACCACAAACTTCCTCCCTCCCCCAACCGCCACAAAACAACCAGATCCCGATGTAACCCCCCCACAGACACATAAAAAGGACTGTGCAGAAAGCACAGTCCCTTTTTGAATACAGATTAAAAAAGATCGTCCAGCACAAATGCTGCTTCCTCCACCACAAACTGCGAAAGACGCATCGAGGGGTCTTCTGCCAGTTGCTCCAACACCCGCGTATACTGCGCCAAAAACCCTTCAATCGTCTCCCCGGCAAAGCGCAGCGGATTAAACCGGGTCATCACCAAAACATCCGCTTCCCCTTCAAACACATCCACATGCAAGTCCAGTTGCACCGAAGGGTCGCCCGCAAACCGATTGTGGACATAATCCCGCACATCCAGCCCCCAAGGCGCAAACAGCTCAGGCATTGATCGGTTGGTCAGCGTCACGCCTGCCTCCAGCACCATCTCATCGAGATGAGCATTCTGGCCCACAAACACCACCTTGTAGAGCGCCTGCGCAGCCAGCCCGTTCGCCCGCAGATCCTGCAGCACCAGATCGAACGGATAATCCTGATGAGCATACGCCCCCACCGCCGTCTCCTTCACCCGTTCAATCGCCTGCAGCCCGCTCGGATTGCCCGAAAAGTCTGTCCGCATCGCCACCGGATTCACCAGCACGCCAAGCACGCCTTCCAAATCCGGATGACTGCGCCCCGACAGCGGCGCACACACCGTGACCTGCTCCTGACGAGAAACCAGCGACAGCCAGATCTTATAGCCGGCCAAGAGCAGCACATACATCGTCGTGCCTTGAGCTGCTGCCAGCTCACGCAGTTTCCCTGTCAACTCCGCATCAAGTTTCCAATTCCGCAGAAACTCCGTTTCCGGCGCTGCTGGCGGAGCAGCAAAATCATAGGGAAGAGCAGGCGCGCCAACATCCTCCTGCAGCCGTTTCGCCCAATACGCCCGCTGCTCCTCCAGCTCCCGGTTGCCGAGCAGCCGGTTCTGCCACGCCGCATAATCTGTATATTGCACCGCCGGAGCCATCGGCTTCTCCTGATACAGCGTGCTCAGATCCTGCATAAACACCGCTTCCGACCAACTGTCATACGCGATCGGATGCAGCGTGATCACCAGCAGATGCTCCTGCTCCGCCATCTTATACAGCCCGGCGCGGAACGCCGTCTCTTCCCGCAGATGAAACGGTGTTTCCTGTTCCCGTCTGACCGCCTCAGCCAGCGCCTTCCAGCGCTCTTCCTCCGGCAACTCCATAGTATCCGTATACACAATCGGCTGCTCCAAGGTCTGCTGCAGCACCTGCACCGGCAGCCCGTCGCGCTCCGCAAACGTCGCCCGCATGATGCTGTGCCGCTCGCACAGCGCCGCATAAGCCCTCAAGAACCGCTGTGCATCGAGCGGACCGTCGATCCGCTTCGCACTCACCCCGCCGCATGCATTCAGCGGTTCCATCAAATACTGAAACCAGAACCGCTTCTGCGCATGAGACAGCTCATGCTCCCCCTGGCCGCCCAAGCGTTCAATCGCAACAGGAGTGCGTTGTTCCCCGCGGCCGTGCAGATTCTGCACATACTCCGCCAAGCCTGCCACCGTCGGCGCCTCAAACAGCACCTTCAGCGGCACGTGCACCTCCAGTTTCCGGTTGATCCGCGACAAGATCCGCGTCGCCGTCAGCGAGTGGCCGCCCAGATCAAAGAAGTTGTCATAAATCCCAACTTCCTTCACCTTCAACAGTTCCTGCCACAGCTCCGCTATTGCCCGCTGCAGCTCCGTCTCTGGCGCTGCAAACCCGACATGCAAGTCTGGCCGCTCCTCCCCCGGATCGGGCAGCGCCTTGCGATCGATCTTCCCAGAAACTGTCGTCGGCAACGCACCTTCCATCTTCACAAACCGCCACGGCACCATATACTCCGGCAAACGTTCGCCCATAAACGCCCGCAGCGCTTCCGGCGTCACGTCGTCCTCCTGCCCGGCGCGCGGCACACAATAAGCGGCCAGACGATACCCGTCGCTGCCTTTAAACGCCTTCACCGACGACTGTTCCAGACCCGGATGCGCCGCCAACACCGCTTCGATCTCCCCGACCTCCACGCGCTGTCCCCGCACCTTGATCTGGTCATCGAGGCGGCCGAGGAACATGATCCGGCCATCGCGGCGGAAATATCCGCGGTCGCCCGTCTTGTACATCCGCTCGCCCGGCACAAACGGATCGGCCACAAACGCTGCCGCCGTCTTCTCCGGGTCATTCAAATACCCGCGTGCCAGCCCGATCCCGGCCAGATACAAGTCGCCCGGCACCCCGACCGGCACCGGCTGCAGCTGTCCATCCAGCACGTAGCAGCGGTTGTTATCGAGGGGACGTCCCACCGACACGATCTCCGTTTCCCGCGCATCCTCTTCTGTGCAGGTGTGCACCGTCGAGTCGATCGACACCTCCGTCGCCCCCCACGTGTTGTGCAGGAGGCAGCCCAACTTCTCCTGAAACGCACGCACCAAGTCGGAGCGCAGCGCTTCCCCGGACGAGCCCACGTGCCGCAGCGCTTTCAACTGTACGCGGTCTGCTTCCGTCACCGCGTCCACGAACAGCGCCAACATGCTCGGCACAAACGTGAGGAACGCCGCCTGATACTCGATCGCCGCATCCAAAATCGCCCGCGGATCTTTATGCAGCCCCGGCTCCAGCAACGCGATCCGACCGCCGGCCAGCAGCGGCCAATAAAACTCGCAAGCCGCATCATCAAACGTCAGCGTCGTCTTTTGCAACACGGTTTCGCCCGCTTGCAGCCGATAGTGCCGCTGCATCCACAGCATCCGGTTCACCCAGCCCTTGTGCGTCGAGCAGACCCCTTTCGGCTTGCCCGTCGAGCCGGACGTATAATAGATCGACACCAGATGTTCGGACGTCACAGCCGAAACGGGCGGGTGATCCGGACAGCCGTGCAGCGTCTCCGCCAGATCCAGCTCCAGATACACCACACCAGCCGCTGGCATCTTCTCCCGTAACCGGCTCTGGATCAAACAGACCGGCGCTTTTGCATCTGTCAAAATCTGCTCAATCCTCGCCGTCGGCGCATCCGTATCGAGCGGCACATACGCCCCGCCCGCCTTCAAGATCCCGATCAGCGCGACCACCAGCTCCAGCGAGCGCTCCAAACAAACGCCAACCGCCACATCCGGCCCCGTTCCCAGCTCGATCAGCCGATGTGCCAGACGGTTCGCCTGCTCCTCCAGCTCCCGATAGGTGAGCTGCTGCTCCCCATAGACCGCAGCCACCGCATCCGGCGTGCGATTCGCCTGTGCCTCAAACAGCTGGTGCAACAGCAGCTCCTCATCAAATTCCACCTGTGTCTTATTCCAGCCGAACAGCACCTGCTCGCGCTCCTTGTCCGTCAACAGCGGCAACGCGCCGATCGCCCGCTCCGGCTCCTGCGCGATCCCATGCAGCAGCACGCGGAAATGCGCCATCAGCCGGTCGATCGTCGCTTCCTCGAACAGCTCCGTGCTGTATTCCACCTGCGCCAACAGCCCGTCCGGTTGTTCGGTCATCATCACCGTCAGATCAAACTTCGCCGTCCCGCTGTCCAGCTCTGTGACCGTCGCGTTCAGCCCTGGCAGCTCCAATTCTGCCATCGGCACATTTTGCAGCGCAAACACCACCTGGCAGAGCGGTGAAATACCCGGGCTCCGCTCCGGCTGCAGCTCCTCGACGAGGCGCTCAAACGGCACGTCGCCATGCGCCAGCGCTTCCAGCGCCGTCACGCGCACCCGCTGCAACAGCTCCGTAAACGGCGGATTCCCCTGCAGATCGGTGCGCAAGACCAGCGTGTTGACAAAAAAGCCGACCAGCCGCTCCACCGCCGGATGATTGCGCCCCGCCACCGGTGAGCCGACGATGATGTCCGTCTCGCCCGAATAGCGGTGCAGCAGCGTCTGAAACGCCGCCAACAGCGTCATGTACAGCGTCACCCCTTCGCGTCGGGACAACGCCTGCAAGCGTTCGAGCAGCTCCTGCTCCAAGCGGAACGTCTTTAGCTTCCCGCGCTGCGACGGCTGTGCCGGACGCGGGCGGTCGGTCGGCAATTGCGACAGGGGCAGCGTTCCGCCCAGCTTTTCCTTCCAATACGCCACCTGCCCGTCCAGCCGCTCGCCAGCCATCCGCACCCGCTGCCACGCCGCGTAGTCGGCATACTGCACACCAAGCTCCGCCGGCCGTTCTGCCGTCGCGCCTGTGAAGAAGCGGTACCAAGCCGCCAGCTCCGCATATAAAATCCCCTGCGACCAGCCGTCCGAAATGATATGGTGCATCGTCAGCAGCAGCACATGCTCCTCATCGGTCACGCGAAGCAGCCGTGCCCGGAACAGCGGACCTGCCGCCAGATCAAAGGGCATGCCCGCCTCCCGTTCCGTCTCCAAGTCCGCCTGCTCCCGGTCCAGCTGCTCAACTTGCAGAACGACCGGCATCGGGTCCACAATCACCTGCAGCGGCTCGCCATCCACTTCCGCAAACACGGTGCGCAGCGTCTCATGACGGCGCACGATCTCCGTCAAGCCTGCCTGCAGCGCCTGCACTTCCAGCCGTCCCAGCAGTTCGATCGCCACCGGGATATTATACGCCGCGCTGTTCGGCTGCAGCCGGTCGAGGAACCACAAGCGCTGCTGGGCGAATGACACGCCGGCCGTCCCGCATTCCCCTTTCGGCATCGGCTGCAGCGGGTGAACAACCTCACGCCCGGACCGCTCCGCCGCCAAGCGCGCCACATCCTCCACCGTCTCCGCCGCAAACAGGTCGCGCACCGTCAGCTCAGCGCCCAGCCGCTCGCGAATCCGGGCGGCCGCCTGCGTCGCTTGCAGCGAATGCACGCCCAGCTCCCCGAAACGATCCTGCATCCCGACCGGCGCGAACCCCAGCACTTCCTCCCAGACCTGCACCACAGCCAGCTCCAGCGGGGTCGTCGGCGCCACATATCCGGCCGACAGCTCCGGGCGTCCTTGTTCCGGCGCGGGCAACCCTTTGCGGTCCACCTTGCCGTTTGGCGTCAACGGGAGCGCGTCGAGCAGCACATAGCGCGACGGCACCATATACTCCGGCAGCCGTTCTGCCGCCACCGCCCGCAGATCGGCCGCCGCGCACACCGTCCCGCGCTCCGGCACCACGTACGCGACCAGACGCTGCTCGCCCGGCACCTCCTCGCGCAGCACCGCCGCCGCCTGACGCACGAGCGGTGACGTTTCCAGCACGCGCTCGATCTCGCCCAGCTCCACGCGGTACCCGCGAATCTTCACCTGATCATCGGCACGCCCGACAAAAGCCAGCGATCCGTCCGGCAACAGTTCCACCAAGTCGCCGGTGCGGTACATCCGCGCCCCCTCCTCCGCAGAAAACCGATCGGGCAAAAAACGCTCCACTGTCAAATCGGGCGCTCCGTGATACCCGCGCGCCACTTGCCCGCCGCCGATGAAAAGCTCGCCGGACTCACCTGGGGAGACCGGCTGCAGCTCGTGATCCAACACATACACAGCCGTCCCCGGCAGCGCCTTCCCGATCACATGAGCCCGCTCTGCCGCCTCCACGCGCTGCAAAGTCGCCCACACCGTGCACTCGGTCGGGCCGTACGCATTCCAAATCTGGGCATCGGTCGCAAGCAGCCGCTGCGCCAGCGGTGCAGGCAAAGCTTCCCCGCCTGTGACCACGCGCATCTCCGGCGTGCCTCCCCAGCCCGCATCGAGCAGCAGATGCCACGTGACCGGCGTCGCCTGCAGCATCGTCACCTGCTGTTCCTCCAGCAAGCGGCGCAGTCCCGCGCCGTCCCCGGCCAGGCCGCGCTCGCCGAGAATCAAGCGGGCGCCCAGCGTCAACGGCAGGTACAGTTCCAACACCGACATATCGAACGCAAATGAAGCGAGAGACAATTGCACATCGTCCGCACCCAGCTTCATCACGTCAGCAAACACTTCCAATAAGTAATAGACAGAGCGGTGTTCCACCGCGACACCTTTGGGCTTGCCGGTCGAGCCGGATGTGAAGATCACATACGCCAAAGCGTCTGCATGCGCAGAACCACCCGCATTTTCATCCCAATTTTCTGAAATTCCCGTCGGCAGCTCTTCCCGCAGGTCGTCCAGCCAAACGCGTTCCGCCTGATGAGCGGGCAGCACGTCTTGCAGTGCCTGCTGCGTCACCAGCACTTGCACATCGGCCATGCTCATGATGTGCGCCAGGCGCTCCGCCGGATACGACGGATCGAGCGGAACATACGCGCCGCCCGCTTTCCAAATGCCCAGCAACCCGACCATCATCCAGACCGAACGGTCGGTACAGATCCCGACCAATTGTTCAGATGCAACGCCGTTGGAACGCAAATCCGCCGCCAGACGGTTGGCCAGACGGTTCAGTTCGCGGTACGTCAGCGACTCGCCGCCGCTCACCACCGCAACGCGGTCGGGCGTCCGCACTGCTTGTTCTTCAAAAAGTTGATAGATGCAACGTTCGCTCATCGAAGCCGCGACCTCCTCTAACACTGGTAACTCTTACTTTATAATAACAATAAATAACTAAAATAAAAAGCCATCAGGGCAATCCTGATGGCTTTTGTAAATCATGTATTTGGTGTTACACCTGCTCGGCAGGTTTTGCAACGTTTGCCGGTTCGTCTTTGAGTTGAAGATTCATCTTAAAGAGCGGCAACGCCAGCAGGATGCCGATAAAGAACAGCCCGGCCGCGATTTCGAACGCTGTGGTCAGCGAGAACGTCACTTTCAGCCAGCCGGCGATACTCATCGTCACTACCATCATCCCCATGAACAGCGGGTTCAGAATCCCGTTGGCACGACCGATAAATTCCGACTCGGTCGTCTTGAGCATGATCGTGTTGATCCCGATGTGAATGCACGGCAGGAACAGTCCGGCAAAGAACTGCGAGCCGAGCGTCAGCGGGAAGTAGGTCGACAAGCCGGTGACCGCCGTCGCGATCGTCACTGCGACCATCCCGATGACGAGCAGCGCATGCGGCGGCACTTTTTTCGAGATCCCCATGACCAGACCGCCGCCGAGCAGCATCGCCACGCCGTTGGTCATCATCAGCCATTGCACATTTTCTTTCGGCATCCCCAGATTCTCCGTGACGAGGAAGATCGTCAGCGGCTGCATGATGCCCAGCGCCAACCCTGCTGCCGCAAAGTTGCCGCCGAGGATTTTCAGCACCGGTTTGGCCATCACGTAGCGGAAGCCTTCCTTCATCTCGGTGAAGATCGAGGTCCCTTTGTTCTCGACCACTTCTTTTTTGTCGGCCGGGATGAACGTCAATACCCCTGCCGACAGCAGGAATGCGATGCCCATGATCCCGATCGAGACGTTGATGCCGAAGTTCTGGTAGACCAGCGTGCCGAGAAACGGCCCGATGATCATAAAGATCGACATCATCGTTTGAAACATCGCCATGCCCATCTGCATCTGCTGCTCCGGCACATGCTGCTTAAACAGCTTCAGCATCGACGGCTGCGAGAACTGCGACAAGATCGCCGAGACCAGCGTGGCGAAAAAGATCGCCTGCCAAAGGCCGGTCATCAGCGTCGCCATCACCGCAAACACCGACAAGGCGCTGAGCAGGTCGGACCACACCATCGTCCGCTTCGGTCGCCAGCGGTCGGCAAACGCGCCGCCGATGAACGAAAAGATGAAGATCGGCGCAAACTCGGCGACCGAGATCAACGAGACAGCCTTCTCGTCGCCTCCGGTCTGATCCATTACGAACAACAAGATCGCAAAGTTGCGCACCCAAATGCCGATTTGCAAAAACAATCCAGACAACACGATCACTTGTACGAATCGGTTGCGGAAGAAACTTGCTGTATCAGCCACGTTCTTCCCACTCCCCTCACTGCAGCTTATCTTTCCATATCTTAGAATAGCGTTTGGTGATCGTTCTGTCTAGCGAACGGGACGAGCAGCAACGCCCGCAAGGAAAGTCAGCATAAATTGCACCGCCAGGCGCGACGTCACATTGCGCACATCGACGGTCGGGTCGATGCAAACGAAATCAAGCCCTTGCACTTGCGGCAGTGTGCCGAGACGATGCAGCGCATCCATCGCGTCCCACGGGTTCATGCCGCCCGTGCCAATCGCCGGACAGCCCGGCGCAAAAGCCTGGTCGATCACATCGACATCAAAACTGACGTACAGCACATCGGTGCCGTCCCCGGCGATCTCCAGCGCTTGGTTCAGAATCGCCTCCATCCCTTGGCGATGCACATCGCGCGCTGTAAAGACGGTGACGCCGTGTCCGGTCACATAGTCGTGGTACGGCTTCGAGTTCATAAAACCGCGAATGCCGATCTGCACGATGTTTTTCCCGCTCACGATGCCCGACTCCAAGATGCCGCGGAACGGAGTGCCGTTCGAAACGCCGCCGTCTTCGAAGTTGCGCACGTCATGGTGGGCGTCAAAATGGATGATGCCCACCTTTTTCCCCGGATGGCGGTCGACGAACGCCTTCATCGACGGACAGGTGATCGAATGGTCGCCGCCAAAGATGATCGGGATCAGATCGGGCTGCTGCTGGTACAGCGCCCGCAGACTTTCCTCGATCCGGCGGTGTGATTCGGCGTTGTCGGTCACATGCATCGCGATGTCGCCCAAGTCGCGGACAGCCAGGGTCTGCAGGTCGACGCCGTACTCCAGCGAGTAGGTGGTGAACGATTTGAACGCCGTGCGGATCGCAGCCGGCGTCGTCGAGGCACCGGAGACGGAGATCGACGGTTTGGAGAGCGGGATGCCGATCACGCCGGCGACCAGCTCTTCCGTTCCGTCCCACTGGCCGATCCAGCGGGCGACTTTCGTTTCCATCTGGTCGCGGAAGGCTGCCGCATCGGGCGTTTTCAAATGCGGGATAGGCTGGCTCATCTACTTCTCCTCCCCGCTGCTGACGATCTGGCGGTCCCAGACGGCGACTTGGCCGTTTTTGATCACGCCAAACGTGTGGTTGATGCCGAAATGGTACGGCAGGTACTGAATGTTCGGCGCGTCGAAAATCGCCAGGTCGGCGCGCTTGCCCTGCTCAACGGAGCCGATGTCGGTCGAGCGGCCCAGCGCGTTGGCCGCATTGAGCGTGCAGGCGGTCAGGATCTCCTCCGGCGTCATCTTCAAGTTCAGCGACGCCAGCATGATGATCAGTTGGATCGACTCGGTCGGGCAGGAGCCCGGATTGTAGTCGGTGGACAGCGCGACCGGCAAGTTGTATTTGTCGATCATGTCGCGGGCGCGGGCGTGGTTTTGCAGGCCGAGATTGAACGACGTGCCCGGCAAGAGCACCGGCGCCACGCCGTTGTCGGCCATCTCCTGCAAGCCTTCGTCTGTCGCCGCCAGCAGATGTTCGGCCGAAATCGCGCCGATCTCCCCGGCCAGCTGTGCGCCGCCGAGCGGTTCGATCTCGTCGGCGTGGATTTTCGGCATCAGGCCGTTGCGCTTGCCTTCCATCAAGATGCGCCGGGACTGCTCGACGGTGAACACGCCGTGTTCGCAGAAGACGTCGCAGAATTCGGCGAGGAACTCGTCCGCCACTTTCGGCAGCATCTCACTTACGATCAGGTCGACATACTCGTCGGTGCGGCCTTTGTACTCCGGCGGCACCGCATGCCCGCCCATGAAGGTCGAGACGATGTCGACCGGATGGGTGTCATGCAGGCGTTTCGCAACGCGCAGCTGCTTCAGCTCATCTGCGGTGGTCAAGCCGTAGCCACTTTTCGCTTCGACGGTGGTCACGCCGTTGAGCAGCATCTCATTGAGGCTCTTGCGCGCCTTGATGTACAGCTCTTCTTCGGAAGCTGCGCGGGTGGCTTTGACCGTGGAGAGAATCCCGCCGCCTTGGGCGAGGATCTCCAGGTACGGCACGCCGGAGCGCTTCAACGCCAGCTCATGTTCACGCGAGCCGCCGTGCACGAGGTGTGTGTGCGGATCGACGAGACCCGGCGTGACGAGCCGTCCGCCGACGTCGATCGTCTCTTGGATGACGGTGCCTGTCAGTTGCTCCAGCACGTCCGCTTCCGTGCCGATCAGGACGAACCGGCCTTCGTGAATCGCCACTGCCGCGTTCTCGATCTCGGTCACTTCATTCATTTCCCGGCCAAAGCGCGGGGCAACGCCTTGCGGCGTCACCAGCCGCCCGATGCCTTTGACCAGCAGATCCAATTGTTCCATGCTCATCCTCCTCGCTCTGTGCTGCTTGTGGAATTAGTCCTGTGCGTGCATCGGGATGCGGATGCCGTGTGCTTCTGCCGTTTCGATCGCCTCGTCATAGCCTGCGTCCACGTGCCGAATGACGCCCATGCCCGGGTCGGAGGTCAGGACCGCCTGCAAGCGTTCCGCCGCCGCGTCGGTGCCGTCCGCGACGACGACCATGCCTGCGTGCAGCGAGTAGCCCATGCCGACACCGCCGCCGTGGTGCACGGATACCCAGGAGGCGCCTGCGGAAGTGTTGATCAGCGCATTGAGGATCGCCCAGTCGCCGACAGCGTCGGAGCCGTCCTTCATCGCTTCCGTCTCGCGGTTCGGGGATGCGACCGAACCGCAGTCGAGGTGGTCGCGGCCGATGACGATCGGCGCTTTCAGCTCGCCGTTTTTGACCATCTCATTGATCGCGAGGCCGAACTTCGCGCGCTCGCCATAGCCGAGCCAGCAGATGCGGGCCGGCAGACCTTGGAAGGCGATCTTCTCGCCCGCCATGGTGATCCAGCGGCGCAGGTGGTCATTTTCCGGGAACAGCTTGAGAATCAGTTCGTCCGTCTTCTTGATGTCTTCCGGATCGCCGGACAGCGCCGCCCAGCGGAACGGGCCTTTGCCTTCGCAGAACAGCGGGCGGATGTAAGCCGGCACGAAGCCCGGGAAGTTAAACGCGTCTTTCACGCCTTCATCGAACGCCACTTGGCGGATGTTGTTGCCGTAGTCGAACACGGTGCAGCCGAGCTTTTGCAGATCGAGCATCGCTTGGACGTGCACCGCCATGCTTTGCTTCGCCAGCGCGATCAATTTGTCCGGGTCGGACTTGCGGAGCGCTTCCGCCTCTTCCAGCGTGTAGCCGGCCGGGACGTAGCCGTTCAGCGGGTCATGCGCCGACGTCTGGTCGGTGACAAAATCCGGCTTGATGCCGCGGCGCACAAATTCCGGGTAGATCTCAGCCGCGTTGCCAAGCAGTCCGATCGACAGCGGGCGGCCTTCCGCTTTCGCGGCGTTCGCCAGTTCCAGCGCTTCGTCGAGCGTGGTCGCCATCACGTCGCAGTAGCGGTGCTGGATGCGGCGTTCGATGCGGGTCGGGTCGATCTCGACGGCGATGACGACGCCTTCGTTCATCGTCACGGCCAGCGGCTGCGCGCCGCCCATGCCGCCGAGGCCCGCGGTCAGGGTCAGAGTGCCTTTGAGCGTCCCGCCCGTCTGCTGGCGGCCCGCTTCGGCAAACGTCTCATAGGTGCCTTGCAGGATGCCTTGGGTACCGATGTAGATCCAGGAGCCGGCGGTCATCTGGCCGTACATCATCAGGCCCTTTTGCTCCAGCTCGCGGAAGTGCTCCCAGTTCGCCCACGCCGGAACGAGCACGGAGTTGGAGAGCAGCACGCGCGGTGCGCGCTCATGCGTCTTGAACACGCCGACCGGCTTGCCGGACTGCACGAGCAAGGTCTCATCGCTCTCCAGGCGCTTCAGTTCGCGGACGATCGCGTCAAACGCCGGCCAGTTGCGGGCCGCTTTGCCGATGCCGCCATAGACGACGAGGTCTTCCGGGCGCTCGGCCACTTCCGGGTCGAGGTTGTTCATCAGCATGCGCAGAGCCGCTTCCTGGACCCAGCCTTTTGCGTTCAGTTCGGTGCCGCGCGGGGCGCGGATTTCACGTTTTTGTTGGGTGGTCATTCGTAGTTTCCTCCTTTAAGTAAAGGCGATCTCGCACCTACATGAGTTCGCCGGAAATTTTTTGCACTTCTTGAATCCACTCGCCTTGGAGCAGCGCTGCAGCCACGTTTTCAATATCGTCGCTGGTCGAGCGGTCGGTCAGCACCGGCGGGACGATGCCGCGCAGCAGGTCATACAGCTTGCGCGTCGCCGGAGCCAGGCCGTCGGCGCCGACGAACTCGGCCGCTTCGCCTGCGCAGATCAGCTCGATCGCCAGCACTTTCGATACGTTGTCGATGACTTGCGCCGCGTGGCGAGCGGCGGTGGTGCCCATCGAGACATGGTCTTCCTGGTTAGCGGAAGACGGGATCGAATCGACGGAAGCCGGATGGGCGAGAACTTTGTTCTCGGAGACCAGCGAAGCAGCGACATACTGCGGGATCATCATGCCGGACTCCATGCCCGGATTGTGACTCAGAAACGCCGGCAGTTCGGACAGAGCCGGGTTGACCAGGCGCTCTGTGCGACGCTCGGAGATATTGGCGAGTTCGCTCATCCCGATTTTCAAGAAATCCATCGCAAAGGCGATCGGCTGCCCGTGGAAGTTGCCTCCGGAGATGACTTTGCCTTCTTCGAGGAAGAGCAGCGGGTTGTCGGTCGCGGAGTTGATCTCGATGGCGATCTTGTCAGCGACATAGGTCAGCACTTGGCGCGAAGCGCCGTGCACCTGCGGCAGGCAGCGCAGCGAGTAGGCGTCCTGAACGCGGATCTCGCCTTGACCGGTGGTGAGCTTGCTGCCTGTGAGCAGCTTGCGCAAGTTGCTCGCCACGCCGATCTGCTCCGGGTACGGGCGCACGCGGTGCACCTCTTCGGAAAAAGCTTCCGGGATGCCGCGCAGCACTTCGACGGTGAGCGCGGCGATCATGTCGGCCGCTTTGGCGAGACGTTCCGCTTTGACATAGGTCAAGGTACCGATCGACGTCATGATCTGCGTGCCGTTGATCAGGGCCAGGCCTTCCTTGGCTTGGAGCTGGATCGGCGTCAGGCCGGCTTTTTGCAGCGCTTCGCCGCCCGGGAGGCGCTCTCCTTTATAAAACGCTTCCCCTTCGCCCATGAGAACGAGCGCCAGATGGGACAACGGTGCGAGGTCGCCCGATGCTCCGAGCGAGCCCTGCTCCGGCACCACCGGATGCACCTCGTGGTTGAGGCAGTCGATCAACAGCTGCAACGTCTCGGTGCGGATGCCCGAGTAACCTTTTGACAAGGCGTTGGCGCGCAGCATCATCAGCGCGCGCACCGCCGGGATCGCCATCGGCTGGCCGACGGCGCAGGCGTGCGAGCGGATCAGGTTGACCTGCAGCTGCGCCGCGTCCTCCGGCGAAATGTGCACATCGCTGAACTTGCCAAACCCGGTGGTGACCCCATAGACCACTTTGCCGGTCTGCACCAGTTCCTCGACCATCTCCCGACAGTCCTTTACCCGCTGCCATGCGGCATCGGCCACCGCCACGCCCGCACCTTCAAATGCAACGCGCGCCACATCCTGTGCGGTCACATGCTCTCCGTCTAACAATACGGAAGTCGTCTCTACCATTCTTCACGTTCCCCTTTCAGCGCTTTAGCAAAAGAAAGGGACCGGGCGGAAGTCATTCGCTTCCACACGGTCCCTTTTTTACAAAAGAGGCAAATATGCGATTGTCAGAGTGTCGCTTATTCAAGTGCCTCATCTCAATCACGCGCCTTTGCAATTACTGTTTTAATGTTGCTTACTTAGTATTGTCACATTTACGGTACGATTCTGTCAAGCACAGAAAGCCAGTGCTGCCTGGACAGATGTTTTTCCAGATCTCCTGACAGCCACGCTCTTCCCGCTTCCGTCATCAGCGGTGCAGGCTGATGATTTACTCACAGCTTCTCTCCTAGCTTCACGTTGTCTACCTTCCACTCTCCGCTTGGCGTGGGGATGACTTTCAGACCGACGATGTCGACGTAGCGGTAACAGTTTGGGTAATACTGGATGCGGGTGTTGACGATATAGCCTGCTTTCCCGCCGTCGCCGATCGGGTTGGCCGCTAAGATCGCCACGTTGACGACTTCCGGCATCTCTTGATCCCCTTTGAGCCTGGCGATCTCGTCAGGAGTCTTCAACTGCTGCTGCACAATGTTTTGAGCAGACTCTGTCGCCAGTTCAAGACCCTGAATATCATCGTTGGAGGTGCGGTGCTGATAGTCAAGGATGGCCATGTTGAAGTCTTTGGCCGCGCTGATCGCTTTATACTGGCGCTGTTCCTCCGTTTCCTCGCATCCGCTCAGGAGCAAGCAACTCAGTATGATTGCCACCATCGGTCCTCGTTTCATTCAACCACCTCCAATGCCAATTTCATTCATTTTATCACGAAATGTTCTGATTATTACAGTCGGTAAAAGCAGACATCGCTTGCTTCTTCGTCATGCGGCGAGGCTTGTACATGAACTTTCCAGCCCAGCAAAGCACCGAGCCGACCCCAAGGCAACTTGCTTGGAACACGATGCAGCAGTACGCGCGAGTGCCTGCATTCGTGCAGCAGTTCCTGAACGTCAGACAGGGAGAGCTGCTCTTCCGCATAGTCGATCGCCAACAGGTCATCCACTTCTTCCTCTTTGCTAAACTGAGTCAGCCCCTTCATCTCTACACCTCATCCCTGAACGTGTCATGCGCAACAAAAATAATTTTATTAGATTTAACAACTTCTATATTATCAATAATTTCCCTATTCTGTAAAGGGACGATTACTTCTATTGGGTATCGCTCCATTTTTCGACAAGATGGACGATACCCTAACACCTGTCCTTCCCTGCAACATATGGTGTAGGTATCAGCAAGACATCTGTTAACCTTGGTCAATCGTACGGGAAAGACATCATGAGCAGGAGGGTACATGCATGGATTTCAGTTTCTTGAACGATTCAGTTGGCAAATGGATTCAAGTGGAACGCGGCGGTCCTGACAAGATCAAAGGCAAACTGCTGGGCATCAAGTCCGATTTCATCATGGTCGAAACGGAGAAAGGCGTGGCCTATGTCCATACTCCGCATGTCAAGACGATCTCCGAGCCGATCGTCGTCGAGCAACGGGCAGAGAACTCTGTGCAGCCCGAAGTTGCCGTTACGCCGCCCGTCGTGTTGGAATCGGATGATTTCGCGACTCTGATTGGCTTGCTGGAGCACAAATACGTCCAGATCAACCAAGGCGGGCCGAATGCTTTAGACGGTGTGGTGCTGTTGCAGCGCGAAGGCGCCGTGACGATCGTGCACAAGATGGAAGACTATGTCCACTACCCGATCTATCACATCAAATCGATCACGTGGATCATCAACGCTCCGAAGCAAGAGAAGCAAGAACAGAAGCAAGAGAAACAAGAACAGAAGAAAGAGAACAAGTCGGGAGATAAAAAATGAGCGAGGCGATGAACTGTGCGTACCCTGTTGGGACAATGGGTCGGTCATTCGGTACGGATTGACCAAACAGGTGATACGGCGGTATTGGGGCTGCTGGTGAGCGTGCAGTCGGATTACGCCACGCTATTCACCACACAAGGGCAACTGGTGCACTATCCCCTCGCCCACATCAAATCGATGTCCACCGACATTTCGGTGCATGGGGTGAAACTCCCCGTCTTGGAAGAGCCTCTTCCTGCTACGTACCGCGAGTTGATGGCTTCCTATTACACGAAGATGGTCAAAGTGGAGAACGGCGAAGGTGCCGTTACCGGTGTTGTCTTTGCGGTGACCGATGAGCATGTTCAGATCGCGAAGACGGTGAAAGAGATGATTTATTACCAGATTGAGCAGATCCTGAACATCTCTCCAGTCGTTCGGATGCAGCAGAGCGGCGAGGCATCTGCCCAAAATGCGGACTCGTCAGCAGCTGCCGGCGGCAAATCCGGAAACAACGCAACTGCCGCGGCCACCGCCGAAGCAAGTGCAGAAGGCGCCGCAAGTACAGCTGCAGCAAGCTCCGAAACGCAGTCCGGGGAGCAACGGTCGGCTACTTCTGAAGATGCCTCTGTTGGTGAGTCTGACGAAGCGTCTGACGATGACTCCGACGATGACTCCGCCGATGACTCCAACGACGACTCCGACTCCGACGACGACTCCGACGACGACTCCGACGATGACTCCGACGACGACTCCGACGATGGCTCCGACGACGGCTCCGACGATAAGTCTGACGAGGCGTCTGACGAATTGTCTGACGAATTGTCTGACGAGGTGTCCGACGAGGTGTCTGACGAGGTGTCTGACGAGGTGTCTGACGAGGTGTCTGACGAGGTGTCTGACGAGGTGTCTGACGAGGTGTCTGACGAGGTGTCCGACGAGGTGTCTGACAAGGTGTCTGACGATCTGACCGACACTACAGCTTCCGATCATGCGCCTGAAGCTGTTGAATCTGCAGATGCTTCCGTGCATGTCTCGGACTCTGTCTCCGATGCTCAGCTCACCGGCACTGCTTCCAGCCTGTCTCCGGAGGAGGAGTATCGGCAGACGCTGCAAGCCCTTCAACAAGCCAACCTGAACCGCTTATCCAGACCCAACTCCACCTGTCATCGGGAGGAAATGCAAAAACTGCTGAGTTCTCTCTTCCTCTCCAGCATCTCCCTCACCATCGCCTCCATGAAAAACAAGCGTTTTACCTAACGATCTGTCTGCACGGCCTGCTACTTCGCAGGCCGTGTCTTTCTTTGTCCCGCCAGCGAATAGGTCTACCGCCGTCGCTACCCATAACAAAAACAGGCCTCTTCCCTACAAGGCCTGTTTTTGCATTACGGCAGATGCACCGCTTTTAAATGCTGCAGATTCAAATGACAAGACTCCCCGCCCGCATTGATCAGCTCGATGCGGCTATGCTCCACCTGTTTGAGCAGCCCGATCTTGTCTTCTTTGTCGCCAAAATCAAAGACGACGAGCTGCCCGACCAGCTTTTTACACTGCTCATCAAACGAGCGGGCCAGCGGCAGCGGATTCGGATTGACCGGCAGCAAGCTCTGGGCCAAGGAATAGGGCGTGAGGTTCGGCGGATATGGGATCAGCCATTTCAGATGCTCCAGCGAGATATAGATCGTCTTGTAGACCGGCGAATAAAACACAAAATAATTGTTCATCACGCTGGTCAGATACCCGTGCACGTTTTCCTTCCCCGACACGTAGATCTCCACGAATTGCCCGCGCACATGCATGAGCAGATTGCGATACGACAGGCTGGCCGCCTCGACGTGCACCGGTCGGGCCAGCTCGGTCGAGGCGTACGCTTCGCCGCAGGTCAGACATGCTTTCAGCTTTTGGACGTGCACAAACGGGATGTAGGTATAGCGGTCCCCGATCAGCAGGACCAGCAAGTCACCTCCAACTTCAGCCAAAGTTCCCGACAGCCGCTTTCCACCCGAAATTTCCACTTGCACCTGGCTTCCCAGATAGGCTCGAAATCTGTTCAATTGTCCACAACCTCCTTTTTACTTGACAAACAACCACTCGACCCAGACCTGTAGGCAAACCAATGTGAAAATCAGAGTGGGCGGTATGACGAGCATGGTGACGCGAAGATAGCTCCACCAAGAAAATTTGACTTGTGACCGGCGCAGCAGATGCATCCAGATCAGCGTCGCCAGCGTACCGATCGGCACGAGCAGCGAACCAACATCGCTGCCGATGACACCGGCCATGTACGCAAGCTGCATCGTCAGCGCGTCGAGGCTCATCCCGGTCAGTGCGAGCGTGCCGATCATCAGCGCCGGATGGTTGTTAAACAGGCTGGACATCGCCGTCGTCAGCCCGCCCATGATCAGCACAGCATCGAGACGGTTGTCCAGCATCAGCGGCTGCAAGTGATCGATGATCAGCTGCGTCAGGCCGATGTTATGCAGCGCGTAGATCTGCACATACATCCCAAAAGCGAAAGCGAAGATGTGCCATGGCGTCTTGTGCCAGAGATCGCGCGGCGGTATTTTCACATAGATCCAGCGCCAGATCAGCAAGAGGATGGCCCCGGCCGCCGCCATCACTTCGACAGGGATGCCAAAATAGGAGCCGGCAAACAAACTGGCACGCACGAGCATGACAAAGAGAAAGATTTTTACCATATAGCGGCTCGTTTCTTTTTGTTTGGGAGCTGTCAGGCGCATGGCGATGTGCGGAGGAAGCGGACGCAGCTGTTTCGGGATGTCGTGATGAAAGACGGCAAGCAGCAGCAGCACCATCAGCAGCAGCCCGAGCGTGGCGGGGACGAACATCATCGCCGTCTGCATGTACAGATCCATCCCCACCACTTTCAGCGCAATCAGGTTGACGATGTTGCTGACGCCGATCGGCGCACTGGAGGCGGTGGCGACCAAGGCTCCGCTGATCAGGTACGGGATCTGCTGATGCGTTTTCAGGCCGAGCTGTTTCAGCAGGATCAGCAGGATCGGCGTTGTGATCAGGATGCTGCCGTCGTTGTTAAAAAACAGGGTCATCATGAAACAGAGCAGATTGGTGTACCAAAACAGCCGCAGACCGGAGCCGCGGGCCCGTACCGCCAGACGGTCGGCGATCCAGGAAAAAAAGGCGAGGCTTTCCAGTACGTTGGCCATGACGATGGTGGCGATGATCGTTACGGCCGCCCCGCTCACCGTCTGCAGGATCTGCCCCAGATCGGACAGCGGCACCGATCCGATCAAGAGCATGAGCGCCGCCCCTGCGACGGCAGGGACCGCTTCGTTCACCTGATGCGGCCGCCAAAACATCAGCAGCGTCATCACGGCGAACGTGCAACCGGTCAATATGATCATAGACGTGGGCATTGCATTCTACCACTCCTTTTCCAAGCTGCTTGTCCGCGCTTGTACACACCGGACATCGATCACGAGAGGATGTTTGTCCAGCAGCTTGAGTTGTACATTATCGTACGGTTGAGCAGGAGAGCATGTACTAGACCAACGTTTGATCCGACAGGAAATGTCGAGAAATAAGAAAACAGCCTGATCATCAAGCGATCCGGCTGTTGCATGTTTTAGGAAAGCGTGGGCAGCTGTTCGCGCAAGAAGGCGTTGCGGTTGCGAATGTACGCCAGGATGACGTCATATTCGGCGTCAAAGCGCTCGAGGCGCCCTTGTAGATAAGGATCGGCGGCGATGGCGGGACGGATGGTCTGCAGGAGCTTCTGCACGGTCGGTTCAAGCGTCTCGGGCGTGAAGTCGGTCTCCAAAATACGGGTCATTCGCTCGCGGTACATGCTTCTGTATGCCGGGACGGCGAGCAGTCGGGCGGTCAGCGTGTTGTAGCCGGTGATCGGCACAAAATCATGGCGCAGCCGCTTCCCCCGCAGATTGCGCCCCCAGGTGCCGTCAAAGTCCCACGGGATGAGGAGGAACTTGCCTGTTTCTCCGTTGCGGTAGAGCGCGTAGTTTTGGATGAACGCATCGAAGTTTTGGGTGCAAACCACACCGGCCAGCCAGTTGAAGTAGGGTTCGATTTCAAGCCGAGTGGCGATCACTTTGGCAAAATCGGCTTGCGGCGTGGTATTGATGGTGTAGACGAGCTCGCGCAGGTGGCGAAAGTCGCCCT
Source organism: Tumebacillus sp. BK434 (assembly GCF_004340785.1). Classification (NCBI taxonomy): domain Bacteria; kingdom Bacillati; phylum Bacillota; class Bacilli; order Caryophanales; family Alicyclobacillaceae; genus Tumebacillus; species Tumebacillus sp. BK434. The sequence goes on along the minus strand of NZ_SLXS01000001.1, from coordinate 612,144 downwards.
TCTCCCCCGTTTTCAGTTTGTAACCGTCTTCGAGTGCGGCTTTGACGTCTTCGTCGATCGGGCTGAGCAAGGAAAAGTTGGCGTCGTTGTCGACAGCATAATAGAGAATTCCCGGCGGCAGGCTGCGTTTTTTCAAAAAGAGGTCATCGACCGATTCGAGCTGCAGGTAGACGCCTTGGTTCACGCCGTTTAGTTTCAACTGGATGTAGCGACTGTCGGGAGCGAGGTGGCCGAGCTGATGGAAGAAGTCGAATGATAATTTGTTGCGGATCATCGAGGGGTCGGCGTATTCAGCGTTGAGATGCCATTCGCGGGCACCTTGGCAGATGTTTGGGGAGCGGAAGGTGAGACAGTAAGATTTTTTCTTGAAGCGGCGGGTGTAGGCCCCACGGTAGGAGATGTCTGTCTGATAAGCGCGGCCGCCCAGTTTCAAACGTGCGGGAACGGGATCGTCCGACTCGCTGTCGCTGCGCAGAGCCTGGAGATCAGCGGGGTGAATGAACAGCGAGCAGACTGGGAGGGCTGTGCTTTTTTCCATTTGGAACCTCCTTCTCTAAGTGCCTTTCTTGTCAAGATATGTGAAAACGTCTACAGCAAGTGACGGGTTTCGACCATACGATGTAAAACAACTTACTCGATGGGGTGATCTATATTGAAAAGACTGAGCAAAACGGAGATCGCAGGACTTGTCAACCTTGCATGTGAGATGAACAGCTCCGAAGACTTTTTACGGAATGACCCGGTCGATCATGATCTGGTGACCGTCTCCCTGGAAGGCTCCGGCAACCGCTCCGGCTCCGGCAACCGCTCCGGCTCCGGCAATCGCTCCGGTTCCGGCAACCGCTCCGGTTCCGGCAACCGCTCCGGTTCCGGCAACCGCTCCGGTTCCGGCAACCGCTCCGGTTCCGGCAACCGCTCCGGTTCCGGCAATCGCTCCGGTTCCGGCAATCGCTCCGGTTCCGGCAACCGCTCCGGTTCCGGCAACCGCTCCGGTTCCGGCAATCGCTCCGGCTCCGGCAATCGCTCCGGTTCCGGCAATCGCTCTGGCTCCGGTAATCGCTCTGGTTCCGGTAATCGCTCTGGTTCCGGCAGACGGCGTAACCGGTCTGGCTCCGGCAATCGCTCCGGCTCCGGCAGACGGCGTAACCGGTCTGGCTCCGGCAATCGCTCCGGCTCCAGCAGACGCCGCCGCAATCGGTCTGGCTCCGGCAATCGCTCCGGCTCTGGCAGACGCCGCCGCAATCGGTCTGGCTCCGGCAATCGCTCCGGCTCCGGCGGACGCGGTTAAGGCGTTCGGCTTTCCTTGGCAAACAAGAAAGCGTAGCCTGAGCCCGCAGTCATTCCACCCTCAACATGCAAAACACCCTCGGGCACATTCCCGAGGGTGTTTTGTCTTATGCGGTTACGTTGACATCGCCCTGCACTTTCGCGTTTTGCTTCAGTTCGGTGATGTGCTCATACTCGGTCTGCGACAGCAGGCTGGCATCGGTGCGCATCAGCCACCAGTATGCAAACATCGAGACGAACAGCCCGACCGTCCAGGCGTTCTCCCAGAGGAAGGACAAGCCCGGAACGACCAGCCCGAGCAGCGATGCGACAAGACCGGCAACCAGCGCGTACATCGACTTCATGTTGAAGCCGCCCGCGTAGGAATATTTGCCGCCCGGCTTGTACAACTCAACCAGATCGAGGCGGCGCTTGCGCACCATCCAGTAATCGGCGACCGCGATGCCGTCGATCGGGCCGAGCAGAGCACCGTAAGTGCCAAGCCAGCCGAAGATGTAATTGCCGAAGTTGTCAAGGATAAACCACGGCTGCATCGCGATCCCGATCAGGCCGGTGATCACCGCCCCGACGCCAAAGGTGATGCGGCGCGGCCAGAGGTTTTCGATCGCGCGGGCCGGAGCGACAAGGTTGGCCGAGACGTTGACCGTGATCGACGCCAGCACGATGCCGATCGCGCCGATCAGGACGACGTACGGCGGGAATTTCGCCAAGAGCGCCACCGGGTCCCAGATCGCTTCTCCGAAGATGACCACCGTCGCGGAAGTGACCGCGACTCCGATGAAGGAGAAGATCGCCATCGTCACCGGCATCGTCAGCAGCTGCGCTCTCGCCTGCGATTTTTGCGAAACGGCGTAGCGGCAGAAATCAGGAATGTTCAGCGCCAGCGTCGCCCAGAAGGCGATGACGCCGGTCAGCGCCGGCCAAAACACGTTCAAAAATTCGCCGGTCGTCGCAAACTTGGACGGGGTGGCCAGCATCGGCCCCAAGCCGTCCGCTTTCACATACGCCCAGATGAACAGGGCCACGGCGAGGATCGCCAAGGTCGGCGCAGAAAACGCCCCCAGCTTCTTCACCGCTTGCGGACCGCGGTAGGCGATGACCATCGTCAGCACCCAGAACAGCATGAACACGATCCCGGTGTGCATCGGCACATTGCCCCAGTCTGAATAGAAAGCGACCAACAGGGTGTCGAGCGCCGCCCCGCCGATCCAGGCGTTGATGCCAAACCAGCCGGCGCCGACCAAAGCGCGGGCCAGCGCCGGGAAATGTGCGCCTTTCGAGCCAAACCACAGCCGGGCGAACACCGGGTACGGAATGCCAAACTTGGTGCCGGCGTGCGCATTTAACAGAATCGGGACCATGATGATCAAGTTGCCTAGGAAAATAGTAAAGATCGATTGCCATACGCTCATGCCCAATCCAATCAAACCGGCGGCCAGCGTGTAAGTCGGGATGCAGATGCACATCCCGACCCACAGGGTCGCAAAACTCCAGCCCGACCAGTTGTGCTCAGCACGCGTGGTCGGACGCAGGTCATCGTTCCAAAGCGGCGAGTCCTGCACTTGTGCCGTGCCTGACTCCGTTAAGGTGACGATGCCGTTCTCTTCTCTTTGTGTCGCCATGTAGGAGCTCCTCCCTTTTCCCGCCTACAGCAGCTCTGCCATCTCGCCGTACGTCTCCGGACGGCGGTCGCGGTAAAATTGCCATTTTTGGCGGACTTCATAGATCACTTGCTTGTCCATCTCCGCGACCAGCACTTCATCCTCGTCGCGGGACGCCACCGCCACCATCGCGCCGCGCGGGTCGGCGAGATAGGACTGACCGTAAAATTCGCCCATGTTCCACGGCGCTTCCATACCGACGCGGTTGATCGCCGCGATGTAGTAGCCATTGGCCACCGCATGCGCCGGCTGCTCCAGCTTCCAAAGGTACTCCGACGTGCCGGCGACGGTCGCCGACGGATTGAACACGATCTCCGCCCCTTTCAGGCCGAGGATGCGCGCCCCTTCCGGGAAGTGGCGGTCATAGCAGATGTAGACGCCGACTTTGGCGTATTTGGTGTCAAACACGTTGTAGCCGAGGTTGCCCGGCTTGAAGTAGAACTTCTCCCAAAACCCGTGCGGCGGCTCGCCCGCTTCCACGTGCGGGATATGATGCTTGCGGTATTTGCCGAGGTAGCTGCCGTCCGCGTCGATCACCGCCGCCGTGTTGTAAAGGGTGCCGATCCCTTCCCGTTCATAGATCGGCAGGATGATCACCACTTCCAGCTCTTTCGCCAGCTGCATGAACAGCTGCGTGGTCGGGCCGTGCGGGATCTCTTCGGCCGCTTCGTACCATTTCGGGTTCTGCTCGGAGCAGAAATACGGACCGTAGAAGATCTCCTGCAGGCAGATGATCTTCGCGCCCTGCTTGGCAGCATCGCGCACCATGGCGATGTGCTTTTCGATCGCCGCTTCTTTGTGCACGGCGACCGGTTCGTCGCCGTGGATCTCATGTTTCGCTTGGATGAGGCCGATTTTGACTTTCTGCATGGTGTTGGTACCTCCTAGGGACGCTGAAATTTGTTGCGGCGGATGAAGCGGCCATTGCCTGCCGCGCCGACATATTCCTGATCGCGGATGACGAAGCTGCCGCGCGAGAGCACAGAGACGACCTCCCCGTGCACTTCCATACCTTCAAACGGGTTGTAGTCGACGTTCATATGATGCGTTTTCGCCGAGATCGTGCGGGTCGCATTCGGGTTGAAGATGACGATGTCCGCGTCGGAGCCGACAGCGATGGTGCCTTTTTTCGGGAACATGCCGAACAGCTTGGCCGACTTGGTCGAGGTGATGTCGACAAACTGGTTCAGCGAGATGCGCCCTTTGTGCGCCCCTTCGGAGTACAGAATGCTGAAACGGTCTTCGATCAGCGGACCGCCGTTGGGGATCTTCGTGAAATCGCCTTTGCCGAGGTCTTTTTGCCCTGTGAAGTTAAACGAGCACTGGTCGGAGCCGACCGTCTGCAGAATGCCGTTTTTCAGCGCGCTCCACAGCACTTCTTGGTTCCACTTCTCACGCAGCGGCGGCGACCAGACGTATTTGGCGCCTTCGAAGTCCGGCCGCTCCAGATAGGAGATGTCGAGCGCCAGATACTGCGGGCAGGTCTCGCCGTAGACGTTCAAGCCGCGCTCGCGGGCTTCGGCGATGCGCTGCACCGCTTCGGCGCAGGAGACGTGCACCACGTACAGCTGCGAGTCGGCCAGCGCCGTCAAGGCGATCGCGCGCCCTGTCGCCTCCCCTTCCGCCACCGGCGGGCGGGTGTGCGCGTGGTAGATCGGGTCGGTGTTGCCATTGTCGAGCGCCTGTTTGATCAGGTAGTCGATCACGTCGCCGTTTTCGGCGTGGACTTGGACGAGTGCTCCGAGCTCTTTGGCGCGGATCAGTGTTTTGAACAGCGTTTCATCGTCCGCCTGGAAGACGTTTTTGTAGGCCATGAACACTTTCAGCGACGTGATCCCTTCTTCGTTCACCACTTGCTCCAGCTGTTCGAGCACGCTGTCGTTCGCTTCGGCGATCATCAGGTGGAAGCCGTAGTCGACCACCGCTTTGCTGTCCGCTTTGTTGTGCCAGATTTTGATCGCATCAGACAAGGTCTGACCTTTCGAAGTCAAGCAAAAGTCGACGATTGTCGTCGTGCCGCCGAATGCTGCCGCGCGGGTGCCCGTCTCAAAATCGTCGGCGGTCGTCGTGCCGCCAAACGGCATGTCGAGATGCGTGTGCGGATCGATGCCGCCCGGGAAGAGATAGCACCCGGTCGCGTCGACCACTTCCGCTCCGTCCGCTGCAAGTTGTTGCCCGATCGCGATCACGCGCTCGCCTTCGATCAGCACGTCCGCCTGGTAGGTGTCGGCCGCCGTGACGACAGTGCCGTTTTGGATCAGCTTTTTCATCGCGCAGTTCCCCTTTCGAGTACCAGATCGCCCCACGTCTGGTGCGGCTTGCCGGTGTCAATCTGAATCATTTCGATCGCGCCGTCCACCGGGCAGACCAGCGAGCAGAGGTTGCAGCCGACACAGTCGTCTTCGCGCACCTGCAGGATCTGCTTGCCGGTCGCCGGGTCCTCCACGCGGTCGATGCACTGGTGGGAAGCATCTTCGCAGGAGATGTAGCATTTGTTGCAGTTGATGCAGGTCTCGGTGTTGATGCGGGCTGCGACTTTGTAGTTCAGGTTCAGGGACCCCCAGTCGGACAGCTTGTCGACCGACTTCCCGGTCAGCTCCGTCACCGAGGCGATTCCTTTCTGATCGAGGTAGAGGTTCAGCCCGTCGATCATGTCCTCGACGATGCGGAAACCGTGGTGCATGACCGCCGTGCAGACCTGCACGTTCGAGGCGCCCATCAGCAGGAACTCCACCGCGTCGCGCCACGTCGAGATGCCGCCGATGCCGGAGATCGGCAAGCCGATCTGCCCGTCGGCCGCACATTCGGCGACCATGTTCAAGGCGATCGGTTTGACCGCCGGGCCGCAGTAGCCGCCATGCGCCGCTTTGCCGTCGACGTGCGGCTCTGGAATCCAGGTGTCGATGTCGACGCCCATCAGCGAGTTGATCGTGTTGATCATCGAGATGGCGTCCGCCCCTCCTTCGCGCGCCGCGCGGGCGGTGAAGCGGATGTCGGTGATGTTCGGCGTCAGTTTGACGATCACCGGCGTCGTCGCCACCTCTTTGATCCACTCCGTCTGCTGGCGGACCAGCTCCGGGTGCTGTCCGACGGCGGCACCCATGCCGCGCTCAGCCATGCCATGCGGGCAGCCGAAGTTGATCTCCAGCCCGTCAACGCCGGCCGCTTCGACCTTTTTGACGATCTCGTGCCAGACTTCGCGCACCGGATCGACCATCAAGGAGGCGATCAAGGCACGATCGGGGAAGCGCTTTTTCACGTCTTCCATCTCTTTCAGGTTGACCTCCAAGGGACGGTCGGTGATCAGCTCGATGTTGTTCAGCCCCAGCAGGCGCTGGTTGCCGACGCGGTAGCCGCCGTAGCGGGAGGAGACGTTGACGATCGGATCGCCCAGCGTCTTCCAGACCGCGCCGCCCCAGCCCGCTTCAAAGGCGCGCAGGACTTGATAGCCGGTGTTGGTCGGCGGCGCAGAGGCCAGCCAGAACGGGTTGGGCGACTTGATGCCGCCCAGTTCAATACGTAAATCCGCCATTGCAAAGGCCTCCTTTGTTATACCGACTGCGCGGCTTGGTGCTGCAGAGCTTCATGCATCGCGCGCGCTGCCAATTTGCCTTGCTGGGCTGCGGAGACGACCATCGCGTCCGTTCCGCCCTGCCCGCCGAAGATAAAGTCGCCCGCCGCGTAGACGCGCTCGCGGGACGTCAGCAAGGTCGCCGGATCGAGTGTCGGGATGCCGTTGTCATGCGCGAGTCCGAACGCTTCGATCAGCGGCAGGAGCCGGGTCTGGCCGATCGCTCTGATCACATAATCGACCTCGACCACCTGCTCGCTACCCGCCACCGGCGACGGACGGCGGCGGCCTTTTTCATCCGGCTCGCCGAGCTCCATCGCGATCATCTCAAGCCCGGTCACCCGGCCGTCTTCCCCCAAAATGCGGGTCGGCGCGGTCAGCCAGCGGAACTCGACACCGTCCTGCTTGGCAAATTCATACTCAAACTCATACGCGGTCATCTCCTGCGCCGTGCGGCGGTAGTGAATCTGCACCACCTCCGCGCCGAGGCGCTTGGAGCAGGTCGCGGCGTCGATCGCCGTGTTGCCGGCGCCGATAACCGCGACTTTTTTGCCGATCAAGTCTTGGCGCAGCGGCTGCGTTTTTGTTGCTTCGACAAACGCGATGGCATCGAGCACCCCGTCGAGCGTTTCGCCTTCGATGTTCAGCTGCGGCACCGCGCCCATGCCAGGCGCGAGCAGTACGGCGTCATAGTTGGCCAGTAGCTCTTCGGAGGAGATGTCAGTGCCGACGCGCACGCCGTAGCGGAACTCGACGCCGAGCGCTTCGACCTGCTCGACCTCCCACTGCGGAATCTCCTGCGGCAGGCGGAAGGAAACGATACCATAAGTGTTCAAGCCGCCCGCCTGCTCCTTCGCTTCATAGACGGTGACGGCGTATCCAAAGCGCGCCAGCTCGCGGGCGGCCGACAGTCCGGCCGGCCCTGCGCCTACGATCGCTGCCGTGCGGCCGTTTTTCTCCCCGGCGCTGAACAGCGGAGCTTTCGTCTCGATCGCCCAGTCGGTAACGTGGCGCTGGAGCAAGCCGATCAGGATCGCTTTGTCCGATTCGCCGTTCAGAACGCAAGCGCCTTCGCACAGCTCCGATGTCGGGCAGACCCGGGCGCAGGACGCGCCGACCGGGTTGGCTTCCATGATCGTGCGCGCCGAGCCGAGCAGGTTGCCCGAGGCGATTTTTTTGATGAACGACGGGATGTCGATGCCGGTCGGGCAGGCCTGCACACAAGGTGCGTCATAGCAGTACAGGCAGCGGTTCGCTTCATCCAGCACTTCTTTCCGATTCAAAGCCGGCATCACTTCATAAAAGTTGACGTTGAGGTTCATCATCTGCCTCCTCTCAGCTGGCTTCTGTCCACGCGCTTGATCGCCGAAGCGCCGCCGGTCGCGGTGCCTTGCTTCGCTTCGACCTTGGCGGCGATGCCTGCGACGGTCGCCGTCTCAAACAGATCGGCGAGGGTGAATTCGACCTTGAACGCGTCTTTCACCCGCGACACCGCCATCGTCGCCAGCAGCGAGTGGCCGCCGCGGTCAAAGAAGTTGTCCTCCGCCCCGACCTGCTCTACGCCGAGCAAGTCGGCAAAAATCTTGGCGATCTGCTCTTCGAGCGGCGTGCGCGGCTCGACATACGGGGTGGTCGCCGCCGTCAGCACCGCATCGGGCGCGGGCAGCGCTTTGCGGTCGATCTTGCCGTTTTGATTGAGCGGCAAGGCGTCCATGATCACGATCGCGGCCGGCACCATGTACTCGGGCAGCTTTTCTTTGAGGTAGTCGCGCAGAGCCGTTTCCTCTGCCGTCTGCCCCGGCTCCGGCACGAGATAGGCGGCGAGGTTTTTGTCGCCTTGGTGCTCGAAGACGGCGAGGACGGCCTGCTTGACCGCCGGGTGCTGAGCGAGCACCGTTTCGATCTCGCCGAGCTCAACGCGGAAGCCGCGGATCTTGACCTGACCGTCGATGCGGCCGAGGAACTCCAAGCTCCCGTCCGGCAGATAGCGCACGAGGTCGCCCGACTTGTATCGGCGCTGACCGTCGACGGTGATGAACTTCTCGCCGGTCAGCTCGTCGCGGCCAAAATAGCCGCGCGCCACGCCGCGCCCACCGATGTGCAGCTCGCCCGGCACGCCAAGCGGCACCTGCTGACCGTATGCATCACAGACGTAGAGCTGTGCATTTTGGTAACGCTGGCCGATCCAGTTGCGGTCTTCCCCGCCGGCCCCGCGCTTGAAATGATGAGCAGTCGCGAGGATCGACGCTTCGGTCGGGCCGTACAGCACATGCACGTCGGCCGATTGGAAGGTGTCATTCAGGTCATGCAGCAATTGCGGCGGCACGGTGTCCCCGCCGCTGAACAGCAGGCGCAGCTTGTCATACCGGACGCCGTGCTGCAACACAAGCTTTGCCCCGTCGACGATGCGGCGCATCAGGCTCGGCACGCAGTGCATCACTGTGACGCGCTGCAGGTCGCGCAGCAGGCTCTCCATGTTCAAAATGTGGTCACGCGACATGATCACAGCGCGACCCCCGGCCAGCAGCGGGCTCATCAGTTCAAAGACCGCAATGTCAAACGCCGCCGACGCGATCCAAGGTACCACATCGTCCTCATTGAACCCGTACTCCTTCTGTGTCGCCAGCAGCGTGGACAGGACGTGGCGGTGTTCGACGGCGACCGCCTTCGGCGTGCCGGTCGAGCCGGAGGTGTAGATCAGATAGACAAGGTTGTCCGGCGCGACACCGCTCTCCACGTTCTCTTCCCCGTAGCTTGCCAATCGCTCGCGGTCGGTGTCGAGGCAGACGAGCTGCGCAGAATGCGCCGGGAGCCCTTGGGCCAGATCGGACGTCGTGACCATCACCGCAGCGCTGGTGTCCTGCAGGATGAACGCGGTGCGCTCCGCCGGGTTGCCCGGATCGACCGGCACGTACGCGCCGCCCGCCTTTTGAATGCCGAGCTGGGCGATGACAAGATCGAGCGAGCGCTCCACGCACATCGTGACCAGCGATTCAGGGCCGACGCCCAGCGCTTGCAGGTGGCGCGCCAACTGGTTGGCGCGGGCGTTCAGCTCGCGATAGGTCAGCGTCTCCCCGGCATATTCCACGGCGACGTTGTCCGGCGTGCGGGCCGCCTGCGCTTCGAATTTCCGGTGCAGGCAATCGTCGGCCGGCGCGGACAGCTCGCCGTTCAACAGGCGCATCTGCTCCTGCTCGGCTTTGGTCAGCATCGGCAGTTCGAACACCTTCTGCTCCGGGTTGTCGATCAGCGCGGTGACGAGGTTCTCGAAGTGTTCGGCCATGCGCACGATCGTCGCTTCCTCAAACAGGTCGCTGCAATATTCGATCGCGCAGAGCAACCCTTCCGGCCGCTCCACACAGTTGAACGAGATGTCAAACTTGGAGGTGCCGTTGTCATAGCGGACGGGCGACATGGTCAGGTCTTGCAGATGCACCACTTCGCGCGGCGTGTTTTGCAGGGCAAACATCACCTGGAACAGCGGCGAATGGCTGCGGTTGCGGTCGGGTGACAGCTCTTCGACCAGCTTTTCAAAGGGCAGGTCCTGATGGGCAAACGCATCGAGGGCGTTGGTCTGCACGGTGCGCAGCAACTCGCGGAACGTCGGGTTGCCGGACAGGTCGCTGCGCATGACCAGCGTGTTGACGAAAAAGCCGATCAATTGCTCGATGCCTTTGACGTTACGTCCGGCGATCGGCGTGCCGACCCAGATGTCCTCCTGCCCCGTCCAGCGGGAGAGCAGCACCTGATAGGCGGCGAGCAAGGTCATGAACATCGTGGCGCGCTCCTGCTGATTGAACGCTTGCAGCTTCTGCGTGACTTCCGGGGACAGGAAGTGGTTGTACGTCCGGCCGTTGTGCGACTGCAGGGCCGGGCGCGGCTTGTCGGCCGGCAGCTGCAGGACGGGAATCGAGCCGCTGAGCCGGTTTTTCCAGTAGCCCAGCTGGTCTTCCAGCACCTGACCGCTCAGGTAGTCGTGCTGCCACTCCGCGAAGTCGGCGTATTGGATCGACAGCTCCGGCAGCGGCACCGGCTGGTCTTTGGCAAACGCGTCGTAGATCGCCGACAGCTCAGTGAAAAACACGCCCATCGACCAGCCGTCCGAGATGATGTGGTGCAACGTGATCAACAGCACGTGGTCGTGGTCGGCCAGGCGCAGCAGGCGGGCGCGGATGAACGGCGCCTGACTGAGGTCGAACGGGCGCTTGAACTCCTCGTCCCGCGCCAGCTCCATCGCTTTCTCGAAGCGCTCCGCTTCCGGGAGATGTTGCAGGTCGGTCAGCGGGATGTCGATGAAGAGCTCCGCGCGCACAATCTGCTTTAAGCCGTCTTCCTGCATCTCAAAGGACGTGCGCAGCGTCTCGTGGCGGTAGATCACTTCGTTGATCGTGTCGGTCAGCAAAGCTGCATCGAGCTTTCCAGTCAGGCGCACGGCGTTGGGCATGTTGTAAAACGGATTGCCCGGCGCCAGTTGGTCGAGAATCCACATCCGCTGCTGGGCGAATGAGGCGCGAAGCACATAGACTTCAGCTTCTGTCTGTGAGGTTGTATCCCAAGTGGTCATGTTTTCATCGTCCTCTCTTCTCGTGTTGAGCTGCGGCCTGCATTAGGAGCGCCGCTTACGGGCGGTGCGTCTGACCGCCTTGATCCCCGGCTGCTCGAACTCTTGACCACCGGTCAACTGCACCTGTTCGATCAGGGTGGCCAGCTCGGAGATCGTCACCGCTTCAAACAGCTGCTTCAGCGGAACATGGATGCCGAACTGCGCTTGGATCACAGCTGCCATCCGGGTGGCGATCAGCGAGTGCCCGCCGATTTCGAAGAAGCTGTCCTGCACGCCGACCTGTTCGATCCCGAGCAGCTCCTGCCAGATCGCGGCGAGCTTCGCTTCCGTCTCATTGCGCGGCGCCACGAACTCCTGCTTGCTCCCGAGGCTTTGCTCCGGCGCGGGCAGGCGCTTGCGGTCGACTTTGCCGTTTGGCGACAGCGGGAACGCGGGCAGGTAGACAAAGTGACCCGGCACCATGTATTCCGGCAGGTGCTGCTTGAGCAAGGCCCGCAGTTCGTTCGGCTCCGGCGTCTCCACTTCCGGCGCGGTGACGAGGTACGCGGTCAGGCTGGCCTGGCCGGGTGCGTCTTCGCGCAGAATCACGAGCGCTTCCCGCACCGCCCCGTGGCGGAGGAGCAGCGTTTCGATCTCCCCGGTCTCGATGCGGAAACCGCGCAGCTTGACCTGATGATCGAGGCGGCCGAGGTAGTCCAGAGTCCCGTCCGGCAGCCAGCGCACCAAGTCGCCGGTCGCATACATGCGGGCACCTGGCTCAGCGGCGAACGGATTCGGAATGAATTTCTCGGCGGTGAGATCGTCACGGCCCAAGTAACCCCGCGCCAGCCCGTCGCCGGCGAGGAACAGCTGTCCGGCCACTCCGAGCGGCACCGGCTGCAGGTGCGCATCGAGCAGGTAGGCCTCGGTATTTGGCAACGGGCGTCCGATCACCGGCGCTGTCGCTTCTTCGCGGTCGATCAAAGCGTACGTCGAGTACGTCGTATCTTCCGACGGGCCGTACAAGTTGTAAACTTTCTCCACCGTGCCGAGCCGGTACAGCTTCTGCACGAGGTGTAGCGGCAGCGCTTCCCCGGCCAGGTTGACGGTGCGCACCGAAGCCGGGATCGCTTGCAGGCGCAAGAGCTCGGCGATCGCCGAGGGCACAGTATTGATCAAGGTCACCTCGTCGCGGGCGGGCAGATCGGGCAGATGCAGCGCGTTTTCGGCGAGCAGAACGGTTCCGCCAGCTGCCAGCGTCACGAACAGCTCGAAGACGGACAGGTCGAAGCAGATCGAGGTGGCGAACAGCACGCCGGACAGATCTTGCTTGGAATATTCGGCTTTGGCCCATTCGATCAGCGTGGCGGCGCTGCGATGTTCGATCGCCACCCCTTTCGGCCGCCCGGTGGAGCCGGACGTGTAGATGACGTACGCCAGATCTCTTTCTGTCACAAAAGACGTCGGGTTGTCATCGACCGCCTGATCGGTGTCTGTGAGCGGCAGACACACTTTTTCCGCGCCATGCTCCGGGAGGTCGCCGAGCAGGTGGGCCTGGGTCAGCAGCACCGTCAGCTTGGCGTCTTCCATCGTGTACAGGATGCGCTCCTGCGGGTATGCCGGGTCGAGCGGCACATAAGCACCGCCCGCCTTTAACACGCCGAGCATGCCGGTCACCATGTCGGCCGAGCGGTCCATGTAGATCCCGACCAGCCCGTCCGGCCCGACGCCGAGCACCTGCAGACGAGCGGCCACCGCATTGGCCTGGCGGTTCAGCTCGCGGTAGGTCAGGCGCGACTCCCCGGCGACCAGCGCGGTCGCATCGGGGGTGAGAGCGGCTTGGCGCTCGAAGCTGTGGTGGAGGCAGGCGTCCTGCACGGAGAGCGTCCCGCTGCTGCGGCCGATGGCGAGCAGTTCTGCCTGCTCCGCATCTGACAAGAACGGGATCTCGTGGATCTTCCGCTCCGGAGCTTCGAGAATCGCACCGAGCAGCGCGATGAAATGGCGGAGCATGCGCTGCATCGTCTCCGTGTCGAACAGATCGGTGTTGTATTCGAACACCCCGCGCAGACCGTTTTCGTTGTCGAGCATGTTGATCACAAGATCATAATCGATCGACTCTTTTTGCACGCCGAGGCGGGTCAGCATCATGCCCGGCATTTCGACCTTCAGCCCTTCCACCTGCAAGGCGGAGCCCGGCGTGTTGAGCAGGGCGAACACCGCCTGCACCAGCGTGGCGTGCGAGGTGCTGCGCTCCGGCTTCACCGCTTCGACGAGGCGTTCAAACGGCACATCCTGATGCGCGTAGGCATCGAGCGTGGTCTGCTTGACGCGCGCGAGCAGTTCGCGGAAGGTCGGCTCGCCCGACAGGTCGGTGCGCAGCACGAGCGTGTTGACGAAAAATCCGATCAGCCCTTCCACCTCTTCGCGGGTGCGGTTGGCGACCGGCGAGCCGAGCAGGATGTCCTGTTGCCCGGAGTAGCGCGAAAGCAGCGTGTTAAACGCCGCCAAGAGCAGCATGTACAAGGTGACGCCTTCCTGACGGCAGAGCTTGTGCAGCTCGTCCGACAAGCCGCGCGGCACTTCGAACGAGAACGAGCGGCCCCGGAAAGTCTGCTGCGCCGGACGCGGACGGTCGGTCGGCAGCTGCAGCACCGGCAGCGGGCCTTGCAACTGCTCCCGCCAGTACGTCAGCTGGTCGGTCAGCCCTTCCCCGTTCAGCCAGTCCCGCTGCCAAACCGCGTAGTCGGCATATTGGACGGGCAGTTCCGGCAGCGCAGACAGTCCGCCTTGTGAGAAGCGCTCGTACATCGCAAGCGTCTCCTGATAGATCCGGCTCATCGACCAGCCGTCGGTGATGATGTGGTGCATCATCAAGGACAAAATGTGATCTTGCTCCGACAAACGCAGCAGCGTCAGCGAAAACGGAGCGCCGTCGGAGAGCGTGAACGGTTTTTGATACAGCTCGGTCACCAGCTCCATCGCGCGCGGGAAGCGTTCTGCATCGGGCAAGCCTTGCAGGTCGATCACCGGGAGCGGGCGCGGCGCGAACGGCTCGATTTTTTGCACCGGGTTGCCGTCGACCATGTGGAACGAGGTCCGCAGGTTCTCATGGCGGCGTACCAGCTCATCGAATGTCGCCTGCAGCGCTTCGAGGTTGACCGCCCCTTCGATGCGCACCACTTCCGGAATGTTATAGGTCGGCGTGCCCGGCTGGAACTGCTCGAAGAACCACAAGCGCTCCTGCGACGAGGACATCGGCATGTACTCGTCGCGCGGCTGCGGCAGGATCGGCTCGCCTGTGCTTTGACCTTCGCGGCGGGCCGCTTCGATCCGGTCGGCCAGCGCGTCCAGCTTCGGCGTTTCGAAGAACAGCTTCAACGGCAAGTTCACGTCGAACGCCTTGCGCACGCGGGACAAGATCTGCGTCGCCAGCAGCGAGTGCCCGCCGAGTTCGAAGAAATGGGCATCGGCGCTGACCCGTTCAAGGCGCAGCACTTCCTGCCAGATCGCGGCCAGCCTCGCTTCCACTTCGGTGCGGGGCGCGACATACGGCCGCTCCGCCTGCCCGGTTGCCGCATCCGGTGCCGGCAGTGCCACACGGTTGACTTTGCCGCTCGGCGTGAGCGGCAGCGCGTCGAGCATCACAAACGCCGACGGCACCATGTACTCCGGCAGCTTGTTTTGCAAAAACTGGCGCAGGTCGCCTGCGCTCACCTCTGTGTCCGCATGTGGCACCGAGTAGGCGACGAGGCGTTTGTCGCCCGGAATGTCTTCGCGCACCGTGACGATCGTCGAATGCACGGCGTCATGCTGGATCAGCGCCGCTTCGATCTCGCCGAGCTCGATGCGGAACCCGCGGACCTTGACCTGGTTGTCGACGCGGCCGAGGAACTCGATGTTGCCGTCCGGCAGCCAGCGCACGACATCGCCCGTCTTGAACAGGCGGCCGTCGCCGTACGGATTGGGCAAAAAGCGCTCCGCCGTCAGATCGGGCCGCAAATAGTAGCCGCGGGCCAGCACCGCCCCGCCTGCGCACAGCTCGCCCGGCACGCCGATCGGCACCTGCTGCAGGTTGCGGTCGAGAATGTACAGCTTGGCGTTGGCGATCGGCCGCCCGATCGGGATGTTCACCGCGCTTTGCGGCACCTGCTCCGTCTCGTAGTACGTGACGTCTGCCGCCACTTCCGTCGAGCCGTAGAGGTTGAGCAGCAAGGCGTCGGGCAGCGCTTTTTGGAAGCGCTGGGTCAGTTCGACCGTCAGCGCCTCGCCGGAGCAGACCCAGAATTTCAGGTCGGGCAGTTCCTGCTGCAGATCGTCGTACGTGTCGAGCAAGGCGCGCAGCAGGGACGGCACGAGCACGATCCGCGTCACCTTGTGGCTGCGCAGGGCCGGCACGAACTGCTCGATGTCTTTGACGGTCAGGTCGCTGAAGATCACCAGCGGCACCCCTTGCAGGAGCGGGCCCCAGATCTCCCAGACCGAGTCGCCGAAGTTGAGCGAGGTCTTCTGTGAGCAGACGTCGCCTGTCGCGAACGGGTAACGGTTCCACATCCACTGGAAGCGGTTGACCATCGCTCCGTACGGGCCTTCGACGCCTTTCGGTTTGCCGGTCGAGCCGGACGTGTAGAGCACATACCAGATGCTGGACGGGTCGAGGGCGATGCCGAGGTTGTCGGTGCGCTCCTCGGCGATCTCCGCCCATCCGGTGTCGAGGCATACCACTTGGGCGGAGTGTGCGGGCAAGGTGGCCAGCACCCGGGACTGGGTGAGCAAAAGGTTCACGCCGGAGTCTGCGAGCATATACGCTTTGCGCTCTTCCGGGTAACCGGGGTCGACCGGCACGTACGCTGCGCCCGCCTTCATGATGCCGAGCAAGCCGATGATCATCTCCGGTGTGCGCTCCATCGAGATCCCGACCAGCCCTTGCGGCGTCACGCCTTGTTTTTGCAGGAAGCGCGCCACTTGGTTTGCGCGGGCGTTCAGCTCGCCGAAGGTCAACGCCTGTTGTTCGTACAGGATCGCCGGCGCATCTGGCGTGCGGGCGGCCTGCTGCTCGAACAGGCTGTAGATCGTCTCGTCCTGCGGGAAGTCGGCTTGCGGACCGTTCCACTCCCCTGCAAACAATGACGCTTCCTGCGGAGTGAGCAGGGGCAGCACGGCGATCTTTTGCCCCGCGTCGTTCAAGATGCTTTGCAGCAGGTTGTGCAGATGTTCCCCCATCCGCTCCATCGTGGCGCGGTCGAACAGGTCGGTGTTGTATTCGAAGCGGGCCAGCAGCCCGTTGTCTTTTTGCATCATATAGAGCGACAGGTCAAATTTGGAGGTGCCGCTGTCCAACTCTTGCGCCTGCAAATGCAGTCCGGGGAGCTTTAGCTCCGGCACCGGCGCGTTTTGCAGTGCGAACATCACTTGGAACAACGGCGAGTAGCTCATGTTGCGCTCCGGCTGGAGCTCTTCGACGAGCTTTTCGAACGGCAGATCCTGGTTGGCAAACGCTCCCACCGCCGTCTCTTTCACGCGGGCCAGCACGTCGCGGAAGGACAGTTCACCGTGCACACCGGTACGCATGACGAGCGTGTTGACGAAAAAGCCGATCAGCCCTTCGATCTCCGCTTGATTGCGGTTGGCGATCGGGGAGCCGACGGTGATGTCTTCCTGCATCGTGTAGCGGTAGAGCAGCGTTTTGAAAGCGGCGAGCAGGGTCATGTAGAGCGTGGCGCCTTCCGCTTTGCTCAGCGCTTCCAGACGATGTTCCAGCTCTTTGGGCAGCCAGAAATCGTACAGGGCGCCGGAAAAGGTCTGCATCGCCGGGCGCGGCCGGTCGGTCGGCAGGTGCAGGGTGGTCAGCTCTTGGCCCAACTGCTCTTTCCAGTAGCCGAGCTGCTTTTGCAGGACGTCCCCTTGCATCCACGCCCGCTGCCAGTGGGCAAAATCGCCGTACTGCACAGGCAGTGCCGGGAGCGGAGAAGGTCGGCCGGCCAAAAAGGCATCGTACAGCGCTGCCATCTCGCGGGTCAGCACGCCAAACGACCAGCCGTCCCCGATGATGTGGTGGATGACCAGCACGAGGGTATAAGCGTCCGCTCCGTGCTGCAGGACGGTCGCCCGCAAGAGCGGGCCGTGGGCCAGATCGAACGGGCGCTTCGATTCTTCCTCGGTGAGCCGCGCGGTTTCGGCAGCGCGCTCTGCGGACGGAAGATGCGACAGGTCGATCAGCGGAACGGTCAGCGACAGATGCGGCAACACCGTCTGCACCGCATCCGCTTCCCCGGCGGTGAACACGCTGCGCAGCGCTTCGTGACGGGCGGCGATCTCATTCAATGCCCGTTCCAGCACGTCGAGGCGCAAGTCGCCCGTCATCTGCACGGCGTAGGGGATGTTGTACGTCGCCGTCCCCGGTTCCAACTGGTCGAGCAGCCAGACCCGCTGCTGAGAGGAGCTGAGCGGAATGTCGCCGGCCGGGCGTCGCGGAATGCCGCTCGGCTTGACGGCAGCCGGAGCGGTCGCATCCCCGCGCATCCGCCGCTTGAGCAGTTCGCGCTGGGCGGCAGACAGGCTGGAGCGCTTCTCTAAGATGTTCTCTTTGTTGTGGTCCATCGTTTGCTTACACCTCCGGGACTAATAGCTCAAAGCTTCTTCATCGCTCAGCTTGGAGATCTCTTCGATGATCAGCTCTTCGATGATCACCGACAGCTCAGCGACCGTCGACGCTTCGAAGAGAATGCGCAGGGGCAGGTCGACTTGGAACGAGCTGCGCAGCCTGGTGATCAGCTGCGTGCCGAGCAGCGAGTTGCCGCCGAGCTGGAAGAAGGAGTCGTGCACGCCGACCGTTTCGATGCCGAGCAGCTCTTGGAAGATCGCGGCGATCAGCTCCTCCCCCTCATCGCGCGGCGCGACATAGGCCGTATGCAGGTTGGGGCGTGCGTGCGCCTGGCCGGACAGCTTTTCATGCACCGCGTCCTGCTGGCCGCTCTTGGCGTCGAACTGAATCCATTTTTTCAGCGCCAGATGCAGGTCTTTGGGCGATGCGACCACCGGGACGGCCGGTTCCATCGCCAAGACCCGACCGATGGCGTCGAGCATCTGCGGGCCGGTGCCCGGCTCCCAATTGATGAGCAGCCACGGGAAGTCCCCTTCGCGCTGCTGGTTGAGAGCAAAGGCGTCGAGGAACAGGTGCGCCGCCGTCGGCGCGACGAGGCCGATACCCCCGAGGACGGAGGACAGCGAGGAGTTGATCAGACAGAAGTCGAGCGGCTTGGCAGCGAACAGGCGCTGCAGCACGTACGCACCGCCGACGCGCGGGCGGAAATGCGGCTCGCATTCGGCTGTGGTCGTCTCGGCGATCGTCGTCATCGAGTCCGGGTCGACCAGCCCTGCGGCATGGATCACGCCGTGGATCGGACCCCACTCCGCTTCGGTAGCAGCGATCACAGCGCACATCTGCGCTTCATCCGCGACATCCGCGTTGACGACGCGCACTTCTGCCCCGAGCGCTTCCAGACGGCGCACGTTGTAGGTGCGCGCGCTGAGCTTGTCTTCTCCGTGCTCGGCAGCCAGCGGATCGGCCCACTGGTCGCGGTGTGGAAGCGGCGTGCGGGTGACGAGGACGAGCTTCGCTTGCACCGTCTGCGCGAGGTACTCGGCGTACCAGGTGCCAAACGCACCGAGTCCGCCGGTGATCAGGTAGACACCGTTGTCGCGCAGGCGCGCCGGACGCCCTTCCGCTTGCGGCAGCGGGTGCGGCTCAAACGTCTGCACAAAGCGGTGCTGCCCGCGGAAGCCGACGAGCCGGTCCGCACTGCCTGCCGCAAGCTCGTTTGTGAGCTGCGTCAACAGGCGCTCCGCTTGGCGGGAGTTCGCATGCGGCACGCGCACTTCGAGAGCGCGGCAGGTGATGTTGGCATATTCCTGCGGGATGACTTTGCAGGCGGCGAGCAAGGTCGCTTTTTCTGCACAAGGCGCATCGGCGCTTTCGATCTCGCTCAGGTGGTCGACCACGACCCAGAGTTCGAGCGGATCGGCGAGGTGGAGGCGGGAGACCGCCTTGGCGATGTTCAACAACGAGTAGAAGCCGAGCGTCTGCGCCGTGTCGAAGTCTCCGCTCAGGTCGCGGTCGCCGGTCACGCTGAACAGATGGAGCAGCTTGGATGGCGTCTTGTCCTGCTGAAGCAGGTCGCGCATGACGCTTTCATAGTCGGATGTGCTGGCCGGGTCGATCACGTAGCGGTGGGTGCCGTCTTTCTGATAGCTCTCCCCTGCCGTCACGGCGAACACTTCATGGCCGAGTGCGGTCAGTCGCTTGGCGAGCTGCTGGCCGAGCCCGTGCTCGTCGGCGAAGACCAGCCAGCGTGCCGCTTCCTGTTCGGCTGTCGGCAATTGCGCCAGCGTCCGCTTCCACACCGGAAGCGAGAACCAGTCGGCGATGTCCGCCTTCACCTCTTGCCCGGCGGATGGGGCGCTGGCGCCTGCGAGCGGTTCGATCCAGTAGCGGTGATGTTCAAACGGATAGGTCGGCAGCGGTACGCGCAGACGGCGCTCATCCCCTGTGAAGGCTCTCCAGTCGATCTCCACGCCTTCCAGCCAGAGCTGGCCCAGCGTGCTGAGCAAAAACGCAGCATCGGAGCGCTGGTCGAACGACGCGCGCAACGTCGGCAGCACCGTGCGGCCGGTCAATGTCTGCGCGGCAAAACTGGACAGCGTCTGCCCCGGGCCGACTTCGAGCAGGAGCAGATTGGGGTCTTCCGCCAGCGCGCGGACGCCGTCGGCAAAGTGCACCGTCTGGCAGAGGTGGCGCGCCCAGTACGCCGGGTCGGTCACGTCTTCGGCGCTCGCCCACGTCCCGGTCACGTTGGAAAGGAACGGAATCTGCGGCGCTTGCGGTCCGGCTTGACGCACCAGTTCGGTCAGCCGCTCGGCGATCGGCTGCATCAGCGGCGAATGGAACGGATGGGTCGAGGCGACGCGGGAGCAGGCGACGCCTTGCCCTTGCAGGCGCGCTTCCAGTGCGGCGATCGCCTCCTCCGTGCCGGAGATGACACAGTGCTTCGGCGCGTTGACCGTTGCGAGGTACAGCCCGTCGGCCAACCAGCCTTGCGCTTCCTCCGCGCTCATCGGCACGGCGAGCATCGCCCCGCCGGGCAGCTCCTGAATCAGCTGCGCACGCTTGGCGACGAGCAGCAAAGCATCTTCCAGCTCAAACACCCCGGCATGGCAAGCGGCGACATACTCCCCGAGCGAATGGCCGATCATCGCCTGCGGTTGCATGCCCCATGCCATCAGCAGGCGGCTCAGCGCGTATTCGATCACGAACATCGCCGGCTGTGCGTAGACGGTCTCGTTCAATTGTTGCGCCTGCGGGTCGGCCGTCTCATCGCGGCGGAGCATCTTCCGCAGGTCGAACGCTTGCGCTGCCTGTCCTTGCCCTGTCGCCGCCCGCTCCGGGTCGAACAGCAGGTCGCGCAGGTCAGCCCCGAGGTGCGGTTTCAAGAGCTCACAGCACTCGTCGACCGTCTCTTGGAACAGCGCTTCCGTCTGGTACAGCTCATAGCCCATGTTCACGTACTGGTCGCCGACGCCGGTGAACAAAAAGGCCACCGGGCGCTCCTGCATCGGCAAGGTGCGGCTCATCAGCTTTTGCGGATCGCGTCCGGCGAGGAGGTCGGCCGCCTCAGCATGGTCTTTCACAACGAGGGCGCGGCGGGAGGCGAACCCTTTGCGGCCCACTTGCAGCGTGTAAGCGATATCGGCCAGCTTTTGCTCCGGATGCGCCGTCAGATGGGCGGCGAGGTTGTCGGTCGCGCTTTCCAGCGCCGCGTCGGTCTTCGCCGAGAGGAGCAGCAGTTGCCACGGTCGGGCTGCGTCTTCGCTCGCTTGGACCGGCGCTTCTTCGAGCACGGCGTGGACGTTCGTGCCGCCAAGTCCGAACGAGGACACCCCGGCGCGGCGCGGCTGGCCGTCCGTCTCCCAAGGGGTCAGCTCCGTGTTCACCACAAACGGAGAATTTTCAAAATCGATCTTGGCGTTTGCCTTTTCAAAATTCAGCGTCGGCGGGATCTCGCCATGCTGCAGGCTGAGCACCGTTTTGATCAGTCCGGTCACACCTGCTGCGGCGTCGAGATGGCCGACGTTCGTTTTCACCGAGCCGATTTTGCAGTACCCGGTGCGGTCGGTGCTGAGCTGGAAAGCCTGGGTCAGCGCCGAGATTTCGATCGGATCGCCAAGCTCCGTGCCCGTGCCGTGCGCTTCGATGTAAGTGACCGTGTCCGGCTCGACGTCGGCGATGGCCAGCGCTTCGGCGATCGCTTGTGACTGTCCTTCGACGCCCGGCGCAGTGAAGCCGACTTTTTGCGCGCCGTCGTTAGAGATCGCCGTGCCTTTGATCACCGCATAGATCGTGTCGCCGTCCTGCACGGCGTCCTCCAGACGCTTGAGCACAACGACGCCGAGACCGCTGCCCGGCACGGTGCCTTTGGCGTTGTCATCAAAGGCGCGGCAATGCCCGTCCGGGGACAGGATCGAGCCGTTGACATAGGTGTAGCCGGCCGTCTGCGGCACGGCGATCGACACGCCGCCCGCCAGCGCCATGTCCGTCTCGCCGATCAGCAGGCTTTGGCAGGCCAGATGCACCGCCGTAAGCGACGTCGAGCAGGCCGTGGACAGCGAAACGCTCGCGCCTTTCAAGTTCAACTTGTGCGACGTGCGGGTGGCAACATAGTCTTTGTCGTTGGTGATCATCAGCTGGACTTGCCCGACCGACTCGACCAGCTCACGGTTCGGCAGCAGGTTGAACAGCATGTAGCGGGAAATGCCCGTGCCTGCAAACACGGAGATGGTGCCGTCATAGCGGTCCGGGTCGTAGCCCGCATGCTCCAGCGCTGACCACGCCGATTCTAAAAACAGGCGGTGCTGCGGGTCCATGATCTCCGCTTCTCGGGGGTTAAATCCAAAAAAGGCGGCGTCAAACTCCGCCACTCCGTCCAGCGTCGCCCCGGCTTTAACAAAATTCGGGTCCTGCAGCTTGGCCGGGCTCACTCCTGCCGCCAGCAGTTCTTCATCGGAGAAAAATCGCACCGACTCGACACCTTCGCGCAGATTGTTCCAAAATTCCTCAATATTTTTCGCTCCCGGGAAACGTCCGGACAGGCCGACGACAGCAATCCCTTCCAACGGTTGATCCTCATGGCTCATCGTGAAGAATACCTCCTTATGACTGCCTTGCTCTAGCGGTTAATGACAGTGAATATTGGGGCGAATCGAATTAGTTTCTCTTCTTTTCATATTCTGGTTGTAAAATAAGAACCCTTCTTAAAACACTTAATTTATTACAAAGTTGTCGAAAAAAATTATACATAAGGCATATGGGAAAGATTTGCAAATTTCTGTGTTTAATTTTATACTTAATTTATAAAAGAAAAAGGAGGCCATCAAATGGCAACATTCACTCGATTCACAGGCGCCTTCGCCATCCTCGCAGTCTCTGCCGCTCTGCTTCCGGGATCAGCTGCTGCAGCCGCTCAAACCGAGCCCGTTCCGGCGGTCAAAGTCAAAGCGGAGACCGATCAGTTGATAGTCAAAGTCAAAGCGGGCCAAGACATCAACGCCATCGCCGCCAAACATGGCGCGAAATTCAAGAAAGCCCTGTCTAATTCCGGTTACAAAACACTGAAAGTGCCGGCTGGCAAAGCGCAGGAAGTACTGACCCGGCTGTTGGCCGACCCGCATGTGGAAGCGGCGGAGCTCGATGAGATTCTCTACGCAGACGTCACCACGCCGAACGACCCCGCCTACCCTTCGCAGTACCACCTGCCGAAAATTCAAGCGAACTATGCGTGGGACTACTGTCGCGGATCATCCTCGACGAGGATCGCCATCCTTGACACCGGCATCGATCTGCTGCACCCGGACCTTGCCGCCAAAATCGTCCCCGGCTACGACTTCGTCAACAGTGACTCTATCGCGGATGACGATCATGGCCACGGCACCCACGTCGCCGGAACAGCAACGGCGCTTACGAATAATTCCAGTCACGGGGCAGGCGTCGACTGGAACGCCCGGCTCATGCCGGTCAAAGTGCTCGATTCGACCGGCGCTGGCTACACGTCCGATATTATTAGCGGCGTGTACTATGCGGCCGACAACGGCGCCAGCATCATCAACATGTCGCTCGGCGGAAGCTCTTACTCGGCAGCTTTCCAAGACGTGGTCAACTACGCCTGGAACAGAGGGGTGGTGATCGTCGCGGCAGCAGGCAATAACGGCAACACAACGGTAACTTATCCGGCCGCATACACGAACGTTTTGTCTGTCGCCGCCACCACCAGCACCGATGCAAAAGCATCCTTCTCAAGCTACGGAACCTGGGTCGACATCGCAGCGCCCGGCCAAAACATCTATTCCACGGCCAAGGGCGGCGGGATGATCACCATGTCCGGCTCCTCGATGGCCGCTCCGATCGTCGCGGGCGTCGCCGGTCTGGTCAAAGGCCGTCCCGGATACAGCACCGCAAGCCCGTCAATGATCGTCTATAAAATCACCTCGACAGCAGATGCGATCTCAGGCACCGGCAGTTACTGGGTCTACGGACGCGTCAATGCATACAAAGCCTGCACGCAATAACGACACCCCATTACCATACGGGAGGTTTTCCAAATGAAAATTTCTAACAAACTGATGAAAATCCTGATGACGGTCGCTTTGACTTCCGCCCTGCTTCCGGCAGCCGCCGCTTCTGCCGTACAGCAGGACAAGCCGGGGGTGACCGCTTCCACCGACCAGATCATGGTCAAAGTCAAACCGGGCAAAGCCGGGACCGACGTCGCCGCCAAGCACGGCGCCAAGCTGAAGAAGAACCTGACCCAAGCGGGCTATCAGGTGCTGAAAGTTCCGACCGGCCAATCGGCGGAAGCGCTGCTCGCCGAGCTGCAGGCCGACCCGGCGGTGGAAACGGCAGAGCTCGACGCGGTGTACAGCGTCAACTTCATTCCGAACGACCCGTCCTTCGTGAACCAATGGCACCTGACCAAAATCCAAGCCCCGCAAGCTTGGGATTATGCCCTCGGCACCGGGGTCACGATCGCCATCATCGACACCGGCGTAGACATCCAGCACCCCGACCTGTCCAGCAAGATCGTCGCCGGGTATGATTTTGTCAACAACGACACCGACGCCGACGACGACCAGGGTCACGGCACGCACGTCGCCGGGATCGCAGCGGCGAGCGGCAACAACGGGCTCAATGGCTCGGGCGTCGCGCCGAACGCGCGAATCATGCCGGTCAAAGTGCTCAACTACTCCGGCTCCGGCTACACCTCCGACATCATCAGCGGACTGTTCTTCGCGGCCGACAACGGTGCGAAGGTGATCAACCTCTCAATGGGCGGAGGCGCCTACAGCTCGGCCTTCCAAAACGCGGTCAATTACGCGTGGAACAAAGGCGCCGTGATCGTCGCGGCGGCCGGCAACAACGGCAACACCACCGTGCAATATCCGGCCGGCTACAACAATGTCTTCTCGGTCGCTTGCACCACGTCCACCGATGCCAAATGCTCCTTCTCCAACTACGGCACCTGGGTCGACATCGCAGCGCCAGGGCTGAACATCTACTCCACCGCCAACGGCGGCGGTATGACCACGATGTCAGGCACCTCGATGGCCACGCCGATCGTCTCCGGCGTCGCCGCGCTGACGATCGAGCGCTTTGGCTATTCCGTTTCACCTGCGACAGTTGTGGATCGAATCTGTTCCTCCGCCGACAAGATCATCAACCTCGGCACAAACTGTGGCCGCGTCAACGCGTACCGCTCCGTGCAGTAACACAGACAAAGGATGCCTTTCCCCAGCCCGTATCACCTGCCAAATAGTAAAGCCTGATGCGTCCGGCACCTCGTTATCCAGAGCATCGGTCGTCCACGGTCTGGTCTGGGGACATCTCAGCGCTGCAGCCCCGTTCATGCCCTCTGAGCCTGCACACAGTGACCCGCGGCACAATCAAAAGGAGCAGCCATTCTGGCTGCTCCTTTTTCAGCGTAGTTCTTGTTGTTTACAAGTGTTGCTACACCTCTTGCCCTGCTCGTATGACAACGCGCAAGAGCGGTTTCATCTGCTCCGCCAATTTGTGCACATGCGGTGGGTGGAACAGGCTGTGATGGTCACCCGGCACCGGGATCACGTTGACCGCCCCCAGCGTGTACGGGCTCCACAGCTCCGGATCGACGAGCGGGTGCGCCAGTTCCGGCTGCTTGGGCTCTTCAGAGCAGCGGAACAGCGTCAGATCGGCCCGTACTTTCCCCGGCGGGACGTAGGAGAATCCGGCGATGCCGTTGTTGATCATGACGCGCATTTTTTGGCGCATCGACTCCGGCGTTGTCCCTTCCGGCAAACGGTTCAGCTCATCGGCGCGGCGCAGGACGAGGTCGAGGCCTTCCTCCACCGGCAAGCCTTGCACAAGCGACAGGTCCATGTCGAGCTGCGCCGCCTGATGAAGCAGCGCCACCTCTTCCGTCTGCGCCTGCGCATGCGCTTCCCCGTTGTCCGGGTCGATCGGCATGACGTCAAACAGGCCGAGGAACTCCACTTCCTGCCCCTGCCCTTCCAGGCGCAGCGCCAGATCGTACGCCGCCACGCCGCCGAACGACCAGCCTGCGAGGCGGTACGGCCCTTCCGGCTGCACCGAGCGGATCTCCGCCAGGAAGCGCTCGGAGATCGCTTCCATCGTCGAGAACGGCGTTTCATCCGACTCGAAGCCTGCCGACTGCAGGCCGTAGACCGTTTCGCCGTCCAGCCCTTTGACCAGCGGCAGGTAGCTCATCACACCGCCGCCTTGCGGAGGCAGCAGGAAGAGCGGCGGGCGCGTGTTGTCCCCTTTTTGCAAGAGCACGAGCACGACTTGGCGGTCCGCAGCCTGCTCGCCGCGCAGAATGCGGCCCAGGTTGGCGACGGTCGGCGCCTGGAACAGCGCCGTCAGCGGTACAGACACGCCGCATCTTTTGCGGATCGCTTCGATCAGCGCCACCGCTTTCAGCGAGTGCCCGCCGATCTCAAAGAAGTTGTCATACAAGCCGACGCCGCTCGTGCCCAGCACCTCTTCGAACACCTGTGCCAGCGCCAATTCGACGCCGTCGCGCGGCGCCGCGTAGCTGCTCTCGCCGGCAGTCTGCGGGAGCGGCAGTTGCTTGCGGTCGATCTTGCCGGTCGGCGTCATCGGCATCGCGTCGAGCAGCACGAAGAACGACGGCACCATATGCTCTGGCAGATGGGCCTGCAGTGCGCTGCGCAGCTCGGCGGACGACAGTGCGGCGTTTTCTTTCGGCGACACGTAGGCGACGAGCTGTTTGTCGCCTTGGTTGATCTCGCGGGCGAGCACGACCACTTCCGAGATGGACGGGTGCTTGCCGAGCGCCGCTTCGATCTCGCCGAGCTCGATGCGGAAGCCGCGGATCTTGATCTGGTTGTCAATCCGGCCGAGGAAGTCGATCGTCCCGTCCGCCATGTAGCGGGCGAGGTCGCCCGACTTGTACCAGCGCTCGCCGTCGAGGACGACGAACTGCGCGGCGGTCAGCTCCGGACGGCCGAAGTAGCCGCGGGAGACGCCGCAGCCGCCGATGTACAGCTCGCCCGGCACACCGGTCGGCACGAGGTTGCCGTGCGCGTCGTAGATGCGGATCTTCGCGTGATTCATTGAGGAGCCGATCATAAAGCGCTCCATTTTCGCTCCGCGCGGCACCGGGTACTGCGCGCAGATGATCGCCGCTTCGGTCGGCCCGTAAAGCACGCGCACTTCGGCGTTGCGGAAGGTGCGGTGCATGATGTTGAGCAGCTCCGGCGGAACGGCGTCGCCGCCGATGAAGATCATGCGCAGCCCGTCGAAGCGGGTGGTGTCGATCTCTTGGCTGGCGATCATCTCGACGATCTGGCGCATCAGGCTCGGCACGGTGTGGATCATCGTGTAGCCTTCCAGATCGCAGACGAGGCCCGGGAGGTCGAGCAGATGGTCTTTGGACAGCACGACCGAAGTGCCGCCTGCGATCAGCGGGTTGAGCAGTTCGAAGTACGCGATGTCAAAGGCGAACGAAGCGATCCACGGGAACACATCGTTCTGGGAGAACCTGAAGTGCTGCTGACTGGCCAGAAGCGTCGCGATCAGGTGGCGATGTTCGACCATGACCGCTTTCGGACGCCCGGTCGAGCCCGATGTGTAGATCAGGTAGGCCAGGCTGTCCGGCCGCACCGGCGACGGGACGTTGCCGTCCGCTTCCCCGGCCCATTTTTCACGATCGGCGTCGATCAGCACCGTCTGCGCGCCGTGCGGCGGCAGCATGGCGATCAGCGATGTGCCGGTCACGAGCAGCGGCATGCTGGTGTCTTCGAGGATCAGCGCCAGACGCTCCTGCGGATACGCCGGATCGAGCGGCACGAACGCGCTGCCCGCCTTCAGCACGGCCAAGAGCGCCGTCACCAGATCGAGGTTGCGGTCCAAGCAAAGTCCGACCAGCTTCTCCGGCCCTGCGCCAAGGCTTTGCAGATAGCGGGCCAGACGGTTGGCGCGAGCATTCAGCTCGCGGTAGGTCAGCGACTCGCCTGCACAGACGACGGCGGTCGCATCCGGCGTGCGGTCGACCTGCGCTTCGAACAGGTGGTGAATGCGCAGCATCGGATCGGGCTCTGCGCTGATTTGGTTCCAGGCGCCGAGCACCGGTGCGAGGTCTGCGGAGGTGAGCAACTGCAGTTGAGCGAGCTGCTGTTCCGGCTGTGCGACGATCGCGCGGAGCAACGTCTCGAAGTGCCCCATCCAGCGTTCCATCGTCGCCTGCTCGAACAGGTCGGAGCGGTAGTCGAAGTTCAGCTCCAAGCCTTCTTCGCGCTCGACGAACGTCACGGCGAGGTCGAAGGCGGTCGTCGTCGCGCTCATCGGCACCGGCGACAGGCTGAGGCCGCCCGTCTCGACTTGATCGGGACGGCGCACCACTTGGAACATCACGGAGAACAGCGGCGAGCGGCTCAAGTCGCGCTCCTGCTTGGCCAGTTCGACGAGCTTGTCGAACGGATACTCATGGTGCGCGTAGGCGTCCAGCGCCACTTGTTTCGCCCGTTCCAGCATCTCGGCAAACGCCGGATTGCCGGACAGGTCGAGGCGCAGCGGCAAGGTGTTGATGAAGAAGCCGATCAGCTCTTCCAGCTCCATCACGTTGCGGCCCGCTTCCGGGGTGCCGATCACGATGTCCTGCTGGCCGCTCATGCGGGACAGGAACGTGCCCAGCGCGCCGAGCAGCACCATGAACAAGGTCGCTTCATGCCGGGCGCCCAGCTCGTGGATGCGGCCGGACAGCTCGCCGTCGAGCAGGCGGCGGATGTTCTGGCCCGCAAACTGCTGCAGCGCCGGACGCGGATGGTCGGTCGGGAGGTCGAGCACCGGCAGATCGCCCGACAGCTGCTGCTTCCAGTACGCTTCCGACTCGGCCAGCTGGCCGGTATGCAGACGGTCGTTTTGCCAGCTCGCGTAGTCGCGGTATTGGATCGGCAGCGGCGAAAGCGGGCTGTCCTCCCCGTTCGCATAGGCGGTGTACAGCGCGTAGAACTCCTGATGCAGCACGCCCCACGACCAGAAGTCGGTGACGATGTGATGCTTGGAGATCAGCAGCACGTGGCGCAGTTCGGCCAGCTTGAGCAGGCGCAGGCGGATCACCGGGCCCTGCTCGAGATCGAACGGCAGATCCTGTTCGGCGAGGATGCGCGCGTGCAGCTCTGCTTCGCGCTCCGCTTCCGGCAGCGCGGACAGATCTTCGAGCGGCACGTTCAGCTGAACGCTGGCGGCGATCTGCTGCACCGGCTCGCCGTCTTGCATCGTGAAGGTGGTGCGCAGCACCGCATGGCGGTCGATGATCGTCTGGAAAGCGCGCACCAGCGCGTCCCGGTTCATCTCGCCTGCCACCTCATGCGCTTCCAGCATGTTGTACGCCGTGTTGGCCGGCGTCAGGCGCTGGATGAAATACAGGCGGCGCTGGGCGTGCGACATCGGGTAGAACTCGGCGTCCGGCAGGGCCGGAATCGTTTGCGACACGCCGTCTTCCCCTTGCAGCAGCCCCACGTGCGGCGCGAGGTCGCGCAAGGTGAGATTTTCGAACAGCACTTTCAGCGGCACGTCGAGGCCGAGCTTCTGCTTGATCCGCGAGCGGATCTGGATCATCTTCAGCGAGTGCCCGCCGAGGTGGAAGAAGCTGTCATCAATCCCGATATCTCCGCGCTCCAAAATCTCGCCCCAGATGTCGGCCAGCGCCTGTTCCAGCTCATTGCGCGGCGCGGCAAAAGCGTGTGCGCCGCGCTCGGCCGCTTCCGGCTCCGGCAGCGCTTTGCGGTCGATTTTGCCGTTGCGGTTGAGCGGGAAGCTGTCCAGCGTCAGAATGTGCTCCGGGATCATGTATTCCGGCAGGCGGTCATGCAGGTACTCTCGCCACGCGTCCATGTCGACCGCTTCCGAGACGATGACATAGGCGAGGATGCGGTTCTGGCCCGCGCTGTCCGGGCGGACGATGGCGATCGTCTGCTCCGCGGACGGGTGGCTCAGGATCGCCGCTTCCACCTCGCCGAGCTCGATGCGGTGGCCGCGGACTTTGACTTGGAAGTCGGCGCGGGAGACAAACTCCAGCCGCCCGTCCGGCAGGAAGCGCCCGAGGTCGCCCGTTTTGTACATGCGTTCGCCCCGGCCGTCGTCAAACGGATTCGGCACAAACGCCTGCGCCGTGCGCTCCGGGTCGTTCAGATAGCCGCGCCCTACGCCGACGCCGGTCATGCAGATCTCGCCGGTGCAGCCGATCGGCACGGGACGGTTCCACTTGTCGAGCACATAGACGTTAAAATTCGGGATCGGGGTGCCCAGCGTCACGAAGTCGCGGTCGAGGTCCCACTCGTCGCGGTTCGCGGCAGTCACGACTTTGTGCGAGGTGTCGTCCGAGCATTCGGTCGCGCCGTACGTGTTGACCGCTTTGACATGCGGGTACGCTTCCAGCCAGCGCTCGCAGAGGCCGCTGCGCAAGCCTTCCCCGGTCGACAGCATGTAGCGCAGTTCCGGCAACGCCGCCGCTTCTGCATGTTCGGCGACCGCCTGCAGGAACATTTCGATCACCGCCGGCACCATCTCGAGGATCGTGACGTTGTCGCGCTGGACCGATGCGAGCAGCGCGTTCGGGTCCATCGCGATGTCGTTGCCGTAGATGACGACCGTGCCGCCGACCATCAGCGGGGCGAGGAACTGCCAGACGGAGATGTCAAAGCAGTGCGACGCGTTTTGCACGACGATCGAGGACGAAGTCAACTCCAGCAGGTCGATCTTAGCGTACAGGTGGTTGAGCATGCCGACGTGTTCGACCATCGCCCCTTTCGGCAGACCGGTCGAGCCGGAGGTGAAGAAGACGTTGGCGAGGTCATGCGGAACGTTAACGAATTCCAGATTCACATCCGGGTAGTTCGCCAGCCCGTCCAGCTCATCCAGCGAGAAGACCAGCGCCTGGTCGGACAGCCCACGGCTGCGCTCCAAGAGCGGGCCTTGCGTCAGGATGACTTTGGCGCCTGCCGTCTCGATGATCGTGGACAGGCGCGCATCCGGGTGCGCCGAGTCGAGCGGCACATACGCCCCGCCCGCTTTCATCACGGCGACGATCGCCGTCAGCATGTCGATGCCGCGCTCAGCGAACAGAGCGGCCAGGTCATCGCGGCCAAACCCGTTTTCGCGCAGGAAATGCGCCAGGCGGTTCGCGCGTGCGTTCAGCTCGGCATAGGTGATCTGTGCACCTTCAAAAATCGCCGCGATCTGCTCCGGCGTCTTCGCCACTTGGTCTTCGATCACCTGATGCGCCAGGCGGTCGAGCGGATACGCTTGCAGTCGGGTCGCCGTAAACGCGCCAAACAGCGGTTCGCGCTCAGTGGAAGGCAAGACGTTCAGCTCGCGGATGCGCGCGTGCGGCAGCAGGGTCATGCTTGCCAGCACCGTCTCCAGATGAGTGAGCAGCGCTTCGGCCGTCTCCCCCGACAAGCGGTCACCCGAGAACGCGGCGCGCGCGATCCATGTCTCGCCCGTCTCCACATCGAGCGCCAGCGCAAGGCCTGCCCCTTCCTGCTTCGCTGCCAGCTCCGTGCGCAGGACGCCGGCAGCAGACGCTGCGCCTGCGTAGACGTTGACCGCGCTGGTGAACAGCTCCTGCTGCTCGCCAAGCCCGGCATAGTTGCGCACTTCTGCCAGCGGAATCACCGCAAAGCTTTCCATCGTCGCAGTCAGCCCGTCCAGTTGCCGCAAGAACTCCGCAACCTCCGTTTCCCCGTCAACCGCCAGATGCAGCGGCAAGGTGTTCGCGAAACGCCCGACCATCGCCTCTGCGCCGGACAAGGTCGCCGGACGCCCGGTAAACCCGGCGCCAAACGTCACCGCGTCTTCACGGGAGTACAAGTTGAGCAAAAACGCCCAAGCCGCCTGCACCAGCGTTTCCGCTTTCACGCCTTGCGCCTGTGCCAGCGCTTCCAAGGCGCGGGACAGCTCCGCAGAGAACGCGCGCGCGCGGACGCCAGGCTCCCCGTCTCCTTCGCGCTGGTTGAGCAGCGGCGTCGCCGCTTCGAACCCGGCGAGATGCTGCGACCAGAATTCGCGGGCCGCCGAGCGGTCCTGCGCGTTCAGCCAGTTGAGGTAGTCTTTAAAAGAGGACCGGTTCGCCGTCGGCAAGGCTGTTCCGCTCACAAGCGCGTCATACGCGGTGAGCAGTTCGGCTTGCAGCAAACGGCGGCTCGTCTCGTCGAGGATCATGCCGTGATGCGTCCAGAGCGCGACGGCGCGTTCGGCATCGAGCACGACGAGGCTCACCCGCAGGAGCGGGCCTTCGTTGAGGTGGAACGGCGCGCGCGCTTCCCGCGCCGCCTGATCCAGCGCGGCCGCTTGCGCAACTGCGTCCTGTCCGGTCAGGTCGAGCACCGCCACGTCGATCGGGCGGTTTTTCAATAGCACCTGCACCACGCGCCCGCGCACCGGGCGAAACACGGTGCGCAGGAGCGGATTTTGTGCGATCACGTGCTGTACGGCCGCCGCGAACTTCGCAGGATCGAGGGCGCCGCTGAGCTGCAGTCGAACTTGCGCGATGTGCAGCTCAGCCTGCTCCGGGTTCTCTTGGCTGTAGATCTTGGTCTGCAACAGCGACAGGTCGAGGACTTCTTGTACGTTTTCCTTTGACAAATAGTTCACCGGGAAACCCCCTTCTATTAAATGAACAGCTCATCCAGTTCTTCTTCATCCAGCATCTCGTCGCCCGCGGTGAGCGGCAGCGCCAGAATGCGCTGGTGCGGATCTTCCACGATGCCTTCCAAAAGCGTCTGCCACTGCTTGAGCAGGCGCACAATCGTGCCTTCTGCGAACAGATCGGTGTTGTACTCCAGTTCTGCCGTCAGCCCGTCCGCCTTTTCTTCCATGTACAACGTGAGGTCGAACTTGGCGACGTCGTTGTCGAGCGTCACCCGCCGCATCGTCAAGTCCGGCAGTTCGGTCACTTGCGCCGGCGTGTTTTGCAGGACGAACATCGTCTGGAACAAAGGCGAGAAGCGCGGGTCGCGGTCTGGATGCAGTTCGACCAGCTTGTCGAACGGCACGTCCTGGTAGGCATACGCTTCCAGGGCTGTATCCCGCACCTTCTGCGCCACTTCGGCAAACGTCGGGTTATCGGCAAGGCTCGTGCGCACGACCAGCGTGTTCACGAAGAAGCCGATCATCGGCTCGATCTCTTCCCGGTTGCGTCCGGCGATCGGCGAGCCGACCAGCAGATCGTGCTGTCCTGTCAGGCGGTGCAAGAGCGTCTTGTATGCTGCGAGCAGCAGCATATACAGGGACAGACCTTCGCGCTGCGCCAACTCGTTCAGCGCTTCGTGCAGCGCGTCTGGCAGCACCAGCGATCGGGTCAGCCCGCTGTACGTCGGCGATGCCTGGCGCGGGAAATCGGCCGGCAGCTCGAGCACAGGCAGCGGCCCTTGCAGCTGTTGGCGCCAGAATTTCATCTGCTCTTCCAGCACGTCGCCTCGCAGCCAGCTGCGCTGCCACGCCGCGAAGTCGGCGTATTGCAGTCCCGGCTCTGGCAGCGGCGACTTGTCCCCGTTGAGACGCGCTTCGTACAGCGCGGCCAGCTCGTTCAGGAAGACGCCGATCGACCAGCCGTCCGACACGATGTGGTGCATGTTCAGCAGCAGCAGATGCTCCGTCTGTGCCGTGCGGTACACGTGCACCCGGAGCACCGGGCCGCGTTCCAAGTCAAACGGCAGCGCAGCCGCCGCTATCGCCCGCTGCAGAGCCTCACCCTCCGCTCCGCTGCCCAGCCCCGTCAGATCTTCGATGACAAAAAGCGCCTCGTGCGGCGGATGAATCACCTGCACCGGCTGGCCGTCCACTTCCCGGAAGGTCGTGCGCAGAGATTCGTGGCGTGCCACGATCTCGTTAAGGCTCGATCGCATGGCTTCGACGTGCAGTGTGCCGGACAGCTGAAGCGCCGTCGGGACGTTGTACAGCGCCCCTTCTTCCGCCAACTGGTCGAAAAACCACATCCGCTGCTGCGCATACGACAAGGCGAGAGCGCCGTCGCGGGAGACTTTCGTCAGCGGAGGGAGCTCTTTTTCCCCGCCGCGCGCGAGCTCTTCGATCTTCTCGGCGAGTTGGGCCACGGTCGGAGTCTGGAAGATCGTACGGACGGGCAGATCGATCTTGAAGGTGTTGCGCATGCGCGTGACGACTTGCGTCGCCAATAGCGAATGCCCGCCGAGTTCAAAGAAATTGTCGTCGATCCCGACCTGTTCAAAGCCCAGCACTTGCGCCCACATGCCGGTGACGATCTCTTCGACCGGCGTGCGCGGCGCTTTATAGTCGGCGTCGAGTCCCGAGCGCACCTGCTCCGGGACGGGCAGAGCTTTCCGCTCCAGCTTGCCGTTGTGGGTCAGGGGCAATTTTTCCATCACCACGAAAGCGGACGGCACCATGTGCTTCGGCAGCGTCTCGAGGATGTACGCTGACATCTCGGCGATCGTCGGCGCCCGGTCGGGCTCCTGCGGCACAACATAAGCGACGAGGCGCTTGTTGCCCGGCTGGTCCTCACGGGCCAACACCGCCACTTCTTTCAAGTCGGGATGCTTGCCGAGCACCGCCGTGATCTCACCCGGTTCGACGCGGAAGCCGCGGATTTTGACCTGATCGTCGGCGCGGCCCATGTATTCGAGGTTGCCGTCCGGCAGCCAGCGCGCGATGTCTCCCGTCTGGTACAGGCGGGCGCCAGGGCGGCCGGAAAACGGATCGGGGATGAACTTCTCGGCGGTCAGCTCCTCGCGGTTGAGATAGCCGCGCGCGAGGCAGTCGCCGCCGACGTACACTTCACCGCCGACGCCGACCGGCACCGGGCGCATATAGGGATCGAGCACGTAGATCTGCGTGTTGCCAAGCGGCTTGCCGACCGGCGGCAAGGCCGGCCACGTGCCCGGATCACCGGTCAAGGTGAGATAGGTGACGACGTGCGCTTCTGACGGGCCATACTGGTTGTGCAGCGGGCAGCCGAGCTTGCGCAGCCAAGAGACGATGTGAGCGGTCATCTGCAGCTGTTCGCCGGCTGTGATAATCTCCTTGAGGTCATGCGGCAGCGGGCCGCCGCTCTCCCCGACTTCAGCCAGCTGGGTGAGCAGGATGAACGGCAGGAAGATCCGCTCGATCTTCTGCTCGACGATCAGGTTCAGCAGTTGGTACGAATCGCGGCGCGTCTCCTCGTCAGGGATGATCACCGTGCCGCCGAGATAGAACGTCGTGAACAGCTCCTGGTAGGACACGTCGAAGTTGAGCGACGCGAACTGCAGCACGCGGGCCGGACCCGGATCGATAAATGCCCCGATCTGCCACCATGTCATGTTTGTCAGCGGCTGATGGCGCATCGCGATCGCTTTCGGGCGGCCGGTCGAGCCGGACGTGTAGATCAGATAGATCAGATTGTCCGGGCCAACTCCGCTGTCCGGGTTGGCGGTGCGCTCCGCATCGAGCAGCGCGCGGTGCTGATCGAGCAAGATCAGCCGGCCATCATGCGGCGGAAGCACATCCTGCACGGTGGACTGGGTCACGACAAACGGAATCGCCGTGTCCTCCAGGATCAAGGCGAGGCGGTCTTTCGGATACGCCGGGTCGAGGGCGACAAACGCCCCGCCGGCCTTCAAGATGCCGAGCAGCCCGACCACCATCTCGAGCGAGCGCTCCAGACAGATGCCAACGATCGTCTCCGGACCCACGCCGAGCCCTTGCAGATGATGGGCCAATTGGTTGGAGCGCTCGTTCAGCTCGCGGTAGGACATCGTCTGGTCGCGGAAGATCAGCGCCGTCTCTTCAGGCGTCTTCGCTGCGCACGCTTCGAACAGCTGATGGATGCATTTGTCCTGCGGATAGGGCATCGCCGTGTCGTTCCACTCGACGAGCAGTTGGTGCTCCTCCGCCGCCGTCAGCATCGGCAGTTTGCCGATCTTTTGCTCAGGCATGAGCACGATCGACCCCAACAGATTTTGGAAATGGACGACCATGCGCCTGATCGTCGCCGAGTCATACAGGTCGGTGCTGTATTCCAGCGTGGCGACAAGTCCGTTCGCCTCCTCCTGCATCTGCAGGGTCAGGTCAAATTTGGCCGTGCCGCTGTCGACGAAAAATTCCTCAGTTTGAAGACCGGGGAACTGTACCGTCT
This sequence comes from Tumebacillus sp. BK434, assembly GCF_004340785.1. Classification (NCBI taxonomy): domain Bacteria; kingdom Bacillati; phylum Bacillota; class Bacilli; order Caryophanales; family Alicyclobacillaceae; genus Tumebacillus; species Tumebacillus sp. BK434. The sequence continues at coordinate 576,363 of NZ_SLXS01000001.1, read as the reverse complement.
CGTACTTCGCGTTTTGCAGCACGAACAGCACTTGAAACAGCGGCGAGTAGCTCAGATCTCGCTCCGGGGCCAGCTCTTCGACCAGCTTGTCGAACGGCACATCCTGATGGGCAAACGCGTTCAAGGCCACCTCGCGCACCTGCTGCAGCAGCTGTGCAAACGACAGATCGCCCGACAGTTGGGTACGCATGACCAAGGTGTTGACGAAAAAGCCGATCAGCTCTTCGATCTCCCCGCGGTGGCGTCCCGCGACCGGCGAGCCGACCGAAATGTCATCCTGCCCCGAATAGCGGAACAGAAGCGCTTGGAACGCGGCGAGCAAGGTCATGTACAGCGAGACGCCTTCCCGCTTGGACAGCACATTCAAGCGCTGCAGGACGTCTTGGGGTACGGTAAAGCACTCGGTCGCCCCGCGATAGGACTGCACGGCCGGCCGGGGACGGTCGGTCGGCATCTGGAACACGGGCGGCGCGCCGTCGAGCTGCTGTTTCCAGTAGCCGATCTGCGCGTCGAGCACAGCTCCTTGCAGCCATTCGCGCTGCCAGACCGCATAATCGGCGTACTGGAGGGGCAAGGGCGGCAGGTTCGCTTCCCCGCCAGTTGCCAACGCTTTGTAAAACGCGGCCAGCTCTTCGGTAAACACGCCGAGCGACCAGCCATCCGCCACGCTGTGATGAATGTTGACGAGCAAAAGGTGCTCTTCGGCCGCCAGTCGCACCAGCACGACGCGCAGCAAGGGGCCGTGTTGCAGATCGAACGGCGCTTCGACCGCCGCCTGGATCGTGCGCACAGCTTCCGTTTCCCGGTCGCCGGTGAACCCGCTCAGGTCGGTCACCGCAAAAATCCCTGCAGACGGCAGCGGTGCGATCTGCTGCACCGGTGTTGCTCCGGCCATTTGAAACGTCGTGCGCAGCCCTTCGTGGCGCACGACGATCTGGTGGACGCTCTGCTCTAAAATGTTCGCATCGAGCGGTCCGGTCAGCCGCATCGCCGTCGGGATGTTGTACAGGGCGCTGTTCTGCTCCAGCTGGTCGAGGAACCACATGCGCTGCTGGGCGAATGACAAAGGCAGCGGGCCGCTTCGCTCGGCTGCGGTGAGCGGCGGAAGCAGCAGGCGGGTCGCTTCGCTCCACTCCCCTTGCACCTGCTCAGCCAACTGTGCGACGGTCGGCGCATCGAACAGCGCGCGGACAGACAGCTCCACGCCAAACGCGCTGCGCAGGCGGGACACCGCTTGCGCGGCGGAAAGCGAGTGGCCGCCGAGCTCGAAGAAGTCGTCATGGATGCCGACATGCGCAAGCCCGAGCAGCTCGGCAAAAATGCCAGCGGTCAGCTCTTCGGCCGGATTGCGCGGCGCGACGAACTCCTCGTCGGCGAGCAGGGTCAAGTCGGGTGCAGGCAGCGCTTTTTTATCAAGCTTGCCGTTCACGGTGAGCGGCAGCGCGTCCAGCATCACGAAGGCGGACGGCACCATGTATTTCGGCAGCCGGTCGCGCAGATACGCTTTCAGCCCGCGGCTGTTCAGGTCCGCCCCGTCTGACGTCACATACGCGACGAGACGCTTCAAGCCCGGCTCGTCTTCGCGCACCAGCACCACCGCGTCCCGGACGGACGGATGCTGCGCCGTGACCGCTTCGATCTCCGACAACTCGATGCGGAAGCCGTTCAGCTTGACCTGATCGTCGATCCGGCCGAGAAAGGAGACGGTGCCGTCTTCCTGCCAGCAGGCCAGGTCGCCCGTCTTGTAGAGGCGCGCGCCCGCTTCTGCGGAGAACGGATGCGCGATGAACTTCTCCGCCGTCAGTTCGGGGCGGTTCAAGTAGCCCCGGGCAAGCCCCTTGCCGCCGATGTGCAGCTCGCCCGGCACTCCGATCGGCACCGGGTTGAGCGCGCTGTCGAGAATGTAGGCTTGCACATTGGGGATCGGTCGTCCGAGCGTCGGTTCGGCATGCTCGTGCGAAACCGGGCAGAACAAAGCGTCGACCGTGTTTTCTGTCGGGCCGTAGACGTTGTAGCAGACCGTATGGTCCGCATCTGCAAACGCCGCCCACATCGCTTCGTCCATCGCTTCCCCGCCGACCAGCAGGATCGAAGGCGCATGCTGTCCCGCTTCCAGCAGTCCGGCTGCCAGCAGCAGACGGATCTGCGACGGTGTTCCGTCCAGCACGTCGATCGAATGATCGCGCACATAGCTCACGAGCTGCTGCGGATCATGGCGCACCTCATCGGGCAGCAGGTGCAGCGTGTGCCCCTGCAGCATCAGCTCGATCTGGGCCAGCGACGCGTCGAACGCCACCGAAGAGTTCAGCGCCACTTGCATCGGGCGCGCCGGGTGGTGGCGATAGATGGCGTGGTGCAGCGCGTGGAGATGGTGGAACAAGGCGGCTTGTTCGATCAGCACGCCTTTAGGCCGCCCGGTGGAGCCGGACGTGTAGATGATATACGCCAGATGGTGCGGCTGTGCGGCACAGATCGGGTCGGCAGCCGATTCGGCCGCCAATTCGTCCCCCAGCCGGTCGAGGTGCAGCTCATGCGCTCCATGCTCCGGCAGCGCGCTTTGCAAGCTGCTCTCGGTGAGCAGGACGGAGACGGCCGCATCGGCGAGCACAAATGCTTTGCGGTCCTTCGGATAGGCCGGATCGACCGGCACGTACGCGCCGCCCGCCTTCCAGACGGCAAGCAGGGCGGTGATCAGCCCAAGCCCTGTATTCAGACAAAGGCCGACCGTCTTTTCCGGCCCGATGCCGAGTCGCTGCAGGCGATGCGCCAGCCGGTTGGCCTGTGCGTTCAGCTCGGCGAAGGTCAGCGCATGCCCCGCGCAGACCGCGGCGACCGCATCCGGCGTACGCACGGCCTGTTCGGTGAACAGCTCCTGCAGGTTGCAAAGCGGCGGTATGTCCAGCGCCGTGTTGTTCCAAGCGGTCAGTATGTGCTGCTTTTCGTCCTCCGACAGCAGGGACAGGTGTTGTACCTGCCGCTTCGGGTCGGAGACGGCCGCTTGCACCAGCGCGACAAAGTGCTGCATCATCCGCACTGCCGCCAGTTCAGAAAACCGCGCTGCGTTATACGTGAGCACCAGTTCCCCGTCGTTGCTATAAAAAGCGAGATCCGCTGTATCCGTTTCATCGTCAAAGCAGCCAAACTGTGCCTGCACAGGCTCGTCGTCGCCATCCGCCGCCAGTTTGGCAGATGCTAACACGTCGCGCACCGGCATCTCACCGCCGATCTGCCAGGACAGACGAGCGCCTGGCACGCCGATCTCAACCTGCTCTTCACCCGTATACCGGTGCAGCAGCAACGCCAGATAAGCAGCCCCGTTCTGTCCGCTCAGGTGCGCCGACAGTTCGCTCGGGATGGGTAGGATATATGTTTTTCCAGCATAAGGCAAGTTCGCAGCTCGATTACGAACGGTGGGCATTGTACAGCCTCCTTGAAGTATGTCGATAATTTTCCGTATATTTTTCACTGTACTTGTCGACGATAATACTTCTTCGAGCATTAATAGAAAACCTGCTAAAAATGTTTAAATCAACATGAGTGACGCTTATTTATATACATTGTACCTGCGGTCATAAAAGGGGCAGCCTTCACAGGCTGCTCCTCTTCATGACCGATTGACTTACAGAAACAACTCCTCAAACTCATCCTCCGACAGCGACACCTCGGCCGCGCCTTGCAGCGGGAGCTCGCCGATCGACCGGCGCGGGTCTTCCGCGATGCTTTCCAGCAGGCCTTGCCATTGCTGCAGCAGACGGTCGATCGTCGCCGCGTCGAACAGATCGGTGTTGTACTCCGCCATCGCCTTCAGCCCTTCCTCCGTCTCTTCCACGTACAACGTGAGGTCGAACTTGGCGATGCCAAGGTCAAATTCTACCAGCTCCCAGACCATGCCAGGCAATTCCCGCTGCGAGAAGCCTACATCCTGCAGCACGAACATCGCCTGAATCAGCGGTGCATAGCGGCGGTCGGTCTGTGGCTGCAACTCTAACAGGCGCTCAAACGGCACCTCCTGATGGGCCAGCGCATCGAGCGTTACTTCGCGCACGCGGTGCATCAGCTCGGTGAACAGCGGGCTGCCCGACAGATCGCTGCGCAGCACCAGCGTGTTGACGAAGAAGCCAAACACGCGCTCCACTTCCGCCCGCTCGCGTCCGGCGCTCGGCGAGCCGACTGCGATGTCGGTCTGCCCGGTCGTGCGGAACAGCAAGACGTTGAAAGCGGCGAGCAGGAGCATGTACAGCGACACCCCCTCCCGTCGGGCCAACTCCTGCAGCGGCGGCACTAATTCGGCCGGCAACCAGCGCTTGTGCTGTGCGCCGACGTGCGTCTGCCCTTCCGGTCGCGGTCGGTCGGTCGGCAGGTCGAGCGGGGCGAGGTGACCCGCCAGCTTTTGTTTCCAGTACGCCCATTTTTGCTCCAACACGTCGCCTTGCAACGCGTCCTGCTCCCACTTGGCCACGTCGGCGAAGCCGAGCGTCACCTCAGGCAGTTGCGGTACCCGGTGCTCAAGGTGCGCCGTGTACACTTCGGCCAGCTCCTGCATGAAAAACTCGACCGACCAACCGTCGGCGATGATGTGATGCAGATTGAGCAGCAGGTACTGCTCCCCGTCTTGCCGTTCATAGAGATCGGCGCGCACCAGCGGGCCGTGGACGAGATCGAACGGCAGTTTGGCTTCTGCGCGGACGAGCGGCAGCAACTCCGCTTCCGCCACGCCACCGTGGATCTGCAGCGGGAGCTCCAGATCGGCGAGCACCTGCTGCATCGGCTCGCCGTCGACTTCCACAAACACGGTGCGCAGCGCTTCATGGCGCCGCACCAACTTTTGCAAACTGTGCTGCAAAGCTGCACGATCCAACTCGCCTTGCATGCGGATCAGGAGCGGGATGTGGTACAGCCCGTCGCTGTTCTGCACCTGCTCGATGAACCACAAGCGGCGCTGGTTGAACGACAAGGGCAGCGCTGCGTCCCTCGCAGCGCGGGTGATCGGCGGCAGATCCGCACCGCGTCCGAGGCGCTTGATCTCCACCGCCATCTGGGCGACCGTCGGCGCTTGGAACAGCGCTTTGACCGGCAACTCGACGCCAAACAGCTTGCGCAGTCGGGATACCGCCTGTGTCGCCAGCAGCGAGTGGCCGCCGAGGGCAAAGAAATGGTCGTCGCGGCCGACGCCCGGCAAGTCGAGCACTTGCGCAAACACGCCGCCGATCAGCTCTTCCTCTTGCGTCCGCGCCTGTACTCCTGCCGTGTGCTCGCTGTCCTCTTCCGCGGGGCGCGGCAGGTTGTTCCGGTCGATCTTACCGTTCGGGTTGAGCGGGAAGGCATCGAGGAAGACGAACCCGGACGGCACCATATACTCCGGCAGCGTCGCTTGCAAATGGCGGCGCAGCTCGTCGGCCGTCACCTCATCGCGGCCAACCACATAAGCGGCCAGGCGCTTGTCGCCCGGCGCGTCTTCGCGGACGATCACCGCCGCTTCCCCGACCGCCTCGTGGCGGGCCAGCGCCGCTTCGATCTCGCCGATCTCGATGCGGAAGCCGCGGATCTTCACCTGGTTGTCGAGACGCCCGAGGAACTCCAGCGTCCCGTCGGCGAGCCGGCGCACCGCGTCGCCGGTGCGGTACCAGCGCGTCCCGTCCATCGTTACAAATTTTTCGGAGGTCAGCGCCTCCTGCCCCTGATAGCCGCGCGCGACGCCTGCTCCGCCCAGCACCAGTTCGCCCGGCACGCCGGTGGGAACGAGGTTGCCATGCGGGTCGCAGAGACGGATGTTGGCGTTTTTCAAGTTCGTGCCGAGCATCGCCCGCTCCGGCAGCGCTTCGCGCGGCGCGAGGTACTGCGTGCAGAGGATCGTGCCTTCGGTCGGCCCGTACAGCACGTACGCATCCGCCTGCGGGAAGGACTCGTGCAGCATCGCCAGCAGATCTGCATACACCGCATCGCCGCCGCAGAACAACAGGCGCATTTTGGCGTAGTCGGCCGGGTCGCGCCCTTCTTCGCGCATCGACAACGCGAGCTGGCGCATCAGGCTCGGCACGGCAAACATCGCCGTGCAGCGCTGCACCTCATCGGCCAAGCGCGGGAAATCAAGCAAGACCTCTTCCGGCAGAATCACCGCCGTGCCGCCGACGAGCAGCGGGCAAAACAGCTCAAACTGCGCGATGTCAAACGCGACCGATGCGGTCCAAGGCATCACATCGCCCGCCCGGAAGCCGAACTCCTCCACGCTCGCCATAAGCGTCGAGGCCAGATTGCGGTGCTCGACCATCACCGCTTTCGGACGGCCGGTCGAACCGGAGGTGTACAGGAGATAAGCGAGCTGCTCTCCCCCGGTCTCAACTTCCGGATTGTGGTCCGGCTGCGCGGAAATGCAGCTCCAGTCCCGGTCGATCCGCACCAGATGTGCATCTGTCTGCGGGAGTCGGCCGGCCAGCGTTTCTTGCGTGATCACCACCGGCGCTGCAGCGTCTTCGAGCATGAATTGAATGCGCTCCTGCGGATGCTTCGGGTCAAACGGCACATACGCGCCGCCCGCCTTGTGCACCGCAAGCAGCGCGACAGCAACGTCCGGCGACCGCTGCAGGAACACGCCGACCCGCGTTTCGGCCGTGACGCCTAGCTCCAGCAGATGATGGGCCAAGCGGTTCGCCCGCGCGTTCAGCTCGCGGTAGCTCATCGTGTCACCTGCCAGCTGCAGCGCCACAGCATCCGGCGTCCGCTCCGCCTGCGCTTCGAACAGCTGATATACGCAATGCTCCGGCGCGGCAAACTCCGCTTCTCCTGCCAGTAGTTCTGCCCGTTCCGCCGGCGACAGCATCGGCAGCTCCGACACGCGGCGCTCCGGCGCTGCGGCGATCCCGCGGAGCAGCTCGGCGAAGTGACCTTTCATCCGGCAGATCGTCTTTGCATCAAACAGATCGGTCGCATACTCGAATCGTGCCATCAGCCCGCCCTGACGCTCTTCCATGACCACGGCAAGGTCGAATTTGGCGACGCTCAGCTCCAGATCGAACGGGCTTGCTGTCAATCGCGGGGCGGAAAACTCGGCCATCGGCATGTTTTGCAGCGCAAAAAACGTCTGGCACAAGGGCAGGTAGCTCAGATCCCGCTCCGGCTGCAGCTCTTCGACCAGCTTGTCGAACGGCAGATCCTGATGCTGGTACGCTTCCATCGTCGTCGCCCGCACGCGCGACAACAGCTCAAAAGCGGTCGGATCACCCGACACGTCGCCGCGCATGACCAGCGTGTTGACAAACAGCCCGACCAGCTTTTCCACGCCCGGATAGTGGCGGCCCGCGATCGGCGAGCCGACGGGCAGATCGGTCTGCCCCGTGTAGCGGTACAGGAGCGTCTGGAACGCCGCGAGCAGCACCATATACAACGTGGCGTTGGCTTGGCGCGCCAGAGCTTCCAGCCTGGCGGTCAGCTCCGCCTCGAGGTGCAGGAACTCCACCGCGCCGCGATGGCTCTGCACAGCCGGACGGGGCTTGTCGAGCGGCAGTTCGAGCAGGGCGGGCGCACCTTGCAATTTTTGCTTCCAGTACGCGAGCTGCTCGTCCATCACGCCGCCTTGCAAAAATTCGCGCTGCCAAGCGGCGAAGTCAACATACTCGATGTCATGCTGATGTGACCGGGTATCGCCGTTCAGGAAATGGGCGTAAGACTCGGCGAACTCTTCGAGGATCACACCCATCGACCAGCCGTCCGCCGCGATGTGCGGCATGGTCAGCAGCAAAAGCGACTCTTCCTCCGCCACCTCCACATACACGGCGCGCAGGGCGAGGTCCGTTTGCAAGTCGAACGGACGCTGTGCTTCCTCCGTCAGAAACTTCATCACGTCCGCCGGATAGTCGGCAGCCCCCCGCAAGCGGATGTCGACGGCAAAGCGCTCGGAGCGCTCCCACGGATCGATCACCTGCTGCAGCACGCCCTCGATCTCCTGATAGGTGGTGCGCAGCGGTTCGTGCCTTGCGATCACCGTCGCCAGGCTCATGCGGAGCGCCGTAAACTCCGGCACGCCTTTCAGCCGCAGCGCGTACGCCACGTTGTACAGCCCGCTTGCGCCGCCCATCTCATCCAAAAACCACATCCGCTGCTGGGCGTACGACAGCGGCAACGCGCCACCCCTTGCCATCCGTTCGATCGGCGGGAACTTCAGCCCGGCCCCGCTGTCCTGCAGGCTTTGCACCGTCTCGGCCAGCCCGGCCACCGTCGGCGCGTCCAGCACGTGCTGCTGCTGCAGCTCGACACCGCAGCTGCGGCGAACGCGGGAGATGACCTGTGTCGCCAGCAGCGAGTTGCCGCCGAGGTCGAAGAACGAGTCGTGAATCCCGATCCGCCCGCTGCGCAGCACTTCGGAATACACGCTGCACAACAGCGCTTCCGTCTCGTTGCGGGCCGCTTCGTACGGCTCTTCGGAGATCCAGACCGGATCGGGCAGCTGCTTGCGGTCGATCTTTGCGTTGGCGTTGAGCGGGAATCGTTCAAGAAAGACGAAGGCGGAAGGCACCATATAGTATGGCAAGGACGTCTGCAGATGTTCGCGCAGCACCGCCGTCGGGATCGGCGCGCCGGAATGGGTCACCACATAGGCGACCAGTTGCTTCTCTCCGGCCGCATCGTCGCGGGCCATGACCAGCGTCTCTGCGATCCCTTCAAGTGCGGCGAGCTGCGTTTCGATCTCTCCGATCTCGATGCGGAAGCCGCGGATCTTGACCTGATTGTCGATCCGGCCGAGGAAGTCGATCGTCCCGTCGGCCATCCGGCGCACCAGGTCGCCCGTGCGGTACCAGCGCACGCCGTCCAACTCGACGAATTTATCGGCGGTGAGGTCGTCCCGGCCGCGATAGCCCCGCGTTACGCCGTGGCCGCCGATGTACAGCTCACCCGGCATGCCAAGCGGCAACAGATTCCTCTGCCCGTCATAGATGCGCAGCCAGGCGTTGGTCAGCCGCGTGCCGATCGGGTAGCCGTCCGGCTTCGCGCCGCGCCGGACCGGGTGGGTCGAGCAGATGATCGCCCCTTCCGTCGGACCGTACATCACATGCACGTTCGCCATGGGAAACGCGGCATGCATGCGCTCCAACAGGTCGGGCGGCACCACATCGCCGCCGACGAGCAGGACCCGCATCGAGCGATACTCGCCGGACGGTTCGCCCTGTTCGAGGATCGTGTCGCAGATCTGGCGCATGACGCTTGGCACGGTATGCAGGATGGTGTAGCCTTTCAGCTTCTCGATCAGGCGCGGGAAATCGAGCACTTCTTCCTGCGTCAGGATCACAGTCTTGCCGCCGGTGATCAGCGGGTTGAACATTTCAAACACGGACACGTCAAACGCCAGCGACGCGATGAACGGCATCACATCATCCGGTGTATAGCCAAACGTCGCGATCGCCGCATCCAGCGTCGAGATGACGTTCTGGTGCTCGACCATCACCGCTTTCGGCTTGCCCGTTGAGCCGGACGTGTAGATCAAGTAGGCCAGATGGTGCCCTGCTGCGCCGCGCTCCGGCAGCGTCGATGGCATTATGGCGATCTTCTCCGCATCACCGTCAAGCGCAACCGCCCGGCTGTCTGTCTCCGGCAAGAGCGCCAGCAGGCTGTTTCGCGTGACCAGCACGTTCGCCGCCGCATCTTCCAGCATGAAGCGAATGCGCTCCTGCGGCAGTTTCGGGTCGAGCGGCACATAGGCCCCGCCCGCTTTCAAGATCCCGAGCACCGCCACGACAACGTCGAGGGAGCGTTCCAGACAGAGTCCGACCAGCACATCCGGCCCGACGCCGAGCGTCTGCAGATAGTGCGCCAGCCGGTTGCTGCGCTCGCTGAGCTCCCGGTACGTCATCGTGCTGCCTTGGAACTCCAGCGCGACCTTGTCCGGAAAGCGCTGCGCCTGCGCTTCCACCTGCAGGTGCAAAAGCGCCGCGTCCCCGCCGGTCAACGGGCTTTCGTCGGCCGTCAGTTCGCGCTCCTCCTGTGCGGTCAAGAGCGGCAGGCGGCACACAAACGTCTCCGGCTCCTGCAGCGCGCCTTGCAGCAGCTGCAGGAAGTGCCCGCCCATACGCGCGATCAGTTCCTGCGAATAGCGGGCGCCGTCATACGTCCACGTCACCTGTCCCTCCGTGAACTCGAGCAGCATCGGCGGCGCGGACTCTGTGGACAGTTCCATCTCGTGCAACCGCCCCGCCTGCAACATTTCCCCAAGCGTCGACCCGGCCGAGACGCCGCCGGCCAGCGCGGTCACTCCGTTCTCAGCGCCGCGGGCGAGAACGGCGATCTCCTCCTCGCCCGTATAGCGGTGAATCAGCATTTGAAACACCGTGAGCAAGATGCGCAGTTCGGACAGTCCGGCTGCTTCGGCAAACGTCTTCAGTTCCTGTTGCAAGGCGGAAGAAAGCTTGAGCGTAAAGTCGGCTGAGGTGTGTGCGCCTCCTCGCGGCAAATCGGACGGCACTTGTACCAACGGCAATGTTTGCAATGTGTGTTCCATATCGTTTCCTCCTCCTGGAAAAGCTCGTCATGGCAGACGCTGCTCCGGGTCTTGTGCCAACCCCAGCATCGGTTCAGATGGACGCAGATCCTTCTTTGCCGTCTCCTGCGGAAACGGGCAGCGTGTCATTATCGCCGCGTCCGCGTAGTGGCCCGTGCGGCGCTGCGCTGTTTCAACGACTCGCGGCGGCTTTCGGCGCGCCCGAGCCCTTTTTGGACGAGAGCCTGGTCTTGCTCACCGCTGTCCGTTTCATTCAAGTATTTGGCCAGCCCCGCGATCGTCGGGTACTGGAAGAGCTGGACGATCGGCAGGTCGGCGCCGAGCTGTGCCTTGATCTGGCCATGCACCTGCACGGCGAGGATCGAGTGTCCGCCCAGTTCAAAAAAGTTGTCGTGCACGCCAACGCGGTCGATGCGCAGCACGTCCTGCCAGATCTGTGACAGCGTTTGCTCCAACTTCGACTGCGGCGCCGCGTAGACCGCCTGCAGCTGCGCGCGCTCCTGCACCGGATTCGGCAGCGCTTTGCGGTCAACTTTGCCGTTTGGCGTGAGCGGCATCGCGTCGAGGAACATCAATGAAGCAGGCACCATGTAGGCCGGGAGCCGTGCGGCAAGCGCGTCTTGCAGGTCTTTTGCTGTCAGCGCTGCTGCCTCCGCTTTGACGACATAAGCTGCGATGTATTTCTCGCCTGCTGCGTCCTCACGCGCCGTGACGACCGCTTCCTGCACCCCGGCCAGCTGTTCCAGCGCTGCTTCGATCTCGCCGAGCTCGATGCGGAAGCCGCGCACTTTGACCTGATGGTCGATCCGGCCGAGGAAAAGCAGCTCGCCTGCTTGCGACCATGTCGCGAGGTCGCCGGTGCGATACAGCCGACCTGGGCCAAACGGATTCGGCACGAAGCTCTCCGCCGTCAGCTGGTCGCGGCGCAGGTAGCCCCGCGCCACGCCCGCGCCGCCGATGAACAATTCGCCCGGCAAGCCTGCAGGCACCGGCTGCAGAGCTCCGTCCAGCACGTACGCCTGCATGTTGGCAAACGGCTTGCCGATCGGCACCGTCTGCGCTCCGGCCTGCACCTCATGGGTCGTCGCCCACACCGTCGCTTCCGTCGGCCCGTACAGGTTGACCAACTTGGCCGGCAAGGCCGCCCGCAGCGCGGCTGCCTGCGCAGGCGGCAACGCTTCTCCGCCGAGCAGCAGCTTCTGCAAGCCTTGCAGGCTCGCCACATTGCTGGAGTCGGCCGTCAGGATGCGCATCAGGGACGGCGTGCACTGCATCATCGTCGCCCCGTGCGCCTTGGCCTGCGCCGCGATCGAGTAGTCGCCGGTCTGCTCTCCTCCGCCGTGCGCCAGGCAGGCGGCGCGCAGGCCGTTCAGGGCTTCCAGCCCGTTTAGCACCGCTTCCTGTGCGATGCCGAAGTCGATCAGGCAGGCGATCTCATCTACTCCGATCTGCTGCAAGCGGTCGACCGTCGCGCGGCACGTCTCTGGCGTGCCAAACAGCGACCCGGTGTCAAAATAGCGGTCAAACGCCATGTTCAACAGCCCGTCCATGTCTTCCGGCGACAGGTCTTTCAAGTTGATGTCGAGATTCAGCGCGCGCACGAGATTCTCGATCAGCCCGACCGACGTGCGCAGATACGCGGTGAACGGGGCGCGCACTGTCTCGCGCACCATGTCCATGTTGTCGCCGACAAACGTATGCAGCATCAAAGCTACGCGGCCAGACTGCGGATCGTGTCCGTGTTGGGCGCGTGCTTCACGGTAGAGCTGAATCTTCTCGGCGACCTCTGCCACCGTCTGCCCGAGCAGGTGCGTCAACACGTTCGCTCCGATCTGTCCGGCGCGGATGAACGTCTCCTTGTTCCCGCCGCTGGTGATCCAGACCGGCAGTTCCGGTTGCACCGGGCGGGGCAGGATTTTCACCTTCACCTCGTTGCCTGCGCCGCCGGTGAAAGTGTGCGTTTCACCGCGCCAGAGTTTTTTGACCAGCTCGATGTTGTCGAACATCACGTCTGTACGCGCCGGGTAGTTCTCCGGCGCAAACACGAAGTCATCCGCATGCCAGCCGGACGCAAACGACAGCGAGACCCGCCCTTTGGACAGGTTGTCGATCACCGACCACTCCTCCGCCACGCGGATCGGGTGGTGCAGCGGCAAGACGACGCTGCCGGCGCGCAGCTCAACGCGCTCGGTCACCATCGCCAGCGCCGAACTCATCACCGCCGGGCTCGGGTACAGCCCGCCAAACTGATGGAAATGGCGCTCCGGCGTCCAGACCGCTTTGAACCCGTTGGCATCTGCATATTTCGCCCCGTCGAGCAGCAGGCGGTATTTGTCGTCCGTCGCGTTCTCTTCGTCGTTGGCAAAATAGAACAGGGAGAAATCCATCCCGTTCCCTGGCTGCCTCTGCCCCCGGGCCAAGCCTCCGCCCGCTTCCGCTTCGGAGAGCAGCACGACTTTCGCGCCGCGGGCGAGCGTCCAGAACAGCTCGAGCACAGAGATGTCAAAACAGATCGACGTGACGGCGAGCAGCGTGTCCTCCGCCGCGCAGCCGATGCGCTGATCCATTCCGGCAAAAAAGTTCACGGCGTTGCGATGCTCGACCAGCACGCCTTTGGGCTGACCGGTCGTTCCGGAGGTGTAGATCGCATAGGCGGTGTTTGCTGAGGTGACGCCGCTAGACAGATTGGAATCGTCCCCCTGTGCCGTTCGCAGCCAGGCATCGAGCGCGAGAACCGCGGCCGAACCCCCGGGCAGGCGATCGAGCAAACGCTCCTGTGTCAACAGCACGGGGACTTGCGCGTCTGTCAAAAGGAAAGCGAGACGCTCCTGCGGGTAGGTCGGGTCGAGCGGAACGTACGCACCGCCTGCTTTCAGGATCGCAAGCAGACCGATCATCATCTCCAGCGAGCGCTCCATGCAGATCCCGACCAATACGTCCGGGCCGACGCCCTTCGTGCGCAGATGATGCGCGGCGAGATTGGCGCGGCGGTTCAGTTCGCCGTACGAGATGCTGTCCGCTTCGAACACGACGGCTGTCCGGTCGGGAGCAAGGGCGGCTTGCGCTTCAAAGAGCTGATGCATGCAGAGCCCCGTGTTCACTGCGGTCTCCGTTGCGTTCCATTCGACGAGCAGTTGCCGGCGTTCCGCTTCGGTGAGCAGCGGCAGCTCGGCGACTTTTTGATCTGCGTCGCGGACGATGCCGGCGAGCAGCGTTTCAAAGTGCCCGGCCATGCGCTCGATCGTCGACGCTGCGAACAGGTCGGCGTTGTATTCGAACGTCCCGCTCAGCTTGCCCTCCACCTCGGCGACAGCGAGCGCGAGGTCAAACTGGACGAACGCTTGCGGGATCTCCATCGATTCCAGCAATAGACCGCCCGCCTGCACTTCTGCGCCGGACTGGCCGATCGACAGCGCAGCGACGCCGTCGTCGCCGAGGACATGCGATTTCTGCAGCGCGAAGGTCACTTGGAACAAGGGCGAGCAGCTCGGGTCGCGCGGCGGTTGGAGCTGTTCCACGAGCAGAGCAAACGGGTAGGCTTGGTGATCGAGCGCCTGCAGCACCGTGCGTTTGCCTTGCGAGAGCAGCTCGGCAAAGCGCATCTCCCCGGTCAGTTGCGCACGGAGCACGACCGGGTTGGCGAAATAGCCGACCGTCTTGGCGAACTGCCCGTTGCTCCGCCCCGCCATCGGCGAGCCGACCAGAATGTCCTCCTGCCCGCTGTAGCGGTGAAGCAGAACCTGGTAGGCGGTCAACAGCAGCGTGAACAGCGTCACGCCCTGCTCCTGCGCCAGCCGTTTCACCCGTTCGCTAAGCGTTGCCGGCAGCTCAAAGCGCAGCGAGGTGCCGCGATAGGTCTGTATCGCCGGACGGGGATGATCGGTCGGCAGTTGCAGCACCGCAGCTGCTCCGGCCAGCCGTTGCTTCCAATAGGAGAGCAGTTGTTCACCGCGCGGGCCGCCGAGGAATTTTTGCTGCCAGTTCACATAATCTGCGTACTCTGCAACTGGCTGCTCCAAAAGGTGCGGGAGGCGATGAACTTCTGCTTCGTACACCGTCCACAGTTCCTCCATCATCACTTCCAGCGACCAGAAGTCGATGACGAGGTGATGCAGGGTCAGCAGCAGCACGCTTTCCTCCGCCCCACGGGCGAACAAGGTCGCGCGCAGCAGCGGCCCGTGTTCCAGGTCGAACGGCCGGTTCGCCGCTTCGCTGACGACTTCCGCAAGTTCCAAGCCACTCCACGCCGCTGCGTCCTGCACTGAGAGGACGGGGCGGTTCTCATCTGTTACGCGCTGCACCGGCACACCGTCTGCCAGCGTGCACACCGTGCGCAGGACGGCATGACGTTTCACCAATTCATTAAATGCGTCCTGCAGGGCCTGCAAGTTGACCGCGCTGCGAATCCGCACCGCCCGCGCCACGTTGTACGCCGCATTGCCCGGATCGAGCCGTTGCAAAAACCACATCGCCCGCTGCCCATACGTCAGCGGGTACTCCTCTCGCTTGGCAGCGGGCAACGCATCTTGCACAACCGGTGCCGTCTCAGCCGCCGCTTCCACCTGCCGCAGCACCTTCCCGGCCAATCCTGCTACCGTCTCGCCATCCAGCAAGCTCCCCAGTTCGACCTCCACGCCGAACTTCTCTGCCAAGGTGTGCTTCAGCTCCACAGCCATCAGCGAGTCAAAACCCAGAGCACCAAACGCCTGCTCCGCCGTGACCGCCATGCCCCCGGCAGCCTTCCGAGTTTCCGCCAGCAACCACATCACCAGCGCCCCATACCGCTCTGCAGACGGCAACCCCAGTAGTGCTTCCCGATCCAACTCAACAGGAGAAACAGCGTTTTCAACACTGCGTTTCGAACTCCCAGCCATTCCTGCCGTTCCAGCCGTCCCAGTGCCCTCTGCAAACCCTTCGATCGGCAGACCTGCCTCATGAAAACGACTGTCCATCACTCCGCCATCCAGCACCGAACTTGCCACCGCTTCCAGCGTCCCGGCCAGGAAGCGCTGCTTGCACTGGTGCCTTTGCACTTTTCCGCTTGACGTCTTGGGAATGCTCGCCGGACGGAGCAGCACCACTCCATACACCTGCAACTGGTACTCCGCCGCCACCTGTTGGCGGATCGCGGCGATCACTGCCGTCGGGTCGCCTTTGCGGTGCCCCCGCTCGATCTCCTGCACGACGACCAGCCGCTCTTCTCCTTGCACGTCGACCGAAAATGCTGCTCCGTTCGGGTTGCACACCGCCGGATGGCTCTCCTGCACCGCAAACTCGACATCCTGCGGGTAGTAGTTCCGCCCGCGAATGATGATCAAATCCTTCAATCGCCCGGTGACAAACAGCTCCCCGTTCAGCACAAACCCCAGGTCTCCCGTCCGCAGCACACCGCCGCCAAACGCCGCCTGCGTCAAGTCATCCTGTTGCCAATAGCCCTGCGCCACGCTCGCACCCTGCACGCAGATCTCGCCGACCGCCCCGTCCGCACAGCGCTCGCCCGTCTCCGGGTCGGCCACATAGACGTCCTGCTCCGTCAGCCCGACCGTTCCGCTGCTGACCAGCGTCCGCGCGCCGTCCCCGGCCGCCGTTTCCACCGCCCGGTTCTGCTCCAGTTCCTCAGCAGCAAACGTCCGCACCCGCGGCGCGTCTTCCATGCGTCCGCCTGCCACAAACAGCGTCCCTTCCGCCAGACCGTAGCACGGGAAAAACGCTTCCTTCCGAAAGCCGGCCGACCCAAAAAACGCCGCAAACCGCTCCAGCGTCTCCGCCCGCACCGGCTCCGCACCCGAAAACGCAGTTTGCCAAGCCGACAGGTCCAGCAGACCGCGCTGCGCTTCCGAAATCTTCTGTAAACACAGCTCATACGCAAAATTGGGCCCGCCGCTCACCGTCGCTCCCGTCTTGGAGATCGCCTCCAGCCAGCGCAGTGGTTTCTGAATGAACGACACAGGCGCCATCAGGGACATCGGGTAGCCCGTATACAGCGGATTCAAGATCCCGCCGATCAGCCCCATGTCATGATAAGGAGGCAGCCAGACCACGCCCCGGCTGTCTTTTGTCGTGCCAAAGCGCTGCTCGATCAGGCTCAAGTTGTGCAGCAGGTTCCCGTGCGACAACATCACGCCCTTCGGCGCCGAGGTCGACCCGGACGTATACTGCAAAAAGGCCAGCGACTCCCGGCCCACATCCGGCATCAGCCACAGCTCGGCCAGGTCTTCACTCAGCACGTCAGTCACCACACAAGTCACCCCGTGAAACCGTTCCTCCACCGCCGCAGCGATGCCTGACGTGGTCAGCACGAAGCGGGCGTCGGCGTCCGTTGCCACAGCCTGCAGCCGCTCCAGATTGCCATTCTGTCGCGGCGGATAAGCCGGCACCGCCAGCACGCCCGCATACAGACAGCCGAAAAACGCCGCAAGATAGTCGATCCCCGGCGAGTACAACAGCAGCGCCCGCTCACCCGCAGCTCCGATGTTCTGCAGCCAAGCGGCCACCGCCCGCGCCTTGCGGTCCAAAGCCGCGTACGTCAACCGCTCTTCCCCGCCGTCATCCGTCAAAAACGTATAGCCCGCCAACCCCGGCTGTTCCCCGGCCCGCCGCAGCAGCAAGCCGACCAAAGTATGATCAATCATCTCCAGCCCTCCCGAAGAGAAACAAAACCCGAATGAAGTTCAATTTATTTATAATTATACAGTCTTTGAAACACTGAATTCAACTGATGAGACCAATTTCTGAACTAATACAACAGACTAATAAAAAAATCCCTTGTGCCATATGCGCACAAGGGATTCCCCTTCCAAACTCTAACGCAGCCGAATCGCGCAGCTGCCCAGTCGTTCCCCGCCCCAAAACAGCTCCAGCAGGTCGCCGTCCGCCAATGGACCGACACCGGCCGGGGTGCCGGTAAAGAGAATGTCGCCGGTGCTGAGACCGAAATGCTCAGCGGTAAAATCAAACAGCGCCTGCAGGTCGAACACCATGTCACCGATGTTGCCGCGCTGGACTTCCACGCCGTTTTTCAGCATGTAAAACTCGGTCTGCAAGGCAGCTTCCACGCCCGGGAAAGGACGGGAGGCGGTCAGCACCGCCGAGTTCTTAAACCCTTTTGCCCGCAGCCACGGGTGGCCTTTTTGCTTCAGCTCGGACTGCACGTCGCGCAAGGTCAGATCCAGCCCCAGCGCAAACGAGCCCACCGCGTCATCCACCTTCATGCCAGGCTCGAACGGCCGGCTCACCTGCACGACCAGTTCCAGCTCATGGTGAATCTCGCCCTGCCCGGCCGGCAGCACGATCTCCCCGCCGTCCGCTGCGACCTGCGCATGCGTCGGCTTGGAAAACAAAAACGGCGACTTCGGCACTTCATTGCCAAGTTCAGCCGCGTGCAAACGATAATTGCGCCCTACACAATAAATGTTGCGAATGTCTTCCACCAAGTTCCCTCATTTCCATCTGAGATCCGCCCTGAACCTATTCTTGCCCCGCCGCTCATTTCCTGCAACAAACAAAAGGCACGCTTCTGCTTGAAGCGTGCCTCCTGCCGTTATTTCAGAGCTTTCTTCGCGTTGACCAGACCAAATCCGGAGTACTTGTCGAACCCGGCATCCTGAATATCGGTCGCAGTCC
Organism: Tumebacillus sp. BK434; assembly: GCF_004340785.1. Taxonomy (NCBI): domain Bacteria; kingdom Bacillati; phylum Bacillota; class Bacilli; order Caryophanales; family Alicyclobacillaceae; genus Tumebacillus; species Tumebacillus sp. BK434. The sequence continues at coordinate 558,254 of NZ_SLXS01000001.1, read as the reverse complement.
CCATGACTTGCAATTTGACCTGCGCCGGGGTCAGCTTGTCTTTGCCCGCTTTGGCGATGACCACGCCGGCGACGGCTGCCGCTTTCGGGGAAGCCATCGAGGTGCCGATCATCCACGCATAGCCGCCGCCCATGTAGGTGGACAAGGTGCGCGCATTGCCGTCACGCAGCGCCGGATCGAGACCCGGTGCCCAGAGCGGACCGTAGTCGCCGCCCGGTGCGGAGACGTGGATGTGCAGCGCGCCGTAGTTCGAGTAGTACGCGCGGTTCAGGCCGATGCCGTTCGACGCCACGCGCAGCATCTGCGGGGAGCTCGGGCTGCGCAGCGTGATCCCTTCTGCGTCCGGGCCGAACAGGTCTTTCGTCAGCTGCCACGGATTGGAGATGTTCATCCCGTTGTTGCCGGCCGAACCGACCACGGTGACACCTTTTTTCGTCGCATAAGCGATCGCGCGCTCAAACAGCAGTTGGTCTGCGATCACTTCATCCGGCGTGTAGTCCGGGTCTTGGATCCAGTTATAGCCGCCGAGCGACATGTTGACAACGTCCACGTTGTCATTGCCTGCCGCTTCCAACGCTGCTGCGATATCGGACGTCGCTGCGCTGCCGGTCGGGCCGAACACGCGGTACGACGCCAGCTTCAAGTTCGGGCCGACCCCCATCACACGGCCGTTCGCCGCGATCGCGCCTGCGACGTGTGTGCCGTGGCCCTTTTCGTCTATCGCATCGGTGATGCCCGGCACAAACGATTTGCCGTAGAGGTAGTTGCCTTTCAGATCCGGATGGTTGTAGTCGATCCCGGTGTCGATGACGCCGACGACGATGTTTTTGCCGTCTGCACTCTTCCCGGTGCCGCCTTTGAGGTTCCAGGACTCACCGTTGCTCGTCACCTGCTTGATGTCCCATTGGTACGTATCATACAGATCGGCCGTGCCGACTGCCGTTTGCTCCGGGTTGAACGCTTCTGCCACTTCTCCTGCGACCGAATCCGGATAGACCGACCCTTCGCGATTCACCGCTTGTACATACGGCGAAGATTGCATCGCCGAGTTAAAATTCGGGTTGCTGCTCACCACTTGCACCGCACCCAGGTTGGACAGCTTCTTGGTCACCTTGCCGCCCGCCTGCTGCAGCAAGCTTTCATAGTTGCTCGGCAGACTCGATGCATTTTGGAATACCACCAGATATTTTTGTTCGCCTTGCTCTGCTTGCGCCGGTGCTGTGCCCGGATTGACGCCGACTAAAGTAGTCACGCCAAGTGCCATCGCGGCTAACCATACGGTAGTCTTTTTCATTAGAGATGCCCCCTTTGATAGGATCGAAATCTATTATATTTTCAGACTAATATATTTACTCAAAGATTACAAGTGTCAATTTCAAATTATTTTAAATTATTAGTGAAGTAAATAATAGCCGAAAATGGAACAATTGGCCCACTTGTGTTAGAGTTTGACTTGTCATCAACACACGAGGAGGAACCCCCATGCGACTCCAAGGCAAAAAAGTCATCCAGCTGGTCGAGCATGAATTTGAAGATCTCGAACTCTGGTATCCCGTGCTGCGCCTGCGCGAAGAAGGCGCGGACGTACAGATCGTCGGTCCGAGTGCCGGCGAGACCTACACAGGCAAATACGGTGTACCGATCCAATCTGACCTCGCCTTCACCGATGTCGACGCCGCCGATTATGACGCGATCCTCGTCCCCGGCGGATGGTCACCAGACAAACTTCGCCGTTACCCGGACGTGCTGCGCCTTGTCAAAGACATGAACGCCGCCAGGAAGCCGATCGGCCAAATCTGCCACGCCGGTTGGGTGCTGATCTCTGCGAAGATCCTCAACGGTGTCAAAGTCACTTCCACCCCGGGCATCCGCGACGACATGGAAAACGCAGGCGCGGTTTGGCTGGACGAGCCGGTCGTCATCGACGGCCACATCATCTCATCCCGCCGTCCGCCCGACTTGCCGCCGTACGCGAAAGCGTTCGCCGACGCGCTGGCCGAACCCAAATAATACATCCGCATACGACACGCCTGACGTGTTATACTACAACAGGAGCCCGCTATGAAAAGCTGGGCTCCTTTTCATTGCGTCATATTGAAACTTCACGCAGATTCTGCGCGTCATATAGAACAACGAGAGCTACTCTGGAGGTGAAACACCATGAAAAAAACGTTGACCGTCCTGCTCAGCTGCGCGATGCTGTTCGCGTTCACAGGCTGCGGCGCCAAGGACGCGACGACCGGCCAGAACGACAAGCCGGCCGCCGGGCAAGACAAAGAAGTGCCGGGCATGTTCCACAGAGCCGAAGCGGACGGTGTCGAGATCATCGTCAAAGCCAGCAAGATTAAGTACAAGCCGAATGAAGAGCTGGCCGTACAGGCGCAAATCCGCAACACCACCGACAAGACGATCTTCGTCCAGACCACCAACGGCTGCGATCCGGGCGTCCGCATTGCGATCCCGACCAAGAGCGGCACATTCGTGCCCGTTCAGAACGGCGAACCGCAGATGTGCACCGAGGCGTTGGGCGTGAAAGAGCTCAAGCCGAACCAAACGATCATCCACACCGTCAAGTTCAAGCCCCAAGACGTTCGACCGGGGACGTACGACATCTTGACCAGCGTCAACCTGACCTCGATGGACCACGGCATGATGAACACCGAACCGCCGAAAGTGATCGAGACGACAGCGCAGATCACCATCACAGAATAAGCAAAAGGGAGGCTGCACATCATCTGTGCAGCCTCCCTTTTTTGCAATTACAACTCGATCAGAATCATTTCGCTGTCCGTACCGGCTTCCAGCACGAGACGGTCTTCTTCGACCATCTTCACCTGATCACCTGCGGACAAGGTCGTATCGCCCATCTTCACTGAGCCGCCGATGACGAACAGATAGGCCGGACGGCCGTTCAGTTCAGCTTCAAGCGTATGATCCGCATCGAGCGAGGCCACGTTAAACGTCACGTCCTGATGGATGCTGAGCGCTTCCCCTTTCGGCGTGCCCGACACGACCGGCAGCCAGACGTTTTTGCGCTCCTCGCCGCGAAACGACTTTTGCTCCCACGACGGGGTCAAGCCGGCCTCGTTCGGGATCACCCACATCTGCAGCAGGTGCACCACCGTGTCCGGCGAGTTATTGTACTCGGAGTGAAACACCCCGGTACCGGCGGTCATGCGCTGCACTTCGCCCGCTTTGATCACGCCTTTGTTTCCCATCGAGTCTTCATGCGTCACTTCCCCCGACACGACAAACGTCACGATCTCCATGTCGCGGTGCGGATGCATGCCAAAGCCGCGGTTCGGCTGAATCCAGTCTTCGTTAAACACGCGCAGATTGCCGAAGTTCATGTTGTTCGGATCATAGTAATGGTCGAACGAAAAATGCCAGTAGCTCTCCAGCCAATCGATTTTCGAATGATACCGCTGCTCGGCCGGGATCACTTGCATCGCCATGTTGATTTCCTCCCTGGTAACTCGCTTTATTTTCGAAACTTATTCTAGCACAACATATTTTCCCCCGAATGTGATCATCCTAACAAAAACCATAGCGAATTTTCGTCTGCCCGCTTACAGAATCAGATGCGTCCGGCGCGTATGATAGAGAAAAACAACGTTTGGAGCTGACACAACATGGCTGACAAAAAGATCATCATCTACACCCAACCGACCTGCCCGCCCTGCTTTGAAGCGAAAGCATGGATGACCAACAGCAACATCCCGTTCGAAGACCGCGACATCCGCAAAGACGACAAGCACCTGCAAGATCTGATCAACCTCGGCGCTGCTGCCACTCCGGTCTTCCTCGTCGGCGACGAAGTGATCATGGGCTACGACCAAGGCAAGATCAAATCCGCTTGGGACGCTCTGTAAGGCTCAGCAAAAAGGCACTTCGCGCGCTGCGAGGTGCCTTTTCTGTCGATCTGGCCGCAACTCAAGCCACGACGTTACGTCCCAGTTCAAATTGTTCATATTCTTTATGTTCTACGATCGCTTTGAGCGCCTGCACGGTCTGCCAGATCTCTTCAAACGTGTTGTACAGCGCCACCGGGGCGAGCCGCACCACGTTCGGTGCGCGGAAGTCGGGCACGATGCCGCGCGCTTTCAGCGCTTTGCAAATGCGCACGGCTTCAGCATGCTCCAACGAGATATGCCCGCCGCGGCGCTCCGCTGCGCGCGGGTTGCCGAGCGAATAGCCGAGCGCGGCAGGGAGTAATTCCTCGACCAGCTTCATAAAAAAGCCGGTCTGGCGCAGCGACTTGGCCCGCAGGCGCTCGATGCCCGCCTCGTGGAAGATGCGCAGGGAGCCAAGGATCGGTGCGGTGCTGAGCAGATGAGGCGTGCCGATCTGCCAGGCGCCGGCCGACGGTGCGCCTTCGAAGTCGTGCACCATGTCGAACTGCTTATCCTTGCGATAGCCAAACCAGCCGCTCAAGCCGGGGCGTCTGCCGAAATGGCGCTCGTTCACATACAGGCCGGCCGCCGAGCCGGGGCCGCCGTTTACGTATTTGTAGTTGCACCAGAAGGCAAAATCCACTCCGTGCCGGGAGAACTGATGCGGCACCGCGCCGATCGAGTGGCAGCAGTCGAAGCCGATCAGAATGTTCCGTTCATGAGCGGCACGGGTCAGTTTTTCGATGTCGAGCAATTGCCCTGAGCGGTACAGCACAGCGGGCAGCACGATGAGGGCGATCTCGTCGGTCATCGCGGCGATGATGTCGTCTTCGTCGATCATCCGCCCGTCGCGGCTCTTCACCTGTACAAGATGCGCAGCGGGATCGAGGCCTTTCTGGAACAGTTGGCTTTGCAGCGCATAGATGTCGGACGGGAAGTTCAGCTCGTCGGCGAGTATCTTGGTGCGCTTGCCCTGCGGCGCGAAAAAGGTCGCGACCAGATTGTGCAGGTTGACCGTCGTCGAGCCGGTGACGACCACTTCCTCCGGCTTGGCCCCGACGAGCTCCGCCTGCAACCGCCCCAGCTCTTCGGCCAGATAAAACCACGGCTGCTCCGCATCCATCCACCCTTCGATGCCGAGCGTCTTCCAGTCGTTCAGCACCTGCAGCGCCGCCTGCTCCGCTTCCTTCGACATCAGCCCCAGCGAGTTCCCATCCAGATAGATCGTCCCCGGCTGCAGATAGAACCGCTCCCGGAACGCCTTCAACTCATCCGCTGCATCCATCTGCAACGCATACTCCAACGTCAATTCCTCACGCATGACCACCGGCTCCTCTCCCTGACTTCACTTCAGACCCAAGTTCAACACACGTCCGGCTCAACGAACACCTTGCGCGAGCCGTTGCGACTCCCGTAAAACTAACGCATGACCTGCTCGCAGATCTTGACCAGCTCGCTGACGACGCTTTCCGAGCGGAAGCGGTCGATCTCCATCCGGCGCGCCTGCTCCTGCAACTGCGGGAGCTCGCTGAGGTATGTTTCCAGCGCGGCGGTGATGCCCGCCACGTCATCCGGGTGATGCACCTGCCAACCGTAGTCTTGCAACAGCCGTCCGGCGGTGCCTTTTGTCGACGTGATCCCGAGGATCGGGCGGTACGCGCCCAAGTAGTCGATCAGCTTCGACGACAGGAACAGATTGACGTCACTTGGCGCATCGACCAGCAACAGCAGGTCGCTTGCGGCCATCAGTTCCAAGCTTCGGCGGAACGGCACCTGCCCGACCCGGTTCACGCGCAGGCCGAGGGAACGTTCCGCCTCTTCCAGCAGGGGATGGAACGTTCGCTCCACATTCCCCACCACCTGCAGCTCCAGACGCGCTACCAAGTCGGGACGCTTTTCCTTCAGCAAGGTCAGACCTTTTACCAGCGGCGCCGGCGAGCGCAACCCGTAGAAATCACCGATGTACGACATCACGATCTTGCCGTCACCCGGCCCGGCATCATCGCCGCGATACAACGCCGCGTCAAAATGATGCGGCAACACGGTCGAGCGCTCCGCAACACCTGCGTTCGGATAGACCTCCGCATACAAGTCGCGCATCTCCAGCGTCGGGAAGATCAAGTGGTCCGCCTGCTCGATCACCTGCCGCTCGAGGCGGCCGACCACCTCTTTCGTCTTCCCGTGCAAAAGATGGTACGGGTTGTGCCCCCACGGGTCGCTGAACTGCGCCACCCAAGGCAGGCCCAGGCGCGCCTTCGCTTCCAGCGCCACGACATGGCTCGCTCCCGGCTGCGAGCGGCTGTACAGCACGTCATACTTCCCGTCCAGCCCCTGCAGCGCTTTCTTCGCCCCGCGCAGCCAGAGCGGATTGTCGAGCGCCGACAGCCGCGCCACCGCTTCGCGGTACAGCTTGCGCATCACCCGCGACGTCGGCTTGGGATTGGCGACGCGGATCGCCTTGACCTGCGCCCCCATCTCTTCCAGCAAAAACGGATCGTCTTTAAAATCGGTCTCATCGCCCACCGTCAGCAAGTCGACTTCATAGTGCCCCGCTAAAAATTTCAACGTCTTCGCTACCAAAATCGACTCTGCGTTCAAAATCGGCGGAGCGTAGTAGGAGACCATCAGCATTTTTTTCGACATGAACCAACCACCAATCTCTATGTAAAGTTCACGAAACGAGAACTGCTTCCATCTTACCTTATCTGCAGTCCTCCGACAATTCTTGCAAAAACCCGTCTGTCCCCTGCTCCTCCCGCATATGTCTGGTACAAGGAGGTGATTGTCCTGATGAAACGTAACGGCTCCCGCTTTTTGCCGCAGCGCTCTCATCTCATCCTTTATGCGCTCGCCCTGCTCATCGCCGCCTTGTTCCTGCCTACCTCGGCAATGGCGCACAAGCCGCTTTTTGTCGAGCGCGCGATCGGCGGCTACGAGCAGGCATTTGAGATCCCCGACCCGAAAGTGTCGTATGCCATGTACGGTGCGTTGCAAAAGCGCGGTGCGGTCGACGTCTACAAAGTCACGCTGACCGAGAAAGCGCCGTTCTACGCCCGCATCTCCGTGCCCGACCAGCCCGCCGCGCAAACGTTCACCCCGGCGTTCGTCGTGTTTGGCCCTGGCCTGGCGACCACCAACGAGCCGCCGAATTACCCGCTGGACCTGCCCAAAGACCTCGGCCGCGCCATCTTGCTCTGGAACGGCGAGCAGGATGCTTTTTTCGAGCCGTTCACCCAGACCAGCCTGCTCCAGCGCCAACTGCTGTCGAAAACGCTGGAGCCCGGCACGTACTACATCGCCGTCTACGACCCGGCGGGCAACACCGGCAAGTACGTCCTCGCCACCGGCGACGAGGAGGCGTTCAGCTTCCTCGACTGGCTGAAGCTGCCTCTCTTCTGGTACAAAGTCCGCATGTGGTATGACCCAGGCCAGACCTGGCTGATCCTCGCCGGCGCCGGTGCGTTTCTCATGAGCGCCCTCTACTACATCAAACGCTTGCGTAACCGTGAAGCAACCTAAACTGCTGCGTCCTTCGACACAGCAGTTTTTCTTTATTGCAGTTCGGCATCAAAGGCACGGCCTGCAACATCGACACCAACCGGATCGACACCGGGCTGCTGAACCGGCTCTAGGGCGCAAGGAGCTGGCCGAACAAAAACAGGAGACCTCTTAAGGTCTCCCTTTTTTCCGTACTAAGATCAGCGACCAGACGTAGCCGCCCAGCACTTTGGCCAAGAACTGCCCCGCGACCACCCACGGGATGAACACTCCGAAGGCGATGGTCGGGAAAGTGATCGAATCGACCGCCGCCGATGCAACGTTGGAACCGTTGATCTTGACGAACTTCGGATAGCGGCGCAGCAGGTGGTACACCACTGTGTCCGCGATATTGGACAAAGCAAACGCCGCAAACGATGCGATGGCGATCTGTGCGGCATCGCGGTTGAACAGGTAGGAGATGATCGAGCCGACCAAGACGAGCAGCCCCATGTTCAGCCACAGCCTGCGTCCTTGCCAGCGCTCGTGCAAAGCATCGCGTGTCGTGATGTCGAGCCCGATGAACAGAAACGCGTTTATGATCGTGGACGAAGGTCCGAAATACGCGACAGACAGGTTGGCCGCCACAACGGCTGCCAGATAAAGAAGTACTAAATACATGTTGCACAGACACCTCCAAAAACAGGTCAAGCTTTTCCTCTTTCCCTATTATAGACGTGTTTGCGCATTTCCGTGGAAATTAGATTATTCGCGCGAAACTGACAAAGAGCGCGCCTTTTCGTCGTCCATCGCTTCCAACTGATCGATGATCAGGTCCTCCACGAGATAGGTCTGGTCCTGCACGGTGGCCGCATCGAAGATCACCCGCAATGGCACCTCGACGCGATATGCCCCGCGCAGGCGCGCGGTCAGCTTCGTCGCCAAAAGCGAGTTGCCGCCGAGCTCGAAGAAGTCGTCGTGGACGCCGACGCCCTCGATGCCGAGCAGCTCCTGCCAGAACATAGCGATCGTCCGCTCCGCCTTATTTCCCGGCGCGACGTACGGGGTCAGCACGTTTGGGCGCGGATGAGCGGCGAAGGTGAATGGCTGCAACTGGCGTTCCGGCTGACGGTGCGAGTTTGATTGCGCGTTTGATTGCGATTGCTGTTCCAACGAGTGGGATTCTGGTTGCCCTGTGTTCAGCTGTGGCGTCCGCTTCACTCGAATGCGGCGGGCTGTGGGCTTCCAGTCGGAAGCATACGCCTGCACAGGCGGCTCGATCCAATAGCGTTTGCTTTCGAAGGGGTAGGTCGGCAAGGGCACGCGGCGTCTCGTTTCGTCGGCGCTGAACGCTTGCCAGTCCACCTCGGCGCCGAGCAGCCACATCCGCCCCAAGGCGCTCAGCAAAAACGCGATGTCAGATTGCTCCTCCTGCACATGGCGGATCGTGGTCAGCACCGCCCGCCCCGGATTGTGCTCCGGCTGGACCGAGAGCGCAAACGACGCCAGCGCCTTGCCCGGCCCCACTTCGAGCAGGATCACATCCTGCTCCTGATTCAGCACCTGCACACCGTCGGCAAATCGCACCGCCTCGCGCAGATGGCGCGCCCAGTATTGCGGATCGCGCGCCTCCTCCGCCGTGATCCACGTCCCGGTCACATTCGAGACATACGGAACTGTCGGCGCATGCCGCTCTACCGCCCCCACCAGCTCCGCAAATTGCCCCATCATCGGCTCGACCATCGCCGAATGGAACGCATGCGTCGTATGCACCGTCTTGCAGACGACCTCCATCGCCTCTAGTTCCAGCCGCAGCTGCACCATCGCTTGCGACGGCCCGGATACGACACACAGCGCCGGCCCGTTCACAGCAGCCAGCCCGACCGCGCCGCCCCGCTTGGCCAGATGCGCCAAGAGCTCTTTTTCCCCCAGATGCACCGCCAGCATGCCGCCCGTCGGCAGCTCTTCGATCATTTGCGCCCGCTTCGCGACCAGCAGTAGCGCCGCTTCCAGTGAGAACACCCCGGCCAGGCAGGCCGCCACGTATTCGCCCAAGCTATGCCCGAGCATCGCAGCGGGCGCGATCCCCCACTCCTGCAGCAGTTTCGCCATCGCATACTCGATCACAAAGATCGCCGGCTGCGCATACTTCGTCCGCTTCAGCCGCACAGCCGCCTGCTCCTCCCCGCCTTCCTCCGGGTAGAGCAACTCGCGCAGATCCAACCCGAGCAAAGGTGCCAATCGCTCGCAGCAGAAGTTCACTTCCTCATGGAACAAAGGCTCCGTCTCATACAGATCCCGCGCCATGTTCACATACTGGCTCCCCGTGCCGGAGAACAAAAACGCCACGGGGCGCTTTCCAGCCCCTTCCGGCCGCACGCTGGTCAGTACCCGCTTCGGATCACGGGACAAAAGCAAGTCTGCCGCCTCCGCCCCGTCCTGGCAGACGACGATCCGGCGGTGAGCAAACGCTTTGCGCCCCCGCTGCAGCGTGTACGCCACGTCGGCCAGCTCCTGCTCCGTCGCCTGCAGATGCGCCGCCAGCCGCTCCGTTGCCGCCTGCAGCGCCGTCTCCGTCTTCGCCGACAAGATCAGCAGTTGCCACTCCCGCGACAGGCCGGACGGTTCCGGCTCCGGCGCTTCTTCCAGCACCACGTGCGCGTTCGTCCCGCCAAAACCAAACGAACTGACGCCCGCACGGCGCGGCCCGTCCGTCTTCCACTCCCGCAACTTCGTATTCACATAGAACGGACTGCCGCCAAAGTCGATCGCCGGGTTCGCCGTCTCAAAATGCAGGCTCGGCGGCAGCTCTTTGTGCTGCAAGGCGAGCGTCGTTTTGATCAGGCCTGTTACCCCTGCTGCGATGTCCAGGTGCCCCACGTTCGACTTCACCGACCCGATGGCGCAGTACTGCGTCCGGTCGGTCGTGGCGCGGAACACTTTGGTCAGCGATGCGATCTCGATCGGATCGCCGAGCGGCGTCGCCGTGCCGTGCGCTTCGATGTAACTGACTGTCTCCGGCTCCACCCCGCCGATCGCCAAAGCTTCCGAGATCACACCGACCTGCCCTTCGATGCTCGGAGCGGTGTAGCTGACTTTTTGCGAGCCGTCATTGTTGATCGCCGATCCTTTGATCACCGCATAGATCGTGTCGCCGTCCGCCACCGCGTCATCCAGACGTTTGACGACGACGATGCCAAGGCCGCTGCCGAACACGGTCCCTTTCGCCTTGGCGTCAAACGTCCGTGTGTGTCCGTCATCCGAAGCGATCCCGCCTTCGTGGTACAGATAGCCGTTCTCTTGCGGCACGGCGATCGTCACGCCCCCGGCCAGCGCCATGTCGCATTCCCGGCTGAGCAGGCTCTGGCAGGCCATGTGCACGGCGACCAGCGACGACGAGCAGGCGGTCTGCACGCCGACCGCCGCGCCTTTCAGGTTTAATTTGTAGGCCGTGCGGGTAGCGAGAAAGTCTTTGTCATTGCCGATCATCATCTGTGCCTCGCCCAGCGCTTTGACCAGCGCCCTGTTCGGCGCAAGGTTGTAGAGCAGATAGCGGTTCATTCCGGCCCCGGCGAACACCGAGATCAGCCCGTCATACGCTTCCGCCTGATACCCGGCATGCTCCAGCGCCGTCCACGCCGTCTCCAAAAAGAGGCGCTGCTGCGGGTCGATCGTCTCCGCCTCGCGCGGGTTGTAGCCGAAAAAGGCCGCATCGAACAGGTCGACGCCGTCGAGCATCGCCGCCGCTTTGACATACTGCGGATCGGTGACCAGCTCCGGATCGCGCCCGGCCCGCAGCAGCTCTTCCTCCGACAGCCAACTGACCGATTCCACGCCGTCCCGCAGGTTTTGCCAAAATTGCCCGATGTCGGCCGCGCCCGGAAAGCGGCCGGCCATCCCGACGATCGCGATGCCGTCCAACGTCTCCTCCTCGTACATGAGACACACTCCTTTTTTCTTCGTTACCTACTTAATACTTCACGTTGGAGTTATTTCCTTTAATCAAATTAACAGAAAAACCCCCGACAACTGGTCGAGGGTTGATTCCGCTGCAGCCTACATCGGCAGGCGCGCCACCGAGCGGGAAGCATCTTCGGCGATGCTCGCCAGCAGTTGGACAAACTGCCCAGCCATCCGCTCGATCGTCTCGGTGTTGAACAGATCGCGTTTGTACTCAAACTTCCCGGCGAGACCGGTCTGAGTGTCGGCGATCATCAAGGCCAGATCGATCTGCACCGCTTCCTGTGCCACCGGCAGGGCGACCAGCTCCAGTTCGATCAGCTGAAGCAACGTCCCTGCCTCGCCCAGCGCATACCCGGCCAAAGCTTCCAGACCGGGAAACTGCGCTTTTGGGGACATAAACATCGCCTGGAACAAGCTCGGGATGCCCGAGTCAGATTCCACAGCCAGTTTTTCCATCAGCAGCGGGAACGGGTAGTCCTGATGCTCCAGCCCTTCGATCACCGTCGCCTTCACCTGCTGCACAAAATCGGCAAAGGCAGGCTGGCCGGACAGGTCGGCCCGAAAAACCACCGTGTTGTCGAACGGACCAAACACGCCTTGATACTTCAAGGGATTCCGCAAGTTGACCGGCGACCCGATCCGAATGTCCTCCTGCCCCGTAGCGCGGTGCACCAGCACTTGAAACGCTGCCAGCAGCAAAGTGTTCATCGTCACGCCCAAGCGCTCGGTCTGCTTGCGCAATTGTGCCGACAGCTCTTCCGACAGCCGGAACGGCACCGCTCCGCCCGCTGCGAACCGTTCGGCGCGGCGTGGGTGATCGGTCGGCAGATTCAACGCAGGCATTTCGCCTCCAAGCTTGGCGACCCAGTAGCGGGACAGCTTTTCGCCTTGTGCTCCGGTGATGAGCTCCGCCTGCTCCTGCACAAAATCCGCATATTCCGCTCCGGTTGAGAAAAATGAAATTCCCATATCGCCAACTGCCGCCGCGTACGCATGCTGCAGTCCGAACATCAACAACCCGAGCGACCAGAAGTCAGCGACAAGCCTGTGCACGTTAAAAAGCAGAACATACTCCTCGTTGCCGGTCTGGTAAACGTGCAGGCGCAGCAGCGGCTCTTTTTCCACATCGAATGGGCGGTTGGCTTCCTTGCGTACTTCTTCGAGCAGCCGTTCTTCGCTCCACGACTGCGCCCCTTGCATGACGAAGGTGATCGTCGGCTCTGGCCGCAGCACCGCCACCGGCTCGCCGTCTCGAAGCACAAACGAAGCACGCAGGAGCGGGTGCATCTTGACGAGATCTTTCACCACATCCCGCAAGACCGGCACGTTCAGCGCCGAGGTTACTTTTGCCGCCCTCGCGATCTGGAACGCCGCACTTTGCGGATCGTTGCACTGCATCCGCCACATCGCCCGCTGCCCATGCGACATGGGGATTTCTGTGTCGGTATACCGTTCGCTTCTCGCGGCCAAGCGCCGCTCGCCCGGCGTGATCGCTGCGGCCGCTTCCGCAGCCAGCTCCTGCAGCGAGGGACCCTCCAACAGCCGTGCCAAAGGCATCTTGACACCAAACGTCTCGTCCAGCCACTGCTTGAGCTCGGCCGCCGCCAGCGAATCGAGGCCGTATCCATACAGGGACTGCTCCGCATCCGCCCGTAGTTGCGGCTGGCGCAGCGCATCGGCGAGGCGCACTCCGAGCAGCCATTGGACAGCTGAGACGCGCTGCTCGATCGGCATCACCAACAGCTTCGCGCGCGAGACCAGCCCTCTTTCATCCAGCACCAGACTTCGGAACGTCATCTCCCCGGCGAGCTCTTCCTTCGCTTGCTGCGTGTTCGCCCCCTTCACCAGCCGCTCGACGAGACGGGCTCTTTTCAATCGATCGCTCATCTCTGCACAACCTCCAACTTTCCATCTGCCACTCAAGATCTCTCCCCTTCCATTCTCCCCCAGTAACAATTTTCCTCTTTCAAGCCCACATCACGAAAAAGGCACCCTGTGCAGGGTACCTTTTCTCTCGCCTTTCACCTCTAATGCAGATGCGACTTGTCACAGATCGGGCAGGCGCCATTGCGCAGCGACTCCTCGCGCAGCTCGATCCGCGACAGCACACGCCCTTCCAGCAAGCCGTCCACGCGCCCGCTGCGCCGCCCAAACGCAAAACCGGCCAAGAGGGCGAGCAGCAATACGAGCGCCGAGATCCATACTGTCGTCACGCCTCTTCCCTCCTTTTCCGAATGCCGAGCCCGCCAAACAGCGCCATGATCATATGCACCAGCGGTGCAGCGAGCAGCACCTGCACCGTTTTCAGCGGGGAGAGCAGCACCGCCACCAGCAAGGCGATAAACATCGCCAACGTCACTTCGACAAATCCGAACCTTATTGCCAGATTATTCTGACCGGAACGGCGATCATGTTGCAGGTCCATCAGGTCGTCGAGCAGTTGAATCATCACCATCACGCAGAGCGCCCACAAGGTCAGGCCGATGCTCGTCGCCCAGCCGGAGATGCCGAGCACGATCACCGACTCCGCCCAGCCGGGCAGTTTGGTCGGCATTTTTTCCCGCAGGTCGTGGCCCATGCCGATCGCATAGGCGGCGAGAAACAGGGCCAATGCTTCCTGCGGCGCCAAGGTCGTCGCCAGGCCGAATCCGAGCAGCGCGTACGGCAGACAGGCGCGGCCCAAGCGGATCGCCAAGGTGTGCCGACCGACGCACTGGTCGTATTCCACGTCCAGCCAGTCATCCATCAGTTTGATCGTCAGTCCGGCCAGCACAATGCCGATCCACTCGACCAGCAGGCTAGACCAGACGCCAAACATGCTCTTTCACCTCCCGAAATCCTTGGCGGTAGAGGGCGGAGATCGGCAGCAGGTTCATCCCTTTCAGCTCTTTTTGCAGGAGCCGAAAGCCGCTTTTTCCTTCCGGCAGATCGGTCTTGTTCGCCAGGCAGAGATAGCCGTTTTTGCGCTGGCCGACTTCGGCGATCTGCAGGTCGAGCTCGCCGAGCGCCTGCAGGCCGCCGGCGCGCTGGACTTCTTTGGCGTCGACGAGGTGCAGGATGCAGTCGGCGTGGCGCAGCTCCTGAAGCGTTTGCGCCATCGCCTCGCGCATTTCGAGGTCGGGGTGAATGCCGTCGGCCAGTCCCGTGGAGTCGGTGAGCTTAAAGGCCCGGGTGCCTTTGCCGCGCGGCAGGTCGAGCTGGATCGACTGCAGGCTGCGCGTCTTGTGCAGGCCGGTGCCGGACAGTTCGTGCCGGGCGCTGACCAGGTCCAGTTTGCGCTGCCGGGTGGTGCCGTCGGGCAGTTGAAAAAACACTTCCATGCGTCGGAGACCTAAAAATTCTGCAAAGTTGATGCAGAAGATCGTCTTACCGACGTTGGTTCTCCCAATCACGAGACAGTTCCTCATGTCTGAGTCCCTCCCCCAAAACCAAATCGTCCGGCTCAATGCGCATCAGTTCATCCCGCGACGGGCGGCTTGCGTCGAGCAGCCGCACCGCTTGCAGACGGATTCCTTTTTCGATGACATTGCGCACCATGCGGGCGTTGCTAAAATTGCGCTGACCTTGCGTTACCGAGTTGCGCAGGAAGGTGCGCAGTTTGCTCGCCGCTTCCGGCGACAGTTTGTATTCACGCTTGCGCAGCATCGTGTCGGCGATCTGCATCAGTTCCGATTCGCTGTAGTCCTCAAAGTTCACCACGATCGGGAAGCGCGACGGCAAGCCCGGGTTGGTGCGCAGGAACAGATCCATCTCATAGCCGTACCCGGCGAGGATGATGATCAGATCATTTTTGTGATCCTCCAGGCCTTTGACCATCGTATCGATGGCTTCTTTGCCAAAATCTTTTTCACCGCCGCGTGCTAGAGAATACGCTTCGTCGATAAACATAATACCGCCCAATGCTTTTTTGATGTGATCGCGGGTCTTTTGCGCCGTGTGTCCGATGTACTCCCCGACCAGGTCGGCGCGTTCGACTTCGACCAGATGCCCTTTGGACAGCACGCCCATTTCGCGCAGCAGTTTGGCGAGAATGCGGGCGACGGTCGTTTTGCCGGTGCCCGGGTTCCCTTTGAAGATCATATGCAACACGATCGGCTCCGTGGCAAGTTTCGCCTGTGCGCGCTTTTGCTGAATTTGCACAAACGCGTAGATCTCCTTGACCAACGTCTTGACTTGTTTGAGGCCGATCATCGAATCGAGCTCGTTCAAAATTTGCTGGAAGCGCTGCGTCTCCGACTGCGTCGAGCGGTTCCCCTCCCGGCGCACGACCGAAGGCGTGCCTCCAGACCCGTATAGCCGTCTCAATGCTTCGTTCAGCGCCACCTCGCCATTGCGGTACTGGTCGATCACATCGACTGAGTCCCGTTGGTGCGGCGGCTTCTGACCGCTCTTAATCACGTTGGTTTCCACCTCGCTTTGAAGAGAATGTGGTATAGCCTATGTAGGCAAGGTGGAATGGGTGAATACCTAAAAAAACCGGATCATCTCTACGTAGAGAGTGATCCGGTTTCTCTTGCATGAGCCTCATCAACCGAAAAAGAAATCAAGAACGTTTGACCCGGCTGACGACTGTTTATTATAAAATTCGGAATACCCGCAATTTACGCAGTACACGACCACAAACTGATTGTGCTGAATATCGAATATTTTGGAAAATCCTGTGCCGGTCATCGCGACTTCCTTCGTTTTTGCTTCTTTGCTTCCGCATTTGATACATCCCTTTTCACCCATCCATCTCTCACTCCCTGCCAGTAATGCTATTTTTTACGTTTCAGCGCTTTGATGGTTTCGCAGTTTCCAGATTCTTCACTGGATCTCCAACATTTTTTGATACAAAGCCAGCGCACTGAACGAGAGGTGTTACTCCCGTTCTTTTAGTCGTTGCCATCCCTCAGCAGTTCTCCCGCCGGCTGTGCCGGGTCGGCCGTCATGCGCTCGATCATCGCTTCGAGATCGCCGATCACGCGGGTGATGGTGGCATCGGTCAGGTACTGGCGGTAATACGACATGTGAAGTTCGATCTGCTTTCCAATAAACACGTCAAAGCGCAGCGGATGCTCCATGCGAGCGATGAAATCGTTCTTCTGCGGCGGAGAGGACAAGCCGTAGATCTCATGGTCATTCATGAAGCCGTCCAGCGTGGAGGCGAAGGAGCCCAGGTTTTGGAAGACCATAAAGTTTTGGTACATGCGCCGTTCATGCGGCCAGTTGATCCACTCGCGAATCTTCTGCTGAGGCGTAATGTCGAACTGGGACAATGTAAGCTGGCTTTCCTGCACGTGCTGCAACAGTTCCTGCACCGACTGCTGCTCATCGATCACGATGCGCAGCGGCAGCATGTTCATCAGCTGACCCACGACCGTCTCGATGCCTGCAAAAGCAGGCTGACGTCCGGATGAGACAACGCCGTACACGATGTCGCGGTTGCCGCTGTAATGGCTTTGCAACAGCGCCCATGCCGTTTGGATCAGCACGTTGACCGTCACTTTGTGCGAGCGCGCCATACGGTGCAACTGCTCAGTGGTCGCAAGCGACAGGAACTGCTGTTGACGGCCGAACCCTTCCTCGCTGCCGATCCGGTTGCCCGGGATGCTTTCCGCAAACGGCACCGGCTCGGTGTAGCCGTTGAGATGTTCCACCCAGTACGCTTGGGCCGGGGTCAGGTCGCGATTCATGCGCCAAACGGCGTATTCGAGGTAGGGGCGCCCCTCCGATACTTCGGTCGGCTTGCCTGCGCACAGCGCGCTGTAGTTGTTAAACGCCTCGTTGTTCAGGATCGTGTAGCTCCAGCCGTCCATGAACAAGTAGGAGTTGCTCCAGACTCCGCGGTACATGTCTTCCCCGATTCGAACGAACAGCATCGACCACGGGGTTTGCCGCTTTAAGTAGTCCATGCACTGGTTCCACTTGTCTTCCAGATAGCGCTGCATCCCGGCCTCCTGTTCCTCCGCGCTGAGATGGCGCCAATCCAAGTATTCAAAGTCGACCTCGGCGTGCTTCGCCACCACTTGCACCGGCTGCTCGAGCCCTTCCCAGGCGATCTGCGAGCGCAGGTGGGCATGCCGGTCCACCGTGATCTGCCAGGCTTGAGCCAGCAGATCCGGCCGCAGTTCCCCTTGCATCACGCCAAAGCGGTGTACAAAGAACAGACCGGGCTCCGGATTGGCATGGAGCTCTTCGAACATGTGCTGCTGCATCGGCGACAGCGGATACACGTCCTCGATGACCAGCTCCGCTCCGACCGCCTCGTGCAGGTCACATCGGTTGAGCTTGACCAGCGGATAGTCGTACGACGTATCCTCCGTCGCTACCGACTCCTGCGCCTGTTCCAGCACGACGGCCTCCGTGGCCAGATCGGCGACCGTCTGGTTGCGGAAGAGCTGTTGCGGCGTCAGTTCCAGACCGGCGCGGTAGGCGCGGGAGATGACGAGAATGCTTTTGATCGAGTCGCCGCCGATCTCAAAGAAGTTCTGACGAATGCCGATCTGCTCCGCCCCCAGCACGTCTTCCCAGATCTGCACCAGCGTCTGCTCGATCTCGTTTCGCGGCGCTTCGTAGGCAACCGCAGTATCGGACCGCGTCAGCACCGGCATCGGCAACGCTTTGCGGTCAACTTTGCCGTTCGAAGAAAGCGGCAGCGTCTCCAGCAGCACATAGTGGGTCGGCACCATGAAGTCGGGCAGCCTCCCTTTGGCATACGCTTTTAACTCCGGCAGCAGTTGGCGGGAGATCTTGGCGTGCAGCGGGTTGTTCGCATACTGTCGGAAATCGGCAGGAGCAGCAGGCTCCCGCGTGGCGGCCGCTTCGAAAACAAGCTGCGGCGCGGCGCTCCCCCGCTTCGTGAACCGCACATCGAAGGCCGCAGGCTGAACGGCATTCGGCATGATCTCAAGCCCGTAGCCGCACGCTTCGGCGAGCTGCCACAGCGATTCCGGATCGACAGCGGAAGGAACCACCTGTTCGTCGATCACCCGGCGCAGTTCGTCGACCGTCTTGCTGCCGTCGAACCTCGGCAACAGCGTCAGCGCCCGGCGCTCCATTTCCAGCCGGGCATTCGGGACTCCGCGCATACCCAATTGGTCCGGCGCCGATTCCTGCAGCGCCTGTTCGAGCAGGCTGACGTTCCAGCCGTCGGCCTCCCAATCCAGCCACAGCGTATCCTGTGCCTGTGTCCCTTCACCTACGCGGAGAATCACGTCATAGCGGAACTGGTTCAGCTCGTTGTGGTGACGTCCTCGCTTGAGCAGCACTTCCACACCGGACAGCTGTGGGTATACGCGAAGCAGCGCATCGAAAAACGCCGGGTCGAGGTTCAGCTCCTCGTCTTCGGCCAGCATTTTTTGCACCAGCATCCGCAACTGCTCAACTGTCATCTCATCGGCCGCTTTCTGCAGCTGAACCGAAGTATGGAACGCTTCGAGCAGCGGGAGGCTTCGGATGTCGCCGAGGAAGATACGGCCGCCCGGGGCGATCAGGCGCATGGCGCCGTCGAGGAAGCGAAGCAGATAGTCGACACCCGGGAAGTACTGCACGACCGAGTTGATGACCAGCGTGTCGAACGAACCGGCTTCCAGCTCCGTCAGTTGGTCGGCGGAAAGCTGCTCCAAGGAGACAGGCAGTGTGCACTCCATCCGCGCCAAACGCTGCCGGATGAAGTTCAAGCCGACAGCAGAGAAGTCGGTGCCAAGGTACTGCTCGACGTGCGGCGCGATCGGGAACAGCAACAGCCCGGTACCGCAGCCGATTTCGATCACCCGGCGCGGCCGTTGTTCCAAAATCCGGTTGACGGTACTGCCGACAAACTCTTTCATCTCGTCGCGGCTTAATGGTTCGCCCGTGTAGGAGCTGTTCCAGCCGACCATGTTGAATTCCGATTCGTCCTCGCCTGTCGTCTGGCTGTAGGTCTCGTCAAATACGAGCTGCCAGTTTGCAACTTGCTCTGCTTTGAGTGAGCTTTCCTGGACGGGCGCCTCTGCTGCCTGATAATCGGAGTTTCGCGTGACATAGGCGATCAGACGCTGATCCTCTTTGTCAGTTTCGCGCACCATCACCACCGCCTCGCGCACCGCTTCGTGCTGCGCGATCACCGCCTCGATCTCGCCGAGCTCGATGCGCAGGCCGCGCAACTTGACCTGATGGTCGATGCGGCCAAGATATTCGATCGTGCCGTCCAGCAGGTAGCGAGCCAGGTCGCCCGTCTTGTAGAGACGGGCACCAGAGTCGCCGGAAAACGGATCGGCAATAAATTTCTCAGCGACCAATTCCGGGCGGTTCAAGTAGCCGCGCGCCACTTGGACGCCGCCGATGTGCAGCTCACCCGGCACTCCGATCGGCACCGGCTGCAGATGCTCATCCAGCACATAGAGCTGCGTGTTGGCGACAGGACGCCCGATCGGCACCGAGCGGCGTCTGCTGTCCGTACAGCACGCCCAATAGGTGACGTCGATCGACGCTTCTGTCGGGCCGTACAGATTGTGCAGCTCCGCCGACATCCGCGAGAAGAAACGCTCTTGCAGCTCATAAGACAGCGCCTCCCCGCTGCAGATGACCCGCTTGACACTCTTGCAGGCGGACAGGTCTTTTTCTTCGAGGAAAACTTGAAGCAACGAAGGTACAAAATGCAGCGTCGTGATCTGCTGCTCGGCGATCAAACGCACCAGATACACGCTGTCCCGGTGGCCGTCCGGACGAGCGACGACCAGTTTGGCGCCCGTGATCAGCGGCCAGAAGAACTCCCAGACCGAAACGTCAAAGCTGAACGGCGTTTTTTGCAAGACGGCGTCCTTTTGATCGAGGCGATACTCGGCCTGCATCCACTGCAGGCGGTTGATCACACCGCGATGCGACACCATCACCCCTTTCGGCTTGCCGGTTGAGCCGGACGTATAGATCACATAGGCTAGATTGTCCGGAGCGACGATGTTTGGCAGGTTCTGCCCGCTTTGTCCGGCGAGCAAGGTGTCAAGTTCGTCGAGGTGGATGACGTGCGCGTCATGCTGCGGCAGTTCATCCGCCAGATGCTGTTGGGTGAGCATGATGTTCAGGTTGGCGTCTTCGATCATGAAGGCAAGACGCTCTTGCGGATAGCCCGGATCAAGCGGCAGATACGCGCCGCCCGCTTTCAAGACCGCTACCAGCCCGATCACCATTTCCAAGGAGCGCTCGGCACAGATCCCGACCACCGTGTCGGCCGTTACCTGCAGCGAGCGAAGATGATGAGCCAGTCGGTTCGCTTGGGTGTTCAGTTCGCGATAGGTCAGCTCGCGGCCTTCGAACACACAGGCGATGGCGTCGGGCGTTCGCTCGACCTGCTCTTCGACCAGCTGATGCAGGCTGTCGAAGCGCGGGTACTCCACGGCGGTACGGTTCCACTCGACGAGCAGTTGCTTACGCTCCGCATCGGTGAGCAGCTCAAGATTGGCAATCGGCCGTTCCGGCTGTTGCAGGGCGGCTTCGGCCAGCACTTGGAAATGGCCTTTCAGACGCTCGATCGTCTCCGCCTCGAAGATGTCGGTGTTGTATTCTAACGTGATGAACACGCCGTCCGCGTGTTCAGTCATGGAGAACCACAGGTCGAATTTGGTCGTGTTGCTGTCGATCTCGGTCGGCGTCAGCACGACATCTTCCAGCACCAGATCCGGATTTTCATAGTTGTGGTACGCGAACATGACCTGGAACAGCGGATGATGGCTGAGGTCGCGGTCCGGCTGCAGCTCTTCTACCAGGCGGTCAAACGGCAGATCTTGATGTGAGTAAGCACCTTGCGCAACTGTGCGCACGTGGCGCAGCAAATCAGCAAAGCTGACCGCTTCGGCAGGGTTGATGCGCAGCGCCAGCGTATTAGCGAAAAAGCCGATCAAGTTTTCCAGCTCGATGCGGTTGCGACCGGCGATCGGTGTGCCGATGATGATGTCCTGCTCTCCACTGTAGCGCATCAACAGCGTGTAGAGGACGGAGAGCCAGGTCATGAACGGGGTGACCCCAAGCTGCTTGGACAGCTCATTCACCCGCACCGCCATTTCCGATGGCAGCACGAGCGAAGTTCTCGTCCCTTGGTAGGACTGCACCGCCGGGCGAGGAAAATTGGTCGGCAGCGGCAACAGTGTCGGCGCGCCTTGAAACTGCTCTTTCCAGTAGGAGAGCTGGTTCTGCAGCACTTTTCCTTGCAGCCACTTGCGCTGCCAAAGCGCATAATCGGCATATTGGATCGACAGCTCCGGCAGTGTGGACTGCAGCCCGTGGACATTGCTGTGGTACAAAGCGGCCAGCTCTTTGAACAGCAGACCGGACGACCAGCCGTCGAAAGCGATGTGGTGCACACAAAGTGCCAGCACATATTCATCGTCGGCCGTTTGAATCAGTTGGGCGCGCAGAAACGGGCTTTCTTCCAGCGAGAAAACTCCTTTGTTGACCGCCTGATACAAGCGGTCGATCTCCGCATCCCGGGCCGCGCCCTGCAATTCGCGCACATCAACCACTTCGAGATGATAGGGACCTGCGGGTTCGATGATCTGCACCGGCATATCGTTCACAGTCGCATAGCGGGTGCGCAGCACTTCATGGCGACGGAGGATCTCTTCGAAACTTTTTCCCAATGCTTCTATTTTGACGTTGCCTTTCAGCCGGATGCCGCCTGGAATGTTGTAGGCGCTGCGATTGGGCAACAGCTTGTCGAGAAACCACAGCCGCTGCTGGGCAAAGGAAAGCGGAGCCTGACCCTGCTCGTCGCGGGGACGGATGACGTCACTCTCCGAAGTCTCTTGGAAGCCGCCTTTTTTCAGCTGTTCAAGGAGTGCTCTTTTTTCCGGGGTCAGACTCGACAGGCGATCTTTTAAACGATTGGCAGACATATAAGAACCTCCTCCTCTCTCTCCGTTGTTAAAGCCGCTCGAGTTCTTCGATGAGGGCCAATTCCACAATTTCGGCATATTCGCCGATCGTCGTCGCTTCGACTAACTGCCGCATGTCGAGTTCGACCGGGTACAGTTTTTTAATCCTTGCGATCATCTGGATCGACAAGAGCGAGTCTCCGCCCAGTTGGTAGAAGTCGTCATCTACCGTCACTTGCTTGATGCCGAGCAACTCCGACCAGATTTTCGCAATGTTCAGCTCGATCTCATTGTCTGTGTCCAAAAGCACTTCCTCGTCCGTTCTTTTCGCGCTGACGCCTGCCGTGAACGGCTGCACGTTTTGCTCAACCCAGTAGGACTGGCGTTCGAACGGGTAGGTTGGCAGTGGAATTCGGCGGCGCGCTTCCCCTCTGTGGTAACCCGTGCCGTCGACCTCGCCGCCTTGCAGCCAGATCTCGCCCCAGATCACCTGCAGGTGCTCGGCCGCTGTCCATGGCGCATCCACAACGCGGACATTCGTCCAGAGAGCACCGACCTGCTCGGCCGGCAGCATGCTACGGACCTGCTCGCCAAGGAAGCCCGCCGTGCCGATTTCCAGGTAGAGATGCGCCGATTTCTTAGCCCAGGCCTGCAAACCGTCAGCGAACGACACGGGGGTTCGCAGCTGCTCCGCCCAGAAGCGGGCATCGGTCGCCTGCTCCACGCTCAACCAGTCACGCATCGTCGAGCACAGCACAGGCAACTGTGGCTCGTGCAGGCGCACCATCTGCAATTTTTCCAAAAAAGCGCCGACTGTCGCTTCCGTAATGGTGGATGGAAGCGTAAAGCGTGCGGTGACCACCGTGCAGCTGACATTGAAGTCGGCCAGATCGCGCTGAAATTCCTCGATTGCCGCTTGCGGGCCGGCGATGATCGTGCGGTGCGGGCCCGCCTCTTCGACCACCGACAACTCACTGCCGAGCACCGGCGTCAGTTCGGCTGCCGAAAGCGGCACTTCCAGCGCGGCCGCCTGCGGCAGCGCTCCGAGCAGCCGCGCCCGTTCTGTCACCAAAACCAAGGCATCCTGTACGGTCAACACTTGTGCCAGAGCCGCCGAGACAAAGCTGCCTACGCCGTGCCCGATCAGCGCTTCCGGCTGCAGCCCCCAGTCCAGCCAGAGCTTCGCCAGCGCGTATTCGAGAACGAACAAGACGGCGTCCTCCGTCTGCTGTTGCGAGGCGGACAGCGCGAGATCAAGGTTCTGTCCGGTCACAGCAAGGAATACCTCCCGCAGCCTGTCGAGCTGTTGGCGAAACGCCGCTTCGGACGCATACAGCTCCTGTGCTGTGCGCCGCAGCTCTTCAGCACCGCTGCCTGAGAACAGAAGCACCACCGGACGGCGCGCCGTATCGGCCACACCATTCATGACGCGTTCGGAAGGGCGATCGCGGAGCATTCGCTTGGCCTCTTCGACATCGCGGCAGAGCACGAGACGTCGAAAAGGGTGAGAGGCGCGCCCCACCTGCAGCGTGTAGGCGGTATCGGCCAGCGAGACTTGCGGGTGCTGTTCGAAGTGCCGGAGCAGGCGTTCGGTCACCGCTTCCAGCGCTGTGCCCGTCTTCGCCGACAGCATCAGGAGCTGCAGACCGCGCGAAGAGCCTGAGGGAACGCTTGCCGGCGCCTCTTCGAGGATCGCATGCGCGTTGGTGCCTCCCATTCCAAAGGAACTGACACCAGCTCGACGCGGCCCTTTTTCGCTCAGCCACGGACACAGTTTGTCATTTACGTAAAACGGGCTGTTGACAAAATCGATCTTCGGGTTTGGCAACTCAAAATGAAGGGACGGCGGCAGCATTTGATGCTTGAGCGACAGCACCGTCTTGATCAGCCCGGTCACGCCGGCCGCCGCATCGAGATGCCCGACGTTCGTCTTGACCGAACCGATCGCGCAAAATCCTTTGGCTTCTGTCCGGGTGCGGAACGCTTTGGTCAGGCCGAGGATTTCAATCGGATCGCCGAGGTTGGTGGCGGTGCCGTGCGCTTCGACGTAGGAGATCGAGTCGGCTGGCACTTTGGCCACCGCCATCGCTTCGCTGATCGCCGCAGCCTGGCCTTCCGGGCTGGGGGCGGTGTAGCCAATTTTATTGGCACCGTCGTTGTTGATCGCCGAACCGCGGATCACAGCGTGGATCGTGTCGCCGTCGGCCAGCGCGTCTTCGAGCAGCTTTAGCACCACGACCCCGACGCCGCTGCTGCTCACGGTGCCCCCCGAACGGGCATCGAAGGCCCGGCAATGCCCATCAGGGGACGCGATCGAGCCTTCCTGGTACTGATAGCCGGAAATCTGCGGCACACCGATGGAGACGCCGCCCGCCAAGGCGATGTCGCACTCGCCGCTGATGATCGCCTGACAAGCCGTATGTATCGCCACCAGCGACGTCGAACAGGCTGTCTGCACGGAGACGCTGGGGCCGGTCAGATTGAGCTTATAGGAAACACGGGTGGCCAGGTGGTCTTTGTCATTGCCCATCACCACGCTGGTCAGACCTACCGCATTGATGATCTCTTGGTTCGGAAACAGGTTAAAGTACAGATAAGTGCTCAGGTTGGAACCGCCATAGACGCCGATGCGGCCTCTGTACTGCTCCGGGTCGTACCCGGCATGTTCCAACGCCTCATGCGAGCATTCCAGAAACAGGCGCTGCTGCGGGTCGGTCACTTCCGCCTCCCGCTTGGAGAACCCGAAAAAAGCGGCGTCAAACATGTCCGCGCCGTCGACCATCCCTTTGGCGGGCACGTAGTTCGGATCGTCGACTTGCTCCGCCGCGATGCCGGCAGCCAGCAACTCTTCTCTGCTAAAAAAAGAGATCGATTCATTGCCGTGTTTTAAATTGTCCCAAAATTGTTCGATGTCTTTCGCTCTGGGAAACCGTCCGGTCATCCCGATGACAGCAATCTCATGGCCATGAAACTGATTCATACCGGCTCCTCCTTATTGTCTGGCATCGCGGCGTTGCTGCCGGGCATCTTTGCGCCGCTGCATCGCGTCGCTCCGCGCTTCCGCCGCCAGTTCCGCCTGTTGCATGGACAGGCTGTCACGGCTGTCGTGATTTTCCGGAGCGCTCAGCAGTTTGGCCAGCGCATAGACGGTCGGGTGCTGAAACATCTCGACCAGCGCGATGTCCCTGTTCAATTCTCGGCACAGCTTGGTGTGCACTTGGATCACCAACAGGGAATGCCCGCCCAGATCAAAAAAGTTATCATGCAGGCCCACCTTGTCAACCTTCAACACTTCACGCCAGATCGCGGCGATCAAGACCTCCGATTCGCTTTGCGGCACGACAAATTCAATGTGCGTGTTGCGCTCGATCTTCGGTTCCGGCAGCAGCTTATGGTTGATTTTTCCGCTCGGCAACAGCGGCATCTCCTCGAGTGGGATCACCGCGGAAGGAACCATAAAGGCTGGGAGCAGCTCTTTGAAACGCTGCTGCAGGGACAAAGCAAATTGGCGAGCCGGCGTCTCTCTGCCCGGCGCTTCTGCTTCGAACGGATTGGCGATGCTCTTGTCGAGCGTGATATAGACGATCAGCCTCGTGTCGCCTTCCACTTCCCTCGCCAGAGCGACCGCGTTGCGCACGCCGTCCGCCTCATGGACCAGATTTTCAATCTCGCTCAATTCGACGCGGTGCCCGCGAATTTTCACCTGATGGTCGGCGCGACCGATGATCTCCAGCGCCCCTTCCGCATTCCAGCGCGCCAAGTCGCCCGTCTTGTAGAGCCGCTCCCCGCTTCCGGCGGCGGCAAAAGGACTATGCAGGAAGCGCTCCGCCGTCATTTCCGGCCGGTTTAGATAGCCGAGACCAACCCCGATCCCACCGATGTAAATCTCGCCGACCGCTCCCATCGGCACAGGTTCCATGCGCTCATCCAACACGTAGAGCTGCATGCGCGGAATCGGACGTCCGATCGGGATGGCGTGGCGCCCATCGCCGCGCTCGCAAAGCCAATAGGTGCATTCGACCGATACTTCAGTCGGCCCGTACATGTTGATCAAATCGGCTTTCGATGCGGCATGAAACCGCTCCAGCAGGCTGGTTGTCAACAGCTCCGCCCCGCAGTAGACCTGACGCAGGTGCACGCACTCGGCAAATCGCGGCTCATCGAGCAGCACTTGCAACTGGGTCGGCACCACCTGTACCACCGTCACCCGCTCATGAGCCATCAAGCCGGCCAGATAGCCGGGGTCGCGATGCGCGCCTTGACGGGCGATGACGATGCGCGCGCCTAAAGACAGCGGAACGAAAAACTCCGTCACAGAAGCGTCGAAGCTAAACGGCGACTTCAGCACCTGTGCATCCTCCGTCGTCATCGGGAAATCATCATGGTACCAGCGGATCGTGTTGCAGATGCCCCGATGCGCAGTGACGACACCTTTTGGACGGCCGGTGGAGCCCGACGTGTAAATGACGTACGCCGGATCGGAAGGCAGCGCCCCACCCTGGGGATTGTCGGCGTTCGAGCGGGCAATCTCCGCCCAGTCGCGGTCCAGACAGAGCAAATTGGCGCGGTTTGCAGGTATGTTCCCGGCCAGCCTTTCCATCGTCAACACAAAGCGGGCTGCGGAGTCATCCAGCATGAACTGCAGACGCTCCGCCGGGTAATCGGGATCGAGAGGAAGATACGCCGCGCCCGATTTCAACACGCCGAACACCGCTACCACCATCTCAAAAGAGCGTTCCATGAAGATGGCGGCCAGTTGACCGCGGCCCAGCCCCTGCGCTTTGAGGTGATGAGCCACTCGGTTCGCCCGTTCGTTCAGCTCGCGGTAGGACATCGTCCGGCCTTCGAACACGAGTGCCGGATGATCGGGGGTGCGCAGCACCTGCTCTTCAAACAGTTGATGCAGCAGCTCGTCGCGCGCCGATACCGTCTCCGTTTCACCCAACTGCACCAGGTGCGCTCGCTCTTGTGCCGACATGATCGGAAGCTCCGAGATTCTGCTGTCCGGCGCGTTGACGATGCTTTCCAACAGCGTCATATAATGACGGGACAACCGCTCGACCGTGCCCTCCTCAAACAGGTCGGTCTTGTATTCAAATCCGCCGGCCAGTCCCCCGTCCGCTTCCCACAGAAACAGAGAGAGGTCAAATTTGGCGGTGCCGTTGGTCTGCTCGAACACGTCCAGCACCAAGCCGGGCAGTTCCAGTGCTGTGGACGGCGCGTTTTGCAGCGTGAACGTGGTCTGAAACAGCGGAGACTGGTTCAGGCTGCGCTCGACATCCAGCTCGTCGACCAGCCGCTCAAACGGAAGGTCTTGATGCGCAAACGCACCGAGCGCCGCCTTTTTCATGCGCTGCAACAGCTCGCAAAAGGTCGGGTCGCCCGACAGATCGAGGTGCAGCGGCAGCATGTTGACAAAAAAGCCGATCAGCCCTTCTTGCTCATGTCGGGTGCGGTTGGCGACCGGTGTGCCGATCACGATGCTCTCCTGCCGGTTGTAGCGGCAGAGCAGCGTGTAGTAGGCTGCGAGCAGCGTCATGAACAGCGTTGCTTCTTCCCTGCGGCTCAGCTCCTTCAGCCGCTGCAGGAGGTCGGCAGAACCCTGCATCCGCACCTGACCGCCGGCAAAGCTCTCTTTGCCGGGACGGGGGCGGTCGAGCGGCAGGTCGAGCAGGGCCGGAGCACCGGCGAGATGATCCTTCCAATACCCGAGCAGGCCGTGCAGGTACTCGTCTTTTAAATGATCGCGCTGCCAGACCGCATAATCGACGTAGCCGACCTCAAGCTCCGGCAACTGCACCTCTACCCCTTGCGTTCTGGCCCGGTAAAAGTGGATCAGTTCCTTCAACAGCACCCCGCGCGACCAGCCGTCAGTGGCGATGTGATGCATGGTCAGCATCAGCCGGTGCTCCTCGTCCTCCACACGAATGACCGCAGCGCGCAACAGCAGGTCGCGGCCGAGGTCGAAGGTGCGCGCCGCCTCTTCGGTCATCAGTCGCTCCGCTTCCGCCTCCCGCTCCCCCTCGGGCAGACCCCTCAAGTCGATCAGCGGCAGGGCAAACGGTTTGGGCGGATGAATCCGCTGGACGGGCCGACCTTCGACGGCAGCAAACGTGGTGCGGAACACCGCCTGCCTCTTCACAATTTCATGCAACGACCATTCCAACGCCTCCAGATCGAGGAAGCCGCGCAGGCGGAGCACCAGCGGAACGTTGTTCATCGGGCTGCCTTGGTACAGCTGCTCGACAAACCACAAGCGCTGTTGAGCAAAAGAGACCGGGGCGGTTTTCACATCGCCGTTTTTCTTTTGCATCAACTGTGCCAGCATCGCTCTCTTTTCTTCCGGCGTCATTTGATCCAGTTGTTTGATGTTCGAACTCATTGTGCATCCTCCGCTTCCAGTAACGCTTGTTGGAGCAGCAGCTCCACCTCTTCATCCGTTAACTCCAGCTCCTCGAGCAGCCGTAGCGCGTTTTCCCCGTCTGTCTGCCGCTTCATCGGTTGTTCGACTTGCCGGGCCGACTCTGCGATGCGCCGTTCCACTTCGGCGGCGAGCAGCGCCGGAGTCGGTTTTTCAAACATCAAGCCGATCGGGAGCGGCAGGCTGTAGATCTCCCGCAGCTTATAAAGGACCTGCATCGCCAGCAGAGAGTGACCACCGAGTTCAAAGAAGTGATCGTTCCGGCCGACACCTTCTCTACACAAGACTTGTTGCCAAATACGAGCCAACAACACCTCCATTTCATTGCGTGGTGGCTCATACTCGTTCATCGCCGGGATGAGATTCGAGTCAGGTGCCGGCAAAGCACGGCGGTCGACCTTGCCATTTGGCGACAGAGGCATTGCTTCCAGCCAGAAAAAGACCGACGGTACCATGTAGTCTGGCAATTGCGCTTTTACCTGTTCACGCAATTCCAGGTCTGTTACAGTTGCTTGCTCCTCTGCTGTCAAATACGCGACGAGACGCTGATCACCCGGTACAACCTCCCAAACGGTGACAACTGCTTCCCGCACGCCGGAACAACTGCCCAGCGCCGCTTCGATCTCACCCAATTCGATACGCAAACCGCGGATCTTCACTTGGTTGTCGATGCGACCCAAATAATGAATCGTTCCGTCTGGCAGCCATTTTACCAAGTCGCCTGTCTTATACATCGACACCCCCGGCATCGCGGAGAAAGGATCTGCGATAAACCTCTCGGCCGTCAGTTCCGGACGTTTGTAATATCCATTTGCTACCTGAATACCGCTAATATGCAGTTCACCGGCCACACCTGCCGGCACTGGTTGCAGGAACGGATCCAGGATGTACAAGTTGGTGTTGGCAACCGGTCGACCGATTGGCACGAATTGGCGGTCACTGTTTGGTTCACAAGCCCAGTAGGTGACATCGACGGAAGCTTCTGTAGGTCCATAGAGATTGTGAAGTTGCGCCTGACTGATTTCAAAGAAACGTTCTTGCAGTTCGAACGGCAGCGCTTCACCACTGCAGAATACGAGGCGCAGCGACGTGCAAGTCTGAACCTGCGATTCTTCCACGAAGATCTGTAACATGGAAGGTACGAAATGCACGGTTGTGATCCCCTGTTCTCGAATCAGTTCAACCAGATACGCGCTGTCTTTATGACCTTCTGGTTTCGCCACAATCAGACGTGCTCCAAGGAACAACGGCCAGAAGAATTCCCATACTGAAACGTCAAACGTAAATGGTGTTTTCTGCAACACCCGGTCCGCAGTGGTGAGTTTGTATTCCTCTTGCATCCATAACAGGCGGTTGATGATCCCTCGATGTGGTACCATGACGCCTTTGGGCTTTCCTGTTGATCCCGATGTGTAAATCACATAAGCGGTATCCTTCGACGTCGTTGCAGTCACAAGATTGTCAACACGCTCATCGGCTAACTTCGCCCATGTGGCTTCCAGATCAAGGTGCATCACTTCTGCGCTTGATGCTGGCAGTTTGTCATGCAAATGCGATTGGCTCAACAAGACAGCGACTTGTGCCTCTTCTAACATGAAAGCTAGTCGCTCTGCTGGCAGGAACGGGTCCAGCGGCAAATACGCGCCACCCGCTTTCAAGATTGCATAGAGACTGATCACCATTTCCAAAGAGCGTTCCATGCAGACACCGACCAGTACATTCGGTCCGACACCCTGCTTTTGCAGACGGTGTGCGAGGCGATTGCTCCGCTCATTCAGTTGGCGATACGTCAGGCCCTCACAGCCCGCAAACGAAACGGCCAGATCATCAGGCGCCCTTTCCACCTGTTGTTCAAACAGATGGTGTAAGAGTTCAACTTTCGGATATTCAACCGAAGTTTCATTCCATTCCACCAGAATTTGATGCTGCTCATCCGCCGACAGGACCGAGTGGATTTCGTAGCGACCCGATGGGTTCGAAGCGATCTGTTCCAATACGTTCTGGTAGTAGGATCCGAACCTCGCTGCCTGCTCAGGAGTCAATTCCGCTTCATTCCAACGCAGATACAGTTGCACTTCCGCATTTTGTGAATCCAATCCGAACTCAACGGCAAACACAAAACTCGAATCCGCAATCGATCTCTCACCGAGAATTTCCACTTCTGGAATGCCCGACAGCGCTTCATAAACGTGGAAATGCGTGTAGTTAAACGCAGTCTCGAACAACTGTTGCCCACCTAAATCCTGCTGAATTTGCGCCATTGGATAACGACGGTGTGGCAACAGGTCACGCTCGGTGGCAAATACCGTTTGCACCAGTTCCCGCCAAGTCCCCCCTGCTAATTCCAGTCGCAATGGCAACGTGTTCAAAAACAAGCCGAGCACTCGCTCTCCATCCACTTCCTCGATCCGACCGTTGGTGACAATACCGGTCAACACATCCGATTGAGCCCCCAACACGTTCAACACGCGAAGGTGTGCAGCCAAAAGAACGCTCTTAAGTGGTACATTCGCCTGCTGAGCCAGCCGTTTTAAGCCATGCGAGACCTCGCTCGGCACTTCGACTCGAGTCAAATGCATCCGCGATGGCTTCGTGCGATCTCTTCCTTCGATTCGCGGAAGTTGGGTAAACGTGAAGCCTTGTAACGTTTGCTGCCAATAGGCTTTTGTTTCTTCAGATCCTAGCGCAGTCTGTTCCAATTTGACGTACTTGTGGAACTGCGACTGCAGAGCTTCTGAATGCGGTGTTTCACCTTTTACCAAAGACATGTAGGTTACAAAAATTTCAGTGAGCAACGAAGCAACCGACCATCCATCCAAAATTGCGTGATGCTCCGTCAAACCAAATTGGAACGTCTCCTCATCGATGCGATGCATACTGACACGAAGCATCGGCGGACAATCCCAATCAAACGGACGTTTCACTTCTGCATCGAACCAACGATCCAGCGCTTGTTCTCGTTCACCTGCTGGCAGATCACGCAGATCGTATACTTCAAATGGAATGACCACATGACGATGTACCAATTGCAATGGTTCGCTGTAACCAGTCAAGGCAAACGAAGTACGCAAAATTGGGTGACGAGACACCAGTACCGCTAACGCTTGCTCCATCGCATCTTGCTGAAATGGTGCGCGCAGGTGATGAAGTGACACATTGTGATAAATGGCTTGCTGAGCTTCTTTTTCACTGTGGAACAACATTCCCAATTGCAGTTGGGTCGGTGGGTAGGCATCGTCCAGATTGGACGGCAACCGCTTACGATCCGCTTCGGTGATCAGCGAAAATGGGGTCTGTTTTTCCATTTCACGATCCACTAAGCCCAGGACACCCGATTCTGTCAATTCATAAATCGACTGGTGACGGAACAAATCTTGCAAAGTGAACTGAATGCCTTGTTTTCGTGCCTCCGCGAGTACCTGAATGCTCAGAATTGAGTCGCCACCCAACTCAAAGTAGTTATCTTGAATCCCAATACGTTCCACTTTCAAGACCTTTGTGAGAATGCCCGCCAACTTTTCCTCAGCTTCATTGCGAGGTGCTGTATAGGTGCGCATCTGTTCGGGACCGTTCTCTTCAGGTGACGGCAATGCACGGTGATCGACCTTGCCGTTTGCAGTCAGCGGCAAAGACTTGAGGATCACAAATGCGGCTGGGATCATGAACTCAGGTAAACGCTGCAACAGGTACTCTCGAAGTTCACGCGGAGTTAGTTGCTGATCGACATCAGTCACCAGATAGCCGATTAAACGCTTCTCACCATCCGTGTCTTCCCGGACCAGCACGACGGCTTCGTGTACGTGCGGATGCTCGACGAGGCTGGACTCGATTTCGCCAAGCTCAATCCGGAATCCACGAACCTTAACTTGATGGTCGATGCGTCCCAAATACTCCAGGTCCCCGTCCGCCAAGTAACGTGCCAAGTCCCCTGTTTTATAGAGACGTGCATCCGGGTCGGACGAGAATGGATGTTGAATGAAACGTTCGTTGGTGAGTTCCGGACGATTCAGATAACCACGGGCGACACCTGCACCGCCGACATACATTTCCCCACACACGCCGATGGGTACGGGTTGGAGATATTGATCGAGCACAAAGACCTGCAAGTCCGGAATCGGAGCACCGATCACGCTGCCCGTTCCACGTACCACGTCCACCCAACGGATCGGGCGATACGTGACGTGAACGGTTGTTTCCGTGATCCCATACATGTTGAGCAATGTCGGCCGTTCATCGCCATGACGCTCGAACCACGATTTCAAACTTTGCAATTCCAGTGCTTCCCCACCGAATATCACATAACGCAGTGCCAATGGCTGAGCTGCATCCCCTTTTCGTTCCTCCGCTTGGATCAGTTGGCGGAATGCAGACGGTGTTTGGTTGAGCACCGTCACCCGTTCGCTGACCAATAGGTCTAGGAAGTCCTCAGGAGAACGGCTGACCCAATACGGCACGACGACGACTTTACCACCGTATAACAGTGCCCCCCAGATTTCCCACACTGAGAAGTCAAACGCATAGGAGTGGAACAGCGTCCAAATATCCCGTTCATGAAATCCATACCAATGCTCCGTTGCTTTGAATAAGCGGATTACGTTCCCATGTGGAATCAAAACACCCTTTGGCTTACCGGTCGAACCGGACGTGTAGATGACGTAGGCCAGGCTGTCAGCGTTCGCTTCACATGGCAAGTTGTCCGACTCATGACGGCCGATGACATCAGCATCACGGTCGAGGCAAATCACGGGAACCTGATGCTCCGGCAAATTGTCTAACAAATGCTCTTGTGTCAGCAAGACGGCGACTTGAGCGTCCTCAAGCACATACTTGACTCGGTCCTGTGGATAGTTTGGGTCGAGTGGCACATAGGCGCCTCCCGCCTTCAACGTCCCGAGAATGGCAATCACGATTTCGATCGATCGATCGAAGCTGATTCCGACTTTCACTTCTGGACCAACGCCAAATGATAATAGATAGTGAGCCAGTCTGTTTGCTTGCTCATTTACTTCACGGTACGTCAGGCGCTGGTCGTTCATCACCACTGCCTCCGCATCAGGAGTTTGCACGACCTGTGCTTCAAACCACTGATGTATGCATAAGTCCCGCTCAAACTCTTGCCATTGACCCTCGCCTTGTGTCAACTTTTCCTGCATTTCTGCTTCCAGGAGCAATGGCAACCGTGACAATTCAGCATTGGGATTGGCGGTCACACCAACGAGCAGTGCTTCGAAATGTCGAGCCCAGCGGAGAATGGTCTCACGGTCGAACATATCGCTGTTGTATTCAAATTCAGCTGCCAATCCTCCCTCCTGTTCACGCATCGACAACGTCAGGTCGAACTTGGCGATGTCCATTTCTACAGGCAATGAGCGAATTTTTACATGACCGATTTGTTGCAGATCACCATGTGCGTTTTGTAACACAAACATCACTTGGAACAGCGGTGAATAACCTGTGCTTCGTTCAGGACTCAGTTCGTCAACCAATTGTTCAAACGGAACGTCTTGATACGTGTAAGCTTCTAAAACGGTCTCACGGATGCGCCCTAACAATTCGTTGAATGTGAGATCGCCTGACAACTCAGTGCGCAACACGAGTGTATTGATAAAGTAACCGATCAACTTTTCCAACTCGGGGAATTTGCGGTTCGCAACCGGGCTACCGACCAAAATGTCCTCTTCTCCCGTGTAACGGAAGAGCCACGTTTTGAAGGCCGCCAACAGGGTCATGTACAACGTAACACCTTCACGTGTTCCGATTGCTTTCAAACCCTCGGTGATCTCTTTGGACAGCATGATCGTTTCACGAGAGCCGCGGTAGGTCTGCTCGGTTGGTCGAAGATGATCTGTCGGAAGTTGCAAGATCGGCAGTACGCCACCCAATTTCTGCTTCCAATAGGTCATCTGCTCATCCTTGATGTTTCCTTGTAGCCACTCACGTTGCCAAACGGCAAAGTCCGCGTACTGAACTTCCAACTGTACGAGTGGAGAAGGACGACCTTGGGAGAATGCTTCATACAATACATGCAGCTCTTCCAACAGTACTCCGATCGACCAACCGTCGGAGATGATATGGTGCATGTTCAGTAGCAGCACATGTTCATCTTCGCCTATTTTGACCAGGGAAACGGCCAACAACGGTGCGTGACGCAGGTCAAACTCATGAAGAACTCCCGTGGCGAGCACCTGCTTCAATTGTTCTTGACGTTGCTCCGGATCCGTTATATCGCTCAAATCCGTACATGTCATGTTCAGGTCCAGTTCTGGCAGGATCACTTGTTTGGCGATGCCATCGACTTCGACAAAGACAGTACGCAATATCTCGTGACGTCGAACAATTTCATTCAGCGCACACTCTAACACCGAAGCATCCAGCATGCCAGTCAATTGATAGAGCACCGGCATGTTATAAACGAAACGATCGGACAAGAATTGATCGATGAACCAGAGGCTTTGCTGAGCAAAGGATAACGGCAGTTTCTCCCTCGACTCGACTGCCTGCAGAACCGGTAACGTAGACAACGCTGCTTCACGGTGTTGTTGTTCACACTTGATACAGAACGCAGCAAGAGTATCCGCTTCAAACAGGAGGCGAACTGGGATGCTCCAATTCAGAACTTCCAGTAGGCGGGAAACGACTTGTGTTGCGAGCAACGAATGTCCACCTAATGCAAAGAAATTGTGGTTGCGGCTTATCTGCGCTACATTCAACACCTTTGCCCAAATTTCGGAAACCGTAATTTCCAAGTCCGTAACGGGTGGCACATACTCTTCATGAGTAGCCATCTCCAGTTCCAGCACTGGAACTGGCAATGCTTGGCGATCCACCTTCCCGTTCGGAGACAAAGGCATCGCTTCCAACACGACAATCGGCGACGGGATCATATACTCTGGCATCTGCTCCTTGAGCCATTGGCGTACCTCATGAGCCGTTACTTCACCTGTAACGTATGCGACCAGACGCTTGTCCCCATCTTCACGCACGGTCACCACCGCATGTCGGATCCCTTCATAAAGGCTCAAGGCGGCTTCAATCTCTTCCAATTCAATCCGGTGACCGCGGATTTTCACTTGGTTGTCAGTTCTGCCCAAGTATTCAATCACTCCGGCTTTGTCCCAGCGCACCAAGTCACCCGTCTTATACAAACGCGCTTCCGGTTCCTCCGAGAAGGGATGTGAGATGAAACGCTCTGCCGTCAGTTCCGGTTGATGCAGGTACCCGCGTGCGAGCCCAACACCTCCTAGATACAACTCCCCTGGCACACCGACTGGAACCGGCTGCAGATGCTGATCGAGCACGTATACCTGCGAGTTCATGATCGGCTTGCCGATTGGTGGATGGCTCTCCTCTTGAGGGTTGCAGACATACAGTGTCGCGCATACTGTCGATTCGGTCGGACCATACGCGTTGAAGAAGTTCCGGCCCTCCCCCCAGCGTTTGACCAGGTCTTGTGTGCAAGCCTCGCCACCGACGATCAAATTGCGCAAGTCTGGCAACTCCTGTGGCGTTTGCATCGCCAAGAACGACGGAGGCAACAGGGCCGCTGTGATCTTCTTCTCCCTTAACATGTCAACGAAACCGGCTCCCAGCAACGACTCGCGATCGGTCAGATACAAGGTGGCACCCGTTAACAGCGTCATCACCAGTTCCCATACAAACGCATCGAAGCTGATCGAGCTAAACTGCAAGACACGGTCTCCCGCCTGCACCCCAAAACTGCGCTTGTGTTCGGTCATCAAGTTGCCGATCCCCGAATGGGTGACCACGACACCTTTTGGTCGACCGGTAGAACCCGATGTGTAGATGACATACGCCGCATGGTCGAGTTGTGTTTCATGCGGTAACGGTTCCGTGCTCTGCTCCGCGATCTGTTCCCAATCTGCGTCCAGCAAGATCGTTCGCGCCGAAAAAGTCGGTAATGAAGGGAGCCACTTCTCTTCTGTGACCAACACAGAAACTTGCGAGTCTTCTATCATGTACGCCAGGCGATCCGTTGGATAATTCGGATCAAGCGGTACATACGCACCACCAGCTTTCAGGATGCCGAGCACACCAACGATCATCGAAGGCGAACGATCAAAGCTAAGACCGACCAATGTTTCCACTCCGACTCCCTGCCCGCGGAGATATCTAGCCAATTGATTCGATTGCACATCCAATTCGCGATATGTCATCTGACCATCTGTATACTCAATCGCCACCGCATCAGGTCTTAACTCCACTTGCGATTCAAACAGTTCCTGGAACGTCTTGGCCGGATAGTCGACCACCTCACAGTTCCATTCTTGAAACAGTTGGTTCCGCTCGGCTGGTGACAACAGTGGCAATTGAACAACTTGCTGATCAGGTTCGCGAACGGCCGATTCGAGCACCTGTTGGAAATGTTCCAGCATGCGCTTAATTGTTGCACCTTCAAATAAATCTCGATTGTATTCAATCGATACGTGCAGACGATCGCTCCATTCATGAACTTGCATTGTTAAATCAAACATCGTCATGCCCCGATCAAATTCATAGGCTTGCATTTGCAAGTCGTCCATTTGGAACTGACCTAATCCATCACCCGAGGCATTTTGCAACACGAACATGATCTGAAACAGTGGAGTATAAGCAAGACTGCGATCAGGACTTACTTCTTCGACCAATTTTTCAAACGGAACATCTTGATGTGCATACGCCTCGATTGTGACCGCACGCACACGATGCAACAGTTCTCGGAAGCGAAGTGGCTCCGACAGATCCGTACGCAAGACCAATGTGTTCACAAAAAATCCAATCAATTCTTCGATCTCCCGACGATTTCGGTTGGCGATCGGACTGCCGACGAGCAGGTCGTGTTGCCCGGTATAACGGTGCAGCAGTACCTTGAAGGCTGCCAGCAACGTCATAAATAAGGTGACACCTTCTCTTCGGCTTAGTTCTTGCAATGCCTGACCAAGTGCAACGGGCAATTGAATTTTCTGTTGTCCACCACGATAGGTTTGAAGATTCGGACGCGGATGATCTGTCGGCAAGAGCAACACAGGCAGTTCCCCGCTTAGTTGCTGCTTCCAGTAGTCCAGCTGCTGTTGAAGTGCATCTCCTTGCATCCATTCCCGTTGCCAAGCAGCAAAATCGGAATATTGGATCGCAAGTTCTGGCAAAGGAGACACTTGATGATGTACAAACGCTGGGTAGAGCGCTTTCAGTTCCTCAACCAACAGGCCCAGCGACCAACCATCAACAATGATGTGATGCAGTATCAAGACCAGGAAATGTCCCGTTTCTGCATATTGAATCAGGAAACCGCGTACTAACGGCCCTTGCTTCAAATCAAAAGCACGCGCACATTCGCTCTGTGTAAATCGTTCAACTTCTGCCAATACATCTGTCGACGAACATGCTTGGAAGTCGACTTCGTTTAAAACCAAGTGCAATTCTGGTGCCACAACTTGTATCGCCACACCGTCAACGTTCGCAAATGTGGTCCGCAGCACATCATGGCGCCGAATGATCTCATTCAAACTTTTCTCGAGAGCCGCTCGATTCAATGTACCTTCGAGACAAAACGCAAACTGCTCGTTGTAGATCGATGGATCTTCAAGATACTGATCGAGGAACCAAAGCCGTTCTTGAGCGAAGGACAACGGCGCACTTTCGCCACGTCTTGCGAACAACGACTCCACTTTTTCAGATTTAACTGCGGCACGAACGACGTCTGCGAGCTCCGGCACTGTCGGCGCATTAAACAGCATTCCGATTGGCACCTCGATCTGGAAACGTTCTTTTACACGCGAAGCCACTCGCGTTAACGTCAGCGAATGTGCGCCCAGATCAAAGATGTTATCTTCCGCACTGACTTGCTGCACCTGCAAAATTTCACACCAAATCTTCGCAATCCCCTCCTCAAGGGAATCGCGGAACTTTCCCGTTTCCCACTCGACTTTCTGAGCGACGTTCGGTGTTGGGAGCAAACTTTTTTCGATCTTGCCGTTCGGATTTAACGGGAATGCATCTAAGCAAACAAATGCAGACGGCATCATGTAAGCTGGCAGTTTGCCTTTCAACCAATGACGGATCTTCATCACGTCGTCAACCTGTTCATCAACTGTAAAGTAAGCGACTAAACGTTGATCATCCAGTTGGTCTTCACGTACGATCACGACCGCTTCCTTGACACCGGGGCAATCTCCCAACACCGCTTCAACCTCGCCAAGTTCAATACGATGTCCACGAACCTTGACTTGATTGTCAATTCGACCGATGTATTCGATCTCACCGTCTTTTCTCCAACGAACCAAATCGCCCGTTCTATAAACACGCTTACCAGGTTGCTCTGAGAAAGGATGTTCGAGATAACGTTCCTGGGTCAGCTCAGGTCGATTTAAGTATCCACGGGAGATACCAACTCCCCCGATATACAGTTCACCTGGGACACCGATCGGCACTGGTTGCATGTACTTGTCCAAAACGTAGCCCTCTACATTGCGAAATGGACGACCGATCGCTGGGTTGGTTTCTTCTTCGACAGAGCATTGATACAGGTTTGAAACCACCGTCGTCTCGGTTGGACCATAAGCATTAAAGAACTTTTGACCTCGTCCCCAACGTTGCACCAAATTTTTCGAACACGCCTCTCCGCCTACAATTAAATGACGAAGGTATTTCATTTCCTTTGGCTCATGCATCGACAAGAATGTAGGTGGCACCGTGACGGTCGTGATCTGTTTCTCGTCTAATAAATCGGCAAAGTTTGGTCCTAGCAAGGTCTCTCGGTCTGTAAGGCATAAAGTTGCACCGGTCAGCAAACTTGCCGTCAATTCCCAGACAAATACATCAAAACTAATCGAGTTAAACTGTAAGACACGGAATCCCAGTCCTAATTCAAAATGCGCCACTTGTTCTGTCATCAAGTTGCCAAGACCTGCATGAGTGACGATTACACCTTTGGGACGACCTGTAGAGCCCGAAGTGTAAATGACATATGCAGCGTTGTCGATGGTAGATTGGTGGGCCAATCGCTCACCGCTTTCTTTCGCAATCAGGTCCCAATCCCCATCAATTCGCACGACTTCAATCCCCTGAGTAGGCACACGGCCAATCCACTGTTCCTGCATAATCAAGACAGGTGCTGTTGTATCTGCCAACATGAAGGAGAGTCGATCCACTGGGTAAGACGGGTCAAGCGGTATATAGGCACCTCCCGCTTTTAAAATGCCAAGCACACCAACGATCAATTCGAGCGAACGGTCAACGCACAGACCGACCAATGTTTCCAGTTTGACCCCTTTACCACGCAAGTAATGAGCTAACCGATTTGAACGCTCGTCCAATTCGCGATAAGTGAGTTGTTGACCATTAAACTCCACCGCGATTGCATCAGGAGTTCGTGCTGCCTGTTCCTCGAACAGTTGGTGATAGCACTTGTCTGCCGGATATTTCTCACTTGTCCGCACCCATTCATCAAACAACAAGCGGCGCTCATCGGTGGTGAGGATTGAAATTTCTGACATTTTCGCCTGTGGATTGTTCACATAATCCCGCAAGAGATTACAATACCGCTCCGCAAATCCTTTAATTGTACTCTCCTCGAATAAATTACCATTGTATTGCCAATACAGTTTGAGCGTATCACCATGCTCCACAACGTGCAGTGCGAGATCAATTGTAAACTTCTCGTTGTTTACCCAATCGTTTGAATGGTATCGATACATGAACTGAAACAGCGGGTCACCGCCCTGAGCTCCCGCGCTCGGCAACAGCTCCTTGATCTGTTCAATCGTCACATCTCCGTGGCAGCTTGCCTGTTCCCATGTGTCGCGAACTCTGGACAGGGATTCACAAAAACTGAGGTTGCCGCCCAAGTCCGTACGCAGCACCACATCATTCTCCCCTCGTTCATCTGCACCATGTGACAGACGAATGCGGGTTCCAATCCAAACAACATCATGGTCGGTCAATCGATGCAACAGGATAAAGAAGGTGGTCATGAACAGTAAAGACCGGTCAACACATGCGTCCATACAGTACCTTGAAAGAGAATCGAGTAGATTGGGAGTCAATTCATAGCTCAACATTTTCCCGTTTTCAAGGTTGTCGTTCGTGCGTGGAAAGTCAGTCTGAAGTTGCTGGCGCACGACATCTCCTCCTAATTTTTGTTGCCAATAGATCAACTGTTCAGTAACCTGAGCAGTTGACTGTAGTTTATCCGACATTTTGTGACTGCTCCCTTCTTGGAAACGTACTTTCTCCGACTTGCTATGCGATCAGAATCCGCCCTTGATTTAAATAAATATTCACAAATGAAATTCATCAGATAAACAATGTTATAAAATATATATTATTTATATTTTACAATCGATTTATTATATACAAAATCGTGATTTTCTACAAGTATCTTTCTGAAAAATAAAATATTTCCTTTTCAGGAAAACAACACAATCCCTTCATACTATTCGTAACTCAACTTTCGCAGCATGAAATAGGCAGATAAGCCCTGATGTAATGTAATTGGGCAGAGAAGGAATCCACTGTTGGAGTTGACGCTGAATGTGAGCCGAAAGCTTTTTCTCTGCTTTTGCGACTTGTCGTGGATCAAATCGACCAGTTGCTGTAACGACATGGCCCCGTCTATCGCACCAACTTCGTCAGATAGCAAATCATACAAGCCGCCAAACGAGCCTGTAGATCGCTTGCAAGGCATCCATCACCGCCCGGTGGGTGCGGGCCAACAGTTCCGCAAACGTGGGACGCCCGGAGAAGTCACCACGCAGCACGAGCGTGTTGGCACCTCAAAGAACACCCTGGCACCGCTGTGGCTCTGCGCTACCGGCCGTCCCCTGCACCCTGCACCTTCAGCTCTGCCGGACCCTGCTGGTCACGCGACAGGTGATCTTTTAAACGGTGGTCAGACATTCAAGAATCTCATCTCAAGTTCGTTGTTTCGGCTGGCGGACTTCAGGCTCCAAAAGACCCGCTGCAAAAGAAAGAAACAATAGCGCACCGCTGATCGGGAACAGGACGGCCGGGCCAAACACGTCCGTCACATACCCGCCGATCAGCACCGACAACGGATACAGTCCCAGCACTGCAAACTGCACCATGCCCATCGTGCGGCCGAGCAGATGGTGCGGCACTCGCTGCTGGATCATCGTGATAAACGTGACATTGGAAATTCCCATACAGATCCCGAACACAAGGAAGATCGGCAGAGCCAGCCACACGCTGCCTGCGAGCGGCACCAGCGAAATGATCAATCCTTCGCTCATGCCGAGCAGCAGCGCGTACATACCACGACGCTTCGTGCCACCCATGCGCCCCCCGAGAATGCCGCCGAGCAGTGCCCCGCAGCCCGCAGACGTCAGGATCAAACCGTACCCTTCCGCACCAGATCCAAAAGGCCCGTTGACCAGCGCCGGCAGGGCGATCTCGATCAATCCGCCCCACGTCAAGTTGACACAGGCAAACACGATCAAAAGCACTTGCAGCATGCGCGTCGTGCGCAGCATCGTCCAGAACTTCAGCCTTTCTTCCGACTGTGCAGCAGCATCTTGCGAAGAGTCTTTCGCCTGTGCCTCCGCCTGCTCGATCCCTTTCAGTTGCACGCGACGCCCGGTGTACATGAGAAAAAGGGTGATCCCGGAGATGAGGTAGGTGAGCGCATCAAACGCCATGGCTCCCGATGATTCAAAATTGGACACCACCACACCGGCCAAAGCCGGGCCGAGCAAACTCGCCGTCTGCATCGTAGCCTGGTTCAAACCATTGCCTGCCTGCAGCGCTTCCGGCGGTAGAATATCTCTGGCGATCGAGAAGGAAGCCGGCCGGAACAAGCCGGTGAAAAATCCAAACCCTCCGGCCAGCACACAGAACTGCCAGAAGACGATATGGCCAGTAAAAGCCATCAGAGCCATCAGCCCGATAAAGATCATCCGCATGAAGTCGGACAGCAGCATGATCTGCCGCGGGCCGTATTTGTCGCTGCCCATGCCGCCAAGCACCACGCCTGCGATGCGCGGAATGCCGAAAAACAGCAGCATTTGCCCCAAATCCCGGGCGCTGCCGCTGGCCAGAATCAACCAAGGAATGGCGACCGCATAAAACGCGTCCCCGAGCGTGGAGATCACCTGACCGATGATCAAAAGGCGATAATCTCGATAGCGAAGCACCGAGAACATGCCAGGTTTCTTTTGCTGTGCAGCCGAGACTGCTGCATCTGTAGATACTTTCGACACAGAGGTATCCTCCTTGCAAAATAAGTTCCGTCAGTGGTTCAGTGTAGAATAAATTCCCAATTTATCAAAATCTTTCGTAGATTATGGTACCCCCATTCGAATCAAATAGTCAATATATTTCAAATAACGTGCAATAATTTAATTTAACTATAGATAATGCAAGCGATCGAAGTCCCTTCCATTGAGTAACAAAAGACGGCGCTGCTTCTCGCCTTTGCGGATACATCTTAACGGTCTCATAAGTTGTTGTTTGAGTTACTGAACAATTTCATTGACACACTTACATTATTGGGCTAAATTGGGAGTATAAAGCGAAAATGTAGTACTATTTAAACTATTCTGAACTGATTCATGAGTTTGATATTTAATCGACTGAAATTTTAATTCACCACTTGTGTATCAAAGGAAAGAGAGGTCGCACATGACTACCGATCATTTAGTTGGAGATGCGTTGCTTGAAGAGGACGATATTTTCGCGATTCCTGTCTCGTTTGCTCAACAGAGACTGTGGTTCTTGGAACAACTGAACCCGGGCAGCACGTACAACATCCCTTCCGCACTGCGTTTGGAGGGTCCGCTGAACGTCTCCGCGCTGGAGCAGAGCTTGACGGAGGTGGTGCTGCGCCATGAAACGCTGCGCACCGCGTTTGAAGAAGTGGATGGCGAGCTGATGCAGCTCATCTACCCGACCACTTCGTTTGCCCTGACCTTGATTGAACTGGCAGGGCTTTCCCAAGCAGAGCAGGAGCAGCAGGTTGCGCGCCACATCACAGACGAAGCTGTGCGCCCGTTTGATTTGAAGCAAGGCGGCTTGCTTCGCGCCACACTGATGCGGCTTGCGGATGACCGTCATGTCCTGCTTTTGAACATGCACCACATCATCTCGGACGGCTGGTCGACAGGCGTGCTGATCCAAGAATGCATCACGCTTTACCAGGCGTTTGACCGCGGCGAAGAGTCGCCGTTACCCAACCTGAAGATTCAATACGCGGACTATGCACTGTGGCAGCAAGAGCGCATGGAGGAAAGCATTCTCCCCAAACAGCTCCCTTATTGGAGAGAAGCGCTCGGCGGCGAGTTGCCCGTCCTGAAACTTCCGACCGACCGCCCGCGCCCGTCGGTGCAGCGCTACCAAGGGAAAAAGTTTCAGTTCAACCTGTCTGCCGCTCTGACGCCAAAAATCATTGACTTGAGCCACCGGGAAGGTGCGACGCCGTTCATGACGCTGCTCGCCGCATTTCAAACGCTCTTGCATCGCTGGTCCGGCCAAAGCGACCTTCTTGTCGGCACCCCGATTGCGGGCCGCCGTCGCGGGGAGATCGAAGAGCTGATCGGCTTTTTTGTCAACACGCTGGTTATCCGCACCGATGCGGGCGGCAACCCGACGTTCCGCGAACTGCTCGGGCGCGTGAAAGATGCGACGCTCGGCGCTTTCTCCAATCAGGACATTCCGTTTGAAAAATTGGTCGAAGAGCTCCAGCCGTCGCGCGACATGAGCTACTCGCCGCTGTTCCAGGCGATGTTCGTCCTGCAGAACGGCTCCGTGCCGGAGATCAAGCTGCCAAATCTGACTTTTATCCCGCTGGCGATCGAGACGAATACTTCCAAATTTGACCTGTCGCTGATCCTGACCGAATCGGAGCAGCAGTTCCG
This sequence comes from Tumebacillus sp. BK434, assembly GCF_004340785.1. Lineage (NCBI taxonomy): Bacteria > Bacillati > Bacillota > Bacilli > Caryophanales > Alicyclobacillaceae > Tumebacillus > Tumebacillus sp. BK434. Next base: position 513,805 of record NZ_SLXS01000001.1, on the reverse strand, counting down.
CGGCGTGTTCGAATACAACACCGATCTGTTTGATGAAGCGACGATCGAACGCATGTCGCTGCACTTCCAGACGCTGGTCGAGAGCCTGACAGAAGACCCGGATCAACCGTTGTCAGCCCTTGCACTGTTAACGGAGCACGAGAAAACCTCTCTGCTCACCGAATTTTGCAGCGTCGGCCTTCCGCTGAGCGATGTGCCGGTGCCGTTATTGTTCGAGCAGCAAGCAGCGCGCACGCCTGACGCGACCGCCGTCGTGTTTGGCGATCAAAAGCTGACCTACGCAGAGCTGAACACCCGCGTCAACCAGCTCGCACATAAACTGCGCGGCTGGGGTGTAGGACCGGACACGAGCGTCGGCATCAGCGTTACGCGCTCGCTGGAGATGGTCATCGGGATGCTCGGGATCTTAAAATCGGGCGGCGCTTATGTGCCGTTTGACCCGAACTATCCGCAAGAGCGTTTGTCGTACATGCTCGAAGATGCCGCCGTACCCGTGCTGCTGACCCAACAGAGCCTGCGCGATCGCTTTGCTGCTGCTGCGCTCCCCAAGGTCCTGTTCGAACTCGACAGCCAAGCGGACGAACTGCTCACCGAAAGCAGCGCGAACCCGGCTCCGGTGACAGCGCCGGACCACCTCGCCTATATCATTTACACCTCCGGCTCGACCGGCCTGCCAAAAGGCGTGCAGCTTGAACACCGCGGCTTCACCAACTTGACGCTTGCGCAGATTGAACTGCTCGAGATCACCGCTGACACTCGCCTGCTGCAATTTGCATCGTTCAGTTTTGACGCGTCTGTCTCGGAGATTTTTACCGCCTTGCTTGCAGGGGCCACCTTGTACATGGCCCCACAAGCTGAGCTGATGCCGGGAGCCGGGTTGATCTCTTTGTTGCAAAACAAAGAGATCAGCGTCGTCACGCTGCCGCCTTCTGTGCTGAACCTGCTGCCGGCCGCTGGATTCCCGAAGCTGCGCACCCTCATTTCCGCAGGCGAAGCGTGCTCCCCCGCCCTTGTGAACGCCTGGGCGCCGGGACGACTGATGATCAACGGCTACGGCCCGACCGAAACGACTGTCGCCGCTGCGATGGGACGACTGGTGCCGGGCGAAACGCTGCACATCGGACGCCCGCTGCAAGGCGCGGAAGTCTACATCCTGGACGAGCACCTGCAGCCCGTTCCGGTCGGTGTGGTCGGCGAGATCTACATCGGCGGCATCGCTGTGGCGCGCGGCTACCTGAACCGCCCTGAGCTGACGAAAGAGAAATTTATTCCGCATCCGTTCTCCGAACAGCCTGGGGCACGCCTGTACAGATCGGGCGACCTCGGACGCTGGCTCGCAGACCGCAACATCGAATACCTGGGCCGTCTGGACCACCAAGTGAAAATTCGCGGCATCCGCATTGAAATCGGCGAGTTAGAAGCGGCGATCCTCCAGCACCCGTCAGTGAACGAAGCGGTCGCCCTGACGCGCGAAGATGTGCAAAACGGCAGCGTCCTGATCGCCTATATCGTGCCTCATCAGGGCCTGGCGCTCTCCGCCTCCGATCTGCGCGACTACATGCAGGAAAAAGTGCCGCAGCACATGGTGCCTTCTTTCTTCGTTCTGCTCGATGAAATGCCGCTGACTTCCAACGGCAAAGTCGACCGCAAAGCATTGCCGCTGCCCGACCTGCGCTCGAATGCGCAGGAATTCGTTGCGCCGCGCACCGCTGCGGAAGAGCGCCTGGCCGAGATTTGGCGCACGCTGCTTCATGCGCCGCAGATCGGCGTTTACGACAACTTCTTTGAACTCGGCGGCCATTCGCTGCTCGCCGCGCAAATGACAACGCGCATCCGCGAAGTGTTCGCTCTTGACCTGCCGATGCAGGTGCTGTTCGAAGCGCCGACCGTAGCGCGACTCGCCAAACGGATCGAGGACTTGCAGCAAGCGGGCCACGGCCAGACGCTCGCACCGCTCGTTCCGGTCGGGGATCTCGCCGAACTGCCACTGTCTTATGCCCAGCAGCGTGTTTGGTTCTTGCAAACGCTTGAGCCAAACAGCGGCGCTTACAACATCCCCGGCTCGCTGCGCTTGAAAGGCGATCTCGATTTTTCCGCGTTGGAGCGCAGTTTCCACGAGATCATCTCGCGTCATGAGTCACTGCGCACAAGCTTCATCTCGGTAGAAGGCGTGCCGCAGCAAGTGATCGCGGCCAATGCCAAGTTCGAGCTCGCGATTGTCGATCTGCAAGGGCACGCGGAGCCGGAAGCAGAAGCGAACCGCCTCGCCCGCGAAGAAGCGCTGGCACCGTTCGACCTGGAACTTGATTCCCTCCTGCGCGTGAAGCTCCTGACGCTGTCCGGCCAAGAGCAGATCCTGCTGATCACCTTGCACCACATCATCTCTGACGGCTGGTCGATGGGCGTGCTGATCGAGGAGTTCACCACCTTCTACAGCGCGTATACTTCGGGCCAGGCTCACTCCTTGCCGGAGCTTGCCGCGCAATACAAAGACTACTGCGTCTGGCAGCGCGACTGGCTGCAAGGCGAGGTACTGCAAAACGAGCTCTCCTATTGGGAAGAAAAAATGAGCGCACCGCTTCCGCTCCTGGAGCTGCCGCAAGACAAGCAATACGGCGCGCCTGCAGGCACCGAAAGCGGCGTAGTGTCGCACCGGCTTTCAACTTCGATCACCCAAGCGCTGAAAACGCTTGGCCAGCAAGAGGACTCCTCGCTGTTCATGACACTGCTCAGCGCGTTTAATCTCTTGCTGCACCGTCTGTCCGGCCAAGAGGACATCATCCTTGGCACCCCGATTGCCGGACGCCCGCACGCGGAAACGGAGAAGATGATCGGCTTCTTCTTGAACACGCTGGCGCTGCGCACCGACCTGAGCGGCAACCCGAGCTTCCGCGAACTGCTCGGCCGTGTGCGCGAAACGGTGGTCGGCGCTTTTGCGCACCAGCATTTGCCGTTTGAAAAATTGGTCGAAGAAGTCCAACCGGAGCGCGCAGCAGGCCGCAACCCGCTGTTCGACATCCTGATCAACATGAACAACACGCCTCAGCACTCGCTGGAACTGCCCGGCCTGACGCTTGAGCCGCACGGCGGCATGGGGACCGATTCGAAGTTCATGATGACCCTGTACCTCACCGAAACGGACGGCGGGCTCGATTTGAACCTGATGTACCGCAAAGACCTGTTTGCCGACGCGCGGATGACCGTGTTTGTCGATCAACTGGCCGGCCTGCTCGAACAGATCGCCGCACAGCCGGACGCTTCGCTCAGCTCCTATTCCCTGCTGACCGCTGCCGCCCGCCCGCTGTTGCCAGACCCGGCGCTCGAACTGCCGGAGCCGACGCACCCTTCTGTTGCCGCGCTTGTGGCTGCAATTGCCGAGCGCACGCCGGAGCAGGTCGCCGTCTCGCAAGGCGACCGCGCCTGGACCTACCGCGAATTGCAAGCGCATGCCGATACGCTGGCCCAAGCGCTGCTCGCATCCGGCCTGCAGCCAGGACACACGGTCGCGCTCTATGGAGTGCGTAGCTTCGGCATGATCGCCGGGATGCTCGCGGTGCTGAAAAGCGGCGGCGTGATGCTGAACGTGGATCAGACCCTTCCCTTGCAGCGCCAACTGACGATGCTGCAAGAAGCTGACACGAAACACCTGCTCTGCATCAGCGACCGCCCCCTTTCTGCGCTCGATCCGCAAGTGAGCGCCTATCCGCTGCTCGCCGTCGATCCGCACAGCGGCCAGTTGCTGCAAGAGGTGACCCTGCCTGCACAAACAGAATGGCCGCACCTTGCGCCTGACGCTCCGGCATACCTGTTCTACACCTCCGGCTCGACCGGGGTGCCCAAAGCGGTGCTCGGCACACACAAAGGGCTCAACCATTTCCTGAGCTGGCAGCGCGACACGTTCCCGCTCACGGCGGTGGACCGCGTGGCGCAATTGATCAACCTGTCGTTCGACCCGATCTTGCGCGACATCTTCCTGCCGCTGACCAGCGGTGCAACGCTCTGCCTGCCGCGCGTGCTGGACGACCTCGGCGCCGATACGGTGCTGTCCTGGCTGGCCGATGAAAAAATCACCGTGCTGCAAACCGTTCCGTCGCTCGCCATGTCGTGGCTGACCTACAAAACACAGGACTACGCCTTGCCCTCCCTGCGCTATGCCTTCTTCTGCGGCGAAAAGCTGTCTGACGTGCTGGTCAGCTCCTGGCGCCAGGCATTCCCGGCAGGCGACATGGTCAATCTGTACGGCCCGACCGAAACGACGATGGCAAAAAGCTTTCACATCGTGCCGGACACCGTGCTGGCAGGCACCCAGCCGGTCGGCCAAACGCTGCCGCAAACGCAAGCGCTCGTGCTGAACGGGCAAGGACAGCTCTGCGGCATCGGCGAACCGGGCGAGATCGTCCTGCGCACCCCGTTCCGCACGCTCGGGTACCTCAACGCGCCCGAAGAAGCAGCGAAGCGTTTTGTGCAACATGCTGCCACAATAGACCCGCGCGACATCGTCTACCTGACAGGCGACCGCGGCCGCTACCGTGCAGACGGCACGCTGGAAGTTCTGGGGCGGATCGACAATGAAGTGAAAATCTCCGGGGTGCGCATTCAGACCACGGAGATTGAAGCAGCGCTCTTGCACCACCCGGATGTGGCGCATTGCGCCGTCGTCGATTGGAAGAACGAGCAAGGACTGACGTTCCTCGCCGCCTATGTCGTGATCAAACCGGAGCGTGAAGTCGGCCCGCTTGCCTTGCGCAAATTTATGGAACAGCGTCTGCTTGCGGCGATGGTGCCAAGCAGCTATGCCTTCCTCGATCAACTGCCGCTGACCAGCAGCGGCAAGATCGACCGCAAAGCGCTGCCGATGCCGGAGCTGTCATCAGCCGACCTCGAAGCTTCCTATGTCGAGCCGCGCACCGCAACGGAAGCCAGCCTCTCCACGATCTGGGCCAGCCTGCTGAAACAGGAAAAAATCGGTGCGCACGACGACTTCTTTGCCCGCGGCGGACATTCGCTGCTCGCCACGCAGCTGATCTCGCGCATTCGCCAGCAGTTCCAAGTCGAACTGCCGCTCGGCACAGTATTTGCAACACCTGTGCTCGCCGACTTTGCGGCGCGCCTTGACGAACACTTGGCAGACGAGACATCGGGCACGCACGCCAAAACTGCCGTCCCGGCGCTCGTTCCGGCCAACCGCAGTGCCAACCTGCCGCTGTCCTTCTCGCAGCAGCGTCTGTGGTTCCTCGATCAGTTTGAGGCGAACAACGACGCCTACCACATTCCGCTTGCTGTCGGCGTGCACGGCCCGCTCGACCTCGCCGCGCTGGAGCAGAGCTTCCATGAGATCCTGCGCCGCCACGAAGCGCTGCGCACCCAGTTCCACACCGTGGATGGCGAGCCGGTGCAAGTGATCTTGGAAAAAGCTGCCCTGCCGCTGTTCGTTTATGACCTGAGCGGTTTGACGAAAGACGAGCAGGAACGTGAAACGGAACGATTGATCGCAGAGACTACGACCCGTCCCTTCCGTTTGGACACCGATTTGCTCGTCCGCGTCAGCCTGATCAAACTCGCGCCTGAAGAGCATGTGCTGGCGCTTGTGATGCACCACATCATCTCGGACGTCTGGTCGATGGGCGTGTTCCTGCAAGAAGTGTCTGTGCTGTACGCAGCCTTCTCGGAAGGACAAGCATCGCCGCTGTCCGACCTGCCGATCCAATATGCCGATTACGCCGTCTGGCAACGCGATTGGCTGCAAGGCGATGTGCTCGCGGAGCAGGTCCACCACTGGAAAAAGCACTTCAGCGGCGACCTGCCCGTGCTGGAACTGCCGACCGACCGTCCGCGTCCGGCAGTGCAGACGTACAAGGGCGACACCCGCAGATTTGCGCTTACCCAAGAGCTGCACCAGCGTCTCCTGGCGTTTAGCAAAGGCGCAGGGGCCACGCTGTTCATGACGTTGTTCTCCGCCTTCAACACCATGCTCCACCGCTACTCGAACCAGGAGGACATCATCCTCGGCACGCCGATCGCCGGTCGTCATCGCAGCGAAGTGGAACCGTTGATCGGCTACTTCGTCAACACGCTGGCCCTGCGCACCGACCTGAGCGGCAACCCGACGTTCCGTGAACTCGTAGCACGCGTGCGCGATGTCGCCTTGGGCGCGTATGCCAACCAGGACCTGCCGTTCGAAAAATTGGTCGAAGAGCTCGGCCTCGTCCGCGACAGAAGCCGTCATCCGCTGTTCCAAGCGGTGTTCATGCTGCACAACACGCCGCCGCGCGACATGCGCTCGTCGCATCTCACCTTGCGTGAAAAGACGGTCGGTCGCAGCGCAGCGAAATTTGATCTCAACCTGTCGATGATCGAGTCGGAAAACGGCGTGTCTGCTGCCATCGAGTACAACACCGACCTGTTTGACGCGTCGACCATCGACCGTCTCGCAGAGCATTTTGTCAATTTGCTGGAGAGCATCCTCGAGCAGCCGGAGCAGCCGATCGGCGAGCTGTCCTTCCAAAGCGAAACGGAGCTGCACCAACTGCTGACCCTATGGAACGACAACGCGGCGCACTACCCGCGACTGACCTTGCCGCAGCTGTTCGAAGCGCAAGTCAACAAAACACCCGACAGCATCGCCCTGATCGACGGAGAGCGCCGCTTGACATTTGCCGAACTGAACGAGCGTGCCAACCGACTGGCACATTACCTGCAACACCGCGGCATCGGCACCGAATCGCTGGTCGGCCTGTGCATGCACCGCTCACAGGAGATGCTGATCGCACTCCTCGGCATTTTGAAGGCAGGCGGGGCCTACGTTCCGCTCGACCCGAGCTACCCGATCGAGCGCACGCTGTACACCCTCATAGATGCCAATGTCGCCCTGCTCTTGACCCAAGAGTCGCTGCTGAAACATCTGAGCGGCTATGCAGGCGAGACGATCTGCCTCGAACAAGCGGCAGCCGAGATTGCGCAACAGTCTGACGACAACCCGGTCACCACGACGCAGGGGCACCATCTCGCCTATGTCATTTACACCTCCGGCTCCACCGGCCGTCCAAAAGGCGTGGCGGTCGAGCATCGCAGCGTGAGCACGCTCGTCCAGTGGGCGAACGACCTGCTCACTCCGCAAGACTATGCGGGCATGCTGTTCTCGACATCTGTCTGCTTTGACTTGTCCGTATTTGAAATGTTCGTACCGCTTTCACTCGGCGGCAAAATGATCCTCGCAGAGCATGCGCTGCATCTGCCGCAGCTCGCAGCGCGGGACGAAGTGACGCTGATCAACACCGTGCCGTCATCCATCGCGGAGCTGGCGCGGACAGGCGGGATTCCGTCCTCGGTGACGACGATCATCCTCTGCGGCGAGCCGCTGAAGCGCGCCGTCGTGCAGAGCCTGCATGACGTTCCGAACGTGCACAACGTCTACAACCTGTACGGCCCGACCGAAGACACCGTCTACTCCACCGTCGCTTTGATGGAGCGCGGCCAAACGGGCACCCCGGTGATCGGACGCCCCCTGCCCGGAACGAAAGCATACGTGGTCAACGCCCACCTGCAGCCAGTACCGGTTGGCGTGGCGGGCGAATTGCTGCTCGGCGGCGACGGATTGGCGCGCGGTTATCTGCACCGCCCCGATCTGACGGCCGAGAAATTTATCGTAAGTCCGTTCAGCAGCGATCCGAACGAGCGGCTGTACCGCACCGGCGACCTGGTGCGCCGCTTGCCGGACGGCACGCTCGACTACATCTCGCGCCTCGACCATCAAGTCAAAGTGCGCGGTTTCCGCATCGAACTTGGCGAGATCGAAGCGGTGCTCGGCGCTCACGAGTGCGTGCAAGACGCAACGGTCATCGTTCGTGAAGATACGGCCGGCGACCAGCGCATCGTCGCCTATGTGGTCGCGGCAGGACATACGGAGCCGACGCAGGCCGAACTGCGCAGCACCGTCAAAGAAAAACTGCCGGATTACATGGTGCCGACTGCGTTCGTCCTGCTCGAAGCCTTGCCGCTGACACCAAACGGCAAAGTCGACCGCCGCGCCCTCCCGGCGCCGGAAGCGTCGTCCTTGGAACGCGAAAACGAGTATGTCGCGCCGCGCACCGAAACGGAGCAAACACTGGCCGCGATCTGGTCTGACCTGCTCCGTGTCGAGCAGGTCGGCCTGTACGACAACTTCTTTGCGCTCGGGGGTCACTCGCTGATCGCCACGCAGATGATCTCGCGTGTCCGCCAGGCGTTCCAGATCGAACTGCCGCTCAGCCTGCTGTTCGAAGTGTCGGTGCTCGCCGATTTCGCCGAACGCATGGCCAGTGTTCGAGGAAATGCTGAAGCATCCGTTTCCGCGATCACGCCTGTTCCTCGCCGTGCCGATCTGCCGCTGTCCTTTGCCCAGCAGCGCCTGTGGTTCCTCGACCAGCTCGAACAAGGCTCCAGCACCTATCACATCCCGATGCTGGTGCGCCTGAGCGGTCCGCTGAACAACTCTGTGCTGGAAGCGTGCTTCCGGGAAGTCGTGCGCCGGCATGAAGCATTGCGCACCAACTTCTTGTCGGTGGACGGCGAAGCGGTGCAAGTGTTCCGCAAAGAGGCGGACATTCCGCTTGTCCTGCATGACCTTAGCCCGCTTGCAGCAGATGAGCAAGAGCGGGCGATCAAGCGCCTGACCCGTGAAGAAACCAGCCGTCCGTTCCGCTTGGCATCCGATCTGCTGATGCGCACCGCCTTGCTGAAACTGGCAGCGGACGATCACATTTTGGTGCTGACGATGCATCACATCGTGTCTGACGCCTGGTCGCTGGGCGTGCTGATCCAAGAGGTCACCGCCCTGTACGAAGCGTATGCGCAAGAGCTGCCTTCGCCGCTGCAAGACCTGCCGATTCAGTATGCCGACTATGGCGCCTGGCAGCGCAATTGGCTGCAAGGCGATGTCCTGCAAGGGCAGATCGACTATTGGAAGTTCCAGTTCAGCGGCGAATTGCCGGTGCTGGAGATGCCGACCGACCGCAAGCGTCCACCGGTGCAATCGTTCCGGGGCGCGATCTACGGATTCGATCTGCCGCACGAAGTGCACGAGGGGCTGCTCGCGTTTGGTGAGCAAGAAGGCGCGACGCTGTTCATGACCTTGTTCGCAGCGTTTAACACCTTGCTCTCCCGCTACTCCAGCCAAGAGGACATCATCCTCGGCACTCCGATCGCGGGACGCCAGCGCGCAGAGATCGAACCGTTGATCGGCTTCTTCGTCAACACCCTGGCGCTGCGCACCGACCTGACCGGCAACCCGTCGTTCCGCGAGCTGGTCAAGCGCGTGCGCGATACATCGCTTGGCGCGTATGCGCACCAAGACTTGCCGTTTGAATATCTGATTGACGAATTGCAGCTTGAGCGCGACTTGAGCCGCCACCCGCTGTTCCAAGTCATGTTCGTCTTGCAAAACACACCGATGCGCGAAGTCCACACCTCCGACCTGACGTTTGGGTCTGTCGAACTCGATCACAGCACCGCCAAATTTGACTTGCAGCTGACCGTCTTCGAAACGGAACAAGGCCTGCGCGCCGCGTTTGAATACAGCACCGATCTTTACAACCGGGATACGATCGAGCGGATGGCGACGCATTTTGCCAACTTGCTCACTTCCCTGCTCCAAGCTCCTGACCGTGCCATTTCCGAACTGCCGATTCTCAGCGATGAAGAGCGTCACCTGCTCCTCTACGGCTGGAACGACACCGGAGTCGAGTTCCCGCGTGACACCCTGCTCCACGAGCTGTTCGAAGCACAAGCGGCGCAGACGCCGGAGCGCATCGCCTCGATCTACGGCGATGACACGATGACCTATGCGGAGCTGGAAGCGCGTGCCAACCAATTGGCGCACTACCTGATCGCCCAAGGCGTCGGGCCGGATGTGCCGGTCGGGGTCTGCATCGAGCGCTCCCACCACCTGGTCGTCGCTTTGATCGGGATCTTGAAAGCAGGCGGCGCATTCATGCCGATCGACACGGAAGCGCCGACCGCCCGCATCGCGCAATTGGCAGAGGAAGCGAGCGCGCCGGTCTGCCTGACCCAAGCGCACTTGCGCGACAAAATGCCGGAAGACGTCTGCTCGTTCGTGTACGTCGACGAGCAGTGGGATGACATCTCCAACCGCTCGGCCGACAAGCCGCAGCTCGAACTGACGCCGAAGCATCTCGTCTCCATCTATTACACGTCCGGCTCGACCGGCAAGCCAAAAGGCGTGGCCAGCACGCACGAAGGCTGGGTCAACCGCATGTGCTGGATGCAGCGTTACCACCAGCTGCGCCAGGACGAGACCGTTTTGCAAAAAACGACCCTGACGTTCGACGACTCCGCAGTCGAGTTCTACTGGCCGCTGATGGTCGGCGCGCGCATCGCGCTGATGGCGCCGGGCGATCACCGTGATCCCCGCGCGATCCTCGACGCTGCGATCAAGTACCAGGCGGCCGCTGTGCAGTTCGTTCCGAGCATGCTCTCCATGGTCGTGGAAGCGATCACACCGGAAGACCGCGCACAATTGGACTGCCTGCGCAACGTCGTCTCCAGCGGCGAAGGCCTCCAGCCTGAGCTTGTGCGCCTGTTCCAAGAGCGCATCGGCTGCCGACTGCACAACACCTGGGGCGCGACCGAAGTCTCGATCGACTCCACGGTGCAGACCTGCACGGAGGCGGATGCGGCAGATGAAGGATATGTCTCCGTCGGACGCCCGATCGACAACAACCAGGTCTACGTGCTGGACAGCAATCTCCAGCCTGTGCCGATCGGCGTTGTCGGCGATCTGTATCTGGCTGGCATCGGCCTGGCCCGCAACTATCACAACAATGAGGCGCGCACAGCAGAAGCGTTCGTCAGCAACCCGTTTATCCCCGGCGAGCGGATGTACAAAACGGGCGACCGCGGCTACTTCCGCACCGACGGCACGATCAAATTTGTCGGACGTCAAGACAACCAGATCAAAGTGCGCGGGATGCGCGTGGAGCTTGGCGAGATCGAAACGGTCGTCGGCCAGCATCCGGATGTGCGCGAATCGGCTGTCATCGCACATGAATTTGTGCCGGGCGACAAACGCCTCATCGCCTACGTCGCACCACATCATGAAATCGAATTGAACATCGCCGACATCCGCGCGTTCATGCAAGCGAAACTGCCGGAGCACATGGTGCCGTCGTTCTTCGTCGCGCTCGACAAAATGCCGCTCACGGCAAACGGCAAAGTCGACCGCCGCGCCTTGCCGATCCCAAGCGACGGAAGCTTCTCCCGCGACGTCGAATATGTCGCGCCGCGCGACATGCTGGAAGTGCAGATCGTGCAGGTATGGGAAGACCTGCTTGGCGTGCGTCCGATCGGCATCCGCGACAACTTCTTCTCGCTTGGCGGCCACTCGCTGCTCGCAGTGCGCCTGATGTCCAAGCTGCAAAACCAATTCAAAAACGACCTGCCGCTGGCCGCTCTGTTCCAAGGCGGCACGATTGAACACCTCGCCGCGCTAATCCGTAGAGATCAGCAAGAACAAGGCGAAGTAAAATCGCTGATCGGCTTTAAAACCACCGGTTCCCGCACGCCGTTCTTCGTCGTGCATGAAGGCACCGGAGGCGTGCTCGACTACGTGGAGCTCTCCCGCACCATGGATCCGGAACAGCCGCTCTATGCATTCCAGGCGCGGGGAATGCAAGATGACCGCCCGGCGCACGCCAGGATCGAAGAGGCAGCGGCCGCCTACATCCAGGAGATGCGCGAGTTGCAGCCTGAAGGCCCGTACTACCTCGCAGGCTACTGCTTCGGCGGCATCATCGCTTACGAGATGGCGCGCCAGCTGCGTCTGCAACAGCAAGAGATCGCCTTGCTGGGGCTGTTTGACTCGATCGTGCCAAACGTTCACGCCGAGCCCGTCTACCATGACGAAAAAACATTTGCCCTCTGGTACGTTCGCAAAAACGCCCGCGCTCTCGGCCAGGAGCTCCCGCCGGAACTCGATCGGTTGCAAGCGTTGGACACGAAGCAATTGCACCAGACTATCTTTGAAAAAGCAAAAGAGCTGGGCCTGTTGCCGGAAGATGTCGGACTGCTCCAGTTCAAGCGCTTGCTGAAAGTGTACAAAGCGATTAAAGACGCACATGACAGTTATGTGCCGGAGCCGTATCCGAGCACCCTGACGCTGTTCCGTGCTGAAGATCAGCCGCCGCACTTCACCGACTTGACGCTCGGCTGGGGCGCTGTGGCCAAAGAGCTGCGCATCATCGATGTGCCGGGGAACCATGAAACGATTGTCAAACAGCCGCATGTGGAGATTTTGTCCCAACAACTGAAGTTGCTGCTTCCTCAAGACAAATAAGGAACTGCACGCACAGAAGGAGGAAACGGGTGTGACCCACTCTGCAAACGTAAGCCTGTCCGCTCCGCACAAGTCGCTGGTCGACTTGCTGCGGCGCTGGACAGAACAACAACCTGACCATATTGCCTACCTGTTTTTGCGCGACGGCGAGATCGAAGACGGCCGTCTCACCTACGGAGAACTCGACCGCAAAGCGCGCGCCCTCGCCGCTCAATTGCAAAAGCTCGGCATGCAGGGCGAACGCGCACTGCTGCTCTATCAACCGGGTCTTGATTTTATTGCCGCGTTTTTTGGCTGCATATATGCAGGCGTGACAGCCGTTCCGGTCTACCCGCCGAAAATGAACCGCAAGATGATCCGCCTCGAGTCGATCGTGTCTGACGCAACGCCTTCCTTCTCACTGACCACGTCGGCGATCATGGACCGGGTCGAGCCGCTGCTGGAAGGCTCCCCGGAGCTGCAAAAAATGATCTGGATCGCGACCGACCAGATCGATGAGGCGCTTGCCGCAGAGTGGCTTCCTCCTGCAGTCGGCCTCGACACGCTGGCCTTTATCCAATATACGTCCGGCTCGACCGGCTCTCCGAAAGGCGTCATGGTCAGTCACGGAAACCTCCTGCACAACGAAGAGATGATTGCGCAGGCGTTTGACCAAAGCAAAGACTCGCTGATCCTCGGCTGGCTGCCGCTGTACCACGACATGGGATTGATCGGCAACGTGCTCCAGCCGCTGTATCTCGGCACTTCCTGCATCCTGATGTCGCCGATCGACTTTTTACAGCATCCGTACCGCTGGCTGAAAGCGATCTCCGATTACAAAGCGACCACCAGCGGCGGGCCGAACTTTGCCTATGAGCTGTGCGCGCGCAAAATCACGCCGGAGCAGATCGCCACGCTCGACCTGAGTTCGTGGTCGGTCGCGTTCAACGGAGCCGAGCCGATTCACCCGGCGACTTTGGATTTGTTTGCCGACACGTTCGCTTCCACCGGATTCCGCAAAGAAGCGTTTTATGCATGCTACGGTCTCGCCGAAGCGACGCTGTTTGTGACCGGCGGTCTGCAAACCGATCTGCCCGTTGTCAAATTGGCGGATAAAGAAGCGATGAACCTCAACCGCGTGGTGCTGACCGACACGAACGATGAGAACGTGCAGCCGTTCGTCGGCAGCGGCAAATCGTGGATGGAGCAGCGCGTGCTGATCGTAAACCCGGATACCGGCCTCGTCTGCCCCGAAGATCAGGTCGGCGAGATCTGGGTGCAAGGACCGAGCGTGGCCAAAGGGTATTGGGAAAATCCCGAACTCTCCGAATACACATTTCACGCGCACCTGACCGATACCGGAGAAGGCCCGTTCCTGCGCACAGGCGACCTCGGCTTCCAGCTGGAAGGCGAACTGTATGTCACCGGACGCTTGAAAGACCTGATCATCATCCGCGGGCGCAACCATTACCCGCAGGACATCGAAAGCACGGTCGGCGCGTGCCATACCGCGCTGAATCCGGGTGCGGGCGCCGCCTTCTCTGTTGACGTAAGCGGTGAAGAACGCCTCGTGGTCGTACAGGAAGTCGAACGCGCTGTTTGGCGGCGCGTCAATGTGGAGGAAGTCACCGCAGCCGTTCGCCAGGCGGTGGCCACGCATCATGAACTACAGGCACATGCGGTCGTGCTGATCAAGCCTGCTTCGATCCCGAAGACTTCCAGCGGCAAGATTCAGCGCCGCGCCTGTAAAGAAATGTTCCTGAACGGCACCTTGCAAGTGATCGGCGACAGCAAGCCCGGCGCGGCTGACACCGTCGCTGCGGCTGAGGAGCCCTCTGTCGCCATGAGCCGCGAGATGTGGGAAAGCACCGTGCATGCGGAGCGCCTTCCTTTGCTCGTCCGCTATCTAAAAGGTCAAGTCGGACGCGCCTTGCGCATGCCGGCGAGCCGTTTGGAAGATGAGCAGCCGCTAAGCACGCTGGGCCTCGATTCGCTGATGGCGATCGAGCTGAAACACGCCATCGAGACCGATCTTGGCGTCCGCATCGCAGAAGTCGATTTCCTGCAAGACGCGAACGCCTTGCAACTGGCCGAGCAGATTCAGCTTCAATTGCAAGCCGAGCAAACGAACGTACAACTGCCTGTCATGACGCGCCAGCAGGCGGGCGGCGAATACCCGCTCTCCTACGGGCAGCAGACGATGTGGTTTTTGCATCGCTACCAGCCGGAAAGCAAGGCCTACCATGTGCCGTTTGCGATGCGCATCACCTCAGAGCTGAACACGGCCGCTCTGCAAGCCGCTTGGGAGCAGATGATCGCGCGTCATGCCGTGCTGCGCACGACCTATGGCGAGCGCGACGGACAGCCGTTCCAAAAAGTGCATGCCCACTGGCCTGCCCAGCTTGAAGTGATCGACACTTCCGCACTCTCGGAGCAAGAGGTATCCCGATTGCTGCAAGCGCGCGCCTATGCGCCGTTCGCCCTGCAAGACGGTCCTGCCTACCGCCTGTGCCTGCTGTCCCACTCGGCGGCCGACCATGTTCTGCTGCTCTCCTTCCACCACATCGCCGTCGACCTCTGGTCGATCTCCGTGCTGATGGACGAGCTCTGGACCCTGTACGCCGCGCACATGTCGGGGCAGCCGCGCGAACTGGCCGTGCCTGATTTGCAATACACCGATTATGTGGACTGGCAAAAAGGACTGCTCAACAATGCGGACGGCGAACGGCTGCTTTCGTACTGGCAACAGCGCTTGCAAGGCACGCTGCCTGTGTTAGAGCTCCCTGCCGATCACCTGCGCCCGGCTGTCCAATCGTATCGCGGCGCATCGCACGCATTTGAGCTCACGTCCGAATTGACCTTTGCACTCAAAAAGATGGCCAAAGAAGCAGGCACGACGCTCTATGTGGTCCTGCTCGCGGCGTATCAAGCGTTCCTGCACCGCTATACCGGTCAGGACGATATCCTCGTCGGCACCCCGGCGGCGGGGAGAAGCTCGGCACGCTTCCAGCAGCAGATCGGGTATTTTGTCAACCCGGTCGTGATGCGCGCCGATTTTTCGGAACGGCCGGCTTTCCGCGATTTCCTGCATAAGGTGCGCGTGTCTGTGCTCGAAGCGCTGAAGCATCAGGACTATCCATTCCCGCTGCTCGTCGAGAAGATCGGCGCACCGCGCAATGCGAGCCACAACCCGGTGTTCCAGACGATGTTCGTCCTGCAAAAGCCGCACAAGCAAAACGGCTCCGAGGACTTCGTGCTTGGCGCAACCGGCGCGCAGCTGCAGCTCGGCGGCGTGACGCTGATGCCGATAGCTCTGCAACAAGAAGCGGCGCAGTTTGATGTGACGCTGTCGATGGTTGACGGCAAAGACTTCCTGCGCGGCGCGTGGGAATTTAACACCGATCTGTTTGAAGCGTCGACGCTGGCGAGAATGACCGGCCACTTCATGCAGTTGCTGGAAGGCATCACCAAGAATCCAAACGCTGCGATCAAGGATCTGCCGATGCTTGCCGCCGAGGAGCTGCAAACCCTGCTCGTCGACTGGAATCGGACGGCGACCCCTTACCCGAGTGCGCAGACGATCCCTTCCCTTTTTGCAGAAGTTGCATCCAAAACGCCGCAAAAGGTCGCGGTGACGTTTGCCGATCAGAGCCTGACCTATCGCGAACTGGATGAGCGCGCCAACCAATTGGCGAACCGTTTGCGCCGCGAGGGAGTCGGCCCGGATGTGCTCGTCGGCCTGTGCATGAAGCGCTCGCCGGAGATGATCGTCGGCCTGCTCGGGATCCTCAAGGCGGGCGGCGCATATCTGCCGATCGACCCGGCCTATCCGCAAGACCGTCAAGGCTACATGCTGGAAGATGCAAAAATCACCGTGCTTCTCGCGCAAACAGAGACGGCTGCCAGCCTCCCGGCGCATGCGGCGACTGTGATCCTCCTCGATGGGGACAACGCGGAGCTCGCAGGCGAAAGCACTGAACTGACGCCTGCTGTGCTCACAGCCGATCATCCTGTTTACGTGATCTACACCTCCGGCTCCACCGGTAAGCCCAAAGGCGTGCTTGTGCCGCATCGCGGGGTGGCGCGCCTGGTGCGTGACACCGATTACGTAAGCCTTACGGAAGAAGAAGTCGTGTTGCAAGTGTCGTCGATCTCGTTTGACGCAGCGACGTTTGAGATCTGGGGCTGCCTGCTGAACGGCGGGCGACTCGTGCTGTATCCGGGTGTGCATCTCTCGCTGGAAGAGCTCGGCCGCGTGCTGCGCGATGAGCAGGTGACGACGGCGCTGTTGACCGCAGTCGTGTTCCATCAGATGGTCGATGAGCAGTTGGATGCCCTGTGCGGCTTGAAGCAATTGCTTGCAGCCGGCGAAGCGCTGTCCCCGGCTCATGTCCGCACCGTGCTGCGCGAGTTGCCGCATGTTCGGATGATCAACGCCTACGGGCCGACGGAGTGCACCGTCCTCGCCACAGCGCCGACGCTTACCGAAGACTTGATCGGCAAGTCTGTTTCCATCGGGCGTCCGATTGCCAATACCGAAGCTTATGTGCTCGATGAGAACCTCCGCCCTGTCCCGGTCGGCGTGCCAGGTGAGCTGTTGCTCGGCGGCGCAGGTCTTGCGATCGGCTATTTAAACCGTCCGGAACTGACTGCTGAGAAGTATATCCCGCATCCGTTTGCCGAGGGCGAGCGCCTGTACCGCACCGGCGACCTGGTGCGCTGGCTGGCGAACGGCACGCTGGAATTCATGGGCCGCCTCGACCATCAGGTCAAGATTCGCGGCTACCGCGTTGAACTTGGCGAGATTGAAGCGCTGCTCGATCAGCATCCGGGTGTCATGCAAGCGGTGGTGACCGCGCAGGAATACGGCGTTTCGAAGCGTCTGGTCGCCTACTTCGTGCCTGCCTTGGGCGAAGAGATCACGCAACAGGAATTGCGCGGCTTCCTGCAAGACAAGCTGCCGGAGTACATGGTGCCAAGCGTGTTTGTCACGCTGTCCAGACTGCCTGTGACCGCAAACGGAAAAATCGACCGCAAAGCGCTGCCGGCTCCGGCCAATGAATTTTTGTCTGAAGAAGCATTTGTTGCGCCGCGCACCGAGACAGAGGCGCGTGTCGCCGCGATCTGGGCGCAGGTGCTGCAGCTTGAATCGATCGGGGTACATGACTCCTTCTTTGACATCGGCGGACACTCGCTGCTGGCGACTCAAGTCATCTCCCGCCTGCGCCAAACGTTTGGCATCGAGTTGGAAATGAGCGAGCTGTTCCAATATCCGACCGTTGCCGGATTGGCTGCGCGCGTAGAACTGGCCGGCCAAACCGGTGTCACCGCAGCTGAGCTTGCCATTGCGCCGCTTGTCAGAACCGCTGCGTCTTCCCTGCCCGTTTCCTCTGCACAGCGCCGCTTGTGGCTGCTCGATCAGCTGATGCCGGGCCATCCCGTTTACAACATGCCGGGCGCGGTGCGCCTGCAAGGCCGTTTGAACCGCGAGGCATTGGAAAACAGCTTGCATGAGATCGTACGCCGCCATGAAGTGCTGCGCTCTGCGTTCGTGGAAGTGAACGGCGAGTTGAGGCAAGTTGCAACGTCGAACCTGCACACTCTGCAAATCTTAGACTTGAGCGGCGCGCCTTTCGCAACGCGTGAAGAAGCGGCTCTGCGTGCGACGCGCGAGGAAGCCACCCGCCCGTTCGATCTGGCGCATGGCCCGCTGTTTCGCGCGACGCTGGTGCAGCTTGGAGCTGAAGATCATCTGCTGCTGATCACCTTCCACCACATCATCGCAGACGGCTGGTCGGTCGGCCTGTTTGTCCGCGAGTGGACAGCGCTGTACGAAGCATTTGTCCAAAACAAGCCTTCTCCATTGCCGGAGCTGTCCATACAGTACGCCGACTACACCGCGTGGCAGGAAGCCCGCTTGGAAAAAGAATTGCTTGCAGAGCAGCTGCCGTACTGGAAAGGGCAACTCGCCGGCAACTTGCCTCTGTTGCAGCTACCGACCGATCATCCGCGTCCCGTTGTGCAGTCCTATGCAGGCAAGACGCACCGCTTTGCCCTCTCGTCCCGCCTGACCGAACAGCTGTCTCTGCTGAGCCGCCAGGAAGGCGCGACGCTGTACATGACGCTGCTGACCGCCTTCACGATCTTGCTGCACCGCTCCAGCGGCCAAGACGATCTTCTGGTCGGCACGCCTGTCGCAGGCCGCAGCCACACGCAGGCCGAAGAGCTGATCGGCATGTTCGTAAACACCTTGGTCGTTCGCACCGATGCAAGCGGCAACCCGACGTTCCGCGAACTGCTCGGCCGCGTGAAAGAATCGGTGCTCGGCGCTTTTGCCCATCAGGACATGCCGTTTGATAAATTGGTCGAGGAGCTCCAACCGGAGCGCGACATGAGCTACTCGCCGCTCTTCCAAGTGATGTTCGCCTTGCAAAATGCGAAGATGCCGGAGATTTCCATGCCGGAGCTGACCGCCCGCCGCGCCGATGCGGACAACGGCACTGCCAAGTATGACCTCACCCTGTTCATGGAAGATCAGGCGGACGGTTTGCACGCCGCGCTCGAGTACAACACCACGCTGTTCGAGACGCAGACGATCGAGCGGATGGCCGGGCATTTGGAAATGCTGCTCAGCGGCTTGGTCAAAGATCCGGATCGGCCGATTGGCCTGCTGCCGCTGCTTCGCGATGCGGAGCGCCGCCAGTTGCTCATCGAGTGGAATGACACATCTGTGCCGTATCCGCAGGACCTGCATTTTGTTGAGATGTTTCTGCAGCAAGCGGCACTGCGGCCGGATGCGGAAGCCGCTGTTTTTGAAGAAGAACACTTGACCTATGCAGAGCTGAACCGCCGCGCCAATCAAGTGGCGCATGTGCTGCAACAGCACGGTGTGCAGCCGAACGTTCTGGTCGGCATTCTGGCAGAACGCTCGCTTGATCTGCTCGTCGGGCTGATCGGCATCTGGAAAGCGGGCGGGGCGTATCTGCCGATCGATCCGTCCTATCCCAAGGACCGTTTGGCGTACATGCTTCAAGACTCGGGGGTCAAGTTGCTGCTTACCCAGGAGCACCTGCTGCATGTGCTCCCGGAGCAACGACCCGACTGCATCGTCCTTGACGGTGAACAGGATGCAGCCATCATCGGACAAGCGCAGTCAGACGAGCCGCATGCGCCGATTTCGGCAGACGACTTGGCGTATGTGATCTATACGTCCGGCTCCACCGGACGTCCGAAAGGGACGCTCATCCGCCACGGCGGTCTCAGCAACTACCTGCTCTACGCCAGAGAAGCTTACGGCGCCGCGCAAGGCACAGGCGTGCCGGTGCACTCGTCGATCGCGTTTGACCTGACGATCACCGGGCTGTTCGTGCCTTTGACCGCCGGACAGCGCGTGATCCTGGTGCCGCACGACCACGGCGTGGACAGCCTGCTGCGCACACTGCGTTCGCATCAAGATCTCAGCTACATCAAATTGACCCCGGCCCACCTGCGCTTGCTCGGACAAGCTTTGAGCCCGGAGGAAGCTGCCGGCTTGACGCGCGGCCTCGTCATCGGAGGCGAAGCGCTGAGTGGCGAAGACGTCGCGCTTTGGCGCGAATTCGCTCCGCATACCACGTTGTACAACGAATACGGCCCGACCGAGACGGTCGTCGGCTGCTGCATGTATCAGCTTGCGGCGGGAGATGCGCCTGCAGGTCCGCTGTTGATCGGCAAGCCGATTGCCAACACCTGCCTGTACATTCTTGACGCCAATCTGCAGCCGGTTCCGGCGAACGTATACGGCGAACTTTACATCGGAGGCGCAGGAGTGGCGCTCGGGTATCTGAATCGCGACGACCTGACTGAGGAGCGCTTTCTCCCCGATCCGTTTGCCACCGAGCCCGGCGCCCGCATGTATAAGACAGGCGACGCTGTTCGATACCGCGCGGACGGCAATCTGGAGTACAAAGGCCGCCTCGACGATCAGGTCAAGATTCGCGGCTACCGCATCGAACTTGGCGAAATCGAATCGGCCATCACCGGGCACCCGGCTGTCAAAGAGAGCGTCTTGATCGCCGCACCGGACCTTGCGGGCGAACAGCGCCTCCTCGCCTATTCCGTTTTGCAGGAGGCGCAGACTCTCGACGCGGCCGGACTGCGCCGTCATCTGCAAGCTGTGTTGCCCGATTACATGGTACCGTCTGTGTTTGTTTTCTTGGACGCGCTGCCTCTGACCGCAAACGGCAAAGTCGACCGCGCGGCGCTTCCCGCACCGGATCTGTCGCACAGCTTCTCGCAGGAAGACTATCTTGCGCCGCGCACGCCGCTTGAAATGCAGCTGGCATCGATCTGGTCGGAGCTGCTCGGAGTTGACCGCGTCGGCTCCAACGACAACTTCTTTACACTGGGCGGCCATTCGCTGCTCGCCACACAAGTCATGTCGCGCATCCGTCAGCAAGCAGGACTGGACATTCCGCTGAGCGAGCTGTTTGCAGCCCCTGTCCTCACCGACTTTGCCGCACGCCTCGCAACCTTGCTAAACAGCGGTGCGGGAGAGGCGGCAGACGCTGCGATCAAGCCGGCAGCCCACGGTGATCTCCTGCCGCTGTCCTACGCCCAACGCCGCATGTGGCTGCTCGATCAGCTTTTGCCGGGGCATCCGTTGTACAACACGGCAGGCGCCGTGCGCCTGCACGGGCAGCTTGACATCTCCGCTTTGGAAACGAGCATTTCGGTGATCGTCAGCCGTCACAGCGTGCTGCGATCTTCGTTCCGCTTCCACGAGGGGGATGTGCAGCAGATTGCAGGGCCAGACCTTCCCTTCGCATTAGGCAGAATCGATCTCAGCTTCGCACCTGCAGCTGAGCGCGAAGAACTGGCGCTGCAACAGGCTGCCAAAGAGGCCGAGCTTCCCTTCAACCTTGAACAGGGCCCGCTGTTCCGCGCGACGCTGGTCAAGATCGCCGAACAAGATCACCTGCTGCTGCTCACCTTCCATCACATCGTGTCGGACGGATGGTCGGTCGGCGTGTTTACCCGCGAGTTGACCGCGTTGTACGCCGCGTTTGTGCAAGGTCAGCCTTCCCCCCTGCCCGAGCTGTCCATCCAGTATGCGGACTACGCCCTCTGGCAGCAGGAGCGAATCTTGCAGGAGCTGAAGGACACCCAGTTGCCGTATTGGAAAAATCGGCTGATCGGCGACCTCCCGCTCCTGCAGCTGCCGGCCGATCATCCGCGTCCGGCTGTGCAGCGCTATGCGGGCGGCCTGTTCCGCTTTGCGCTCCCGACCCGCTTGACCGAGCGGCTCCATGAGTTGAGCCGCCAGGAGAACGCAACGCTGTATATGACCTTGCTCGCTGCGTTCAAAACGCTTTTGCATCACTATAGCGGGCAAGACGACCTGTTGATCGGCACGCCGGTCGCCGGTCGCAATCATGCGCAGATCGAAGATCTGGTCGGCTTTTTCGTCAACACGCTTGTCGTGCGCACCGATGCGGGCGGCAACCCGTCCTTCCGCGAACTGCTCAGCCGTGTAAAAGACGCGACGCTCGGCGCCTATGCGCATCAAGACGTGCCGTTTGACATGCTGGTCGAAGAACTCCAGCCTGCGCGCGACATGAGTTATTCGCCTCTGTTCCAAGTGATGTTCGTCTTGCAAAATGCGCCGATGCCGGAGCTCGACATGCCGCATCTGACCGCCCATCGCGTCGATGTGGACGGGAGCACCGCCAAATTTGACCTGACGTTGTTCATGGAAGAGCAGGCGGACGGACTGACCGCCGCCTTTGAGTACAGCAGCGATCTGTTTGAAGCGGCGACGATTGAGCGGATGGCGGAGCATTTTGTCAACCTGCTGGAGCAGATCGCCGCAACGCCTGAGGCTGCGATCGGCGAGCTTGCTTTCCTTGGCGAAACAGACCTGCAGCAACTGCTCATCGAGTGGAACTCCACCAAGTCCGGCTACCCGCAGTTGACCTTGCCGCAACTTGTAGCGGCGCAAGCAGCCAAAACGCCGGATGCAGTGGCGCTGATCGACGGGGAACGACGCTTGACCTACTCCGAGTTGAACGCGCGCGCCAACCAACTGGCTCACTACCTGAAAAAGCACGGTGTCGGGGCGGAATCTCTGGTCGGCCTGTGCATGGAGCGGTCCGATGAGCTGGTGGTTGCCATCCTTGGCATCCTGAAAGCGGGCGGCGCATACGTTCCGCTCGACCCGAACTATCCGCAAGAGCGCATTTTGTTCACGCTGGAAGATGCGAGTGTCACCTTGCTGCTGACAGAAAAATCTCTCACACAGCATCTGACCGCCTATGAAGGCACAACCGTTTGTCTGGACGGGGTGCAAGAGGAGATCGCGCTGGAGAGCGCAGACAATCCGGCTGGCGGAGCAGAACCGCACCACCTGGCCTATGTCATCTACACCTCCGGCTCGACCGGCCGCCCGAAAGGAGTGGCCATCGAACACCGCAGCGCGTCCACGCTGGTGCAATGGGCGAACGATGTCTACAGCCCGCCCGAATACGCAGGCGTGCTGTTCTCGACCTCGATCTGCTTTGACCTCTCGATCTTTGAGCTGTTCGTGCCGCTCAGTCTCGGCGGCAAAGTGATCCTCGCCGAAAATGCGCTGCACCTGCCGGAACTTTCCGCGCGGGAAGAAGTCACGC
This sequence comes from Tumebacillus sp. BK434, assembly GCF_004340785.1. Classification (NCBI taxonomy): domain Bacteria; kingdom Bacillati; phylum Bacillota; class Bacilli; order Caryophanales; family Alicyclobacillaceae; genus Tumebacillus; species Tumebacillus sp. BK434. The sequence goes on along the minus strand of NZ_SLXS01000001.1, from coordinate 490,852 downwards.
TGATCAACACCGTGCCGTCCGCGATTGCCGAACTGCACCGCATGCAAGCAATCCCGGCCTCCGTGCGCGTGATCAACCTCGCAGGCGAGCCGCTGAAACTTGCTCTCGTGCAGAGCCTGTATGAATGGCCGACCGTGGATAAAGTGTTCAACCTGTACGGCCCGTCTGAGGACACCACCTACTCCACCTTTGCTCTGATGGAGCGTGGCCTGACAACAAGCCCGCTGATCGGCCGCCCCTTGGCGGATACCCAAGCCTACGTGCTGAACCAGCACCTGCAGCCGGTTCCGATCGGCGCTGCGGGCGAACTGTTCCTTGGCGGCGCAGGTCTGGCTCGCGGCTACCTAAACCGGCCGGAGCTGACCCGCGAGAAATTTATCCTCAGCCCGTTCGCGCCAAAATCGGACGAGCGGCTCTACCGCACAGGCGACCTCGTGCGGTACACGCAGGATGGATCGCTTGCCTACTTGGGGCGCATCGACCACCAAGTCAAAGTGCGCGGCTTCCGCATCGAGCTTGGCGAGATCGAAATGGTGCTTGCACAGCATGCGCTCGTGCACGAAGCAACCGTCATCGTCCGCGAAGACCTCCCGGGCGAACCGCGTATTGTCGCTTACGCAGTGGCAAAAGATCCCCTGCTGCTGTCCGAATCTGATCTGCGCCAAGCGGTCAAAAAAAAGCTGCCCGAGTACATGGTGCCGTCGGCTTTCATCATGCTGGATGCCCTTCCGCTCACGCCAAACGGAAAAATTGACCGCAAAGCGCTGCCCGCTCCTGATCTGTCGCAAGGCCGCGAAAGCTCTCCTTACCTCGCGCCTGGCACAGAGACCGAACACGAACTGGCTGCCGTCTGGTCCGAAGTGCTCGGTCTGGACAAGATCGGCCTTGCCGACAATTTCTTTGCGCTTGGCGGCCACTCGCTGCTCGCCACGCAGATGATCTCGCGCGTTCGTCAGCAGTTCAACATCGATCTGACGCTGCGTTCGCTGTTCGAAGCGTCCACCCTCGCCGACTTTGCTGCGCGGGTTGAAGCGGAGCGCGCTGCAATCAGCAAGAGCAGCATTCCGGCGCTCGTCCCGGCACCACGCGATCAACATCTGCCGTTGTCATTCGCACAGCAACGTATGTGGCTGTTGGATCAGTTGTCTGCGAACGGCAGCGCGTATCAGATGCCGCTCTTCGTGCGCTTGAGCGGATCGCTTGACACCGTCCTGTTTGAACGTACGCTTCAGGAAATCGTGCGCCGCCATGAAGTGCTGCGCACGACCTACCGTTCTGAGAACGGCACGGCAGCGCAGACCATTCACGGTGAAGCTGCCATCCCGATTCCGCTCCATGATCTGAGCGCGCTCGCAGCCTCCGAGCAGGAACACCAAAAACAGCTCCTTCTCCAAACAGAACTCGAGCGCCCGTTCGATTTAGCGGTTGATCTGCCTCTGCGTGCCCTGCTGCTGAAAATTGCGGTGAACGAGCATCTGCTGCTCTTGACCATGCACCACATCGCGTCAGACGGCTGGTCGCTCGGCGTGCTGGTTCGCGAATTTGCCGCGCTGTACACCGCGTTTGCAACCGGACAGCATTCGCCGCTTCCAGAACTGTCGATTCAGTATGCCGACTACGCCCTCTGGCAGCGCAGTTTGCTGCAAGGAGACGCCGTGGAAGAGCAAGTTCGCTACTGGCAAGAGCAGCTCAGCGGCGAACTGCCTGTGCTGATCCTGCCGACCGTCCGTCCGCGCCCTGCGGTGCAAACCTTTAAGGGCGCAACCTATGCGTTCAGCCTGACACAAGAGCTGCACGAGCAGCTCAACGCGTTCAGCCGTCAGGAAGGTGCCACGATGTTCATGATGCTCTTCTCCGCATTCAACGCGTTGCTGCACCGCTATTCCAGCCAAGATGACATCATCCTCGGCACGCCGATTGCGGGCCGCGGGACTCTGGAGTTGGAGCCCTTGATCGGCCTCTTCGTCAACACGCTGGCGTTGCGCACCGATCTGAGCGGCAACCCGTCGTTCCGCGAGCTGGTCGGCCATGTGCGCGACAAGGCGCTCGGCGCCTACGCGCATCAAGACCTGCCGTTTGAACTGCTGCTCGACCGCTTGCAGGTCGAACGCGACGCGAGCCGCCACCCGCTGTTCCAAGTGATGTTTGTCTTGCAAAACACGCCGCTCCCGGCCATCGAGCTGCCGAATCTTTCGCTCCAGCCGCTCGACCTCGATACGGGCACGGCCAAATTTGACCTCACCTTGGTCATGACGGAAACGGAGCAGGTCTGCCAAGGCGTGCTGGAATATAACACCGACCTGTTTGACGAAGTCACCATTGCGCGGATCTCCGACCATCTCCAAACGCTGACTGCCCGTCTGCTCGCAAACCCGGATCTGCCGCTGAGCCAGGTCCAATACCTGACCGAAGCGGAAACCAGCACCTTGCTCACAGACTGGAGCACCCGTCGTCCTCCGCTGGGCAGCGACCCGGTGCACCACCTCTTTGAGCAGCAAGCCGCACGCATGCCCGATGCGACAGCTGTCAGATTTGGCGAGCAGACGTTGACCTACGCCGAACTCAACCTCCGCGCCAATCAGCTCGCACACAAGCTCCGCAAGTGGGGCGTCGGCCCGGAAACCCGCGTCGGGATCTCAGTCACACGCTCGCCGGAGATGGTGATCGGTCTGCTCGGCATCTTAAAATCGGGCGGCGCTTATGTGCCGCTTGACCCGGCGTATCCAGAGGAGCGTCTGGCCTTCATGCTGGAAGATGCTACCGTGCCGGTCCTGCTCACCCAGGAGGCGCTGCAAGACCGCTTTGCACAGTCCATGCGCCCGGATGTGCTGTTCTGTCTGGACAGCCAGTGGGAGCAATTGGCTGCTGAGAGCGGGGATAACCCGTCCGCTCGCACCGAGCCGCATCATCTTGCCTACATCATTTACACGTCCGGGTCGACCGGACGTCCAAAAGGCGTGCAGCTCGAACATCGTGGCCTGACCAATTTGACGCTTGCTCAGATCGAGTCGTTTGGGATCAGCGCCGAGAGCCGCCTGCTGCAATTTGCATCGTTTAGTTTTGACGCATCCGTCTCAGAAATCTTCACCGCACTGGTGTCGGGGGCGACGCTGCACATGGCGTCACGGGACGAGCTGCTGCCGGGCGCCGATCTGATTCAACTTTTGCAAGAGCAAGAGATCAGCGTCGTCACGCTTCCGCCTTCCGTGCTGGCTCTGCTCCCGTCCGATCAGTTTCCGGCGCTGCAAACGGTTGTATCTGCAGGCGAAGCATGTTCGGCAGAACTCGTTCGCGCCTGGGCTCCGGGACGTACGTTCATCAACGCATACGGCCCGACTGAGACGACCGTCTGCGCAACGCTTGCCACGCTTGGCCCCGATACGGTTCGTCCGCACATCGGGCAGCCGATCACAGGCGCGGAGATCTACATCCTCGATGATCACCTCCAAGCTGTGCCGGTTGGCGTCGCAGGCGAAATTTACATCGGCGGCATCGGAGTGGCGCGGGGCTATTTGAACCGCCCCGAGTTGACCGACGCAGCGTTTGTCGCCCACCCGTTCCGCACAGAACCGGGGGCTCGCTTGTACAAATCGGGCGACTTGGGACGCTGGCAGCAAGACGGCACGATCGAATACCTCGGCCGCCGCGACCACCAAGTGAAAATTCGCGGCTTCCGCATCGAAGTCGGGGAACTGGAAGCTGCTCTGCTGCAGCATGCAGCTGTCCGCGAGGCTGTCGTGATCGCCACAACAGACTCCAAAGGGGCAGCTCGCCTGATCGCCTATGTGACCTCAGCGGACAGCATACCGCTGTCAGCAGCAGACCTTCGCAGCCATCTGCAAGCCACGTTGCCCGACTATATGGTGCCGGCTGCGTTTGTCTGCCTCGACGCGTTCCCGCTGACCGCAAACGGCAAAGTGGATCGCCAAGCTTTGCCGGCGGCCGACCTGTCGCGCGACATCTCCGCGGCCGACTACCTCGCGCCCCGCAGCCAGACCGAAGAAGTGCTCGCGCTGATCTGGTCTGACCTGCTCGGCATCGAGCGGATCGGCATGCGGGATGACTTCTTCGCGCTCGGTGGCCACTCGCTGCTCGCCGCGCAAGTGATGTCCCGTGTGCAAATTGCGTTCGGCTTGCAACTGCCGCTGCGGGAGCTGTTTGACGCCCCGAGCGTGGAAAGGCTGGCAGCGCGCATCGAGCGGATCCGTCAGGATGCGCAAGGCGTGTCCTTGCCGCCAATCGCCAGGATTGCAAAAGACGGAGAATTGCCGCTGTCGTTTTCGCAAGAGCGGATGTGGTTCGTGGAACAGCTTGAACCCGGCACATCTGCCTACAACATGCCAGGCGCGATCCGCTTGCACGGCCGTCTGAACCAAGCCGCGTTAGAACAGAGCGTCCAGGAGATCATCCGCCGCCACGAGACGCTCCGCACTCGATTCACAGAGAGCGACGGGCAGCCGAAGCAGCACATCGCAGCCGAGTTGAATTTTGTCATCCCGTTCCTCGATTTGGAACAGGTGATGAGTGACTCGCGTGAACAAGCTTTGCAACAGGCCATTCATGCAGAGTCTCGTCGTCCGTTCGACCTCGCGGCCGGGCCGCTCCTGCGCATGCAGTTGGTGCGTCTTGCAGCCGAAGAGCATGTGTTGCTGCTCACCATGCATCACATCGTATCGGATGGTTGGTCGACAGGCGTCCTGCTGCGCGAACTGGGGGCGCTGTATGAAGCGTTTGACCGCGGCGTGCCATCTCCCCTGCCCGACTTGGAGATTCAGTATGCTGACTATGCGCACTGGGAGCGGGCGTGGATGCAGGGAGATGTGCTCCACACCCAGCTTCGTTACTGGAAAGAACAGCTCGCAGGCGAACTTCCCGTGCTGCAACTGCCGCTGGATCGTCCGCGCCCGGCACTGCGCACCTATCGCGGCGCGACCGAGTCATTTGTGATCCAGGCCGGCCTGTTCCGCAAGTTGCAGACCCTCACGCGCCGTGAAGGAGCGTCGCTGTACATGACGCTTTTGGCCGCGTTTAAGAGCCTGCTCGCGCGCTATACCGGTCAGGAAGACGTGATCGTCGGCTCCCCGGTTGCCGGACGCCTCCGCCAAGAGACGGAGCCATTGATCGGGGTGTTTATCAACACGCTGGTCATGCGCACCGATTTGTCGGGCGGCCCGACATTCCGCGAACTGTTGGCCCGCGTGCGCAAAACTGCGCTCGATGCGTTCGCGCATCAAAGCGTGCCGTTTGAACGGCTGCTTGAGGAGTTGCAGCCTGCGCGCAACCTGAGCATTTCGCCCTTGTTCCAAGTGATGTTCATCTTGAACAACGCGCCGATGGAAGCCCTGCAATTGCCAGACATCACGCTCACGCCGGAAGCGGTCGACACCGGTACAGCAAAATATGACCTGACGATGACGCTCTCCGAAGCTCAAGAGCCAGAGATCGCAGAAACGGTTCTGCACGGGTCGCTGAACTACAACGCCGACCTGTTCAATGCGACAACGATTGTGCGGCTGATGCAGCACTTCCTCACCCTTTTGGCCGAGATCGCAGAAGATCCGGATCAAAACGTGTTCGAAGTGCCGCTGCTCAGCGAGACAGAGCGCGACCTGATGCTTCGCGATTGGAACGACACGGCACGCGACTATCCGCAGAACATGACGTTGCCGCAGCTGGTCGAAGAGCAGGCTGTGCGCACGCCGGATCAGGTGGCTGTCGAACTGTCCGGCGAGCTCTTGACCTACCGCGAGCTGAACGAACGAGCCAACCAAGTGGCGCATCGCCTGCAGACGCTTGGCGCCGGGCCGGATGTGCCGATCGGCATTTGCATGGAACGCTCGTTTGACATGATCGTCGGATTGCTCGGCATCCTAAAATCAGGCGCTGCGTACGTCCCGCTCGACCCGACGTTCCCAAGCGGCCGCCTCGCCTATCTGCTCGAAGATTCGCAAGTGCCGGTACTGCTGACCCAAGAGCATCTGCGTGAGCGCCTGCCAGCTACGCAGGCGCACGTGATCACGCTGGACAGCGAACGGGAGAGCCTCGACGCGGCGTTCACCGCCAATCCGGCTCGCGAATTGTCGAGCGAGCACATGGCGTACATCATCTACACCTCCGGCTCAACCGGCAATCCGAAAGGGGTCATGGTCCTGCAGCGCGGGATCAGCAACATCTTGCATTGGATGCGGGAAACGTATGAGCTGACAGCTGCAGACCGCGTTTTGCAAAAAGCGAACTTCTCCTTTGACGCATCCGTTTGGGAGATCTTCCTGCCGCTCATGTGTGGGGCACGCCTCGTGCTGGCAAAACCGGGCGGCCAGCAAGACCCTGAGTATTTGATCTCCTTGATTCAAGAGAGCGGCATCACCATGACGCACTTTATCCCTCCGATGCTGCAGATGTTCCTGGAGACGGACGGCGTGGAAAAATGCGCCGCGCTGCGCCACGTCTTCTGCGGAGGCGAAGTGTTGCCGCGCGACTTGCAAGAGCGCTTCTCCAAGCGGCTCGCGGCACAACTGCACAACCGCTACGGCCCGACGGAGATCACGATCAATGCGACCGCGTGGACGTGCGAGCCGGGCGATGCGCGCAGCTCCGTGCCGATCGGCCGACCGCTCGCGAACGTGCAAGCGTACGTGTTGGATCGCACGCTGCAGCCGGTGCCGGTCGGCGTGCCAGGCGAGCTGCACATCGGCGGCCACGGCGTTGCGCGCGGGTATTGGAAGCGCGACGAGTTGACCGCTGAGAAATTTATCGCCGATCCGTTCTCGGGCCATGAGCAGGCTCGCCTGTACAAAACGGGTGACCTCGTGCGCTGGCTGCCGGATGGCACGCTGGAGTTCCTCGGCCGGATCGATGAGCAAGTCAAACTGCGCGGTTACCGCGTCGAGCTCGGCGAGATCCAAGCGGCGCTCGAGCAGCACCCGGCTGTGCGGGAAGCAGCGCTGCTGGTGCGGGAGGACGTGCCGGGCGATATGTACTTAACCGCCTACGCTGTGGCCCATGCCGAGATGCAAGTGACCGTGGAAGAACTGCGCGGCTACCTGCAAACGAGCCTGCCGGAGTTTATGATCCCGGCTGCCATCGTGCTGCTTGACGCCATGCCGCTGACCCCGGTTGGCAAAGTCGATCGCAAAGCCCTGCCCAAGCCGGATAAGAGCAAGGCGCTGAGTGAGACCTACGTCGCGCCGCGCAACGAGATCGAAGCGCAGTTGGCTGAGATCTGGTCCAACCTGCTTGGCGTCTCTCCGGTCGGTGTGCATGACAACTTCTTTGAACTCGGCGGACACTCGCTGCTGGCGACCCGCCTGATCACACGCATCCGCAACACCTTCCAAGTGGAACTCCCGATCCGCGCGCTGTTCGGCGCAACGACGGTAGCGCAGCTTGCACCGCTGGTCGAGCAGGCAAAACAAACGCCTGCCAGCGAACCGGAAGAGCCGGACATCACAGCCCGCTCCCGTTCCACGTATCGCATGAAAAAAGGAAAATAAACACACAAAAGGCCTTGGCGCATGCGCCAAGGCCTTTTTCTATGAGTCTCTGTCAACTGCCAACGGCAATCGCCTCGATCTCGATCAACAGGTCATCCCTGATGAGCTTTCGAACTTCAACCGCTGAGCTGGCTGGCGGACTCACAGGATTGATATAAAAAACAACTCCACGACGTTGTGATATCAATATCATCGCTTTCTTCAGAAACACAATGTGATCTCCAGTATGTCGAGAAAAGGTAATCGTTTGGATAATGCCTACGTCGAGAGCTTTTGGGGACATTTCAAAGCTGAATGTCTATACTTGAACGATTTTTATAACGATCAAGCGGTGCATAAAGCGATACGACGCTATAGATCCTTTCAACCACGAGCGATTCCAGCATCGATTAAAAAACCATAGTCCGGTAGCATACCGAACTATGGTTGCGTAAGCTCCATTCAATTGAGGCTTGTTTCATTCCTGTCTACTTGACAGGGAGCAGATCATGGGTGCGGAGCTTTTTTAAGAATACTGCTTTTTAGTTGTTCCCGAGAAGCTTATTGAGCTTTGTCGCAAGCGTTTGAACGTTTGGCGACATCATCATGGTATTGTGGTCCCCGGGAACGATTTCAAATTCAATGTAACCATCTACCCATTTCTCCCAATTGAAATAAGGGTAGTCTTGCAAGCGTTGCGGCTGGTCAGCCGCGTTTAGCAAGGTAACGGTTCCTTGATATCGCTTCACTTGATACGCATATTCCGCATCTTCGTTCGCCCGATATACTTTCAGAAACCTTTGGAATTGTGCAAGACTGACGTCTTTTGGCAGCACATGGTGTTGCTTCGCAAGGTCTAACAGATGCGCAAGCGCCTCCTCATAAGGCACTTCATTGAAGGAGGACAAGTCTGGGAAAGTCACTCCGTACAGATCGGCTTGAGCTTGCGCCACCCATAGAGCAAACTCCCACTGGCTGGAGAACGAATGCTGGGTAGCAATTTCCGGCGCCAGCGTATCGATCATGATCAACTTCTCAACTTCCTGCCCCTGGTCTCTCAACTGTTGCGCCATCTCGTATGCGATCAGGCCCCCCATGCAATACCCGCCAATTCGATAAGGTCCATCTGGCTGAATATGACGCAGCTCACGAATGTATCTCTCCGCCATTTCTTGAATCGATTTGTCTGACTCCTCATCATCTTCTAGTCCGTTTGACTGGAAGCAGTAGAACGGCTGATCATCCTCCAGGAATCGAGCCATTTCCAAGTAGACCATAGACGTACCGAGTGCAGGGTGTACGCAGAAGAAGGGAACTTTCGAGCCCTTGGTCTGTAGTGGCAGCAGATGTGAACCTTGAGCAGCGTCCCCTCCGTTACGGATGAGAACTGCCAGTTCCTCTACGCTGTTGTGTTGGAAGAAGGCCGACAACGGCAAGGTGTAGCCTTGTTCACTTTCCAGTCTGGCAACAGCCCGTACGGCGAGTAACGAGTGCCCGCCCAAGTCGAAGAAAGAGTCTTTTACGCTCACCTGAATGCCATTGAACAATTCAGAGAACACCGTGACCAAATCATATTCAATTCGATCACGCGGACCGACATAAGCCACCCCACTCTCAAAGTCTTGCTCATCAGGGTTCGGCAGAGCACGGCGATCTATCTTACCATTCGGGGTGAACGGCAACATGCCCATGATCACGACATAAGAAGGCACCATATACTCTGGAAGCCGCGCCCTGAGAAAATCACGCAGTTCACCCGGTTGTACTTGGCAGCCATTATGCAGGACTACATAAGCAACAAGCTGCTTGTCCCCTGAGTCGAGGCTTCGGATCGTGAGCACGCAACTTTGTACGAAGGGATGCTGGTCCAGTGTACTTTCGATCTCACCCAGTTCCACACGCATGCCTCGAACTTTTACCTGATCGTCCTTGCGACCCAGGAAGATAATGGATCCTTCAGCACGATACAAGCCGCGATCCCCCGTGAAATACATCTTTTCACCCGGAACGAATGGGTCTGGGATGAACGATTCCGCGGTTCGTTTGGGATCACCAAAATATCCACGTGCCAGACCTGCCCCGGCAATATAGATATCACCCTCGACTCCGATCGGCACAGGCTGTCGCAACTGATCCAGGATGTAAATCCTGTTGTTGTCAAAAGGTTTCCCAATCGATATATAGTCGTGTCCCTGGAGATCCTGCTCGGTACAAGTGTGGTTCGTTGAGTCAATCGACACTTCAGTCGCACCCCAAGAATTTTGCAGCGCGCCTGGCATCCGATCCATAAATTTGCGAACCAGCTCCGGACGCAACGCCTCCCCGCTGGAAACGACAACACGCAGGTTCGCCAATTGTTCACGATGTTCAGGTGTGACAAGATCCAGCACCAAGCCCAGCATACTCGGAACAAACTGCAAAACAGCCACTTGATAGTCAATTGCCGCCGCCAAAATGGCCCGAGGATCACGGTGCTCTCCCTTTTCGAGAACGGCAATTCGTCCCCCATATGCCAAGGTCCAGAAGATTTCAACCGCCGAATCGTCGAATGTGAGCGTCGTCTTGTGCAAAACCGTCTCGCGCTCCTGCAGTTGATGTTTCCGTTGCATCCATGAGAAGCGATTCACCCACCCGCGATGTACATTCGCTACCCCTTTTGGCTTTCCGGTAGAGCCGGAAGTGTAGTACACAGACACTAAATGTTCGGAAGTTACCGAGGTTGCGGGCGTATCTGTCGGATACGTCTCGATGTTTGTCCAGTCCGCGTCGACTTGAACTCCAGTCACACCCACGGGCAATTTGCCCTGAAGATGCTGTTGGGTTACACAGACGGTGGCGTTGGCACTTTCAAGCAGTTCCTGTATCCGGAGTTCAGGTGCTTCCAGGTCGATCGGGAGATAGGCGCTTCCTGCCTTCAATATTCCAAGCAGAGCCACAACCAAGTCGATAGATCGTTCCATCAACACACCCACGATTTGGTCAGCGCCACATCCCAGCGCTAGGAGATGATGTGCTAACTGATTGGCGCGCTCATTCAGTTCCCGATACGTAATCTCCAAGGCGCCAAATACGACGGCCGGATGGTCCGGAGTTCGCAACACTTGTTCTTCGAACAGATGGTGAACACACTTGTCATCCGGGAAAGGGACGTCAGTTGCGTTCCACTCCTTGATGTAGCAATAAAGTTCTGCTTCATCAAGCAACCGATACTCGCTGATAGTTCGGTCCGGATCGGTCGCCACTCCTTCCAGCAGAGTGATGAAGTGAGTGACCATGCGCTGCATTGTCGTATTCTCGTACAGATCTGCATTGTACTCCCACTCGCCAATCATCCCTGCCTCCGTCTCCATCATGGTGAGCGTAATGTCGAACTTGGCTGTACCACGCTCAACCTGAAGTCCGCTCAGCGTAACGCCAGCCGAATCAATCTCAGGCAACGTCGCATTTTGCAGAACAAACATCACTTGGAACAACGGATTGCGGCTTAATTCGCGTTCGATTGGCAAATGTTCGATCAATCGCTCATAAGGCAAATCCTGATGAGCGTATGCCTCCAATGCCACATCGCGAACACGGCCCAGCAATTCGCGGAAGCTCGGATTCCCTGACAGATCGGTGCGGAACACCAGCACGTTGGCAAAAAAGCCAATCAAATCTTCTAACTCTGGCTTGGTACGGTTCGCAATCGGTGAGCCGGTCAGTATATCCAACTGCCCCGAATAACGGTAGAGCAACGATTGGAATGCGGCCATTAATGTCATAAACAGCGTCGTTCCCGATTGATAACCCAACATCGTAATGCCCGCAGTCAACTCTGGCGACAGATGGAAGTTTATTCTTTGACCGCGGAATGTCTGCATCGCCGGACGTGGAAAATCGGTGCGCAGTTCAAGAGTCGTCGCCGCACCAGCTAACTGTTGCTGCCAGTAAGATAACTGATTCGTATACCCCTCACTGAGCAACCATTGGTGTTGCCAATGTACGTAATCCGCATATTGAACGCTCAGTTCCTGCAAATCTGGAGTTTTTTGATCAATCCTTGCTCTGTACAGGATACTCAACTCGCCGATGAAGCGGCCGATTGACCAACCATCTGCCACAATGTGATGCATGGTAACGATCACGATGTGTTCCTCAGACGCTATTTGTACCAACTTGGCACGGATTAGTAAATCTTTGGACAGATCGAATGGACGCTGGACCTCTTCGTGAATGAGCAACTCAGCCCGCGCTTCTCTTTCTGCCTGATCCACACCCACCAAGTTGATCACATCAAACTGAACATCCGCCCCTTTTCGGAACGTTTGCACTGGACGGCCATCTCGAACATAAAACTGAGCTCGAAGAATTTCATGACGTTGGACGATCTCATTCGTACTCTGTATCAGAGCTTCCCTGTTGAGCGAACCCACAATACGCACAAGTACAGGAATGTTGTACGCAGCGCTGCTCGGGTCCAGCTGATACAAAAACCACATCCGGCGCTGTGTATCTGCCAAGTCGAATTCATTCGTTGTTCGTACGACGGGTACAAGTGGGATGTCTTGTTGCGGCGACTTCTTATGCAGGCGTAACTCAACCTGCTCGGCCAGCCCGGCCACTGTGGGATGCTCAAACAGATTGCGCAATGGCAGGTCTACCTGGAACTGCTCACGAATACGCACGATCACTTGAGTCGCCAGCAATGAATTGCCGCCCCGTTCGAAGAAACGATCATACATTCCGACATGCTCCAGACGCAAGACCTCTGCCCAAACCTTCTCAATCCTGGCCTCCACTTCTGTTCGCGGAGCGACATACTCTGTTGCCCCAAGCTCCTCTTGCACAGGATCTGGCAGAGAAGCAGCGTCGATCTTCCCATTGGGAGTCAACGGCAGAGCATCCAATCGTACCAAGTACCTCGGCACCATATAGTCAGGGAGTCGCTGCCAAAGCCCATCAAAGATCTGTCGCTTCCATTCTTCCAGTTCGTCATGCAAGACGACGTACGCCACCAGTTCCGAATCAAGACCTTCGACGGTTCGCTCCAACACAAACGCATCACGAACAAGAGACTCCTTCAGTACAGCTTCAATTTCCGCCGTTTCAATCCGGAAGCCACGAATTTTGACTTGGCGATCCGCACGTCCAACCACGACTACCGTTCCATCAGGACGATAGTATCCCAAGTCACCCGTTTTGTAGAGACGATCTCCTTCTAGTTGCGTGAACGGATTCCGTACAAAGCGTTTGGTCGTCTCATCTGTTGCGTTAAGATACCCTTGGGATAGATAAGGTGTTCGAACAAAAAGTTCACCCGGTTCACCAATACCGGCCAACTGCCAGTCTTTGTTTAAGACCAACAACTGAACATCATCAATCCCCCGCCCCACAGAGATCCATTCCAATCGAGCCTCCTCTTGATGGCTTTCCAACTGATCGACTTCATGCCAGCCCATTGCCTGCGGCGTCTCAGTAGTGCCATAGAAATTGATACAGCGAACCTCAGGCGCGAGACCACGCAGTCGCTCCACTACATCCAGCGTTAAGCGGTCGCCACCTATGAACGCATAGCGCAACCGTTGATTCACGAACGCAGAACCGCGATTCGGCTGTGACTCGGTGATCAGTCGGCACATCGCAGGCGTGACATGAGTCACGCTGATTTCAGATTGTAGTAACCAGTCCACCAACCAGTCCGGCTCCCCGAACTGCGATGGGTCCGGTATACACAAGGTTGCGCCGAGCCATAGCGGTGCAAACACATCGCGCAGCAGCGGGTCATGAGCCAGTCCCGACAACATGCTAAACCGATCCGTTTCATTTAACTTGAATGTCGGCAGGTACCAGTTGAGGAAATGGGACACAGGCGCATGCGTGCCGCAGATGGCTTTCGGTGTTCCTGTCGTTCCTGAGGTAAACGCGATATACGCTACATCGCTTGCCGAAAGCTCGAGAACCGGCAGTTCCATAAGCGGGGCCATCAGTTTGTTCATCACAAGTGCGTCGTTGATCTCCATCTGGCACAAGTAGGCTTGCCCCTGCACGTAAGACCTCAACTCCGCTGGCACATCCTCACCCGGCCGTAAAGAGATCCACCCTTGCGGAGCAGCCTCTTCCAAATATTGAATGATACGCGCAGCCGGATAGGTCGCATCCAAGATCACGAACGCAGCGCCGATCTTCAGGACCGCAAGCATCGCTGCCACTAACTCTGCGCTTCGATCCGCATAAATTGCGACCACCGAATCTCTGCCGATCCCATGACCCAACAAGTCTGCGGCCATACCGTTACTGATGTAATGCAATTGCTCATACGTCCATGAGCGTTTACCATCTATGATGGCAACATGATTCGGTACGCGTTTGACCTGCTCAATCACACCATCATGTATCGGAATCTGCGGTGCGGCTGCCAAAGATTCTTTCGGGTTGGGCAAGACACGCTTGGCGCTGTCCGTCACCAAGTCAATTTCAATGAGATTCATCTCCAAGTCTTCAACCATCGACTTCAGCACTTGTACATATTGAGCCATCAGTTCATGCATGCGCTCTTCAGTGAACAAATCCGTATTGTACAAAAGCTCAAAACGTATACCCCCCGCCCCTTCGATGGCATAGAGAGTAAGATCGAATTTAGTGCTTGTTATCTCCTGTTCGATCCGCTCAAAACGCAAATCGGACAGATTCAGGACTTGTTCCCCTTCATTCAAGTGATTAAACATGACCTGGAAGAGCGGAGTATGGCTCAAGTGGCGTTCGACGTTTAACGAGTCTACCAGGTGTTCAAATGGCAAGTGCTGATGCGTATATGCATCTACCATCGTGTTTCGCATCTGTGCCAGCATTTCCCGGAGACGCAGGTCAGGATGCACGCTTGTACGGATGGCAAGCGTGTTGACGAAAAATCCGATCAGAGATTCAATTTCAGGGCGATCACGATTGACAATGGGGGTGCCAACGACTAGATCCTCCTCCCCTGTATAGCGATACATCAACGTTTTGAAGGCGGTCAACAAACTCATGAACAAAGTGACTCCCTCACGCTGACTCATCTCCATCAGACGTTCATATAGCACTTCGCTGCAGTTGTACGAAAGCAATTTCCCTTTGCTGGTTCGCACAGCCGGGCGCGGTCGATCGGTCGGCAATTGCAGGATGGGCAACGGACCTTCAAGTTGCTGCTTCCAATAAGCAAGGTCCCGTTCCATGACATCTCCTTGCATCCAATCGCGCAGCCAGTGCGAATAATCGGCATACTGAATCGGCAACTCCGGGATATTCGCATCCGTTCCCTCCACAAATTGCTGGTACAACGCGGTTAACTCTCTGATGAACAATTCATTCGATACCCCGTCCGAAATGATATGGTGCAGCGTGATGAACAACACATGCTCCTGCTCATCTAACCGGATGAGTACAATGCGCAACAAAGGCGCTTGTTCCAAGTCGAACGGCATCGCCGCTTCCGTTTGCCCCATGCGCAAAATAAACTCATTCTGGTCCTCTGCGGTTTGGTCACTTACATCAAAGTAACGGAACGGTACCTCCACGTCGGCGAGGATCTGTTGTTTAGGTTCATGATCGACAACAACAAACTGTGTACGCAAGACTTCATGTCTTGACATCACGACCGCAAAACTTTGCTCCAACGCTCCAGCATCCAAACTACCGTGTATCCGCAAGGCAGACGGCATATTATACGCTGCGGTGCCTGGCTCAAACTGTTCCAAGAACCACAAGCGCCTTTGACCGAACGAAAGCGACATGTAAGGTTCGCGCGCAACCCCTTCGATCCTTTCGTATCCGTCTGTGCTTATGAATTGCTCATCCAGGTATGCTGCAAATGACTCCACGGTCGTCTTGTCGAACAAGGTCCGCAGCGGGAAATCAATACCGTGCTTCTTCAGAAAGCGCGCACGCAGTTTCGCAGCCAACAGCGAATGTCCTCCCAATTCAAAGAAACTGTCGCGACGGCCAACCTTCTCTACACCCAGCACCTCGAACCATATTGCGGCAACAAGTCTTTCAGTATCGGTGCGCAAGGCTTCATAGGTTCGTTCCAAGGGATCAAAATCAGGAACGGGCAGTGCATTTCGGTTAATCTTGCCGTTAGAATGAAGCGGCAGCGCCTCCAGTTGCATAAATTTGTTGGGGATCATGTATTCCGGCAAACGTAATCGTAGCGACTCACGCAGTGCAGCCGTCCGAATTCCCTCGATTGACGGAACGAAATACGCAACAATCAGCGGATCGCCGTAGCGACCCTCCCGCACGAGTACAATTGCTTCCTGCACACCTTCGCAAGCTAAGAGTTCAGATTGAATCTCCTCAAGTTCAATGCGCAAACCACGAATCTTCACTTGATGGTCGCGACGCCCCAGATAAAGTAGCGTTCCGTTTTCACGAATACGCACCATGTCTCCGGTCTTGTACAAGCGCCCTTCACCAAAGTGATTCGGGACGAACATTTCCGCTGTTAAATCCGGACGGTTCAAGTAGCCGCGCGCGAGACAGATACCGCCAAGGTACAATTCGCCGGGAACTCCAATTGGCACCAACTGCATTTGATCGTCTAACACCAAGGCTTGTACATTGTCTACGGGACGACCGATCGGAACGACAAACTCCTCGTCCGAATCGTCGCAATCCCACCAAAGTGTATCAATGCATGCCTCTGTCGGACCATACAGATTGTGCAACTCAGCATTCATGCTTGCGTAGAAACGCTTTTTTAGTTCGGAGGTCAGCACTTCACCGCCACAGAACACGTGTCGCAGCGTGGAACAGGAATCAAGCGAGCAATCGGCAAGCAAGGCAATCAAGAGCGACGGGACCACTTGAAGCACGGTCACTGCCTCCCGATTTATGACCTCGACCAAGGAAGACAAATCCTGCATCCAATCCGGATCAGCAAGCACCAATCGGGCTCCGCAGAGTAACGGTGCATGGAATTCCCACACCGATGCGTCGAAACTGATAGGTGTCTTCTGCAAGATGACGTCTTGGGACGTAAAAGTAAACTGACGCTGCATCCACACCATATGGTTGCGGAGCGCACGGTGCTCGATCATGACACCCTTCGGATTTCCGGTGGAACCAGACGTATAAATGATGTACGCAAGGTCCTCTTCATAATTTGTGATCACCGGGTTGTCGGTGCTCTCATCCTGCAACCAAGCCAGCTTTGCATCCAGTTGAATCAGATGCTCCACAGCAGTCCACTCTTCTCCCTTCGGGAGATCGTCCTGCGTCAACAGCACACGAACGTTAGCTTCCTGCAACATGTAGGTGATCCGCTCCTCTGGATAGGTCGGATCGATCGGGACATAAGCACCGCCCGCTTTGAGGACTGCGTAAATCGCCACCACTAACTCCGGCGAGCGCTCCATGTACAAACCGACCGGTTCATCAGGAGTCACATCTATTCTGCGCAGGTAGTGAGCCAAACGGTTTGCGCGATCATTTAGTTCTCGATACGTAAGAGAAACCAAACCTGCTGCAACCGCCACTGCATCCGGGGTTTTCTCCACTTGCCGTTCAAACATCTGATGCAGCATTACACCCGGCTGGTGTTCTATCTCTCGCCCCTTTGCAACAGCAAGGAGCCAGTCAGTCTCCTCGGCAGACATGAACGATATCTGCTCAATCGGCAGATCCGGGTGCAAGATAATTGCTTCAAGCAATGTATTAAAATGCTTCACCATGCGCTTCACGGTGCTCTCTTCAAATAGATCAGTGCTGTATTCCAAAACGCCGGACAATCCTTGCTGCGTTTCGGTGAGTACCATCGTCAAGTCGAATTTGGATGTCTCAGTTTCCACCGCACCAAGCGGTGTCAGTGTCAAATGTTCAGAGTCGGTTTCCCCCACGATATCCTTTTGCAAAACAAACATGACTTGAAAGAGCGGAGTGTAACTCAAATTGCGTTCCGGTTGCAAGTCCTCAACTAATCTCTCGAACGGAACGTCCTGGTTCGAATAGGCTTCCAAAGCAATTTCACGCACTTGGGATACGATCTCGCCAAAATTTAACTTGCCAGACAATGACGTTCGAATGACCAATGTGTTAACGAAGAAACCGATCAGCCCTTCCCACTCCAATCGACTGCGGTTGGCAATCGGAGTACCCACCGAAAGATCTGCTTGACCCGTATAACGGTACAGCCATACCTTGAAGGCGGTGAGCATCGTCATAAACAAGGTCGCCTGCTCCTTCTGACCCAGTTCAGCGAATCTGTCCACGACCTGCTTCGACACATTGAACATCTCACTTCGCCCCCGGGTGGAGCGTACGGGTTGCCGCGGGTGGTCTGTTGGCAACTCCAAGACAGTCGGACGATCGCCTAACTTTCTCTTCCAGTACTCCAGTTGCTCCGACACCTGCTCGCCCTTCAGCCATTCGCGATGCCATGAAGCATAGTCAGCGTACTGCACCGACAAGTCTGGCCATGTGGGAGTTTGAGCCCCAAGGATCGATTCGTAGGCATGCAACAACTCAGTGATAAAAATGCCCATCGACCAAGCATCGGAGATGATGTGGTGCATCGTCAGTACCAACAGGTACTCCTCATCCGCCTCACGCAGAACAGACATTCGCAGGAGCGGGTCATGTTCTAAATCGAACCTAGTCTGTGCATCTTCCTTGGCCAGCTCTTTGATCCGTTGCTCCCGTACTTGCAAGGGGATATCCCGAACGTCGAAGAAGCGAATCGGAATGTCACGCTCCTCAACAAACTGCTGAGGAGTTCCTTCGAATGCTCGGAAGGATGTTCGAAGGGTTTCGTGGCGGCTCACAATTAGATTGAGACTCTTTTGCAAAACATCGAGCTCTAAAGGCGCAGCAATCCGTACCGCGTCCGAAATGTGATACGCCGAGTTCCCTTCTTCCTCCAATTGCTCAAGGAACCACAGACGCTCTTGCGCAGGAGACAGCGGCAAGCCTTCTCCGCGCGGAACCAGAGCGATCGTCACGCTCTCTTCTTCGGAAGAGCCTGCATGGCGAATCTTGTCTGCCAACTCCGCGACGCTCGGTGCCTCGAACATGGTACGCAACGGCAACTGTACGTGGAACGTTTCGGTAACGCGGGTCATCAACTGCATGGCCAACAACGAATGCCCACCGATGTCAAAGAAATTATCGAACATGCCGACCGATTCAACTTTCAAGACGTCTGTCCAAATTTCAGACAGTTGTTCCTCCAGTTCGTTTCGAGGCGCTACGAATTCATGAGTCGAACTGCGGCCAGCTATCTCCGGTGCCGGCAGGGCTTTACGGTCCAGCTTCCCATTGTTCGTCATCGGCCATTGTTCCAAAAAGACAAAGGCGGATGGAACCATATAGTTTGGCAATGCCTCACGCACCAACATACGCAAATCGGCCGGCTCGATCTCTGCGCCTTGCAAGGGTTGTATATAGGCGACCAGACGTCGATCTCCCGGTTCGTCCTCCCGTACTACGACAACCGTCTCCAAGATCAAATCGTGCTTGGAAAGGACAGTCTCAATTTCTCCCAGCTCAACGCGGAAACCGCGAATTTTCACTTGAAAATCGACACGCCCTAAAAACTCAATCGTTCCGTCCAACTGATAGCGCCCCATGTCCCCTGTACGATAGAGACGCTCTCCAGTCTGGGGATGTTGGATGAAACTACGGCGAGTCTTCTCGTCATCCTTCCAATACCCGATGGCGAGGCCAGTTCCTCCGATGTAGAGTTCACCAGGAGTTCCGACCGGGCAAGGTTGCAGAGCCTGGTCTAAAACATAAAACTTCTGATTGCGCATCGGACGTCCATAAGGAATGCTGCTCCACTCCGGACGGATCTCCCCGATCGGGTAGAGAATCGACCAAATCGACGCTTCGGTGGCCCCTCCAAGGGAGACCACTTGCACGGCCGGCACGAATTGAACAATTTGCTTGGGCAACGTGATCGGAATCCAGTCACCACTCAGCAACACGAGCCGCATGGAAGACGGTAAGCTTGCGCCGGTTTGATTCAGATGATCGACCAGAATCTTCATCATCGTGGGCGCAGAGTTCCATAGTGTAATCTGTTCCTGCAACAAAACATCGGACCAATGAGCCGGGTCGTGCATCTGCTTCGCGTCAGGGAACACGATCGTGCCTCCAACACCAAGCAATCCGAAGATGTCATACACAGACAGATCGAATTCCAGCATAGACATGGCGAGCACACTGTCTTTTTCCGTCACACCAAATCGATTATTGATGTCCAAAATCGTATTCACCGCTCCACGATGAGTGATCATCACCCCTTTGGGAACACCGGTCGAACCCGAGGTAAAGATGACATAGGCAAGGTCATCAGATCCATGTACTTGTATCGGCGGCTCGATCGAATATCCGGCAAACAATTCCTCCTGATCAATACAAAATGTCGTAACGTCCGTCAACAAGCCGAATTTTTCCATAACGTAAGATTGAGTTAAGATCAATTCAACTTCACTTTGACTTATGAGATAGCGAATTCGTTCGCGAGGCAGACTTGGATCGATTGGCAAGTAAGCAGCCCCCGCCTGCAACACGCCAAGAACTGCGACAATCTGCTCCCAGCCTTTTTCCATCATGACGGCGACCAATCGATTGGGTTGCGCCCCTTGCTCACGAAGAAGATGTGCTACTCGATTTGATTGGTGATACAATTCCTCGTAGCTAAGCGTACGCATCGGTGCCTTCACAGCAATTTTGTCTCGGAACTGCGGCACTTTGGCACTGAACAATTGATGTAAACACTCTATTTCTAGTGATGCATCAGTATCGTTCCAATGATGGAACACATCGTCCGATTCCTCCGCTGACAACAGAGAAACCTGTTCATAACGAGCCTCTGGATCGCGAACCATCTGTTCCAGCACATTAGCGTAGTAGGTTTCCATGCGTGCGATCATCTGTTCATCAAATTCAGACATATCCCATTGCAAACTTAGCTTCACTTGAGACGTAAAGAGATCTTGGCTGAACTCCGCGAGGAAAGGCAGGTTGGTGTCCGCATACTGCACAACATCCAGCACTTCCATCCCTTCTATCCCCAGTACAGATTGCAACACATGGAAATGTGTGAAGTTAAAGGCAGTCTCGAACAATGCTTCACCACCGTGGTCTACTTGCAACTGTGCAAGCGGATAACGGCGGAATGGCAGCACGCGCATATCCAAGTCAAGACATTGCCGAATCAGATCGAGCCATGTACCGCCATCCAGCTGTGCACGGTACGGTAACGTATTGAGGAACAGCCCCAACACCTTCTCAGACTCTCTTACTTCGGGTCGTCCATTATTCACAACGCCGGTTACAAGATCGTTCTGACCACTGATGAGATTCAGGACGCGCAGGTGAGCTGCAAACAACACGGTGCGCAGCGGCGTTCCCGCCAGATGGGCGATGTCCTTGAGACGCTTAGAAAACTCTTCAGAAAAATGGCGCACCCGATGACAAATGTTTACCCGAGCCTTCTGAGCTGGAGCATTCGTCAAGCGCGGCAGCTTGGTGATTTGTGCCCCGTCCAACCAGCTTTTCCAAAAACCTCGTTGTTCTTCAGATTGCAACGCCAGCCCTTCCAAAGCAACATACTCTTGAAACAGCCACGGCAGGTCAGTTCGTTCAGACAGTTGTTTGTTTTGTAACGAAAAATACGTGTTAAACAATTCGACCAACAAAACAGACATGCTCCACCCATCATAGAGGGCATGATGTTCATTCAACGTGAATTGGAAACGGTCATCGCCGCGCAGATGTACCGTACAACGGATCAAAGGTGCCTGTGCCCAGTCGAAAGATCGTCCGCGCTGCGATTGAAGCCAATTTTTCAAGTGCTCCTGCTGCTCCGCATCTGTAAGATTTCGCAAATCTTCAACATGCAAATTGACTGCAACATCCCGATGGATCAGTTGAAGCGGCTGCTCATTTCCGATCAGATCAAAGGAAGTACGGAACGCGGGGTGGCGTTTTGCCATCCAACGCAAGGCCTTTTCAAACACCTCTTGGTCGAACATCGAGCGAAGGTGCACACTGATCAAATTTAGATAGAGATACGAATCAGGGTCGAATGAGCTGTGGAACAGCATCCCTTCCTGAAGTTTCGTAAGTGGATACGCATTTTCAACTGTCTCCGGCAGTCGTAGACGATCCTCAGATGAGATCAGCGCAAATGGCTCCATGGATGCCGCTTCAGGTTCATCTGTTGCCATACTGGTTGCAACGAGCGCCAACTCGCGTATCGTTTGACAGGCCAATATGTCCCGAAGCGTTATCACAAGACCTTTCTTTTTCGCCATCGCCACCACTTGGATACTGCGAATCGAATCTCCGCCAACTTCGAAGTAATTGTCATCGATGCCCACTTGTTTGATGTGCAAAACTTGCCCCCATACGTCAGCCAATTTCTGCTCAACCTCATTACGGGGTGCCACCCGTTCTCTTTGCGTGTGAATCAGGATCGGATTCGGCAAGGAGCGACGATCGATTTTACCGTTGGGCGACAGCGGCAGGCTTTGCATCATCACCCAAGCGCTAGGTACCATATATTCTGGCAACTGTTGCTTAAGGTAATTCCGCAGATCGTCTTCTGAAACTGCCTCCTTCTCCACGACCACATAGGCAATCAACCGCTTGTGACCATCCTCCTCAAATGCAGTCACCACCGATTGTCCAATTTGCGGGTGCCGATCAAGCAATGCCTCAATCTCCCCCAACTCAACTCGAAAACCTCGAATCTTTACCTGGAAATCGACCCGTCCCAGATATTCGATCGTGCCGTCATTCAGGTATCGAGCCAAGTCGCCCGTCTTGTAAAGGCGAGCCCCCGGTTCGTTACGAAACGGATCAGGCAGGAACGAATGTTCTGTCAAATCTGGACGGCCATGATAACCGATCCCAACCTGAACGCCCCCGATATACAATTCGCCTGCTACGCCAATTGGCACCGCTTTCAGATGTGGATCCAGGATGTACAATTGCGTATTCGCCACGGGACGACCAATCGGGACAACACGATGCTCGCTTTCTCTTTGGCAAGCCCAATGAGTGACGTCGATCGCTGCCTCCGTTGGACCGTACAAGTTGTGCAATTCGGCATCAAGCCGTTCAAAAAATCTCTCTTGCAGTTCAAAAGTCAACGCTTCGCCGCTACAGATCACAGTGCGCAAGCTTGTACATGCCTCCACCTGGTCACTCTCAAGAAACATATACAACATCGAGGGAACGAAATGTATCGTTGTGATTTTTTCTTCCGTTATCATTCGTGTCAAATATTCTGGATCTTTATGCCCCTCCGGAATCGCCATAACCAGACGGGCTCCCGTAATCAACGGCCAGAAGAACTCCCATACTGACACGTCGAAGCCAAAGGGTGTCTTTTGCAGAATGCGATCCTCCGCAGTCAACTGAAACGTTTCCTGCATCCATAGCAGACGGTTCACCACCCCGCGATGGGCGTTCATAGCTCCTTTGGGTCTACCTGTTGAACCCGATGTGTAAATCATGTAGCAGAGGGTTTCCGATGAACTGGCAACGCTCGGATTGGCCTCGCTCTCCTTCTCCAACTCCTCCCACATTTCACCCACAAAGAGGCGCGGCACGTCAAGTTCCTGAATACGTTCTTCAATTCTGCGCTCCGTTATCAAGACTTGTACCGCCGAATCTTTGAGGATATAGGACAGACGGTCAGTCGGAAGTTCCGGGTCAAGAGGAACATACGCAGCCCCTGTCTTAAGAATGGCAAGCAAAGAAGCAACCAGTTCCAAGGAACGCTCCATCGAAACACCGACAAACGTACCTGAACCAACACCTAGCCGTTGGAGACGATGTGCAAGACGATTGCTGCGCCTGTTTAACTCCTGATACGTCCAGTTGTTTCCCTGAAAAGTAACTGCAATCGAGTCCGGGTTGCGTTCCACCTGTTTTTCGAACAGTTCATGCAAACAGTCATTCGCAAGTTCATACTTTCGTTTCGTGTCATTCCATTCGACTAGCAACTGATGTTCTTCCGCAGAAGTTAGCATGGGCAGTTCGGTGATCAAGGCATTCGGATTCTGAATGGCCCCTTCAAGCAGAATACAAAAATGCTTCGACATCCGATCAACAGTCTGATGCTCAAACAGATCGGTGCTGTATTCCAACGTCCCGACAAGCGCCCCCTCCACTTCAGCAAAGTCCAGCAACAGGTCGAACTTAGCCGTCCCGCGCTCCACAGGCAGAACTTCGATCTCCACCCCTGGCAAACGCAGAGCAGCAAGCGATGAGTTCTGCATCGCGAACATGACTTGGAAAATCGGGGAGTGACTCATCTCTCGTTCCACTTTTAACTCTTCCAGCAAACGTTCGAACGGCACCTCTTGATTCTTCATTGCATCAATTGTCGATTGACGCACTTGAAGCAATAAGTCGGAGAACTGAGTCTCCTCATCAATGCGGCTCGCAAAAACTAACGTGTTGACGAATAAGCCGATCATCCCCTCGACTTCTTCCATGTCTCGGTTGGCGTACGGCGAGCCGACCAAAATATCCTCCTGTCTTGTATGTCGATATATCAGAGCTTGATAGGCGGCCAGAAGCACCATGAACAATGTAACGCCCTCGCGCTTGCACAACTCTTTCAATTGGTCCGTCAGCTTCGGCGGTACGATTACAGGTACCGTTGCCCCCTTGTAACTCTGACGTGACGGTCGAGGGTGATCGGTCGGCAATTGCAACACGGTTGATCGACCCGATAAATGCTCCTTCCAATAAGCAACCTGATTCTCCACCTCTTCGCTTTCGATGAACTCATGATGAAAATGAGTATAATCTGCATATTGAAACTCGAGTTCAGATAACGGAATAGGACGTCCGGTCGTTAATGCTTCGTAGAGTCGCATCAACTCGCTCATAAATACTTCCACCGACCAGCCATCGGACACGATATGGTGCATCGTGATCAGCAAGACATGTTCATCAGGTCGTAACTTCAGCAAAGTTGTTCGCAACAATGGACCTGCACTGAGGTCAAATACCCGTCTTGCTTCCTCTGCAGCCATGCTCAATACCAGCTCTTCTTGATTGCTCAACAGGAGGTGGCACAAGTCAACGACCTCTAAGTTCCACTCTGCCTTGTCTTGAACCATCTGCATCAACTGATCTTCAACGATTTCAAAACTGGTACGAAGTGTTTCATGTCGTCTTACAATCTCATCCAGACTGCGTTCCAAGCAATCCACGTTCAAGTCTCCACGAAAACGGAGAGCTGCTGGTAAATTGTAAGCGGAGCGATCCTCAATTATTTGATTCAAAAACCACAACCGCTGCTGAGCGAGTGAGGCCGGAAAGGCATACACTTCCTGTTTGGTGCTAATTTTTCCCATCGCAGGTCAATCCTTTCATCCGTCTCATAGACAATTTCTATAAACCTCCAAAATTAGAAATTCCATAAACTCAGTTATCATAATACCATATCTTCCAAAATTTAATAATATATTTTCACAAAGAAAGTAATTTATTTAATGAAATTCTGGAAATCCCACTCCGTTTTGTGAAAAATAAAATGCCCGAGGAAAGCCTCAGGCGCCATAATTCGAGAATTGAAAATTATGATACATCCATCAAATTCGCTTTAATATCCGCGGAAATTTTTGGTACAATTGGTTTGTTGTATGATGATGTACTTGTTTTCAATCGTTTTCCTAACAAGAGCCCGTCCTTCGACGGGCACCTTCAATTCTTGTGAGGTGAATCAAATGAAGAAAAAAAATAAAGCCATCGGCGGCATGATCGTTGCGTGCCTCGTGCTTGGCCTGATCATCTGGGATCGAGACGTATCACAAGCGGAACAAAGTTTTGTGGAGAAAGCCGCCAATAATTACATGTCCGAGGTGCAAGCCGAACTCTCGAACGGCATGGACGTGGAGGTGCGAGGAGAATACGGGGAAACCGCATTGATCGCTGCCTCCTATCGAGGCCACATGCAGTTGGCAGAATTCCTGTTGCGATCCGGAGCGGACCCCAACGCAACCGACGATAACGGCTCGACCGCCTTGCACGGCGCAACGGCCAACGGCCATCTCGAGATCGTAAAGCTCTTGCTTGCATATCACGCCCAACCAAACGTCGCCGACAAAACGGATGGCCGCTACCCGATGATCGACGCGGCGATGATGGGGACGCCCGAAATGATTCAGGTCTTGGCAGAAGGCGGTGCCAGCCTCAACGTGAGTACAAAAAATGGCCGCACAGCGTTGCACTGGGCGGTAGATAACTTGCGGACAGAGAACGTGCGCTTTCTCGTCAACAACGGGGCCAACCTGCGACCCATCGATAACACAGGTAAAACCGCCTTGGACTACGCCAAGGAAAAACACCACGACGAGATCATCCAACTGCTGGAGCAATAAAAAAAGCACCCGAAGGTGCTCATACCCGCTCCAGCGGCCGATGCGGCTCAGGGGGCAATTCAATCCGTATCGCGTCCCCCGCCCGCACCTCACCGCCCTCCAGCACGATAGCCATCACGCCGGCCTTGCGGATGAGATTGCCTGACGCATCTTGATCCAGCACCGCCTGCATCAGTCCCGGCTGAAAGCGATCCAGCTGCGCACAAGGATTGCGCAGCCCCGTGATCTCCACAATCGCTGTCTCTCCAAGATACAGGCGCGCCCCCGTCGGCAAGCCCAGCAGATCCACGCCGCGCGTCGTCACGTTCTCTCCCAGCTGTCCGGCGGAGACGGTGTAGCCTTTGCTCTGCAGATCCACGAACAGTTCCTCGTGGATCAAATGCACTTGCCGCAAATTAGGCTGTGTCGGGTCTTGCTGCACCCGCGAACGGTGCTTCACCGTCTTCCCCAAATGCGCATCCCCTGCTACACCGAGCCCGGCCAAAAGCTGGATGCTGTCCTGGGTGGGCTTGCTGAATGTATGTGAAGCGCTGCTGCTCACCGCTGCAACTACCATTTTTTCCATCTGGATCACCGCCAAAATTGAGTTAAGAAAGAGGGATCTCATTGGCAAGAACATCGATTTATCTACAACTTAGCCAATTTTTGCAGAAACAACAGACTGCAAGCTTTACCATCAAGTTTCAAGAAATCGAAGCCATTATCCATCGGAACTTGCCCCCTTCCGCGAGAAAATATCAAGCATGGTGGGGGACCGCTTCAATCAGAAAACGAGACATTGCGCTGCCTGGCTCGATTTCGGTTGGATGACGGAAACTTTGGATCTCAAAAATGAGTCCGTGACATTCCGAAGATATAAAGACGTCATCTAGGCGTCTTTTTTAGCGTTCGCTCTGGGTCAGATAAGTTTCACCATATGGTAAAACCGATAGCCGCTGACCGTCAATTCGCCATCGACGCGAAAGCCCGTTTTTTCGTAGAGACGGTACGCACGCTCATTGTCTTTTTCAACGAGCAGTGCCAGTTTGTGATGCTGCTCAGCATGTGCCTTTGCTTCGAACGCTCGCATCAGTTCCTTGCCATAGCCGCGTCCTTCGTATTCAGAAGATACGGCGATCGTGTCGAGGTAATATTCATCGTCCTGTGCTTCTTTGGTGATCGTAAGGCTTGGGTCGCCAGTTTGATCGATCAAGCGGTCGAGGAACGGTTGGTCAAGCTCGGCAGTCCGGCTGCCGTGGTACGATACGAGGACGCCCACGACACGCCCGTCTTGTTCTTTGACGAGCGTGTTTTCATAGCTGAGACGGTTGCCCTTTTGCTGAAAGAATTCTTCGAGGATTCGTGTGACCTCTGCAGGCTGGTCCGAACCTGCGAGCGTATTGCCTATTTTCCCAATGGTTGAGTAGATCAGTTTGATGGCCGGTTGAAAGTCTGCTTGAGTTGCTGGACGGATCATGCGTATCCTCCTAAGCGTCTGTGATGTTATCTATCATCTTACACGTTCTTCGAGATTCGAGAAAGTTAACACGTTACATGAACAAAGGAGCACTGACCCTTTTCGGGCCGATGCTCCTTGTTCATGTGACATCGCTACCGCAACGAGGCACGATAGCCGGCTGCCACTGCTTCTTCTTTCGTGCAGAACATCTCCTCAGCTTTTGTTGCTTCGTAGTATTGACCACCAGGCACATGGTAGATTTTCTCTCCCGAACTGCTGATGTTTCCTTTGATCGTAGGTGTTCCACAAGCTTGACTTGGCGGTGTTGGCAGTCCGGTTCGAATTGCAACCGTTTGGGTTGCATTGATCCACTCGACGTTTGCACCAAGCTCTTCTGCGACGAAACGCGCAGGCACGTATGTACGATCCTTATAAGTAAGCACAGCATAACCTTCCGGCAACTTCTTCGCTTCACCGTCAAAAGTAAACTTGATCGGGCTCAAATAGGCGGTGATACTTTGGTCTGCCGAAGCAACACTGACGCCTGCAATGACACTGCCAATGAGAATGCCTGCAAACAGTTGTTTGTACTTCGTTATAAACATTACTGATCAACTCCTTGTATTTTATATTTTCGTTAGTGATTTCTACAAGTTACCTCCTCTAACCTTTAAAAAACCGCCTAATTGGCGGGTTATTTTTCTTCAGGATGAAATACAAGAGATTCTAACCGGATTGAAGTATCCTGCCCGTTGCCCTTCCTCATCATCAAATACTGCCCAAGATGCATCACAATCATTACAACTTCACAGTCCCCGCTTGAGTTCAAAATCTCAGCTTCATAAACGGAGCCATGCCCGACACCTCGAGAACAGCCGAATCGTTCACAAGTAACTGCCAAGCTCATGATCCAACTTCTCCAAGCAAAAAAGAACACGAGGGCACCTGTCCCTCGTGTTCTATCCATTTTACCCTTCCAAACAAGCTCTCATCAGCGCTCCCAACATCTTCACATACGGAGGGAGTACCATATTATGATGGCTGCCCCGCACCGTGTGGACGTGGACGGTGGTTGCTTGGGTGTCCCAGCCGAAGGTGAGGCCTTTGTCGCCTTGCTGGGGGTCTTCGATGGCGCGGAACATGGTCACGGTGCCATCGTAGTAGTGCTGCTCGTAGACGCAGTTGGCCGCATCGTTGGCTTGCAGGACGCGGAAGAAACGCTTGACCTGCTCCAGTCCGATGTGCGGCGGCAAGGCGCTGGTGCGGGCGGCGGCCGTGATGAACTCCTGTAGGAACTCATCGACAGACAGCGTCTGCGCCAGCTCGGCCGCATCCGGCATCTCGATGCCGAAACGGTTGGTCAGCTCTTCGGCAAACGTCGACAGCAGGCGATGCACCGGGGTCGGCTGGCCGTTGTGGCCGCCGAGGTGCTGGGCCGGGGTGTCGAGGAGGCCGAGGAAGCTGACTTCCTCCCCCGCCCGCTTGAGCTGCTGCGCCATTTCCAGCGCGACCAGGCCGCCCATCGACCAGCCGCCGAGTTGATACGGGCCGTACGGCTGCACGGAGCGGATCGCCTCGATGTAGCAGGCTGCCATCTCTTCGACGGTGCCAAACGGTGTTTCGCTTTCGTCCAGCCCACGGGACTGCAAGCCGTAGACCGGACGGTCGCTCAACTCATCCGCCAACTCGGTGTAGATCTGCGCCACGCCGCCGACCGGGTGGACAAGGAACAGCGGAGTGCCGGTCACCGCATTGTTCAGCGGCATCAGGCAGTTTGGCGACGACAGGTTCCATTGGATGCCCGCGTCGTCGGTCAGCCACTCTTCGGGCGACTGGCAGTGGCGGATCAGCTCTTGCAAAGCTTCGAGATATTGCCCGGCCAGCTTTTCCACCGTCGAACGCTCATGTAGGTTGCTGCTGTAGGTCCAGTTGACTTGCAGTTGCCCGCCGCTGACAGCACAGTTGATCTCCAGAAGATGGCTGCGCGGGTTCTGCGGGTCGCGGGCCGCGCCGCCGTCAGCCTGCGAGACGGTGAAAACGCCAGACTCGGCCAGCGCCTGATCCAACTGCCCAAGGTAGTTAAACTGCACCTCGGCGCTCGGCAGCGCAGCGAGTGCCTCGTCTCCGTTCAGGTAGCGCAGGACGCCATAGCCGATGCCTTTGTTCGGGATGGCGCGCAGGCGTTGCTTTACCGTTTGGATCTTCTGTCCCGGCTGCGACGCGGCGGTCAAGTTCAGACCGACCGGATAGACGGCGGTGAACCAGCCGACGGTGCGGGACACGTCGACGCCTTCCAGAATCTCTTCACGGCCATGCCCTTCAAGATCCAAGAGAAGGGCACGCTCGCCTGTCCAGGCGCCAAACGCTTCGACCAGCGCGGTCAGGAGCAAGTCGTTGATGTGCGTGTTGTACGCTTTGGGCGCCTCTTGCAGCAGGGCTTGCGTGTGGGCGGCATCCAAAGTCACCGACACATGCTGGGCGGACGCCTCTGTGTTCGCACCGTCTGTACGGTCGGTCGGCAGCTGTGCGGCCTGACCTTGCTTGAGCCAGTACGCGCGCTCTTGCTGCAGAGCAGGCGTCTTGGCGTAGTCGGCCATGCGCTTTGCCCAAGCCTGATAGGACGTGGTCTTGGGCGGCAGTTTGATCTCTTCCCCGCGCAGGCGCTGGGTGTAGGCCAGCTCCAAGTCCTCCAGCAAGATCCGCCAGGACACGCCGTCGATCACCAAGTGGTGCACGATGAGCAGCAGTCGGCTGCCCCGCTCCGCTCCAAAATGAAAGGCAGCAACGTGTACCGGAGGACCTGCTTGCAAGTCGAGGCTCGCTTGCAGGCGGCCCGCTTCTGCTTCGAACGCCGCTTCCTGCTCATCAGCGGGCAGGTGTGTCAAGTCGCGGGAAGTCAGTGGAACGTCACCGCTCCAGGCGGCGTTGGACTGCCTGCCGTCCGCAAACTGCATGCGCAAGGCGTCATGATGCTGCAGAAGTTGGGCGAATACGTCTTGCAAAATGGCATCGTCCAGCGACTCCTGCGTTTCAAACAGCATCGACATGTTCCAGTGGCCGGCGTTGTGCATCTGCGCGTCGAAGAACCAGCGCTGGATCGGCGTGAGCAGCACCTCCCCTGTCACTTCGCCCTGATCGGCGAGGGCAGCGGCGGTTACGGTGCCTGCCGCTTCAGCCAGCTCCGCGATCGACTGATGCGTAAACAGGTCTTTCGGCGTCAGGCGGATACCTTTCGCCGCGGCGCGGGAGATGATCTGCAGGCTGAGGATCGAGTCGCCGCCCAGTTCGAAGAAGTTGTCGCGAATCCCGACCTGCTCGCGGCGCAGCGCGTTTTGCCAGATCTCGGCCAGCGCCTGCTCCGTCTTGCTGCGCGGCGCTTCATAAGCGGTGCCCGCGCCCGGCGCGGTGAACAGGGTGTCCGGCGCAGGCAGGGCGCGGCGGTCGACTTTGCCGTTTGGCGTCATCGGAAGTTCAGCCAAGGCGACAAAGGCGGAGGGAATCATGTACTCCGGCATCTTCTCTCGCAAATAGGCTCGCAAGTCGGCTGCCGCTTCGCCCACGAAATAGGCGACAAGGCGTTCGTCGCGGACGATCACGACGGCCGTGTGGACGGCGGGATGCCCTTCGAGTAGGGTTTCGATCTCGCCAAGCTCGATGCGGAACCCGCGAACTTTCACCTGATCGTCGGTGCGGCCGATGTATTCCAAGTTGCCGTCGGGCAGGTAGCGGACGAGGTCGCCCGTCTTGTACAGGCGGCTGCCCGCGGCACCGAACGGATTCGCGATGAATTTTTCAGCCGTCAGTTCCGGGCGCTTCAGGTAACCTCTTGCCAATCCGACGCCGCCGATGTGCAGTTCACCCGGGACGCCGATGGGAACCGGGTGCAGTTGCTCATCAAGGACGTAGAGCTGCAAGTTGTCGATCGGACGGCCGATCGGGAGGTTCAAGGCAGCCAGTGCCTCTTCTCCGCTCGGCTCGTAGGTCGTGGCGGTGACGGTCGCTTCGGTCGGGCCGTACGAGTTGAACCAGCGCACCGATTCCCCGGCCAATTTTTTCCACAAGGCATACGCTTCCGGCGATGCTTTTTCGCCACCGACGATCGTCAAGCGCAGCGCGGACGGCAGTTCGGCCGACTGCAGAGCCAATTCGTGCACCCAGCTGTGCCAATAAGCGGTCGGCAAGTTGAGGACGGTGATGCCCTGCGCCGCCACCCAGTGCAGGAACTCCGCTGCTGCCATCTGCTCCCCGCGCAGCACCAGCGTTGCTCCGCTGAGCAGGGTCGGGAACACTTCTTCGACCGCGATGTCAAACGAGATCGAGGCGAACTGCAAAACGCGGTCGGACGCTAGCAGCCCGTACGCACGCGCGATGGCAAAACGGTGGTTGACCACGGCGCGGTGCGGAATCAATACGCCTTTTGGCGTGCCCGTCGAACCTGAGGTGTAGATCATATAGCTCAGGTTGTCGGCAGTCACCGCGCTCAGGCAGGCGTCGGCAGATTCCTCGGCGATCCCCTCCCAGCCGGTATCAAGGCAGATCACATGCGCAGGATGGGACGGCAAGGACGCGGTCAAATGTCCTTGGGTCAGCAGCACCCCCACCTGCGAGTCTTCCAGCATGAAGGAGATGCGTGCTGCCGGATACGCCGGATCGATCGGCAGATAGGCGCCGCCCGCCTTCAAAATGCCAAGCAGCCCGATCATCAGCTCCAAGGAGCGTTCTGCGGCGATGCCGACGAGCACATCCGGGCCGACGCCAAGCTTTTGCAGGCGGTGGGCCAGTTGGTTGGCGCGGGCATTCAGTTCGGCGTACGTCAGCTGCTCGTCGCCATGGATGACGGCGATGGCATCCGGCGTGCGCTCCGCCTGCTCCTGGAACAGCTGGTGAATGCAGATCTCTTGCGGATGGTCGACCGCCGTGTCGTTCCACTCACCCAGCAGTTGGTGACGCTCTGCTTCGGTCAGCATCGGCACGTCGGCCAGCGCCGCCTTCGGATCGTCCAAAAGCGACAGGAGCAGCATCTGCAGATGCCCGATCAGACGCGCGATCACAGCTTCTTCAAAGCGCAGATGATCAAAAGCGACCTTGATCGTAAACTCCGCCCCCGGCAGCGCCATGACGGTGAGCGGGTAGCTGTCCATCTCCAGCGTCGTCATTTCTTTGACTTCCAGATCGCCAAACACCGGAACGATCGTCTCGTCGAGCGGATAGTTCTCAAAGACCACGATCGACTCAAACAAAGGCTGGTCGCGCGGCACGTCGCTCCACCCTTGCACCTGTACGAGCGGGGTGAATTCGCAGTCGCGGACTTCCACCTGCTGGGCTTGCAGGTCTTTCAGGAAACTCAGCACCGACCGTTCCGGGGCGGTGTGCAGACGCATCGGCAACGTGTTGATGAACAGGCCAATCATCGAGTCCGCCCCCGCGAGCTCAGTCGGACGACCGGAGACGGTCGCGCCAAACACGACGTCCTGCTCGCGGCAGTAGCGGCTGAGCAGCAGCGCCCAAGCGCCTTGGAACAGGGTGTTAAGCGTCAGTCCCTGCGCGCGTGCCGCTTCTTGGAGCACAGCGGTTGTCTCCGCGGACAAGGTGACTTTTTGCTCACCGTAGCGCTTGATCGGCATCTCGGCAGGCGGACCGGTGCGCTCCACCGGGAGGCGGTTCGGCGCGGTGAAGCCGGACAGCTTGCCACGCCAGAACGCTTCGGCCGCCAGCAGGTCCTGCTCTTGCAGCCAGGCGATAAAGTCGCGGTACGGGCGTCTCGGCGTCAACTGCGCTTCGGTGCCGCGCAGTTCCGCTTCGAAAAGGGTGACGAGCTCTTTGAACACGAGCGGCATCGACCAGCCGTCGAGGAGCAGATGGTGCGAGGTCCAGACCAGACGATAGGCGCGGTCGGCCATTCGGATCAGGGTCAGGCGCATCAGCGGCGCGACCGATAGATCGAAGCCGCGCAGGCGGTCTTGGAGCAGGAACGCTTCGAAGCCGACGGAGCGTTCCCCGCGCCAGTCGAGCGTTTCGATCGGCAGTTGAACACGGCGGTAGACCACTTGCTGCGGGGTCTCCAGCCCTTTCCACTCGAAGCCGGTGCGGAGGATCGGGTGGCGCAGGAGCACCTGTTGCCAGGCACGCTGCAAGGCCGCTTCGTCGAGCGTGCCGTTCAGTTCCATGTTCATCTGCACGACATAGACGCCCTCTTCCGGCGACATCATGCTGTGGAAGATCATGCCTTGCTGCATCGGCGACAGTTCGTACACCGCTTCGATGTCAGGGCGCGTGATCCCGCGTTCGGTCAGGCTTGCCATCAGCTCATCCAGACGCTCCTGGCTCAAACGCGCCTCCGGGAAGTCGGACGGCGTGTATCCGCCCGCCTCTTCCGACAGGCAGTGGTGAATCACGGCGCGAAGTTCGTGCAGGAAGGACTGGGCCAGTTGTTCCACCGTAGTCACTTCGTGGACATTGACGCTGTACGTCCAGTTCAAGTGCAACTGGCCGCCTTGCACCGCGCCGTTGATTTCCAGCAGGTGGTGGCGCGGGTTTGCTTTCCCGCGCGGCGCACCTCCGGGCATGTTGGAGACGGCAAACAGTGCGGACTCGGCGGTCACTTGGTCAAATTGGCCCAAGTAGTTGAAAGATACCTGTGCGGCAGGCAGTTCCTGCAGCGCCGCATCCCCGTTCAGATCGCGCAGCAAGCCGAAGCCAAGGCCCCGGCTCGGGATGGCGCGGAGCTGTTCTTTGACCGCCTTGATGCGTGCGCCGGTGTCCGCGTCGCCGGGCAGTTGCAACAGCACCGGGTACATCGTCGTGAACCAGCCGACGGTGCGGGAGACGTCGATGCCGTCCCCGATCTCCTCGCGCCCGTGCCCTTCGAAGTCGAGCAGCAAGGCGCGGTCGCCCGTCCACTTTGCAAACGCTGCGACCAGAGCGGTCAACAGCAGGTCGTTGATCTGCGTGTTGTACGCTTGCGGCGCTTCCTGCAGCAGTTGCTGCGTCTCCTCCGTCGTGAGCGACAGGGAGAGGCGGCGGCTGGAGCCGATCGTGTTCGCGCCGTGGGCGTGATCGACAGGCAGTTCGGCGACCGGCGCGTCCTGCAGTTGCAGCCAATGCGCTTTTTCCTGCAAAACGGCAGGCGTCTGCGCGTGTGCGGCCAGGCGTTCCGACCACGCTTGGAAGGAGGTCGTCTTCGGCGGCAGCGAACGCCCCGCATAGGCCGCTTCCAAGTCTTGCAGCAGGATGCGCCACGACACGCCGTCGATGACGAGATGGTGGACGATCAGCAGCAGTACGTCGCGGCGTGCACCACCGAACTTGACATGCACGAAACGCAGGAGCGGACCGTCGGCGATGGACAGGCTCTGCTGCCAGTGTTCCGCTTCGGCCTCCAACTCCGCTTCCCGCCCGGTCAGATCGACGGTGACAAAAGGCACATCGCCGCCCGGCTCCTTGATCGTTTGCTGCCACTCCCCTGCCGCCTGCTCATAGCGCATGCGCAGCGCGTCATGATGGTCGAGCAGTTGGGCGACAGCATCGCGCATCGCTTCGGTGTCGAGCGTCTCGCGGAGTTCGAACAGCACCGACATGTTCCAGTGGTCGGGAGCGGGCAGTTCTTGCCCAAAGAACCACCGTTGGATCGGCGTCAGCAGCACCGGACCGGTGACCGGGCCTTGCTCCGCTGCCAAGTCGGTTCCCGTCTGGGCGCGCTCGGCCAGCTCGGCGATCGTCTGGCTCTGGAACAGGTCTTTCGGTGTGAGCCGGATGCCTTTTTGCGCGGCGCGGTTGATGATCTGAATGCTCAGGATCGAGTCGCCGCCAAGGGCAAAGAAATTGTCGTGAATGCCGACTTTCTCCAGTCGCAGTACCCCTTGCCAGACTTCGGCCAAGGCGGCTTCCATGTCGCTTCGGGGCGCGGTGTAGGAGCCTGCTGCGACCAGATCAGTGAGTTCGGGCGCAGGCAGGGCGCGCAGGTCGACTTTGTTGTTTGGCGTGAGCGGCAGCGCGTCCAGCACGACAAACGCGGACGGGATCATGTACTCTGGCAGTTTTTCTTTCAAATAGCTGCGCAGTTCGCCGCTGTCGATCTCCTGCCCTTTCGGCGGCACGACGTACGCGACGAGCCGCTGTTCACGGGCGGTCACAACGACCTGCTGCAGGGACGGATGCTTGCCTAGGCGGTCTTCGATCTCGGACAGCTCGACGCGGAAGCCACGGATCTTCACCTGATGGTCGATCCGGCCCATGTACTCGACGTTGCCGCCGGGCAGCCAGCGCGCCAAGTCACCCGTCTTGTACAGCCGCTCGCCCGCTTGGAACGGATGCGGGAGGAATGCTTCGGCCGTCTTTTCCGGCTGATTGTGATACCCCTTTGCCAGCGAGACGCCACCGACGTACAACTCGCCGACCACGCCGATCGGGCACAGCTCCAGCGCCGAATTGAGAATGTAGTGCTGGAAGTTCGGCAGCGGCTTGCCGATCGGCAGGCTGCTCACCTCTTCCGGCAACAGCTCCTGCAGGCGGTACGCGGTGCAGATGACGGTGATCTCGGTCGGCCCGTAGACGTTGACTACTTCCATGCCGGTGCCGAAGCGGTGCTGCCAGCTGCGCACCGCCGCACTGCTCACCGCTTCGCCGCCGACGAGGACGCGTTTGAGCGATGCGAGTTTTTGTACCCCTTCGTCCGCCAGAGAGCTGCCGAGCTGATGGAAAAAGACGGTCGGGAGCAGGACGGCGGTCGCTTGGACGCTGCAGACGGCGTCGGCAAAGGCTTCGATCGACAGGCGCTCGTCCTGACTCAGGACGTGTAGTCGGGAGCCGTTGAGCAAGGCGCAGAAGATCTCTTGCACCGAAGCGTCAAACGAGTTGTTGGAGTACTGCAGGATGACGTCCTGCTCGTTTTCGCCGAGCACATCGTGCGCCCAGGAGGCAAGGTTGAGCACGCCAGTGTGGCGCAGCAGCGTGCCTTTCGGGCGTCCGGTCGAGCCGGAGGTGTAGATGATGTAGGCGAGGTCATCCGGCGTGTTGATCAGTTCCGGGTCGCCTTGAGCGCAGGTGCGCGGAACGTCTTCCAGACAGAGCAAGTCTGGTGCGAGCGTCACAATTCGCGCCTGCAGGGACTGCTGCGTGATCACCCAAGCCGCGCCGCTGTCCTCCAGCATGTAGGCGATGCGCTCGGCCGGATAGTCGGCGTCGATCGGCAGATACGCCGCGCCTGCCTTCAGGATGCCGAACAGGGTGACCATCACCTGAACGCCGCGCTCCAGCATAAAGCCGACCGGCTGGTTCGGCCGGACACCCCGCGCCCGAAGTTCACGGGCGACGGCGTTGGCGCGATCGTTCAGTTCGCGGTAGGTCAAAGTCTGCGTGCTGTCCGACACGGCGATGCGGTCGGCGTGCAGGCGCACCATTTCGGCAAACTGCTCCTGAATCGTGCGCTCCGCCGGGAAATCGGCTGCCGTTTCGTTCCAAGCCTGCAGTTGTCTGACTTCTTCCGCTGCGACCAGCTCCAGGCTGGCCAGCGGGCAGTCCGGGTCGGCCAAAAGGGACCCGAGCAAGGTCTGGAAGTTGGCGATCAGGCGCTGCATGGTGGCGCGGTCGAAGAGATCGGTGTTGAAGTCGAGCGCGCCGGAGATCGTCTCCCCTTGTTCGAGGAGCATCATCGACAGGTCGAACTTGGCGGTCTGCACCTCGAAGGGCACCGGGGACAAAGTCAGCCCCGCCACTTCGCGGTCGGCGAGCGGCACGTTTTGCAAGGCGAACATGACTTGGAACAGGGGCGAGTGGCTCAAACTCCGCTCGACGCCAAGTTCGCCGACGAGCATTTCGAACGGCACGTCCTGGTGGGCGTACGCGTCGAGCGCTGTGCGGCGGACGCGCTGCAACAGCTCGCGGAAGGTCGGTGCTCCGGACAGGTCGGTG
This sequence comes from Tumebacillus sp. BK434, assembly GCF_004340785.1. Taxonomy (NCBI): domain Bacteria; kingdom Bacillati; phylum Bacillota; class Bacilli; order Caryophanales; family Alicyclobacillaceae; genus Tumebacillus; species Tumebacillus sp. BK434. Next base: position 453,671 of record NZ_SLXS01000001.1, on the reverse strand, counting down.
CGCAGGACGAGCGTGTTGACGAAAAATCCGATCAATCCTTCCAGCTCGGTGCGCTGACGGCCCGCGATCGGCGAGCCGACGGCAATGTCCTCCTGCCCCGTGTAGCGCGAGAGCAGGGTCTGGAACGCGGCGAGCAGGGTCATGTAGAGCGAAGCGCCCGTCTGACGGCTCAACGCGTTCAGACCGCGGGTCAGCTCCTTGGACAGAACGAACGGAATCTGCGCCCCGGCGAACGTCTGCACCTGCGGGCGCGGACGGTCGGTCGGCAGTTGCAGGACCGGCACTCCGTCGCCAAGCTGCCCTCTCCAGTAGTCGAGCTGAGCGGTCAAGCGCTCGCCCTGCAGCCATTCGCGCTGCCAGACCGCGTAGTCCGCATATTGGATCGCGAGTTCGGCGATCGGCGATGTCTGAGCAGCCGCAAATGCTTCATACAGAGCCGCAAACTCGTTCAGCAGCACGCCGACCGACCAGGCGTCGGAGATGATATGGTGCATGTTGAGCAGCAGGAAGTGGTCATATTCTGCCACTCGCACCACGTTCGCGCGGATCAGCGGCCCTTGGCCGAGGTCGAACGGGCGCTGCGCTTCCCGTTGCAGGTAGGCGAGTGCTTCTGCCTCGGGCAGTTCGATCATGGGAACTGTGACAGTCGCTTGCCCGGATGCCGTTGCAACGTGACGCAAGTTTGCACTGTTGTTCGAATGTGCTTCAGCAGTATTCGCAATGATTGCATCTGCCGTCGCACCTGCGCCTGCACCGTCCCCTTGCGTCGCCACCGGGGCGATTTTTTGCACCGCTCCCCCTTCAACTTCTGCAAACGTTGTGCGCAGTGTCTCGTGGCGGCGCACCAGCTCGTGCATGGTATGCCCGACGACTTGCAGGTCGAGCGCCCCTTGCACGCGGAGGATCAGCGGGATGTTGTAGGCCGCGCTGTTCGACTCCAGCCGGTCGAGGAACCAGAGGCGCTGCTGGGCATAGGACAACGGAAGCAGTCCGCCGCGTGCGACCGGCACGAGTGCCGGGCCGTCCGCATGACCGCGGGAAGCGGCGATCAGCCCAGCGAGCCCAGAGATGGTCGGGCGTTCGAACAAGCTGTGCAGAGACAGCTCGACCGAAAATGCCTGCCTGACTCGTGAGATCATCTGCGTCGCCAAGAGCGAATGGCCGCCGAGATCGAAGAAATTGGCGGTGACGCCGACCCCTTCCCGCTTCAGCACATCTGCCCAGATCAGGGCAAGCTGCGCTTCCGTCTCCGTGCGCGGCGCGACGTACTCGTCCGCTTCGACGCTCACCAGCTCTGGCCGCGGCAAAGCTTTGCGGTCGACTTTGCCGTTGCTGGTCAACGGCAGTCGCTCCAGAAACACGAACGCTGACGGTACCATCGCCGCCAACAGCTGGCCGGACAGGAAGGCGCGCAGCTCGGCTGCTGTCGCCGCCTGCGCCGCTTGGAGCACCACGTACGCTGCGAGTGTCACGTCGCCCTGCTCGTCTTTCCAGTCCAGCACCGCGCAAGCATCGACCGCCGCATGGCGGGCCAGCGTGGAGGACACTTCGTTGAGCTGAACGCGCACTCCGCGCACTTTCACCTGGTCGTCGACGCGGCCGAGGATCTCCAGCAGACCGTCCTGGCGATAGCGCCCTTTGTCACCGGTGAAATAGAGGTCGCCGACAAAGCGCTTCGCCCCCTCCTCCGCGTTGTTGATATAGCCCAAGGAGCGGTAAGGCGTGCGAATGACGATCTCGCCCGCCTCCCCGATGCCGCACAAGCCGCCCTGCCCGTTCAGGATCAGCACCTGCGTGTTCGGCTGCGGAGACCCGACCGGCTGGATGCCCGGCAGAGGCTGTGCAGGCACGACATAATAACATTTTGCCAGCGTGGTTTCGGTCGGTCCGTACAGGTTGATAATGTCGCCGAGCTCCGGGAACTGCTGACGCCATCTGCCCACCAGCACATCGGTCAGCGGCTCCCCGGCTGTAAACAGGCAACGCAGCGCAGACAGCGTGATGCCTGCCGGTGCTTGCGACACCCAGGAAGCGGCGAGCGAAGGCACGGTGTGCAGCACCGAGATCTTCTCGCGCTCCAGCCACGGGAGCAGGTACTCGGCGCTGAGATCGTCCAGCTTGTCCGGGAGGCACAGCGTCGCCCCGCTGGTCAGCGGCAGGAAGATGTCGCGCAGCGCCACGTCAAACGACAGGTGGATCAGCTGCGAGGAGCGGTCATCCGGCCCGATGCGGAACGTCTCGCGCTGCCAGATCAGGAAGTGGCTGAGCCCGTTGTGGCGGCCCAGCACCCCTTTCGGCACGCCGGTCGTCCCCGAGGTGAAGAAAATGTAGGCCGGGTCGTCCGGCAAGAGGTCAGGCTGCACGAAGGCAGCTGTTTCCCGACCAAAGTTCCCTTGTCCGCCCGGATCGACGGTCAGCACTCGATACGCCGCGAGCAGGTCGGCCAGTTCCCCTTGCGCCTGCCCGCCTGTGAGGTGCAGGACGTGCTGCGCCTTCGACTCTTCCAGCATCACGCGCTTGCGGGCGGCCGGGAGGTCTTCGTCGATCATCAGCAGCACGCCGCCGCTCTTCAGCACGCCGAGCATCGCGGCGATCAGGCCGAAGCAGCGCGTGGAGATGACGGCGACCACGCCGCCTTTTTCCACACCCCGCGCTTGCAGGCAAGCTGCCAGCTCATCGGCCCGCTCGTTCAGCTCGGTGTAGGTCAACGCCGCCTCTCCTTGCGCCACGGCGATCTGCTGCGGCGTGCGCTCCGCCCACTGTGCAAACAGCTCCTGCACGAACGGATACGCAGGCCCGTCGAGCACCGCGCTTCGATCCGGCAGCAACCTGCGGGACGCTTCGGTCACCAGCGAGTACTGATCGATGCGCAGATTCGGATCGTCCGCGATCTGCTCCAGCAGCACTTCCAGTTGAGACAGCAGCTCCGTGATCCGCGCTTCCGAGAACAGCGAGCTGCGGTAGATCAGTCGAAGTGCCAGCCCGGCTCCCTCCTGCTCCTGCACGATCAGGGACAAGAGGAACTTCGCTTCCTGCTCCACAGCCGGCAGCGGCGTGACGGACAGCTCCGGCAGATCGGCTTGCAGCGGCGGCATGTTCAGGTAGTTGACCAGCACGTCGAAGATCGGGTTGCGGTGCAGGCGGCGCTCCGGCTGCACTTCCTCGACCAGACGCTCAAACGGTAGCTCGGCATGGGCGTAGGCGCCCAGCGCCGTCTCCCGCACACGGCCGAGCAGTTCGACGAAGGTCGGCGCACCGGAAAGGTCGGCGCGCATGACCAGCGTGTTCAGGAAAAAGCCGATCAGCCCTTCCGTCTCCACAGCGCTGCGCCCCGCGATCGGGGTGCCGATGCAGATGTCGTCCTGCCCGCTGTGGCGGTGCAGCAAGGTCTGGAAGGCTCCGAGGATCGTCATGAACATCGTCGCGCCGTACCGCTGGCTCAGCTCCTGCAGGCGTCCGGTCAGCGCGTTCGGCAAGGTCAGCGAAACGTCGGCGCCGGCCTGTGTTTCTTCTCCCGTCAGATCGGTCGGCAGCTGCAGCAGCGGAAGTTCGCCGCTGAGCTGGTTTTTCCAGTAGTTCAGCTCGGCTTCCAGCTTGTCACCCGCCAACGTCTCACGCTGCCAGTGCGCATAGTCGGCGTATTGGATCGGCAGAGGCTTGAGAACGGCGTCTTCCCCGCGCAGATACGCGCTGTAGAGCGCGGTGAACTCTTGGACAAACAGGCCCATCGACCAGCCGTCTGAGACGATGTGGTGCATGTTCAGGAGCAGGATGTGCTCGTTTTCCCCCATCTGTAGCAAGGAGAAGCGAATCACCGGGCCTGCGGTCAGGTCGAACGGCGCTGTGGCGTCCGCTTGGGCCAGACGCATCGCTTCCTGCTCGCGCTCGGCGGTGGAAAGGCCGCTCAGATCAAGACGGAGCAAAGTCTGCCATTCCGGCTCAGCGATCACTTGCACGGGCAGCCCGTCCGCATTTTCTGCGAACGTAGTGCGCAGCGCTTCGTGGCGGGACAGGATGCCGTTCAGTGCGTTTTCGAACGCCTGCGCATCCAAATGCCCCTGCAGGCGCACCGCAAGCGGCATGTTGTAGGCGGTGTGTCCCGGCATCAGCTGGTCGATCACCCACAGGCGCTGCTGCGCGAACGACATCGGCAGCTCGCCGCCGCGCGCGACCGGCACGAGAGCATGGGCGGCCTCTCCCAATTCCAACCCGGCTGCAAAATCGGCCGCGGTCGGCGCCTCGAACAGGTGCCGCAGCGGAATCTGCGTGCCAAGCGCAGCGCTCAGGCGGGAGATGACCTGCGTCGCCAGCAGCGAGTGGCCGCCGAGCGAGAAGAAGTTCTCGTCGATGCTGACCTGCTCCATGCCGAGCACGTCGGCGAAGACCTGCGCCACCAGCGCTTCCGTTTCGGTGCGCGGGGCGGTGTAGACGGCCGCCTCCAGCGCAACGGTGTCGGGAGCCGGGAGTGCTCTGCGGTCGATCTTGCCGTTCGGATTGAGCGGCAGGGCGTCGAGCTGGATCAGGAAAGTCGGCACCATGTATTCGGGCAGCTTGTCTTTGAGATAGCTGCGCAGCTCGGCGCTGTCCGCCTGCTCCCCATCTTCCGGCACGAGGTAGGCGGCGAGGCGTTTGTCGCCCGCTGCGCTTTCGTGAACGATGACCACGCTCTCGTGGACGCTCGGATGCTGGATGAGCACCGCTTCGATCTCGCCGATCTCGATGCGGAAGCCGCGGATTTTCACTTGGTTGTCGATGCGGCCGAGGAATTCGAGCGTCCCGTCGGCCAGATAGCGGGTCAAGTCGCCGGTGCGGTACCAGCGCTCGCCCTCTACCGTGACGAATTTTTCAGCGTTGAGCTCTTCGCGCTGATAGTAGCCGCGCGTGACGCCGAGGCCGCCGATGTACAGTTCGCCCGGAATACCGACCGGGACGAGCTGCCGGTGCGCATCGTACACGCGCAGCTGAGCGTTGACGAGGCGGCGTCCGATCAGCAGACGCGTCATGCCTGTGCCGCGCGGCACGGCGAAGTTCGAGCAGATGATCGTCCCTTCGGTCGGGCCGTACAGGACGTGGATCTCCGCTTGCCTAAACACCTCTTTCATCTCATCGAGCAGGTCGGGCGGCACTGCGTCGCCGCCGGTAAAGACGAGGCGCATGCCGTCATAGTCGGACGCAGGCACTCCTTGATCACGGATCGTCTGCACGATCTGGCGCATCAGGCTCGGAACGGTGTGAATGGCCGTGTAGCCTTTCAGGTCTTGGATCAGCTGCGGCAGATCCAGCACGTGCTCGCGGGCGAGAATGACGGTGGCTCCGCCTTGGAGCAAGGTGTTCATCGACTCGAACAGCGCGATGTCGAACGCCACCGATGCGATCCACGGCATTACATCGTCCGCCCCGAAGCGGAAGCGCTCCTGGCTCGCCTGCAGCGTGGAGACGAGATTGCCATGCTCGACCATGACCGCCTTCGGACGGCCGGTGGAGCCGGAGGTGTAGATCATGTACGCCAAATGGTGCGGCTGCACCGCAGAGGCCGGGTTGTGGTCAGGCTGATCGGCGATCTCCGCCCCGTCGAGGTCGAAGCAAACGACCCGGGCAGCCTGAGCGCTCTTCGCTCCCGGCTGCAAAATCGAATCGGGCAGACGGCTCAACAGGTGGGACTGCGTGAGCAGCACGGGTGCCTGCGTGTCCTCCAGAATGAGCTGGATGCGCTCCTCCGGGTACGACGTGTCCAGCGGCACATACGCGCCGCCCGCCTTTAGAATCCCCAGCACGCCGACCATCAGGTCGAGCGAACGCTCGACACACAGGGTGACGAGCGCGTCCGGTCCGACGCCAAGCTGCTGCAGATAGTGCGCAAGGCGGTTGGCGCGGGCGTTCAGCTCGGCGTAGGTCAAACGCTCCTCGCCGAACAGGACCGCGGTGCGCTCCGGCGTCTTGGCCGCCTGCGCTTCGATCAGATGGTGCAGACAAGCATGCGGTACGTCCGGCAATGCGCCGTTCCACCGTTCCAGCAGCTGCTCTTCTTCCGCTGCGGTCAACAGCGGCAGGCCGGACAGCGGCGCATGCGGCGCTTCTACCGCGCCTGCGAGCAGGGTCAGGTAGTGCCCGATCATGCGCGAGATCGTCTCGGCATCGAACAGGTCGGTGTTGTAGGTCAGCGCCCCGGCGATCGTGCCGCCCTGCTCTTCCATCGACAGCTCCAGGTCAAATTTGGCCATCCCGCCGTCCGCGTCGATCATCTGCAACTGAAGCTCCGGCAGCTCGATGTCAGACTGGCGGGCGTTCTGCAGCACGAACAGCACTTGGAACAGCGGCGTCCGGCTCATGTCGCGCTCCGGCTGCAGCTCTTCGACCAATTTCTCAAACGGCACATCCTGGTGCGCATACGCCCCGAGCGCCGTTTCCCGCACGCGGGACAGCAAGTCGGCAAACGTCGGATTGCCGCTGAGGTCGGCGCGCAGAACCAGCGTGTTCACGAACAACCCGATCAGCCCTTCCGTCTCCCCGTGGTGGCGTCCGGCAAGCGGCGTGCCGACACAGATGTCTTCTTGTCCCGTATAGCGGGACAAGAGCGCCTGAAACCCGCTGAGCAAAGTCATGAACAGCGTTGCTCCTGCTTGCCGGGACAGCTTGCGCACCCCGGCGCTCAATGCTTCCGGCAGCCGGAACCGCGCCGCCGCGCCCTGATGGGTCTGCACCGGCGGTCGTGGACGGTCGGTCGGCAGCTGCAGCGCGGGCAGTTCGCCGCCGAGCTGCGTTTTCCAATATGCAAGCTGCTCATCCATCACCTCTCCTTGCAGCCACTGGCGCTGCCACGCGGCATAGTCCGCATATTGAATCGGCAGTTGCGCAAGCGGCGCGGGCTGCCCTTGACGGAACGCCTCGTACAGCGCGGCGAATTCCGCGGTGAACACGCCGATCGACCAGCCGTCCGCGATGATGTGGTGCATATTTGCGACCAGCACATGCTCCTTCGCCCCACACTTCAACAGCCGGAAGCGGACGAGCGGACCGACGGTGAGATCAAACGGCTCTCTTGCTTCTTGCAAGATCAACGCCTGCACCTCTGCTTCCGACGGAACGTCCAGCACTTCCAGCGCCGTCCACCCCGGCTCGGCGATCACCTGCACCGCCCCGCCGTCTCGGCTCGCAAACGCGGTGCGCAACGACTCATGGCGCGCGATCAGCTCGTTCAAACTCCGCTCCATCGCCTCCACATCCAGCTCCCCACGCAAGCGCACGGCAAACGGGATGCTGTACACTGCACTGCCCGGCATCAGCTGGTCGATCAACCACAAGCGCTGCTGGGCGAAGGAAAGAGGCAGGGCCGCTTCACGGGACACTTTTTCGATCCCGGCGCAGGGCTTTGAAGCCGCAGTTCCCGCCATACGCCCGATGCTGCCGGCCAGCTCGGCAACGGTCGGCGACTCAAACAGTGCCCGTAGCGGCATCTGCACGCCAAACGCTTCGTTGACCCGTGAGATCACCTGCGTCGCCAGCAGCGAATGTCCGCCGAGTTCAAAGAAATTGTCTTCCGCGCCGACCAGATCGGCCCGCAGCACATCCGCCCAGATCCCCGCCACAAGCTCCTCGGCTGCCGTGCGCGGCGCGACATATGCGTGCGTCGCCGCAGCCGACAGTTCCGGCACGGGCAAGGCGCGCAGATCGATCTTCCCGTTCGCCGTCAGCGGCATGACGTCCATCTTGACAAAAGCGGACGGGATCATATACTCCGGCAGCCGCTCCTTCAAGTAGCTGCGCAGCTCGCCGATCTCCGGCGCGCCTTCCGCACCGCCGACGAAGTACGCTGCCAGACGCTTGTCGCCCGGCACGTCTTCCCGGGCCATCACCACGCATTCCTGCACTGCCGGATGCGACACCAGCAGCGACTCGATCTCCCCGAGCTCGATGCGGAAGCCGCGGATCTTCACCTGCTGGTCGATCCGCCCACAGTACTCCAGCTCCCCGCTCGCCAGACGGCGGGCCAAGTCGCCCGTCTTGTACAGGCGGCCGGCGCCAAACGGGTTGGCGAGAAAACGCTCTCCGGTCAGATCGGCTCGGTTCAAGTACCCCCGCGCCACCCCGGCCCCGCCGACGTACATCTCGCCTGCGACGCCATACGGCACCGGCTCCAGCTGCCCGTCCAGCACGTAGACCTGCAGGTCGGGGATCGGCACGCCGATCACACTGCCCGCTCCGCTCTCGACATCGGAGCGCGTGATCGGGCGATACGTGACATGCACCGTCGTCTCCGTGATCCCGTACATGTTGACCAGTTGCGGCGTTGCATCCCCATGCCGTGCAAACCACGCCGCAAGCGAGGTCAGCTCCAGCGCTTCACCGCCAAAAATCACATAGCGCAGCGCCAACTCCGCGCTTGCCTGCGCACGCTCTTCCGCCTGCATCAGCTGGCGGAACGCGGACGGCGTCTGGTTGAGCACCGTCACCCCTTCCTGCGCCAACAGCTCGTAGAACGCATCGGGCGAACGGGACACCCAGTACGGCACGACGACCAACCGGCCGCCGTATAGCAGAGCGCCCCAGATCTCCCAGACGGAGAAGTCGAACGCATAGGAGTGGAAGACCGTCCACACATCCCGTTCATCAAACTGGAACCAGTGCTCGGTCGCCGTCAAGAGACGGCCCACATTGGCATGCGGGATCAAAACGCCTTTCGGGCGACCGGTCGATCCCGAAGTGTAGATGATGTACGCCAAGCTGTCCGGCGCAGCGCCGCTGACCGGGTTCTCCCGGCTTGCCTGCGCGATCTCGGCCGCATCGCGGTCGAGGCAAACGACTGCCGCCGCATGCGCAGGCAAGGTCGCGAGGTGCTGCTCCTGCGTGACCAGCACGGAAAGCTGCGAGTCTTCCAGCATGAAGGCCAGACGGTCTTGCGGATAGGACGGGTCGAGCGGCACATACGCCCCGCCCGCTTTCAAGATCCCGAGCAGGCTGACCACCATCTCCAGCGTCCGCTCTACCGCCAGCCCGACCAGTACTTCCGGCCCGACACCCCGACGCTGCAGGTAATGCGCCAATTGGTTCGCCCGCTCGTTCAGCTCGCGATAAGTCAAAGACGCCCCTTCATACACCACTGCCACCGCATCCGGCGTGCGCTCCGCCTGCTGGGCAAAACGCTCATGGATGCACAGCTCCTGCGCAAATTGTGCGGCAGGATCATTCCCGGCCCGGAGCAACTCCCCGCGCTCCTCCGCCGTCAACAGCGGCAGCTCGGCGATCGACCGCTCCGGCTCTGCTGCCGCCGCTGCCAGCAGACGGGTGAAATGTCCAATCATCCGGGACACTGTCGCCCGCTCAAACAGATCGGTGTTGTACTCGAACAGCCCGACGAGCTTTCCGCCCTCGCGGCGGAACGTCAGGTTGATGTCAAATTTCGCCGTGCCGCTGTCCACAGCAAGGGAAGACAGAGCCAGTTCCGGCAGCTCCATGTCGGTGATCGAATCGCTGAGCACGTCGAACATCACCTGGAACAAAGGCGAACGGCTCATGTCGCGCTCCGGCTGCAGCTCTTCGACCAATTTTTCAAACGGCACATCCTGATGCGCATACGCGCCCAAAGCAACTTCGCGCACGCGCCCGATCAGCTCGTCAAAGCTCGGCGCGCCAGACAGATCGGTGCGCATGACCAGCGTGTTGACGAAAAAGCCGATCAGCCCCTCCGTCTCGCGCTGTGTGCGCCCGGCGACCGGAGTGCCGACACAGATCTCTTCCTGTCCGCTGTAGCGGGACAGGAGCACTTGGAACCCGGCCAGCATCGTCATGAACAGCGTCGCGCCTTTGCGGTTGCTCAGCGTTTGCAGCGCTTGGGTCAGCTCCGGCGCGAGGACAAACGTTTCCACCGCGCCGCTGTACGTCTGCACAGCCGGGCGCGGTCGGTCGATCGGCAGCTGCAGGGTTGGCAGTTCGCCGCCGAGCTGCCGTTTCCAATAGGCAAGCTGCCCGTCCAGCACCTCCCCTTGCAGCCACTCGCGCTGCCAGACCGCATAGTCGGCATACTGCACCGGCAGCGGCGCTAACGGCGATGCTTCGCCTTGCGCAAACGCGCGGTACAGCGCGGCGAACTCCCGCACAAACACGGTGGTCGACCAGCCATCCGACACGATGTGGTGCATGTTGAACACCAGCACATGCTCCTCCGCCCCCACCTGCACCAGGCGGAAGCGCACCAGCGGGCCCGCGCTGAGGTCAAACGGCGTTCGGGCGTCCGCCTGCACGATCTGCAGCAGCTCCGCCTCCGTCCGTTCCTCCACCTGAAGCGGCAGCCACTCCGGCTCGTGAATCACCTGCACCGGCTGCCCGTCGCCCTTGTCAAACGTCGTCCGCAGCGCTTCGTGGCGGGCGATGATCTCATTCAACGCCCGCTCCAGCGCGGCGACATGCAAGGCGCCTTGCAGGCGCAGCGCGTACGGCATGTTGTACACCGCCGACCCGCCGATGAACGCTTCCAGCACCCACAATCGCTGCTGGGCATACGACAGCGGAAGCGCCGCCCCGCGCTCCACCGCGGCGATCGGCGTGCGGATCGCCGTCGCGCCTTGCGATTCCTGCGCGCGCTGAATCTGCTCGGCCAGCCCGGCCACCGTCGGCGACTCGAACAGGCTTTGCAGGGGCAATGTAACGCCAAACGCTTCGTTGACGCGGCTCATCACCTGTGTCGCCAACAGCGAGTGTCCGCCCAGCTCAAAAAAGTTCGCTTCCACCCCGACTTGCTCCGCCGCCAGCACGCCGGCCCAGATTCTGGCAACGACTTCTTCCAGCGGCGTGCGCGGCGCGACATACATCCCGTCCGCCAGGGAAAAATCCGGCTCGGGCAGCGCGCGGCGATCGACTTTGCCGTTCGGGGTCAGCTTCAGTTCATCGAGTACGGCAAACGCGGACGGCACCATGTACTCCGGCAGCAGCCCTTTCAGATAGGCCCGCAACTCCGCAGCGGTCACATCGCCTTCTGCTGTTACATATGCGGCCAGACGCTTGTCCCCGATCGACGTGCCGTGCACCATCACGTACGCTTGCAGCACCTGCGGATGGGCGGTCAGCGCCGTTTCGACTTCGCCAAGCTCGACGCGGAAGCCGCGGATCTTCACCTGATTGTCGGCACGTCCCACAAATTCCACCGTGCCGTCTTCCCGCCAGCAAGCCAAGTCACCCGTGCGGTAGAGCTTGCCTGCGCCAAACGGGTTGTCCACAAATTTCTCCGCCGTCTGCTCCGGCTTGTTCAGATACCCGAGCGCCAAGCCTGCACCTCCCGTGTACAGCTCGCCCGGCACCCCGAGCGGCACCGGCTGCATCCGCCCGTCCAACAGGTACACGGTCGTGTTCGACACCGGCCGCCCGATCGGCACGCTGGCGCCGATGACAGACGCAGCGTCCATCACATGACAGGTCGTGAAGGTGGTGTTTTCGGTCGGCCCGTAGCCGTTGACGAGTGTAATCCCGAGCTGCACCACCCGTTTCGCTTGCGGTGCCGGCAGCACGTCGCCGCCGGTGATCGCGAGGCGCAGCCCGCACAGACCTTCCGCATGATCGTCGACCATCTGCACGAACAGGCCGGTCGGAAACATGGCAACCGTCGCGCCGTGCTTGGCGATCTCCGCGCCGATCTCCTCCAGCGCCGCTTGGCCGGGCGGCGACACCACGAGTTTGGCCCCGTTGAGCAATGCCCCCCAGATGTCGCAGGTCGATCCGTCGAACGCCACCCCCATATATTGCATCACCACATCGCCCTCGGCGATGTCGAGGTAGTTGGTGCTTTTGACCAGACGCACCACCCCGCGATGCGGCACCAGCACGCCTTTGGGCTGCCCGGTCGAGCCGGAGGTATACATCACATAGGCGAGGCTCTCCCCGGTCGAAGGATCATCGAGCAGCGCATCGGCGCACTCCTCCCAGATCGCGGTGTCTTCATCCATGCAGATCACCTGCGCACCATGCGGCGGCAGCTGCTCTGCCAAGTCGGCCTGTGTGAGAAGCACATCGACTTTCGTATCGGCAAACATATACGCCAAGCGTTCGGCCGGATACCGTGCGTCAAAAGGCACATACGCTGCGCCCGCCTTCAAGATCGCGAGCATCACCAGCGGCAGTTCCAGCGAGCGCTCCAAATAAAAGCCGACCATTTCACCCGGCTGCACACCCTGTTTTTGCAGATGACGGGCCAGGCGGTTCGTCCGCTCGTCCAGTTCCCGGTAGGTCAGCGAACGCTCGCCAAAGACGACCGCCACCGCATCCGGCGTGCGCTGTGCTTGCGCCGCGAACACCTGCTGAATCGACAGTCCCTGGCCGTACTCGGTCGTGTTCTGGTTCCAGATCAGGAGTTGTTCCTGCTCCGCAGAGGTCAACAAGGGCAACTCGGCGATGCTCTGCTCCGCATCTTCGGCGATGCCTTGCAACAGCGTTGCAAAATGCGCCGCCATTCGCTCGATGCGGGCCGCGTCAAACAGGTCCGGGTTGTACTCAAACGCCCCGGACAGCCTGCCGTGCCCCTCCGCCATGAACAAGGTCAGATCGACCTGCGCCCCTTGCTGCATCATGTGGACCGACTCCAGCGTCAGGCCCTTCCACTCAAACACCGCCCCGCTTCGTCCCAACGCAAACCCGCCCAAAGCGTCGCTTTGCGCCAGATGCGATTTTTGCAGCGCGAACACCGTTTGGAACAGAGGCGGATAGCTGGGATCGCGATCCGGCTGCAGGCGTTCGACGAGCTGCGGGAACGGATACCCGGCGTGGTCGAGCGCTTCCAGCACCGTCCGGCGCACTTGCTTCAGCAGCCCGGCGAAAGCGGGCTGGCCGGACAGGTCGGCGCGCAGGGCGACCGGGTTGACAAAATAGCCGATCGTGCCGGCATCTTTCGCCGAGCTGCGGCCGGTGGTCGGGGAGCCGACGAGCAGGTCTTCCTGCCCGGTATAGCGGTACAAGAGCACTTGATACGCCGCCAACAGCAGCGTGTACAAAGTCGCGCCGTGCTCCCCGGCCAACTTCTTCAAACGGTCGGTCAGCCCGGCAGACAGCCCGAATGACGCCGAAGCGCCGCGATAGGTCTGCACCGGCGGGCGCGGACGGTCGGTCGGCAGGTCGAGGATCGGCAGCTCCCCGGCCAGTTTTTCATCCCAATACGCCTGCAGAGTGGCGCCATGCGGGCTGTTCAGGAGGCGATTGTGCTCCTCGACGAACTCCCCGAAGCTGCGCGGCGGCAGTGCGGGCACAGTCCCGTTGTAGAGCGCCTCCAGCTCCTGCACGAGCACGCCGAGCGACCAGAAGTCGGCGACGATGTGGTGGATGCTCAAGAGCAGCACATGCTCGCGCTCTGAGCGGGCGTACAGACGAACGCGCAGGAGTGCGTCCCGCTCCAGATCGAACGGGGCGTTCGCTTCCGCCTGCAGCCGTTCCTGCAACTCGGCTTCACTCCACACCGCCGCGTCTGCCGCGACAAAAGACGCCCGGGCCTCTTCGCGAATCAGCTGCACCGGCTCGCCGTCCTGCATCTCGAAGCGGGCGCGCAGGAGCGGATGGCGCATGATCAGCCGGTCGAACGCCGCTCGCAGCCTGTCCGCATCGAGTCCGCGGATGACAGCGGCGCGGGAGATGTTGTAGGCGGCGCTGTCCGGCGCGAGACGCTGCAGAAACCAGAGGGCGCGCTGGCCTTGCGACAGCGGGAGAGGGTGCGAATGTTCTGCATACGACGGCAAAACTTGCTCTTCCAGCACGCGATCCTCCGCAGCTGCCAACTGTCCGGCGATCTCCCCGGCCAGCTCGGTCAGGCTCGGCCCGGCCAGCAGGAGGGTGAACGGCAGAACGATGCCGAAGCTTTCTTCCAGTTCATGCTTCAGTTCGACCGCCATGATCGAATCGAGCCCCAGAGCATTCAAGGACTTGTCGGGCTGCACGAGCGCAGGAGCGACGCGCAGCACCTGAGCGGACAGGCGGTGCAGGTGCGCTTCCAGCGCCGCTTGGCGCTGCTCGGGCAGGAGTGCCAGCACAGCTTCGCGCGTCAGGGCGTCGCCCCCAGTCTCCGTCTGCCGCTCCGCGACTGCTGCATCGTCAGGTAGGACCGGCTCATCGCTGTACATCACGTCCAGCGTCCCGGCCAGATAACCCGCTTTGCAAGCGTGGCGCTGCACTTTGCCCGACGAGGTCTTGGGAATCGACACCGGCTTGATCAGCACGACAGCATGCACTTGCAGCTGGTGCTCTTCCGACACCGCCTGTCTGACCGCCGCTGCCACGTCGGCGAGGTTCGCTTTGCGGTATACGCGCTCGATCTCCTGCACGACCACGAGGCGCTCTTCCCCGTTCACTTCGATCGAAAAAGCCGCCCCGTTGCTGTTTTTCACCGCCGGGTGGCTTTCCTGCACGGCAAACTCGATGTCCTGCGGGTAGTAGTTGCGCCCGCGGATGATGATCAAATCCTTCAAGCGCCCGGTCACATACAGCTCGCCGTCCTGCACAAAGCCGAGGTCGCCCGTGCGCAAATACGGCCCTTCGTCCGTTCCGGCGAGTTGCGCGTGAAACGTCTCTTCCGTCTGCTCTTCACGGTTCCAGTAGCCTTGCGCCACGCTGGGGCCGGATACCCAGATCTCGCCGACCTGATCGTCGGCACAGCGCTCGCCCGTCACCGGGTCGGCGATGACGATCTGCTGCCCGACGAGCGCGAGACGCCCCGAGCTGACCAAAGAGCGGTCGCCTCCCTGCTCGCCGCGCACTTCTTCCACGCGGTTCGCGCTCAGCGCAGCCCCGTCAAACGCGCGCACGACCGGCGCTTCCCGCTTCTCGCCGCCGGAGACGAACAGCGTCCCTTCGGCCAGTCCATAGCACGGATAGAACGCCTCTCTTTTAAACCCGCACGGCGCAAAAAATTCAGCAAAGCGCTCCAGCGTCTCCGCCCGCACCGGCTCCGCACCTGTAAACGCGATCTCCCACGAGCTGAGATCGAGCGCGTCGCGCTGTTCAGGCGTGATCTTCTGCAAGCACAGCTCATACGCAAAGTTCGGCCCGCCGCTGACCGTCGCGCCGAGACGGGAAATCGTCTCCAGCCACTTCAGCGGCTTTTGGATAAAATCGACCGGGGCCATCAGCGTCACCGGGTAGCCGGTGAACAGGGGCTGCAAGATCCCGCCGATCAAGCCCATGTCATGGTATGGAGGCAGCCAGATCACACCTCTCCCGTCTGCCGTCGTGCCAAAACAGCTTTCGATCAGCTTCAGGTTGTGCAGCAGGTTCCCATGGCTGAGCATGACGCCTTTCGGGAGCGACGTAGAGCCGGACGTATATTGCAAAAAGGCAAGTGTCGACTTCTCCGCCTCCGGGTGATTCCAATGCTCCGCCATGCCCTCGTCCGCTTCCTGCGGCACCATCCAGGCCAGGTTGCTCAACTCTGGTGAATCGGCAAATCTCGTTATGATACTTCCCAGAATCGCCGGCGTGGTCAAGGCCACCGTCGCCTCCGCATCGGCGACGATCGCCTGCAGGCGCCCCAGATGTCCGTTGACGCGCGGCGGATAGGCCGGCACGGCGATAATTCCGGCGTACAAACAGCCGAAAAAGGCGGAGATATAGTCAAGGCTCGGCGGATACAGAAGCAATGCGCGCTCCCCGGCCTGATGGTCACGTTGCAAGCGCACCGCGATGGCGCGCGCCTTGCGGTCGAGGTCAGCATACGTGATGTGCCGCTCTTCCCCGTCTTCCAGCAAAAAAGTGTAGGCCGCCTGCTCCCCTTGTTGGTCGGCACGCCACTGCAACAGTTCGATCAACGTAGAAAATGTGCGGATCAGCGTTGTCATGTTTCCCCTCCTGATACTCGTTTCGAAATTATTAAAAAATAATCCAAATAACAAATTGCACACAATAAATAACACTCAACACTTTTTATTCTCATCATACAACAAAACTCCTTTCCAGATTGGACGGTCAGTTTAAAACAAAGAACACCCGCGAGCGGGTGCTATTTGATCACGCCGTAATTTTCGATGGTGACGTCGGTGGTGACATGAATCTTCGCTTTGGCAAATGCGGCCGGCCAATTTTTTTCTGCCTCTCGCCAATGTTTAAATTGATAAGCCCGGGCGTACAGACCCAGTCCCAGCGGGTCGACTTCGAGGCGCTGCAGCTTGGTGATCAGTTTTTGAAATTCCTTTTGCAGCTCGGTGGCGATCATTTTCTCGACCGCTTTGATGTTCTGCTCGTGATAGCTCTCCGCCGAGACTTCGGTGATCTCCGCGTTCAGCTTCAGCTTCATCTCAAATTGAAATGCGCCTTGCGACCAGCCGGTCCGCACTTTGTGCCTGACCGGCGCAAGGTTCATGCTCAGTCCTTTTCCGTCCAGCGTATACGCAACCTCCCGCTCCAATTCATCCTGCATTAACATCAGCAGCATGCTCTCCTCCCGGTCCAGCGAGCCTGCGTATCGGCCCATCTTGTTCAAAAGCGCCGTTCCTTTGATCCGGGCCGTGTTGCCAAGATACTCCATTTCGGTCAGCGCCAGAGTCATCCCCGGCTCATATGAACGGTTGTAGCATTCGTGCAGCAACGTTTCCACCGTGCTGCCCTGCTTGTAAGCAGTGTCGATCAACTCATGGAGGTAGGGCCCCAGCGTCCGCTCTTTCGGGTTGTACTGCATCACCTTGTCGACCGCCCCGTCGACGACGGCGACGATCACATTGGTGGGATTTTTGGCATCGCGCTGGATCGAATCAATATAAGGACCGGCCGCTCTTCGCTCCAGGAACTGCTTCCCGATCAGCAGCACCTGCAGTTTCCCGCTGCGGATCGTGCCGGGCGACATCGACTGCATCTGCCCGCTGGCATCGCGCACCGATTCGGCCGTTGCTTTTAGGATCCGGCTTTTCCCTTGCCCGGTCTGGGAAAAGACCGGGTAGCTCTGATACATCGTCAGCCCGTTTTTCTCCTCATCGTCGATCGCCACGACCAGGGAAATCGACATTTCCTCCAGCGACTTTCCTTCCAGTCCGCAGCCGCAGACAAGCAAAGCCGTCGTCAGGGTTACGAGAATCCACTTCCGCGTCATGACAGCTTCCTCCCTCGCATCTTGTCGCTGACGGTGACATACGCAAACAGCAGCGCAGGAAACACGAAGGCAAATCCAATGCCCGCCCGCCCAAACATCTTCGTCCACCGTTCCGACTGCTCGTAGTTCACCGGATGGACGGCAAAAAAGAGCACGATCAGCGCCAGCAGCACCAGCAAGTGCCGGCTGTGGTCCTGTTTGCCCATCAGCTGCGAGCTGCCGAACACCGCCAGATACAGATACGGCATGATCGTCATGGAGACGATGATGTAATAGAACGACAGAAAGAAGATCTCAAAGCGCTCGACAAAAACCAATTCGATCGCCTTCATCAGATTCAGCGTCGGCCAGACGTACGTTTTGAGCGCTTCCGGCCCGAAATAGGTGGTGCACAACAGGAAAATAAAGAGGTACAGCAGCATCGTCATCGTGCTCGCCGTCACCACGCCGCGCAGCGCCTTCTGCTTTTCCTGCAAAAAGGGATAGAGCAAAAACGCCATCTCGAACCCGAGATAGGACGGCATCATCGTTTGAAACGCCACGAGGAACGGGGTCCAGCCGTCTTTGAACACCGGCAGCAGATGGAGCAGGCGCGAATCAGGCAAGGAGAACAGCAGAAGCGGATACATCCAGAGCGTAAAGAAATACACAAACTCAGCGAACCGCCCCAACACACGCAGCCCGTTGCGGCCGATCGTATACAGGGGAATGGACAGCAAAATGACCATCCAAAAAGGAGAAGTCTGCGGCATGATCCACATCCGCATGATGTTCACCGTCGCATAGAGGATGACAGCTGCACCCAGCGCGCCATACAGCATCCAGAGGATGTTGAACAGACCGCCAACCCATTTTCCAAAATAGCGGGGCAGCAGGTCGTACAGCGTGTCCTGCGGGTGCCTTTTCAGCACCGAGATGATCAGCCAACTGGCCAGCAGGACGAACGCCCAGCCGACCAGGATCGGGATCCAGCCGTCGGTGCCGGCCGCTTCGCTCACCGTGCGGGGCAAGGTCAAAACACCGATCCCAATCTGCGTTTTGTAGAGGAAAAACACGTACTGCCGGTACGTGATCTCGTTATATGCGTACTTTTTCATCATCACTCGTCCCCTTCTTTGCCCGAAGGACGCTGCCGCCGCAACTGCAGCGGGTGGGTCGAGCGCGGACGCCTGTCCATCTTCCAAAGCGGAAAGCGCACGATGGTGTCTTTCCAATCGCGGAGGCGGAGCGGCGCGATCGGGCTGCCGTATGGCAAACCAAGCGATTCGAGCGACAGCAGATGCCCGGCGATGATCATGATTCCCACAACGATCCCGATCATCCCGAACATGGCGGCGAGCAGCATCAAAGGAAAGCGGATCAGGCGCACCGAAGCGGCCATCTCGTGGTTGGGGATGATAAACGAGGCGATCGCCGTCAGCGATACGATGATCACCATGATGTTGCTGACAAATCCGGCTTGCACGGCCGCTTCGCCGATCACGATGCCCCCGACGATCCCGACCGTCTGCCCGATCGGCGCCGGGAGCCGGATGCCCGCTTCGCGCAGCATCTCCAAGGTGATCTCCATCATCAGCGCCTCCAAATAAGGCGGAAACGGCACTTTGGCGCGCGACTCGCCGATCGACAGCAGCAAGTTGAGCGGCAGCATCTCATAATGAAAAGAGATCGTCGCCACATACAAGGCGGGCAAAAACATGGCGATCAGCAGCGCCGTGAAGCGCAGCAGCCGGATAAAAGAGGCCAGCACGAAGCGGGCGCTGTAATCGTCCATCGATTGAAAGAAGGAGACGAAGACCATCGGCCCGATCAACGCGCCGGGCGACCCGTCGGTGATCACGGCGATACGCCCTTGCAGAATCTGCGACACGGCGGCATCGGGGCGTTCGGTGATCTGAAACTGCGGGAACGGCGTGTACGGATTGTCTTCGATCCGCTGTTCCAGCTCGCCCGTGGAGAGGATGGCATCGGTGGAGATCGCCCGGATGCGCGTCTCCAGCTCGCGGACGATCTCCGGGCGCGCCACGTCCGCCAGATAGACGAGGTAGAGCGTTGTGTGGCTGCGCTCGCCGACGGTGAGCTTTTTGATCGTCAACCGGCGGTTGGTGAGATAGCGGCGGATCAACGAGATGTTTTGCCCGGCCGTCTCGGTGAAGCCCTGGTGCGCGCCGCGCAAGGTCGACTCCGACTGCGGGTCTTGGATCGCCCGTTGCGGCCAGCCTTGCGTTTCGATCTCGATCGCTGCCGTATCTCCGTTCACGAACAGCACGCTTTTGCCTTGGAACAGCGCATGTTCGATGTCGGCAAAGCGGAAGATCTGCTTGGTTTGACCGACCGAGATCACCTCGATTGGCGTCTGGTTGTCCTGCATCACATGCAGCAGCGGATGCAGAATATGCGAATTGATCGTCACTTTGTCAACCAGACCTTCGAGATAGAGCAGCGCCGCGCGCTGCCCGGTTTGGGTCGAGAACTGATGGTTGACCAGATCGGGGCTGTCTCCAAACCGTTCTTCCAGCTCCTGCAGATTCTCTGCTAGGTCTGATGAGAGTTCCGGACGCAATGAGGGGTTCGCCTCCTTCCAGCTCGGTCATTTCTGTTAAAATCCCCCTCTTTTGCCAGCTGTATTCTGCGTTCATTCCCCTGCCCGGCTCCGCATATTCATGGTAGGGAGCAATCGGGCACTTTGAGGAGGGCGGGCATGGAACGGTCGCAAGCGATACTGATCCCTTGGGAAGAGCACCGTTTTTGGCTGGAGATTCTGGAAGACCACACGTATTTTCTGGTCGATTTTCTGTCAGCATCCGAAACGCAGTGGGTAGAAGTTGCCCTGTCCTATCAGACCGCCTATCGCACGCTGTGCGAACGGGTCGAAGCGCTGGACCCGCGGCTTCGTGAAAATGCGCCGGAGATGATCACGCTGGCCGTGGACGCACAGCGCGTGACATCGGCGTACTACCAGTTTGAAGGCCATCTGCAAAACCTGCGCCTGTTGAACCGGGTCAACCTGAACCGCACGCCGTCCTATTTTAACGGGACGCTGGACGAAGCGGAGGAGTATCTGCGCCTGCTGAGCGCCTATGTGCAGGGCCGGCAGCCGTCGCAACTGCCGCTGCCTGCCCTGCTGCAGCTGTGGATCATCGATCAGATCGGGCACGCCGAGCTGTTAAAAGACACGTTCGATCCTGTCGAGCTGCTCTCGGAGACCAAGACGACAGACTACCAGCGCGTCTTGCAGGCGCTGTGGATCAAACACCAGCAGATGACCAAGTATCTGCGCTTCACCCCGCCCGGCTTTCCGGCGCAGCAGCAGTTCGTCCGCGAAGTGGCGGCGGCGGTGATCGAGTTTTACAAGTATGTCGAACAGATCGCCGAACGTTATCGCAACAGCACGGTGCTGACCGACACGACCTTGCGCTTTTTGGAACATCACTTCCCGGAGTCGTGCTACTTTTTGCGCAAGCTGAGCGCGTTCGCGCCCGATCTGCCCATGATCAATTGTCAACTGACCAAGCCGTCTTTCAAGCGCTGAACGATGGCGCATGAAGACGGCTTTTACTTTCTCCACTATTCTCATGTTCAGAAAAGTGTTAAGATATGAAGAGAATCTATTCCAAAAGAAGGTAGTTTTGATGAACAGTGCAATCGACTTTTCACTCTTTGCGGGACAAGTTGTCAAGGCCGTTGCGACCGGCAGCCTGACGCCTCAGATAAAGTTTAGTTTTGGCAGTCTGCACGTGGAATGTTTTTGGAGGCTGCGGAATCGGGAATACCTGTTGTATGGGAAACACGATCCCCAGGCCCTGTTCCGGCTGGCAGACGATCTGTCCGGGCGGACGGTGAACCTGGTGTCGCATCGGGAATTCCCGTCCGATCTGACGGTGGAGTTTGAGGAAGGCTTGTGTCTTGAGGTGTTATGCTCCGGTTCCGAGACGGAAAATTGGCAGTTGACGCGTCCCGACGGCTTTTTTCTGGTCGCCGGTCCGCGCGGTCGGTATACCTTTTGGGAGCCGGAGCTTGTGCAGGAGGAGAAGTAAGGAGGAATACGTTTGAATTTGCCGCTTCAAATCTATGATTTTATCGCCGTGCTGTTCCCCGGCGTGCTCTTGATGGCGATCCTCGAGCGCGAAGCCCCCTGGTTGCCGATCTGGGACAACGGCCTGCAGATGGGCACGCTCGCCGTGATGCTGGTGATCGGCTATGTCGTCGGACAGCTGCTGGCCCAGATCTCGCGCACAATCGAAGCAGAACCGCTGACCAAATGGATGCTGGCGATCGGGCGCCGCAAGGGCCGCCGCAAAGCGGCGCTGGAAGGCCGCAAGACCAAGATGGATTTTCCCAACGAAATGAACGAGTCGATCTTGAGCGCGCTGGCCGATTTTTATGGCAGACCGATCTATCCGAATGATCCGGAGCTGTTCAACCTCGTGTTCTCCCCCGTCGCCGACAAAATGCCGAAACGCGACGTGTTTTTGGCGCTGGCGAACATGATGCGTTCGCTCGCCGTGCTCGGGCTGTTTTATGCGGTGTATCTGGCGGTGAAGATGCTGCTCGTGCCGGTGACGGCGCTTGCGTTCGAGTATTATTCGATTCATTTGCTGGTCTTGAGCCTGGTCGGGTATTATTTCTTCCGCCAAGGGTATCAGAAGTATGATTCGATCGCCGATAAGATCCCGTTCCTCACGTTTTTGGCGTGGTACCGGCAGCAGAAGATGCCGAAACAGTAAGAGAGTCTGTCGCTCGACAGACTCTCTTTTTCTTTTTCGATCGATTTAGGAGAGCAAAGCATAGCCCCAGAACAGGGCGATCGGGATCACCCAGAACAGCGGGATGCCCGCGCACCAGTAAGCCGCCTTGTAGCGGCTGCGGGCATATGCGATCCAACTTGTGAGGATGCTGACTGCGACCCCCAACGGGTAGGCCAGGATCGTGAAAAAGATCGTCAGCGTCGTGACGTCACGCTCCGAGCCTGGCGTGTCGAACATCATGACAGAAAGCCCGGCGAACAGGAACCAGGGCAACAGCAGCAGCAAGAAGAGCAGTTGCGAGCTGAGCAGAATGATAAATGCCTTTTTGTTTTTCAGGTTGTTCTCCTCCAATTCATGTGCGGTTACGCGCGATAGACGAATGATGCCCGATCGAGATACAGTCCGCCGTCGAGATTGACACAGGCGCCGTCCGCATAGACAAACGGCGCTGGCGGCGCATCCGGCTGCAGGTAGTGGATCGGGGTGTGGCCGTGGATCAGGCGGTTGCCGCCGTAGGTTCTCAGAAACCGGGCCAGCCGCTCGGGGGCCTGCCAGAACGCGAGGCGGTCGCTGAAGCGGTCGAGCAGCAGGTCGTAGTCGTGCGGGACGCGGGCGTGCAAGAGCTTGGCAATCGCAGCGTTGACCTCAGGCACGGAAGCACCGTATTGCTCGTAGAGCAGGCTGTCGGCGTGAGTCAACAGCAGGTCTTCGTGCCTAAGCATCGCCGGAAGGTCGGACAGCCAGGCGATGTGGTGCGGCTGCAGGCGCTCCAAGTCGTGCAGATGACCGCCATTGCGCAGCCAGTCAGCATGGAACGTGCCTGCGGAGCCGCCGCAGGGGTGCTCGCCGAAACGATGGGCGGCGAGGAGCAGGACTTCATGGTTGCCGAGCAGGGCGTGCACGCCGCCGCCCGCCTGCTCCGCTTCCCTTTGCAGACGCATGACGAGGTCGATGACGCCGATGCCATCCGGTCCGCGGTCGACGTAGTCGCCAAGGAAGAACAGCGTGCGGGTTCCGCCACACCACGACCCGCTCTCGTCGATCAGCCCGTCTGTGCGGAGCGCTGTGCTCATCTTGTCGTATTGACCGTGTAGATCGCCGATACATGTTAGCATGAGTTCCTCTTCACTCCTTGCATTTCTTTTAGAATAGCAAAAAAATCCAGCGTTGAGGCGCTGGATTTTTTTGTCTGTCATTTTACAGCTGAATCTGCGAGATCGGTTGCAGCGGGTCTTGCACGAAGGCGGCCAAGATCGCCTGATAGTCGCGCGACAGACGTTCCGCCGTCGACACGAGGTACAGATCGGTGCTGAATTCGAGGAAGCCTTGCAGACGGCCGTCGCTTTCGAGCATCGTGATCGACAGGTCGAATTTCGCAACGTCCATCTCCTGCTCGACCAGCGACGTGACCACGCCCGGCAGGTCAGGCTGCTGCAGCGGCATGTTCTGCAGGATGAACAGCGCGTTGTACAGCGCCGCCGTGCGCTGCAGCTTTTGCGAGATCAAGAATTGCGGGATCATCTGGTGCTCATAAGCGCCCAGCGTCGAGCGGCGGATGCGCTGCAGAAGCTCGCCGACGCTCGGGTCGCCGGAGAGATCGCCGCGCATCGGAACGTTGCCGATGAAGTAGCCGATCATCTCCTCAGTCTCCTGGCGGTACCGGTTCGCCACCGGAGAGCCGACGATGATGTCGTCCTGGCCGCTCAGTCGGGCGAGCAGCAATTGATAGGCGCTCATCAAGGTCATGAACAAAGTGACGCCTTGTTTGGCGCTCAGTTCGTTCAGCTGCGCGGTCAGTTCCAGGGTCAGTTCGAACGTCAGGGTCTTGCCCCGCTTGCTCGACACCTCCGGGCGCGGCAGGTCGGTCGGATACTCTTGGAGCGCGCTGTCCCCCAGTTGCTGCCCCCAGTACTCCAGCTTCGCCTCCAGCACGTCGCCTTGCAGCCAATTGCGCTGCCACGCCGCGTAGTCGGCAAACTGGACCGGAAGTTCCGGCAGCGGCGATTCCGCCCCTTCCAAATACGCTGCATACAGCGCCGCCAGTTCGCGGGAGAACACGCCCATCGACCAGCCGTCGGTGATGATGTGATGGATGTTCAGCGTCCAGATGTAGTCCGCATCGTCCACTTGCACAAGCGCAGTGGAGACCAGCGGACCGGTCGTCAAGTCGAAGCGCGTTTCCGCCTCCTGCGCGATCAGGCGGCGGGCCTCCGCTTCGCGCTGCCCGGCAGGCAGGCCGCGCAGGTCATGCACGGGAATCGGCCAGTGCTGTACGGGCAGGACGTATTGGTACACGCCGTTTTCATCGGCACCAAACGCGGTGCGCAGCGATTCGTGACGTCTGACGATCTCGTTGAAGCTCCGCTCCAGCGCTGCGACGCTCAGCGCGCCGGTGAAGCGGATCGCCGACGGCACATTGTACGCCGGAGTGCCCGGGTCCATCCGGTCGAGATGCCAGACCCGCTCTTGGTTGAACGACGGCACCAGCCGCCCGCTGCGGTCGATCGGCAGGATCGGCGGAAGCGAAGCGTCTTCCCCTGCCGCTTGCATGGCGAGGATCGTTTCGGCCAGCGCCGCGACCGACGGCGCCTCGAACAGCGCACGCAACGGCAGTTGCAAGCCGAACGTCTCGTTGACGCGCGAGATCGCCTGCGTGGCGAGCAGCGAGTGCCCCCCGAGCTCGAAGAAGCTGTCGTGGATGCTGACCCCTTCCAGTTGCAACACCTCTTGCCAGATCGCCGCCACCTGCGCTTCGGTCTCAGTGCGCGGCGCGGTGTAGACCCCGTCGCCGCCAAAGGCGGTGAGATCGGGCGCAGGCAAGGCGCGGCGGTCGACTTTGCCGTTTTGGGTGAGCGGCAAGGCCGGCAGCAGCACAAAGGCGGACGGCACCATATAGCCCGGCACGCGCTGCTTCAGCTCGGCCCGCAGATCGCTGGCTGTGCGCACCGCCTCCGGGGCGGGCACCACATAGGCGACCAGCTTGCCGTCCAGGAGCAGCACGAGGTTGTCCTGCACCCCGTCCAGCTGTCCGAGAACGTTTTCGACCTCGCTCAGCTCGATGCGGAAGCCGCGGATTTTCACCTGATGGTCGAGACGGCCGAGGAACTCGAGGTTCCCGTCCGGCAGCCGGCGCACGGAGTCTCCCGTGCGGTACAGGCGGGCGTTTGCGTCACCGCTAAACGGATGAGGCAGGAAGCGCTCTGCCGTCAGCTCCGGCTGGTTGAGATAGCCGTGCGCCACCCCGTCTCCGCCGATGTACAGCTCGCCCGGCACGCCGACCGGCAGCAGTTGTTGGCGGGCATCGAGCACATAGACTTGCGCGTTGGCGACCGCATTGCCGATCGGCACGACGCCGAGCGGCTGGCCGGCTTGGTGCACCTGATAAGCGGTCGCGTAGATCGACCCTTCGGCCGGGCCGTACAGGTTGGTCAAGCGCGCATGCGGCAGTTGGGCCACCACTTTATTGGCGTGGGCGGCCGACATCGCCTCGCCGCCGATGATGAACTGCTTCACGCCGCGCAGGTCGTCGATGCACTCGTCGACCACCTGATGGAACAGCGCGGTGGTCAGGAACAGCAAGGTGACCCCCTCTTCGCGAATCAGCGCGCCCAGTTCGGCCAGCGACGGCAGATACGGCGGGAACAGCACGAGGCGCATGCCGTTGAGCAGACTGCCCCAGATCTCCATCCCGGCGGCGTCAAACGAGATCGAGGAGAACTGCAAAGCGGTCTCCCCCGGCTTGTAGCCGACCGTCGGGTTGTTTTTGAACAGGCGGACCAGACCGCGGTGCGGCACCAGCACCCCTTTGGGCTGTCCGGTGGAGCCGGAGGTGTAGATGACGTGGAGCACATCGACCGGCGTCACGGTGCAGGGCAGCGGCAACGGGCTCTCTTTGGCAAAACGGTCCGACTCTGCGTCGAGCAGGATCACCGTGGCCTGATGCGCCGGCAAGCGGCCGGTGAGATGCGCCTGCGTCAGCAGCACGCGCACGCCCGAGTCTTGCATCAGGTAGGCAAGGCGCTCCTGCGGGTAGTTCGGGTCGAGGGCGACGAGCGCTCCGCCCGCCTTCAGCACGGCGAGCATCCCGATGATCATCTCCGGCGAGCGCTCCGCCGCCAGCCCGACGAGGTCGCGCGGCGCGACGCCTTGCCCTTGCAAGAAACGGGCCAGCCGGTTCGCGTGCTCGTCGAGCTCGCGGTAGGTCATGTGCGCGCCTTGGAAGGTCAACGCCACCGCTTCCGGCGTGGCCGCCGCCTGCTGTTCAAAGAGCTGATGGATGCACAGGTCTTTTGGATAGCCGGTCTGTGTGGCGTTCCAGCCGTACAGCAGCTGGTCGCGCTCCGGAGCGGTGAGCAGCGGCAGTTCGGTCACCTTTTGCTCCGGCTGTTCGATCACGGCGCGCAGCAGCGTTTCCAAATGGCCGATCATCCGGCGCACGGTGGCGCGGTCGTAGAGATCGGTCGCGTATTCCAGCGTGCCGGTCAGCGTGCCTCCGCTCTCTTCCATCGATAGCGTCAGGTCGAATTTGGCAAACGTCTCTTCGATCAAGAGCGGCGTCAGTTCCAGGCCGGGCAGTTCCGCCTGGTGCAGCGGCGCGTTTTGCAAGGCGAACATCGCCTGCACCAGCGGCGGGCGGCTCAAGTCGCGCTCCGGCTGCAGCTCTTCGACGAGGCGCTCAAACGGCACGTCCTGATGGTCGTACGCCGCCATCGCCGACTCGCGGACGCGGCCCAGCAGTTCGGCGAAGCTCGGCGCGCCCGACAGGTCGGTGCGCAGGACGAGCGTGTTGACGAAAAATCCGATCAGATGCTCAGTCGCCAGCTGATTGCGCCCGGCGATCGGCGACCCGACGGCGATGTCCTCCTGCCCGCTCCAGCGCATCAGCAGCGTCTGGAACGCGCCGAGCAGCGTCATGTACAAGGTCACATCGTGCCGCTTGCTAAGCGCATGCAGCCCTTCCGTCACCTCCGGCGGCAAGCTGAAGCGTTCCGCCGCCCCGGCGTGCGACTGCACGTGCGGGCGCGGACGGTCGGTCGGCAGCTGAAGCACAGGCAGGTCGGCCAGCGCCGTTTTCCAGTAGGACAGCTGCCCTTCCAGCACGCCGCTGTCCAGCCAGTTGCGCTGCCAGACGCTAAAGTCTGCATATTGCACCGGCAGCGCGGGCAGCTCCGCTGCGCGCCCGGTGACAAACGCTGTGTACAGTTCGGCCAGCTCGGCGATGAACAGGCCCATCGACCAGCCGTCGGTGACGATGTGGTGCATGTTCAGGACGAGCAGATGCTCGCGCTCAGCCGTTTGCAGCAGGCGGAACCGCACCAGCGGGCCTTGCGTCAGGTCAAACGGTGTCTCCATCTCGGCGCGGATCAGCTGCAGCACGTCCGCTTCCTCGAGGTGTGCCGCATCGGCATACGCCGCTTCCACCGGCAACTCCTCGGCAATCACCTGCACCGCCCCTCCGTTTTCCGGGCGGAACGAAGTGCGCAGCGCTTCGTGGCGGTCGACGATCATCTGCAGGCTGTGCTGCAGGGCAGCGCGGTTCAGCTCTCCCGTCAGGCGCACCGTGCCCGGCATGTTGTACAACGCCGTGCCCGGTGCCAACTGTTCGAGCACCCAGAGCCGTTGCTGTGCGAACGACAGCGGGAGCGGGCGGTCGCGCGGGACGGGCTGCATCGGCGGAGTCTGCTGACCGCGCGGCTGTGCATCGCCCAGCGCCACGGACAGCTCGGCCACGGTCGGCGCCTGGAACAAGGTGCGCAGCGGGATCTCCTGGCCGAACGACTCTTGCAGGCGGGAGATCACTTGCGTCGCCAACAGCGAGTGGCCGCCGATTTCGAAGAAGTTGTCATCCATGCTCACCACCTGCAGGCCGAGCACCTCGGCGAAGACGGCGGCGACTTTCGCTTCCGCAGCGTTGCGCGGCGGGAGCACCGGCGTGTCGTCCTGGCTGCTCTCCGGCTTCGGCAAGGCGTGGCGGTCGATTTTGCCGTTGCGGTTGACCGGCAGGGCATCGAGGAAGACGAAGGCGGACGGGATCATATGCTCCGGCAGCGTTTCTTTCAACCAGCTGCGCAGATCGGATGCGGTCAGCTTCTGCCCGGCTTTGAACACCACATAGGCGGCGAGGCTCTTGATGCCTTTTTCGCTTTCATGGACGAGCACGACCGCTTCGAGAACTGATGGATGCGAGGTCAGCACCGCTTCGATCTCGCCCAGCTCGATGCGGAACCCGCGCAGTTTGACCTGATTGTCGGCGCGGCCGAGGTATTCGATGCGGCCGTTCGGCAGCCAGCGCACGACGTCGCCGGTGCGGTAGACGCGCTCCTCCGGGGCAAACGGGTTCGGGATGAACTTCTCCGCCGTCAGATCGGGGCGCTTCAGGTAGCCGCGGGCGAGTCCGACGCCGCCGATGAGCAGTTCGCCTTGCACCCCGACCGGCACCGGGTGGAAGTGGCGGTCGACGATATACATCTTTTTGTTGCGCAGCGGGCGGCCGATGTCGGTGAAGCGCAGATCGGTCACGTTGGTGTAGCGTGCCGACGTCGCGCTGACCGTCGTTTCGGTCGGGCCGTACTGGTTTTGCAGAATGCGCCCTTTCGACCAGCGGTTGATCAGCTCCGGCGGCACGGCTTCCCCGCCGGTCGTCACGATCTTGATGTCCGGATAGTCCGCTTCCGGGATCGCCGTCAGCGCCGACACGCCGATGTCGAGGTGGGAGATCTTCTGCTCCTGCAGGAAGCGCGACATCTCCGGCCCCGGCATCCGCACTTCGTCATGCGCGATGACCAGCGTCGCTCCATGACACAAGGTGATAAAAATCTCGTGGACGGACGCGTCAAAATTGATCGAGATCGTCTGCAGCACGCGGGCCTCTTCATGGAACAGATGCTCCGGGTCGGTGACGAGGTTGACCACTCCGCCGTGTTCGATCAGCACGCCTTTCGGTCGGCCGGTCGAGCCGGACGTGTAGATGATGTACGCCAAAGTGTCCGGCGTGAGCGCAAGGTCGAGGTTGTTGTCCTCCTCGCCCGTAAACGCTGCCTCGTCGAGCAGGAGCACCTCCGTCCCTTGGTGCGGCAAAACGGCAAGATGTTTTTCATGCGTCAAAATCAGCTTCGGCGCCGCGTCTTCGATCATGAAGCTCAAGCGGTCTTCCGGATAGCCCGGATCGAGCGGCAGGTACGCCCCGCCCGCTTTGAACACGGCGAGCATGGCGATCACCACGTCCGGCGTGCGTTCGAGGAACAGACCGACCACCTGCTCCGGCCCGACGCCGAGCTGTTGCAGCTTGCGGGCGAGCGCGTTGGCGCGGGCATTCAGCTCCGCGTAGGTCAACACCTGGTCGCGGTACTGCAGCGCGGGATGCTGAGCGCGGCGTGCGGCCTGCGCTTCAACGACCTGATGGATGCAGAGCTGCGGGTAGTCGCCGCCGGTCTGGTTCCACTCGACGAGAATCTGCTGCATCTCCGCTTGTGTCAGGATGGGCAGATCGGAGACCGGCACGGCCGCATCTTCTGCAATCGCCTGGAGCAACATCGCGAAGTGCCCGGCCAGTCGCACGATCGTCGCCCGGTCGAACAGGCGCGTGTTGTACTCGATCTCCCCGGTCAGCCCGTGCTCCGCTTCATGCAGGGCGAGCGTCAGGTCGTATTTGGCGGTGTTCGTCTCGACATCGACACGCTCGACGGCCAGCCCTTCGAGGCGCAGCTCGTTCGCCGGCGCATTTTGCAGGACGAACATGGTCTGGAACAGCGGCGACACGCTGCGGTTGCGCTCCGGCAACAGCTCTTCGACCAGTTTTTCAAACGGCACCGCTTCGTGTTCGTACGCGCCCAGCGCCGTCTGTTTCACACGCTGCAGCACGTTGGTGAACGTCGGGTTGCCCGAGAAGTCGGTGCGCAGGACCAAGGTGTTGACGAAAAAGCCGATCAGCCCTTCCGTCTCCCCTTTGCCGCGCCCGGCGATCGGGGTGCCGACGAGAATGTCTTCCTGTCCGCTGTAACGCGCGAGCAGGGTCTGGTAGGCGCCGAGAAGCGTCATGAACAGCGTCGCACCATGACGTTGTGCCAGAGCCTCCAGCCGCTCCGTCAGCGCCGCATCCAATTCAAACCGTTCGATTGCGCCGTCGTGCGTCTGCACCGGCGGACGCGGACGGTCGAGCGGCAGTTGCAGCACGGGCAGCTCGCCGCCGAGCTGCTCTTTCCAATAGTCGAGCTGGGCGTTCAGCTCGGGCGCTTCCAAGCGCGCTTGCTGCCACGCCGCATAGTCGGCATATTGGATCGCCAAGGGCGGCAAAGCCGCTTCTTCCCCGCGCACCATAGCCCCGTACAGCGCAGCCAGCTCCTCGATCAGCAGCCCGACCGACCAGCCGTCAAACGCGATGTGGTGGACGTTGAACAGCAGCAGATGCTCCTCTTGCGCGAGGCGCAGCAGTCCGAAGGCGATCACCGGTCCCGCTGCGAGGTCGAACGGCTTGCGGCCGTGTTCCTGTGCCAAACGCTGAGCTTCCCGTTCCCGTTCGTCTGCAGACAGCCCGCTGAGATCGACGAGCGGCAGTTCGACCTGCACGGATGCGGCCACTTGCTGCACCGCCTGTCCGCCCTGCTCGCCGTACGTGGTGCGCAGGACTTCATGACGCTCGACGATCAGCTGCAGACTCCGCTCCAGCGCCGCCGCATCCAACTCGCCGCGAAGACGCAGCGCGTGCGGGATGTTGTAAAACGCCGACTGCGGATTCATCTGCTCCAGCATCCACAGGCGCTGCTGCGCCGAAGAGAGCGGGAGGTGACCGGTGCGTTCGATCGGCAAAATCGGGTCGGCCGCTTCGGCGTCGTTCGCCAGCAGCCCGGTCAATTTTTGCGCGAATTCCGCCACGGTCGGCGCTTCGAACAGGACGCGCAGCGGCACTTGCAGGCCGAACGCCTTGTTCACCCGCGACACGACCTGCGTCGCCATGAGCGAATGGCCGCCGAGCAGGAAGAAGTGATCGTGCACGCCGACGCGCTCTGCGCCGAGCACGTCCGCCCAGACCGCTGCGACCTGCGCTTCCAGATCGTTGCGCGGCGCGACAAACGTCCCGTCGTCCAGCAGGGTAAAATCAGGGTCGGGCAGCGCACGACGGTTGATCTTGCCGTTCGCGGTCAACGGCATCTCATCGAGCAGCACAAATGCGGACGGCACCATGTGCTCCGGCAGTTTGTCCCGCACGAAGCTGCGCATCTCGCGCTGGGTGAGCGCGGCGTCCGGCTTGGCGACGAGGTAGGCGGCGAGGCGCTTGTCGCCCGGCTTCACTTCGCGGGCGACGACGACCGTCTCCGTCACCGCCGGGTGCTTGCCGATCACCGTTTCGATCTCGCCGATCTCGATGCGGAAGCCGCGGATCTTCACTTGGTTGTCGATCCGGCCCAGGAATTCGAGCAGCCCGCCCGGACGGTAGCGCACGAGGTCGCCCGTCTTGTACAGGCGTGCGCCCGGCAGCCCGGAGATGTGGTCGGGCAGGAAAGACTGCGCCGTGCGCTCCGGATTCTTGAGATAGCCGGGGCCAACCCCGATGCCGCCGATATGCAGTTCGCCAGGAACGCCATAGGGCACGAGCTGCATCGCGGCGTCGAGGACGTACAGCTTCATGTTCGGGATCACGCGGCCGATCGGAACGTTGGTCACCGCTTCGTCCGGCGGCGATTGGATCATGTGGTGTGTCACGTCGTCCGAGCACTCGGTCGGCCCGTAGGCGTTGATCAGCCACGCCTGCGGATAGTAGGCCAGCCACTGGCGGCACAGCTCCGGCGGCAGCACTTCCCCGTTCGGGATCATCCAGCGCAGCGCGGAGAGATCGGGTACCGCCTCGCGCGCCCCCACTTCCTCGATCATCGCGCGGAGCAGCGAAGGCACCGTCTCCACGACGGTCAGTTGCGACGCGGCCATCTCATCGAGCTGACGGGACGGGTCGAACGCCGTCTCGTCTGGCAAAATGTGCGTCTCCGCCCCGGTCATCCACCCCGTCAGCAACTGCCAGACGGAGATGTCGACACATTGGGAAGAGTTTTGCGCTATTTTGTCTGCGGGCGTGACTTCGAGCTCGTCGACTTTCGCCAGCAGATGGTTGAGCATGCCTTTGTGCTCAACTTGCGCGCCTTTCGGGCGGCCGGTGGAGCCGGAGGTGAAGATGACGTAGGCGACATCATCTGGCGTCACGCTGCTCGTAACCGCGTCTGCACTCGCTGCGGCGATCTCCGCGCGGTCGGTGTCCAGGCAGACGAGATGCGCCGGATGCGCAGGCAGTTTGTCGACGAGGCCGGAATAGGTGAGCATGACTTGCGGCTCGGTGTCTTCCACCATGAAGCGCAGGCGCTCCAGCGGGTATTTTGGGTCGAGCGGCACGTAGATGCCGCCCGCCTTGAAGATCGCCAGCACGGCGACCGACCAGTCGAGGTTGCGCTCGCCAAAATAGCCGACGAACAGACCCGGCACGACCCCCTTCGCCTGCAGATGGCGGGCAAGGCGGTTCGCCTGTACCTGCAGTTCGCGATAGGACAGACTGACCCCTTGGAAGACGACAGCCGGGTCGTCAGGCGTTTTCGCCGCCTGCACGTCAAACACGTCCATAGCGGTCAGGTGGTGCGGGTACGGGGCGACGTTGTCGTTCAGCCCGTAGAGCAGCAGGTCCTTTTCCGCTGCGGTCAGCAGGTCCAGCGTTGCCACCGGCTGCCGGATGTCTTGCGTCACGCTGGTGAGCAGCACCGTCAGATGCCCGGCCATCCGCTCGGCAGTCTCCGCCAGGAAGAGCCCGGAGTTGTATTCGATGCGGCCGCTCAAGCCGGCTTCGGTGTCGGCGACCGACAAGGCCAGATCGGACTGCACGAACCGCTGTTCCAGCGCATGCGCTTCCAACTGCAGGTCGCCAAACGGCAGCTGTGCGCCGCCGTCGCCCAGAGCAAATTTGGCAAACGCGGTGCCCAGTTCGGCAAGCTGTGTTTTCTGGTAGGTGAACATCACCTGCAACAGCGGCGGATCGCTCGGGTCGCGGTCGGCGCCCAGCTCTTGCGCCAGCAGCGGGAACGGATACTCCTGATGCATCAGCCCGCCGAGCACCGTGCGGCGCACCTGCTGCAGGAACGCGGCGAACGTCGGACGGCTCGCCAAATCGGCGCGCTGCACGACCGGGTTGACGAAGTAGCCGATCAGCCCGGCGTTTTTCGCGCTGTTCCGCCCGGCGGCCGGGGTGCCGACCAGCAGCTCATCCTGCCCTGTATAGCGATGCAGGAGCACTTGGAACGCCGCCAGCAGCACCATCTGCAAAGTGACGTTCTGCTCTTTCGCCAGCGTCCGCAGCGCTTCGGTCAGCTGCGGCGGCAATTGGAACGGCACCGCGCCGCCTGCAAACGTCTCCACTGGCGGGCGGGAAAAGTCGGTCGGGAGGTTGAGCGCGGACGTTTTGCCCTGCAGTTGCTCCAGCCAATACCCGCGCATGTTCCGTCCGCGCGCGCCGTCGAGCAGAGCGGCTTCCTCCTGCACATGCTCCGCAAACGTGCGGCGCAGAGCAGGCAATACTTCACCGCCATACAACGCCTGCAGGTCTTGGACGAGCACGCCAAACGACCAGAAGTCGGACACGATATGATGCACCGCCAGCAGCAGCACCGCTTCCTGCTCCGAGCGCAGGTACAGCACCGTCCGCAACGGGAATTCCGCTTCCAGCTCAAACGGGCGGTCGCCTTCCGTCTGCAGCGCGGTCTGCAGCTCTTCTGCCGACCACGCCGCCGCGTCCACGACGACGAACGGCACTTCTGCCGCCGCGCGGACTACGAACACCGTCTCGCCATCCTGCACCGTCACCAGCGCGCGGAGCAGCTCATGCCGCTCGGCCAGCTTTGCAAACGCCGTACGCAAGCGGTCAACATCATAAGGCCCGGTCAGCTTCGCCGCCCGCGCGATATTGTACGCCGCGCTCTCCGGCGCCAGGCGTTGCAAGTACCACAGGGCCCGCTGGCCGTGTGTGAGCGGGATGAAAGGATCGCCCGCCGACGCACCGTGCGAAGTGCTCACCTGCGAACCTTCAACGACAACGCTTTGTGTGCTCCCCTGACCGACAGCCCGAACGGCATGACCTGCAGGTACTGTCTCCACTGCTCGCAGCTGTCTCATCACGGCGGCCGCCAGACCCGAAACTGACACCCCTTCCAACAGTTCGGCGAGCGCCAGTTCCACGCCAAACTCCGCTTCCATCAGATGCTGCAATTCCACCGCCGCGATCGAGTCCATCCCCAGCGCCGTCAAAGGCTGTGCGGCATCGATCCCCTGCGCACCGAGGCGCAGCGCAGCAGCCGTTTTCGCGGCCAAATAGGCGGTCAAAGCCGCCTGCGCTGCTTCCTCCGACAGGCTGAGCAGTTCCTCGTGGTTCAGCGAGCCTTGCTCCTGCCCGCCGACCGCTTTCGATGCGGCCGCATCCTGCTCCGCCCCGCCCAGCACGCTCGCGTACACAACCTCCAACGTCCCGTCAAGGAAGCGCTCGCGGCACAGATGGCGCTGCACTTTGCCCGACGACGTTTTGGGAATCGACACCGGTTTCAACAGCACGACCGCATACGCCTGCAGTTCCTGCTCTTCCGCCACCTGCTGCCGGACCGCCTGCACGACCGCTTCCAAGTCCGCCTTGCGGTGTGAGCGCTCGATCTCCTGCACGACTACCAGCCGCTCCTCCCCGTCCACGTCGACCGAAAACGCCGCGCCGTTGCTGTTATGGACGGCCGGATGTGCCGACTGCACGGCAAACTCTAGATCCTGCGGATAATAGTTGCGCCCGCGGATGATCACGAGGTCCTTCTGGCGCCCGGTCACATACAGCTCACCGTCCGCCACAAAGCCCAAGTCGCCCGTGCGCAAAAACGGCCCTTCTCCCGACGCCAGATGCGCGCCAAACACCTCTGCCGTCAACGACTCCTGCTGCCAATACCCCTGCGCGACGCTCGGTCCGGAGACCCAGATTTCGCCGACGCTGCCTTCCGCACACGGCAAAAACGTCGCCGGATCGACGACCAGCACCTGCTGCCCGAGCCCCTGCGGACGCCCACAGCTGACCAGATCCAGCCCGTCTCCTGCCACCGCCCGGTTCGCTTTGAGCTCTTCCCGTGCAAACGCCTGCACCACCGGAGCCTCCTGCTTCAAGCCCCCGGCGACAAAAAGCGTCCCTTCGGCCAGCCCATAGCACGGGTAAAACGCCTCTTTGCGAAACCCGCTCGGCGCAAAAAACTCGGCAAAGCGCTCCAGCGTCTCCGCCCGCACCGGCTCAGCCCCGGTAAACGCGATCTCCCACTTGCTGAGATCGAGCGCATCGCGCTGCTCCGGCGTGATCTTCTGCAGGCACAGCTCATAGGCAAAATTCGGCCCCCCGCTGACGGTCGCCCCGGTGCGCGAGATCGTTTCCAGCCAACGCAGCGGCTTTTGAATAAAATCGACCGGCGCCATCAGCGTCACCGGATACCCGGTATACAGCGGCTGCAGAATCCCGCCGATCAGCCCCATGTCATGATACGGAGGCAGCCAGATCACACAGCGATCCTCCGGCGATGTGCCAAAATTCCGCTCAATCTCGCCCAGATTGTGCAGCAGGTTGCCATGGGACAGCATGACCCCTTTCGGACGAGACGTCGAGCCGGACGTATATTGCAAAAAGGCCAGATCGCTCTCCGCCTGTACCGGTTCCACATAGTTCGCTTCCAGCCCGGCGAGTTCTCCCTCCGGCACCAGCCATTCCAGCCCGGTCAGCTCCGGATGGCCGCCAAAGCGCGCTTCCACAGTTCGGAAGATCCCCGGCGTCGTCAGCGCAAACTTCGCCTCCGCATCCTGCACCACCGCCTGCAGGCGGCCCAGATTGCCGTTGGCGCGCGGCGGATAGGCAGGCACGGCCACCACGCCGGCATACAGGCAGCCAAAAAACGCCGCGATATACTCCAGCCCCGGCGGATAGAGCAGCAGCGCACGTTCCCCGGATGCGCCTTTCTGCTGGAGGAAGGCCGCCCATTGCCGCGCTTTCCGATCCAATTCTTCGTATGTAAAACCGATCTCCATACCTTCTTCCGATCGAAAGACATACGCCGTCTGCCCGCCATGCTCGGCAGCTTTGCGCTTGAGAAGTTCTGACACTGTCATGACCCAGCCCCCTATTTCAGATTCGAGTTATCAAATTAATTCTACAGATTTGAAAATTTGACCTGCTCTAAAATAAAAAAACCGACGCATTTCGCGTCGGTTAAGTCAGATCAATGTCAGACAGTCGCTGTTCCGGATGTTCCACAAACGCCTTCAGGATCATTTCGAAATGCAAAAGCAGGCGTTCCACCGTTTCCCGTCTGAACAATTCGGTGCTGTATTCGAACGTGCCCAGCAGGCGTCCGTCGCCGCTTTCGCCCATCGCGATCGTGAAGTCGAACTTGGACACCTCCATCTCCGCTTCCACCTGATAGATCGCCAGCTCCGGCAACGCTTCGCCTGCGACCGGGAAGTTCTGCAGGATGAACAGCGTCTGATAGAGCGGTGTCTTGCGCTGCAACGCTTCCGAGATCAACGCCTGCGGAATCATCTGGTGCTCAAACGCTCCCAGCGTCGATTTGCGCATGCGCGCGAGCAGTTCCTTGACCGTCGGGTTACCGCGCAGATCGCCGCGGATCGGCGCATTGCCGATGAAAAAGCCGATCAGGTGCTCCAGCTCTTTGCGGTAGCGCCCGGCGATCGGCGAGCCGACCGTGATGTCGTCGCCGCCACCGTTGCGCATCTGCATCGTGTTGTATGCGCCGAGCAGCAACATGAACAGCGTAATCCCGTTTTGCGCGCAGAACAGCTGCAGCTGTTCGGTGAATTCCCGGGAGAAGCCGAAACGGAGGCGACCGCCCCGCTTTTCCATCAGCTCCGGACGCGGGAAGTCGGTCGGGAAGCTCGGCACGGCAGCATCGCCGAGGTGGTCGACCCAATAGGCGAGCTTGCGTTCAAAGAACTCCCCTTGCATCCAGCCCCGCTGCCAGGCGGCGAAGTCGGCGTATTGGATCGTCATCTCCGGGAGCGGCGACGGCTTGCCTTGCACATAGGCCGCATACAGCTTGGAGAACTCGCCGGAGAACACGCCCGTCGACCAGCCGTCGGTGATGATGTGGTGCATGTTCAAGATCCAGACATGCTCCTCCTCATCGAACTTCAGCAAGCACATATACATCGGCGACTCCGCTACCAGGTCAAAATTACGCTCCGTTTCGTTCTGCAGATAGCGGCGCTCTTCCGCACGGCGCTGCTCCTCGGTCAACCCCGGCAGTTCGATGACGGGCAGCGGCTTCCACTCCGGCGCGAGCACCCGCTGGCGCACGCCTTGGCCTGCATCGTACAGCACGGTGCGCAACGACTCGTGGCGTCTGATGATCTCATTGATCACCTTCTCCATCACCGGCACGTCGAGCTTGCCGACGAAACGCATCGCGCTGGCGATGTTGTAGACCGGCGTGCCCGGCGTCATGCGGTCGAGCATCCAGACCCGCTCTTGACCGAGCGAGCAGACCAGTTCGCCGTCGCGCGACACCGGCACGATCGGCGGGAAGTCCTCTTCCCGCTTCGCGGTCATCGCCTGTTCAATCCTTTCTGCCATCTCAGCGATCGTCGGCGCTTCAAACATCACCCGCAGCTGCAGGTGCAGATCGAACGCTTCATTGACCCGCGAGATCGTCTGCGTCGCCAGAAGCGAATGTCCGCCGAGCTCAAAGAAGCTGTTGCGAATCCCGATCCCCTCTACGCCAAGTATGACCTGCCAGATGCGGGCCAGACGAGATTCAATCTCATTGCGCGGCGCTTCATACTGCACCCCGGCACTGTAGTCGCCAGATTCCGGCGCCGGCAAGGCGCGACGGTCGACTTTTCCATTTTGGGTGAGCGGCAGGTTCGGGAGGATGACGAACGCGGACGGCACCATGTAATCGGGCAGCAGGTTTTTCAAATAAGCGCGCAGCTCCGCACCGGTCACCTCCGCCTGCTGTTCGGCGACCACATACGCGACGAGACGCTTGTCGCCCGGGCGGTCTTCACGGGCCAGCACGATGACCGCCCCGACGGACGGATGTCCGCCGATCACGCTTTCGATCTCAGCCAGCTCAATGCGGAAGCCGCGGATCTTCACCTGATCGTCGATGCGGCCGAGGAACTCGAGGTTTCCGTCCGGCAGATAGCGCACCAAGTCGCCCGTCTTGTACAGGCGCGCGCCATCGCTTTGGAACGGATGAGAGATGAACAACTCCTGCGTCAGTTCCGGGCGGTTCCAGTAGCCCCGCGCCAGACCCGGGCCGCCGACATGCAGTTCGCCCGCCACGCCGACGGGAACCGGCTGCAGCTGACGGTCGAGCACGTACAGCTCATTGTTGCGCACCGCCCGGCCAATCGGCACCACGGCCGGAACGTCGTCCGGGTCGGTCATCCAGAACACGGTCGACGCGACCGAGTTTTCCGTCGGGCCATACGCGTTGGCCAGCATCAGACCAGGCAGCTTCTCCAGTACCCTTTGTGCGTGCTGGGCGGACATCACGTCCCCACCGACCGCCATGCGGCGCAGCGACTGCAAGCTGCTGAGATCCGCTTCGGCCAGCTGCGGCAGAAGGCCGGTGGTCAGGAGAGCCACCGTCACCTCTTCCTCGCAGATCACGCGCACAATCTCATCAATCGTCGGCGTTTCAGCCGGGAAGACGACCAGTTTCGCACCATTGAGCAGCGATCCCCACACTTCCGGCACCGCCGCGTCAAACGAGATCGCGGCAAGTTGCAGCAGCACATCTTCTGCCCCGGCAATCAGGTAGTTGCCGTTTTTGACCAGCCGCGCCACGCCGCGATGCGGAATCAGCACCCCCTTCGGCTTGCCGGTCGAGCCGGACGTGTAGATCATGTAGGCGAGATGTTCCGAGCTGAGGGCCAGCTCCGGTGTTTCTGCGCTCTCCGCTGCCACCTGCGGCCAGTCGCGGTCGAGACAGATCACGTCCGCGCCGTGCGCAGGCAGCTCGGCGAGCAGCTTTTCCTGGGTCAGAAGCACGCCCACCGCGCTGTCTTCCAGCATGTAGGCAAGGCGTTCTTTTGGATACGCCGGGTCGAGCGGCACATATGCCCCGCCCGCTTTGACGATCCCGAGCAGGCCAATGATCAGCTCCAGAGAACGCTCCATGCAGATACCGACCAGCACATCCGGACCGACGCCTTTTTTCTGCAAGGCATGCGCGAGCCGGTTCGCCCGCTCATTCAACTCCCGATAGGTCAGCACCGTACCTCCGAAAGACAAAGCAGGGCGGTCAGCGTTCAGGGTCACCTGCTCTTCGAAAAGCGCGGGGATCGTTTTGTCACGGGGGAACTCGACAGCATTTTGGTTCCACACCACCAACTGCTGCTCCGTCTCCTCTTTGGAAAGCAGCGGGAGCTTCGCGACCGGTACATCCGGGTGCGCGGCGATCCCTTCCAGCAGATTGATGAAATGGCCGATCATCCGCTCGATGGTCGCTGCGTCAAACAGGTCGACCTTGTATTCAAACGAACCGCGAATCCCGCCCGCGCTTTCCCCCATCGTGATGTTCAGATCGAACTTCGCCATGTTTTGCCCCGTCTCCAGCCCGCTCAGCGTCAAGCCGGATACGCGGTGCGCGTCTTCCTTGACCATGTTTTGCAGCGAGAACATCGTTTGAAACAGCGGCGTGCTGCTCATGTTGCGCTCCGGCTGCAGCTCCTCGACCAGCCGTTCAAACGGCAGATCCTGATGCGCATACGCTTCCAGCGCCGTCTTCTTCACGCGACCCAACAGCTCGCGGAACGACGGCGTTCCGCTCAGATCGGTGCGCATGACCAGCGTGTTGACGAAAAAGCCGATCAGCCCTTCGATCTGCCCAATGTTGCGCCCGGCGATCGGCGTGCCGACCGCGATGTCCTCATGCCCCGTGTAGCGGGCCAACAGCGCCGCATACGCCGCCAGCATCGTCATGTACAGCGTCGCGCCTTCCTGCTGCGAAAGTTCAGACAACTTGTCGGACAGCTCTTGAGACAACTTGAACTTCAAGAACGCCCCGCGATGCGTCTGCGTCGCCTGCCGCGGACGGTCGGTCGGCAACAGCAACACAGGCGGATGATCGCCGAGCTGCCCTTTCCAATAGGCGGTCTGCCGCTCCAGCAATTCGCCCGACAGATGCTCCAACTGCCAGCCGGTAAAGTCCACATATTGAATCGGCAGCTCCGGCAACGGCGAAGGCAGTCCACTGACGAACGCTTCGTAGAGCACGACGATCTCCTTCAGCATCACGTTGCACGACCAGGCATCGGAGATGATATGGTGTAACGTGAGCAGCAGAACATACTCCTCTTCCTCGAGCTTGAGCAAGGACGTCCGCATTAACGGCCCTTTCGCCAGATCGAAGGCGCGATTGGCATCCTCAGCAGCCAGTTTCGCCACATGTTCCATGCGCATCGCCTCAGGCAGATGACGCAGGTCCAGCAGCGGCATCACAAACGCCACCTGCGGCAAAATGACCTGCATCGGCGCGCCGTCCTCTTCCGTGAACACCGTGCGCAACGTCTCATGGCGCTCGATGATCTCCTGCAAACTGCGCGACAAGGCATCCAAATTCAACTTGCCCTGCATGCGAATGGCAAACGGTATGTTATACATCGGACTGCCCGGCATCAACTTGTCAAGAAACCACAAGCGCTGCTGGGCAAACGATGCCGGATAGCTAAATACCTCTTCCTCTTCCAAGATCGCTCCCGTCTCTGTCACTTCCATGTTTTTACCTCCTCGCGTCCTAAATCTCTGAAAACTCTCTCTCCTTTTATTTCTTTAGTAAATGGAGGTAAACCTTCTTGAAGTTATAAAGTTTGTGAAAAATGCTTATTAGGGGTTATTGGGAGGTCGATTGCGGATTGGGGGAATAGGTGTCTGTGTCAAATGGATCGCCATTCGCATCTGGTAACTAGTCAATGCGAATTTTGAGCAAGTAATTACTATAAGCCTAAAAAATAGCTGGGTTCATCAAGAGCCTTCGTTCCGCTTTCAGTCCCCTTGTAGTCGGGTCTACCAATGTTACTTGGCGTGTCGACGAAGCAAGCACTCGGCGTGGTCGCCTTTCAGTCCCCTTGTAGTCGGGTCTGCCAATGTTACGCAGATTCACAACCTTTCTTTGGTTGGTCAAATCCACACTTTCAGTCCCCTTGTAGTCGGGTCTGCCAATGTTACCTATCGCTCCTACTCCGGCCAGTCTGCCGGGTTGTATCTTTCAGTCCCCTTGTAGTCGGGTCTGCCAATGTTACGCGTTGATCATGATCACGAAGAGACAGAACAGGCCGCTTTCAGTCCCCTTGTAGTCGGGTCTGCCAATGTTACGTCGGGAACGGCCTGCAGCACTCGGCCTGTTCGCCGCTTTCAGTCCCCTTGTAGTCGGGTCTGCCAATGTTACCACGAAATATAGAGCAATTGCGCCGTTGGAAGTCAACTTTCAGTCCCCTTGTAGTCGGGTCTGCCAATGTTACTGACCTCAATTAGCACACCAAAACCTAGCTGTAGCAAGGCTACTATACATCTCAACTGCGGTCTCAATTTGCCATTTTTTCGAGGATCGATTTTTTGCATCAAAGCAGGGGGAATCCTCGAAAATCTCTTACGCTACTTATGATTCCCTTGTTTAGTATACCTCATCCTTATTTGGATAAAATAGCAGGGTTAGCCTCCATCTCATTTCGCCGCTTTGAAATTCGCTCTGCGTCATTCTCCGCAATACTTTTTCCACATCACCTACAGCTATACAAAAAAGGCAACCCCTCCGGGTCGCCCAATCCACTATTCATATCTTCTTGCACAAGCCTTGCAGGTACTCCTTCGCATCTTTTTCCGACTCGGCTTCAAACTCATTTCCACACCACGCCCAAACACCTTGCCTGGTCTTGCTCCTATACAGATATCCCCATATCCCATTTACACCGATCATCGCACCAACTCGTTCCCATAATGCAACGTCCGATAAGCCTTCAAGGTTGAAGATTCTCTCCTCTAACTTCGTCATGGCTTGATAAAATTCTTCTGCTTCTACCCGATGCCCGCGAAAGTACCAACGATCATGATGTTTCTTATAAATGAACAAGTAGCCTACTAAGTTCCCGACTCGCACTTTTATCCGGGAATATCTCTCCCAGTTGTCCCGCTCGTATGTGCTCATCAATTGGACTTTCAAAGCACGATCCCACGCTGTTCTAATTGTTCCCTCATGAACTGGTGAAACCGCCCCATCCGTTCAAATGCCTCGCGGTGCTCCCCTTTGTCGCCCAGATACCGGCACATTCTAAACGTTACCTCTTCAAGCTCGGTGAACTTACCATGTCGCTCATAAATCTTGGCTGCATTATCAAGATGTCTTTTCCCCTTCTCCTCATCATCACGATGAAAATAGACAACCGACAGAACACGGTGGACTTGCCCCATTGTAGGCGATGTTTCGGAAAGGCTCATTCTTGCTTTTTCAGCGTAGGCCCAAGATTCTTCGAATTCGCCATTCTCCGCACAGATGAGTGCAATGTCAGCGAAGACTTCCCCAGCTTTCGATTTATCATCGATTTGCTCATATCCTTCTGCGATGTTCAACAGTTTTTGAACGCTCATTTTCCAAGCGTTCTTCTCTCGTTGCAGCATGATCAAACGATGATGCATCTCTCGCTTCTGTTCCTCGTTCACTTGTTCTTCCAAAAGCACGGTCGCTTTCATTGCATATTCTTC
Source organism: Tumebacillus sp. BK434 (assembly GCF_004340785.1). Classification (NCBI taxonomy): domain Bacteria; kingdom Bacillati; phylum Bacillota; class Bacilli; order Caryophanales; family Alicyclobacillaceae; genus Tumebacillus; species Tumebacillus sp. BK434. Next base: position 411,121 of record NZ_SLXS01000001.1, on the reverse strand, counting down.
TGCATGCTCATACTTCTTTTGCCGATCATAGACCTGTGCCAAACGGAGGAATGCCTTCCCTCGATCTTCACCGTTACATTGATTGAGCAACAATGCCTTCTCGTAGTACGTGACCGCCTCCGCCGCCTTTCCGACCCGCTCATTGAGAGATGCCAATTGCATGAGAATCTTCGCTTGAATATCTACGTCGTTCTCTTCAAACTTTTGCAGTTCATCCCAAGCTCGGCTCGTATGAAAGAGCGCGATAGGATATTCATTTTTCAACGCAGCAACCTTCCCAAGTTGTAACAGCACTTCCGCGAGCAAATGGCCGTTCCGTTCCGAGTTGCAAATCTGATACAACTGATTTAAAACGCACTCCGATTCCAGCGCATTTCCCATCTCAATGTGACATTGCGAAAGTTCCAAAAGCAGTTCCTCTTTCGGAACTCGCTGCTGTTGGATTTCCAAAAGATCGTTCAACAACGGAATAGCTGTTTCAAACTCCTTTGCTCGAACCAACCCCATCGTCATCTTGTACTTGCTCGAATACTCGAGATCCAGATTCACCTCTTTTAATAGGTGTTCGAGCGGTACATCAAGACGAGTCGTAAGCGCAAGAAGCGTTTTGTAGGAAGGTCGCGCCCTATCGCTTTCGATTTGAGAGATCAACGACGGAGTGCATATACCAGAAGCAAGCTCAATTTGGGTAAGGCCTTTTTTCATACGCTTTTCACGAATGCGTTGCCCAAGAGAATGCATATCAATCACCTCAAAATAAAGATGTTCTTTCTACTCCACAGAATAAACTATTGATGTGATTTTGTTATGACATCGTTGATTGTTGTCTGTTATAATTTAACAACCAGATATTTATGTCAAAGTGAAAAGTGACAAAAAAAGTCCCTCGAAAAATTTTCGAGGGACGAGTAGATAGTTAATCAAATGGAGTGATCATCAATTTGGGGTCAGGCGGCGCAGTTGAAGCCAACTTACTAAAATCGTTTTTGGTAGGTGTAAATATAGAAACCAGAACAACAACCATAATACTCGTCAAACATATTGCGCTAAGTTTCTTCATTAGAATACCTCCTCGAAAAATTCATTCTTTTTGAATGAAAAAGTCCTCACTTTCTCATAGTATCGCATCAGGGATTCAGCGTCACCTTTAGAAGCGTAGTGCTCCATAAGACATTTATAAGCTACACCACGGATGTTATCACTCAATTTTAAATCTCCACTGACATCGATTGCATATTGAGGGTCGTCAAGTGCCACCGACTTCATGATCTGAAACATACCCATGAAGTCTGGGTATTCTGTTGCTCGGGAAACATTGGCCTCAATTGCTTGAACTGCTGCATCATTCTCGCTTAGTTGCAACAGCACTTTTATGTAATCCTTAACTGCGAGAAGGTAGAAGTAATCATACGATTTCAGAGAGCTCATCGCAAAGGACAATGTTTCTTTAGACTTCTGATAATTACCTACAAGGTACTCAAAATGAGCAACATTAATCTGTGCCTTCCCAATTTGAGAGATATCATTCGTTTGATGAAAATAGTCCAAGGCGATATAAGAATATTCCTTTGCCTTTTCAATGTTACCACGATGCTCATGCCATTTCATTCGCGCATAACTTGCGTAGCCCATTTTCATCGGGTCTTCAGCAAAAACTCCTTCAACCACGTCTAGAGTTTGTTGAATACTTGTGTATTCCTTGCGAATCGTAAACGAGATCAGCAAAAAGGAAGTTAGGTGATATAAAATGGTGCTATCGCCAAACTCCTTGCTTACTCTTTCTGCATATTCCATAGCCGACATCCATGACGAATGTGCATCATCGTATTGTTGTAGGTAAAATTGTGCTTGACCCAGATACAACAAACTTACACACCGTTCCGTTTGTCCCAGGCTAACTTCAACGAGCTCATTAGCAAGTGTTTGAGCGCGAAGCATCATAGCTTTCGTTCTTTCATTTGCGTTGAGCAGCGACTCTAATTCCCCTTGTTTTTTATAAGTATCCATCTGACGCAATCGTTCCTCCGAGATCCGCAACCCTTGTGTGACCTTCTCCAATTCGGGGAGAGTAATTGGTCGTTCACCTTTTAGAATTGTTCTAAAGGTTTCACGGTTTATGCCTAACCGTTCAGAAAATGCACGTATGGAGAAAGCATCTCCACGTTCTTGCATAACTTCTGCAATTCTTCTTCCGATTGGAATCTTCCCGATCTTACCGCTAGCTGTATGCTCAATGGTACTCATATCAAGACCTCCAACTGCAAATGTTTATGTCAAAGAGTAAATAACGCATCAATTATCGCTACTATAAAATTATATACAAACACTCCTCATTTGTACACAAAGTTCTAATACTATAGTAATGTTCGTTTGATTCAACCCTTTGTATGTCATCTCTTCAATTTATTCATTTTGGATATTGGCTGAAGCTTTTGATACAATAGGTTTAGTGAAGGCTCAAGTTGATGCGATGAAAATCAAGATCTTGGTGATCTTCAACAAGCATTTTCACTTGAACGACAGCGTAATGATCTTTTATCTAGTATGTTTAATAAGGAGGAACGCGCATGAGAAAATTTTTTGCCGGGTTAGTCTTAGCTGGTGCAATGTTAATTTCCCCAACAATTGTAGATGTTCAACAAGACAACCTCGCATATGACCCTCCGCTCCCGCCATCATCAGCAATGTTGATCGTTTACTAAGGGTTTTTTCAAATATCTGATTGCACCTTCGAGGTGCTTTTTTTCTGCCATGGAATATCACTCCACATGAAACGATCAAAGAGATTCCAAAGTTTTTCACTCTCGTACACATAAAAGCCTGTATGGCAACTCCTTCTACCATACAGGCTTTATTTCACCGTCTATTCTGCTTCTGCGGCAAACAATCTTACTTGTTTCACTGTGAAATTCAGTCCCCAATTCATCGAGGCTGTCATTGTTACGACCGCAAACGCCAGATCATCCACCGGCACACGGCAGCTTTCAGTCCCCTAATTATCGGGTCTGTCATTGTTACTGTCTTGTTTGGTTGGAGCAACGGTTTACTTCCCGTCTTTCAGTCCCCTAATCATCGGGTCTGTCATTGTTACGCGGCGTTCGGGAGTACGAGGCGCGCGTCTTCAGGCCTTTCAGTCCCCTAATCATCGGGTCTGTCATTGTTACGTCCACTCGGTCGCCGATCGAGAAGCCCCCGATGCTCCTTTCAGTCCCCTAATCATCGGGTCTGTCATTGTTACGGAACTGCCCCCCACAGCTTTCAGGAGCTGACGGACGCTTTCAGTCCCCTAATCATCGGGTCTGTCATTGTTACTGATGGCAAGCCGCGGTTTGTATCTCGGTGACTTCCTCTTTCAGTCCCCTAATCATCGGGTCTGTCATTGTTACCATCCAGTTTGTCCGTCTCTTGATGAATATCGCGAGACTTTCAGTCCCCTAATCATCGGGTCTGTCATTGTTACTGCGCAGTCTTCGAACGAAGAGAAATCTGCTGGTCCCTTTCAGTCCCCTAATCATCGGGTCTGTCATTGTTACAAGAAGAGTACTGGCAGGCTATCGGTGATCTTATTTTCTTTCAGTCCCCTAATCATCGGGTCTGTCATTGTTACTGCAGTATAGCTACTCGGTTTCGGCAATCGATAAAGCCTTTCAGTCCCCTAATCATCGGGTCTGTCATTGTTACTGGTTTTCAAAGGACAGGAGAACCAGACCGTCAGGTACTTTCAGTCCCCTAATCATCGGGTCTGTCATTGTTACTGAAATATATGGTGGCGCAAACGGAGTTTTCAACCTCTTTCAGTCCCCTAATCATCGGGTCTGTCATTGTTACAAGACAGGCTATAGTGTTTGTAGGCAGGTTCATTACACTTTCAGTCCCCTAATCATCGGGTCTGTCATTGTTACACGGCACCAGCCGTGCGAAAGTCGTACAAGAGCTGACTTTCAGTCCCCTAATCATCGGGTCTGTCATTGTTACGTGGGCAGCACGTACCGCAAGCTCGCTTTCTACATCGACTTTCAGTCCCCTAATCATCGGGTCTGTCATTGTTACCGACCGATATCTGTGCAGAAAAATCTAGATGTAGCAAGGCTTCAAGCCACCTCAACTGCAGTCACATTTCGTCTATTTTTCGAGGATCGACTTTTTGCATCAAAACATGGGGCATCCTCGAAAATATCCCTTGTACTCCTATGATTCCCTCATTCAGTATACCTCATTCCTGACTGGGGAAGAATAGCTGAGTTAGTCCCCACCTTCGTATCACCTCAACTAAGAAACCTTTTTCCCACCTTATAAATACTTCGTTCGAACTTACACACGAACAAACTCATTGACCAAACAGACCGCACACACTTGCGATCTAAAACAACAAAAAGAGTCCATGCGGTCACTCCACAAGCTGGAGAAAAACCTCATGAACCCTTGCTGCTAAACATTTATCGTAGAGAGATCGGTTTCGAGAGCTCAAAACAGCCCCGTAATGACCGCTTCGGCAGCCTCTCATCCCCGCGGTTCTACTCAATTTCGGGTACGCCACTTACGATACAAGTCCCGGCAGAGAGCAAGATCGTACTCCAGATCGGCAAAAGAGCGAAGATCACTATCCCGCTCCACCACCAGCGCTTGGCAGGGCGTATGGCGCAGCACCCACTCGGTGAGTTTCAAGACGTCAGGGTGCAGTCCGCCTTCGTGCGTATCGTGGAGACGTCCGTCTTCTGTGGCACTGTGACCTGCCAGATGCATTTGCACGACTCGCTCAGCTGGGATCTCGCGGAGGAAATCATAGGGATCGTAGCCAAAATTTTTCGAGTTGATATACAGGTTTGTCACGTCGAGCAGCAACCCGCAGTCAGCCTTTTCTAAGACTTTTGCCACGAACTGGGCCTCGGTGTATTGGTTGTCCTGCCAGACAAACGCATTGGTGACGTTTTCCACAATCAGCGGACGTTTTAGATGAGATTGGATCACTCGCAGGTTGGCCGCCGCTGTCTCCACCGCTTCCTCGTGAAAAGGAAGTGGGGTCAACGCCGGTACCGCAATGCCATCCGCGTAGCTAAAGCACAGATGCTCGCTCACCCACGAGGCACCGATCGCATCTGCAGCACGCTCCACCTTCGCCACCCGATCCACGCTCACCGGCCCGGCCGTTCCAAGCGAGAGTACGAGGCTGTGCAACAGGGTCGGGACACGAGTGATGAGCTCGGCAATCACCGGGTCATTTTTCTCAACGTGTTCCGGCATCAATTCAACGAAATCCGCCAAATGGAAAAACGATACAACCGTTCGTAGTCGGTAGCCCCTCTGCTATGGTACGATACTATCAACAAGTGATGAGTAGCGGTATCCATATACCGCAGCGCCTTCTGACAGGTCATCCTGCTCTTGCTCGGCTTAGACACCCTGTACTTTTTCCTCAACGAACTTCTTTTCAAGCCCAGTACGACCTACGTCTTCTTCTACGGACATGCAAACGATGTCCTGATCATCTTGATCAACATCCCGCTGGCTCAATCTGATCCTATCCTCTACATGCGCCTCACGATGTACTTCCACTCCCTGCTCACCAGCATCTTGGTCACACTGCTGACCGGCATCACGTGAGAGTACCTGATTCCTGTACACGGCCAACGACACCCGCGACCGGATCGACCTGCTGATCTACCGCCTCGGCAGGGTGCTGTTCTGGGGTGCTGCTTCGCGCCGTCTACTGAGCCAAGGAGGTCTAAAATACGATGTTTACGCCACAGGTGCAACCGACCTCCTCTGCGGTGGTCAGCAACGAACCGAACACTTCTGCTTCGGAGCGCAACCTACAAGCATCCGACACCGTGTTGCAGCGCATCCAGGCACCACAAAGCCTGACTCGCCAAAACGTTTTACAACTGCAGCGCACCCTCGGCAACCAGGCAGTTCTGCAACTGCTGCGCACCATCGGCAACCAAGCCGTTCCGCCGCTGGACACCGCGCAAAAAAATGACGACAAGACAACCGAAGCGTCTGCGGCGGAACTCGAACCAGAGCTGGAAGACGATGTGAGCACCGAACCACGTACTGCTGAAGAACTCACGCTGGAAGACAAGGAACCGATCAATCTCGTCGGAGAAACCCACACCATCGAATACAAAAAAGTCGGGCAAGAAGTGGAGATCGGCGTCTCCTCCAGTTGGATGGAAATCAACGAGATCCACCAAGAACTGCGCCACAATAATTTGTTGGATCACACGCTGACCCGTCGCTCGGCCTACTGTCGGATCGCCACTCGGGACCGCCAGAGACTCGAGAAAGATTTCTCAAAAATCGATGACAAGATCGATGCGATAAAACGGGAACGCCGCAGAATACGCTTTTCCAAACCCGACAAGTACGATGACTTAGGTAAGGAGCTCACAAAGCTCGAAACCGAAATGCATAAAATCTCCGTCCGACTGAACGCCTCCCGAGCAACTGAAAAAGCGCACGTCAACTCCTACATTCAGCACGCTGTGACGATCAACTCCACCATCGTCGCCCAAGTGCTGGGCGCGAACATGCCAATTGTCGAACTGGACACCGATGCTGCAGCAGGCAGTGCCGGTAATGTGCGATACCACCAAGGAACAGCAGGTGACCCGATCCCGATCACTTGGTACAAGCCACAGGCATCCTACAATGCGATCACCGTCAATGACTACAGCACCGGCGCCGCCGTACCGACCGTGCTCAACCCCTTTGGGGGCAACCCGGCCGTCCAAGACCAGAACGGCAACAACTACACCTTCGGAGTCAACGCCGCCAACGTAGCCGGAGCCGCCGCTTGGCCGAACACCCCGAAACACGGCAAAACCCGCGTCAACCAACAAAACTTCAACCAAGTCCTCGCCAGCCTTGGCTACGACCTGTCTACACACAACGAAGACGGCGACCACGTGCGCGACTTGGGCTTTGGAGGCAACGATGTGATCGACAACTACTGGCCGCTGAACAGTGCCACCAACCGCCACGCCTTCACCGGCTGGCGCTCCAGCTATTACATCAACTACAAGAAAAACCAAAACGGCGCCGGCAACTGGAACATCGTGAAAGCACCGCTCAACTCCGGCTCCCTGATCGGTAAATACTTCCGCATCAAAGCCGAACAAAACACAAACAACCCCGCAGAGAACAACACCGACCAATCCGGCAGCGATGTGACATATGGCGCAGCTGGCAACATTATCGAACGCGGCGGCGCGATCATTGCAGAAGGGTAGAGCATCTACAGCCTGAACCATAACAACCGTCAAAAGCCAAGCCGACGATTCGGCCGACTTCCGAAGATTTTGCCATTTTAAACAGCCACTTTGCGATCATGTATCTCGCTCCTTCAAAAAAAGAGCAGTTTCTCCGCTCCCTCAGCGTCAGAAACTGCTCTTCTCTATTATCTCACCAAGATCATCTTCTCCGGATCATGGCGGTGCGCCTTATAATAGTCCACCGCTTTCTCAATATACGAATGAAAATCCGGGCACTGAATCCCCGCCGCACTCAGCACACGCTGCGCTTCTGTCGCATCATACTCAGCCTGGCAGGAGAAGTAGGCAATCGTCTCCTTCTCCACTTTCACAAACCGGCGAAACGCTCCGATCGACAGCGCCGAGGAGATCATCGAGGCCGGGAGCGTGAAGACCGGCTTTTTCCCGATCAACTCCTGGCAAATGCGCTCATACACCTCGCGCGCCCGATACGGGTACGGGTCGGTCAGATGAAACACGCCGTTCGCCTCCGCCCCGGCGTGAGCGAAGTGCACCGTCGCCGCTTCGATATAGTCGACCGGCACGAGGTTGATCCGCGCCTCCGAAGCCCCGACATACGGCAAGGGAAACTGGGAAAAGGCATCCAGAAAGCGCATCACAAAATACGGCCCGTCAAATTTCACCGTCTCGCCCGTCTTCGAATCGCCCATCACGATGCCCGGCCGGATGATCGTCACCGGCAGCTCCCCGCACAGCTTCTGCACGATCCGCTCCGCTTCGTACTTCGTCGACTCGTAGTGGTTCTTAAACCCTTGCCCCATCTCGAGCTCCGTCTCCAAGATCTGCCCCGTGCGGTCGCCCGACACATAGGCGGTGGAAAAGTAGATCAGGCGCTGCATGTTGTGCAGACGCCGCACCAACTTCCCGACCTGCTCCGTCCCGATCACGTTCACGCGGTAGGCGATGTCTTGCGGCACGGCGAGGTCGTAGATCGCGGCGAGGTGAAAGACGTGCGTCACGCGGTCTTCCAGCTCTTCCAGATACTCATCCCCGATCGCCAAGTTCGGCTCGGTGATGTCGCCTGCGATCAGCACAAACTGCTCCGGCGTGCCCATTCCGGCCGCACAGAGGGTGTTCACAGCATTCTGCGCTTTCTCGAGCTGTCTCGGATGCACCAGCAGCTCAAAGCGCGCCGTCGCGTCCCGCCCGATCAGCCGCGTGATCAGGCGGCTGGCGATGAAGCCTGGGAAACCGGTAAAAAAATACGTGTTCTGCATCTATGCCCTCTCCCTCATAACTGCCGGCAGCAGGATCTCTACCACCGTGCCTTCATCGATGACACTGCTGACGGCAATCGTGCCCGCGTGCTCTTCGATGATCTTGTACGACACCATCAGCCCGAGGCCGGTGCCTTTTTCCTTCGTGGTGTAAAACGGTTCGCCGAGCTTCGGAATCCGCGATTCCGGGATGCCGCAGCCGGTGTCGGTGAAGCGCAGCAACACCATGCCCTCCGGCGCCTTCTGCACTTCGATCAGCAGCTCGCCGCCGCTTGGCATCGCTTCGATCGCATTTTTCATCACGTTGATGAACACTTGCTTCAAGCGGTTCTCTTCGCATTCGATAAGCGGGATGTCGTCCTCCGCATCCATGCGGATCACCACGTTGTTCAAGATCGCCTGCGTGTCGAGCAGCGCCGCGATGGTGTGCAGGAGCGCGCGCATGTCTTTCTTCTGGTAGCGCACCGCCTGCGGTTTGGCGAGGACGAGAAATTCATGGATGATAAATTCGATCCGGTCGAGCTCCGACATCATGATCTCGTAATAGTGCGCTTTGTTGTCCCCGCCCATCTGCAGCAGTTGGATAAAGCCTTTGATCGCCGTCAGCGGATTGCGGATCTCATGCGCGACACCGGCCGCCAGCTCGCCGACGACGGAGAGCTTGTCCGATTTGCGCAGCAGCTCTTCCGTCCGCTCGCGCTCCGTGATGTCGCGCCCGACGATGACGACCGCATCGACTTCGCCTTCGTCATTTAACACCGGCGCTCCGTGCCCCTCGATCAGCAAGTACTGACCGTCGGTGCACAAGATGCGAAACTGGGTCTGAAACGGCTCTTTGTCGCGCAGCACCTTGAGGATATGCTTGGCCATCACCCGCCCGTCATCCGGATGCAACAGCTTGAACGCTTGTTTCCCGATCAGCTCTTCCGGGCCGAATCCGGTCAGCGTCTTGAACGAAGGCGAAGCGTATTCGAGCACGCCTTCGCGGTTCGACACGCCGATCAGATCGGACATGTTCTCCGTGATCAGGCGGTATTTCGTTTCGCTTTGGCGCAGGGCTTCTTCCATCTCGTAGCGCGCCGTCATGTCGCGGGCGATCCCGGCCATGCCGATCACGATCCCCTCATTGTTGCGCACCGGCGACAAGGTGAGGCTGATGTTCAGGTAGCGCCCGTCCTTGTGACGGCGGATGGTGTCGATGCAGTTGTACTCCCAGTTCGACGCCCAGACTTCCTTGATCCGCTCCAGTTCATCGTTAAACAGCTCATCCGGGATGATCACCCGGATTTTCCCCCCGATCACCTCGTCTGCCGCATAGCCAAACATCCGCACAAAGCCGCGGTTGACCTGATGGACGAAGCCGTCGAGGTCGCACATGTAGATCGCGTCCGGTGAGTTGGAGATAAACGACTCCAGTTGCTCTTTGGCCCCGCGCAGCTCCATCTCAGCCCGCTTGCGCTCGGTGATGTCTTTGGCGATCCCGTAGACCCCGGTCACTTTGTCATCGATGACGATCGGGATCAAGGTAACGGTCAGCTCGATCGGCTCGCCGTCCTTGCGCACGAGCGGCAGTTCGAACTTCTGCGGGATGCCCTGCACCGCTTTTTGAAAATGCTCGTAGCAGCGCTCGAACGACGATTCGGGCAACATCTGGCGCATCGAGAACTTCGCCCATTCGGCCACGGTGTAGCCGGTGATCTTTTTGCAGGCCGGGTTGCCGCTGAGAAAGCGTCCTTTGAGTGAGATCGAGTAGACGGCGTCCGGGTTGTTTTCGAACAGCGACTTGTAGCGCTGCTCGCTTTCGATCAGCCTGCGCCGCTCGTTTTTGCGCTCCGTGATGTCGGTGGCGATGCCGTAGATGCCGACGATCTCCCCTTCTTCGCGCATCGGGATGAGATAGACGGTCATGTCGACAAGATGTCCGTCTTTGTGAAAGGCACGCGTCTCAAAAACCTGTTCGCGCCCGGCGATCGCGTCTGCAAAATGCGCCTGGCACTTCACCCGTTCCTCCTCTGGAAAACGCGCCCCGTGATTGTGGATCAGCTCTTGCGCCGTATAGCCGGTAACGTATTGCCGGGGGTCCTGCTTCTGCCCGGCCGGATTGAATTCGCTGATCCTGCCTTGCAGGTCCAGCATGAAGATCGAGTCTACATTGTATTCGTACAGAGAGCGATATCGTTCCAGCGCCCGGCGGTCCGGGCGGCTGGCACGCCTGCCCTGCCATTCGGCCCCGACAGCTGCCAGCAGCACAAACAGCGCATCATACCACAGTCCCCAGCTCGCAGCACCCGGCAGCCACCATTTCCCGAGCAGCCACAGCGCCCCGATCAGCAGAATCAAGCGTGCAGCGCCGCTTCGCCTCGGGAGCCGATCGCGTTTCCGTTCTCGTGTATGGTCACTCATAACAAAGCTCCTTACCCCAGTGGAGTGCTTTGGATTCTTCCTTGAGTTAAATACCACTCAATCGTTATTCAATTTCGACAAATTCTCACTTTTTTCCTGCTTCTCCCCGGCCCGCCTCAACTTTTCGGACGCAACAGCAGATCGGCAAGAGCGGCCTTCAGCTCCAGCAGCCCCCTGCGACTGGTCTGTTCGGCAGCAATCTTGCGGTCGAGGCTGCGCAAGATCTCCCCGATCCGCTGCTGTTCGGATACAGGCGGCAAGGCGATGAGCAGCTCCTCTTTAAACACTTCGCCCGGCACGCGCTGGCGCCCTGTCGTACCGCTCATCCGCGAGATCGCATACTGTCGCACCCGGTCGCTGCGCACCGTGTAGTAGAGAAACTCCGGCAGCAGCAGCTCCCGCATCGGCGAGAGGACGATAAACTCTGTGGAGCCGAAGCCGACGCCGCCCGGCAGGTCCGGCACCAGCCCGATCTTGCCGTTCTCCGTGCAGGGCGTGATGCGGGCAAACAGCACATCGCCCGGCTGAAAGCGCGTCCCTCCCGGTGCTGTCACTTCGCGTTCGAGCAGGTAGTGGATCTCCGGCAGCGTCGTGTCGAGCGCCGCCATCTCAAGATACGGGTAGGTCTGGCCTTTGGCCAGCCGATAGCTCGGATTGACCCGGCAGACCTCGCCGAGCGGCACCGCTTGCCAAGCGGCTGGCAGTTCGCCCAGCTCCGTCTGCTGAAAGCGCTCATGCCCGATGCCCTGCTGCAAGAGCCGGTCGAGCGTCCCCAGCTTCACTTCCTGCGTCCCGGCGATGATCGCATCCGTCTTCGCCAGCGCCAGATCGACCGTCCCCAATATCTCCGCGATGCGCTCCTGTTCGGGCAGCGGCGGCAGGTCGATCAGCATGTTCTCTACATCTTTGGCGCTCAGGTTGGCCGGTGCACCGCCCGAGGCCAGCGTGTGCAGCGTCTTTTGAAAGCGGCTGCTCTTCACCAGTTGTGCGAGGTAGTCGACCGACAGTCTGGACGGATCGACCAATAAGCGCCCGACGCGCTGGTTGAGCAGGCTGGGCGTATGCGCCTCCGTCACTTGTGCCGAAAAGCCGATCGACCCGGACATCCCGAGCAGCAAGTCGCCGGGACGCAGCAAAAAACGATCCAGCCCGGCGAGCAGTTCCTCCGGATAGCAGACGGCGCCGGTCAGATCGAGCCCCGTTTCCTTCATGTTTGACATGCGGACGATCGGGACGCCGTGCGCGGTGAACGCTGCGCTTTTAAAAGCATAACCGCCCTGCAGGCGGCAGACCTCGCCGAGCGGCACCCGCTCCCAGCCTGCGTGATGAGCGCCGCTCATGAAAGCCCCAACTCCTTCAGATAGCTGTACACCGCCGCCGTCGCTTCTTCACGCTCCGCTTCCAGTCGGCGCAAGTTGAGAATCGCCTGCTCCAGATCGACGCGGCCGCTCTGCCCGCCGCTGTCCACGTAGCGGGAGATGTTGAGGTTGTAGTCCTGCCGGCGAATCTCATCGAGCGACGCGACTTTGCAGTAGCCGGGAAGATCCTGGAACTGCTGATAGGCGCCGACGATGTTCTGCAGGTCTTCCTCGCGCAGGAAATTTTGATTTTTCCGTGCCTGAAAACCGTTCGTCGCCTGAATCAGCAGCACTTTTTCCCGCCGCGCTGCCGGTTTGTGCTTGGACAGCACGAGGATCGACGCCGGGATGCCCGTGCCGAAAAACAGGTTCGGCGGCAAAGCGATCACCGCTTCAAACAGGTCGGCTTCGAGCAGTTCCTTGCGGATCGGCTGCTCCTGCCCGCCGCGAAATAGTACGCCGTTGGGCATGACGACCGCCAGCTTGCCATGCGGGTTGAGCGACGCGACCATGTGCTGCACAAACGCGTAGTCCCCGTAAGAATTGCTCGGCAGCCCGTAGACGAAACGCCCGTACGGGTCTTCCTTCGCTGCCTCCAGCCCCCAGTTCTTTAAGGAAAACGGCGGGTTGGCGATGACGAGGTCGTACTGCTTCAGCCGGTCCGCTTCCACGAGCTTCGGCGCGCGGATCGTGTCGCCGAGCTCGATCTGGTGATCGAGCAGGCCGTGCAGCAGCAGGTTCAGCTTGCAGATCGCCCAGGTGTTCATGTTTTTCTCCTGCCCGTGCAAGGTCAGGCGGCGGGCTTGTCCCCCGCGGTGCTCGACATGTTTGGCGCATTCGATCAGCATGCCGCCCGAACCGCAGGTCGGGTCGGAGATCATCATGCCCGCCTCGGGATTGAGCAGCTCGACGAGCAGCTGCACCACTTTGTGCGGCGTGTAATACTCGCCGCCTTTCTTCCCGGCGTCGTCCGCAAACTGGGCGACGAGGTATTCATAGGCGTCGCCGAGGATGTCCGGCTTCTCAAGATTGGAGTTGCCCAGCGTCAATTTGTCAAAGTGGAGAATCAGCTGAGTCAGCGTGTCGTCGGTGAGCGACTTCACGTCAAAATCGATCGTCTCCAGCACCCCTTCCAACTTGTCGAGGTTGGCTTTCTCGATGGCGGAAAAAATCAGGTTGAGCTGTTTCCCGACCTGCGCCCGGTACTGCTGCAGACCTCCCCACAGCGCGTCCGGCGGCAAAAAGAACTGATGCGCCGCCGGATCGTGCAGCGCTTGCCGCACGTCCCCCGTCTCGGCGTAGATGCGCGCCGCCTCTTCGAGAAAAACGTCAGACATCCGCTTGAGGAACAGCATCCCGAAAATGTAGATCTTATAATCGGACGAGTCGATCGACCCGCGCAAAATGTTCGCCGCTTCCCACAGGTGCGATTCCAGCTGCTGCTGGGTGACGACCGGCTGCTTCCCTTCCTGAATCTCTCTATATAAATGAGCCAGATACTCCGTTGTCATCTGTTCCATGAGGCTTGCCTCCTACTTGCGTGTAACCAATTCTCCGCAACAGAAGAATATTTGACGCTCAGCGGGCTCAATCCTTCAAGGCGCTGAAAAAATGGGCGTGGCCCGCAACTCTTCGATCGTTTTCGCTTCCCCGGCGATCAAGTCGGCTGCCGTGTCGAACTTGTCGTCATACAGGGCGAGCAGCGGATCGAGGATCAACTGCCGGACGGCCGCCTCATCGGTGATGCGGTCCAGCGGGATGAAGTAATTGATAATCTTCTGAAAATAGTTGTCGTCGCTGCAGTTCATAACATAAAACACAGGGTGCTGCGCATCGCGTGCGCTGTGTTCCCAGCCCGCCATAAAGAATTCATCGCTGTTGACCACGCCGCGTTCATTCCGCGCCAGCAGCAGCCCGCAGGAGATCACCGGCACCTGATTCCCATATGCCTCCCAGTGAAACAGAATGTTGATGCCGATCCCGCGCTGCTTGGTCGCGCCTTGTTTGCTAAAGACGCGCTGCTGAAAATAGGGCAGCCACTTTTTCGGAGCGTGGTACGAGGTCGACGTGTCGTACATGACCGACGTGCCGCGCGGTGCCTCGAATCCACCGTTTTGAAATTGATCGTTGACCACGGTGATCAGGTCGGCCGTTTCCAGACAGATCTGCTCCATGGCCAGGTATATCTTTTTCATTTCATGTCCGAGCGTCATTCGTTTCCCCTCCAAAAATAGCGCATCCGGGTCGGCACCGGCTGCACCTGAAACCCTCCGAACGCGGTGAGCTGCTTGCGAGTCATCAGCTGCTGCAAGTCTTTCAGTGCCAGGCGCTCTCCGTGGCGCAGATCGGCCTCGTACTGGTCCAGCGTCTCGCGAATGGTCTCGGTGAGACTCCGCCAAGACAGCCAATACATGCGGTCGGCCATCCCCGTACAGCCAAGCTTGGCCAGCAGCGCTTCGCTTTCTGCTAATTCTGCTGTCGGCAATACGAAATGCTTGGTGACGTAAAATAAGTATCGCTCCGATCCGACCGGAAAGGGAAGATTTCCTTTTAACAAATCATAATACTGCTCGGCCAACTGGTCGCCGTTCGAGACTTCTTCCTCCTGCTCCTCGACGAAGCGATTGTGTTTTCCCGAATGGTATTTGCACTCGATGTTGATCGCGATCTCCGCCCCGAACTGCACCACCAGATCAGGCTCCCGGCGAAATCCGGTCGTCTTGGGCCAAAAGTGATACTTCGCCTCGCCCTGGTCGTCCAAAAAGTCTGGAGCTTCGCCCGACAGATTGACCGCCTTTTTCAAAAAAGGAATCAGGCCGTATGCGGCAGGCAGATACGCGAACAGGCCGAACACATTCGAGGTGAGCACATCCTCCGCCCCTTCATAGGGGGTGACTTTTCCATGCAGTTCCGCTTTGATCATGATACCGAAAGGAACAGGCTCGTCCCCTGTTCGATCTCCTGCATAATGCGCTGCGCTTCCTGTCCGGCGAAAGCGTGTTGCTCCGGCGTGATCTGGCAGCTTGTTTCCAGCAACAGCTCCGAGTCTGATCGCGTTGCCCGTTTTCGTTTCATGCGCTCGATTCCTCCAGCTCTTGTATGTAAAACAAGCCCCCTTTACAGGGAGCTTGCTGCCAATCGGTTCTTCACTTCTGCTTCCGTCTTGTAAACTTGATCGATCGTCGCGCCGCCGAGGCAGACGTCGCCGTCGTAGAGCACGACCGCCTGGCCGGGGGTGACCGCTTTTTGCGGCTGATCGAAGACGATCTCACAGGTGTTGTTCGGGCGCAGGTGCACCGTCACGCCTTGGTCGGGCTGACGGTAGCGGAACTTGGCGGTGCAGGTGAAGGTCGCCGGGCGGTTCGTCTCCGAAATCAGGTTGAGATCGGTCGCGGACAGACCGCGCGAGAACAGCTCCTCATGCTCACCTTGCTCGACGAGCAGCACGTTGCGCTCCAAGTCTTTCCCTACGACGAACCACGGGTCGCCGGAGCCGCCGATGCCAAGTCCGTGGCGCTGGCCGAGCGTGTAATACATCAGGCCGTCGTGGCGGCCTTTGACCTCGCCGGACAGCGTCTGCATCTCACCGGGCTGGGCCGGCAAGTAGCTGCTCAGGAACTCTTTGAAATTGCGCTCGCCGATAAAGCAGATGCCGGTCGAGTCTTTTTTCTTCGCCGTCGCCAGGTCGGCCTCCTCCGCGATCTTGCGCACGTCCGGCTTCGGCAGGTGGCCGATCGGGAACAGAGCTTTCGACAGCTGGTATTGGTTGAGCTGGTTCAAAAAATAGGTCTGGTCTTTGTTCTGATCGACCCCGCGCAGCAGGCGGTATTCGCCTTCGTGGAACTCCACGCGCGCGTAGTGGCCGGTCGCGATATAATCGGCGCCGAGATCGAGCGCCGCATCGAGAAACTGCTTGAATTTGATCTCGCGGTTGCACAGCACGTCAGGATTCGGCGTGCGGCCTTTTCTATATTCGTCGAGGAAGTAGGAGAACACTTTCTCGTAATATTCCTTCTCAAAGTTCACCGTGTAATACGAAATGCCGATCTTATCGCAGACACGGCGCACATCGGCAAAATCATCTTCTGCCGTGCAGTGGCCAAACTCGTCGGTGTCATCCCAGTTTTTCATAAATACGCCAATCACATCGTACCCTTGTTGCTTGAGCAGCCAAGCGGTGACCGAAGAGTCGACGCCGCCGGACATGCCCACGACGACGCGGGTTTCTGCCGGTAGTTTCCTCATATGCATCCCCAATCCAATGAAACGTTCTGTGTCTGTACCTTAGACTATGTTATCCATTTTGGCAAGGGGTTATTTCGAGATCCCGTACAAGATAAAGTCGCACAACTCCTCCACCACCTGCTCGAGATCCAGTTTCCCTTCCTCGAGCACCAGGGCGTAATAGGCCATCGAATCGACCAGCGACACGATCATCTGCGACACCAGCACCGGTGAGAAGACGCGCAGTTCGCACGCTTCCTGCCCCTGTTTGATCAGGTCGACCACGCGGTTGCCGATGCCTTCACAGAAGGCGCGGTGCTTAAAGAGCTGGAAGTCATGCCCGCCGCCGGAACGATAGACTTGCAGCAGTTCCTTTTTCTCAGCCAAGGCGCGGAACAGCGCCGTGATGATCGTCTTCAGCACCTCGTCCCCGACGAGGCTGTTGCCGCTGATGCGCACGATCTCGTCCCAGAGCAGCTCGGTGGTGTTGCGAAACAGCTCGGTCAAAACGGACTCCAGAGAGTCAAAGTACAGGTAAAAGGTGCCGCGCGCCATCTCGCAAGCTTTGACGATGTCGCTAACGGTGGTCTGTTCGTAGCCTTTTTCCACAAAGAGCCGCGCGGCTTCTGTCAAGATCCGCTCTTGACGCACTTCTTTTTTCTGCACTTGCAAAGGTCACACCTCAAATCTTTAGAAAAAAGGGGCGTTGTGCACGCCCCTTTCTTCTTAGTATTGTACAGCTTCTTCTTTCGTAACGGAAGACTTTTTGGAACGCTTCAGCGGCCACCAGTTGGCTTCGCCAAACAGGATCGCCAGCGCCGGTACGATCAGCCCCATCACGATCGTCGTGTAGATCGTCAAGCCGATCAGCACAGAAGCGCCGATCTGCACCATCGAAGACACGCCGGAGAAGATCATCGCGCCAAACGTGCCGCCCATGATCACCGCCGCGGAGATGATCACGCCGCCGGTGGTGGTCATCGCGCGCTTCATCGAAGTCACGACGTCCTGCGTTTCCTTGTATTCTTCACGGAAGCGCGCCATCAGGAAGATCGAGTAGTCGACCCCGAGCGCAACCAGCAGCATGAAGGCGAAGAAGGAAACGGTCCATGACAGGCCGGGCTGGCCCAGCAGGTCGACGAACACCCATTCCACGATCCCCATCGTCACCAGGTACGAGAAGCCGAGCGACACGAGCAGGTAGACCGGTGCCAGCACCGAGCGCAGCATCAGAGCGAGGACGATGAAGATCCCGATCAGGATCAGGCCGCCCGTGCGGAAGAAGTCGGCTTTGGAAATGCCTTCGAGTTCGCGGTACGACGCGGTGTTGCCGGTGAATTTGAGCTCCGGGTTCTTCAGGACCGTGCCGTATGCGCCTTGTTCAATCGCAGCGCGGATGTCGTCCAGGCGATTCATCGCTTCATGGGAATAGGGGTTGATGTCGAGCACCACTTCCACTTTCGCCACTTTGCCGTCAGCCGAGAGGTAGGCGTCAAACGCCTTTTCCAGGTCTTCATTTTCATCGACCATCTCCGGCGGCAGGTACCAGCCTTCGATCTGCTTGGAACCGTTTTTGATCATGCCGCTCTGCGCATCTTGCACTTGATGCAGGCCGTCGGCGATCTGCCCGAGCGCGTCGGTGCCGTCGCCAAGACCTTTGTTCAGGTCGTTCAGGCCGGCTTTTAGCTCGCCTACCCCGCTGCCCGCCTGCTTCGCGCCGTCTGCCAGCTGCGTTTGGCCGCTGGTGATCTGGTTCAGCGCGGACACCGACTGGTGCAAGCCTTGCGCCAGCTGGTCCATCTGGCCCGGCAATTGCGCCGCGCCCGCTTGCATCTGCCCTTGAACATCGGCGATTGTGCCGAGCCCTTTGGCCGCTTCTGCAGTACCGCCGACCAGCGCCGGCAGATTTTGATTGATCTGGCCGAGCCCTTGCGCGACGCCGGTCAGCCCTTGTGTCACGCCTTGCTGCTTGCCTTGCAGCGCGAGGAAGGACGGATCGTTCGCCAGCTCCGGGTAGGTCTGTGCGAGCTGCTGCAGGTCGGCTGCCATCGACGCGGAGGTCTGCTGCAGGTTCTCAACGCCTGCTGCCGTGCCGGTCAGCCCTGCCTGCACGCTGCCCAAGCCGCCGCTGATCGTCTCCAGACCCGATTGGATCTTGAAGGTGTTGGACTTCAGCTCGCCAAGCCCGTAGCTGAGCTCCTGCAGCTTCGGCAGACCTGATTGAATCTGCTCAGCGCCTTGCTGCAAGCCTTGTGCGACTTGGCCGGTGCCTTGCGCGAGTTTGGCTTGGTTGGTCGAGATCTCGCCCAAGCCGTCTTCCAGCTTGGTAATGTCGCCGTTGCCGCTGGTCAGACCGTTTGCTGCTTCGGTCAGACCGTCTTTCAGTTCGGTGACGCCCGACGACATATCGCCGAGCGCGTCGTTGACATGACCCAGTTGGTTGCTGAGCACCAGTTCTTCGAGTTGCTCGCCGAGCGGGCGCGCTGCACTGCGGACTTCTTTGACGCCCGGCACATGGCTGGCGTTCTCCGAAATCTTCTCCAGCGCCGCCAAGCTCTCGGCGTTGCGCATCGACTGGTCGGTGGTGATCGCCACCGTCACCGGGAACATCTCCCCGGACGAGAAGGCGTTTTCGACGGTGCGGAATCCTTTGACCGATCCGATCTCCGGATTGATCTCGGCAATCTCGTCAAACGAGCGCTCGTTTTGGAACAAGAGCGTCAGCGGGGACAGCACGATGACGGTGATCAACAGCACCAGCAGCGGTTTGCGGGACACGAGGCCCGCCATGCCGCCCCACATTTTCGATTCGCCGTGATCTTTGCCCGGCTTGATCTTGAACGGCCAGTACATCTTGGGGCCGAGGATGATCATCAAGGCCGGCGTTAGCGTCAGCCCTGCGATCAGCGTTGCCGCCATCCCGATCGCCACCCCGACTGCCGACTGATACAGACCGAATTTCGCGAATCCGATCATGAAAAAGCCGATCAGGACGGTGGAAGCGGAGAAGACGACCGTTTTGCCAACCGTTTGCATCGTTTTCACCAGCGCATCGACTCGCTCCAAGCCATTGGACAGCTCTTCCCGGAAGCGGTGGATCAGCAGGATGCAGTAGTCGGTCCCGGCGCCGAACAAGACGGCGACGAGAAACGTCTCGGTGAACGAAGATACCGGCAACCCGAATGTAGTCGCCAAGGCGACCAGACCGCGGGACAGGACAAATGACAGTCCGATGGTCAACAAGGGCACAAACGGCGCAATCGGAGAGCGGAAGACGAGCAGCAAGATCACGAGCACAAGCCCGATGGTCAGGAACTCCGTCTTCTTCAACCCTTCTTGCGACGTGGCCATGTAGTCCTTCATGATCGCTGCGCCGCCCGTGACGTATGCTTCTGCACCGTCCGGCGCTTCGGTGAGCCGTTCACGAAGCTTGTCGACGCTCGCTTGCGTCACTTCCGCTGCGTCTTCACGCGGGAAGCCGACGAGGAGCATCTGGGTGGTTTTGTCTTTGCTTTCAAACTTTTCGGCCAGCGACGGTTCTTCGAACGCGGTCTGGGTGTTCATGATGCCGAGTTCTGTTTTGTCCCGGTTCAGTTCTTCCCATTTCGCCTTCAGCCAATCCCGGTCGCCGGCGGACAGCCCGCCGTCGCGGTGCATGACGACGATCGCTGTAGATCCCGCCTGATCTTCGGTGGTGATCTGCTCCAGAAGCTGTTTCGCCTGCTCCGATTCGGCGTCAGACGGAACGAACTTCGTCTCTGTTTCCGCGACGATCTTCCCGAGATCGGGCAATGCGAAGACAGAGCCTGCGACCAGCGCCACCCACAATATCAGCACAAACCAGCGGGCCTTCGCCAAGCCGCGAATCCATGTTTCGATCAAAGGTCTCTCCCCTCCTCTGATGGACAATGACACCGTGTCATTTAATCACAAGAGTTACTATATCGCGAAAAATGACACTGTGTCAACAACTAAAAAAACCTGAGCCCAGGGCAGGCTCAGGTTGGAGAGGATCAGTCGTTTGAGTTGGGGTGGTCGTGTTGCTGCGCGCCTTCTTTCATCCGTTCCTGCGGGCGCGGCGCGATCGAGCCGTCCGGGCGCAGCGGAGCATATTCCGGCTTGGCCTTAGGGTTCGCAAACGGCTTCGGACCGCCAAAATTGCCAGGGTGGTTGTCTTTGTTGCGCATCGTAAATCCCCCTTTCCCCTATAAAGTACGCAAAAAGGCGCAGTCTATACAGACTGCGCCTTTCTCTTCGCCTAGCGACGTCCTACTCTCCCAGGACCCTGCGGTCCAAGTACCATCGGCTCTGCAGAGCTTAACTTCTGTGTTCGGGATGGGAACAGGTGTGACCTCTGCGACATTATCACTAGACGTACAGGATGTACGGTCGATCGACGTTGCGACAGGACGTCGCTGATCTTAGTCGATCTACCTTAAATGGTGGGCCCAAGAAGATTCGAACTTCCGACCTCACGATTATCAGTCGTGCGCTCTAGCCAACTGAGCTATGGGCCCGTGTATGGAGCGGATGATGGGAATCGAACCCACGCTGGCGGCTTGGGAAGCCGCAGTTCTACCATTGAACTACATCCGCAAGTGGCGGAGAGCAAGGGATTCGAACCCTCGATACTGTTTCCAGTATACTCCCTTAGCAGGGGAGCGCCTTCGACCGACTCGGCCAACTCTCCGTGTAATATGAA
Organism: Tumebacillus sp. BK434; assembly: GCF_004340785.1. NCBI lineage: Bacteria > Bacillati > Bacillota > Bacilli > Caryophanales > Alicyclobacillaceae > Tumebacillus > Tumebacillus sp. BK434. The sequence continues at coordinate 389,946 of NZ_SLXS01000001.1, read as the reverse complement.
TTTGTAAAAGTGGCGGAGCTGACGGGATTCGAACCCGCGGTCTCCCGCGTGACAGGCGGGCATGTTAGGCCACTACACCACAGCTCCATGTGGTTGCGGGGACAGGACTCGAACCTGCGACCTTCGGGTTATGAGCCCGACGAGCTGCCAACTGCTCCACCCCGCGACGATATTATGTCGGAGTGCCGACGTTGCGACAGGACGTCGCTGTTCTTAGTCGGCCTTCCTTTAAAAATGTTTTAAAAATTGGTGGAGGTTGACGGGATCGAACCGCCGACCCTCTGCTTGTAAGGCAGATGCTCTCCCAGCTGAGCTAAACCTCCACGTACAGGACGTACCGTGTACATCGTTGCGACAGGACGTCACGAACAGGATGTTCCGTGTTCAGCGTTGCGACAGGACGTCGCGCCCTTAGCTGAACTACCTTTAAAAAATGGTGACTCGTACGGGATTCGAACCCGTGAATGCCGCCTTGAAAGGGCGGTGAGTTAAGCCGCTTCTCCAACGAGCCGTGTATGGCTCCTCAAACAGGACTCGAACCTGTGACCATCCGATTAACAGTCGGGCGCTCTACCAACTGAGCTATTGAGGAACAATGGTGGAGATAAGCGGATTCGAACCGCTGACCCCCTGCTTGCAAGGCAGGTGCTCTACCAACTGAGCTATACCCCCAAGGTAAATGGCGTGCCCAGAGAGATTCGAACTCCCGGCCTTTTGATTCGTAGTCAAACGCTCTATCCGGCTGAGCTATGGGCACACATATATGGTTGCTTGAGAAAATGGTGCGGATGAAGGGACTCGAACCCCCACGGTCGCCCGCTGGTACCTAAAACCAGTGCGTCTGCCAATTCCGCCACATCCGCTCAAAGATCTATGGCTGGGGAGGAAGGGATCGAACCTTCGCATGACGGAGTCAAAGTCCGTTGCCTTACCGCTTGGCGACTCCCCATCGACTGAGTTTATAATATACCACATCTCGCTACGCGATGCAAGTGGTGTTTTTTAAGAAAGTGGCAGGGGCAGTAGGACTTGAACCCACGACATCCGGTTTTGGAGACCGACGTTCTACCAACTGAACTATACCCCTGTATTGTTCGTGAGAACTACTGTATCACAACTCACTAGTAGCGTCAAGCGCTTCATTTGCTGTCCGCCTGACGAGATATAATGTACCATGTACCGCACCGCTTTTCAACGGTTCGGAGCGAACAAAACTGCACATTATCGCCCGCCTGCCAAGAAAAGGTTCAATTTTCTTCCCCAGAAACGAAAAATCGCAGTGTCACCTTTCCCTGCTCAATCTGCATAGGCTGGTAATAGCGAAGGAAGCTGAAAGGCAGGTGAAAACAGGCGCATGGTGAACAATGACAACGGGAACTCCTTTGATCAAATGCGCGGCCTCGGCAATATGAACGAAGGATTGCGCCGCATGTTTGGTCCGCAGTTTTTGCAAAACGTGATGAAGCAGTTGCCGATGACGGAGCTGAACAAGCTGCAGGCGATGCCCGACTGGCAGGGGATGTTCGGCGGTCAGGGGCTGCACGGCACCGATGTGACAAGCGGCGGCCTCTTCCCCCGCATCGACATCTACCAGACCCGCCAGGAAGTCGTCGCCGTGATCGAAGTGCCAGGGCTGGAATCCTCCGGCGACGTCCATGTCGATGTGCAGCCCGAGCAACTCAGCGTCTCCGGGTCGCTCGTCGGCCGCTTCAGCAATTTTTCCAAAGACCGCTTTCACCTCGACGAGCGGTTCCGCGGCGACTTCGACCGCAGTGTCATCCTCCCCGCCCGCGTCCGCCCGCAGCAAGCCCGCGCTCAATACCGCAACGGGCTGCTCGAAGTCCGAATGATCAAAGACAACCGCAAAGGCCAGAAGAACAAAGGCCACAGCGTACCGATCAATTTCTGATTCCCGCAAGCCCCCGCCGCAACCGGCACGGCAAAACGCGCACACAAGACTTGAGGCCAACATCGTTTCGCGACCAAAAAGACCGCAGGCAGCGCTGCGGTCTTTTCTGACGTGTTTCCTTACGTCCACATGTCTTCCCCGTCGTACAGGTCGGCATCAGACGGCTCTTCGACGTCGATCTCGCCCGTTTGGAACGCCTCGTGATACCAGTAGGCCAACGAATCGAGGGCATCGGAGACGGGCAGTTGGGCCGCTTTGACATCATTTAGGATGTTGAAGATGTGCTCGATCGACTCTCCCTGCAGCGTTTGATCTTCACGGTTATCCACGGTTGCATCACCTCACCGTCAAGTCTTCCCCGCCCGCGCCGAAAATAAAAAAAGAAGTGCTCCAGAGGAACACTTCTCAAGCGTTTTCTATCTCAACGCTTATTCAGCAGCGTGGAAACTTACATTCTTCATCGGGGTAAACGTAGAAATTGCGTGTTTGTATACCATTTGCTGCTTGCCTTCCGATTCGACGATGATCGTGAAATTGTCAAACGCTTTGACAACGCCGCGAATTTGGAATCCGTTCACGAGGTAAATGATCACCGGAATGTTATCCTTGCGGATTTGATTCAGAAAGTGATCTTGGATATTGATCTGTTGTTTGTTCAAAATATTTACCCCCACTCTTTTTATATATGGTATTCGTACCCCTTCTATGAAATTCCTTCTAGCAAGTTGCGGATTTTTCGTAAACGTTCTGGTTCGTTCGTAGATTGGACATCGAACCAATGAATCCGCTCTTCCCGCCGCCACCAGGACAGTTGGCGCTTGGCATACCGCCGCGAACCCTGTTTCACCGCTTCCACCGCCTCTTGCAGCGTCAGCCGCCCTTCGAGGTGATCGACGATCTCCTTGTAGCCGATCGCCTGCATGCTTTGCAGTTCGCGGTGGTAGCCTGCCGCTAACAGGGTTTTCACTTCTGCGAGCAGCCCTTGCCCGACCATGATGTCCACGCGCCGGTTGATCCGGTCGTACAACTCCTGGCGGTCCTCCAGATTCAAACCGACCAGCACCGGGTCATACGGCCCTTCGGACGCCTGATTGGCAAAAGACGCAGACAAGGGCACGCCGGTGACATGATGCACTTCCAGCGCGCGGATGACGCGTTTGACATCGTTTGGATGCAGGCGCTCCGCCGTGACCGGGTCGATCTCCTGCAACTGCTTATGTAAGGGTTCGCCGCCGTGCTCTTCCGCTTGCTGCCAGAGCTGTTGGCGAAACTCGGGGTCTTCTTTTGCTTCCGTAAAATCCATCGGGTCGATCAGCGCTTTCACGTACAGCATCGTCCCGCCGACGATGATCGGCAGTTTGCCACGGGCTTCGATGTCACGGATGACGCGGTCGGCGTACGCTTTGAACTCGACGACCGTGAACGGCTGGTCGGGCGCTACAAGATCGAGGCCGTAATGGGGAATGCCTGCCATCTCCTCCGGTGTGATCTTCGCTGTGCCGATGTCCATGCCCCGGTAGATCTGCATCGAGTCGGCCGAGAGGATCTCGCCGTCAAATTCCTTGGCGCAGGCGATGCTCAGCGCCGTTTTGCCGACGGCGGTCGGGCCGACGATGATCAGAATCTTTGGTTTTGCCCCCATCATATGCCCGCCTCCTCCAGATCTATCACCCCATAATTTGTCGAACCGGAAGACTTGCGCAAAATTTGAAAGCCGAGGCGCGCAAACTCTTTGGAGTACCAGCGCTCTTTCATCACGACGCGCCGTCTGGCCACGCGCTTCGCCTCGGTGACGGCGGCGAGCTCGATCGGGCGGTCGTTGCCGAGGACGCGCATCGGCTCCATCGCTTGCGACTTCTCGACGGTGCGGCGGAACATCGGGTCGAAATAGACGATGTCGACCGAATTGTCGGGCAACGCGCGCATGTAGTCGAGGTGGTCGGCACAGACCACTTCCACGCGCCGCATCGCTTCATTCACCGCTTTGACGTCGACGGTGAATTCCTGCAGGCCGCGCTGAACGAGATAGGCGATGACCGGCGAGGATTCCACGCCGATCACCCGTCCCGTCTCGCCGGCGACATGGGCGAACACGATCGAATCGGAGCCGAGCCCGAGCGTACAGTCGAGGATGACATCGCCGGGGCGGGCGTCTGTATACTCGATCACGATATCATTGTCGCCAGATTTCAGGCGCTTGATTCTTGTATTTGCCATGCTTGGATGAAAAAAGAATTCTTCGTCGCCGATATGCAGTTTGACCCGCTCGGAGACGACGAGCAGAGGATCCCCGTAGATTTCCTGCATGTTGCCTAAGCCGCGCTTGTTGCGCTCGACGTACGTGCCGCCGATCGCAGCGGCGTAGACATGGGCCTGCTCGACGTATGCAGCGCGGACTTTCAGTCCGGTGGTTACGGTAATTGGACGGTTTTGCACCTACATCACCCTTTTAAATTGCTTCTCCAGATCGTAGTTCGACATGTGGATGATGATCGGGCGGCCGTGCGGGCAGGTGAACGGATTTTTCAGCTCCCGCAACTGGTCGCACAAGGCGATCATCTCCGGCATCGACAGCCATTGGTTGGCTTTGATCGCCGCTTTACACGCTTTGCTGATGACTTTGTTTTCGATCAGCTGCAGCGGATTGCGGGCGCTGCCTTCCTGAAGCAGCTCGTCGATCAGCTCCTGCAGCAGCGCCTGCGTATTTTGCCCTTCCCAGATGTCCGGGACACTGCGGATCAAAAACGATTTGCCCCCGAAGCTCTCCACTTCGATCTGGCATTCCAACAGCGCCGGGATGCGTTCTTCCAGTTGCGCCGCTTCTGCCGCTGTCAGCTCCAGCGTAAGCGGCACCAAGAGCGGCAAGGGATGGAGCTGGCGCGCGGCGAGCTTGCCGGAGAACTTCTCGAACAAGACTTTCTCGTGGGCGGCGTGCTGGTCGATCAGATAGAGGCCGGTCTCGTCCTGGGCGACGATGTACATGCCCAGCACCTGAGCGACCGGTTGGAACTGCGGAACGTTGGCGCGCACGTCCTCTTGCTCCTGTGGAGCCGTTGCGTCAGCGGCAAGCGATGCCTGTTCGGGGTCCGGAGTCGCTGCCGCGCTCTGCAGAACATCCTCCGCTCGCGAATCGTCAGCGTCGGACCCAGACTGCCTAGACTGCCCGGTTTGCCCTGACAGCCTCACCTGCTCTTCTTCCGCCCGCTTCGGCTGGTCGTCTGGCGGGCGGCGATAAGCGCCCAGCGCCGCGTCGACCTGCTGCCGTGACAGATGCTGATCCCGTTCGCGCTCCCGCTCTTTCGGGCGGTAGGCGGTGGTCGGCGTTTCGCGGACGAGGGCACCGCCTTGCGGGAGCGGTTCGCGGTATTTGGGTCCGTTGGCGCCGGGCACGTAGCGGGCCGGCGCGGTCGGCGCCGGCTTGGGCTCTGCGGGCGGCGAGATGACCCGCAAGTCCATCGTCTCCTGCGACGATTTTTCCTTTGGCTCTGTATCGAACGACTTCGCCGTCGCTTTCGGAATAAAGGTCTGACCTTTTAAAGCCGATTCCACCGCTTGCTGCACGGCGGTCATCACGTCTTTCTCCTCGGAGAAGCGCACTTCCAGTTTGTTCGGATGCACGTTCACATCGACCAGCCCCGGGTCGAGCGTCAGCGACAGCACGACGACCGGGTAGCGGTTGATCGGCAGGAGCGTATGGTACGCCGACTGCACTGCGTTCATCAACTGGTAGCTGCGCACGAAGCGCCCGTTGATGAAGAACGAACAGTGGTTGCGGTTGGCCCGGTTGAGTTCAGGATACCCCGCCACCCCTTCGATCTTGTAATCGTACGTCTCCCATTCGACCGGCACCATCTGCCGCGCGATGTCGCTGCCGTAGATCGCCGCGACCGCGTGCAGGAGCTTCCCGTCGCCCGGCGTCTGGATCACCTGCCGTCCGTTGTGGTACAGCCGGAAAGAGATCTGCGGATGCGCCAAAGCCATCCGGTTCACATAGTCCAAGATGTGCCCGAGCTCCGTCTGAATCGACTTGAGATACTTCAAGCGGGCCGGGGTGTTGTAAAACAGATCGCGCACGGCGATCTCCGTCCCCTTTTTCGCCGCGCACACGTCATGCGCGACCAGGGTGCCGCCGTCGATTTTGACGAGCGTTCCTTCATTCGCCTCCAGCGTCCGCGTCTTCGCTTCCACTTTCGCCACCGAGGCGATCGACGGCAACGCCTCGCCGCGAAAGCCGAGCGTACGGATGCGGAACAAGTCTTTGTCCGTCTTGATCTTGCTCGTCGCGTGGCGCTCGAACGCCTTCAAAGCATCGTCTTTCTCCATCCCGTAGCCGTTGTCGGAGACTTTGATCAGGTCAAGCCCGCCTTGCTCGATCTCGACGATGATCTGTGTGCTGTCCGCATCGACCGCGTTTTCAAGCAGTTCCTTGATGACCGACGCCGGGCGTTCGACCACTTCCCCGGCGGCGATCTTGTTGGCGAGCAGGTCGCTCAAGACTGCAATTCTTCCCATTATGCCTCACTTCCCCGCGCTTTTTGCTGCAGCTGGTAGAGCAGATTCATCGCATCGAGCGGCGTCAGTTTCATCACGTCAAGCGATTTCAGCTCTTCCACCACCGGATGCTCCGCCGTCCCGTCGGCGAACAGGGACAGTTGCATCGTCGGTGCCGTTTCTTTTGACGGCTGCTTCTTCTTGGCGGCAGGCGCGTCCGCTTCATACGCCGTCGCCGCCTCCCGCACCACATCGTCGCGCAGGATCATCGCGCCGCCCAAATCGTCTTTGGGCTGATACACGCCCCGCTTCGGCTCCGGTTTGCCGTGCTCCAGTTCGGCCAGGATCTCCCGCGCCCGCGCCAGCACTTCCTGCGGCAGCCCGGCCAGCTTGGCGACCTGAATCCCGTAGGAGCGGTCGGCCGCCTGGGGCAGAATCTTGCGCAGGAAGACGATCCCGTCGCCTTGCTCCTGCACATGCGTCGAATAGTGCCGCACGCCGGCAAACGACTCCGTGAACTTCGTCAGCTCATGATAGTGTGTCGCAAACAGCGTCTTCGCCCCGACCTGCGGATTCCGGTGCAGGAACTCGACCACCGCCTGCGCGATCGAGATGCCGTCAAACGTCGACGTGCCGCGCCCGATCTCATCGAGGATGATCAGGCTCTTCGGCGTGGCATGATGCAAAATGTTCGCCAGCTCCACCATCTCGACCATAAACGTCGACTGACCGCCCGCGAGGTCATCCGACGCCCCGATGCGGGTGAACACGCGGTCGACGATCCCGATCTCGGCGTGATCGGCCGGCACGAAGCAGCCCATCTGGGCGAGCAGCACGATCAGCGCCACCTGCCGCATGTAGGTCGATTTCCCGGCCATGTTCGGCCCGGTGATCAGTGAGATCTGGTGGCTATCGTTGTCGAGCAGCGTATCGTTCGCCACAAAAGGCTCGCCTTTCAGCATCGCTTCCACCACCGGGTGACGCCCTTCACTGATCACGATCCGGTCATCGGTGGCGATCACCGGGCGCACATAGCGGCGCTTCGCCGACACCGTCGCCAGGGACTGCAAAACGTCGGTCAGCGCGATCGCCTCCGCCGCCTGCTGGATCTTCAACAGCCAAGTCGCCACTTCATCGCGCACCCCGACAAACGTCTGGTATTCCAGATCGAGCAGCTTCTCTTCCGCTTCGAGGATCAGCGATTCTTTTTCTTTCAGCTCCGGCGTCACATAGCGCTCGCCGTTGGTCAGCGTCTGCTTGCGCTCGTACGTGTCCGGCACGTACTGCACGTTGGTGCGCGAGACTTCAATGTAATAGCCGAACACTTTGTTGAAGCCGACTTTCAGCGATTTGATGCCCGTCTTCTCGCGCTCGGTCGCTTCCAGATTGGCGATCCACTGCTTCCCCTCACGGCTGGCCTGCTTCAGCGTGTCCAGATACTCGTCGAAACCGTCGCGGATCACCCCGCCGTCCTTCAACGACACCGGCGGTTCATCGACCACCGCGCGCTCGATCAGGTCGACGACCGGCCCGAAATCTTCGATCCGCCCGGCGATGTGTTGCAGCAGCCCGGCCCCGGTGCCCGCCAAGCGCTCTTTCAGATGGGGCAGGATCGACAGGGACGAGCCGATCGCCTGCAGGTCCCGCGCATTGGCCGAGCCGTACGCCACCCGCGCCACCAGCCGCTCCAAGTCATAGACGAGGTCGAGCAGTTGGCGCACATCTTCGCGCAGCAGCAACTGGTCATACAGCTCCCCGACCGCATCCAAGCGCTCCTCGATGCGCTGCTTGTTGGCCAGCGGACGCTCGACAAAGCGGCGCAACAGCCGCCCGCCCATCGCCGTCACCGTCTCGTCGAGCAGCCCGAGCAGCGCCCCGTGCTTGCTCTTGTCGCGCAAGGTCTCGATCAGCTCCAGATTGCGCCGAGAGAAAGCGTCCAATGTCATATACTCATCGCTCGTGATGTAGGACGGCATCTTCAGGTGGCTCAAGCTGCGCTTTTGCGTCGCAGCCAGATACGACAAAAGCATCCCCGCTGCCGACACCGCCAGCGGGTGCTCCGCCAGGCCAAACGACTCCACCGAAATCACGCCAAAATGCCCGCGCAACGTCTCACCGGCCCGGTCGAAGCGGTGCGTCTTCTCCGCGCCTGCCGTCAGCACCGTGCGCAGCAGTTCCTGCACGGTCTTCGCATACTCGCTCTCCGCCTCGCCCGCCGGCACGACCACTTCTGCCGGCTGGTAGCGCACCATCTCGTCGAGCATCGCCTGCTCGTCCGCATGCTCGACGACGAGCAGTTCCCCGGTCGACAGGTCGCAGAACGACACGCCAAACACGCCGTCCTTGTGCACGATCGACGCAAGGTAAAGATTCGCTTTCTCCTGCAGCGCCTTGCTTTCCATCACCGTGCCCGGCGTCACGACGCGCACGATCTCGCGGCGCACGATGCCTTTGGCGGCCGAGGCGTCTTCGACCTGGTCGCAGATCGCAACTTTGTAGCCTTTTTCCACGAGGCGCAGGACATAGTTCTCCGCCGAATGATGCGGTACGCCGCACATCGGAATTTTTTCATCGGAGCCGTTGCCCCGGCCGGTCAGCGTGATCTCCAGCTCCCGCGCCGCCGTCACCGCATCGTCAAAAAACAGTTCATAGAAATCGCCTAAGCGAAAAAACAGCAAGGCGTCCGGCGCCTGCGCTTTCGTATCCATATATTGCTGCATCATCGGTGTAAACTTCGCCATTCAGCTAAATCCTCCCGCTCTACACACATTCGTTGTCCATTATAACAAAAGTCATCAAAATTCGTCCCGGTTGTCCTTAACCTTATTCAAACAAAAAAGTCCGATTCCTCTCTTGAGAAACCAGACTTTTTCTGTAAAAAGCAGCATGTTATCCCGACTTACGCCGAGCAGGACGACGCGCTGCCGGTGCAGCCGGCCGAGCCGGACACGCCGTCGCAGCCGGTCGACGGGCAGGACGAGCAGCAGCCGCCTTCCTGTTCGAGCACGATGTCGAGGCGACCGGACAAGGTCGCGGTCAGAATCTTCGTCACATGCTCGATCACTTCGGACAGCCCTTGCTGGGCGGCTGAGAAGTGGCGGACGACATCGAGCCCTTCCAGGCGGTCGAGCACGGCGTCGACCTCAGCGCCAGCCGCCTGCTTCTGCTGCAGTTCGGCGATCAGGCTTTGCGCTTCCCCGCTCTCTTGCAAGTCGCGCTCCGCTTGTTTAAAAATGGACATCTCCAGCGACCGCGTCACCATCGCGCCGATCTGTTCAGCGCGCTCGGCGAGCACGGGATGTGCGGCGAGTGCGTTGCTCATACGGATACCCCCTGTGGCAGAACTTCACCGCGCAAGTACCAGGTCTTGGCTTCGGTGACTTTGACATGGATCATCTGCCCGATCAATTCTTTGGCGCCTTCGATGTGCACCAGCTTGTTCGACTCGGTGCGCGCCTGCAGCACGTCCGCGTTGGTCTTCGATTCGCCTTCGACCAGCACTTCCAGCACAAGGCCGACGAGCTTTTGATTCTGCTCAAGCGATATCTTGTCCTGCACTTCGTTCAGGCGGTAGAGGCGCTTTTTCTTGTCCTCTTCCGACACATCGTCCGGCAGGCGGGTCGCCGGAGTGCCGGCGCGCGGCGAGTAGACAAACGTGTAGGCGCCTTCATAGCGCACCTGCTCGATCAGCGAGACCGTTTCCAGGAACTGCTCTTCCGTCTCGCCCGGGAAGCCGACGATGATGTCGGTGGTCAGCGCCACATCCGGGATGCGTGTCTTGATGCGGCTGACCAGATCGAGGTATTCCTCACGGGTATAGCCGCGCTTCATGCGGCGCAGCACCTGCGACGAGCCGGACTGCACCGGGAGATGGATGTAGTTCGGGATCTTCTTGTGGCGAGCGATCGTGTCGATCAGCTTGTCGGTGAAGTTCCAAGGGTTGGACGTGGTGAAGCGGATGCGTTCAATTCCCTCTACCTGTGCCGCCATCTCGAGCAGATCGGCAAAATCGACGCCTTCGAGGTCGATGCCGTAGTCGTTGACGTTTTGGCCGAGCAAGGTGATCTCCTTGTAGCCTTCCGCCGCCAACTGCTCGATCTCTTCGATCACGTCCTGTGGCAGGCGCGAGCGCTCTTCGCCGCGGGTGAACGGCACGATGCAGTAGGTGCAGAACTTGTTGCAGCCATACTGAATGTTGACCCAGGCGCGCACATCGTCTTTGCGGACTTTCGGCAGATTTTCGATCGTGCCGTCATGCGCGGCATCCCACACGTCAAAGATCGTCTCTTTGCTGTGGTGCGCCTCTTCGATCAGGCCGGGCAGCACATGGATGTTGTGCGTGCCGAACACGATGTCGACATGCGGGTGCGTGGTGCGGATGCGCTCGCGCACGACCTCTTCCTGCGCCATGCAGCCGCAGAGGCCGATGATCAGGTTCGGGTTCTTCGCTTTCATCGGCTTCAGCGTGCCGAGGTTGCCCCACACTTTGTCCTCCGCATTTTCGCGAACGGCACAGGTGTTATAGAGGATAAAATCGGCGTCGTACATCTCGCGCGCCTGGGTATAGCCCATCTCTTCCAGCATCCCGGACATGATCTCAGTATCATGTTCGTTCATCTGGCAGCCGTGCGTGCGGATGAAGTAGGTCTTCCCTGCGCCGAGCCGTCCCACTTCCTTGGCGAGCTCGCGGTAATCAACGCGCTGACGCTCCGCGATCGTCGGGCGGTGAATATCGGCAGCATGCTGGTCGAGGTCATCTATTTGAATGAAACCTTCGTTCTTTACGCTCATCTGAATCCCCTTTCTCTTACTCCTTAACTATCTGCCATTATATCGAAAATGATCGGGGAAATACAGTGAATAAATAAGCATAAAAAAGACCCGCCTAGCCAGGGCGGGTCTTTTCCCCTGCGGAAGGTCATGAGTCATCCGCAGAGTTCCGTTCAATTTGCTCGAGGCCACAGGGCAAATGCCAATCAGAAGGAGTACGTTGGATTTGTTGTGGTTAGCATGATGTTAACTTATACATAGCTTTTGCACAACCTGTACATTTTTCCACTCCACGCAAAAAAGAGTCCCCGATGAGGAGACTCTTTTCCGTCAGTTTACATCAATACTATTTCAGCGCGTTGACCGCGTTGATCAGGCCGAAGCCGGATTCGCCGTCGTAGCCCGGCTTGTTGATGTCGATCGCCGTACGTTGGATGATGCTCTTGACTTGTTGCGGGGACAGCTTGTCTTTACCGTGCTTGGCGATGATCAGACCAGCCAGAGCTGCGGTTTTCGGAGCTGCCATCGAGGTGCCCATGTACCAAGCATAGCCGCCCGGAACGGTGGACAGAGCGCGCAGGTTGCCGTTGCGCAGCGCCGGATCGCGGGTTTCCAGCCAAGCGGTGCCGTAGTCGCCGCCCGGAGCGGTGACGTCGATCTTGCCTACGCCGTAGTTGGAGTAGTAGGTGCGGTTCAGCTCAAAGCCGTTTGCCGCCACGCGGATCAGGGTCTGAGAGGACGGGCTGCGGTGCGTCGCACCGTTGTAGCCGAGCTCCTTGGACAGCTTGCCCGGCGAAGACAGGTCGAAGTTGTTGTTGCCTGCGGAGCCGACAACGGTTACGCCGCCTTTGATCGCGTATTGGATCGCGCGGTTGAACAGGCGAACGTCTGCCACCACGTCTTTCGTTGCGTATTCCGGATCTTGCAGCCAGTCGTAGCCGCCGAGCGACATGTTGACTACGTCTACGTTGTCATCTGCTGCCGTCATCAGCGCGTTGGCGATGTCAGAAGTCTGCGCGCCGCCGGTCGGGCCGAATACGCGGTAAGCTGCCACTTTCAGGTCCGGACCAACGCCCATGATACGGCCAACGCCTGCGATGGAACCTGCAACGTGCGTGCCGTGGCCCGCATCATCTCTCGGGTCGGTGACGCCCGGTACGAAAGACTTGCCGTACAGGTAGTTTTTCTTCAGGTCCGGGTGGGTGTAGTCGATCCCGGTGTCGACGACAGCAATTACGATGTCTTTGCCGTCAACCGATTTGCCGGTGCCGCCCGGCAAGTTCCAAGCTGCGCCGTCGTTGGTCACTTGCTTGATATCCCAGCCGTAACGGTTGTACAGGTCTGCTTTGCCGGTGTCTACTGCATCGGTACCGGACAGCATTTCGAAGGACTCGCCTTCTACCGTTTCCGGGTAGATCGTATTTTCAATGCCTGCGTTCATCACGAGGTTGGATTTTTCGATGTTGCTCTTGAAGTCCGGGTTGGTCGAAGTGACTTGCACTGCGCCGAGTTTTGGAATCGCTTTCTTCACAGAGCCGCCGGCGTTTGCAATCACAGACTCATAGCCTGCCGGAAGACCGCTGTCTTGTTTGAAGACAACGAGGAATTTCTGTTCGCCAGCTTGTGCTTGTGCTTGGCCGCCGTCAACAGTCAGGCCGGTGACGGTGGTCATGCCAAGTGCAAGTGCGAGCATCAGTGCGGAACTTTTTTTCATTTGGGAAAGACCCCCTTATAAAAGTTAGATATAATCTCTTGCCCCATTTGAGATTAATCATACTAAAACATCAGAGGGGTTGCAATATATATTATCGGAAAACTGAAAATTATTTTGCTAAAGGCAGCCAAATCTGAAATTGGATGGAATTTCCGCTGCTGGTCGCCCAAATGTTTCCACCGTGCAGCTCGACGATGCTCTTGGCGATCGCAAGCCCGAGACCCGACCCGCCGCTTTTCGTGGAACGGGAAGCCTCAACGCGGTAAAAGCGTTCAAACAGGCGCTCCAGCTGCTCTTTCGGGATGGCATCGCTTTCGTTTTCCAAGAGGATCACTGCCCCGCCTTCGCGCTGTTTGAGCCGCAGGATGACGGTGCTCGGCTGGTGGCTGTATTTGATCGCATTGCTGAGCAGATTTTCGAAGACCCGGAACCAAGTCTCCGGGTCGACCTCGGCAAACAGCTCGCGGGGCGGCAGCTCTTTTTGCAGCTGCAGTCCGCTCTCTTCCATCAGCGGCACATATTCTTCTGCAATCTGCTCGATCATTTCATTTAACGAAACGCGCTGAGTGTGTAAGCGCACGTCATGATGGCTCAGCGTCGTGTAATCGAACAGGTCTTCCACCAGCCGCTGCAACTGCTCCGATTTCCCAAACGCCACGCGCAGGTAGTCGCGCATCTCCTCCGGCGTCTTCGCGCGGTCGTCGTTGAGGAGGCGCAGGTAGCCGATGATCGAGGTCAGCGGTGTGCGCAGATCGTGCGAGACGGAGGTGATCAGCTCATTTCTCGCCCGTTCCGCTTCCCGCTCCGCTTCGATCTTCGTCTGCAGTTCCTGCGCCATGTGGTTGATCGACTGCGCCAACGTCCCGAGCTCGTCCTCCCCTTTTTGCTGCACCCGATGGTCGAGCTGGCCTTTGGAGATCACCTGCAGCCCGTGTGCCAGTTCTTCGATGTAGCCCGTCTTGCGCTTGGTGATCATGTAAAACAGGATCAGGAAGGCGACCAGAAACGCGACCGATCCGATCATCGAAAAGTCCTGCACATAGTACACGCGCGTGCTGGGAATGCCCTCACAGATCATGTAGGCATCCCGCCCTTCATACTCCATTGGAGCGGCCAACACATAGTGCTGGCTGGAGCCGAGCCGGTTCGCCCGGCGATCGGCGCGCAGCTCCATCGAAGTGCGCAGCAGGTACTGCAGGTCCACCGGCGCCCATTGCGCGCTGGTCGACTTCAGCAGCACCTTGCCAGCCTCGTCGATGATGCGAAAATTGGCTGTCTGCCCGGACGTGCTCTGTTCGCCGTTGTCCAACGCGCGCTGGATCTCCTCTTTTCGGAGCACTTCATCATCCAGGTGCCGCTCCGCGATCAGTTCCACCTCTTCGGCCAGATGCTGCGTGTCGATCTCCAGGATATCCAGTCCGCTGTCGATCTCCTCATGAGGCGTGGCGAACGTATCTTCCAAAAACACCGTGGTTGCCATTCCGGCGATGGCGGCCAGCCCGAGACAGACGAGGAAGGTCAGCATCAGCTGCGTGCGCAGCGAGGTCTTGACGTTGGTGAGGATGTTCCGGTACAGGGCGGACAGTCTACGTCTCAATTTTATATCCCACTCCCCACACCGTTTTGATGTACTTCGGCTTGCGGCTGTTCTCTTCGATCTTCTCGCGGATCTTGCGGATGTGCACCATCACCGTGTTGTCGCCGGAGCGGTAATACTGCTCCTGCCAGACGCTTTCGTAGATGTGTTCGGCGCTGAACACTTTGCCGCGGTTGCGGGCGAGCAGCGCGAGGATGTCAAACTCGGTCGGCGTCAACCGCACCTCCGTCCCGCCGATGCGCACTTCATGCGTCACCGTGTTGATCTGCAGGTCGTCAATCTCGATCACATCCGCTGCGACCGGCACGGCGACCGCTTTGTTCAGGCGCTGCATGCGCCGCAGTTGCGACTTGACCCGCGCGATCAGCTCCATCGGGTTGAACGGCTTGGTCATATAATCGTCCGCGCCGGTCGAGAGCCCGTGAATTTTGTCCATGTCCTGTGTTTTCGCCGACAGCATGATGATCGGCATGTCCTGTTTCTCCCGCACCTGCAAGGTAAACGTCAAGCCGTCCAACTGCGGCATCATGATGTCGAGGATGATCAGATCGACAGCCGTCTCCTCCAGCAGCGCTAAGGCCTCTGCGCCATTCTCCGCCTGCAGCACGCGATAGCCTTCATTTTTCAAATAGATCTCGATCAGGTCGCGAATCTCCTTTTCATCATCGACGATCAAGATGCGTTCTTTTTCCAAAAAACTCTCCTCCTCCGCACGGCCAACAAGATCGCCCCGGCGCCAAGCAAGGTGTACAGCGCATACATCCCATAGCTCGTCACAGCAGCGGCAATCGCTTCGATCGAACCGCCAAACAGGTAGCCGAGCGCAAAATACAGCACCGTCCAGACCAGCCCGCTCGTGTAGGAATACAGCGCATAGCGTCCAAAGCTCATCTTGTTCGTGCCGACCAGATAGGGTACGATGTGGCGCACGACCGGCAGCAGATAGGAAATGCACAGCGCGGCCGGACCGTAGCGCTCGAGCAGCGTCTTTGCGCAGGCCAGATGCTTCGTGCCTTTGGGCTTGGCTCCGATCTTCTCGAGGATCGGGGCGCCCGCCCGCCATCCGATCAGATAGCCGAGCGACAGGCCGGACACGACGCCCAGGTACGTCAGCAAGAAGGCTGGCACCGTGTGCAAAAGTCCGGCCGATGCGACGAAGCCGCCGGTCATCACGACGCTCTCATCGGGGATCGGCAGCCCGACGATGCCCAGCCACAAGGCAAAAAAGAGGGCAAAATAGCCGTATTGCTCAATATAGCCCAATAAGATGTCCACGCTCATTTTACCATGCGTCCTCCTGCTTTTGGCAGATGTACACAAACGCCGGCGGCACGTTCATCGGCACAAAGCCGATTTTGACGCTGGCAAAGCGCTCTTCGAGCTGTTTTTTCATCTGCAGCGAATATTGAAAGGCGATGAACAGGCCGCCCGGCTGCAAGCTGTCGACCACTTCGCTGAGCAGCTTGTCACGCAAGTCCTGCTCGAAGTTGGCAAACGGCAACCCTGAAAAGACGACGTCGAGCTGCCCGATCCCGAACTGTTTCAGCGCAGGGGTCAGTTCGGTCGCATCTCCCCAATAGTGCAAATCAGGGCACTCCGCCTGCAAGCGGCGGCGCATGGCGGCGTCCGCTTCAAAGACTACCGCCTGAGCATCCGGATGCAGTCGGCGTCCGATCTCCCGCGTAAATACGCCCGTGCCTGCGCCGAGCTCGGCGACACCGCGCACCCGGCTCCAGTCGACCGGCGCCATCATCTTGCGCGTCAGGTAGCGCGAAGAAGGCATCACCGAGCCCACCTGCTTCGGGGAAGTCAAGAATTTCGCAAGAAAAACAAATATATCAGAACGTCTCGTTTGTGTGAGATGTTGGTATTCCAAGTTTTCCACTCTCCTTTGTCGGATTCATCGTGTTGTTCTCATTGTACTCGAAAAATCTTAGGACGCCAGTACAAAATTTCTTAAGAAAAAATAAAGAGCAGCGTGCCCTTGCCGCACGCTGCTCTCGTTTGTGCTATCGGTAATGTCCGCCGATCTTCCCGGCCCGTTCAAACGCCTGCCCCGCTCGGGTCAGCGAAGTGGCGCGCATCAGCGCGGTGTTGCCGAAGCGGTCTTTGATGCTGTCGATCGTATAGGCGAGGCGCCGTTCGCGCTCGCGGTCGTGAAAAAGGTCGAGCTGCTGTTCGTGGTCATCGCTCAAGTTCTCCACGGAGAGCCCGACGGAGCGCACCGCCGTGCCGTTCCATTTTTCCCGGAAGATCTTGCAGGCCGTCTCGTACACTTCGCGGGTGATGTTGGTGGAAAAGGGCAGGGACACCTGCTTCGAGAAACCGCCGATCAGCCCGGTATAGCCGCAGTGCATGTGCACCGTCCGCCCGTTGCGCCCCATCCGGCGCAGGCGGCGGCAGACATCTTCACAGAGCTCGAGCAGCACCACTTCCACCTCTTCCGGCTGCTCGTAGTCGCGAGGCAGGGTCATCATGTGCCCGACGCTTTTCATATCTTGGCGAAACGTGTTCGGCGTCACCGGCGAATAGTCGATGCCGTTGGCGGAGAGGTGGTACACTTCGCCCATGATCCCGAAGCGCTTTTTCAATAAATGCAGCGGGTAGGCGGCGAGGTCGCCGATCGTCACGATCCCCCGCGAGTGAAAATGGCGCTCCATCCGCGAACCGACGCCAAACAGCTCGCGCACCGGCAGCTGGTGCATCTCGCGGGCGATGTCCTGCGGCTTCCACTCCCAGATGCCTTCCGGAGACTTCTTGGCCTTGGTGTCACAGCAGACCTTGGCGACCAGCTTGTTGTAGCCGATGCCCGCCGAGCAGACCACGCCCGTCTCCTCCTGCACGAGGCGGCGGAACTGGCGCGCCGCTTCCCACGGGCCGCCCCACAGCTTCTCCGTCCCCGTCACGTCGAGGAAGATCTCGTCGATCGAAAACACTTCCACCTGCGGCGTAAAGCGCTGCGCGATCTCCATGATCCGCAGCGACACTTCCACGTACGTCTCCATCCGCGGGCGCACGATCACCGCCTGCGGGCATTTTTGCTGCACCATCCACAAGGGATCGACCGTCTTGATGCCAAACTTCTTCGCCTCTCTGCTCGCCGCCAGCACGATGCCGCTGCGCCGCTCCGGGTCGCCGCAGATCACGACCGGCTTGCCGCGCAGCTCCGGATTCTGCGCCTGCTCGACACTGGCGTAAAACGAGTTCATGTCGACCAATAAGATCTGCCGTTTGTCTGTTAAATCGTACCCTTTCACAATATCACCGCCACTAAATTTAAGAACATACGTTCCTGTATTTAGCTATAGTATATGCGAACATCAGTTCGTTATGCAAACAAAAAATGTACCACCTCCCCTGAGGTGGTACAGTGAGATTGATATATAATTTCACAGCAATTTAACAAACCGTCATTTCAGACGCCCTTTGACGCGCAGGTGCTGGAAGTCCATCTTTTCCGCTTTTTCATGGCGCTGCTCGTCAGCCAAGACGAACACGCCCAGCAGGTAGCAGCCGGCCATCGCCAGCAACGCCACGCCATCTACCCATTGCCCGTAGAAGCCGACCAGGTTCATCGGGTGAGAGAACATCGACAGCCACCCGGAGAGAAACAGGAGCAGATGGGTGTCCCACGCCGCGCCGACGACCCATTTGTACAGCAGGAACAGCCCGGCCGGGCCATGCACGCACAGCATGTACCACAAGGACTGGGACAGCATCTTGCCGCGGTCAAAATGCCGCGCCTGGTAGTAACCGACCATCCCCATCGACAAGGCCAGCAGCGTGCCGAGCACGATCGTCGAAACGTCGAGCACGACCATCGCCCCGGACGATGCGCCGAAGAAATGCCAAATCAAGTACGGCACCAGCAGGATTTTTATCGAAATAAACAGGACGATCACAACCTGAGCGGTAACCGTGTGATAAAAAAGGTTTAGACTCCTCACGCGAAAGCCCCCTTGCGCTTGTTCAAGTTCATTCTATTCAGAACTTGGCCACAAAAGACGCAGAAATAAAAAAAGAGGCCTGCTCCGCGCCGGAGCAGGCAAACTATGATAGGAGTGGAGAGAAACCAGAACTTAAGCTTCTTGGAAATATCATACTCCACGACCGGATCGCGTGTCAAGGAATTATCTGATATTTTGCACTAGTTGGGCAAATCCTGGAAAGGAGACATCGACCGCTTCCCAGTCGCGGATGGTCGCCGGACCGTCCGCCGCCAGCGCCGCCACAGCCATCGCCATCGCGATGCGGTGGTCGTGGTAGGTCTCGATCACCGCGCCGCCTCGCAGCTTGGTGCGCCCGGTGATGCGCAGTCCGTCTTCCAGCTCTTCCACCTCGGCGCCAAACTTGCGCAGCTCGGCGGCGGTGGTGGCGATGCGGTTCGACTCTTTGACTTTCAACTCCTTGGCGTCGCGGATCTCCGTCACGCCTTCCGCTTGCGTGGCGGCGACGGCGAGCACCGGAATCTCGTCGATCAGCCGCGGAATGACCGCACCGCGCACGGTGACGCCTGTCAGCGCACCGCCTCTGACGCGCAGGTCGGCGATCGGCTCGTCTCCGGAGATGCGCTCGTTGTGCACGTCGATCTGCGCCCCCATCTCGCGCAGCACGTCGAGGATGCCCGTGCGCGTCGGGTTGATGCCGACGCCGCGGATCAGCAGGTCGGAGCCGGGCAGGATCGCCGCCGCGACCAGCAGAAAAGCGGCCGAGGAGATGTCGCCCGGCACCTCGATCTCCGCCGCTGTCAAGCGGGAGCCGCCCTGTACCGTGATGTAGCCGTCCTGTTCGGTCACCGGCACGCCAAACGCCCGCAGCATCCGCTCCGTGTGGTCGCGGGACTGCTCCGGCTCTTTGACTCCCGTCGTGCCTGCCGCAAACAGCCCGGCGAGCAGCACCGCCGATTTGACCTGCGCGCTGCCGACCGGCGAGTCGTACTTGATCCCGCGCAGGTTGCCGCCGCGCATCGACAGCGGCGCCAGGCGGCCGTCCTCGCGCCCGTCGATCGCTGCCCCCATCTCGCGCAGCGGCCCGGTCACACGCCCCATCGGGCGGCGGCGGATCGACGCGTCTCCCGTCACCGTGCTGTGAAACGGCTGCCCGGCCAGGATGCCGAGCATCAGGCGGGCGGTCGTGCCGGAGTTGCCGACATCGAGCACGTCGGACGGCTCCTGCAGCCCGTCAAGGCCGGCGCCGGTCACGCGCAGCTCCGTCTCAGAGAGCATCTCCACCTGCACGCCCATCTTGCGAAAACAGTCCACCGTGCTCAGGCAGTCCGCCCCCGGCAAAAAGCCGCTCACCTGCGTCACGCCGTCCGCCAGTGCGCCAAACATCACCGCGCGGTGCGAAATCGATTTGTCGCCCGGCACCCGCACTTCGCCCTGCACCTGTGCGGCCGGTTGTATCACCATGTCCATCGTCTGCTGCCTCCTCTAGTTCCGTTGGCAAAAACTTCTCGTTGCACAGCTCTGCTTCCTGCTTCTAGCGTCCCCCAAAATGCCAACCGGAGGCCGGCGAACATGCCGTGCCTCCGGTGGAAGGGAATTGGGAGATTCCTGTAGTTATGCTTCTTGCTTACTCGGATACAGCGGCGCTTTCAGGGAAGCCGCGAATGCGATCAGTTCTTGCTTTTTCGCTTCCGCCAGCGCCGCATCGCCTGCGTTCAGCGCTTCGGCGATGCCGGCAGCTTTTTTGACGATCGCGGAGCCGACGACCACGCCGTCGGCAAACTGTCCGATGGTCGCCGCATGTTCCGGCTTGCCGACGCCAAAGCCGACCGCTACGGGGAGTGCGGTATGCTGTTTGACGCTGGCCACATAGCCGGACAGGTCGGCATCGAGGTCTTCGCGCACGCCGGTCACGCCAAGCGCGGCGACACAGTAGATAAAGCCTTGAGCTTGTGCCGCGATCTTCGCGATGCGCTCCTGCGAGGTCGGCGCCACGAGGGGGATGAAGTCGACGCCGGTCGCGAGTCCTGCCGCCAGCGCCTCTGCGCTTTCTTCGAGCGGCAAGTCGGGGATGATCACGCCGTTCGCGCCAGCTTGCTGCGCCGTTTGGAAGAACTCGTGCACACCCCACTGAAACACGGGGTTGGCGTAGGTGAACAAGACGAGCGACGCTCTGACCTGCGGGCGCACGCGGCGCACCAGCTCAAACACGTCGGGCATCCGCGTGCCGCCTTGCAGCGCGCGCAGGGAGCCAGCTTGGATCGTCGGCCCGTCGGCGAGGGGGTCGCTGTACGGGATGCCGATCTCGATGATGTCAGCTCCGATTTTGTCCAGTTCGATGATCAGTTCGGCGGTGATCTCGAGGTTCGGGTCGCCTGCCGTCAGGAACGGCATAAACGCCTTCTCGCCCGTTTCGCTCAGCCGCTTAAACGTGTCTGCAATGCGGGTCATGCGAAGCTCCCTCCCAGCATCTCTGCGACTTGGTGCACATCTTTGTCACCGCGTCCCGACAGCGAGACGACGATGAGGTGGTCCTTGGGCAGCTCCGGAGCCAGTTTGACCGTCTGCGCGATCGCATGTGACGACTCCAGCGCCGGGATGATGCCTTCGACGCGGGACAAGAGCTGGAACGCATCGAGCGCTTCCCCGTCGGTGATCGGCAGGTACGTCGCCCGACCGGTGTCGGCGAGATGCGCGTGCTCCGGCCCGATGCCCGGGTAGTCAAGGCCGGCGGAGATCGAGTGCGCCGGCTGGATCTGACCATGCTCGTCCTGCAGCAGGTAGGTCAAAGAGCCGTGGATGATCCCGGAGCGGCCTTTGGTGATCGTCGCCGCGTGACGCTCGGTGTCCACACCTTCGCCTGCCGCCTCCACGCCGATCAGCCGCACCGTTTCGTCCTGCAGGAACGGATAGAAGATGCCCATCGCATTCGAGCCGCCGCCGACGCAAGCGATGATCGTGTCCGGCAGACGCCCTTCTTCCTGCAGGATCTGTTCGCGCACTTCATCGCCGATGATGCGCTGGAAGTCGCGCACCATCATCGGGTACGGGTGGGGACCGACGACCGAGCCGATGATGTAGAACGTGTCTTCCACATGCTCAACCCAGTGGCGGATCGCTTCATTCGTCGCGTCCTTCAAGGTGCGGGTGCCCGATTTGGCCGGGATGACTTCTGCGCCCATCAGGCGCATCCGGAACACGTTCAGCTTCTGGCGCTCCATGTCCTCTTCGCCCATGAACACCGTGCACTTCAGCCCCAGCAGCGCCGAGACGGTCGCCGTCGCCACGCCGTGCTGTCCGGCGCCCGTCTCGGCGATGACGCGCAGTTTGCCGGTCATCTTCGCGAGCAGCCCTTGGGCGAGGCAGTTGTTGATCTTGTGCGCGCCGGTGTGGTTGAGGTCTTCGCGCTTCAGGTAGATCTTCGCGCCGCCGAGGTGCGCCGTCAGGTTCTCCGCAAAATAGAGCGAAGTCGGGCGGCCCGAATATTTATGAAGATAAAGGCGGAGCTGCTTTTGGAACTCCGCGTCGTTTTTGTAGTGGTTGAAGTCAGCTTCCAGCTGCGCGAGCGCGTTCATCAGCGTCTCCGGGACGAATTTCCCGCCGAACTTGCCAAACCGCCCATTAAGATCTGGGAAAATGGTGCTCATCGTTGCTCCCTCACTTTCGTCACGAATGCTGTGATTTTGTCCGGGTCTTTGACGCCGACCGTCTCTACGCCGGACGAGACATCGACGCCGTCCGGGCGGTAGGTTTCAATCAATGCGGATACATTGTCCGGGTGCAGTCCTCCTGCGACGTACAGCAGCGTCCCGTTCAGATAGGAGCGCAGTTCCGGGATCCGCTCCCAGGAAAAAGCGGTTCCGGTGCCGCCCCGCTCATTGTCGAGCAGCACGGCATCGACCACGCCGGCATAGCGGCGCAGTTCGGCATCCCGCTCATCGCCGCACACCCCCCACGCTTTCCAGACGAGGCGGCCCGTGTCCCGCTTCAGTTCGCGGCAGAACTCCGGCGACTCGTCGCCGTGCAGCTGCAGGACGTGCAGGCCGGCCGTTTCGGCGATATGTTTGATCTGCGCGGCCGACTCATTGACGAAGACGCCGGCGCGCTGCACCGAGCCGGGCAGCTGTTGGCTCAGCTCGGCAGCCGTTTCCGCGCTGACCTGCCGCTTGCTCGGCGCAAAGACGAAGCCGACATACTCGATCGGCAGCGCGCCGACATGACGGATCGTCTCGTGCAGTTTCAGCCCGCAGATTTTGATCCGGGTCATGCCTGCACCTCAGTGGGCGCCCGCCCAAGCAGCTTGTCGATCGACGGGGTGATGTGCCGATCGCGCATCAGCGTTTCGCCGACGAGGATCGCGCCTGCGCCGGCCGCTTTGACCTGCTGCACATCGTCAAACGAGACGATACCGCTTTCGCTGACCAGAAGCGTCCCTTGCGGCACCCGCTGGGCAAGGCGGGCCGTCGTGCCGAGGTCGACGCTGAAGTCGCGTAAATCGCGATTGTTCACCCCGAGCAGCCCGGCGCCCGCTTCCAGCGCCCGCTCCAGCTCGCCTTCGTCATGCACTTCGGTCAGCACGTCGAGGCCAAGCTCGGCGGCCAGCGCCAAGTATTCGTTCATCTGCGCCGTGGAGAGGATCGCCGCGATCAGCAGGATGCAGTCAGCTCCGAGCAGGCGCGCTTCATAGATCTGCTTTTCATCGATGATAAAATCTTTGCGCAGGAGCGGCAGATCGACCGCCGCGCGCACGCGGCGCAGGTAGTCGGCATGGCCTTGGAAGAACTGTTCATCGGTCAGCACAGACAGGCAGTTCGCGCCCGCCGCTTCGTACACACCTGCGATGGTCACCGGATCGAAGTCGGGCCGGATGATCCCTTTGGACGGAGAGGCTTTTTTCACCTCGGCGATCAAGGCGATATACTCCTGCGTCTCCCGGAGCGCTCGTTCAAAACCGCGGGTCGCAGGCAAGGCTGCGATCTCGGCGGCGACTTGCTGCGAATCGAACGACCGGGCGTACTGCGCGACTTCTTCGCGTTTGACAGCGACGATTTTGTCCAGAATCATTTAGGCCAGCTCCTTTTCCCGTACCATGCTTTGCGAAACGTTCACCAAGTTCTGCAGAAGCGCCAGCGCCTGCCCGCTGTCGATCGCGTCCTGCGCCAGCGCGACGCCTTCCCGGATCGAAGCGGCCCGGCCTGCCACATACAACGTCGCCGCCGCGTTGATCACGGCGATGTCACGCCCGCCGCCCTGCTGGCCTTCGAGAATCCGCAGGAGAATCTCCGCGTTCTCCTGGGCATCCCCGCCGCGAATCGCGTCGATGCCATGGCGCGCAAGGCCCGCTTCTTCCGGGGTCAAGGTGAACACGCGCTCCACGCGGCCGCCGCGCACTTCGGCGATCTTGGTCGGCCCGGTCACGGTGATCTCATCGAGGCCGTCGGCACCGTGGACGACCAAGGCGTGTTCCGTGCCGAGTTCGGCGAGCGCGTAGGCCATCTTGTCAACGAGGTCGGCGCCAAACGTGCCGATCACCTGCCGCTTCGTGCCGGCCGGGTTGGTCAGCGGTCCGAGCACGTTAAACACGGTGCGAAACCCTAACTCGCGGCGCGGTCCGATCGCATGCTTCATCGCCGGGTGGTAGAGCTGGGCGAAGAGGAACGTGAGTCCGACTTGCTCCAGGCAGTGCGACGCCTGCACCGGGGTCAGGTCGATGTTCACGCCCAGCGCCTGCAGCACATCGGCGCTGCCGGAGCGGGAGGACACCGAGCGGTTGCCATGCTTGGCGATCTTCACGCCTGCCGCCGCCGCCACAAACGATGCGGTGGTCGAGATGTTAAACGTCTCCGCGCCGTCTCCGCCCGTTCCGCAGGTGTCGACCAGCCCGCTCAAGCCGGACTCAACCGGCGTGACGAACGTACGCATCGCCGCTGCAAAGCCGGTGATCTCCTCCACCGTCTCACCGCGCATGCGCAGCGCCGTCAGCAGTGCGGCGATCTGCGACCCGGTCGCCTCTCCGGCCATGATCTGCCCCATCGTTCCCTCTGCCAATTCCCGGTCCAGCGTCCCGCCGCCGATCACCGTTTGCAGTGCCTGTTTGATCATCTGAACTCGCTCCTCTCATCTGCCTCTTCTCAACTCAACACAATAAAAAAGGCCAGAGCACGACGCTCTGACCGTTGGGGACAAGGAAGAAGGTACGCAAATGGGTAGACCCATCCCGTATGTATGCACTCTTCTCGTCTCGGCTCTGCTCGTCTGTGCTGTTCTCATCTCTCGTTGGCTTCTGCACACTCCTGTGCAAAACGCCCGCTTAAAAACCATAAAACTCTTCTCTGGCTCTCACTTAACTAGTTAACATGATACACCGCTCGCAGGAGACCGTCAACCCTTTTGTTGCAAATCGGGCCGCAGCCTGACCGCATCGCGCAGGTAGATGTGCTGAATCTCTTCCTGCGTCTTGGCGGTGTTCACATGCAGGAGCAGGCGGATGCACAGCGGCGGCGCACCCGGCACCTGCACTTCCAAAGCTCCCATCAGCGGGATCAGGTCCCAGCCTGCCATCTCGCGGATGGCCTGGGCCGGAAACGCGGCATTCAGGTCGGGCGTCGTCGTGATGAAACAGGACGCGATGAGGTCGGTCGACAGCTGATTCTCTTCGACCATCGTCAGCAGCAGTTCCCTTGTCGCTTGATGTATGTTCGCGGCATCATTTTGTTCCACGGTGATGGCGCCGCGAATCCCGCGCACGACCAATGTCATGTTGTCACCTCTCCCTTCTGGCAGCGATCACGTGCCGCACCTTCTCGTGCGGCACGTCTTTCACGATCACCACTTCGCCGATCCGGCGCAGCAGCACGAAGGTGAGCGTGCCGCCGGTCGCTTTTTTGTCTTTTTGCATCGATGCGATCAGCTCGTCGGTGTCGAGGCCGGGCGGAATCCGCGTCGGCAGCCCGGCCAGCTCGACCATCGCTTCCACTTCGGCTGCCGTCTCGGCCGCACAATAGCCCAGCCGGACCGACAGCTCGGCGGCGGCGACCATGCCGATCGCCACCGCTTCGCCATGCCCGAGCTGTCCGTAGCCGGCCAATGTCTCGACCGCATGGCCGAGCGTATGGCCAAAATTCAAGATCGCCCGCAGCCCCTGCTCCCGTTCATCGGCCGATACCACTTGTGCCTTGATCCGGCAGGAGCGGGCCAGCAGTTCGGGCAACGCCCGCTCATCATTTTGCAAGACCGCTCCGGTGTGCGCTTTCATCCATGCAAAAAATTCCGCATCGCGGATGATCCCGTGCTTGATCGCTTCCGCATATCCGCCGCGCCGTTCGCGCAGCGGCAAGGTCCGCAGCGTCTCGATGTCGTACAGCACCGCGAGCGGCTGGTGAAACGCCCCGATGATGTTTTTCGCACGGGACAGGTTGACGGCCACTTTGCCGCCGACGGCGCTGTCCTGGGCGAGCATCGTCGTCGGCAGCTGCACGAAGTCGATCCCGCGCATGTACGCCGCCGCGACGAATCCGGCAAAATCGCCGACTACGCCGCCGCCGAGCGCCAAGATGACCGAATGGCGGTCGAGGCCCTGATCATAGGCAAACTCAAACGCCTCTTCCGCCAAGGCCAGCCGCTTCGATGCTTCCCCGGCCGGGATCACAAAGACTTCCGCCCGGTACCCGGCCGCGGCCAACGCCGCCTGCACAGGGGCGAGATGCCCGGACGCCTGCACGTTCGTATCGGTGATGATCAGGTGCCGGGACGATGCTTTCACGTTCAGCTCTTGCAAAAATTCACCCGTTCGCGCCAGCAGACCCGTGCCGATCACGATGTCATAGGCGGTGTGCCCCGTATCGACGCGCTCGCGAATCATCGTTCACCGATCAACGCGAGGTAGCTGTCATAGTTGCGCTCGATCTCTTCGATCGAGTCCCCGCCGAATTTTTCCAAAAAGGCTTGTCCCAGCACCCAGGCGACCATCGCTTCCCCGACCACGGCAGCCGCGGGAACCGCACAGACGTCAGAGCGCTCGATCGTGGCGCGGTACGGCTCTTTCGTGCGCATGTCGACCGACTCCAGCGGCTTGTACAGCGTGGGAATCGGCTTCATCGCCGCGCGGACGATCACCGGCTGGCCGTTGGTCACGCCGCCTTCCAGTCCGCCGGCGTTGTTCGAGCGGCGGTGGTACTCGCCTTGGCGGTGCCCGATCTCATCGTGCACCTGCGAGCCCGGCGTGCGCGCCGCGTCGAAGCCGAGGCCGATCTCGACGCCTTTGATCGCCTGAATGCTCATCAAGGCTTGCGCGAGACGCCCGTCCAGCTTGCGGTCGGGATGCGAGTACGAGCCGAGACCGATCGGCGCGCCGGTGACGATGATCTCAAAGATCCCGCCCAGCGTGTCGCCGGCCGCTTTCGCCTCGTCGATCGCCGCAATGATCTTTCGTTCCGCTTCCGGATCGGCGACGCGCACTTCGGACGCTTCGGCGCGCTCGGCGATCTCCGGAATCGTTCCTTCCAACCGGTCCACGCGCACCGGGCCGAGCTCGACCACATGGCCGTACACTTCGATCCCGAAATGGCGCAGCAACAGCCGCGCGGCCGAGCCGACCGCGACCATCGTCGCCGTGTTGCGGGCGCTGGCCCGCTCCAGGACGTTGCGAATGTCTTCCTGATTGTATTTCAGCGCACCTGCCAGGTCAGCATGACCCGGGCGCGGCTTGGTGATCTCCACGACGCTGTCCGGCGCGTCCCCTGTGATCGCCATCTTCTCCGACCAGTTGCGCCAGTCTTTGTTCTGAATCATCATCGCGACAGGCGTACCCATCGTCTTGCCAAAACGCACCCCGCTTTGGATCTCCACTCGATCTGACTCGATCTTCATCCGGCCCCCGCGTCCATACCCTTGCTGGCGACGCCACAGCTGATGATTGATAAACTCCAGATCAATTGGCAGATTGCTCGGCAACCCTTCCACGATCGCCGTCAGTGCAGGTCCATGCGATTCCCCGGCCGTCAGATACCTCAACATACTCACCTACTCCTCTCATAACTCAGCTCAATGTGATGAAAACAAAACTACGCAAGTAAGCAATATTATACCAAGAGAAAGCACCCTTGCCCAGTGCAAGGGTGCTTCTCCTTCCAAGTGTTTACAGCGAATAGGCGGCCAGCGCTTTGACGGCCAACTGCACAGTCAGTTCCACATCGTGGAGCTCGACCGTCTCCGTGCCGTTCGCTTCGACTTTGACCGGGATCGACAGCGCCCCGGACGGGATGCCGTCTTCGGTCAGCAACAGCGCCCCGGTGTCGGACGTGCCTTCTGGGTTCACTTCCATCTGGTATGCGATGCCGGCCGCTTCCGCCTGCTCGATCAGGAAGTGCTTGATCCGCGGCGGCACGATCGCCTGGCGGTCGATCACTTTGATCGCCGGGCCCTGGCCGAGTTCCACCGCCGCGCAATGCTCGGTGTTGACGCCGTCCAGCACCAGCGCGAAGTCCGGCTTCAGCGCATAACCTGCCGTCTTCACGCCGCGCGAGCCGACGCCGTGCTGCACCGTGAACACGACCGACACGTCGTGCACGGGCGTGCCGATGCGCTTCAGCACTTCCACAGCGGCTGCGCAGCCGACGCGGTTGTCGAGCGCCTTGCCGGACAGACGGCCCGGCGCGAGCTCCAAGGTTTCCTGCAGACGGGCACAGGAATCGCCGACCCGCACCAGTTCCTCCGCCGCCTCCTTGGTCGAGACGCCAAGGTCGAGGTAGAGCTTGATCATCGTCAGCTCTTTGTCTTCTTGCGAATCGGCGTGAACGGTGCCGACCGTGCCGTTGGCAAAGACGAAGCGCTGTCCAACGATCGCCTCCGGCTCGAGGCCGCCGATGCCGCCCACGCGCACGCGGCCGCCCGCTTCCACATGCAACGCCATCAGACCGGCTTCATCCATGTGTGCGGCGACCAACAGATGCTTTTTCGACGCCCCGGTGCCTTTTTTGGTGACGATCAGGTTGCCGACCACATCTTCGCGCACTTCATCTGCGTACGGTGCGACCGCCGCTTTGAGCAGCGCACGCACGTTTTCTTCCTGCCCGCTGGGGCCGGCCGCCTGAGCAAGCGTGACCATCAATTCTTTCATGCTTGAAAACCCCCTTGCTCCACGCGGCGGAGAAACTTTTCCACCAGCTCGATCGTCTGCTCGTAGTCGTCCAGCGAGATCAGCTGCGACGGAGCATGGATGTAACGGGTCGGCACGGAGATGACTCCTGCCAGAATCCCTTCCTTGGTCAGGTGAATCCGTCCGGCATCGTTGCCGCCTGCGACCGTCTTGCGGATCTGGTACGGAATGCCCGCATCATCTGCCACTTCGATCATCTCGTGCAGGAACTTGCGGTTGTGCACGGAGGAGCCGTCCATCACCGACAAAGCCGGACCGGCGCCAGAGATCGTCGCCTGCCCGTGTTCCACCGTATCCGGCACGTCGGACGCCAAGGTGCCTTCCAGCACCAGCGCCACGTCCGGGTCGATGCGGTACGCTGCCGGGCCGGCGCCGCGCAGACCGATCTCTTCCTGCACGGTAAACGCATAGACGACCGGGATGTCAAATTTCTTCTTGATCGTCTCGACCATCACCGCGCAGCCGACGCGGTCGTCGAACGACTTCGACTTGGCGCAGCGGTGGCCGATCTCTTCGTATTTCGTCGCGAAGACGGCCACATCGCCCGGCTTCACGTACTTCAGCGCTTCCTCGCGGGAGGTCGCGCCGATGTCGATGCGCAGCTGTTCGAGGCCGACCGGCTTCTTGCGCTCGTTTGGCTTCTGGTGATGCGGCGGCTTGGAGCCGATCACGCCGTAGATCTTGTTGTCGCCGATCTGCACCGGCTTGGAGAGCAGCACGCGGTCATCGATCCCGCCGATGTGGCGGAACTTGATCAGGCCGTTCTCTTCAACCTGCGTGATGAACAGGCTCACTTCGTCCATGTGCGCGCAGAGCATCACTTTCGGACCCGGACGGGTGCCGTCCACTTCCGCAAACAGGTTGCCCATCGCGTCAGTGTAGATGCGGTCGGCATAGTCTTTGATCTCTTCGTAGATCACTTGCCGAATTTCATGTTCGTACCCGGACGGGCCCATCGCTTCGGTCAGTCTTTTAAGTAGCAACTCAATCCCTCCACATACTCATCGTCAATTCCGGCAATATAGTGGGCGAGCAGCTTGCCGACCCCTTGAATATCCGAATAGCGAACCGTCTCCACCGATGTGTGCATGTAGCGCAGCGGGATCGACAGGAGACCGGTCGGCACGCCTTCGCGCTGCACCTGGATCGCCCAGGCATCGGTGCCGGTGTTGTCTTCGAGGAATTCGAACGAATGAGCCATCTCCAAACGCTCGGCCGTCTCCGTCAGGCTCCGGGTGATCTTGTGATGCAGGTTCGGTCCGACGCCGATCGCCGGCCCCGACCCGAGCGGGAACGTCGCGTCGGACGGCGCGCCCGGCATGTCGCCAAACGTCACGTCGATCGCGATCCCGATGTCCGGCTGCAACCCGTATGTCGCCTGACCCACACCGGCGAGGCCGCGCTCTTCCTGCACGGTACCCACCACATAGACATCGACATCGTGGTCGAGATGCTGCAGTTCCGCCACGCATTCCAGCACCGACGCGATCGAAGCGCGGTTGTCGAGCGACTTGCCGGCGATGCGGTCATTCTGCAGCTCGATCGGCTCGCGGCGGATCGTCACCGGGTCGCCGACGCGGACTTTTTCGCGCACCATGTCTTCCGGCATCGCGATGTCGATGAACAGCTCCTCCAGCGACCACGCCTTATCCCGCTCTTCCTTGGAGGTCAGATGCGGCGGCTTGGAGCCGACGATGCCGACATAGTCGCCGTCTTTCGTATGTACCACCACTTCCTGCGCCACCTGCGTGCGCGGGTCGACGCCGCCGATGCGGGTCACGCGCAGAAAGCCCTTCGGCTCGATCTTGGTCACCATCAGGCCGATCTCATCCATGTGCGCAGCGAGCATCACGCTTTTGCGCGGCGCTGTGCCTTTGCCTGCGATCTTGGCAATCAAGTTGCCCATTTTATCGATGCGAATGTCGTCGGTAAACGGCGTAAGCGCTTCCCGAAGCCGAACGGCAATGCGGTCTTCATAGCCGGAAATGCCCCAATCGGACAGCATGCCTTTCATAATTTCGCGGATGTTGTATTCGCTCAAGATTTCATCCCCTTTTTTCAAACTCCGACACCATAGTATAGCCGTACGATCATGAAAAAAAGAACGGACCAGACCATCCTGTCCGCCGTTCGTCGTTGATATTCAAGATCGTGTTACCGCTTCGACCCTTTCGAGCGCAGCGGAGCCATCATTGACAGCGAAAGACGGGAACTGCGCGCATGCAAAGATTCCCCGATCCCGACAGACAGCACGGTGGACACCACGCTGATCTCCATCACGCCAGCCAGCGGATCGACATATCCAATGCCCCACAGCGTCAAAAACAAACCGGCAGCTGTACCTGCTGCCAGCGAGCAAGCATAGCCTAAGAAGCCGACAAGCGATTGTCCGAACAATTGGGCGCGCATCTGCAAACGAACTCCCCATGTGGTAAGCAGATAGACAACGGCTGCGATCAACAAGAAATTCAGCATGATGCGCTCATCCTTTCGTCCCTCGATTGGCGTGTGCCTCTCAAAACATACTCTCATTCTATCAATCACAGAATAGATGGTCAAATTGCGTAAAAGAGCCAGATCGTGCGCATACTAGCCGAAACAGCCTGAGAAGGAAGTGTTTGCCATGAAAATGACGATTTCAGAAGCAATCAACTATTTGGAAGCGAAAGGCTTCCTCGTAAAAGGATACGGCTACCCGGAAACAGACCCGGTCGACAGCAGTTCATCCGCTGCCGAACAATACCGCGTGCTCCAAGGCGATTACGACACCGGCATGATCGCACCGCAGCAGTTGATCGAAGTGGCGGAGCGGATGAAGGCGCATTAAAATCTAGCAGGCAATGCATCCCTCCTGTGCTAAAATAGAAGCATGGAGATTTTTGACAAACAGGAGGGACTCACCGTGACCCGATTGCCTTTTGTGCCTGGCGTCTCCGGCACCCCGTTCCAAAAAACGCTCGCCAACAACCCGGCGGTGCGCGCCGGCTTCACGCAGCTGTCCGGCGCCAATGCCGCGACGCTGAACGATCCGGAGCTGTTCGAGCTGCTGCGCCTGCGCATCGCTTCCAATAATGGATGCGAGTACTGACGAGGCGCCCGCGATGCTGCTCTGGATGAGCAGAAACGTAACGTTGCGATTTTAGAAGCTCCTGCCGCCGCCGTGCAGCTGACCGAGCGGGAACAGGCGGCGCTGGACTATTGCGACCAACTGATGGCGTATCACGGCGTCGTGCCGACCGATATGATGGCGCGCGTCAAAGCCCATTTTTCGGACGATGAACTGGTCGCGCTCACGATGCACATCGGCTTGATCAACGCCGCGAACTGGTATGTGACCGCGATGGAACTGGAACGAGAGTAACTGATGGCAGCTTCGGCTGAGCAGACCCTTCCATACGGCCTGCAGCCGGATGCGGAAGAGTTCCGCTTGCAGCGTTTCGCCGCCCGGGCGGCGGTGACCCGGCCCATCGCATTCTGAAGTGGAGGCTTACTCATTCATGGAACCGCGAATTGCAGAAAAAGACGCTTTTACGGTCATCGGCTTGGAAATGACCGGCACGTATGAAGAGATGGACCGCATCCCCATCCTCTGGGACACCCTCATTCCCCGCGCTGGCGAAGTCCAGTTTCTCGACACCTGGGGCGTCTCCTGGGACCGTGAGCAGGACTTCACCTACATCGCCAGCTTCGAAGTCTGCGATCCATCCCGCATCCCGGACGGCATGGTGCTCCGCGAAGTGGCAGCACAGCGCTACGCGGTGTTCACGCACCAAGGCAAAGTGGAGAACCTCCATGGCACCTTCCAGTACGCCTACAAGACCTGGCTCCCGGAAAACGGGCTCGAGCGCAACTTCGCCGTCCCCTTCCTCGAACTCTATGACGAGCGCTGGCAAGGCAACACCGATGAGTCGAGCTTTGAGATCTGGCTGCCGTTGAAATAGTTGAAAGAACCGGCCGCCAAACAAAAAAGCTCCCTCCGCTTTCGTGGAGGGAGCTTTTTACTGGCTCACTTCTGCCCGCTGACCGAAAAGTACTCATCGATCGCCGCGCCCATCTCCACGGCGAATTTTTGCTGCAGAGCGGTGTCTTCCAGCTTTTTCAGGTCACCCGCATTGGACAGGAACCCGATCTCGACCAGCGCCGCCGGAACGGTATTTTTGCGCAAGACATAGAAATTGCTGTCCTTCGCCCCGCGGTTGTACGTGCCCATCGCGCGGACGGCGTGCTTTTGGATGATCCCGGCCAGTTGGCGGCTTTGCTCCGGAAACGGGTTGGCGCTGCCGTCGTAGGAGGAAGTGGTGTTGTAGTACGTCTCCGTCCCGTAGGTGCCGCTGCTGGAAAACGAGTTGGCATGCAAGGAGACGAACAGGTGCGCCCCGCTCACTTTTGACTGATCGACGCGCGCCTGCAGTTCCTCGGCCAGATCGGTCGTAGCCGGGATGAGCTCCATGTCCGTCTCGCGCACCATCACCACGTTGTAGCCGCGTTTGACCAGCTCTGCCTTCGCTTGCAAGCCGAACGCCAGGGTCAAGTCTTTCTCCTGCGTCCCATCCAGAGCGATCGCGCCCGGGTCGCGTCCGCCATGCCCGGGGTCAAGGACCAGCGTTTTAACTTGGAAGTTGTCCCACACCCAGCGCCCGTCAGAGATCTGCCGGACCGATGCGCCTGCCCAGAGCCGCGCATAGGCCACCGCCTCCTCGAACGACTTGTATTCCCGCAGCATCCGCTCCCCTTGAAACACTCTGTACTTCGGGTAGTTATCCCACAGCCAAGAGCCTGTCCACGTGCGGACCGACGAGCGCGCCCAGAGCTTCGCGTAGTCCAGCGCCGCCTGTTGGGTGGTGAACTCTTTCAGCAGCCGTTCGCCCTGAAAGACATGAAAGCGCGGATAGTTGTCCCACAGCCACAAGTTGCCGGCGATCTTCACCACCGACGAATGATCCCACAGCTTGGCATAAGCCACCGCTTCGTTGAAGGTCACAAAACTTTTCAAAAACGTCTGGCGCTGAAACACATTGTATTGTTTCGCGGTGCTGACCGCCGGTGTGGGTGTCGCCGCCTCCGCCACCGATACGATGCCTATCACCAGCAATCCTGCCAAGAGAAGGTGCATGCATTTCTTCATGTTTGTCATCGTTCCTCCTGCTGCGTTTTGTGCATGCACCCCCTATTCGACATAATCCGACACCGACCTTTAGGCTTGGCTGGAATTAGTCCGCCGCTTCTGCAGATTGGTGCGAATGGCTCAGAACGACTCGCTCCGGGCAGGACAAAAAAGCTCCCTTTTCAGGGAGCAAAGCCAGTTGACAATCGAAAGTTGGCAGTTCCTGCGGCTGTCCGTGCAACGCGTCCGCCAGCAGGTCGAGATACACGTGTATCCAGCACGCAGATTCTTCCTAACGCTTAGTCCCACTTGAACTTCTTGATGCCGATATACGTGCCGACGAGGAAGATCCCGACCAGCACCAAGGCCGGCATGACGGCCGCTTCGGTGAACAGCTTGCCGACCCAGCCGAGCTGGAGCAAATCTTTGACATAGGTCATCGGAATGAACTTGGAGATCGTCTGCATGATCTCCGGCATCATGTCGAGCGGCATCGTCGAGCCAGACAGGAACATCATCGGGTACATCGCGACCATCGAGATCGCCATCGCCGTCTGCATGCGCTTGGCGATGCTGGCGATCAGGAAGCCCATTGCGAAAAATGACAAGGCGCAGAGGATCATCGCCAGAATGAACTGGAACCAAAAGACCGAGAGGTTGGCATCAAACATGTACTTCGCGATCAGGAGAATTTCCACCGTCCCGACGATGATGCAGAAGAATCCTTTCGTGATAATCGATGCAAACACATACGACGAGTTGAGCGGTGTCCCGCGCAGCCGCTTGTAAATGCCCTTTTCTCGGTCGATGACCACCTGCAGGCCGATCGTGAAAAATCCGGTCGTGAACATGATGATCGACACCATCCCCGGAATGTACGTGTCGATGTAGTTATAGCCGTTGTACGTTTGATCGCCATACATACTGCCGAAGAAAATGAAGCTCACCGCCGGCAGGAGGAACGTGAAGAAGACGAACAGGATCTCGCGGAAAAACAGCTTGATCTCCATCTTCGTATGAGTCAGCATCGCAGACAGGTTCATCAGCAGTTACGCTCCTTTCGTCGCCGCAGCGATCTCCACATAGACGTCATCCATCGTGCCTTGACCGCCCGGCAACAGCTTGATCAGGTTCGCAGGCGTATCGCAAGCCACCAGCTCCCCGGTGCGAATCACCGCCACCCGGTCGCAGTACTTGTTGGCTTCTTCCATATAGTGTGTGGAGAGCAGAATCGTTTTGCCTTCCCCCTTCAGCTTGAGGATGATCTCCCACAGGTCGTGGCGCGCTTTCGGGTCGAGGCCGGTCGTCGGCTCGTCGAGGAAGATGATCTCCGGATCGTTGATCAGCGCCAGCGCCAGCGCCGTGCGCTGCTGCCAGCCGCCGGAGAGCTTTTTCACCGGCATCTTCAAGTACGGCTCCAAGCCGAGCATGCGGATGATCTCTTGCGTATTGCGCGTCTTTTTATAGTAGGATTTGAACAGCTCAAGCGCCTCGCTGACCTTGATCCGGTCATAGAGCGAAGTCTTTTGCAGCTGAATTCCGATCTTCTCTTTTAAGTTTGCCGGCTGCTTCTGGGCGTCATAGCCTAGCACCGTCACCGTACCCGCGGTCGGCTCGATCAGTCCCATCATCATCTCCAGCGTCGTCGTCTTGCCCGCACCGTTGGCACCGATGATGCCGAGCACTTCCCCTCTGTATACGTTCAACGAGATGCCACGCACGGCTTGTACCGTACCATAGGTCTTTTTGGCGTCATGCAGTTCGATCACCGTTTGTTCCTTCACGTTGCTACCTCCTCCTTGATCTTGCCCTCTGCCGCCCCGCATCTGCAGACCGCACAGCGCGGCTGCTTGACAACTGTGTGCAGGGCGGCATCAAATGTCCGCATGTCCATCTGCATCTGCCGTCCCAGCGTCAGGCCGGATTCGGTCTCGATGCGCTGCGGCATGTTGCCGATGAGGTTCGGCACGTCTGACGCCAGCATCCCTGCCGCCAAGTCGGCGAATGTCGGGGAGATCGACAAGGCTGCCTGCATACCGGTCTGCACGAGATGCCCGACATAGCGGTCATACGACACCGGGTTTGCCATCCGGCTCCTGCGGTCTGCTTCCAGACAGTGATAACAGCCCGTGCGTCCCGGCAAAAACGTCGGCCCGACATGGACGTTCCACCCGTCGATGACGATCATCGACCAGGTGATCTTGCGGCGCAGCGCCGCTTGGTTGACCTGCTCATACAACGCCGGAGAAAACGCATCTTCGGCGACCAGCACCAGCGTCCGTCCGTCGATCAGTTCGTCCAGTCCTGCCCGGTCTTGCTGCTCCCAAACATGGCCGGACGCGCGTTCGCCGCCCGCCAGCCGATTCAAACGTCCTGCGAGCGCCTCAGCACGCATCGCGCCGAGCTCCGCATCGACGTAGGCCATCGAATGAAATCGGTCGTCCGGCGTGACCGTCCGGCCATCGGCGACCGCCACGTGTCCGGCACCAAGCTGCACGAGCCCGGTCGCCAAGCGGCTGCCGATCATCCCGGCGCCAAGCACCAGAATGTTCGCTTCCGCCAGTTCCCGCTCATAAAAGTGCCGCGTCGTGTGGCGTGTGCCCATCAGCTTCGGCAGCCATCGCGCCGACCACGGACCGTCGTTCGGGATCGGCGTCGGGGATTCGTCGAGAAATGACCGGCGCAGCGCGGCAAGCATTTTCAAACAATCCTCTTGACGCTCCTCAGGCACGACCGCCATGATCTCCCGCATCTTGCGCGTGCCGTCCAGCTCGCCAAACACATCCTGCAGCCAGGTCTCCCCTTCGGCTGCTCCAACGCGCGCGAGACTCTCGCCCCAATGTACGTGACGAACCTGCAATTCATACCGTTCAGGAAAAGTAAAAAAATAACCTTCACGCAACTTATAATAGGAATTCAACAGTAAACTCCGAAAACCTTCTTTATCCATTTTGCGACGCACCTCCAGCCCGACCGATCGGAATCATATACAAGGCGGCGCGGTCGACACCGTCAAGTTCGAGTAGCCGATTGGCCCGGTCATCGTAAAAACCGGCCAAAGTGACGCCCGTCATCCCCAGCGCCGTCGACACGAGCAGCAGGTTCTGCGCCGCATGCCCTGCTTCGAGCAGAGTCAGGCGGTAGGCGCGCGCCCCGTACTTGTCCGACTGGTGCCGGAAATCGGCGGCGAGAAAGACATGCAGCGCCGCCCGGCTGTAGTCTTGCTTGACAAATCCCGGATTCGCGTCCGGATCGGTCGAAGCGGTCAGCCCGGCGATCTGCCGGGAGCAGTCGCCCGTCCGGTGCAGATACAGCCGGTTCAGGTACGGGCAGAAGCGGTACAGCCCCCGCTCCAGCCCCTCCACCGCATGCAGGTAGAGGTAAAACTGCACCGGGTACAGCGCCCCGCCCGACGGGTAGCTGCGCAGGCGCAGTTGCAGCTCTTTCGTCCCGTCCGGCACCGTCTTCACCGCATTGGTGCCCAGCGCATATTTCAGCAGCAGGATCAGCTCCTCCCGCCCGATCGGCTCCGCGAAGTCCCACGAGCTCCGGCGGCACAGCAGCGTCTCGCCCAAAGCGCCGGGCAGCGGAGGCAGTTCTTCAAAGCGCGGCAGGTCAAAAAACGTCTCGGTCGCATCCTCCAGCACATCGGGCACCGAATACTTGTCGAGCGGCAGGCGGTACGACATCAGATCAGGGTCAAATTTGCTGTTGGCATGGTACAGTTCCGCCAAATGAAACGGGTTGTCCACGCCGCTGCGCTTGAACTCCATGCGCTCGGCGACGGTGGACGCCCGCCTCGAAGCGGCGAGCAGGCGTTTGGCCATCAGCGCACCTCCTCGCCCGGCAAGACCGCTTCCGACGCGGCGAGATGCAACATGCAGCTCAAGTAGTGCTCGTACGACATCAGCACGCCGAGCCGGTTGTTCGTCATATGAATCTGCGACACGGCGATCGACGCGATCGCATAGCGGCGGCGACGCTCCGAGTCGACCGGCTCGTCGTCGTACGGGCAGGCCAGTTCGCCTTGGCAGGCGAGCGCTTCGTAGCGGGCAAACGCTGCTTTCAAATGATTGACCCACTGGCGATAGAACAGGAACTCCTGCTCGGAGTCCACAAACGCTGCCAGCGTCTGAAAACGCGGCACCAGGCTCTCGCGCTGCCGTTCGAACGTCGCGCGGATCTTCGCGCGCTGTTCGTCCGGCTGGTCGACAAACGTCTGCCAGCTGTACATGTAGCGCCAGAAGAACATCCCGACATCTTCAAGCCGCACGCCGAGGCAAAGCGCTGTGAGCAGCATCAGATCCATGGCGATGCTCATCCGCTTCTGGTACTCGCCCCGCGTGGCGCAGAGCGCCTGCTCGACGATGTCGCTGGAGTGCGTGAACAGGTCTTCGCTGACCGGCAGCGCCGCAGCGCCTCCGTAGCGTTTGACCTCCGGCTCGTACGGCAGCTTCACGATGCTGCCGTTTCCGTACCACGGCAGCGCGCCGCGGTCGACCTCTTCCCCGTCAAATTTGTGCTGGGCGTAATACGCCTCCCGGCTCATCTCCTGCTCCGGGGGATGTGCCCTCATATACGCCTCCGCCTGTTCGCGGATGTACGGCTCTACCTGATCAGCTGGCTCCAAAAAGCGGATGCGGATGTGCGGGCCTCCGTCCCAGTAGCGCAGGAAGAACCACTGTTTGCAGTGCCCTTCCGCCTGCAGTTTGCGCACTGCCGGCATCAGGCAGTCGAGCAGCAGATCATCCTGTTTTTCAAAATGGTGATAAAAAAGATGCAACGCCATCCAATTGCGTTCCGCCTGCTCCGTCACACCCACTCCTCCTTCTACCATCCCATGTCGAATTCCAAATACGGGGTGTCACTTTCCCCGATCACGATTTGATACAGCACCAGTTTGGTCGTCTTGGACAAGCCGAGCAGCCGTTCCGTCTCGGCATCACGATAGCTTTTCAGCGGACGGGCAAACCAGCCTCTGGCAGCCGCCAGCAGACAGATGTGCTGCGCGAGTCGCCCGGCCCGCATCTGCATGATCTGATATCCCCGGTTGCCATGCCGTTGCAGCGTCCGCTCGAAATCTACCGTGAGATAAAAAGCGGC
Source organism: Tumebacillus sp. BK434 (assembly GCF_004340785.1). Lineage (NCBI taxonomy): Bacteria > Bacillati > Bacillota > Bacilli > Caryophanales > Alicyclobacillaceae > Tumebacillus > Tumebacillus sp. BK434. Next base: position 351,155 of record NZ_SLXS01000001.1, on the reverse strand, counting down.
CGGGATCGACCGGAAGTTGATAAACTTCCCGTCCACCACGCTGGCCTGTTCCATCATCCGTCCCATGTCTTCGTGCAGGCTCTGCGGTTCATAAGCAGGCACCGACAACGCGCAACGGTACACGCCTGAGGCCATGCCGGCCACGCGATGCGCGGCGAGATCGAGGCCGATGTCTTGCCAGAGTCCCTGCGCATCCGGGAACGCGGCCAGCGCCTGCAGCAGCCCGATGAGCTCTTCCTGCGGGATCGGCCGCCCTGTCGCCGCCAGCCCGATGCGGTCGTTGCCGGAGTTGCGAGATTTGATCACGTCCACCAGCTCGGCAATCTTCGCACCGGCAAACGGAACGGCAGAAGGCGCTTGCTCCGCTTCCGGGAGTTCCCCGGCAAACTTCAGGCGGGACGCTTCCATCATCTGTTGCAACTCGACACACTGGTTCATCTCCTGTTCAAAACGAGCATTGTCAGCAACGGCCGGCCGGGCAGGAGGCGCGCCGAACACCTGCGTTCGCTTCCTGGCCGCCCCATGCGGCCAGAGCACAACCACCGCGAGCGGCGTCCGCACTTTGCCGTTCATCCCTAACAGCTGCATCACCGGTTCATCAAGAAAATGTTCATGGATCATCAGCTCATAGCCGAGCCGAGATGATAAGACTTGCAACTGCCCCAACACATGGCCCGCTTCCAGCGTGGCGATGTTGTAGGCAAAGTCTGCATACAGCCGGGCGATCCGCCAGACATCCGCTCCGACCACCAGCACGTTTTCCGCGCCTGCTAAGGAATAGCCCAGCGCCTGTTCCAGCACGTCCCACCACGCTTCCCCGCTGCGTTGTTCCAAGGCGTGCAGCAGCGGGTCGTAGCGGTACACGCCTTGGGACGGCACCACATACAGCTCAGTCGCGTACAGGCATCTCGGGGATGGAGCCCCCCGGTGAAAGGGGCGCACGCTGCCCGCTTCGCAGCGCACGAGCCCCAGAGTCAGGTGCAGCAGCACGGTCAGTTTTTCCAAAGCGGACAGCCCTTCGCCTGACCGCGCTTGTTGCAGCGGTTCGACTGATCCCAGCTCCGGCAGCGGCTTCATGCTCAGCGGGATGCGCCCGAGATGGGGTGCGGCGGTGAGAAACGGCTCCGGCTCGGTGCGGAGCTCAAGATCGCGCATCGTCTCATAGCGCAGATAGGCCGTTTGTAGCCAAAACGAGCGTCCGACAGCGAGATTGCGATTGTGCATCTTCATCCCGCCTTACGGAAACGGATGCGGATGCAGGTTGAGCGCTTCCGGTGCGATCGGCTCGGTGCGATAGCCCATCGTGACCGGCGCCTGCTGCACGCGCTCCATGACGATGCGGCGGAACTGATGGCCAAAAGACATCGTCAGCATCCCCTGCACGATCACTTTGACCGCCTTGATGCCGAGCGGCTCCAGCTCGGGCGGCGTTTCATCGACGATCAAAATGTCCTGATGGTGTTCGAGCAGGCGGTTCATCAGTTCGGTCAGCTCCGCCGAGAAGTCGGCAGGCGGCGTCTCCTCATACCACTTCGCATACACGTCGCGCACGCTTTTCACCGGTCGGTCTGCCTGGAAGAGGAAATCATAGCGCTGCAGCGTATCCGGGTGGGAGTAGAGCAGCACGTGGTCTTCCATCGTTTGCACCAGCGTCGGGTCTTTGACCATCTCTGCAGCCTGCTCACGCTTTGGCGCCATCGAGATCTCGTAGATCGGCATCGAGGTGACGACTTCGACCAACGCGCCCATGATCGCTTTTTCCGGATCGGCATGCGCGCCGGCTGCGGTGTAGGTTTTGACCGCCGCATCTTCGGCCGGGTTGATCAGCGTCGCCCAGATGCTGGGGATACCGCTTTCCATCGTCATGTCGAACAGATGCAAGCGGTAGCCCATCGCTTCGACGCGGTCTTTGACGAGCAGGATGTTCTGGTCCTTCACGCCTTCCAGATCGAGCTCAGTCAACTGCAGCCGGTTGTACCAGGCGACGAGAAAGGAATCGCGTTCGATCACTTCCATCAGCCCGTAGTAGATCGCCTCTTCCAGCGACCCGCCCATCGCGCAGCCGTTCGACGTCTCATAGACAAAGCGATTGACCGGGGGCTGCTCCGGGCTGGTCTGGCTCAGGCGGTAGTAGACCATCTGCTCAGGGATCAGGACCGGCTTCTGCTCCCGCCAGGAGTATGCCCAGACCCAGCCGACTTTCAGCTCGTCATCATAGCGATGGTAGCGGTAGCCGGGCTCCTTTTGCTGCTCCGGGTCGTGGATGCCGAGCGTCGGCGGGTGCACCGCCTGTGCGCGGAACTCGTTGTACGAGCCGACATGCAAGGTGCGCCGACCGCGGGGGATCATGCCCGCATAGCGCTCCAGCGCTTCCAGGATCGAAGTGAACTCCGAGTCGTTAAATGTGACGGTGCGGCCAAAGCCGATCTCGGTGTGATGTTCCGTTTCCAGCGGCAGTTCGGCCCCGGTGATCGGGATGAATTTGGAGTATGTCTCCCGATACAGGTGATGCACGAGCCCCATCCGCCAGTCATAAAACGCTGTGCGCAGGTTCTCCCGCGTCAGCTTCGGGTTCGGCAGGCGGTACGCGCGCGGGTGCGGCTTGGGGCGCGGCTGAAACCTCACCTCGGCCAGCTCCGGCAGATCGTCCGGCACCGTCGAGCATTCCGGACACTGCGGATGCGGCAAAAAGCGGTGCAACTGCCCTTTTAACGAACCGTCATAGCCCGCATACATCCCCTGCACATAGCGCAGGTCGCAGCCGGATGCAAATGCTTCCAGTTCCTCGGCGATCAGCTCAGCAAACAGATCGAGGAAGGGCACAGTCCACAGCTTCGGCGCGTTGCGGTAGGCAGCGCTCTGCTGGGCGGTCGTCACCGCGTTCCAGATCGGCTTATTCGGATGCACGTTGCGCATGCGAATCTCCGCGCACTGCAGGCAGCCTTCCTCGCCTGCGAACGACCACGGGCCAAGAAAACCCCGGTCGACATACAGGCTCGCCCGCAGATAGGGCACCTCGTGGGCGCGGGCCAGACGCTGAATGTTCAGCTCTTCGCTCGTGTCGCGGCCGTCGAGCAGGCTCAGCACCGCGTCCGGCTTGCAGCCTGCGGACAGCGGGAGCGATTGCGAGCCTGCCACGCGTGTTAGTTCAAAGTTCAGTTCGAGCCGCTCGCAGACCCAATTCGCGAGCACGCCGTCGCCTACGATCCACAGCTGGCGTTTGTTCTCCATCAACCGCTCTCCTCCTCCAGTCCGATTTGCCCGACCAGCACGCCCATCTCCAGCGGCGCTGCATCGTTCAACCAAGGCGTTGCCGTGATGCGCACGCCCTGCTGACGCAATTGCTCCTGTACCAGCCCGTTCCATTCTTTCCACGCCGGGATCTGTTCGACGGGAACTGCGGTCAGCTTTGTTGCAGCAACCGGGCACGGAGCCGCCTCGACGGTAGCTGCGGTCAGCTGCTCGGGATGGTTCTCCTGCAGCTGGCAGTTGCTCAGCGCTTGCAGGAGCGCCGTCTTCAACGCTTCGCGGCGCGTGCGTCCACTGCCCAATCCGATCCACTGCCCCTCCTGCCAGATGCGCACCAGATGTGCCGACTCCAGGCCGAGATCGACCGCGAACAGACGCACCTGCAAGCCGTAGCGCAAGGTCAGCATCTTCCAGTACGTCTGCTCAAGCGTCGCGCCAAAGTCGGCCGCCGTAAACTCCTGCAGCACTTCGCCCGCCCGATCGGCACGGCGTGCCAGCGCTTGCAAGATCCCGCGCCCCTGCCACTCATGCACATCGCGGCCGTGGCTCCAGGCCACGTCCAAGCCCCCCGGCAACGCTCCGCCAGACTGCTTGTCCCGGTCCTCATGTGCCGAGCTACCAGCCGCGTCAGCTCCCCGCAACGTCTCATCCAGCTGTTCCTGCACCAGACGCGCATAGGCGGTCAGCGCTTCCCGCACTGCCATCTCCATCGCTTCGTCGATCTGCTCCCCGCCGGCGATCACCGCCAGCGGCCGCCCTTCTGCAAGGCCGGGGAGACGCACGATCGCCTGGGCGTGCGCGAACGGGATCTGCCAGAGGTCGCCCGGATGCAACAGGTTCAGCACGCCGAGCCGCTCATCTTTGATCCCTTCCAACTGCCCCAGGAACTCGCGCAGCGGCGCCGCTTCCTCGACCTGCCAGAAGCGCTCCGCCGCCGCTTGCCCCTTGTTCCGAAGCGGGGAAGGCCACAGCTTGTGATGCTTCGCCTCCAGCAAGCGCGGGTCGATCAGCGCTGCTTCATCGCGCACGTTCAAGTTCGCCAAGCCGGTGACCGCCTTAAAGCTTTCCAGTGCGGCCACGTTGCCGATCATCACGCGGAACACCGGCGATTCTGCCGCTTCCAGCGTTTCGCCCGGCGGCACGAAGCGATCCAGCAGGCAGTCCCAGCCCGCCGCAGCCGACGCATCCAGCAGCGGCCCGACCACGCCGATGCCAAACAGCTGCGTTCCGACCAGCGCCGGAACGTTCCGCTCCGCACAAACTGCCGTCAACTGCCCGACAAACGCATCGTCATACCAGTCGCTCACATGCACGACCAAGTCCGGACGTTCTCCCTGGGCACGCAGCCACTCGCACTCGCGTCCGGCCGGCAACCACGTCACCTGCAAAGCCTGATCCCGCGAATTCCACTGCTCAGCCAGACGATCGAGCTCCGCATCGCCGCTCTCCACGATCACCGGAGCGTGCAGCCCCATCTTGATCAGCGAACGCACCAGCGCCCGAAAGCTCAGACCCGCCCCGGACAGCAGCACACGCCCCGAGCGGAACTTGCGGAACAGCTCCCGCCCGTTCACCGCCTGATCTTCCAGATACAAGATCGTCTGTCGATACAGTTTCTGTTCCAGCTCGCTCACCGGCACTTCGCTGTCTGCCGAAACATCCACCACCACGCCGCGCCGCACCAGCTCGCCGACCAGCGTGCGCACAAAATTCGCCTGCGCTTCCGGCAGCGGCACGACCAGCTCGTCCAACGTTTTCTCCCCGGTCAGGTACGGCAGCACCTGCTCGACCCACTGGTAGATCGTCGGGCCTTTGATCACAAACTCATTGGTCCACGTGCGAAAATACACGCCGTCTTCCGTCGCGGCGTAATGCACATGCGGCTTAGCTTTTGGCTTCATGTTCTGCAGGCACTCCTTCCCCGCCCGATTGCCCAAACTCGCTGACGATCTCCTGCCATGTGACGCCTTTTACGCGCTCCACGGCGTTGCACAGCAGATAGCACAGCAGATGCTTGTAATTTGGGTTGATCCCAAACAATGGCAGATAGGTATAGAAAACATTGATCAGCATGCGATACGTCGCAAACTCCGGCGACCCGAAAAATTGTTCATTGCCCTGCTTTTGAAAAAGCGTTTTATGAAACTCGCTCATCCCCGACTCCGGGTCATCCATCTTCCAGCGATCGACCGCCTCCTGCCCGATGCGTTCCGCGAGGTCCTGATAATGATCCGTATTCGAAGTCAACTCGCCGTCCCTGGCCAGCGCGTAGCATTCCTGAGACAGATCGCGCAGCGCCTCCGACCAGACGCGCAAGGGCAGAAGTTCGCCCGCATACACGCCGTACTCGTCCATTCCGTCCAGCGCCTCGCGCAGCGTCGCTTCGATCACGCCGCCCAACTGTTCCTCCTGCTGCTGAAACGCCGCCAGCAGTTGCCCGTTCTTGTCCATCTGCACCAAAAAGCCTTCGACATGCGAGCGGTAGGACAGATGCCCGCGCAAGATGCCATGCTGCGGGAACTGCTCCGCCACCGCCGCCATCATGCGAATCATCCACTGGTATCGCTTCAGCATGTTCCCGCGCGAGTCATCCATGATGCCGAGCACCGCATCGAGCGCCCGCACCCAAAAGTTTTCGATCGCCGTCATCACGTTGACGCCGTTCACCACTTCCGAGCGGCGCGCAAACGGCATCGCCGCCACCGAGTTGTCCGGCTGTAGCGGCTCATACGGCCCCGGATCCAGCTCCCACGCGCCGAGCGTCTGGCTCAGATGCAGGTACTGCGGTGGATCGAGCGCACGCTGCGAAGGGTGCTGGGCCAGATACGGAGCCAGCCGCTCCTGCACGAACGGCAGAATCTCGTTCGCAACAAGCTCCTCGTCCGCCTCGATCTGCAGCGCCACATGCGGCCCCAGCTTCCAGTGTCGGCGCACATGCATCCGCGCCACGCCAAATCGCGTGCGCAGCTCCTCCAGTACGGGACGGATCGCATCCAGAATCAACGCTTCTTTTTGATCTTCGTAGTAATACACATGAATCGCTTGCCACATCTTGCTCAACCCCTTCCGCCCGGCTTGCCCAGCTCCACCGTCATCTCGGTCACATGCGGTCGGCCCTGTTCCCTGTAGAACATCCCGTCCGCCTCGGGCAGCATCTCTTCAATCTTCATGCCAAACGTCGTGTCGCCGATGATCTTCCCGAACAACCGCACCAGCAGCGGACTCGCAAAATCGATATATTGCGGCTTAAAGCTGGTAAAATTAACTTGGCTCTGCTCCGCTTCCTTGCTCTCAAACATCTGCGCAAAAGGATTTTCCGCATCGGTCATCGGCATGAAGCGGATGAACACCCGACTTGGCAGCCCCAAGTTCGTGCGCCATCTGTGCACGCGGGAGAAAAATTCGAAGTCGCTCTCCTTCTTCTCGCGCTCGATCAACCGGCTGCGCGGCACCATCCACTTTTGCCGGGACACCACGACCTGCCCGACCCGCACCCTCGGATAGACCCGCACGTCCTGCAACCGCTGCTCTTCCGTCAAGGTGTGCTCATGGAACGAGTGGAAGTTGAGCGGCAATAGCGAGTTGGTGAACAGGTTGGTCACCATCCGCACCAGACTTGGCAACATCAAGGGGATCAGCGTCCCGAGGAACGCCGTCTGCACGATGCCGATCTCCGGATGCTGCAGCACGACGCGGTCGGTCGCTTGGTCATACACCCAAGACAAGTCATGAAACCGCAGCGTTTGCGGCGCCTGCCCCTCCGGCCACGTCGGCGGCAGATCGGGGAAGGTCAGCTCGTGGGAAGCCAGCGGTTCTCGCAAGTTCGCATTGAACCCGTACACCCCCGACACTTCCGCAAACCTCCCCGTGCCTTCGAACAGCTCGGCCAGATAAGCGCGCAGTTCCTGCACTTCATCGCCTTCCCCATATTCCAGAAAGCGGGTGAAAAAGGTCAGGAAGCCATGGTACGCCTGGTTGAGCACCAGCAAGCTCCGGCCGTCCGCTCCTTTTTGCCATTGCACAAAAAAGTCATGCGCCATCGGCCGGTTGCGAATGCTCTCCGGAATCCTTGCCGTGAACGCTTCCAGATCCTCGGCGCAGAGCACCACTTCTTCGCCCGTCAGCAGGCGCTCCGCGATCATTCGGCCAAACTCCACCTTCAGCTCGTTCAGGATGCGGATGTTCTCCACGTCATTCCCGATGCCCAGATCGGCATGCAGTTCCTCCGGCACCATCGCCCGGAAGAACTCCTGATTGACCGCCACCAGCGGCTGAATCAGGTCGGAAGCGCGTGTGCAAACACCGTCAGCTCCATACGTGGCGCGAAACATCTGCGCCAAGCGGGACTGCAGGCGGTACTTCACATCGAACAGCGGTGACAGCTCCTGCAAGCGCGCGAGGTCCTGCACCATCCCCTGCCATTCGTCAGCAGGCAGGCGCGTCGGCTCCGGCAGCACCGCGTCTTCATACAGCAGCATGGCAAATCGCGATGCATCCGCCTCCACGCCGACCTCGGCGTACAGGCTTTCGAACGTTGCCGTCAATTGACTCAGCAACTCTTTGCGCTCCTCCACCGACGCCGTTTCAAACGCGGCGATCATCGCCTGCACTTCCTGCAACTTGTCGGCCACGCGCCGGGCGATCTCGACCGGCCAGCGCTGCAGCCAGCCTTGCACATCGGCCAAAATGTCGGGCGTCTGGTCGGTAAGCTCTGCGGTCGGTTCCAGAATCTGCAGTTCGATCAGCTGTCCGAGGAACTTTTCGATCTCCTCGCGCTGTCCGATTCCGGCCAGTTCCCCAAGCAACGCTTCAAAAGACAGCATCCCGCCCGGCGCTTGCTTCACTTTTTCCAAAACGGTCTGAATCGACGGGTTATAGTGAAGAGATACGTGCGCTTCCGACGTGCGGAACACGCGGGGGCGGCGCTTCGGATTGTCGGTGCGGCGCATCATGCGAAACTGTCCGTTGCTGACCATCGACGAGCGGTTGGCGCGGTAGGCAAGCAACGGGCGGATCTCCGGCCGCTTGAGCAGTCCGGCAAACAGGCGCAGCACAAACGTGTGGTTGATGCGCAACTTGCTCCGATACTGCTGCAGCGACGCGAGGCTCATTTGGCCCTGCTCATCCCATTCGCCGTGCCCGACCAGTGTGAATGAGCTGAACGGCGACGTTTTCGCGCCCGTCCGGGTCAGCACCGTGCTCAAGTTGTATTCGACTTTGCGCAGTCGGCCGCTGTGCTCGTCGATCGGCGTTTCAATGTATTTCAGGATCTTGGTGTACAGCTCTTGAGAGGTCTGCACTACGCCGTTTTGAAAATACGGGTCTTGGGCCAGTTCCTGCATGCGGATGCGGCTCTGGCGCAGTTCGTGTTCATAGTGCGCCTTCGCATCTTGCTCCAGCTCGGCGATCAATTGATAAACAGCCTCCCAAGTCTGCATCGCCGCGATCAGGTCGGCGGCGATCTGTCCCGCAAACTCGGGAGGACGCTTTTTCGGAAAACGACTGTTGAAAATGTCACGCTTATATTTGATCAATTGGTTGCGCAGCACATCGTCGGTCATCTTCGGCACAGCAGCTTCGAGGCGGTCGACGAGCGGCTGCGTGTTTTCGGCCAGCCAATTGGTATGCTCCGTGATTTGAGAGAGGCGATCTATCGTCTTTGGAGCTTGCCACTCCAGCAAACTCTGAAGCGAGATGCCTGCGACGCGCAGCATGAACCGCGGGGCGAGTTTCGTTTCGACGCCTGCTAGGACTCCTGCGGTGTCGGTTGTCATATCCTTCATATCCGATGCCTCCTTGTTGGAAAAACTTTCTGAGACAACCCCTAAAAAGCAAGAATGATTTCGAAAAATATGTATTATAATGAGATAGTAGTAAACAAAGCGCTCGTCTTGACTGTAGAAAGATTGGTTGACACTGTGACAGCAGCGCCAACCAATCGAATGAGGCATGCATAAATTAGCAGGATCCGCAGCAAGAGCTGGAACCGCAAGTGGAGCAGCCAGAGCTGGAGGACGAACCGGACGATGCAGCTGTCTCCGGCAGAGCCATCGCATCATTGAGGTCCATGACTTCCAGACCGGTCACTTCGAGTGCTTTGATTTCCATGTGTTGTCACCTCCCCTATTGAAAGTCACTTCCCGACATCCCCGCATTAGCAAGAGCCGCAGCAGGAGCTGGAGCCGCAAGTGGAGCAGCCGGAGCTGGAGGACGAACCGGACGATGCAGCCGTTTCCGGCAGAGCCATTGCATCATTGAGGTCCATCACTTCGAGACCCGTTACTTCGAGAGCTTTGATTTCCATGTCATTTCACCTCCCTTCAAGAATTCACACAACCAACTTCCCCACATTAGCAAGAACCGCAGCAGGAGCTGGAGCCGCAAGTGGAGCAGCCGGAGCTGGAGGACGAACCGGACGATGCAGCCGTCTCCGGCAGAGCCATCGCGTCGTTCAGGTCCATCACTTCGAGACCGGTCACTTCGAGAGCCTTGATTTCCATGTGTTTTCACCTCCTTTCAAGCAAATATCACAAGATATATCGGAATAGTAAGTCTATTGTTGTGAATAATTTATCGAACGAAGTGTTATGTGTTCTACTTTGTAAATGCTAGGTGTTTTAATGAAAAATAAAAAAGTTACATACAATCTTACAACCGAATTCTACCATACGGAAAAATAAGATACAAGAAATTTTGTAATCTTTACCGCACTTTTAATTTAACAGAAACTCCCCTTAACTTCGAGGGAGTCTAATTATGTGCCGTCATGCTCTGTACCAGCCGTCAACAAGCGGTTCCAGGTGCCCCTCTTAGTCGGGGCGCCTCACCCGCCGCTCCCGCATCAAACATCATCATGTGCAAACGAAAACGCCTTGGAACGTATTCCAAGGCGTTTCAGCAGGGGCTGGAGTGCTTATTTTACTTATTCCTCTTCCTCCTCGCTGTCCGAACTCTCGTTATATGAGATGACTTTCTTCTTTTTGGCCCTGATCTTTTTCTCGATTTTTGATCGTCTTGTCAACCGTTCCTCTTTCCGGATCTCGTCTGCGGTTTTTTTGAGGAGCTTCTGGTTCTCTTCTCCTAAGCGAGAATAGGAACCTTGATCGATCTTGTCGAGGAGGTTGAATGCAAAGTCGAAAATACGGTAGACCAAACCGGGAACATCGTAATCCCGGAGTTCCTCGTCCTCCGCATTGTCAACTTGAGTCCCTCGGGAGTTCTTGACCTCCTCTACCACCTTCTCATACGTCGCACGCTTGTCCAGAAACGAGTAGAGCAGCGGAGTCGCATTCCGGTACTTTACAGCAAGCTTGGCCACTTCAGAGCCTTTCAGATCGCCCAACCCGTTCTCCAACTCACCCACCTTTTGTTCCACGTCATGCAGAATGGACAAGCTGTCTTCATGCACACCTTCCTTATGTGTCACAAGGAGTTTTTCGAAAAACTCTTGGCGTGAAGCTTCGCTGCCCATCTCGGCGTAGTCGTACGCTTTTGGAAACGCTTCCCGCAGCGCTTTGAGATGCGATTCGATCACTTCGCTGATCAGGTCATACTGCGTTTCTCCTTTGAGGATGCCTGGTGCTGTTTTCGCGGTCGCTTTGCGGCGCGTAAAATAATTGAGCGCATCATGATCGAGCAGTTCCCACATTTTGTTGCGGACTTGCTGTTTGTCCGGCATTACGTGCTGCTGCAGATTATCCTGCGCCCGCTCTTTGGACGCTTCCTCCTCAGAGGACATTTTTTCTTCTAATGCAATTTCGAGTGTCGCCTTGTGCTGCTCGTCCTGCTTGACCAGCTGTTCGACTTTGCGAATGTCGCGAACTTTCGCCGCTTCGCCGCGCCCGACCGCCCGCAGCCCGACGTTTCTGCCATCGACTGCAGACAGCAGCAGCGTATTGCGAACATGCATATACGCGGCGATCGCGTCCTGCAGCGCCGGCAGCAAAACCGCACCTTTCGCCTCTTCGAGCGCAGCCAGTGTCTTGTCGACTTCATCTTCCGCGCTTTTAAACCGCGTCAAGATGTCGTTGTACATGCCATCCGACTGCTGCTGAAACTTATCCGGGAAATCATCGGTCGTGTCACCCGGCGACTCGTACGCCTTTTTCGCCTTGATCGCTTCTGTCCGCTTGTAGCCGCCTTCTGTCTTGCTGTCGTCCAAAAGATTCGAGATCTCATCCCGCGCCTCGCTCAGCGTTTTGCCGCGCAGTTTCGCTTTCACCACTTCCGCATGCAGGCTCCAAGCGGTCAGATGGCTGCCCATCGTCTGGTTGCCAAAGATCCCCGGCGCTCGCCCGGAGAAGCGAATGTGTGTGATCGCCGGGTCCTCCGCTTCGTCCAATTCGATCTGACATGCAAAACGTTTGGTCGGCGCGAGATCCGCTTCGTCGATCTTGTCTCTTTTATCGAACTCCTTCGCTTCCAGCTGGGGAGAGCGGACCAGCTTTTTCTTGCCCGGTGCCTGTTCATACAGAACAAGCTTGGCGATTTCCGTGGCCGTCTTCTTGTCAAAGTGCAAGGTGACCGGGTCTTCCTTCCCTTTCTTGGCGATCGGTTTGACTTTGCCGGTTAAGAAGTTCACGATCGAGTTCTGGCTGGCAATGTTCGTCAGCCCGTACACGTTGCTGTATGCTTGATTCAAGGTGATCAGATGGCGCTTCACGATGTGAGCAACCTGCTGTTTGCCGTTGGCAGACTTCTCCTCCTTGCACACTTCGTAAAATTCCTCGACGGCCGCCTGATCCAGCAACAGCCACATTTTGTCGCGGAGGGCATTGAGGTCTGCCTTCTTGATCGCGCTTACGTCCTCTTGATAATTCTCATACTTGCGGATGTCATTGATCAGTTTGCCTTCATTCTTGCCATTGTTGACCGCCGAATCGAAAGCTGACAACGGCAACGAGTTACGAAATTGGAGGAACGCCAGCACCAGTTCTTGCAGCACCCCGATCTTCTCCAGCCCGGACGCTTCCTCCAGAGTCTTCGCATGCTCCGCTTGGCCGATGCTGCTTTCCAGACGGCGGTACGCTTTGAGGTAGTTGCCCATTTGAAACTGATGCTCGGCCGCTTTATCCCGTTGCGCCTCTTCTTCCGGGTTGGTCAGTTTGAGCTTTTTCGGCTCTTCCTCCTGCAACTCGTCTTCGCGACTGCGCTTGAGCGGATTTTGGCTCGAAGACGGTTTGGGTTTTTGAGCCGGTTGCTCCTCCTCCATGCCCAGATTCGACGGCTGTGTGGAACTGTTGTCCGCTTCCTCTTCCTTGGCAGGATTGAGCGACTCCAGATAGGCCTCGTCTTCCTCCTCCAGATATTCCGGTTCGTATTCCGCATCGAAGTCATCGTAGGTCCACTGCTCGACCCCTTCGTCCTCGACCTCCTCCTCTTCCTCGGTTTCCGCTATCGTGCCGGACGCGGACGGCTGTACGTCCGCTTCGACGTTTACCGTTTCCAGCGGCAGTTCTTCTTCAGTGTGATCCTCCTCGACAGTGGTGCCGCCGTCTTCGTGCTCCTCTTCCTCCGCCATTTCCTCACCGTTGAGATGCGGGATCGTCGGCAGCCCGGGCAGCGATGTCAGATCGGACGAACAGAGCTTCTGCAGCGTGGCGATCGCCTCATCCACCGTCTTCCCGGTGATCGAAAAGCGCACCACATCACAAAAAACCTCCCAGGCGGTCGTATGGCTCCCATGATGATCGCCAAATATTCCGCGCGGCCGCTCTGCCCCGATGATCACCTGATCAATTTTGGCGTTCGCGTCGTGAAAAGCTTGCTTGTCATCCACTTTTTTCAGCTTGATACGCACAGCTCCCTTTTTGCGCACCCGGTACAGCGCTGCTGGCGGTTGGGGCTCGGTTGTCATTTCCGTTTCGCCTTTCTTCAGTTGCATCGGCCGCTGCTGCCGTAAGCGGTACGCGCTCAGCATCTGCATCGTGCGCTGGTTGCCGTACTGCTTTTGCAACTGCAAGATGCCCGCGCGCAGCTGCAAGGCGCTGGTATCTTGCGCCGCGGCAGAACGTTCTCGCGCTGGGGAGGGCTGTTGAACCTTGGGCTTCCGCTCGGATTGTGGGTGAAACACGCTGGGTGGACCCCCTTCGATAACGAATGAATGCATGTAGTATTCGATGGCGCGGTGGCGGTTCCTGTATGGAGCAGGGGTTGTTCAAAAGTGCATGCCTGTAGAGTAACGTTTGCCAGAAGTTTAAAAAACTGCGGCGTCTCCTACTTGGAGACACCGCAGTTTTTAATATGAGACAAGATCGTGTCGCGTTTTTCTGTTTCCAGCAAGTAAAAATGATCCCCTTCAAACATCTCCATCGCAAACGCCCCACTCGTTAACTCGCCCCAGGCTTTCATGCCTTCTTCTGTCAGCATCTCGTCCTGCCAGCCGCCGAAAGCGGTGAGCGGGCAGTCGAGCAGCGCGCCTTCCACAAATTCATACGTGTCGCATACTTGGAAGTCCGCACGGATCGTCGGGAGCACCAGCCTCATCAGTTCCTCGTTCTCGAGCAGCTCCTGCGGAGTCCCGCCCAATTCAACGAGGTCTTGGATCAGATCAGCGTCCGATTTCACATAATACGGATCGTCGTTCTGATACGTGTGCGGACCCGGATAGCCCGAAACGAACAGATGGGACGGCTGGATGCCATGCTGCTGCTTCAGATACCGGGACATCTCATAGCTCACGATCGCCCCCATGCTGTGCCCGAAGAACACAAACGGCTTCTCCTGCAAAAAAGGCAACATCTCCGCCGCCACCGCCTCTACCAGCGGCTGGAGCGAGGTAAACACCGGCTCAAACAACCGCGACTCGCGGCCTGGGAGCTGCACTGCGACGACTTCGATGCTGTCTGGGAGGTCTTTTCCCCATTGGTTAAAGGCGGACGCTCCGCCGCCTGCGTAATGGAAGCAGAAAAGGCGTTGCTCGGCCTGCGGTTTCGGGTAGGCACATTGGAACCATTTAGATGCTTGCGCGGTACGGGTCATCGTAACATTCCTCCTTGGGTGTCAGGTCTAGTTGAGCACTTCATCACGGGTCAAGAGCGTAATGCTGCCCGGCAGGCTCTGCTGATCCGAGCAGATCGCAAACCGGTACGCATCATCCACGTCATAGCGCTGGAAATGCCACTGCGGCTGCGGGACGCCACTGTCGTCTTTCAACAGGATCTTGCCTTCTTTCAAACTTGGGATGTCAAAACCAAACGAGGTCAGCGGCGTGGACAAGCCTGTGCCGATGGCCTTGATATACGCTTCCTTCATCGTCCACAGCACGTAGAAAAACGCGTTCTGCTCCGCACCGTCGAGGCTGTACAGCTCGTCGCGCTCTTCCGGGCAGTAACAGTGTTTGGAGACTTCCATCTCGATTTCGCGCAAGCCTTCGACATCGACACCCAGCAGGCCTTGGGTCGTGATTCCGCCGAAGACCCAGTCGCCGGAGTGGGAAACGTTGAAGTCGCCTTGCCAGCCCGCAAAGCCGTGCAGGTACGGGCGGCCAAGCTCGGTGCGGCGAATCTGCAGCTCGCTCGCCGGGACGTGCAGGTGGTCGGAGAGCATCTTGCGCGCCAGCTTGGCGGCGAGCATACCGCTTTGGCGGTCTTCCCATCGGCGGTAGCGAAGAATGCGCTGCTGGTCTTCCAGCGGCAGGGTCTGCAAGGACTTTTGCATCTGCGAGTCGGTCAGTTGCGCGCCGCGATGAACGGCGAAGAGTTGGATCGTGGTTGGTGTCATATGTGTGAACGCTCCATTTTCTTAATATATATTAACTTTTATTTTAGCATAATTTTCTGTGTTTGTGGATGAAAAAAAGAGTCTGGGCATTTACAGCCCGACTCTTTTTTCCATTGGTAAGTTACTGTTTCTTCTGGACCCGAGGGCGTTCTCTGCGTTGGATGATCGGGGCTGGCGCGTTTTCGGCTGCTGCGATCATCTCGGCCACTTCGGCGATGGTGGTTTTATCGAAGAGTTCGCGGAGTTCGAGCGTGACGGAAAACTCCTCCCGAACTCTGGCCGCGATTTGTGTCGCCATCAGCGAATGTCCGCCGAGTTCGAAGAAGTCGTCGTGTACCGAGATGTCCGGAACCCCCAGCATTTCCGACCAAAGCTCTGCCAGCCGCTGTTCTGTCTGATTGCGCGGGGCGACATACTCGGTGACGCGCTCGCCCATTTCCGGCACTGGAAGGCGGCGACGGTCGAGCTTGCCGTTCTGGGTGAGCGGAATTTCATCGACTCGCACATAATGAACCGGTACCATGTAGGCGGGCAAACGCTCCTGCAGAAAGGCGCGGAGTTCACCGGCGTCCGGCGCATTGTCCGGCTCTGCGACCAGATACGCCGCCAGACGCAAGTCTCCCGGCTGATCTTCCCGGGCGATGACCACACAGGTTTGCAGCTCCGGATGCTGGCTGAGCACCGCTTGGATCTCCCCCAGTTCGATGCGGAAGCCACGGATCTTCACCTGTTCGTCGATCCGGCCCGCGTATTCCAGTTCTCCGGTTGGCAGAAGGCGTGCCAAGTCACCCGTCTTGTACAGCTTCTCGCCGTCGCAAAACGGATGCTTGATGAAGCGCTCCTCCGTCAAGTCCGGACGGTTGTGATACCCGCGGGCCAAGCCTGCGCCCCCGATATACATCTCCCCGGTCACGCCGACCGGCACCGGTTCGAGATGTCGGTCGAGCACGTAGACTTGCAGATCGGGGATCGCCGTGCCGATCACGCTTCCCGTCCCCTCTGTCGCGTCCTGCATCGTCAGTGCGCGGTAGGTGACATGTACGGTGGTTTCGGTGATGCCGTACATGTTGATCAACTGCGGCGTGCGGTCCCCGTGGCGGTCGAACCACGGCTTCAAACTTGGCAGGTCCAGCGCTTCGCCGCCGAAGATGACGTAGCGCAGAGACAGTTCGCCACCGTCGACGCGAGCTGCTTCCGCCTGCATGAACTGACGGAACGCGGACGGCGTTTGGTTGAGCACCGTCACCCGCTCGGCGATGAGCAGCTGGCAGAACGCTTCGGGCGTGCGGGAGACCCAGTACGGGACGACAACCAATTTGCCGCCGTACAGCAGGGCGCCCCAAATCTCCCAGACCGAGAAGTCGAAAGCATAGGAGTGAAAGGCGGTCCATACATCGTGCTCGTCAAACCGGTACCAATGCTCGGTGGCTTCCATCAGACGTCCAACGTTGCTGTGCGGAATCAATACCCCTTTCGGCTTCCCTGTCGAACCTGACGTGTAGATCACGTACGCCAGCGTGTCCGGCGTCGCACCGCTGTACGGGTTCTCCACACTACAGGAGGAGATCGCATCCCAATCGCGGTCGAGGCAGATCTTCGCTGCGCCATGCGGCGGAAGCGAGTGCAGATGCTGCTCCTGCGTGACGAGCACTTCGATCTGCGAATCTTCCATCAGGAACGCCAAGCGTTCTTGCGGGTAGGTCGGGTCGAGCGGGACATAGGCCCCGCCCGCTTTCAGGATACCGAGGATGCCGACGATCATCTCCACGCTGCGCTCGACGCACAGTCCGACCAGCGACTCCGGCCCGACGCCTTGGGCTTGCAGATGATGCGCCAAGCGGTTGGCGCGCTCGTTGAGCTCCCGGTAGGTCAGCTCTTGCTGTTCACAGACCACGGCGATGCGCTCCGGGACGCGGGCTGCTTGCTCTTCGAACAGCTCATGAATCGTCAGCGACTGCGGGAACGCGGTCACGTCATGCTGCCCGTGCAGCAGTCGTTCGCGTTCTTCGGCTGTCGTCAGCGGAAGTGTGGAGATCGACTGCGTCGGCGTATCCACAGCCGCCTGCAGCAGTATGACAAAATGCTCTGCCAGGCGGCTGGTCGTTGACGCTTCAAATAACTCGGTGTTGTATTCCAGTCTGGCTGTCATCCCGCCGTCGCCATTCTCGGACAGCGTCATCGTCAAGTCAAATTTGGCAGTCTGGAGGTCCAACTCGACGGAGCTGAGCGTGATCCCTGCCAGCTCGAGATCGGGAAGCGGTTCATTTTGCAGCACCAAACAGACTTGGAACAGCGGCGAGCGGCTCATGTCCCGTTCCGGCTGCAGCACTTTGACCAACGTTTCAAACGGTACATCTTGATGCTCGTATGCTTGCAACGTGGTCTCTCTGACGCGGCCTACCAATTCGGCAAAGCTCGGTTCGCCGGACAGATCGGTGCGCAGAACCAGGGTGTTGACAAAAAAGCCAATCAAACCTTCGATCTCTTTGCGCCCGCGCCCGGCAATCGGGGAACCGATCAGAATGTCCGCTTGGCCGGTGTAGCGGTACAGCAAGGTGTTAAAAGCGGCCAGCAAGGTCATGAACAGCGTCGCACCTTCCTGCTGACTCAATCGGTTCAGTTTCCCTGTCAGATTCGCACTCAGTTGGAACGTGTGATCAGATCCCCGCCCGGTCAGCATAGCCGGACGCGGAAAATCGGTCGGGAGTTGCAGAATTGGCAAATCTCCTCCGAGCTGTTGCTTCCAATATTGAAGCTGGTTATCCAGTACCTCCCCCTGCAACCACTCGCGCTGCCACACGGCGTAATCCGCATATTGGATCGGCAATGGTGCAACCTGCGGCGTTTGTCCCATCGCAAAGTCACCGTACAGCTTCGCCATCTCCGCAATGAAGATTTCCATCGACCACTCATCGGTGATGATATGATGCATCGTCAGGAGCAGCAGGTGGTCTTGCTCAGACAGCCTCAGCAGTTTCGCCCGCACGAGCGGCCCTTGTGACAAGTCAAATGGCTTTCGCGCTTCTTCCAGCGCTTCCGTAAGCGCCGCTTCTTCGCTGTTCACGACAGAAAGGGACGGGGCAACGGTTACTTGGTCCGAGATGATCTGCTTCGGCTGCCCGTCGACGACCTGGAAGGTCGTACGGAGGGACTCGTGCCGTTCTACAACCGTTTGGAAGGCTTGGAAGAATGCATCGCTGTCCAGACTTCCACTTATTCGCACCACGGCAGGAACATTATAGGTCGCCGTGTTGGGGTGTAATTGGTCAAGGAACCACAGCCGCTCTTGGGCATAGGACAATGGCAGATGATCCTCCCGCGCTGCAGGCAAGATCGGCGGAGCACCGTTTGGCTCCTGCTCGTCGATCATGGCAGCGAATTGGGCAATCGTTGGCGCATCAAACAGGCTGCGCAACTGCACTTGTATCTCGAAACGGCTGTTCACGCGAGCGACAAGGCGTGTCGCCAACAGGGAATGCCCTCCGATCTCAAAGAAGTTGTCGTGAATGGAGATCTCCTCCACAGGCAACAGTTCCGACCAGAGCTCGGCAAGTCGTGCTTCCGTATGATTCCGCGGAGCAACATACTCAGTGTGGCGCTCCTTGGCATCCGGGACCGGAAGCAGACGGCGGTCGATCTTGCCGTTGGGCGAAAGCGGAAACTGATCGAGCAGCATGAAGGCGCTCGGCACCATGTAGGCAGGCAACCGCTCTTTCAGGCCTGCGCTCAACTCTTCCGCCGGGACGGATGCACCTGTGTAATACGCGACAAGATCTTGGCCATCGTTCACGACGGCCGCCACCGATTGGAGAATGGATGGATGCTCGTTCAGCACGGCTTCGATCTCGCCCAGCTCGATGCGGAACCCGCGCAGCTTGACCTGCTGATCGACGCGCCCAAGGAACTGGATGTTGCCGTCCGGGAGCCAGCGGACGAGGTCGCCCGATTTATAGAGACGCTCGCCCGGCTCGAATGGGCTTGGCAAGAAGCGCTCAGCAGTCAGATCCGGTCGGTTATAATACCCGCGCGCGACCGCTGCGCCGCCGACGTACAGCTCGCCTGCGACACCGATCGGCTGCGGGCGGAGGTCGGTGTCCAGAATGTACAGCCTCGTGTTGGCATTTGGGCGGCCAATCGGGACGGTGCTGTACAGGGTCGGGTCGTACTCCCCTTTTTTCGCTTCATAAGCGGAGGAGTCGATCGTCGCCTCGGTGATCCCATAACAGTTGACCATGCGCATCCGGTCGCCAAAGCGTTCCAGCAGCAAGGCATAGTCGGCGCTCGCCAACGCATCTGCGCCGAGGATCAGCAATTTGAGATGATCGAGCGGCAGGCGGTTCTCCCAGATATAGGTGGTGAACGGGATGAGCACCCCCGGCGTGGAATCGAACACGGTGACTCGCTCTTCTTGAATCATGCGGTACAACGCTGCAAAATCCAAGCGGGTCTCCTGCGGCACGATCACCAGCGCCCCTCCCGCATGCAGGGCGCGAATCAAGTTGCCGACGAAGACGTCAAAAGACATGGAAGCATATTGCAGTTCGCGGATCTCGATCTGGTCATAGCCGAACTTGGTGCGCCACTCTTCGCTGTAGGTGTGCAACGTGTCGTGCTGCACCATGACGCCTTTGGGCACGCCGGTGGTGCCTGAGGTGAAGATGACGTACGCCAGATTGTGCGGCTCGACGCTGCTCGTCGGATTGGTGGCCGGCAGCAGGGCGAGCTCTTGTTGCAGCCCGGCCAACTTTTCGTCGGTCAACACCAAAGCCGGGTCGGACACGCGGAGCATGGTCGCAATGCGCTCCTCGGGGTAGGTCGGGTCGATCGGCACGTAGGCCCCGCCCGCCTTCAGCACCGCCAGCGTGGCGATCACCATCCACGGCGTGCGTTCGACGCTGATGGCGACCAGCGTTTCCGGCACGACGCCTTGCGCTTGCAGGTAGTTCGCCAGTTGGTTAGCACGCTCGTTGAGCTCGCGGTAGGTCAGGCGCTCAGCGCCGCAGATCACCGCTTCGGCGTCCGGGGTGCGGGCGGCCTGGTCTTCGAAATGCTGGTGGAGGCATTTCATCTCCAGCGTGGAGGGTTCGAGGCGCGTCCATTCGTGCAGCAGCTGCTGCTCTTCTTTTTCCGTGAGCAGACGCAGATCGGCGAGCGGTGCGTCCGGATGTTCGACGATGCTGCTGAGCAGCGTTTGGTAGTGCCGGATCATCCGCTCCACCGTCGCGGCGTCATACAGGTCGGTGTTGTATTCCCAATGCCCCCAGAGACCGTTCTCCGTCTCAAAAAAGGACAAGGTAATGTCAAATTGGGCCGTGTGCATCTCCAACGTCTCGGTTCTCAGCGTCAGGCCTGGCATGGACAAAGTGCGCTGGGTGTTGTTTTGCAGGACAAACATCGCCTGGAACAGCGGCGAGTAGGCCATGTTGCGGTCCGCCTGCAGCACTTCGACCAATTTTTCGAACGGAATGTCCTGATGGGCAAACGCGTCGAGTGTCGTGCGGCGTACTTGCTCCAGCAGTCCGCGGAATGTCATGCCCTGTTCGATCCGGCTGCGGTGGACGAGGGTGTTGATCAACACGCCAACAAGACCTTCGATCTCATGGCGGTTGCGGTTGGCGATCGGCGAGCCGACCAGAATGTCACCTTGCCCTGTATAGCGGGCGAGAAAGGTCTGGAACGCGGCCAGCAGCGTCATGAACAGCGACGTTCCGCACTCCACGCTGAGCTGCTGGACGCCATCGGAGAGCTGTTTAGACACCATAAACTGGATTGTGCTGCCGTCAAAGGTCTGGCTGCTCGGGCGCGGACGGTCGGTCGGCAGTTGGAGCGGCTCAAGTGCGCCGCCGAGCTGCTCTTGCCAATAGTCGAGATGCGTCTGCAAGGCGGCTTGCTGCTCGGGCTGCTTTTGCCAATATGCGAAATCGCTGTACTGAATCGGCAGCTCGGGCAGCGGCGAGGGCAAGCCGTTTTTGAAGGAGGCGTAGAGGACCGAGAACTCGTTGATCAGCACGCCGAGCGACCAGCCGTCGGAGATGATGTGATGGAGCGTGAACAGCAAGAGATGCTCCTCGTCCGCCTTTCGGATGGTCGTCACGCGCACCAGCGGGCCATGGATCAGGTCAAACGGGCGCTTGGCTTCTTCCCGCGCCAGACGTTTGGCCGCTTCCTCACGCTCCCCCTCCGGCACGTCTCGAACGTCGAGCGCCGTGATCGGCACGGAGAGCTCCTGATGGATCAAAATCGTCGGTGTGCCGTCGGTGACGGGGAAGGTCGTGCGCAGGGCTTCATGACGGCGGATCACTTCGTGGATGCTTTGGGACAGCAGATCACGGTCGAGCTCTCCGGTGATCGTCACAGCGAACGGCACATTGTAGACGGCCGCATCCGGCTCCATCTGTTCCATGACCCACATGCGCTCTTGTGAATAGGACAGCGGCGACTCCCCAGGCGGACGGCGGGGAATGCCCGTTTTCTTTTGGACGGACGCGGGCATGACCGGGCCCTTGCCCTTGATTCGTTTTTCTAACAGGGCGCGCTGCGCCGGGGTGAGATTGGCTCTTTTGTCCATCTGGGTCTCCTTCTGCCTTCATGTCTGTATGTGACTGATTCATTTTAATTAATGTATTTTAATTTTCATTGTATCACACACGGCTATGTTTGTGTGTAAAAGAAAGAGTCTGGCAATGTTGAGCCAGACTCTCTTTTCACTTAGCGTTTCATTCTGTTGCCGTGGCGCTCCCTGCGTTGAATAACAGGAGCCTGTACGGTTTCGGCTGCTTCGATCACTTCCGCCAGCTCGGCGATGGTCGTCTTTTCGAAAAGCTCGCGGAGATTGAGCGAGACGGAAAACACTTGTTGTACTCTGGCGACGAGTTGCGTGACCATCAGCGAATGTCCGCCGAGATCGAAGAAGCTGTCATAGACGGAGATCTCCTCAATCCGCAGCAGTTCCGACCAGAGCGCGGCGAGACGTTCTTCTGTAAAGGTTCGTGGAGCGACAAACTCGGTCGTGCGCTCCCACTCATTCGGGATCGGCAGCAGACTGCGGTCGATCTTGCCGTTTGGCGTGAGCGGGAATTTTTCAAGCTGCAGAAAGGCGGACGGAACCATAAATGCGGGCAGACGATCTTTCAGATAGGCACGCAAGTCTGCGGCCGGAACGCGATCTCCTAAGTAATAGACGGCCAGTACCTCACCACGGTGAACCGCCGCCACCGATTGAGCGATGAATTCGTGTTCGTCCAGCACCGCTTCAATCTCACCGAGTTCGATCCGAAAGCCGCGCAGTTTGACTTGGTCGTCAAACCGGCCAAGGAACTGCAAGCTGCCATCCGCAAGCCAGCGCACCCGGTCTCCGGTCTTGTAGATTCGCTCGCCCGTTTGAAACGGACTGGGCAAGAAGCGCTCTGCCGTCAGCTCCGGTCGGTTGTAGTAGCCCCGCGCCAAGCAGTCGCCGCCCACGTACAGCTCACCCGCCACACCGGTCGGCACCGGCTGGAGCGCTGCGTCCAATACATACACAGTGACATTGGGCAAAGGCCGGCCAATCGGTACGATCTTGCGCTCCCGGTCATGGCGGCAGTTCCACCACGTGGCATTGACGGTAACTTCGGTCGGACCGTACCGGTTATGAAGCTCAACATCCGGCAACCTGTCCAGCACCCGCTCCTGCAATTCATAAGGCAATGCTTCACCGCCGCTCAGCAGGAAGCGCAGACTCTTGCACGTCTGCACGTTCGCATCTGCAGCAAACAGTTGGAGGATCGACGGGATAAAGTGTGCGATCGCGATCTGTTCTTGGTTGATCAGTTCAATCAGATACGGGATATCGGCCTGCCCTCCTGAACGGGCCAGCACCGTCTTGGCACCGCATGACAGTGGCAACAACATTTCCCATACCGACACGTCGAATGAAAAGCTCGCCTTCTGGAGGACATGATCGGTCGGCGTCATCTGATAAAACTGGAGCATCCATTCGATGTAATTGCAAATGCTCTTGTGTTCGATCATGACCCCTTTTGGCACTCCGGTCGAGCCAGAGGTGAAGATCATGTAGGCCAGGTGATCGGGCGTCGTGTTACAGACCGGATTGACGGTCGGCATCGTGACCAGTTCACTCTGCAAGGCGTTCAGCATCTGATCTGTCAAAACGAACACCGGATTGGATTCGCGTATCATGGTCGCGATGCGCTCTTCGGGATAGGCCGGGTCGATCGGCACATAGGCACCGCCTGCTTTTAAGATCGCCAACGCGGTGATGACCATCTGTTCTGTGCGCTCGACACAGATGGCGACAAGCGTATCTGTCGTGACGCCTTGCGCCTGCAGATAATGCGCCAAGCGGTTGGCCCGCTCGTTGAGTTCACGATACGTCAGGCGCGCGTCGCCGCTGACAACCGCTTCCGCATCCGGCGTACGGGACGCTTGCTCCTCAAAGCGCTGGTGCAGGAGCTTCATTTCGACAGACGAAGTTGCACCGCCCGCCCACGTGGTCAGCAGCAGGTGCTCCTCGTCTGCCGTGAGCAAACGCAGAGCGGAGATGTCCGTATCCGGGAAAGCGATGATGCTTTCCAACAGCACAGTCAAGTGCTCCTCCATGTGCCCGATCGTATCAGCCGTGAACAGGTCGGTGTTGTATACAAACTTCGCCGTCAGTCCATCCGCTGTCTCGGTCATCGTCAGCGACAGGTCAAATTTGGCAGTGCTGCTTGCGACAGGCTGAGCAGACATCGTGAGGCCATCGAGCTCGACCTGCTTCTGCTGTTTATTTTGCATGACAAACATCGCTTGGAACAGCGGCGCGTAGCTCATGTTGCGCTTCGGCTGCAGCTCTTCAACCAGTCGCTCAAAAGGCACGTCCTGATGTGCGTACGCATCGAGAGCGGTCCTGCGGACGCGGGAGAGAAGTTCACGGAAACCAACCCCGCCTGACAGGTCGGTGCGCAGCACGAGCGTGTTGACGAAAAAGCCGATCAGCGCGTCGATCTCTTCGCGCCTCCGTCCGGCGATGGGCGTTCCAATCAGGATGTCCTCTTGGCCCGTGTAGCGGAACAGCAATGTGTTAAAGGCAGCGAGCAAAGTCATAAAAAGTGTCGTGCCCTCCTGCTGACTCAGCCGGTTCAACTGCCCGGTCAATGCTGCATTCAAATGGAAGGTACGGCTCGCTCCCCGCTCGCTCAGCACCGCCGGACGCTGGAAATCGGTCGGCAGTTGCAAGATCGGCAGTTCTCCGCCGAGCTTGTCCTTCCAATAAGCCAGCTGATTTTGCAACAGCTCACCTTGTAGCCACTCACGCTGCCAGACGGCGTAATCTGCGTATTGAATGGGCAGTGGCTGCAAATGCGCCGTTATTCCTGTCGAAAAGGCAGCGTAAAACGTTGCCATCTCCTCTATGAAAATGCCCATCGACCACTCATCGGTGATGATGTGATGCATGGTCAGCAGCAACATGTGCTCAACTGGCCCCAACCTCAGCAATTTCGCGCGCAAAAGCGGTCCTTCTGCCAAACTGAACGGCGTTCTCGCTTCTTCCAGCGCTGCCGCCCGGGCTTCTGCAACGCTTTGCACATCTGACACAGGCAATGGTACGTTCCCTTCATTCGTAATGATCTGCTTCGGCTGCCCGTCAACGATCTTGAACGTCGTGCGCAGGGATTCATGCCGTTTGACGACCGCCTCTAAGCACCTGCAAAGCACATCGGGCTCCAGGTTCCCTTTGATCTGGAGCACAACCGGGATGTTGTAAGTCACCGAATCGGGATGCAACTGGTCAAGGAACCACAACCGCTCCTGAGCAAAGGACAACGGCAAATGCTCATTTCGCGGCACGGGTATGATCGGTGGTGTGACAACTTCGTGCTCCTGTTCGGCGATCACGGCGGCGAGTTCGGCGATCGTTGGCGCTTCGAAGAAGCTGCGCAGAGACAAATGCGTCGCAAACCGGCTGTTTACCCTCGACATCACTCGCATTGCCAGCAAGGAGTGCCCGCCGAGCGTGAAAAAGTTGTCTTGCACACCGACTTGCTCGACCTGCAGAACTTCCGACCAGACGATACACAGCTCTTCTTCCAGCGGCGAAGACGGCGCGACGTACGTTCGTTCGACACTCTGCAGGGGCGCGATCTCCAAAGCAAGCAGAGCTTTGCGGTCAATTTTTCCGCTCGGGGTCAGCGGCATCGCATCAAGCTGTATGAAGCGAGTTGGCACCATGAACTCGGGTAGGCGCGTGCCGAGGAAACTGCGAATGCCCAGCACGTCGGGCAGCTCCCCTTCGGCGACCACATAGGCGATCAGCGTGTTGTCGCGGGCGAGGACCGCCGCTTCGTGAATCGCGACATGCTCTAAGAGGCGCGTTTCGATCTCACCCAACTCGACACGGTAGCCGCGCACTTTCACCTGATGGTCGAGACGGCCGAGAAACTTGATATTCCCGTCCGGGAGGTAGCAGGCGAGATCGCCCGTTTTGTACAGTCGGCCCGGGCCAAACGGATTGGGAATGAACCGCTCAGCGGTCAATTCGTCCCGCCCGAGGTACCCTCGCGTCACACCAGCCCCGCCGATGTGCAGTTCACCAGCAACGCCGATTGGCACCGGCTGAAGCTGTTTGTCGAGGATGTAGTGCGTGCTGTTTGAAAGCGGACGGCCGAGTGGAATTGAATGTAGTTCGGTGTCTGTCACTTCATAATGAGCCGCGTAGACAGTCGCTTCTGTCGGGCCGTATAGGTTGAACAGGCGTGCATTCGTGTTCTGTAACAGTTGGCGGGCCAGCGTGGGAGGCAATGCTTCGCCGCCCAGCAGAATTTTTTGCAAAGGAGCGAGCGCGGCCAGTCCCTCAGGTGCTGAGATGATCATGTTCATCATTGAAGGCGTGCACTGCAGAATGGTCGCTTGGTGGCGGAGCAACTGTTTGCGCAAGGAGTATTCGCTGATCGACAAGCCCGTTTCACTGATCTCCTGTTCGGTCAGCAAAATGACTTTCGTCCCGCGCGTCAAACTCCAGAACAGCTCGAGCACGGAAATGTCAAAGCCGATCGAAGTCAGAGCGAGAATCGTGTCTTTCCCTCCGCAGCCAACAGCTCCATCCATTCCGGTGAAGAAATGGGAGGCGCTGCGGTGCTCGACCATGACACCTTTGGGCTGGCCGGTGGAACCGGACGTGTAGATGATGTAGGCCAGATGCTCCGGACGCACGAGACTGGACGGGTTCGGGAGAAGGTCAGACTGCTCTTCCCCAGTCAAGGTCAGCACCTGAGCGTCATGCGGCGGAAGCTGTCCGGCGAGCGACGGCTGGATCAGGATCACTTTCGGCTTGGCATCCCTGATCATAAAGGCGAGGCGCTCCTGCGGATAGCCCGGGTCAAGCGGCAGGTAGCCTCCTCCTGCCTTGTGTGTCGCAAGCAGAGCGGTGAGCAGTTCGGGCGAACGCTCCAGATAGACCCCGACAACATCGTCCGGCCCAACGCCGCACGCCTGCAGGGACTGAGCGGCATGGTTGGCGCGGTTGTTCAGCTCTCGATAAGTCAGTTCCTGATCTTCAAATACCAGTGCGATCGCATCCGGGGTGCGTTCCACCTGCTCTTCGAACAGGTGATGAATACAGACTTCGCGGGACGGCGCTGCCGTGTCATTCCAGTCGCGGAGTATCTTTTGCTGCTCTTCGTGCGGCAGGAGCGGATATTCGTGCAAAACCCGGTCCGGCTTGTCGACGATGCCACTGAGCAGCGTTTGGAAATGCAGAATCATGCGTTCGACCGTCTCGGCGTCAAACAGATCGGTGTTGTATTCCCAATGCCCCCAGAGGCCATTCTCGGTCGCAAAGAAAGACAAAGTGATGTCAAATTTGGCCGTTTGTGTCTCCAGAGTCTCGCTCCGCAAAGTCAACCCCGGCATGGAAAGCGTATGCTGCTCATTGTTTTGCAGGATAAACATCGCTTGGAACAGCGGCGAATAGGCCATGTTGCGATCTGCTTGCAGCTCTTCGACCAATTTTTCGAACGGCATATCCTGATGGGCAAATGCGTCGAGGGTCGTACGGCGCACTTGTTCCAACAGATCGCGGTAGGTCATTTCGCCGTCAATCCGGCTGCGATGGACAAGGGTATTGATAAAGACGCCGACCAGCCCTTCGATCTCACGGCGGGTGCGGTTGGCAATCGGCGAACCGACGAGGATGTCCGTCTGCCCGGTGTAGCGGGAAAGAAACGTTTGAAAAGCGGCCAGCAGGGTCATGAACAGTGTCGTGCCAGTCTCTACGCTCAGTTGCTGCAGAGAATCGGAAAGCGGTTTGGAAAGCATAAATTGGGTCGTGGCACCACAAAAGGTCTGGCTGCTCGGGCGCGGCCGGTCGACCGGCAACTGGAGCGGTTCAAGTTCGCCGCCAAGCTGCTGCTTCCAATACTCTCGATGTTGTTGTAAAGCGGCTCGCTGCTCCGGCAGCTTCTGCCAGTACGCAAAATCGCTGTACTGGATCGGAAGCTCCAGGAGCGGCGCAGGCAGACCGCTTTTAATGGAAGCGTAGAGGAGCGAAAACTCGTTGATCAGCACACCGAGCGACCAGCCGTCCGCGATGATGTGATGGAGCGTGATCAGCAACAGATGCTCTTCATCCGCCTTTTGGATGGTCGTGACGCGCACAAGCGGGCCTCGGATGAGGTCAAAAGGACGCTGGGCATCTTCCAGCGCCAGACGCTGAGCCGCCTCATCCCGCTCCCCCTCCGGCAAATGCCGAACGTCAAGCGCGAGGATCGGCACGGATAGTTCCTCATGGATCAATACCGCTGGCGTGCCGTCTGTGACCGGGAACGTGGTGCGCAGGGCTTCGTGGCGGCGGATCACTTCGTGGATGCTTGTGGATAGCAGTTCGCGGTCGAGCTCTCCGCTAACCGAAATGGCAACCGGAATATTGTAGACAGCCGCTTCCGGCTCCATCTGTTCCATGACCCACATGCGCTCTTGGGAATAAGACAGAGGAGATTCCCCCGGCGGACGGCGGGGAATGCCCGTTTTCTTTATGGCGGAAGCAGGCATGACGGGGCCTTTGCCTTTGATTCGTTTTTCTAACAGCGCACGCTGCGCCGGAGTTAGATTGGCTCTTTTGTCCATGCGGGTTCTCCTTCTACCTTCAGGCTCCTATATGAATAGTTCATTTTAATTAATCCATTTTAATTTTTATTGTAACATATTCAGCTATTATTGTGTGAAAAAAGAGTCTGGCACTGTTGAGCCAGACTCTTTTTCACTTAGCGTTTCATTCTGTTGCTGTTGCGCTCCCTGCGTTGAATAACAGGTGCTTGTACAGTTTCGGATGCTTCGATCACTTCCGCCAGCTCGGCGATGGTCGTCTTTTCGAAGAGCTCGCGGAGATTGAGCGAGACGGAAAACACCTGTTGCACTCTGGCGACAAGTTGCGTGATCATCAGCGAATGTCCGCCGAGATCGAAGAAGCTGTCATAGACGGAGATCTCCTCAATCCGCAACAGCTCAGACCAGAGCGCGGCGAGGCGTTCTTCTGTCAAGGTTCGCGGAGCGACAAACTCGGACGTGCGCTCCCACTCATTCGGGATCGGCAGCAGACTGCGGTCGATCTTGCCGTTTGGCCCAAGTGGGAAATTTTCAAGCTGCAGAAAGGCGGACGGAACCATAAATGCTGGCAGGCGATCTTTCAGATAGGCACGCAAGTCTGCGGCCGGAACGCGATCTCCTAAGTAATAGACGGCCAGTACCTCACCACGGTGAACCGCCGCCACCGATTGAGCGATGAATTCGTGCTCGTCCAGCATAGCTTCAATCTCACCGAGTTCGATCCGATAGCCGCGCAGTTTGACTTGGTCGTCAAGCCGGCCGAGGAACTGCAAGCTGCCATCCGCAAGCCAGCGCACCCGGTCTCCCGTCTTGTAGATTCGCTCGCCCGATTGAAACGGACTGGGCAAGAAGCGAGCCTCCGTCAGATCCGCCCGGTTGTAATAGCCCCTTGCCAAGCAGTCGCCGCCCACGTACAGCTCGCCCGCCGCGCCGGTCGGCACCAGCTGGAGCGCTGCGTTTAATACATACACGGTGACATTTGGCAATGGCCGGCCAATCGGTACGATCTTGCGTGCCCTCTTATGGCGGCAGTTCCAGAACGTGGCGTTGACGGTGACTTCAGTCGGCCCGTACCGGTTATGAAGCTCAATATCGGGCAGCCTTTCCAGCACCCGCTCCTGCAACTCAAATGGCAATGCTTCACCACCGCTCATCAGGAAGCGCAGACTCAGGCACGTCTCCACGTTTGCATCCGCAGCAAACAGTTGGAGGATCGACGGAATAAAGTGTGCGATCGTGATCTGCTCCTGATTGATAAGTTCGATCAGATAAGGGATATCGGCCTGCCCGCCTGAACGTGCCAGCACCGTCTTCGCACCGCATGACAGCGGCAGGAACATTTCCCAGACCGACACGTCGAATGAAAAGCTCGCCTTCTGCAGGACATGGTCTGTCGACGCAATCTGATAAAAATCGAGCATCCATTCCAAGTAATTGCAAATGCTCTTGTGTTCGATCATAACTCCTTTTGGCACCCCTGTAGAACCGGAGGTGAAGATCAGGTATGCCAAGTGATCCGGCTCCACCTTACAGATCGGATTTACGGATGGCAACATGGACAATTCACTCTGCAGAGCGTCCAGCGTTTGATCTGTCAACACGAGCGCCGGATTGGATTCTCGCAACATGATCGCGATGCGCTCTTCGGGATAGGCCGGGTCGATCGGCACATAGGCACCGCCTGCTTTTAAGATTGCCAGCGCGGTGATGACCATCTGTTCTGTGCGCTCGACGCTGACCGCGACAAGTGTGTCTCTCGTGACACCTTGCGCCTGCAGATAATGCGCCAAGCGGTTGGCCCGCTCGTTGAGTTCACGATACGTCAGGCGCACGTCGCCGCTGACAACCGCCTCCGCTTCCGGTGAACGGGAAGCTTGCTCCTCAAAGCGCTGGTGCATGAACTTCATTTCGACAGACGAAGCTGCACCACCCGCCCATGTGGTCAGCAGCAGGTGCTCCTCGTCTGCCGTGAGCAGACGCAGAGTGGAGATGTCCGTATCCGGGCACTCGAGGATGCTTTCCAAAAGCACGGTCAAGTGCTCGGCCATGTACCCGATCGTATCAGCAGTGAACAGGTCGGTGTTGTATTCAAACTTCGCCGTCAACCCGTCCGCCGACTCCGTCATCGTCAGGGACAGGTCAAATTTAGCTGTGCTGCTTTCGCCTGGTAGAGCAGTCAACGTGAGCCCCTCGATCTCTACCTGCTTCTGCTGTTGATTTTGCATGACAAACATGGCTTGGAACAGCGGCGAGTAGCTCATGTTGCGCCGAGGCTGCAGCTCTTCGACCAGTCGCTCAAAAGGAACGTCCTGATGGGCGTACGCATCGAGAGCGGTCCTGCGGACGCGGGCGAGAAGTTCTCGGAAACCCACCCCGCCTGACAGGTCGGTGCGCAGGACGAGCGTGTTGACGAAAAATCCGATCAGCGCGTCGATCTCTTCGCGCCTCCGCCCCGCGATAGGCGTTCCGATCAGGATGTCCTCTTGGTCCGTGTAGCGGAACAGCAATGTGTTAAAGGCAGCAAGCAAGGTCATAAAAAGTGTCGTTCCTTCCTGCTGACTCAGCTGGTTCAATTGCCCGGCTATTTCTGAATTCAGTTGGAAGGTATGGCTCGCTCCGCGCTCGGTCAGCACCGCTGGACGCGGGAAGTCGGTCGGCAGCTGCAAGATCGGCAGTTCTCCCCCGAGCTGTTTTTTCCAGTAGGAAAGCTGGTTTTGCAACAACTCACCTGTCAGCCACTCGCGCTGCCAAAAGGCGTAATCTGCGTATTGGATAGGTAGCGGCTGCAAATGCGGCGATGTGCCGGTCGAAAATGCATCGTAAAACGTTGCCATCTCCTCTACGAAAATGCCCATCGACCACTCATCGGTGATGATGTGATGCATGGTCAGCAGCAACATGTGCTCGTCCTGTCCGACCCTTAGCAATTTCGCGCGCAAAAGCGGTCCTTGTGCCAAGTTGAACGGCGTTCGCGCTTCTTCCAGCGCCACCGCCCGGGCCTCTGCAACGCTTTGCACATCACACACAGGCAGTGCTATGGTCACTTCATCTGTAACAAACTGCTTCGGCTGCCCGTCAACGATCTTGAACGTCGTGCGCAGGGATTCATGCCGTTCGACAACCTCTGCTAAGCATTTCCCAAGCACCTCGGCATCCAGGTTTCCTTTGATCCAGACTACAACCGGAATGTTGTAAGTCACCGAATCGGGATGCAACTGGTCAAGGAACCACAACCGCTCCTGAGCAAAGGACAGCGGCAAATGCTCATTTCGCGACACGGGTATGATCGGTGGTGCGACAATTTCGTGCTGCTGTTCGGCGATCACGGCGGCGAGTTTGGCGATCGTTGGCGCTTCGAAAAGGCTGCGCAGCGACAAATGCGTCGCAAACCGGCTGTTTACCTTCGACATCACGCGCATTGCCAGCAAGGAATGCCCGCCGAGAGTGAAAAAGTTGTCTTGCACACCGACTTGTTCGACTTGCAGAACTTCCGACCAGACGACACACAGTTCTTTTTCCAGCGGCGAAGACGGCGCGACGTACGTTCGTTCGAAACTCTGCAGGGTCGCGCTCTCCAAAGCAAGCAGAGCTTTGCGGTCAATTTTTCCGCTCGGGGACAGCGGCATGGCATCGAGCTGTATGAAGCGGGTCGGCACCATGAACTCAGGCAGGCGCGCGCCGAGGAAACTTCGTATGCCTAGGTCATCGGGCAACTCCCCATCGGCGACCACATAGGCGATCAGTGTGTTGTCACGGGCGATGACCACCCCTTCGCGGATCGCGTCTTGCTCCAAGAGTCGCGTTTCAATCTCGCCCAGATCGACGCGATAACCACGCACTTTCACCTGATTGTCGAGGCGGCCGAGAAACTTGATATTCCCGTCCGGGAGGTAGCTGACAAGGTCACCCGTCTTGTAAAGGATGCCTGGGTCAAACGGATTGGGGATGAACCGCTCAGCGGTCAATTCGTCCCGCCCGAGATACCCTCGCGTCACGCCCGCCCCGCCAATGTGCAGTTCGCCCGGAACACCGACTGGCACAGGCTGAAGGTGTGCGTCAAGGACGTAATGTGTGTAGTTCACAAGCGGGCGTCCAATCGGAATCGAGCCTAGCTCCGTGCCGTTCACTTCATAGTAAGCCGCACAGACGGTTGTTTCTGTCGGACCATATAGGTTAAACACGCGCGCATTCGTCTGCCGGGAGAGCTGATGAGCCAGAGCTGGATGCAGTACTTCTGCGCCGAGCATTATCTTTTGCAAAGATGAGAGTGCGGCCAGCCCGTCATCTGATGCGATGATCATGCTCATAAGTGAAGGCGTGCACAGCAACATCGTCACGTTATGCCGGAGCATTTGATTGCGCAGAGAGAACTCGTTGACCGAAAAGACCGTTTCCCGGACCTCCTGTTCGGAGAGCAGAATCACCTTCACCCCGCACACTAAGCTCCACAACAATTCGATCACGCAGATATCAAAGCCGAACGAATTTAACCCGAGAATCGTATCCTCTTCGGTGCAGCCTACCGCTTGGTCCATGCCGGTGAAGAGATGGGCGGCGTTGCGGTGCTCGACCATAACGCCTTTTGGCTGGCCGGTGGAACCGGACGTGTAGATGATGTAGGCCAGGTGCTCAGGCTGCGCAAGACTGGCCGGATTGGGGAGAAAGTCGACTTGTTCTTCCCCGCTGAAGGTCAGCACCTGCGCGTCATGCGGCGGCAATTGCCCGTCAAGGGATGCCTGCGTCAGGATCACTTTGGGCTTGGCGTCCCCGATCATAAATGCAAGGCGGTCCTGTGGATAGCTCGGGTCGAGCGGCAGATAGCCGCCGCCCGCCTTGTGTGTCGCAAGCAAGGCGCAAAGCAGCTCCGCCGAGCGCTCCAGATAAACCCCGACAACATCCTCCGGCCCGACGCCAGATGACTGCAGGATCTGGGCGACATGGTTCGCCAGGTTGTTCAGTTCGCGATACGTAAGCTGCCGTTCTTCAAACACCAGCGCAATCCGATCGGGGGTGCGTTCCACCTGCTCTTCGAACAGGTGATGAATACAGGCTTCGCGGGACGGCGCTGCCGTGTCATTCCAGTCGCGAAGCATCTTTAGCTGCTCATCGTACGGCAGGAGCGGATATTCGTGCAAAAGCCTGTCCGGCTTGTCGACGATGCCGCTGAGCAGCGTTTGGAAATGCAGAATCATGCGTTCGATCGTCTCGGCGTCAAACAGATCGGTGTTGTATTCCCAATGCCCCCAGAGGCCATTCTCTGTCTCAAAGAAGGACAAGGTGATGTCAAATTTGGCCGTTTTTGTCTCCAGGTTCTCGCTCCGCAAAGTCAACCCCGGCATGGAAATAGTATGCTGCTCATTGTTTTGCAGGACAAACATCGCTTGGAACAGTGGCGAATAGGTCATGTTGCGATCTGCTTGCAACTCTTCAACCAATTTTTCAAACGGCATGTCCTGATGGGCAAATGCGTCGAGGGCCGTATGGCGCACTGTTTCCAACAGGTCGCGGAAAGTCATGTCGCCCTCAATCCGGCTGCGATGGACAAGGGTGTTGATGAAGACGCCGACC
Source organism: Tumebacillus sp. BK434 (assembly GCF_004340785.1). Lineage (NCBI taxonomy): Bacteria > Bacillati > Bacillota > Bacilli > Caryophanales > Alicyclobacillaceae > Tumebacillus > Tumebacillus sp. BK434. The sequence goes on along the minus strand of NZ_SLXS01000001.1, from coordinate 317,537 downwards.
AGCCCCTCAATCTCATGGCGGGTACGGTTGGCGATCGGCGAACCGATGAGGATGTCCGTCTGCCCGGTGTAGCGAGAGAGAAACGTTTGAAAAGCGGCCAGCAGGGTCATGAACAGAGTTGTTCCGGTCTCTACGCTCAGTTGCTGCAGAGAATCGGTAAGTGCTTTGGAAAGCATAAATTGGGTCGTGGCACCACAAAAGGTCTGGCTGCTCGGGCGCGGCCGGTCGGTCGGCAACTGGAGCGGTTCAAGTTCACCGCCGAGCTGCTGCTTCCAGTACTCAAGTTGTTGCTGTAAAGCTGCTTGCTGCTCCGGCAGCTTCTGCCAATATACGAAATCGCTGTACTGGATCGGAAGCTCTTGGAGCGGCGAAGGAAGACCGTTTTTTAAGGTGGCGTAAAGGAGTGAGAACTCGTTGATCAGCACGCTGATCGACCAGCCGTCCGCGATTATGTGATGAAGGGTGATCAACAAAAGATGCTCATCGTCCGCCTTTTGGATGGTCGTGACGCGCACAAGCGGGCCTTGGATGAGGTCAAAAGGACGCTGGGTATCTTCCAGCGCCAGACGCTGGGCCGCCTCATCCCGCTCCCCCTCCGGCAAATGACGAACGTCAAGCTCGAGAATCGGCACGAAGAGTTCCTCATGGATCAACACCTCTGGCGTGCCGTCTGTGACCGGGAACGTGGTGCGCAGGGCTTCGTGGCGGCGGATCACTTCGTGGATGCTTGTGGACAGCAGTTCGCGGTCGAGCTCTCCGCTGACTGAAAAGGCACCCGGAATGTTATAGACAGCAGCTTCAGGCTCTAACTGTTCCATGACCCAGATGCGCTCCTGAGAATAAGACAGCGGCAACTGCTCATTTCGCGGCGCGGGTATGATCGGTGGTGCAACAACTTCGTTCTCCTGTTCGGCGATCACGGCGGCGAGCTTAGCGATCGTCGGCGCTTCGAAGAGGCTGCGCAGTGGCAAATGCGTCGCAAACCGGCTGTTCACTCTCGACATCATGCGCGTTGCCAGTAAGGAATGCCCTCCGAGGGTAAAAAAGTTGTCTTGCACACCGACTTGCTCGACCTGCAGAACTTCAGACCAGACGATACACAGTTCTTTTTCCAGCGGCGAAGACGGCGCGACGTACGTTCGTTCGACACTCGGCAGGGTCGCACTCTCCAGAGCAAGCAGAGCTTGGCGGTCGATTTTGCCGCTTGGAGTGAGCGGCATGGCCTCAAGTTGCACAAACGCGGCCGGCACCATGTATTCGGGCAGCCTTTCGCCGAGATAAGCGCGCAATTGCATGACATCGGGCAGTTCTTCACCTTCGGCAACCACATAGGCGATCAGCGAGTTGTCGCGGGCGATGACCGCCGCTTCGCGAATTTGGTCGCACTCGGTCAATCGTGTTTCGATCTCGCCAAGTTCGATGCGGTGCCCGCGGATTTTCACCTGGTTATCCAGCCTGCCCAGATATTCGATCGTGCGGTCTGGCAGCCAGCGCACGCCGTCACCCGTTTTGTAAAGCATCTCCCCTGCTGCAAACAGGTTATCCAGAAAGCGTTCCCGGGTCAGATCATCCCGTTTGATGTACCCGCGCGCCAAGACGGGGCCGCCGAGATACAGTTCACCTTGCACTCCGATCGGCACCGGCTGGAGCAACGCATCGAGCACATAGAGCTTGGCATTGGCGACGGGACGTCCGATCGGCGGAAGGAGCGGCCAAGAGTCGGCCGGACCGGCCAAGGTATGTGAAGTGACGACGTGGCTTTCGGTCGGGCCATACTGGTTGGTCAGCGTGCAGTGCGGCAATTCTGAGAAGAACCGGCGAATCGCTTTCGTGCTCTGCAACTGCTCCCCTGCGGTGATCACTTCCTGCAGGCTGTCCGGGAACAAATTGCGTTCGGCACAGACTTCGGCCAGCGACTGCAAAGCAATAAAAGGCAGGAAGAGTCGCTCCACCTTTTCCGCGATCAGCACATCGGGCAGTTCCAGCAGATTTTGACGCTGCGCTTCTTCCAGCAGCACCAGCGTGCCACCCGCGCAGAGTGTCGCAAAGATCTCTTGAAACGAAACGTCGAAATTAAGCGATGTGAACTGCAAGGTGCGGGCGTCCGCTTTGTGTGCTTCGCGCAGCTGCCAAGCCAGCAGATTGGCCACCGGGCGATGCGGCATCGCCACGCCTTTCGGACGTCCGGTCGAACCTGACGTGTAGAGGATGTAGACCAGATGGTCGAGCGTGGCTAGGTTTGTCGGGTTCTCCCCGCTCTCCTCGCACAGGGTAGGATCTGTGTCCAGCTCGATCACCTGCACACTTTCCGGCACTTCGGCCGTCATCACGCCCTGTCTGGTCAGCAGAATCGGAATGCACGTCTCGTCAAGGATGTAGCTGAGACGGTCTTTCGGATAGGCTGGATCAAGCGGCACATAGGCGCTGCCAGCCTTGATGATCGCGAGCAGACCGATGATCATGTCCAGCGAACGCTCCATCGACAGCCCGACCGGCACGTCCGGCCCGGCGCCGAGCTGCTGCAGGCGGTGCGCCACTTGATTGGCACGGTGAATTAGCTCGCGATAAGATAGTGATCGCCCCTGAAATGTGACAGCCGCGGTCTCCGGCGTCCGCTCCGCTTGTGCGGACACCATTTCGTCGATGCGGTATTGCGGCAGCTCTTGCTCCGTGCCATTCCAATCGCGGAGCAGCAGTTGCTGCTCTTCAGGCGGCAGCAGCGGCAGTTGATGCACAAGCTGATCCGGATGTTCGACGATCCCGCTGAGCAGCGTTTGGAAATGGCGGATCATGCGATCCACCGTCGTTTGGTCAAACAGATCGGTGTTCGATTCCCAATAGCCCTCCAGACCCGACTCCGTCTCAAAAAAGGACAAGGTGATGTCAAACAATGCCGTCTTCGAGTCCAACATCTCGGTCTGTAAGGTCAGCCCAGGCATGGACAGCGTGCGCTGCGTGTTGTTTTGCAAAATGAACATGGTCTGGAACAGTGGCGAGTAGGCCATGTTGCGGTCCTGCTCCAGCGCTTCGACCAGTTTTTCGAACGGCATGTCCTGATGGGCAAACGCGTCGAGTGTGGTGCGGCGTACCTTCTCCAGCAGGTCGCGGAACGTCATGCCGTTCTCGATCCGGCTGCGATGAACAAGAGTGTTGATGAAAACGCCAACCAGACCTTCAAGCTCTTCACGGTTGCGGTTGGCAATCGGCGAGCCGACCAAAATGTCGCTCTGACCTGTATAGCGGGCGAGGAAGGTCTGAAAAGCGGCAAGCAGCGTCATGAACAGAGAGGTGCCCGATTCCACGCTCAGCTTCTGCAGGGCATCCGACTGTGTTTTCGACAGCGAAAAGACGGTTGTCGTGCCGTTGTAGGTCTGACTGCTTGGACGCGGCCGGTCGGTCGGCAATTGCAGCAGTTCACGTTCGCCGCCGAGCTGCTCCTTCCAGTACTCAAAGTGCTGCTGCAGGGCTGCTTGCTGCTCGGGCTGCTTTTGCCAATATGCAAAATCGCTATACTGAATTGGCAATTCGGGGAGCGGCGAGGGCAGCCCCTTTTGAAAGGAAGCGTACACGATGGAAAACTCGTTGATCATTACGCCGAGCGACCAGCCGTCGGAGATGATGTGGTGCAGAGTAATCATGAGCAAATGCTCCGCATCCGCCTTTTGGATGGCCGTCACGCGCACAAGCGGGCCGTGGATCAGATCGAAAAGACGCTTGGCTTCTTCCCGCGCAAGACGCTCGGCCGCCTCGTTCCGCTCCGACTCCGGAACATGGCGAATATCGAAGATCTCGATGGGGATGTCGAGTTCATCGTGAATGAACAGCGTCGGTGTGCCGTCTGTCTCTTGAAAGGAGGTGCGCAGCGCTTCATGGCGGCGCACCACTTCGTTGATGCTTTTCGACAGGAGATCGTAATCGAGTACCCCGGTGATCGAAACGACAAACGGGACGTTGTAAGCGGCAGCGTCCGGCTCCATCTGTTCGATGACCCAGATGCGCTCCTGGGAATAGGACAAAGGCGATTCCCCCGGCGGACGGCGGGGAATGCCCGTTTTCTTTTGGGCGGAAGCAGGCATGACGGGGCCTTTGCCTTTGATTCGTTTTTCTAACAGCGCACGCTGCGCCGGGGTTAGATTGGCTCTTTTGTCCATGCGGGGTCAAATACCTCCAACTTTAAAGTTTATATATAAACATTCAGATTTTAATTATATATTTTAATGTTTATTATAGCATAGAAAAAAGAGTCTGGACATTTTGCCAGACTCTTTTTGGAATCAGCGTTTATTCCGAGAGCCGATACGCTCTCTTTTCTGGATGACAGGAGCCCGCACAGTTTCCACGGCTTGAATCGCCTCCGCCAGTTCGGCGATGGTGGTCTTTTCAAAGAGGTCACGCAAGTTGAGTTCGATGGAGAACTCGAGTTGCATTCTCGCGTGGAGTTTTGTCGCAAGCAAAGAATGTCCGCCGAGATCGAAGAAGTGGTCGTAGACGGAGATTTTCTCGACTCGCAACAGTTCCGACCAGATCCCGACAAGCTTCTTTTCCGTCGGTGTGCGCGGCTCGACATACTCGGCGATTCGCTCTTCCGTTTCCGGGGTCGGTAGCAGCCGGTGATTGATCTTGCCAGTTGCCGTGAGCGGGAATTTGTCAAGATGCAGATATGCGGAAGGAATCATATAAGCTGGCAGGCGCTCTTTCAGATACGCGCGCAAATCAATTGACGGAACCTTTTCTCCCGAGTAGTAGACCCCCAGCACTTCTCCCTCGTACACCGTGGCCACCGCTTGCACGACCGCCGGATGCTGGTCAAGCACCGCTTCGATCTCACCCAGTTCGATTCGGAATCCGCGCAGCTTCACCTGGCTATCGAATCGGCCAAGGAACTTGACCGACCCATCGGGGAGAAAGCTCGCCCGGTCCCCCGTCTTGTACAGTCGGCCGGCGCCAAATGGATTGGCGATGAAACGCTCGGCGGTCAGCTCAGGACGGCCAAGGTAACCGCGCGTCACGCCAGCACCGCCGATGTGCAGCTCGCCTCCGACGCCGACCGGCACCGGTTGAAGGTGCTCGTCGAGGATATACAGCTCGCAGTTGACGATCGGCCGTCCAAGCGGAATCGACGTCTGAAGATCCGGCTCGTCCACAACATGTACGGCCGACCAGACGGTCGCTTCTGTCGGGCCGTACATGTTGAACAGACGGGCGTTGGTCTTCTGTTTCAAATGTCGTGCCAAAGCAGGTGGCATCGCTTCGCCGCCCAAGAGAATTTTTTGCAATGGGGCAAGCGCGGCCGGGCCATCGGGTGCTGCCAGAATCATGCCCATCAGCGAAGGCGTGCATTGCAGGATCGTCGCTTGATGCCGGAGCAGTTGACTGCGCAGTGAGTACTCGCGCACAGAAATGCCCGCTTCCCCGATCTCCGTCTCGGAGAGCAGGATGACTGTGGCTCCGCGCGCCAAGCTCCAGAACAGTTCGAGCACGGAGATGTCAAATCCGATCGAGGTCACCGCCAGCATCACATCCTCACTCCCGCATCCGACCGCTTGATCCATGCCGGTGAAGAAATGAGCGGCGCTCTGGTGCTCGACCATGACGCCTTTGGGTCGGCCGGTGGAGCCTGATGTGTAGATGATGTACGCCAAATGCTCCGGCTGCACGAGGCTGACCGGATTCGGCAGGAAGAGCGAAGGCTCTTCACTGCGCAAGGTCAGCACTTGCGATTCATGCTCCGGCAGCCGGCCCGCCAAGGAGGGCTGGGTCAAGATCACTTTCGGCTGGGCGTCCCCGATCATGAACCCGAGCCGGTCCTGCGGGCTGCCCGGATCGAGCGGCAGGTAGGCTCCGCCCGCCTTGTGCGCGGCAATCATCGCCGTGAGCAGGTCAGGAGAGCGATCCATAAAGATCCCGACCCGCTCGTCCGGCCCGACGCCAAACGCCTGCAAAAACTGAGCCATCTGGTTGGCACGGTTGTTCAACGCGCGGTAGGTGATCTGCTGATCTTCAAACACCACGGCGATCGCGTCCGGGCTACGCTCGACCTGCGCTTCAAACAGCTGATGCAGACAGGCTGCGCGGGATGGGAAGGCCGTCTCATTCCAGTCGCGGAGCATCTTGTGCTGCTCGTTCGCCGGCAGGATCGGCAACTTGTGCACAAGCTGATCCGGGTGGTCGACAATCCCGCCGAGCAGCGTTTGGAAGTGCAGGATCATGCGTTCCACCGTCTCCGGATCAAACAGATCGGTGTTGTAATCCCAATACCCTTCCAGCCCCTGTCCGGTCTCATAGATGGTCAATGTAATGTCAAACGAAACTGTTTGGGTGTACAGCGTCTCGGTCTGCAAGGTCAGCCCCGGCATAGACAGCGTTCGCTCGGCGTTGTTTAGCAAACTGAACAGGGTCTGAAACAGCGGAGGGTACGCCAGGTTGCGGTCCTGCTCCAACCTCTCGACAAGTTTTTCGAACGGTATGTCCTGGTTGGCGAACGCATCGAGCGTGGTGCGGCGCACGTTGCCGAGCAGCTCACGGAAGGTCATGCCCTGTGCGATGCGGCTGCGATGGACGAGAGTGTTGATAAACACGCCGACCAGCCCTTCGATCTCCTGCCGGTTGCGGTTGGCGATTGGCGAGCCGACGAGGATGTCGCTCTGACCGGTATAGCGGGCGAGGAAAGTCTGGTAAGCGGCGAGCAGCGTCATGAACAGAGTGGTGCCTGATTCCACGCTCAGTTGCTGCAGCGCCGCGGACAACTGCCGGGAGAGCCGGAAGACGGTCCTCGCGCCGTTGTAAGTCTGGCTCGCCGGGCGCAGTCGGTCGGTCGGCAACTGCAGCGGTTCTCTGTCGCCGCCGAGTTGCTCGTGCCAGTAGTCAAACTGTTTCTGCAAGGAGGCTTGCTGTTCCGGCTGTTTCTGCCAGTATGCAAAATCACTGTAATGAATCGGCAGTTCCGCGAGCGGCGAAGGCAGCCCGTTTTTGTAGGACGCGTAAAGGATGGAAAACTCGTTGATCAGCACGCCAAGCGACCAGTCGTCGGAAATGATGTGATGCATTGTGATCAGGAGCAAGGATTCCTGATCCGTTTTCTGGATGGTCGTAACGCGCACCAGCGGACCTTGGACCAGATCAAAGGGACGTCTGGCGTCTTCCAGCGCCAAGCGTTCTGCCGCTTCTTCACGCTCCTCCTCCGGCAGCAGCCGAACATCAAGCGCCAGAATCGGCACCGGGAGTTCCTCATGAACCTGAAGTGTTGGTGTGCCGTCTCTGACGGGGAACGTAGTACGCAGCGCTTCATGGCGGCGTACCACTTCGTGGATGCTCTTCCCCAGCACTTCGCGGTCAATCTCTCCGGTGATCGTCACGACGAACGCTAAGTTGTAGACGGCAGCATCCGGCTCCAGTTGTTCCATGATCCAGATGCGCTCTTGGGAAAAGGACAGCGGCGACTCCCCTTTCGGTCGGCGGGGAATGCCTGTTTTCTTTTGGGTGGACGCGGGCATGACGGGCCCTTTGCCTTTGATGCGTTTTTCTAACAGGGCGCGCTGCGCCGGGGTGAGATTGGCTCGTTTGTCCATGTGTTGTCTCCTCTAGTTCGCAATCTCAGCCGCCAGTGTTTGCACGTGCGGCGTTTGCAGCAGTCCGTAGTGGTCGGCTGCGATGTGCTGGATTTGCAACTCCCCGGTCACCAGTTGCTGCCATCCGTGGGACGGGTCTCCCGCAGCGTTGGAGCGAAAGAGCAGCAGATCACCTGAGTAGGGAACAGGCTGATACTTGGTGTAGGCTTGGATGTTCGCTTTGAAGACCGACCAGAGGCGGCGCAAGTTGTCGAGCTCGATCGGGAACGGAAGTTGGCGCTGCAGGAACTGAAGCGCCTGCTCTTCGCTTTCAATCGCTTCAGAAGGCACTTCCGGGTCGCGGCCGCCGAGCAGGTCGCGGGCGAACAGGGCGAGCAGGGTCAGGCTGTCCGCTTGCATTTGATACTCTGCCACCGGGGCAAGCGAATCAAAGAGCGCCAGCAGTTCCACCCGCTCCCCTTGCCGGGTCAACTGGTGCGCCAGTTCGTAGGCGATGGTGCCGCCGAGCGACCAGGCTCCGATGCGGTACGGGCCCTGCGGCTGGACGGAGCGGATCGCGGCGAGATAGGCGGCGGCCTGCTCTTCGATGCTGGTCAGCGGCTCTTCTTCCGGCTCAAGACCGCAGGCTTGCAGGCCGTAGAAGGGCTGATCAGGGCCGAGCGTTTGCGCCAACGCGGAATAGCTGAACACGGTGCCGCCCACCGCATGGATGCAGAAAAAAGGCGTCCGGGTGCCGTGCGGCTGAATGCCGACCAGCGGCGACCAGCGTTTGGCGCGCTCTTGGCGCAGCAGGTCGGCCAGATGCTCGACGGTGCCGCCTTCGAACAGGGTGGCCAGCGGAAGCGATTGGCGGAAACGGGCGGCGATCTGCGTCATCAGGCGCACAGCGAGCAGCGAGTGTCCGCCGAGGCTGAAAAAGTTGTCGGTGACGCCGATGCCGGTCACGCCGAGCAGCTGTTCCCAGATCTGCACCAATTCGCGCTCAAGGTCGCTGCGCGGGGCGACGCGGGTCTGCTCCGCTTCGAGGCGGATGCCTGCCGGAGACGGCAACGCACGGCGGTCGAGCTTGCGATTGGCATTGAGCGGCATGGCGTCGAGCGGCAGGAACAGGGACGGAATCATATATTCTGGCAACCTGCTCTGCAAGTGTGCGCGCAGCTCGCCTGCGGTCGGCGCCGGTTCGCTGCGCTTGACATAGTACGCGACAAGCCGCTTGTCGCCCGGCGTGAGTTCGTGCGGGATGACCGCAGCTTCGAGCACGTTCGGATGCTGGCGGAGCATGCTTTCGATCTCGCCCGGCTCGATGCGGTAGCCGCGGATTTTGACTTGGTGGTCGAGGCGGCCGAGGTAGTCCAGGTTGCCGTCGGGACGCCAGCGGGCGCGGTCGCCCGTTTTGTAGAAGCGCTGTCCTTCGTGCAGGACAAAGCGCTCGGCGGTCAGGTCATGGCGGTTGAGGTAGCCCTCGGCCAGACACACGCCGCCGAGGCACAGCTCGCCGGGCACGCCGAGCGGGGCAAGTCGGCCGTTCGCGTCCAGAATGCGCACTCCGGCACCGGCGATCGGGCGGCCGATCGGCGGCAAGGTGTCTGCTGCCGTGTCTGGCAGGCGGTAGGATGTCACCACGTGCGACTCGGTCGGGCCGTAGTGGTTGTACAGCGTGCAGCCGGGCAGGCGCTGCAGCAAGCTGCGAATCGGCGCGGTGAGCTGGAGCTGGTCGCCTGCGGTGAAGATCTCTGTCAAGTGCAGCTGTGCATCGGGCATCGCTTCTGCCGTCTCGGCGAGCTGCTGGAAGGCGACGTACGGCAGGAACAGGCGCTCGACGCGCTGCCCGGACAGATACGAGATCATCCGCATCGGGTCGCGGCGCACATCTTCACCGATCAGCACGAGCGTGCCGCCGGAGCAGAGGGTGGAGAAGATCTCCTGCACCGACACGTCGAAGGTGACGGTCGCGTATTGGAGGGTTCTCTGCCCTGCTGCGAAGCGCGCGTCTTGCAGTTGCCAGCAGATCAGGTTGGCGATGGCGCGGTGCGGCATGACGACGCCTTTGGGCTGGCCGGTCGTGCCCGAGGTGTAGAGGACGTAGATGGGATGGTCGGGCCTGACAACAGGGTTTTCAAACTTGTCGGCGTTTGGCTGAGATGCGATGGAAGCGATTGGATTCAGCATGATAGTTTCAGATGAACTTGCCATAGAGTTCGACTCGGTGATCAAGGCAGATAGTTTGGCATCTTGCAAAATGTACTCCTGACGCTCCTGCGGGTGGGTCGGGTCGATCGGAACGTAGCCTGCGCCTGCTTTTAATGCGCCCAGGATACTGATGATCAGCTCGGGCGAACGTTCGAGGCGGATGCCGACGAGGTCGCCGGGGCGAATGCCTTGGGCTTGTAGCCGGTATGCCAGAAGGTTCGCTCTTTCGTTGAGCTCGGCGTAGGTGATGCTGTCATCGCCCATGAGAATCGCCGGGGCGTCAGGTGTGCTTGCCGCTTGGGCTTCAAAGATCTGGTGGACGAGGAGACCCTCTTGCCAAACAGCCTCACTCCCCTTGCCGAGCAGGTCGAGCGTCCGGCGCTCGACGGGCGGGATGTGGTTGAGAGCGCTGACCGGCTGTTCCGGGCTGCTGACGACGCTGGCCAGCAGTTCGCGGTAGTGTGCCAGCATGCGCTCGATCGTCTGCCCGTCGAACAGGTCGGGGCTGTAGTCGAGCGTGCAGGACAGGCTGCCGTTGGTGTCGCCGACGGTGAGCGAGAGGTCGAACATCGAGGTCTCCACTTCCACCGGCACGGGCAGCCAGGTCAGTTCCGGCAGGTGCATCTCCGTGTACAGCTCGGGCAGATGGCGGAAGAACGCTTGGAAGAGCGGCGTCTGGCTCAAACTGCGCTCGACTTGCAGTTCTTCGACCACTTTTTCAAAAGGAACGTCCTGATTCGCGAACGCATCGAGCGACACTTGGCGCACCTGCTGCAGCACCTCGCGGAACGTCCGCTCGCCCGCAACCTGTACGCGCAAGGACAGGGAGTTGATGAACAGGCCGATCAGCCCTTCCATCTCCCCCCTGCTTCGTCCGGCGATCGGCGTGCCGATCGAGATGTCCTCCTGCGCCGTGTAGCGGTGCAAGAGCACGTGGTACGCCGCCAACAGCAGCATGAACAAGGTCACGCCTTCTTGCTCGCACAGCTCTTTCAGCCGGGCGGGCAGCTCGTCGGGCAGCGGGAGCTTTTTTTGCGCGCCACGCATGGACTGCTTGACCGGACGCGGATGGTCGGTGGCGAGTTGCAGAGCCGGCGGGTTGTCGCCGAGCTGCTGCTTCCAGTAGCTGAGCTGTCTTTGCAGCAGATCGCCCTGCTCCCCCTGCCATTTGGCGTAGTCGGCATATTGGATCGGCAGCTCTGGCAGCGGCGAATGCTTGCCGTGATAAAACGCATCATACAGCGCTGTCATCTCCTGCAACAGCACGCCGAGCGACCAGCCGTCCGCGACGATGTGGTGCAAGGTGAGCAGCAGGATGTGCTCCTCCTCCGCCACGCGCAGCAAAGTCGCCCGCAGCAAGGGCCCCTTTTCCAGATCGAACGGTCTCGCTGCTTCTGTTCGGGCAACTGGGCGCCAGTCCGCTTCCCCGATGTCGAGCACCGGGATCGTCAGCTTCAACTCCTCGGCGATCGCTTGGTACGGCACGCCGCCTTCGGAGCGAAACGTGGTGCGGAGCGCTTCGTGACGGGAAAGGATTTCATTTAGACTGCGGGTCAGAACATCCAAACGCAACTGTCCGCGCATCTTGATGATCGATGGCACGTTGTAGACAGGGTTGCCCGGCTGCAAGCGGTCGAGGAACCACAAGCGGGCTTGGGCAAAGGAGAGCGCGGCCCGTTCGGCAGACTCGCGCTTGGCGATGCCGGTCTGCGCGGCAGTTTTGATTTCGCCGCGCAGCCGTTTTTCGAGCAGTGCCCGCTTGTCAGCAGACAGGTTGGAGCGTCGTTGCAACAGGTCTGTTTTGCGATCCATGATGTCACCTACCTAGTTTCTGGGTTTTGTTTTCTTCCCGCGTTCTAAGCGTTTGATCGGCGCGTCGCTGATCGTCAAGACTGGCGGCTGCGGCGCCTGTTTCTGCTCTTCCACCGCCACGGCCAGTCCGGCGACAGTGGGGCGTTCGAACAGGGCGCTCAGCGGCAGTTCCACTTCGAAGCTGAGGCGGATGCGGGAGACGAGCTGGGTGGCGAGCAGCGAATGGCCGCCAAGCGTGAAAAAGTTGTCGTGTACGCCAACTTTTTCCACACTCAGCACTTCGCAGAAGATCGCGGCCAGTTTGTCTTCCACAGCGTTTCGCGGCGCGACATAGGCGGCCGCATCGCCGCGGCCGCGCTTCGGCTTCGGCAGGGCTTTGCGGTTGATTTTGCCGTTTGCGAGCCGTGGCAGGTCGTCGAGGAACAGGTAGACGCCAGGCACCATCGCCGCCAACAGGTGGCGCTCCAGATGAGTGCGCAGGTCTTGTGCGGTCGCTTCCTGCCCCGGTTTGAGCACGCTGTAGGCGGCGAGCTGCGTTTGACCGCTGTCGTCCTGCCAGTCGATCACGGCGCAGGCGTCGACCGCCTCGTGGCGCAGGAGCACGGCGGTCACTTCGTGCAGATGAATCCGCACGCCGCGCACTTTGACCTGATCGTCGACGCGGCCGAGGATTTCCAAGCTGCCGTCCGGGCGGTAGCGCCCTTTGTCGCCGGTGTGATACAGCAGGTCGGCCGGGTCGTGCGGGCGAAACGGGTTCGGCGCGAACCGCTTGTTCTCTTCCGGCGCGTTGATATAGCCAAGCGTGCGGAACGGCGTGCGCAGGACGATCTCTCCCTGTTCGCCGATCCCGGCGAGCTGCCCGGCTGCGTTCAGCACAAGCGCCTGCGTCTCCGGGAACGGAGTGCCTGCCGGTTGCATCCCTGCCAGCGGCTCCTGCGGTACGACATACCAGCATTTGACCATCGTCGTCTCGGTCGGGCCGTAGAGGTTGATGATGTCGCCGAGCGCCGGGAACGCGCTGCGCAGACGGTTGACCAACACGTCGGTCAAAGGTTCGCCTGCGAGGAACAGTTGGCGCAGCGAGCGCAAGGTGACGCCGTCCGTGCCGTCGGCCGTCCACGCTTGAGCGACAGACGGTACAGTGTGCAGCACAGTGACGCCTGTCCGCTCCAGCCACGGCAGGATCACGTCGGCGCCGAGGTCGTCGGTCACATCGGGCAGGCAGAGCGTCGCGCCGCTGGTCAGCGGCAGGAACACATCGCGCAGCACCGCATCGAACGACAGGTGAATCAGTTGCGCCACGCGGTCGCTCGGGCTGATGCCAAACGTGCTGCGCTGCCAGGCGAGGAAGTGGTTGAGCCCTTTGTGCGTGCCCAAGACGCCTTTTGGCACGCCCGTGGTGCCGGAGGTGAAGAAAATGTAAGCCGGGTCGTCCGGGGACAGCTCGGGCAGCGCGAAGTCTGGCGGGGCCGTTTTTTCCAGAACACGGCCCGTTGCCGGATCGAGACGGAGGATGTCATAAGCGGGCCAGTCCAAGGTGCGAGCCGCACCGCAGATCGAAAGCAGATAGCGGGCTTGCGACTGCTCCGCCATCATCTGCTGCCGTTCCGGAGGGAGGTCTGCGTCGATCGGCACGAGGACGCCGCCGCTGTTCAGCACGCCGAGCATCGCGGCGACAAAACCGTAGCTGCGCGTACCGAGGATCGCGACCCGCTCCCCGCATTGCACGCCGTGAGCCGCGAGCAGTCGGGCGAGTTCGGCGGCGCGCTCGTGCAGGTCCCGATACGTCCACGCCTGCTCCCCTTGCATCACGGCAAGTTGATCAGGCGCTTCTGCCGCCCATTTTGCAAACAGCTCCCGGACAGACGGGTATTGCGGCTCCGGGATCGGAGCCGCCGGGTCGGGCAATTGGGCGCGGGATACTGCCGTGTGCAGCGTGTAGGCGCTCACCGCCCGGTCCGCATCAGCGCTGACCTGCTCCAGCAGGGACTGGAACTGTGCCATGAAGCCTGCCATCCGCTCGCGGGAGAACAGCGCCGACTGGTAGACCAGACTCAGGCGCAGACACTCCTCCTGTTCGGAGATGTACAAGGTCATCATGAATTTCGATGCCGTTTCTTCGCCGCCGTTCAGCCCGGAGATCGTCAAGCCGGGCAGGATCAGCTCACTGTCCGGCGTGTTGACAAAATTGATCATGACGTCGAACACCGGGTTGCGATGCAGGCTGCGCTCCGGCTGGATCTCCTCGACGATCTTCTCAAACGGCACTTCCTGCCGTGCAAACGCTTCCAAAGTCGTTTCGCGCACCCGTTCCAGCACCTCGCGGAAGGTCGGCGCGCAGGAGAGATCGGTGCGCAGAGCAAGCGTGTTCAGCAGCAGGCCGATCAGCCCTTCCGTCTCGACCAGACCGCGCCCGGCAATCGGGGTGCCGACGATGATGTCGTCCTGCCCGGTCAGGCGGGCGAGCAGCGTTTTGAAAGCGGCCGTCAGCGTCATGAACGGCGTAGCGCCCGCATCCCGGCTCAGCTTTTTCAGCTGGCGGACAACAGTAGCGGGCAGGAGCAGGACTTCGCGGGCGCTCTCTCCCTGGTTGGGCTGTGCAGAGCGGTCGGTCGGCAGTTCCAGCACGGGCAAGTCGCCGCCGAGCTTCGTTTTCCAATAGGACAGCTGCTCGTGCAAGATGTCGCCTTGCATCCAACCACGCTGCCAGAGCGCATAGTCGGCAAACTGCACAGGCAGTTCCGGAAGCGGCGAAGGCTGCTGTTGGGAAAACGCGCTGTACAGGGCGGCAAACTCCTGGATCAGCACGTTCATCGACCAGCCGTCGGAGATGATGTGGTGCATGTTGACGAGCAAAGCGTGCTCGTCTGCGTCCAAGCGCACCAAGGCAGCGCGCAAGAGCGGCCCTTGCTGCAAGTGGAACGGAGCGGTCGCGTCTTGGTGTGCCAGCCGCTTGAGCTCCGCTTCCCGCTCGCTGTCGTGCAAAGCGCTCAGGTCGATCATCCGCACATCCAGCCCCGCCGGCGGCGCGATCACCTGCACCGCCTGCTCGTCCATGACTTGGAAGGCGGTGCGCAGCGCTTCATGGCGGCGCACGATCTCATTGAAGCTGCGGCGCACCGCGTCCAGATCGAGCTTCCCGTGCAATTTGAAGGCGGCCGGCATGTTGTAGGCGCTGTTGCCCGGCGTCAGTTGGTCGAGGAACCACAACCGCTGCTGGGCGTAGGACAGCGGAATCGCGTCGCCGCGCCCCGCTTTCAAGAGCGGTGGCAATTGCACGCCCGTGATGCGCGGGTCGTCGCCGGTCAGCAAGCGGGCCAGTCCGGCCACCGTCGGGTGTTCGAACAGCGCCCGCAGTGGCAGTTCCGCCGCAAACGTTTCGCGGACGCGGGACACCAGCCGCGCCCCGAGCAGCGAGTGGCCGCCCAGCTCGAAGAAATGATCGTATGCGCCGACCTGATCCACACCGAGCAGTTCCGCATAAAGCGCTGCCACTTTGACTTCTGCTTCCGTGCGCGGCGCAACGTACTCGGCCGTCCGTTCAAGTCCGCCCTCCGGCACAGGCAAGGCGCGGTAGTCGATCTTTTGGTTGGCGTTCAGCGGGAATTCTTCCAGCACCACAAACGCGCTTGGCACCATGTAATCAGGCAGCTTGTCCAGCAAAAAGACGCGCAGGCTGACTGCGTCACAATCTGCCGCCGGCTCGAGAATCAGGTAGGCGACCAGCCGCTTCAGCCCCGGCACATCTTCGCGAGCCATCACGGCGGAGCGCAGCACCGCCGGATGCTGCTCGATCGCCGCTTCCACCTCACCCGGCTCGATGCGGAACCCGCGGATCTTCACCTGCTGATCGAGGCGGCCCCTAAATTCCAACGTTCCGTCGGCCAGCCAGCGCACGAGGTCGCCCGTCTTGTACAGGCGTTCGCCCGGTTGAAAGGGGCTTGGCACAAACTTCTGCTCCGTCAACTCCGGATGGTTCAGATAGCCGATCGCCAGTCCCGACCCGCCGACATGCAATTCGCCGGCAACGCCGATCGGCACCGGCTGCATCCGGCTGTCCAGCACATAGGCGGTCGTGTTGGCGATCGGACGCCCGATCGGCAGGCTCGTGCCCGCCTCGGCTGCCGTCCGCACTTCGTGCGCGGTGGTGACGGAGGTGACTTCGGTCGGCCCGTAGAGGTTGAAGAACGGGATGCCGAGCTGCCCAACGACTTTTTGTACGTGCGGCGCGGAGATCACATCGCCGCCCGACGCGAGCAGGCGCAGACCGCGCAGGCCTTCGGGATGGGTATCGACCATCTGGTGGAACAGCCCCGCCGTCAAAAACAGCGCCGTCACTCCCTGATATTGCACCGCCTGCCCAAGCTCTTCGACTGACGCTTGATACGGCGGATACACAAACAGCGTCGCCCCGTTCAGGAGTGCGCCCCAGATTTCTAAGGTCGAGGCGTCAAACGAGATCGGCGCGTATTGCATCGCCATATCGTCTGCCGTGTAGGGAAACGCCGCACGCGGCCCATAGACGAGGCGCACAATCCCGCGATGCGGGATCAAAATGCCTTTTGGCGTGCCCGTAGTGCCGGACGTGTACATGACATACGCTGCGCTGTCGGCCGTCGCCGACAGGGGCAGGTCGGCCCCGCTTTCCTGTGCGAGAGCGGAGCGGGTCTGCGGATCGTCCAGCAAAAGCATCTGAGCATCGTGCGCCGGGAGCAGCCCGGCCAGCTTTTGCACGGTCAGCATCGCTTCGACGCCGCTGTCTGCCAGCATGTACGACAGGCGCTCGGCCGGGTAGGACGTGTCAAAAGGCACATAAGCTGCACCCGCCTTCCCGATGGCGAGCAGCGCGATGTACAGCTCCGCCGAACGCTCCAGCGCGACGCCGACCAACTGTCCGGACCGAATGCCGATCGCTTGCAGGCGGCGCGCCAGGCGGTTGGCCCGCTCGTTCAGTTCGCGGTACGTGACGGTCTGCCCGGCAACGAGCAGCGCCGTCTTCTCCGGCGTCCTTGCAGCCTGCTGTTCAAAGAGCGCAGGAACGGGCAGCTCCGGGAGATCTTCCGCGGTGCGGTTCCACTCGATGAGCACCCGTTCCGTCTCAACGGCCGACAAAAGCGGCAGTGCCGCAATTTCCGCATCGGGCTGCCCCGCGATGGCGGTCAGCAGCCGGACGAAATGCCCGCCCATCCGCAGAACGGTCGCTGCGTCAAACAGATCAGCATTGTATTCGAACGTGATATGCAGCCGGTCGGACAGCTCTTGCAGGTTCAATGTCAGATCGAATTTGGCCGTATCGCCCTCCACCAAGAGCTGCTCGAAGGTGATGCCTTCGACTTCCAAGTTGCCCGCCGGCGTGTTTTGCAGGGCAAACATCACTTGGAACAGCGGGGAATGGCTCAAGTTGCGCTCGGGCTGCAGGTCGGCGACGAGCATCTCAAACGGCACATCCTGATGGGCGAACGCATCCAGCGTCGTCCGCTTGACGCGGCGCAACAGCTCGGTGAACGTCACGTCGCCCGACAGATCGGTGCGCATGACCAACGTATTGATGAAAAAGCCGATCAACGGCTCCAGCTGCGTGTTGTTGCGCCCGGCGACCGGCGAGCCGACCAGCAGATCGGTTTGGCCGCTGTACCGGCTGAGCAGAACTTTGAAGGCGGCCAGATAGACCATATAGGCGGTGGCGCCTTCGCGCCGCCCGATGGCATGCAGTTTCTCCATCAGCGCCTGGGGCGCCGAAAGGTCGACCACATGCCCGCGATGCGTCTGCACCGCCGGGCGCGGCCGGTCGGTCGGCAACTGCAGGACGCTGAGCTCGCCGCCCAGCTTCTCCCTCCAGTAGGCCCGCTTTTCCTCCAGCGCCTCCCCCTGCAGGTTGTCGCGCTGCCAGCATGCGTAATCGGCGTATTGAATGGACAACTCAGAGAGCGGCGAGGGCCGTCCCGTGGAAAACGCCCGATAGAGCAGGCCGATCTCTTGGATGAAGACGTTCAGCGACCAGCCGTCGGAGATGATGTGGTGCATCGTCAGGAGCAGCACATGCTCTTCCGGGCCGGATTTCAGCAACTGAAGACGCGACAGAGGCCCTTTTTCCAAATCGAACGGGCGGGCACGCTCCGCTGCGGCAATCTCATGAATCTCCGCTTCCACATCCTTCGCATCTTGGATGTCCAAGATCTTGATCGGAAGGGGAATGGCTTCCCGGATCAGTTGCACCGGCTCGCCCTCGATCTGGGTAAACACGGTGCGCAACGATTCATGGCGGAAGATCATCTCGTTGTAGCTCTTTTCCAGCGCTTGCACGTTCAAGTTGCCGGTCAGACGCATCACCAGCGGTATGTTATAGAGCGGCGATCCCGGAGCCAACTGATCGAGGAGCCACAGACGCTGTTGTGCAAACGACAACGGCATCTGTATGTCTTCGATCTCGGTATCATACCAGAGTTCTTCCATCATGATCCGCACCTCCATAAGAGACAATGAGCTCTAATTGAATGTGATTCTACACCTTAATGATAAGTACGACATGAAGCGGCAACTTCCCTCCGCTAAACTTGAACATATTAAATGAAAGTGTAAATAAAAGCGTTGCGGAGACAAGAGAAAAAGCACCCTGAACGGGTGCTTTTCCGGTGATGTGATCGTTTAGACGCTGGACTTCAGCTTGAGCAGATGCTGTTTCATGATGCCGGCCAGCTCTTGCACATGCGGCGCCTGGAGCAGCGTGAAGTGGTTGCCGCCGATGCGGTGGACTTCCACTTCTTCCGCCAGCTCCGTCCAGCCGTACGCGTCAGACTCGGCGTTTTCTGCCTGAATCAGCAGCACGCGCTCCGCACGGTGCAGAGCGGCGTAGCGGTTGAAAGCTGTGTAATTGCTGCGGAAGACGTTGAGCAGCCGCTGCAAGTCCTCAAGTCCGAGGTCGGAGCCGAACACCTGATGCTCCCGCGCCAGTGCGAGCAAGGCGGCCAGCGCATCCTCACGCAGCGACAGTTCCGCATGGGCCAGTTCTTCCAGCTGGAGTCCGTGCTGCCCCGCCAAGTCACGGGCGAAGGCGAGCAGCAACTCTTGGTCGTCCATCTCGCGCTGGTAGTCGGCGAGCGGCGCTCTGGCATCGATCAAGGCGAGCAGTTCCACCTCTTCGCCCAGCGCACGCAGTTGCCCCGCCATCGCAAACGCGATGGAGCCGCCAAGCGACCAGCCGCCGAGACGGTACGGCCCGCTCTGCTGCACGGTGCGGATCGCCGCGACGTACTCCGCCGCGATCTCCTCCATCACCACAAGCGGTGCGCGGTGGTCCTCCAGCCCCCGAGCCTGCAAGCCGTAGACTGGCTGGTCAGAGCCCAGTTCGCGGGCGAGGTCGAGGTAGGCAAATACGCTGCCGCCGACCGGATGGACGAGGAACAGCGGCGTCTCCGCTGTGCCCGGCAGACCCGACTGGATCGTGACGAGCGGTGTGGCAGGAAGCGCTTGCCCGCCTTGACGCAAACGTGCGGCCAGGCGGCGGATCGTCCCTTCATCAAAGAGGACAGACAAAGGAAGTTTCTGCCCGAAGCGCTTTTCGATCTGCGCGATCAGGCGCACGGCGAGCAGCGAATGTCCGCCGACTTTGAAGAAGTCGTCGGTGACGCCATATGAGCCGTCCCCGAGCAGTTCGTTCCACAGCTGCAGCAGTTCCAGTTCGATGCGGTCCTGCGGCGCGGCAAAAACTGCTTCGCGCTCATAGGAGACGGAGCGGGCGGCCAACGCTTTACGGTCAACCTTGCCGTTCGGGTTGAGCGGAAGGTCCGCCAGCACCTCCAAGACATCCGGGATCATATAGTCTGGCAAGGTCTGTTGCAAGAAGCCGGTCAGGTCGGACATAGCAAGCTCTCCCATTCCTTCGGCAGTCACATAGGCGGCGAGACGCTTACTCCCTCCTTCCTCGCGGACGATCACCACCGCCTCCCGAATCCAAGGATGCTGGACGAGCGCAGCTTCGATCTCACCGATCTCCACCCGGAAACCGCGGACTTTCACTTGCGAGTCGATGCGGCCGATAAACTCCAGTTCGCCGCACGGCATCCAGCGCACCAGATCACCCGTTCGGTACAGTTTGCCTTCGCCAAACGGGTTCGCAACAAACTTCTCGGCAGACAGCTCAGGCTGATTCAAATAGCCCAGCGCCAGACCTGCACCGCCCGTGTACAGCTCACCGGGAACACCGACCGGCACAAGCTGTTCCGCTGCATCCAGCACGTAGACGGTCGTGTTGGCGACCGGACGTCCGATCGGAACGGTCTGCTCAAGCCGGCTTGGATCAACCACTTGATGGCAAGTGGTAAATGTCGTATTTTCCGTGGGGCCGTAGCCGTTGATCAAGCAGCCGTCGAAATGCTCCAGCGCTTTTTTCACATGCGGAACCGACAAGACGTCACCACCGGCGAGGAGCCAGCGCAGACCGCGCAGTCCTTCCGGATGATGCTCGACCATGCTGTGGAACAGACCGGCGGTCAACCATAAAGTGGTCACGCCATACGCTTCGATCGCAGCACCCAGTTCGGCGAGCGATGCCTGATGCGGCGGGAAGATCGCCAGTTTGCCTCCGTTCAGCAGCGCACCCCAGATTTCCAGCGTCGAGGCATCGAAGGCGATCTGGGCGAATTGCAGGAACACATCCTCCGACGTAAACTCCGCGTACCCGGCTTCACGCACAAGCCGCACGATCCCCCGATGCGCCACCTCGACTCCTTTGGGCTGTCCGGTAGATCCAGAGGTATACATGATGTAGGCAGCCGCGTCTTTGCTGACCGGAACCTCGAGATTCGCAGCGCATTCGTCAGCAAATTCCCCTGCGATGTCCACACTGACTGTGGCTGCTTCACATTTCGGCAGCCGGTCGGCCAGACGTTGCTGCGTGAGCAGCACTCCCACTTGCGTGTCTTCGAGCATGTAGAGCAGCCGCTCTTGCGGATCGTTGACGTTAAAAGGAACATAGGCTGCACCCGTTTTCAGAATGGCAACCATCGCCACGATCATCTCGAACGAACGCTCCATGTAAATCCCGACTCGTCCGCCTTGCCCGATCCCAAGCTTTTGCAAGCGGTGCGCCAGACGGTTCGCCCGCTCGTTGAGATCGAGGTAGGACATGGTCTCCTGTTCAAACATCAGGGCGATGGCGGACGGCGTGGTTGCTGCATACCGCTCCACCAGTTCGTGAACGGTCGATTCGCCGGAGCAGCCGGTCCCCGTTTGATTCCAATCGATGAGCAGTTGGCGCTCTTCCGCTGCGGTCAGCATCGGCAGTTTGCCAACAGGCTGAGCCGGGTCGGCTGTCAGGCTCTCGAGCAGCTTGATCAGATGGCCGCTCATCCGCTCGATGGTACCCGCATCCCATAGGTCGCAGCTGTATTCGAAAACACCCTGCAGCCCCGATTCGCTCTCCGCCATCATCAGGGAAAGTTCAAATTTCGCCGTGGTGCTTTCAAGCGGCATGCTCGTCAGCACCAGTCCCGGAAATTCCTGACCTGATTCAGGGGTGTTTTGCAAGACGAATAACGCTTGGAACAGCGGCGTCCGCCCTTTCTCGCGCTCATGCTGCAGCTCGGCGACCAGCATCTCGAACGGGACATCCTGGTTGGCGTACGCATTGAGCGTCGTTTGCACCACCCGTTGCAACAGCTCCGCAAAGCCGGGATCTCCTGACAGGTCGGTACGCAGAACCAGCGTGTTGATGAAAAATCCGATCAGCTGCTCAAGCTCCTTGTGGCTGCGCCCCGCGATCGGCGAGCCAACCAAGATATCGGTCTGCCCGCTGTAGCGGAAGAGCAGGGTTTGGAAGGCGGCCAGCAAGGTCATATACAACGTTGCTCCCTGCTTACGGCCCAGTTCCTTGATCGCTTGCGTGAGCGGTGCGTCAAGTTCAAAGGCGCAGCGACCTGCCTGCATGGCGCTCCGTGCGGGCTGGCGCGGACGGTCGGTCGGAAGATCCAAGACTGGCAGTTCGCCGCCGAGCTGTCTTTTCCAATAGCCGAGCTGCTGCTGCATCCACTCGCCTTGGAATCGCTGGTGCTGCCAGCGGGAATATCCCGAGTATTGGAGCGGCAAAGGCGCCAACGGTGACTGATTCCCTGCTCGGAACGCATCGTACAGCGCAGCCAGTTCGCGGACCAAGACGCCCATCGACCAGCCGTCGGAGATGATGTGATGCATCACCAGCAGCAGCAGGTGCGAGTCTGGCTGCAGCTTGTATACGTGCAGGCGCACCAGCGGACCCTGTGCAAGGTCGAAGGGGCGCTCCGCTTCAGTTTGTGCCGCTTGCAAAGCCAGCGCTTCACCGTTCGCCATGCCTTGCAGATCGACCAGCACCAGCGGGAGCGGGAACTCGTCCAGCACGTTCTGGGTCGGTTCTCCCATTTGGAACGGGAAGACGGTGCGCAAAGATTCGTGGCGCTTGACCAGTTCAGCAAAGCTGTTTTCAAACACCTCGAAGTCGAACGGACCCTGGAGCCGCATCAGATTCACGATGTTGTAAGCGGACGACCCCGGCTCCAACTGATCGATGAACCAAAGTCTCCGCTGGGCAAACGACAGCGGTGCATCATCGGCACCCGCTTCGGCGAATGCGGCAAGTTCAGGTCCGCCCGCAGTGCCCGGGTGCAGCTCGTCTAAGCGCAAGGCGAGCGTTTCGATTGTCGGTGCTTCAAAGAGTGTGCGCAGCGGCAATTCGATGTCAAACGTCTCACGAATGCGGGAAACTAACTGTGTGGCCAGCAGCGAATGCCCGCCCACCTCAAAGAAATTGTCGTCCCTAGAGATCGCACCGATTGCGAGCAGCTCCTGCCAGAGCAGCACCAGCGTTTGCTCAGTTGCGGTCCGAGGCGGCAGCAGCTCGCGCCGCTCGCTGTGAATGTCGTGTAACGCAGGCAATGCCCGGTGATCGACTTTCCCGCTGGAACTGAGCGGCAGTTCATCCAGTTTCAAAAAGACCGCCGGTACCATATAGTCGGGCAACGAATGCCCGAGGAAGGCGCGCAGTTCCTGTGCGCTGCTCTTTGTTTCCGGCGCAGCGAGATAATAGGCGACCAGGCGCTTTTGTCCACCTCGGTCGGTATGCGGCGCAACGACCGCTTTTTCAACATGCGGGTGTCGCGTCAAGACGGCTTCTACCTCACCCGTTTCAATGCGAAAACCTCGTATCTTCACCTGTTGGTCGCGGCGGCCGAGATATTCGATTTTGCCGCTTGGCAGCCAGCGTGCCATGTCACCCGACTTATAGAGCCGCTGGTTCGCATCCGCATGATACGGATGCGGCAAAAAGGACTGTTCCGTCAGATCACGGCGATTGTGATACCCGCGCGCCACTCCGGGCCCGCCGATATAGAGCTCGCCCTGCACTCCGACTGGCACCGGCCGCAGATGGCGGTCGAGGATGTACACTTGACAATTCGGAATGGGACGTCCGATGTCAGGAGTGTGCGAAGAGTTCGGATTCACCGAGAACGTCGCTTCGATCGACGTTTCGGTCGGACCATACCCGTTGATAAACATGATGCCGGTACGAATCCACCGCGCGGCCAGCTCAGCCGGGCAAGCTTCCCCGGCCGACTGGACGGTGCAAAGCGACGGCAGGTCGTGTTCGGGAAGCAGCGCCAAAACGGACGGCGTGAGGATCACGTCGGTGATCTCTTGACCGCGAATCAGTTCGGCAAGACCGGCGCCTGGCATCAACTGCTCTTTGCTCGCCATCACCAGCGCGGCGCCAGAAGTCAGCGCGGTGAAAATCTCCAGAACGGACGCATCGAACGAAGGGGAAGAAAATTGCAGCATGCGGCGTCTCGCGCCAATCTGCAGAATCTTCCGGTGCTGGTAAACCGTATTGCATACTCCGGCATGCTGCAGCAGCACGCCTTTCGGACGTCCGGTGGAACCGGAGGTGTAAATGATGTAGGCGAGCTGTGTCGACACCAGATCGAGAGGCGGATTCGCAACGTCTTCCAAGGCGAGGCGCTCCCACTCTCCGTCAACGGCGATCACCTGCGCGCTGTGCGCAGGCAAGGCGTTCAAATGACGCTGCTGCGTCAGGAGCAGAGACGTTTGTGAATCACTCAGCATGTAGGCGAGGCGCTCCGCCGGGACGGACGGATCGAGCGGCACGTAGGCCCCTCCCGCCTTGAGCACAGCCAAGATCGAGACGATCAGCTCCGGGGCGCGGTCCATCAGAATGGCGACCGGCTGCTCCGCTTGCAAGCCGCGCCGCTGCAAGACGTACGCCAGTTGATTCGCTTTTTCGTTCAGTTCGCGATAAGTGAGCGACCGGTCGTGGAACAGGACTGCCGTATCATCCGGCGTGCGCTCTGCCTGCTGTTCAAACAGGCTGTGCAGACAGGCGTCCTGCGGATAGTCGGCCGTCGACCCGCTCCAATCGTCGAGGATCATCCGCTCTTCGTCCCGCGACATCAGCGGCAGGTGCTCGATCAAACCATCAGGATTCTCCACGATGGCGGCCAGCAGCTGGCCAAAGTGTGCTGCCAAGCGCTCTACCGTCGACCTGTCAAAAAGATCGGTGCGATATTCCAGATTGCCACTCAGCCCCTGTTCGCTCTCCGACAACATCAGAGTCAAGTCAAACTTGGACGTCGTGCGCTGCGCTTCATACGGCTCCAGCGTCACCTCGGTCTCGGCCGGTGCTGCAGCCGGTGTATTTTGCAGCAAAAACGCGACTTGGAATAAGGGGCTCCGGCTCAGATCACGCTCGATCCCGAGCTCCTCAATCAGCATTTCCAAGGGCAGATCCTGATGGGCAAACGCATCGAGCGTTGTTGCACGCACCCGCTGCAACAAGCTGCGGACGCTCGGGTTGCCGGACAGATCGGTGCGCAGCGCGAGGGTGTTGACAAAAAAGCCAATCAAAGGCTCGATCTCCGCCCGGGTGCGGGCAGCGATCGGCGCACCAAGCACGATGTCTTCCTGTCCGCTGTACCGGAACAGCAACGTGTTGAACGCGGCGAGCAAGGTCATGTACAACGTGACGCCTTCTTGTTGCGAGAGTGCGAGCAGCGCATCGCGAAGGTCACCCGACAGTTCGAACCGCACCGTATCGCCGGCAAAATTTTGCACAGCCGGTCGTGGACGATCGGTCGGCAAGTCGAGGACGGGGATGTCGCCGTCGAAGCGCTGTTTCCAATACGAAAGCAGCGCCTCTTTGCCCGTGCCTTGCAATTGTTCCCGCTGCCAGACTGCAAAATCTGCGTATTGAATCGGCAGTCTTTCCAGCGGCGACGGGCGCCCGTTTTCGAAGGCGGCATAAATCGTGGTCAACTCCTGCGCAAACACGCCAAATGACCAGCCGTCGCCGATGATATGGTGGAAGGTGATCAGCAAGACGTGCTCCTCCGGGCCGAGCTTGAGCAGCGTGGTGCGCAGCAGCGCATCGGTCGCCAGGTTGAAGGGGGTGTTCACTTCACGGACGGTCCATTCGTCAAGTTGGGCGTCTTTTTCCGCGGCCGCCATTTGTTGCAAGTCGATGACCGGCAGGGCTTGCATCCGCTCGGCGGCGATCACCTGGACGGCCAGCCCGCCTGTGGCATGGAAATTGGTGCGCAGCGCTTCGTGACGTGCGACGATCTCATTGATCGTCCGCGCCAGCACATCTGTGTTCAACGCACCGGTGATCCGCACGCCAAACGGGACGTTGTAGGCGATGCTGCCAGGCTCAAGCTGGTCGAGGAACCACAGGCGCTGCTGAGCGTAGGACAACGGCAACGCAGTTGTTCCGTCCCGCGGAACCGGTGCGATCGACGCGTTGTTCCAACTGTCTGGCTGCAGCGCATGCTGACGGCGCTCCACTTCTACCGCCAGCGCGGCAACCGTGGGCCGTTCGAACAGGAGGCTCAGCGGCATCTCCACCTCGAAACGCTTTCGAATGCGTGAAGCGACCTGCGTAGCCGTCAGCGAATGTCCGCCGATCGTGAAGAAGTTGTCGTGCACGCCGACACGGTCCAGCTTCAGCACTTCACAGAAGATCGCGACAAGCATTGCTTCGACTTCGTTTCGCGGCGCAGCGTAGGCGTCGGCGCTGCTGCCACCGCGCTCCGGCTTGGGCAGCGCTTTTCGATTGACTTTGCCGTTTGCCAAACGAGGCAGCTCTTCCAGGAACAGGAACACCGCAGGCACCATCGCCGCCGGAAGATGATGCTCAAAATGGGCGCGAATGTCTTCTGCGGTCACAACAAGACCCGGTTTTAACACGCTGTAAGCGGCGAGCTGCGTCGCTCCGCTCTCGTCCTTCCAGTCGATGACGGCGCAGGCGTCGACCGCTTCGTGACGCAAGAGCACCGCCGACACTTCGTGCAGTTGAATCCGCACGCCGCGCACTTTGACCTGATCGTCGACGCGTCCCAGGATTTCCAAGCTGCCATCGGGGCGGTAGCGCCCTCTGTCACCCGTGTAATAGAGCAAATCGGCCGGGTCGTGCGGGCGGAACGGATTCGGCGCAAATCGCTTGTTTTCATCTGGCGCGTTGACATAGCCGAGCGTGCAAAATGGTGTGCGCAGGACGATTTCGCCCTGCTCGCCGATGCCGGCCAGCTGTCCGTTTGCGCCCAGCACCAGCGCTTGTGTTTCCGGGAACGGATCGCCTGCCGGTTGAATGCCTGCTATCGGCCGTTCCGGCACGACGTACCAGCATTTGACCATCGTCGTCTCCGTCGGGCCATACAGATTGATGATGTCCCCGATCTCCGGGAACGCACTGCGCAGACGATTCACCAGCACATCGGTCAGCGGTTCACCCGCCAGAAACAGATGGCGCAAGGAACGCAAGGTGATCGCTTGCGGAGGATCTGTGGTCCATGCTTGAGCGACCGAGGGCACGGTGTGCAGAACGGTGACGCCTGTGCGCTCCAGCCATGGGAGGATCACATCGCCGCCGAGATCGTCCGTCACGTCGGGCAAGCAGAGCGTCGCCCCGCTGGTCAGCGGCAGGAACACGTCGCGCAACACCGCATCGAACGACAGATGGATCAGTTGCGCCACGCGGTCTTCCGGTCCGATATGAAACGTATTGCGCTGCCACGAAAGGAAGTGGCTGAGGCCTTTGTGTGTGCCCAGAACGCCTTTTGGCACGCCCGTGGTACCAGAGGTGAAAAAGATGTAGGCCGGGTCGTCGGGTGACAAGTCGGGTAGTGCAGTCTGAGCTGGCGCCGGTGCACCGAGGATCTGTCCCGTCATCGGATCAACCCCGGTGATATCGAGCGCACACCCGTCGTTGTCCGCGCCTATGGAGATCAGATGTTTTGCCTTGGATTGCTCTACCATCACCTGCTGTCGTTGCTTCGGGAGAGCTGCGTCGACGGGCACCAGCACACCGCCGCTGTTCAACACGCCGACCATCGCTGTGATCGTACCGAAACTCCGCGTGCCGACGACTGCGACTGCATCGCCGCGGCGAACTCCGCAGGCTGCGAGCTGACCGGCAAGTTCGTTCGCACGTTCGAGCAGGTACCGATAGCTCCATTGCTGCGCTCCTTGCGTCACGGCCGGATGTTCCGGCGCGCGCCGTTCCCATGCGGCAATCAGCTCGCCAACGATCGGATACTGCGGTTCCTGGATCGGAGCAGCAGGGTCGGGCAGTTTGGAGCGGGCCGCTTCCGTGACCAGCGGGTAGTTGTTCACCTGGCCGTTTGGTTCCGTGGCGATTTGCTGCAAGAGCAGGCGGAACTGCTCCATGAACGCCTCCATCCGCTCCGTGGAGAACAGCGCGGACTGGTAGACCAGACTCAAGTTCAATTGCTCTGCATACTCCGAGATGTACAAGGACATCTGGAATTTGGAAGCCGTTGCACCGTCATTCTCCAGGTCGGAGAGGGTCAGTCCCGGAAGTATCAAATGACGACTCGGCGTATTGACAAAGTTCACCATGATGTCAAACACCGGATTGCGGTTCAAATTGCGGTCAGGCTGAATCTCTTCGACGATCTTTTCAAACGGCACCTCTTGTCGGGCGAACGCTTCCAACACCGTCTCCCGCACGCGGCCGAGCACTTCACGAAATGTCGGGGCTCCTGATAGATCGGTGCGAAGAGCGACCGTGTTTAACAGCAAGCCGATCAGCCCTTCCGTCTCCACCAGACCGCGCCCGGCGATCGGTGTGCCGACGATGAGATCTTCCTGCCCGGTCAAGCGGTGCAGCAACGTTTTGAATGCGGCCAGCAGCGTCATGAACGGGCTCGCACCCGCCTCATGGCTGAGCTTGGTCAACTGACGGGTCAAGTTGGGTGACAACGTCAGCTCTTGGCGCGCACTTTGGCCGCGGTTCGGTTCCGGGACAGGATCGGTCGGCATTTCCAGGACGGGAAGGTCGCCTCCGAGCTTGGATTTCCAGTAATCCAACTGGTCGCGCAAGACTTCCCCCTGCATCCAGCGACGCTGCCAGATGGCATAGTCGGCAAACTGCACAGGCAGTTCGCTGAGCGGCGAAGGCTGGTGTTGCGAGAACGCGCTGTACAGCGCCGCAAACTCTTCGATCAGAACGCTCATCGACCAGCCGTCGGAGATGATGTGGTGCATGTTGACGAGCAGCGCATGCTCTTCGCTCTCCAAGCGCACCAAAGCTGCTCGCAAGAGCGGCCCTTGCTGCAAGTCGAACGGAGCGGTCGCGTCCTCGACAGCCAGGCGCCGCAATTCTGTCTCCCTTGCTCTGTCAGCGAAGTTGGTCAGATCGATCATCCGCACTTCCAGCTCCGTCTGCGGGGAGATCACTTGCACCGCTGTCTCCTCGACCAGTTGGAAGCTGGTGCGCAGCGACTCATGGCGGCGCACGATCTCTCGAAAGCTTTGCTGCACCGCCGCCACATTCAGCTTCCCGTGCAGTTTGAAGGCGGCCGGCATGTTGTACGCGCTGCTGTCCGGCGCGAGTTGGTCGAGGAACCACAGGCGTTGCTGGGCGTAGGAAAGCGGAATGGTATCGCCGCGCTCCGCTTTCACCAATGGCGGCACTTGCACGTTCGCAAGGCTCGGATCATCACCGGTCAGCAGTTTTGCCAGCCCGGCGACGGTCGGGTGTTCAAACAGAGCCCGCAGCGTCAGTTCGGCCGCAAATTCCTCCCGGATGCGCGACACCAGTCTCGCCCCGAGCAACGAATGGCCGCCCAGCTCGAAGAAATGGTCGTGTGCCCCCACTTGCTGCACCCCAAGTAGCTTGGCAAAGAGCTCCGCCACTTTTACTTCTGCTGCATCGCGGGGCTCGACGTATTCGACCGTCTGCTCCAATCGCCCCTCCGGCGCCGGCAGGGCGCGGTAGTCGACCTTTTGATTGGCATTCAGCGGGAACTCCTCCAGGGTGACAAACGCGCTTGGCACCATGTAGTCGGGCAGTTTGCCCTGCAAAAAGGCGCGCAAGCTGCCTGTGTCAGCCTCGGCTGCGGGATCAAGGATGAGATAGGCGACAAGACGCTTCAGCCCCGGCACGTCTTCTCTTGCCATCACCACCGAACGGATCACCGCCGGATGCTGCTCGATCACCGCTTCCACTTCGCCCGGCTCGATGCGGAAACCGCGGATTTTCACCTGTTGGTCGCTGCGTCCCATGAACTCCAGCGTCCCATCGGCCAGCCAGCGCACGAGATCGCCCGTCTTGTACAGTCGCTCCCCCGCACAGAACGGGCTTGACACAAACTTTTCGGCTGTCAGCTCCGGGCGGTTCAGGTAGCCCAGCGCAATCCCTTGCCCGCCGACATGCAGTTCACCTGCGACACCGATTGGCACCGGCTGCATGCGTTCGTCCAGCACATAGACGGTCGTGTTGGCGATCGGACGCCCGATCGGCAGGGTCGTGCCGACTTGCGCAGCATGACCGACCAGGTGCGCCGTGGCGGCAGTGGTCACTTCGGTCGGCCCGTAGAGATTCACAAAGGGGATGCTGAGCTGTCCGACGACTTTTTGCACGTGCGGCGCGGAGATCACATCGCCGCCCGATGCCAGCAGACGCAAACCGCGCAGACCTTCCGGATGGGTATCCACCATCTGGTGGAACAGCCCGGCCGTCAAAAACAGCACCGTCACCCCTTGCTCCTGCACCGTCTGTCCGATCTCTTCCACAGACGCCTGCTGCGGGGGATACACAACCAGCGTGGCACCGTTCAGCAAAGCTCCCCAGATTTCCAACGTCGATCCGTCAAACGAGATCGGCGCATATTGCAACGCCACATCGTCAGCGGTGTACGGCAGCGCCGCGCTCGTTCCATACACGAGGCGCACGATCCCGCGATGCGGCGTCAGAATGCCCTTCGGTTTGCCCGTCGTGCCAGACGTGTACATCACGTAGGCCACGCTGTCGGAGTCTGCAGCCATTGGCAGATCGGCACCGCTTTCCTGTGCGATGGCGGCGCCGACCTGCTCATCGTCCAGCAGGCAGAGCTCAGCACCATGCGGCGGCAGCAGAGCTGCCAGTTTTTGCACGGTCAGCATCGCGGTGATGCCGGTGTCTTCCAGCATATACGACAGCCGCTCCTGCGGGTAGGCGGTGTCGAACGGCACATACGCACCGCCCGCTTTCAAGATGGCGAGCACCGCCACATACAGTTCCACCGATCTCTCCAGCGCCACGCCGACTAACTGCCCGGCCCTAATGCCGCTCGCTTGCAGATGGCGAGCCAGACGGTTCGCACGCTCGTTCAGTTCGCGGTAGGTGACCGTCTGGTCTGCAAAGCGAATCGCCGTCTGCTCCGGCATCCGCGCCGCCACCTGCTCAAACAGCGCATGCACAGGCAGTTCCGGAAGAGCAACTTCGTTGCGGTTCCACTCGAACAGCAGTTGCTGCAGTTCCTCCGGCTTCAACAGCGGAAGCGCTGCGACTCTCGCGTCCGGCTGCTCCGCGATGGCTGTCAACAACTCGCAGAAATGCCCGCCCATCCGCACGATGGTCGCTTCGTCAAACAGATCGGTATCGTATTCGAACACGATCGAAAGCTGGTCCTCCATTTCCTGCAGACCCAAAGTCAGGTCAAATTTGGCCGTTTCCCCCTCGTCATCAATCTGCTGGAAGGTGATGCCTGCGACTTCCAGCTTGCCCGCCGGCGTGTTTTGCAGGGAAAACATCACTTGGAACAACGGCGAATGGCTCAGGTTGCGTTCCGGCTGCAGGTCGGCGACGAGCATTTCAAACGGCATATCCTGATGAGCGTACGCATCCACCGTCGTCTGCTTGACGCGGCGCAAAAGCTCGACAAACGTCAAATCGCCCGACAGATCGGTGCGCATGACCAATGTATTGACAAAGAATCCGATCAAAGGCTCGACCTGCGTGATGTTGCGCCCGGCGATCGGCGAGCCGACCAAGAGATCCGTTTGACCGCTGTACCTGCTAAGCAAGATTTTGAATGCGGCCAGACAGATCATATAGGAGGTGGCCCGTTCGCGTATGCCGATGGCATGCAGTTTCTCAACCACTGTCATCGGCAGTGAAAAGTAGCGCGTATGCCCGCGATGCGTCTGCACCGCCGGGCGCGGCCGGTCGGTCGGCAGTTGCAGGACGCTGAGCTCGCCGCTCAGCTTCTGCCGCCAGTAGGCCAGCTTTTCCTCCAGCGCCTCTCCCTGCAGATTGTCGCGCTGCCAGCATGCGTAATCGGCGTATTGAATGGGCAATTCCGAGAGCGGCGAGGGCCGTCCCGTCGAAAACGCCTGATAGAGCAACCCGATCTCTTGGATGAAGACGTTCATCGACCAGCCGTCCGAAATGATGTGGTGCATCGTCAGGAGCAGCACATGCTCTTCCGGGCCGGATTTCAGCAACTGAAGACGCGACAGGGGCCCTTTTTCCAAATCGAACGGGCGGGCACGCTCCGCTGCGGCAATCTCATGAATCTCCGCTTCCACATCCTTTGCATCTTGGATGTCCAAGATCTTGATCGGAAGGGGAATGGCTTCCCGGATCAGTTGCACCGGCTCGCCGTCAATCTGGGCAAACACGGTGCGCAGCGATTCATGGCGGAAAATCATCTCGTTGTAGCTCTTTTCCAGCGCTTGTACGTTCAAGTTGCCGGTCATACGCATTACCAGCGGTATGTTATAGAGCGGCGACCCCGGAGCCAGCTGATCGAGGAGCCACAGACGCTGTTGAGCAAATGACAATGGCATCTGGATGTCTTCAATCGTGTCGTCGTACCAGAGTTCTTCCGTATCTGCTCCGATCACACTTCCTGTATGTTCTGTCATGATCTACACCTCCATAAGAGAGAAAGAGCAATAAATTGAATTTGATTCTACATCTAAATGATAAGTACGACATGTAGCGGCAACTTCCCTCCACTAAATTTGAATCTATTAAATAGAAATGTAATTGAAAATACTACTCTGCCAGTACGAAAGAAAAGCACCCTGTTCGGGTGCTTTTCCATTCCTGTGCTCAGCGACTGAGCTTGATGCTTTGCAGATGCTGTTTCAAAATGCCGGCAAGCTCTTGCACATGCGGCGCCTGGAGCAGCGTGAAGTGGTTGCCGCCGATGCGGTGGACTTCCACTTCTTCCGCCAGCTCCGTCCAGCCGTACGCGTCCGACTCGGCGTTTTCTGCCTGAATCAGCAGCACGCGCTCCGCACGGTGCAGAGCGGCGTAGCGGTTGAAAGCTGTGTAATTGCTGCGGAAAACGTTGAGCAGCCGCTGCAAGTCCTCAAGTCCGAGGTCGGAGCCGAACACCTGATGCTCCCGCGCCAGTGCGAGCAAGGCGGCCAGCGCATCCTCGCGCAGCGACAGTTCCGCATGGGCCAGTTCTTCCAGCTGGTGTCCGTGCTGCCCCGCCAGGTCACGGGCGAAGGCGAGCAGCAACTCTTGGTCGTCCATCTCGCGCTGGTAGTCGGCGAGCGGCGCTCTGGCATCGATCAAGACGAGCAGTTCCACCTCTTCGCCCAGCGCACGCAGTTGCCCCGCCATCGCAAACACGATGGAGCCGCCAAGCGACCAGCCGCCGAGACGGTACGGTCCACTCTGCTGCACGGTGCGGATCGCCGCGACGTACTCCGCCGCGATCTCCTCCATCACCACAAGCGGTGCGCGGTGGTCCTCCAGCCCCCGAGCCTGCAAGCCGTAGACTGGCTGGTCAGAGCCCAGTTCGCGGGCGAGGTCGAGGTAGGCAAACACGCTGCCGCCGACCGGATGAACGAGGAACAGCGGCGTCTCCGCTGTGCCCGGCAGACCCGACTGGATCGTGACGAGAGGTGTTGCGGGTAGCGCTTGCCCGCCTTGACGCAACTGGGCAGCGAGGCGGCGGACCGTCCCGGCGCGGAAGAGGACCGACAACGGGAGCTTCTGCCCGAAGCGCTTTTCGATCTGCGCGATCAGGCGCACGGCGAGCAGCGAATGTCCGCCGACTTTGAAGAAGTCGTCGGTGACGCCAAGCGCATGATGCCCGAGCATTTCCCTCCACAGCTGCAGCAGTTCCAGCTCGATGCGGTCCTGCGGCGCTGCGAATGCCGTTTCGCGCGCAAAGTCGAGGGCACGGGCGGCCAATGCTTTGCGGTCGACTTTGCCGTTCGGATTGAGCGGCAGTTCATCCAGCACGACGAAGGCGGTCGGGATCATGTAGTCCGGCAAGGTCTGCTGGAGGAAGCCGGACAGGTCGGGCGAGGTGAGCACCGTATCCGGTTCTGCCGTCACGTAGGCGGCGAGCAGTTTGCCCCCGGCCTCCGTGCGCACGACGACCACCGCATCGCGGACGGACGGATGCTGCGCGAGCGCCGCTTCAACTTCTCCGATCTCCACACGGAAGCCGCGGATTTTCACCTGATTGTCGATCCGGCCGATGAACTCCAGCTCCCCGTTTGACATCCAGCGCACCGCGTCGCCTGTGCGGTACAGCTTCCCTTCGCCAAACGGATTCGGCACAAATTTCTCGGCGGTCAGCTCCGGACGGTTCAAGTAGCCGAGCGCGAGGCCGTCGCCGCCCGTGTACAGCTCGCCCGGCACGCCGACCGGCACCGGCTGCAGCTTGGCATCGAGCACATAGACGGTGGTGTTCGCGACCGGTCGGCCGATCGGAACGGTCTGGTTGATCGCCTCGGCCGTCACTTTGTGACAGGTGGTGAACGTCGTGTTTTCGGTCGGCCCATAGGCGTTGAACAAGCTGCCGTCAAAATGCTGCAGCGCCTTTTGCGCGTGCGGCACCGACAGCACGTCACCGCCGGTGAGCACTTGGCGGACGCCTTGGAACCCATCCGGATGGTGCTCGACCATACTGTGGAACAGGCCGGTGGTGATCCACAAGGTCGTCACGCCGTACGTTTGAATCGCGTCCCCGAGGTCGGCCAGCGTTGCTTGCTGCGGCGGGAAGATCGCCAACCGCCCGCCGTTGAGCAGCGCGCCCCAGATCTCCAGTACCGACACGTCGAAAGCGATCGGCGCGAACTGGAGGAACACATCATCACGGGTGTAGTCGGTGTAATCAACCTCACGCACGAGGCGCACGATCCCGCGGTGCGGCACCACGACGCCTTTGGGTCGGCCGGTCGAGCCGGAGGTGTACATGACGTAGGCCGCATCGTCCTTGCCGACCGCCAACTGCAGGTTGGCGCTGCTCTCTTCGGCGACCGTCAGATCGCTGTCGACAATGAGAACGGTAGCGCTGTGCTGCGGCAGGCGGTCAGCCAGATGCGCTTGGGTCAGCAGCACGCCGACTTGCGTGTCTTCGAACATGTAGCTCAGCCGGTCGTGCGGATAGGTCACGTCAAACGGCACAAACGCAGCCCCAGCCTTGAGGATGGCGACCATGGCGACGATCATCTCAATCGAGCGCTCGATCGAGATCCCGACCAGCCCGCCCCGTGCCACGCCGAGCTGCTGCAGGCGGCGGGCCAGACGGTTGGCCGCTTCATTCAGCTCGCGGTAGGACACGGTCGTCCGTTCAAACAGCAGCGCGACCGCGTCCGGCGTCGTCGCGGCAAAATGTTCGACCAGCTCATGCACGGTCGACTCGCGCGGGTACTCGGTCGCCGTCTCGTTCCATTCGAGGAGCACCTGGCGGGCTTCCGCTGCGGTCAGCAGCGGCAGCGTGCCGACCGGCTGCTCTGGGTCGGCGATCATGCCTTCGAGCAGCGTGAGCATATGTCCGCTCATCCGCGCCATCGCCGCCTCGTCCCAGAGGTCGGCGTTGTATTCGAAGGCGGCGTAGAGCACATCTTCCGTTTCGTACATCATCAGAGACATGTCGAATTTGGCGGTGCCGCTTTCCAGCGGCAGGCCGCTCAGCATCAGTCCCGAGACTGCTTGCACCGTGTCCGGCGTGTGGTTCAAGGCGAACATCGCCTGGAACAGCGGGGTGCGCCCGCTGTCACGCTCCGGCTGCAGTTCGGCGACGAGCATTTCGAACGGCACGTCCTGGTTGGCATACGCATCCAGCGTGGTCCGTTTCACCCGCTGCAGCAGTTCGGCAAAGCCGGGGCTGCCCGACAGATCGGTGCGCAAGACCAGCGTGTTGACGAAAAAGCCGATCAAGCCTTCGATCTCCTGACGGTTGCGCCCGGCGATCGGCGAGCCGACCAGCAGGTCGCTCTGCCCGGTATAGCGGGCGAGCAAAGTCTGAAAGGCAGCCAGCAGTGTCATGTACAGCGTCGTCCCCTGCTCTTGGCTCAGCTGGCGGACGGCGGCGGTCAGCGGCGCGGAAAGCGCAAACGCGTATTTGGCGCCGCTGCCGGTGGCAGCCGCCGGACGCGGGTGGTCGGTCGGCAGTTCCAAGATCGGAAGTTCGCCGCCGAGCTGCTGTTTCCAGTAGTCGAGCTGTTTCGCCATCGCTTCGCCTTGGAAGCGTTGGCGCTGCCAGCGGGAGTAACCGGTGTATTGCACAGGCAGCGGTGCAAGCGGCGACGGTGCGCCCTGCTGCAGGGCATCGTACAGCGCGATCAGTTCGCGCAGGAAGACGCGCATCGACCAGCCGTCGGAGATGATATGGTGCATCAGCAGAAGCAGCAGATGCTCCGTGTCGCTCAGCTTGTACACGTGCAGGCGCACAAGCGGGCCGGCCGCCAGATCGAACGGGCGCCGGGATTCGGCCTGTGCGGACTGCAAAGCTTGGGCCTCCCCGTTTGCCAGCCCTTGCAGGTCGGTGACCACAAGCGGCAGCGTAAGTTCGGCCAGCACCTGCTGGAACGGCTCGCCGTCCCGCGCCGGGAAGACGGTGCGCAAGGACTCGTGGCGTTCGGTCAACAGGGCCAGGCTCTGCTCCAGCACATGAAGATCAAGCAGACCTTCCAAGCGCACAAGGTTGGCGATGTTATAGGCGGCCGACCCCGGCTCCCACTGGTCGAGGAACCAGAGGCGCTGTTGGGAAAATGACAGCGGTGCTGCGCCCGTTGCACCTGCGGCGAACGCCGTCAGCTCCGGCTCGATTGCGACGCCCGGCCCCATTTTTTCCAACCGCTCGGCCAAGCGTTCGATCGTCGGCGCTTCAAACAGCGTGCGCAGCGGCAGTTCGACGCGGAACATCTCGCGGACGCGGGACGCCAACTGCGTCGCCAACAGTGAGTGGCCGCCGATCTCAAAGAAATTGTCATGGCGCGAGATCTCCTCACGGCCGAGCAATTCCTGCCAGAGCGTGGCCAGCGTTTGTTCCGTCCCGCTCTGCGGCGGCTGGAAGTCACGCCCTGCGCCCCCCATGACGTCCGGCTCCGGCAAGGCGCGGCGGTCGACTTTGCCGCTGGCGTTGAGCGGCAGGGCGTCGAGTCTGTGGAAGACAGCAGGCACCATGTAGTCGGGCAGGGACTGCCGGAGGGCGGCGCGCAGTTCCTGCGCAGAGACCGCTCCGCCTCCCGCCGCCACATAATAGGCGGCGAGGCGCTTCTGACCGAGATGGTCGGTGTGCGGCACCACGACCGCTTTTTCCACCATTGGATCGCGCATCAGCGCGGTTTCGATCTCGCCGGTTTCGATGCGGAAGCCGCGGATCTTCACCTGATCGTCGAGTCGGCCAAGCGATTCGATGCGCCCGTCCGGGAGCCAGCGCGCCCGATCGCCCGTGCGGTACAGCCGCTCGTCCGGGTCGATGTGGTACGGATGGGGCAGGAACGCCTGCTCCGTCAAGTCCGGGCGGTTGAGATAACCGCGCGCCACCCCCGGTCCGCCGAGGTAGAGCTCGCCCGGAACGCCGATCGGCACCGGCCGCAGCGAGCGGTCGAGGATGTACACGCTGGCGTTGGGAATCGGACGTCCGATGTCGGGTGCGCGGGACGTGTCCGGGTTGACGGAGACGGTCGCTTCGATCGTCGCTTCCGTCGGGCCGTACGCGTTGATAAACGTGTGCCCGGCCCCGATCCAGCGTGCTGCCAGTTCGGCCGGGCACACTTCCCCGGCTGAGACGACAGTAAGCAGGGACGGCAGGTCGTGTTCGGGCAGCAAGGCAAGGACGGCTGGAGTCAGCGTCACGTCGGTGATCTCCCGCTCGCGGATCAGCTCCGCGAGCCCGTCACCCGGCATCAGTTGGTCTTGAGTCGCCAGCACCAGCGTCGCGCCGGACGTCAGCGCCGTGAAGATCTCCATGACCGACGCGTCAAACGAGGCGGAAGCGAATTGCAGCATGCGGCGGCCGGTGCCGATCTGCAGCAGTTCGCGATGCTGGTCGACCGCATTGCACGCTCCGTAATGCTCGATCAGCACGCCTTTCGGACGGCCTGTAGAGCCGGAGGTGTAGATGACATACGCGAGCGTTGCAGGCGGCAAGTCGAGATCCAGATTCTCGCCACACTCCACGGCGATGCTCTCCCACGCCGCGTCGACAGCGATCGCTTCCGCACGGTGTGCCGGCAGGGCATCCAGCAAGTGCGCTTGGGTCAGGAGCACAGCGGCTCCCGAATCTTCCAGCATGTAGGCGATGCGCTCCGCCGGAACGGACGGATCGATCGGGACGTATGCCCCGCCCGCCTTTTGCACCGCGAGGATCGCAACGATCAGCTCCACGGAGCGCTCCATCAAAATGGCGATCAACTGCTCCTGCTCTACGCCCTGCCTGACCAGCCGGTGTGCCAACTGGTTGGCTTTTTCGTTCAGTTCGCAGTAGGTCAAGGTCTGTTCGTTGAACAGCACGGCCGGCTCATCGGGGGTGCGTGCCGCCTGCGCTTCGAACAGCGTGTGCAGGCAGGTGTCGTCCGGGAACGCTGCGACCGCTCCGCTCCACTCGTCGAGGATCAAGCGCTCTTCCTCCGAGGTCAGCAATGGCAGATCGGCGAGCAAGGCGTCCGGGTTCTGTGCGGCAAAGCTGAGCAGTTGACCGAAGTGCAGCGCCATGCGCTCGATCGTCGCTCTGTCAAACAGATCGGTGCGGAACTCAAAGCTGCCGGTCAGCCCCTGCCCGCTCTCCTGCATCGACAGCGTCAGGTCAAACTTGGCCGCCGTGCGGGCGGAAGGCAGCGGAGCCACGGTGAGGCCGGACTGCCCGCTCTCAGCACCGGGCGCATTTTGCAACAGGAACGTGACTTGGAACAAGGGGCTGCGGCTCAGGTCGCGTTCGATGCCGAGCTCGTCGATCAACATCTCCAGCGGCAGGTCCTGATGGGCAAACGCGCCAAGCGCAGCACCCCGCACCCGCTGCAACAGGCTGCGGAAACTCGGATTGCCCGACA
Source organism: Tumebacillus sp. BK434 (assembly GCF_004340785.1). Classification (NCBI taxonomy): domain Bacteria; kingdom Bacillati; phylum Bacillota; class Bacilli; order Caryophanales; family Alicyclobacillaceae; genus Tumebacillus; species Tumebacillus sp. BK434. The sequence goes on along the minus strand of NZ_SLXS01000001.1, from coordinate 279,393 downwards.
GGTCGGTGCGCATAGCCAGCGTGTTGACGAAAAAGCCGATCAACGGCTCCGTCTCCACCCGGTTGCGCCCGGCGACCGGTGCACCAAGCACGAGCTCTTCCTGCCCGCTGTAGCGGGACAGCAACGTGGTGAACGCGGCGAGCAGGGTCATGTACAGCGTCGCGCCTTCCTGCTGCGCCAAGGCATGCAGCGCTTCCTGCAGTGCGCTTGGCAGCGAAAAGCGAACCACATCTCCGGCAAAGTTTTGCACCGCCGGACGCGGACGGTCTGTCGGCAGCTCCAGCACGGGAATCTCGCCTGCGAACTGCTCTTTCCAATAAGCGAGCAATTCGGCCCGCTTGGCGCCTTGCAGCTGTTCCCGCTGCCAGACCGCGTAGTCGGCGTATTGAATCGCCAACTCGCCGAGCGGCGACGGGAACTCCTGCCGCAAAGCGGTGTAGATCGCCATCAGCTCTCCCGCGAATACGCCGAGCGACCAGCCATCCGAGATGATGTGGTGCATGGTGATCAGCAGTACGTGCTCTTCTGCGCCACATTTGAGCAGGGTGGTGCGCAGCAAGGCATCACAGGTGAGGTCGAACGGCGTGTTCAGCTCTCGGGCGGCCCAGTCGCTGATCACCGCGTCCCGCTCTTCTGCCGAAACCTGCTGCAGATCCACGATCGGCAACACGTGGCTGCGCGTCGGTGCGATCACCTGCACCGCCTGTCCGTCCCGTGTCTGGAAATTGGTGCGCAGCGCTTCGTGGCGGGAAACGATCTCCCGCAGCGCCCGCTCCAGCACCGGAACGTCCAGCGGGCCGCCGATCTGCATCGCTTGCGGCAGGTTGTAGGCCACACTGCCCGGATCGAGCTGGTCGAGGAACCAGAGGCGCTGCTGGGCAAACGACAGCGGGAGCACCGTTCCTTCGGCACGCGGGATGGGCAGGATCGGCTGCGGGGTTGCGCGAGATGCTTCGTCACTACCGCGCCGCTTCCGCTCGATCGGCGCGTCGCCCGGTGCGACTGCGTCCGGCGCTTGCTGCATCCGCTGTTCAATCTCTTCCGCCAAAGCCGCGACGGTCGGACGTTCGAAAGTGCTTACGAGCGGCAGTTCCACACCGAGCGCCAGACGAACGCGGGAGACGAGCTGGGTGGCGATCAGCGAGTGCCCGCCGAGGCTGAAGAAGTTGTCTGTCACGCCGACGTTTTCCAGCTTCAGCACTTCGCAGTAGATCGCGGCCAGTGTTTCTTCGAGCGGCGTGCGCGTGGCCACTCTGGTGCCTGCCGTGCCTCGCGTCCGTTCCGGCTTCGGCAGCGCTTTGCGGTCGACTTTGCCGTTGGCGAGGCGCGGCAGTTCGTCGAGGAACAGGAAGACGCCAGGCACCATCGCCGCCAGCAGGTGGCGTTCGAGATAGGCGCGCAGGTCCTCGGGGGTCGCGTCTGCCCCCGCTTGCAACACGCAGTAGGCGGCGAGCTGCGTCTGGCCGCTGTCGTCTTTACAGTCGATCACCGCGCAGGCGTCGACCGCCGGGTGCTGCAAAAGCGTCGCCGCCACTTCGTGCAATTGAATCCGCACGCCGCGCACTTTGACCTGATCGTCGGCGCGGCCGAGAATTTCCAAGCTGCCGTCCGGGCGGTAGCGCCCTTTGTCGCCGGTGAAATACAGCTTGTCGGCCAGGTCGTGCGGGCGGAACGGGTTCGGCGCAAACTTCTCGTTTTCCTCGGGCGCATTCACATAGCCGAGCGTGCGGTACGGCGTGCGCAGGACGATCTCGCCTCCTTCGCCGATCCCGGCGAGCTGCCCGGCTGCGTTCAGGACGAGCGCCTGGGTCTGCGGGAACGGCCGACCGGCCGGCTGGATGCCTGCGCCCGGCGTTTCCGGCACGACATAATAGCATTTGACCATCGTCGTCTCGGTCGGCCCGTAGAGGTTGATGATGTCGCCGAGCTCCGGGAACGCGCCGCGCAGACGGCCAACCAGTGCTGCAGACAATGGCTCGCCCGCGAGGAACAGGTGGCGCAGCGAGCTCAAAGTGATCCCTGCAGGCGGATCGGACGCCCACGCTTGAGCGACAGATGGCACGGTGTGCACCAAGGTGATCTGCTCACGCTCCAGCCACGGCAGGACCACATCGCCGCCGAGATGATCGGCCGCCCCCGGCAGACAGAGTACAGCTCCGCTGGTCAGCGGCAGGAACACGTCGCGCAACACCGCATCGAACGACAGGTGGATCAGTTGCGCCACCCGGTCATCCGGCCCGATCTGGAACGTGCTGCGCTGCCAGTCGAGGAAGTGGTTGAGCCCTTTGTGTGTGCCCAGCACACCTTTTGGCAGCCCGGTCGTGCCCGAAGTGAAGAAAATGTAGGCCGGGTCGTCCGGCGAAAGCTCAGGGAGCGCAGTCAGGACGGACGCCGTCGGGTGCGGGATCCGCCCGGTGTGTGGGTCGAGCTGCAGGATGTCGAAGCTCTGAAACTGTGCTTGCCAGTCTTCCGTCATCCGCTCTTCCGTAACAAGGAGCAGGCGCTGTGCGCCGGACTGCTCGACCATCACCTTCTGCCGGTTCAGCGGCAAGTGCATGTCGACCGGCACCATCACGCCGCCGCTAAACAGCACGCCGAGCAGCGCGGCCACCAATCCGTACTGGCGCGTCCCGGCCACGGCGACCGCATCGCCTTGCTGGACGCCGCTCGCCACCAGTTCGCGGGCGATCTCGTGCGCCCGCTCGTGCAAGTCGGCATAGGACCAGCGCCGCTCCCCTTGCGACACCGCCGTCCGCTCCGGCGTGTCGGACGCCCATTTTACAAACAGCTCGCGGACAGACGGATAGACCGGGCTGTCCAGCGCTGCTGCCGGGTCGGGCAGCAGCGCATGATCGCGGGCGGTGAGCAGCGTGTACGCGTCGAGCCTGCGGTCCGCATCGGCCAGCACTTGACGCAGCAGGCCTTCCAGCTGCGCCATGAACACCTGCATGCGCTGCGGCGCGAACAGGTCGGCTTGGTAGACGAGGTTCAGCAGCAGCTCTTCGCCCTGCTCGGCGATGTACAAGGTCATCAGGAATTTGGAAGCTCTCTCTTCCTCCGGCACCAGTTCGGAAATCACAAGCCCCGGCAGCGCCGCATCGCTGCCCGGCGTGTTCACGAAGTTGATCATCACGTCGAACACCGGGTTGCGGTTCAAATTCCGGTCCGGCTGGATCTCCTGCACGATTTTCTCAAACGGCACGTCTTGGTTGGCGTACGCTTCGAGCACCGTTTCGCGCACGCGGCCGAGCAGTTCGCGGAACGTCGGCGTGCCGGACAGATCGGTGCGCATGGCCAGCGTGTTCAGCAGGAGGCCGATCAAGCCTTCCGTCTCCACCTGCCCCCGATTGGCGAACGGCGTCCCCACGATGATGTCTTCCTGTCCGGTCAGACGGGAGAGCAGCGTTTGAAACACGGCGAGCAGCGTCATGTACGGCGTCGCCTGCTGCTGCAGCCCCAGCTCTTTCAAGCCATGGGTCAGATCGGACGGCAACAGCACGGAGCAGCTTGCACTTCGGCCCCCGCCTTGCCCTTCTTCCGCGCGGTCCATCGGCAGCTCCAGCACGGGCAGCTCGCCGCCGAGCTTGTTTTTCCAATAGGAGAGCTGGCGGGCGAGCGTTTCGCCTTGCAGCCACTCCCGCTGCCAGTCCGCATAGTCGGAAAACTGGATCGGGAGCTCGGCGAGCGGCGACGGCAGCCCTTGGGAAAATGCGCCGTAGATCGCCGTAAACTCGCGGATCAGCACACCGATCGACCAGCCGTCTGAGATGATGTGGTGCATGTTGACCAGCAGGGCGTGCTCCTCTGCGGCCAGCCGCACCAGGCTGACGCGAAGCAGCGGGCCTTGGCGGAGATCGAACGGACGGAGCGCATCTTCTTCCGCCAGACGGCGCAGCTGTTCCATGCGACCTTCCGACCCGGAGAGGTCAAGCGCTGCCACTTCCAGATCCAGCTCTGGCGCGACCACTTGCATCACCTGCTCCCCGACCACGGAGAATGTCGTGCGCAAGGTCTCGTGGCGGCAGACGATCTCTTGGACGCTGGCGATCACCGCCGCCCGGTCAAGCTCACCGCGCAACAACAGCGCGGTCGGCATGTTGTAGGCATTGCTGCCCGGCGTCAGTTGGTCGAGGAACCACAGCCTCTGCTGAGCGTACGACACCGCTCGCGCCGTCTCGCGTGCGCCTGTGGAGCGCAGCAGGGGCGGCGCGTTCTGGCCCAATCCCCTTTGCTGCTGAATCCCCTCCGCGAGCGCAGCGATCGTCGGCCGCTCAAACAGCAGACGCAGCGGCAGGTCGATCTGCAACCCGCGACGGATGCGGGCGATCAGTTGGGTCGCAAGCAGCGAATGGCCGCCCAAGGTGAAAAAGTGGTCGTAGATGCCGACTTGCTCCACTTTGAGCACTTCGGAAAAGTACCCGGCCAGCTGCTCTTCCAGCGCGTTGCGCGGGGCTGTGTATACTTCCGCTTCGGTGCCCGCACGCTCCGGCTTGGGCAGCGCCTTGCGGTTGACTTTGCCGTTGGCCAGGCGCGGCAAGGCGTCGAGGAACAGGTACGTGCCCGGCACCATCGCCGCCGGCAGATGCTGTTCCAGATGGGTGCGCAGTTCGACGGCGGACGCTTGCTGTCCCGGCTTCAACACGCTGTAGGCGGCGAGCGCGGTCTGGCCGCTTTCGTCCTGCCAATCGATCACCGCGCAGGCGTCGACCGCCGCATGGCGCAGCAGCGTGGCGGCGACTTCCTGGAGTTGGATGCGCACGCCGCGCACTTTGACCTGATCGTCCGTCCGCCCGAGGATCTCCAGCGCGCCGTCCGGGCGATAGCGCCCTTTGTCGCCGGTGAAGTACAGCCGGTCGAACGGGTCATGTTGCCGGAACGGGTTGGGTCGGAATGCTTGCTGCGCTTCCGGCGCGTTGATATAGCCGAGCGTCGCAAACGGCGTGCGCAGCACGATCTCGCCGCTTTCGCCGATGCCGGCGAGCTGCCCGTTCTCGCGCAGGACAAGCGCTTGCGTCTCCGGGAACGGCAGCCCGACCGGCTGGATGCCCGCCATCGGCCGCTCCGGCACGACATAGCTGCATTTGACCATCGTCGTTTCGGTCGGTCCGTACAGGTTGATGATGCGGCCGAGCTCCGGGAACGCGCCGCGCAGACGATCGACCAGCACGTCGGTCAGCGGTTCGCCGGCGAGGAACAGGTGGCGCAACGCGCGCAGGGTGATGCCGGCCGGATGATCGGCCGTCCACGCTTGCCCGACCGATGGGACGGTATGCAGAACGGTCACACGATTGCGCTCCAGCCACGGCAGAATCACGTCGCCGCCGAGGTCTGCCCCCGCATCGGGCAGGCACAGCGCCGCGCCGCTGGTCAGCGGCAAGAACACATCGCGCAGCACCGCATCGAACGACAGGTGGATCAATTGCGCCACCCGGTCGTCCGGGCCGATGTCGAACGTGTCGCGCTGCCAGGCGAGGAAATGGTTCAACCCTTTGTGGCTGCCGAGCACACCTTTCGGCACGCCGGTCGTCCCGGAGGTGAAGAAAATGTAGGCCGGGTCGTCCGGCGCCAGTTCCGGCAGCGGCGTTGCATCGGAGACGACAGACGCATGCGCGACGCCCGACTGCGGGTCGACCACCACGAGTTCCAGCGAGGAGAACATCGCCTGCCAGTCCTCTGTCATCGGCTCTGCACTGACAGAGAGCACGCGCTGTGCACCCGACTGCTCCACCATCACCCGTTGACGATCGGGCGGCAGCGCAAGGTCGACCGGCACCAGCACTCCGCCGCTGCACAGCACGCCAAGCATGGCGGCGACAAAACCATAGCTGCGCGTTCCCGCCACAGCCACCGCGTCACCGCGCCGGACGCCGTTTGCCACCAGCATGCGCGCCAGTTCGGTAGACCGCGCCTGCAGTTCGGCGTACGACCACACGCGATCCCCTTGCAGCACCGCCGTCTGCTCCGGCGCGTCTGCCGCCCATTTTGCAAACAGGTCGCGCACGAACGGATACGACGGCTCCCCGATCACAGCCCGAGGGTCGGGCAGCACGGCACGGGCGCTGTCTGTCAGCAGTGTGTACTCGGTGATGGCGAGATCGGCATTCACCAGCGCCTGCTCCAGCAAGGCTTGGAACTGTTCCAAAAACGCACCCATGCGCTCGGCGGAGAAGCGTTCTTTCTGGTACACGAAGCCCAAGGTGAGCTGCTCCTCCTGCTCGGAGATGTAGAAGGTCAGCTGAAACTTGGACGCCGGCTCATGGCCCGCTTCCAGCCCGGAGATCGTTAGTCCCGGCAGCTTCAGCTCGTCGAGCGATGCGTTGATGAAGTTGATCATCACATCAAACACCGGGTTGCGGTGCAGATTGCGCTCCGGCTGAATCTCTTCCACGATCTTCTCGAACGGCACTTCCTGGTATTCATAGCTCGCCAAAGTCGTGGCTCGCACCCGCTGCAGCAGTTCACGGAACGTCGGCGCGCCGGACAGGTCGGTGCGCAGGGCCAGCGTGTTCAACAGCAGTCCGATCATGCCTTCCGTCTCCGCCTTGCCGCGGTTGTCGACCGGCGTGCCGACGATGATGTCTTCCTGTCCCGACAGGCGGAACAGCAGCGTTTTGAAGACGGCGAGCAGAGCCATGAACGGCGTCGCGCCTTCTTCCCGACCCAATTTTTTCAGCGCGATGGTCATCTCTTGCGACAACAGCACCGTAGAGGTCGCGCTGTGGCCCGTGCCTGCGTCCGCCAGACGGTCGGCCGGTAGTTCCAGCGCAGGAAGCGGGCCGCCGAGCTTGGTTTTCCAATAGGCGAGTTGACGTTCGAGCGTCTCCCCCTGCATCCATTCGCGCTGCCAGAGCGCATAGTCGGCAAACTGCACGGGGCGCTCCGGCAGCGGTGAGGGCAGCCCTTGGGCAAACGCGCCGTAGAGCGCCACAAACTCTTCGATCAGGACGCGGAGCGACCCGCCGTCCGAAATGATGTGGTGCATGTTGATGAGCAGCGCGTGCTCCTGCTCCGCCAGACGGACCAGCGACACCCGCAGCAGCGGCCCGTGCGCCAAATCGAAAGGACGCAACGCCTCTTCGCCTGCGATGCGATGCAGTTCCGCCTCGCGGTCTTCACAGCCCGTGAGGTCGAGCAGCGGAATCTCAAGCTCCCACTCGGCGGCGATCTGCTGCACCGCTTGCATCATCTGCTCGTCGCGGACCTCGAAGGTGGTGCGCAGCGTTTCGTGGCGGCGGACGATCTCGTGAAAACTGCGTCTGACCGCTTCCACATCCAGCTCGCCGCGAAACAGCAACGCTGTCGGCAGATTGTAGGCATTGCTGCCCGGCGTCAACTGATCGAGGAACCAGATGCGCTGCTGGGAATAAGACAGCGGAATCTCGCCGTCCCGCTCCCGTTTGCGAAGCGGGGCCAGGCGGCTGTCGGCAAGAGTCGGGGTCTGTTGTTCCAGCCATTGCGCCAGCCCGGAGACGGTCGGGTGCTGGAACAGGATACTGACCGGAACCTCCGCCTGCAGTTCGGTTAACACTTTCGCCAGCAAGCGGGTGGCGAGCAGCGAATGCCCGCCCAGTTCGAAAAAGCTGTCTTGGACGCCGACGCGCCCGATGCCCAGCACCTGCTCATACAGCCCGGCCAGCTTTTCCTCGAGCGGAGTAGCCGGTGCCAAATACGCCGCTTGGTTGTCCGGCGTCGTCAGCTCCGGTGCAGGCAGGGCTTTGCGGTCCACTTTGCGCGAGGCGTTCATCGGCAGCGCATCCAAAAAGACGAAGAACAATGGCACCATGTACTCCGGCAGCGAGGCGGCCAGAAATGTTTTCAGCCCGGCCGACGAAACGTCCGCTCCTGCTTGGGCGACCACATAGGCGACGAGACGCTTGGCGCCTGCCGCATCTTCCCGCGCCAGCACTGCCGCATCCTGCACGTCCGGGTGTTGGCGCAGCATGCTTTCCACTTCGCCGAGCTCAACGCGGTAGCCGCGGATTTTGACCTGATCATCGGCGCGCCCCAGGAACTCCAAATTGCCGTCCGGGAGCCAGCGCGCCAAGTCGCCCGTCTTGTACAGACGGCCGAACGCGGTGGCGAGGAAGCGCTCCTCAGTCAAGTCGGGGCGGCCCGCATACCCACGCGCCACGCTCAGCCCGCCGATGTGCAGCTCGCCGGGAATGCCGATCCCCTGCAGATTCCCTTTGGCATCCAGCAGATAGATCTCCGCATTGTGGATCGGACGGCCGATCGGCGGTAGTGCTTCCGCTGCGCCTACCACCTCACAGGCGGTCACGACATGCGACTCGGTCGGCCCATAGTGATTGAACAAACGGCACCCGGGCAGCTTTTGCAACAGGTGTTGAATCAATGGCGTCATCTGCAGCTGATCGCCTGCCGTGTAGATCTCCTGCAGAAACAGCTCCGCTGCCGCATCGGCCGCAAACGCCTCGGCGAGTTGCTGGAAAGCGACAAACGGCAGGAACATCCGCTCCACCCGCTCCGCGCTCAACTGGCGCAGCAGACGGGCGGCATCGATCCGCACTTCGTTCTCGACCAGCACCAGCGTACCGCCCGTGCATAATGTGCTGAACAGTTCCTGGAACGACACGTCAAACGTGAGTGCCGCGTACTGCAGCGTGCGCTGTCCGGCCGCAAAAGCCCCGGCGCCGAGCTGCCACTGGATCAGGTTCGCCAGCGGGAGATGGTGCATCAAGACGCCTTTGGGCACACCCGTGGTGCCCGAGGTGTACAGCAGGTAGGCATCCGCTTCCAGCGAGACGCCGCTGTGCAGGTTGTCGAGCGGCAGTTCCGCCAGCGCTTCTTCGTCGAGGCAGAGCACCGTGACGTCATGCGCCGGGAGCGAGCCGAGCAGCGAACCTGTGGTGATCACCACCTCCGCTTCCGACTGGGTCAGCACATACGTCAGGCGCTCCTCGGGATGTGTCGGATCCAGCGGGACATAACAACCGCCCGCTTTCAGGACGGCGAGCACCGCCGCGACCTGCTCCGGCGAACGCTCCAAGCAGAGCGCCACGCGCACGCCAGGCGTCACGCCAAGCTCTGCCAGCCGATGCGCCAGACGGTTCGCCTGCTCGTTCAGTTCGCGGTAGGTCGTCTGCCCGTCGCGGAACCGCACCGCCACAGCATCCGGCGTTTGGGCGGCCTGACGCTCAAAACGCTGATGGACGCACAGCTCCTCCAATTCTTTCTCTTCGCCTCTGCTCCAGCTCATCAGTTGGGCACGGTCTGCCTCCGTGAGCAAAAGAATCTCACTCACCTTCTGCTCCGCATTCTCCACCGCGCCTACGATCATCCGTTCAAAATCACGCACCAGCCGCTCCGCTGAGGCGGTGGCAAAAAGATCGGTGCTGTATTCGAGCACCCCGCTCAGACCGTCTTCCGTCTCCTGCAGTTCGAGCAGCAGATCGAACTTTACCGCCGTCGTCTCATTGGGCATCACGGACAGTTCCACGCCCGGCAGCTCCACCGCGGCGGACGGCGCGTTGTGCAGCACCAGCATGCTCTGGAAGATCGGCGAGTGGCTCAGGTCGCGGGTCACGCGCAGCTCTTCGACCAGCCGCTCAAACGGTAAGTCTTGATGCGCATAGGCATCCACAGCCGTTTGCCGCACGCGGGCGAGCAGTTCGCGAAACGTCGGATCGCCCGACAGGTCGGTGCGCATCGCCAGCGTGTTGGTGAAGAAGCCGATCAGCCCTTCCACTTCGGCCAGCCTGCGCCCGGCGATCGGCGAGCCGACGATGATGTCCTCCTGCCCCGAATGGCGGAAGAGCAGCGCTTGAAAACCGGCCAGCAGGGTCATAAACAAAGTCGATCCCTCGACCTTGCCCAACTTCTTCAACCCTTCCGTCAGCCGTTTGGAGATCGCGACCGGCACCCCGGCTCCCGTATAGCTCTGCTGCGCAGGACGCGACCGGTCGGCCGCCAGCTGCAGCACCGGGAGCTCGCCGCCGAGCTGTTTCGTCCAATACGCAACCTGTTCCTCCAGGACGGCTCCTTGCAACCACGTTCTCTGCCAGGCGGCAAAATCGACATATTGGACGGCCAGCTCCGGCAGCGGCGAAGCTTCCCCTTGCAAAAACGCCCGATACAGCGCGGAAAGCTCAGCGGTGAACACACCCACCGACCAGCCATCCGAAATGATATGGTGCATCACCGCCACAAGCACATGCTCGCTCGGCGACAATTTCAGCAAGGTGGTGCGCAGCAGCCGATCACGGCTCAAGTCGAACGGACGCTCCGCTTCCAGCCTGATCTGCCTCTGCACCTCGCAGTCACGCAGCTCGGCCGGAAGGTCTGACAGGTCGATGATCGGAAACTCTGTCGTCACGTCCTCCAGAATCACTTGCACCGGTGCGTCGTCGAGGAGCTGGAACGTCGTGCGCAGCGCTTCGTGGCGGCGCACGATCTCCCGGAAGCTCGCCGCCAACACGGCCACATCGAGCGCGCCGCTGAACTTGACGGCCGCCGGGATGTTGTACGCCGCCCGGTTCGTCAGCAGCCGGTCGAGGAACCACAGCCGCTGCTGGCTGAACGAGAGCGGATGTGCCGCGCCGCGCGGCACGAGCGGAATCGTCGGGAGCGCGACCGCCACCGTCCCGGCCGGAAGCGCCTGTTCGTCTTCCCAGCGCCGGGCCAGGGCTTCCACCGTCGAAAGGCCGGCAAACAGCTCGCGCATCGGCAGTTCGACGCCGAGCTCCGTCCGTATTCGCGTCAAGAGCCGGGTCGCCAGCAGCGAGTGCCCGCCAAGATCGAAGAAGTCATCCAGCACGCCGACCTTTTCCACACCAAGCAGCGCGGCAAAGATCGCCGCGAGCTGCGCCTCGGTCTGCGTGCGCGGCGCCACATACGCCGCCTGACTGCCGACCCCAGCTTCCTCCGGGGCGGGCAAGGCGCGGCGATCCACTTTTTCGTTGGCGGTCAGCGGCATCGCCGCCAACAAGACGTAGGCAGACGGCAGCATGTGCTCCGGCAGGCGCGCTTTCAAAAACGCCCGCAGCTCTTGCTTGACCGCTTCGTCCTGTTCGGCTCTCGGCCCGCGCCAGACCACATAGGCGGTCAACCGCTTCTCGCCGGGCCGGTCTTCCCGCACCATCGCCAAAGCTTCCTGTACGTCAGAATGCTCGTGCAGACACGCTTCGATCTCTCCCGGCTCGATGCGGAACCCGCGCAGCTTCACCTGCTGGTCGCGCCGCCCGAGGAACTCCAGCGTTCCGTCCGCACGGCGGCGCGCCAAGTCGCCCGTCTTGTACAAGTACGCACCCGGCCCTTTGGCGAACGGATCTTCCACGAACCGCTCCACCGTCAGTTCCGGCAGCTGCCAATAGCCGAGCGCCACCCCGTCGCCGCCGGTCAAAAGCTGACCGGGCACCCCGATCGGAACGGGCTGCAGCTGCTCATTCAGCAGATAGACGGTCGTGTTCGCGATCGGCTTGCCGATCGGCACCCCTTGCCGCAAGTCGTCTGATTTCGTCACATCATGCGCGGTCGTGATCGTGGTGTTTTCGGTCGGGCCGTACACGTTGACCAGCCGACAGGACAGGCGCTCCAGCACTTTTTGGGCATGAGCGGCCGACATGACATCCCCGCCCGACACGAGCTGGCGCAGACCGCGGAGCGACTCCAGGCTGTGGTCGACCATCTGCGTGAACAGTCCACTCGTTAAAAACAGCGTGGTCACACCCTGCTCCTGCACCAGGCGGCCCAGCTCTTCCAGCGAGACCGGGTGCGGCGGGTAGACGACCAGCTTGCCTCCGTTGAGCAGGGCGCCCCAGATCTCGCCGGTCGAGCCGTCAAACGCGACCGGAGCCAGTTGGAGATGAACATCCTGCGGAGTGAACGACAAATACTCGGTGCCTTTCACCAGCCGCACGATGCCGCGATGAGGAACACAGACGCCTTTCGGTTGGCCGGTCGAGCCGGACGTGTACATCATGTACGCCATGAAGTCTGCCGTGACCGGCTCTTGCAGGTCGCTCGGGTCAAAAGCCGCCCAATCTTCTTCGTTCCCATCGACGGCCAGCACCGGCACTTCCTTCCCGGCCCACTCGATCCGGTCACCCAAATGAGTCTGGGTCAGCAAGACGGCCGCCTGCGCATCTTCCAGCATGTAGGCAAGGCGCTCCTGCGGATACGCCACATCGAGCGGCACATAGGCCGCACCCGCTTTTAACACCGCCAAGAACGACGCAAACAGTTCCAAAGAACGTTCCATATACACCGCGACCAATTGCCCTCCCGCGCCCAGCTGCAGCAGTTTGCGCGCCAGCCGGTTCGCCTGTTCGTTCAGCTCGCGGTAGGTGAGCGTCTCGCCTTCGAACGCCAGCGCCACCGCATTCGGGGTCAATGCCGCCTGACGTTCAAAGACTTGATGCACCGCCATGTCGCGCGGATAGTCGCTTGAGGTCTCGTTCCACCCGAAGAGCAACTGCTCCCGTTCCGCTGCGTCCAACAGCGGAAGCTCGCCGATGCGTCCGGCCGGATCTTCGGCGATCCCGGCCAGCAGGTTCAGAAAATGCTTCATCATCCGCTGAATCGTCGCCGCTTCAAATAGCTCGGTGCTGTACTCAAAATCAAGCGATAACTCAGACCCGCGCTCGACAAACAGCACGTTCAGGTCGAACATCGCAGCCGCAAACGGCTGATCCTCCGGCGTCCAGGTCAAGCCGGAAAGTTCGATCGACGCGTCAACCGTGCCGTGGACGGCGAACATCACTTGGAACAAGGGCGTCTGCGACACGCTGCGCTCGACGTGCAGTTCCTCGACCAGCTTTTCAAACGGCAGATCCTGATGGGCATACGCATCCAAACACGTTTGGCGCACCGCGTGCAGCAGCTCGTGAAAAGCAGGGTTGCCGCCCAGTTCGGCCCGCATCGTCAAAGTGTTGACGAACAGACCGATCAGCCCTTCGATCTCCCCGCGGTTGCGTCCTGCGACCGGCGTGCCGACCCGGATGTCCTCCTGCCCCGTGTAGCGGTGCAGAAACACCGAAAAGGCAGACAAGAGCAGCATAAACAGCGTGACGCCTTCGCGTTCGCACAGCGCCCGCAACGCGGTCGTCAACTCCGATGCAATCGGCTCAGAACAGATGGCGCCTTGATGCTTCGATACGGCCGGACGCGGTTTGTCCAAAGGCAGTTCCAACGGATCGGCAGGCGTCCCGAGCTGCTGTTTCCAATAGTCCAGTTGCTTGGCGAGCACGCGCTGCATCTGCTCCCGCTGCCAGACTGCATAGTCGGCATATTGCACCGGCAGTTCACCAAGCGGCGACGGACGACCTTGCGCAAACGCTTCGTACAATGCGGCCAGCTCACCTGTCGTCACCCCGAGCGACCAGCCGTCCGACACGATGTGATGATAAGTAAGCAGCACTTTGTGTTCCTGTTCATGGAGCCGCAGCACGGTGATGCGCAAGAGCGACCCCTGCGACAGATCGAACGGCTGCTCCGCTTCGGCCCGCGCCAGCCTCACGGTTTCCGCTTGCTGTTCAGCCGTTGACAGACAGGTCAAGTCGTGAATCCGGATCGCTGCGGTCACCTCGTCGGCGATGAGCTGGCACGGCTCGCCGTCGATCGTCGCAAACTTCGTCCGCAGCACCTCATGGCGGCGAAGCAGTTCGTTGACACTCAGTTCCAGCACTTCGACCTGGAAAGGTCCGTCGATGCGGATCATCCGCGGGATGTTGAACATCGGGGTGCCCGGAGTAAACTGCTCCAAGAACCACATGCGCTCCTGCGCAAATGATAGCGGAGCCGTCTGGCCGGACGGCCGTTTGGGAATTCCGGTGAATGTTTCGTTCGCCAGTTCCCCGCGAATCCGCTTGGCTAACAGCGCCCGCTTCTCCGGGGAAAGCGCTGACTTTTTGCTATGATCCATGATGTATCAGACCTCCTAAAGAGATTGTAACGACAAGTGAATTAGTGAATCTTATTTTCTAAACTAAACAACCATTACGACATCAAGGCACTGCTTCCCTTTATGAGATTTGAATATAATTAAACGACCTTAGCCCGGTTGAACATCGAGTTAAGGTCGTCCAGAAAAGTGGGGGTTAGATCCCGTGCTTGCTGCTGTGCAGGTGATCTTTCAAAATGCTGGCAAGTTCTTGAACGAGCGGGTGTTGGAGGAGCGTAAAGTGATCGTCGCCAAGACGGTGTATCTCCACTTGCGCCACGAGTTCGCGCCAACCGGCATCGTCATGATGCGCCTGGATCAGCAGCAGATGCTCCACCTTGTGCACGGGGGTGTAGCGATGCAACGCCGCATAATTGCTACGGAAGACGTTGAGCAGGCGTTGCAAGTCCCCGAGTTCGAGGTCTGCCCCCAGCACCTGATGCTCGCGGGCCAAGTCGAGGAGCACGGACAGCGCCCCTTCGTTCAAGGACAGCTCCGCCTGCGACAGCGCTTGGAGGTCAAGCCCGTGCTGTCCCGCAAGGTCGCCGGCGAAGGCGAGGAGCAGGTCGTGTTCGGTCAGCTCACCCCGATCGGGGTCCAGCGGCGACCGCGAGTCGATCAAGGCGAGCAGTTCGACCGTCTCTCCCATGCTGCGCAGTTGGCCGGCCATCTCGAAGGCGATCGAGCCGCCCAGCGACCAGCCGCCGAGACGATAGGGTCCGGCTGGCTGCACGGTGCGGATGGCTGCCACGTACTCGGCCGCCATCTCCTCCATCGTCGCCAGCGGTTCTCGCTCATCATCGACCCCCCGCGCCTGCAAGCCGTACACCGGTTGCTCCTCGCCCAGTTCGCAGGCGAGGCTGCGATAGGCGAACACGCTGCCGCCGACCGGGTGGACGAGGAACAATGGCCGCTCTGCCGTGCCCGGCAGACCCGGTTGGATCGTGACGAGCGGCGAGGCGGGCAACTCCTGCCCGTCCTGGTGCATACGCGCAGCCAGACGGCCGATCGTCCCTTCGCGGAAGAGCGCAGACAAAGGCAGCTTGTGCCCGCAGCGACGTTCGATCTGCGCGATCAGCCGGACGGCGAGCAATGAGTGACCGCCGAGAGTGAAGAAGTTGTCATGCACGCCGACCTGTTCCAACTGAAGCACTTCACAGAAGATGTCGGCCAATGTTTGCTCAACCGCCGTGCGCGGCGCCACATAGCGGTCGGAAGCTCCGAGCCCGCGCTCCGGCTTCGGCAGGGCTTTTCGATTGACCTTTCCGTTTGCGAGGCGCGGCAGCTCGTCGAGGAACTGATACACACCCGGCACCATCGCCACCGGCAGATGGCGCTCCAGATGGTCGCGCAAGTCTTCGGCAGTCGCGTCAAGGCCCGCTTTTAACACGCTGTAGGCGGCGAGCTGTGTCTGGCCGCTCTCGTCTTTCCAGTCGATCACCGCACAGGCATCGACCGCTTCGTGGCGCAGGAGCACGGCCGACACTTCCTGCAGTTGTACCCGCACGCCGCGCACTTTGACCTGATCGTCCACGCGGCCGAGAATCTCCAAGCTGCCATCCGGGCGGTAGCGCCCTTTGTCGCCGGTGTAATAGAGCAGGTCGGACGCGTCATGCGGACGGAACGGATTGGGCTTGAAATTTTGGTTCTCGGTCGGCGCATTGACATAGCCGAGCGTGCGGAACGGCGTGCGCAGGACGATCTCGCCCGGTTCGCCGATCCCGGCGAGCTGCCCCGCCGCATTCAGGACGAGCGCTTGCGTCTCCGGGAACGGATGTCCGGCCGGTTGGATGCCGGACAGCGGCCGTTCCGGCACGACATACCAGCATTTGACCATCGTCGTTTCCGTCGGGCCGTAGAGATTGATGATCTCCCCCAGCTTCGGGAACGCGCTGCGCAGACGGTTGACCAGCACGTCGGTCAAAGGCTCACCGGCGAGGAACAGATGGCGCAGGGAGCGCAAGGCGACGTTCGGCGGAACGTCTGTCGTCCATGCCTGCGCGACAGACGGCACGGTGTGCAGGACGGTGACGCCTGTCCGCTCCAGCCATGGCAGAATGACATCACCGCCAAGGTTGTCTGTTACCTCCGGCAGACAGAGCGTCGCTCCGCTGGTCAGCGGCAGGAACACGTCGCGCAGCACCGCATCGAACGACAAGTGGATCAACTGCGCCACGCGGTCGATTGGCCCGATGTCAAACGTGCTGCGCTGCCAGGCGAGGAAGTGATTGAGCCCTTTGTGGGTACCCAAGACCCCTTTGGGCAGACCGGTGGTGCCAGATGTGAAGAAAATGTAGGCCGGGTCGTCCGGGGACAGCTCCGGCAGCACGACGCCAGCCGGGGCGATTTGGTGCAATGCCCGGCCCGTGTGTGGATCGATCTGCAAAAGATCAAAGGTCGGGAACAGCTCCTGCCATTCGTGATGCATCTCATTTTCACTGACGAGCAGCAGATGCCGCGCGTGCGACTGCTCCACCATGACACGTTGACGGTTGAGCGGCAATTGACTGTCCACCGGAACCAGAACGCCGCCGCTGAACAGCACAGCCAGCATCGTAACCACGATCCCGTAACTGCGCGTCCCGGCCACGGCGACCGCTTCGCCACTGCGTACGCCCTTGACCACCAGTTCGCAGGCGAGCTCATGCGCCTGTTCGCGCAGTTCACCATACGACCACTGGCGTCCACCTTGCTGCACGGCCGGTTGGTCCGGCATGTCGAATGCCCATTTCTCAAAAAGCTCGCGGACAAACGGATATGACGGGCTCGCCAGCGCCGCTTGCGGATCGGGGAGCTGATTCGCGTCTTTGATGCACAGCGTGTAAGCGCCGATAGCGCGGTCTGCATCGGCCAGCACCTGTGTCAAAATGCTTTCGTACTGCCCCATGAACACAGCCATGCGCTCGGGGGAAAACCGTTCCGACTGGTACACCAGTTTGAGCAGCAGTTCCTCCCCCTGCTCGGCGATATACAAGGTCATCAGGAACTTGGAAGCCCGCTCGCGTTCCGTGCGGAATTCTGAAATCGTCAGCCCCGGCAGCGACAAGTCACCGCTGTCCGGCGTGTTCACATAGTTCACCATAACGTCGAACACCGGGTTGCGGCTCAAGCTGCGCTCCGGCTGGATCTCTTGCACGATCTTTTCAAACGGCACGTCTTGGCAGGCATACGCTTCCAGCGTGGTTTCGCGCACACGGCCGAGCAGTTCGCGGAACGTGGGTGCCCCGGACAGGTCGGTGCGCAGCGCGAGCGTGTTGACGAACAGGCCGATCAGCCCTTCCGTCTCCACCTGGCTCCGGTTGGCGATCGGCGCCCCGACGATGATGTCTTCCTGCCCGGAGAGTCGTGCGAGCAGCGTTTGAAACGCGGTGAGCAAGGTCATATACGGAGTCGCCCGCTCTTGCAGGCTCAACGACTTGAGCCCTTGCGACAGCTCTTTGGGCAGCCGCATCGTGCAGGCGGCGCTCCGGCTGTCCTGGCTTTCTTCGGAAGCACGATCCATCGGCAGTTCCAGCACGGGAAGGTCGCCGCCCAGCTTCGTTTTCCAATAAGCAAGCTGCTGCGCGAGCGTCTCCCCTTGCAGCCACTCCCGCTGCCAGTATGAATAGTCGGCGAACTGTACCGGCAGTTCCGCAAGCGGTGAAGGCAAGCCTTGCGAATAGGCGGCGTAGAGGGAGGCAAACTCGGTGCTCAGCACGCCATGCGACCAGGCATCGGAGATGATGTGGTGCATGTTGAACAGCAGCGCATGCTCCTGCTCCGCCATGCGGACGAGGGTGACGCGAAGCAGCGGCCCTGCTGCCAAGTCAAACGGACGCAGCGACTCTTCCTCCGCCACGAGGTGCAACCGCTCCGCGCGCTCCTCCGCGGCAGAGAGATCGAGTACCTGCACATCAAGTTCCAATCGGGAGGCGATCACTTGCAGCACATGCTCGCCTTCGACACGGAATGTGGTGCGCAGCGCTTCATGACGGCGAACGATCTCGCGGAACGTGCGGAACACCGCCGCCTGATCGAGTTTGCCGTGCAGTAACATCGCCCGCGGCATGTTGTACGCGTTGCTTCCCGGCGACAATTGATCGAGGAACCACAGCCGCTGTTGCGCATAGGAGGCCGGGCGCGTCCCGCCGCGTACAGCACCGGCTGCGATCAAGGGCGGTGCGGACGTCGTAAGGGCCTGCTGCTCCCCAACGACCGCGGAGAGCGCCGCGACGGTCGATCGTTCAAACAGCAGGCGCAAGGGCAACTCCGCCTGCAGCCCGCGACGGATGCGGGACATCAATTGAGCCGCCAGCAGGGAGTGCCCGCCGAGGGTGAAAAAGTCGTCGTGGATGCCCACTCGCTCCACCTTGAGCACCTCGGAGAACAACCCGGCCAATTTTTCCTCAACAGGGGTGCGCGGGGCAACAAAAGCCACCTTCGTGCCGCCTGAGCGATCCGGCTTCGGCAATGCTTTGCGGTTGACTTTTCCGTTTGCGAGGCGCGGCAGCTCGTCGAGGAACTGATACACGCCCGGCACCATCGCGGCGTGCAGATGGCGCTGGAGGTGAGCGCGCAGATCCTCGGCGGCCGCGTCATGACCCGGTTTTAACACGCTGTAGGCGGCGAGTTGTGTCTGGCCATTCTCGTCTTTCCAGTCGATCACGGCACAGGCATCGACCGCTTCGTGGCGCAGGAGCACGGCCGACACTTCCTGCAGCTGTACCCGCACGCCGCGCACTTTGACTTGATCGTCGACGCGGCCGAGAATCTCCAGGCTGCCATCCGGGCGGTAGCGCCCTTTGTCGCCGGTGAAATAGAGCAGGTCGGAGGTGTCATGCGGACGGAACGGGTTGGGCTTGAAATTTTGGTTCTCGGTCGGCGCATTGACATACCCGAGCGTGCGAAACGACGTACGCAGGACGATCTCGCCCTGCTCGCCAACCCCGGCGAGCTGCCCCGCCGCATTCAAGACGAGCGCTTGCGTCTCCGGGAACGGATGTCCGGCCGGTTGGATGCCGGCAAGCGGCCGTTCCGGCACGACATACCAGCATTTGACCATCGTCGTTTCCGTCGGGCCGTAGAGATTGATGATCTCCCCCAGCTCCGGGAATGCGCCGCGCAGCCGGTTGACCAGCACATCGGTCAAAGGCTCGCCTGCGAGGAACAGATGGCGCAGGGCGCGCAAGCTGATGCCGTCCGGGTGATCGGTCGCCCACGCCTGTGCGACCGAGGGCACAGTGTGCAGGACGGTGACGCCTGTGCGCTCCAGCCATGGGAGGATCGCATCGCCGCTGAGATCGTCCGTCACGTCGGGCAGGCAAAGCGTCGCCCCGCTGGTCAGCGGCAGAAACACGTCGCGCAGCACGGCGTCAAAGGACAGATGGATCAGTTGCGCCACCCGGTCGCTTGGCCCGATGTCAAACGTGCTGCGCTGCCAGGCGAGGAAGTGGCTGAGCCCTTTGTGCGTGCCCAGAACTCCTTTGGGCAGGCCGGTCGTGCCTGAGGTGAAGAAGATGTAGGCCGGATCGTTCGGGGCCAGCTCCGGCAGCTCCGTGTCGGTCGGGGCCGATCTTTCCAAAACCCGGCCTGTCAGCGGATCGAGGCGGATCGCGTCAAGCTCGGGCAGATCTTCCCCCTCTGCACCGACGAGCAGCAGGCGCCGCGCACCCGACTGCTCGACCATCACCTGCCGGCGCTGCGCAGGGAGATACGCGTCGACCGGCACGAGCACGCCGCCGCTGTTCAGCACGCCGAGCATGGCGGCGACAAAACCGAAGCTGCGCGTGCCGATGATCGCTACCGGATCTCCTCGCTGCACGCCGTCGGCCACCAACACGCGTGCCAGTTCGGCCGCACGTTCCAGCAGTTCCTGATACGTCCAAGTCCGCTCCCCTTGCAGCACCGCGGGATGTTGCGGCGCGTGTGTTGCCCAATTTGCAAACAGCTCGCCAACAGACGGATACTGCGGTTCGGAGATCGGAGAGGTCGGGTCGGGCAACAGGGCGCGGGACGATGAGGTGAGCAGCGGATACGCATTCACCGCACGGTCCGCATTTGAGGTTACTTGCTCCAGAAGCGAGTGGAACTGCTCCATGAGCACCTGCATCCGCTCCCCGGAAAACAGCGCCGACCGATAGACCAGTTGCAGGCATAACTGCTCATCCTGCTCGGAGATGTACAAGGTCATCATGAATTTGGACGCCGGTTCCTCTCCTCCGTCCAGCCCTGTGATGGTCAGCCCCGGAAGTGACAGATCGCTTTGCGGCGTGTTGAGAAAGTTGACCATGACATCGAACACCGGGTTGCGGTTTAAGTTGCGGTCGGGCTGAATCTCTTCCACGATCTTTTCAAACGGCACTTCCTGACGGGCAAACGCTTCCAATACCGTTTTGCGCACGCGGTCGAGCAGTTCGCGAAAGGTCGGTGCGCCGGACAGGTCGGTGCGCAAGGCGAGCGTATTGAGCAGCAGGCCGATCAACCCTTCCGTTTCGACCTGACTGCGCCCGGCGACCGGAGTGCCGACGATGATGTCGACTTGACCGGTCAGGCGAGCCAGCAGCATGTTGAAAACGGCCAGCAGGGTCATGAACGGGGACGCCCCCGCGTCTACACTCAGCTTCTTCAACTGCTGCGTCAGGCTTGGTGAGAGGAAGACGACCTCCTTCCCGCTCTGGCCGCGGTCCTGATTCTCAACAGGAGAGAGGTCGGTGGGCAGCTCCAAAACGGGGAGGTCACCGCTGAGCTTCGATCTCCAATACTCCAGCTGTTCGCGCAACACCTCGCCCTGCATCCAGCCCCGCTGCCAGAGTGCATAATCGGCAAACTGCACAGGCAGTTCGCTGAGCGGTGAAGGCTTTTGCTCTGCAAACGCACGATACAGCGCGGCGAACTCGCGGATGAACACGCTCCTCGACCAGCCGTCGGCGATGAGATGGTGCATGTTGACGAGCAGCGCGTGCTCCTTGCGGTCCAGACGCACCAGCGCTGCGCGCAACAGCGGCCCTTGCTGCAGGTTGAACGGCGCGGTTGCGTCTGCTTCTGCCAGCCGTTTCAGCTCTGCCTCACGCTCCGGGTGCGCGGACAAGTTGATCAGGGGCACATCCAGTTCCAGCTGCGGTGCGATCACTTGCACCGCCTGCTCCTCCACCTCTTGGAAGGTGGTGCGCAGCGACTCATGGCGGCGCACCAGCTCCTGAAAGCTTTGCCGCACCGCGAGGACATCGAGCACGCCGTGCAGCCGCAAAGCGGACGGCATGTTGTACGCGCTGCTGCCCGGCGTCAACTGGTCGAGAAACAGCAGGCGCTGTTGGGCGTAAGAGACCGGGATGGCAGCTCCGCGCTCCGCTTTGAGCAACGGAGGCAACGACACGGCCGGGATGCCCAGCTTGTCTTCCGTCACCAGCTTGGCCAGCCCTGCGACGGTCGGATGTTTAAACAGTTCCCGCAACGGCAGTTCGGCCGCAAACGCGTGGCGGATGCGGGACACCAGACGTCCGGCGAGCAGCGAATGGCCGCCCAGCTCGAAGAAATGGTCGTGCGCGCCGACTTGCTTCACGCCGAGCAGTTCGGCAAAAAGCGCGGCCACCTTCGCTTCCGCCTCATTGCGCGGCGCAACATACGCGCCCGCTTGCTCAAGGCGTCCTTCCGGGGCGGGCAGCGCGCGGTAGTCGACTTTTTGAGTGACGGTGAGCGGAAATTCATCCAGCGCGAGTATGGCGCTCGGCACCATGTAGTCCGGCAGTTTGGCCTGCAGATAGGCGCGAATGTCCCCACCGTTAACCCGCTTTTCAAGGATCACATAGGCGACGAGGCGCTTCAGCCCCGGCACATCTTCCCGCGCCGTCACCACCGAGCGCGCAACGGACGGATGCTGGTCCAGCACCGCTTCGATTTCGGCGGGTTCGATGCGGAAGCCGCGAATTTTCACCTGCTTGTCGATGCGGCCGATGAATTCCAGCGTGCCGTTCGGCAGCCAGCGCACCAGGTCGCCCGTTTTATACAGGCGCTCCCCCGGCCGAAACGGGCTGCGCACAAATTTCTCCTCCGTCAGCTCCGGGCGATTTAAATATCCAAGCGCCAGCCCTTCCCCGCCGACGTGCAGTTCCCCTGCTACCCCGATCGGCACCGGCTGCATGCGGCCGTCCAGCACATAGACGGTGGTGTTGGCGATCGGCCGTCCAATCGACAGGTTCGCGCCGATCTTGTCCACCGATTGCACGTCGCAGGCTGTGGCGACCGTTGTGGCTTCGGTCGGTCCGTATAGATTGCGAAATCGAATGCCGAGCTCCCCGACCACCTTTTTTACATGCGGCGCAGAGATCGTATCGCCGCCCGACGCGAGCAGGCGCAGACCGCGCAGACCGTCAGGATAGACATCGACGATCTGATGAAACAGCCCCGCCGTCAAAAACAGCGCCGTCACGCCATGCGCCTGCACCGCCTGTCCGATCTCCTCCACAGAAGCTTGATGCGGCGGAAATACAGAAAGCGTCGCCCCGTTCAGCAGTGCCCCCCAGATCTCCAACGTAGATCCGTCAAACGCGATCGGCGCGTATTGGAACGCCACATCGTCTGCCCGATACGGCATTGCCGCCGTCTCGCCCCAGACGAAGCGCACGATCCCGCGATGCGGCGTCAAGACGCCCTTCGGCCGCCCCGTCGTCCCCGACGTATACATCACGTACGCGACGCTGTCCGGGCCGGCGAGGAGCGGAAGGTTGTCCGCTGCGATGTCCGGGCCGAGTTGCAGCTCATCCAAACAGACTACCTGCGCCTCATGCGGCGGCAACAGCCCGGCCAGACGCTGCACGCTCACCAGCACGCTGATGCCTGTGTCAGCCAGCATGTAGGTCAGCCGTTCTGCCGGATACGACGTATCCAAAGGCACATAAGCGCCGCCCGCCTTTAAAATGGCGATCATCGCCACATAGAGTTCCACCGAGCGCTCCATCGCCAGCCCGACCAGTTGCCCGGCGCCGATGCCGATTTTTTGCAAATGGCGTGCCAAGCGGTTTGCCCGCTCGTTCAGTTCGCGATAGGAAACGCGCTCGTCCGCAAACACGATCGCCGACTGCCCCGGCGTCCGTTCCGCCTGCTGTTCAAAGAGCGCATGCACTGGCAAAGCAGGCACCTCCGCCTCCGTGCGGTTCCACTCGACCAGCAGCCGGTATCCCTCGCGCTGCGTCAACAGCGGCAGCGACGAGATCTTCGTATAGGGCTGGTCGGCGATCGCGCGAAGCAGTTGCCGAAAATGTTCGCTCATCCGCGAGATCGTCGCTTCGTCAAACAGATCGGCGTTGTATTCGAATTGCCCGGAAACACCGTCTGCGTTTTCCTGCAGGTTCAAGGTCAATTCAAACTGGGCCTGCTCACCGCCGACGACGAGCTGTTCGAACTTGATCCCTTCCACTTGCACATGGCGCGAAGGCGTGTTAAACAGTGAAAACATCACGGGAACCAGCGGCAACTGGCCCGGTTTCCGCTCCGTCTGCACGTCTTCCGCCAGCCTCGCAAACGGGACGTCCTGATGGGCGAACGCATCGAGCGCCGTCCGCTTGACCCGCTGCAGCAGCTCGGCAAACGCAGGGTCGCCCGAGGCGTCGGTGCGCATGACGAGGGTGTTGACAAAAAAACCGATCAACTGCTCCAACTGCTTGCGGTTGCGTCCGGCGACCGGCGAACCGACCAGCAGATCGGTTTGCCCGGTGTAGCGGCTGAGCAGAACTTGAAACGCGGCCAGATAGATCATATAGGCAGTGGCACCTTCACGCTGACCGAAGGAGATCAGCCTGTCATGGACTCCATGCGGCAGCGCAAAATCGACCGACCGCCCGCGTTGCGTCTGCACCGCCTGGCGCGGACGGTCGGTCGGCAGCCGGAGCACGCTCAGCTCCCCGCCCAACTGCTGCCGCCAGTAGGCCAAGCTCTCGTTCCACACCCCGTCCTGCAGCGCATCCCGCTGCCAGCCTGCGTAGTCGGCGTACTGAATGTCCAGTTCCGCCAGTGGCACCGGCCCTCCCGTCGCGAACGCCTGATACAGCGCGCTGATCTCCTGCATGAATACGCCCATCGACCAAGCGTCCGAGATGATCTGGTGCATCGTCAGCACCAGCACATGCTCTTCCGTCCCTGTCTGAAGCAGCAAGAGACGAATCAACGGCCCTTTTTCCAGATCGAACGGGCGGGAACGCTCTGCCAAAACGACCTTGTGCATTTCCGCTTCCACATCTGCCGCCCCTTGA
Organism: Tumebacillus sp. BK434; assembly: GCF_004340785.1. Classification (NCBI taxonomy): domain Bacteria; kingdom Bacillati; phylum Bacillota; class Bacilli; order Caryophanales; family Alicyclobacillaceae; genus Tumebacillus; species Tumebacillus sp. BK434. The sequence goes on along the minus strand of NZ_SLXS01000001.1, from coordinate 255,273 downwards.
ATGTCCTGCCGGTGCAGGGGAAGCCGTTTCGCTTCCTTGATCACCTGCACCGGCTCGCCGTCGCGCGTACCAAACACCGTGCGCAACGTTTCATGGCGGGCGATCAGCTCATGATAGCCGGCTTCCAACGCTCGCACATTCAATTTGCCGCCAAGACGGATCACCAGCGAGATGTTGAAGAGCGGCGAACCCGAATGAATCTGGCCGCTTTGCCACACATGCTCTTGCGCAAACGAGAGCGGCATTTCGATATCCTCGATCGTTTCGTCATACCAAAGTTCAAGATCGGTCATCGATCTGACACCTGCTTCCAAAAGGTATAAAGAGCTAAGTGAATATAATTCCATATCTTAAAGATGATTACGACATGAACACGATTCTTCCTTTGTGAGGGCTTGAAAGTGTTAAATATATGTATAAATAGAAATGACAAACCGAAGCTCATGCAGGAAAATATTTCATTAATATTTTCTTCAAAAACACGTCAGAAAACCGTCACACCCTGCGTATCTGTAATAGGCGGTTACGGTTGGCGGGCTCGAGCATAACGAGTTGAGTTCCCTCTCGCGCGTTTCTCCCCGCCAACCTACCTCTTGGAGTGGTTGCACACTTCCTTCCTTGTGATGGGCACATGACCTGTGGCGCAGGTCATGTGCTATTTTTGTGTTTTATACTTCTATCAAAAAGTCGGCTGCACCATCGTGGGCAAGACCGCGCCCGCGGCTGTTACTGAACTTTCCGCGTTTCCCGCATTCCCGGACGGGGTCTTCATCACTTGGCGCAACATCTCGCTCGCCAAATAGAAAAAGCACCCGATCAGGGTGCTTTTCTCATGCCCGCGCGCCGTCGCTTTTCTCAGGTGGACGAGACGGGATGCGGCGGTCCAACTCCTCCAGCGTGTATTCGCCTTCCGCACGCTGCTTGAGCGTGTCATCGGCCGGCTGATGCTGCTGTTTGTTCTCTTCCATCAACGATCGCTCCCTGCATCATGGTGTCACGCTTAGAATGTGCAAATTCTGCCTGCAGGATTCTCGATGATGTTTTGCAGCATCAGGAGCCAGCTCGCGGCGAACTCCTCCACCGTCTCGGCGAGGAACAGGTCGGGGCTGTACTCCAAAAAGCATTCCAGTCCGCCTTCGCGCTCGACGAGCCCGACGGTGAGGTCATATTTGGCCGTTCCGGCATCGAGCAGGTCGTAGCGGATCGACAGGCCCGGCAACTGCAAAGGATGGTCGTCGACATCGACGTAGACGAACATCGCTTGAAAAACAGGGTTGCGGCTCGTATCCTCGGGCAGCTCCAACGCTTCGTGCAGCAGGCGAAACGGCAGCTCCTGATGAGCAAACGCTTCCAGCGCCGTCTCGCGCACACGTCTGAGCACGTCCCAAAAGCTCAGCTGCCCGTTCAGCTCGGTCCGCAGCACGGAGCTGGTCAAAAAATACCCGATCACCCTTGCCGTCTCTTTCCGCCCGCGATTGGCGACCGGCGTGCCGACGAGGATGTCTTCCTGTCCGCTCAGCTTGTGCAGGAGCACCTGAAAGGCTGCCAGCAGCACCATGAACCCGGTCGCCCCTTCGCGCTGTCCGAGCGCTTTCAGCCGGGCGGCCAGCGCCTTTTGGATCGTGAAAAACACGCGCGCCCCGCGATGCGACTGCACGTCGGGCCTCGGGAAATCGGCCGGGAGCTGCAGCACGAACGCGCTGCCGGCCAATTTGTGTTTCCAATAGCCCAGCAGTTTCTCGCGCACCTCCCCCGTCAAGTACCCGTGCTGCCATTCTGCGTAATCCGCATATTGAATCGCCGGCTCCGGGAGCGTCGGCGCTGCGCCTTGCAAAAACGCCCGGTAGTGCGCCGTCAGCTCCTCAAATACGATCGAAAACGACACCCGGTCGGTCACCAGATGGTGCACCGTCAGCACCAGACAGCTTTCCCCCTCCGCAAGCCGCACCAGCTTCACCCGCAGGAGCGGCCCGGTCTCCAGATCGAACGGGCGTGTGACTTCCTCCCCGATCACCTGCTGCACGGCCGCTTCCTGCTCCCCAAGCGGCAGGTGTGTCAGATCCACTTCTGCCATTTGCAGCTGCAAGTGCTGCTGCACGATTTGCCTGACCTCGCCGTCCACCGTGCGAAACACTGTCCGCCATGCTTCGTGGCGGCGAATGATCTCGTTGACCGCACGCTCCATCGCCCCGGCGTGGAGCGTGCCGGAAAGCCGGATCGCGCCGTAGACATTGTACGTCGGCAAATCGGGCGCCTTCTGATGCAACCGCCACAGCCGCTCCTGATCGAACGACAGCGGGCTTGGCCGGTTGTGCCCGCGGCGCGGGATCTGCTGCGCCGTCCGCTCGCTTCTGACCGACAGCGTCTTGCGCATCACTTGCTGCTCAAACAGAGCGCGCTGCTCCGGCGATAGTGCGGCCAGCCGCTCTTGCAAACTCTTCATCTTTCCTGTTCCCCCATCTCCCGGTCACTTGCTTGTCAAGATCGCCCGTGCTTCTTCGGCCGACAGCGTCTCGATCTCCTCGAGCAGCGCTTCCAACTCTTCCAGTTCCGTCTGCTCGATCTGCTGCAACACGATGCTCTGCGCGAGCCCTTCCACCGTGGGCGATTCGTACAGCAGGCTCATCGGCACGTCCAGGCCAAACGCGTTGCGCAGGCGCATCACGAGCTGCACCCCAAGCAGCGAGTTGCCTCCAAGATCGAAGAAATTGTCGCACACGGAGATCTGCTCGACTTGGAACAGCTCCTGCCACAGCGCAGCCACCGCCGCTTCCACTTCATTGCGCGGCGCGATATGCGTGCGCCCTTCGCTGCGGGCGGCAGCAGTGGCCCCTTTTTGCAAGGAGGAGAGATAGGCGGACGTATGGAAAAACGCCAGCTCCTCCAGTGCCGTCTGGAAGTCCTGCGTCGAGACGACCACCTGCGGCTGCCCGCTGCCGAGCGCCCGCAGCAACGCCTCCCAGCCTTCGTCCGCCGAGAGTCCAAACCGCTGCTGCAAGTCTTGCAGATGCTGCTGCAGCTCCGGCAAAATCATTGTCTGCGCACTCTGCCACGCATCGAACTGCCAGCCGCTCCAGTTGACGGCCACCGTGCCCGGCCTGCTGCGCGCAAACGCGTCCAGAAATGAACTGGCCGCCGCGTTGTCCACTTGGCCGAACCCTCCCGTAAAGGAAATCGTCCGCGAGAAGAGTGCGAAAAAGTCGAGCTGCGTTCCTTGCAGCGCTTCATGGAGCGCCAAGGTGCCCTGCACTTTGGGACGCAGCACGCGCTCCGCCGCCTCCCGCGTTTTGAGCTGGATCAGGCCGGAGCCGATCACCTCTTCCGCATGAATCACCCCGTGCAGGTGGCCAAAGCGGGCTTGGGCGGCTGCAACGATGCTGTTCATCACCGCCGGGTCGGCGACATCGGCGTGAAAGAACAGGTGCTCTGAGCCAAGGTGCGGACGGGGCGTGCCCGGTTCGGCGATGAGGACAAGCCGGGCCTGCACAGCTGCGGAAAGACGCTCGGCGAACTTTTTCCCGACTTCGTGGCCGGCGCCGGTGAGCAGGTAGACTCCGTTCTTGCGCAGGGGCAGGCTGTTTTTCAAGCACACTTTTTCGAACGTCTGCACATAGCGGTGTTTGCCGCGGTAGGCGACAAACGTCTCTTCCGCGCCGGCAGCGGCGAATTCGGCGCACAGTTGGCCGGCCAGCCGGTCTTCGTTCGCTCCGAGCGCGACATCGACGGTGCGGCATCTGAGCTGCGAATACTCTTGCGGGATCACTTTGACCGCGCCGAACAGCGTGGCGCGCTCCGGATGCAGCACTTCATCGTCTGTCACATCCTGCAACTGGTCGGTGACAGCGATAATTTGACAGCGATGCTCAGCCATATGCTCGCCGAACACTTGCGCGATCGACAGCAAGGTAAAAAAGCTCTCGTTCTGCTTTTCTTCCGTCAAGCTTCGCAAAAAGACGATTCGCGTCGGACGCCAGTTCATCAGCGAATCGGCAAACGCTTCGCCCGGCGCGAGGGTCTGCACGTCTTCCCCGCTGTCCCGGAGGCGCCGCACCAGCTTTTCGCCCAGTCCGTGCGCGTCGAGGAAGATCAGCCACCTGTGCCCGTTCTCGGTCTCCAAGATCGGAGCGGAACGCTTCCAGGACGGGAGATAGAACCAGTCGGACAGTTCGGCGAGTTTGCCCGCCTGCGAAAACGGTTTGGCCGCGCCGGTCGGGACGTAATAGCGCTGGCGCTCAAACGGATAGGTCGGCAAGGACAGGCGCAGGCGGCGCTCGCCGGCATGCATCGCCTGCCAATCGACCTTCACGCCGTGCAGCACCAGCTGGCCGACCGTTTCCAGCAGCGCCGCCAGCGCGGTCTGTTTCGGGCCGACTTCCACGATTGCGGCGTTCGGCTCTTGCTTGACGACTGCCAGATTGTCGGCAAAGCGCACCGTCTCGCGCAGATGGCGCACATAGTAGGCCGGATCGGTCGCCTGCTCCGCCGTGATCCACGTCCCGGTGAGATTGGACAGATACGGCTGCTGCGGCGCCCGGAGCTCCACCCCTGCCACCACTTCGGCGAACCGCTCCAGCATCGGCTCCATCATATTAGAATGAAACGCATGGGAGGTGTCCAATCGACGGTAGGCAATGTCCAGCGCTGCCAGACTCGATTCCAGCCTCTCCACCGCTTCAAAGCTGCCCGACACAACGGTTGAGCGCGTTCCGTTGACAGCTGCGACCGACAAGTGTGCTTGCTCGGCTACAAGCAGCGATATGACCTCCTGCTCGCCGAGCGTCACGGCGGTCATCGCCCCGCGCGGCATCTCCTGCATCAGGCGGCCGCGCGCCGCGACGATCTCAAGAGCAGCCTCCAGCGACAGCACCCCGGCTCGGGCCGCCGCGACATACTCGCCGATGCTGTGCCCGATCATCGCCTGCGGTTCCACGCCCCACGCCTGCAACAGCGTGGTCAGCGCATACCCGGTCACGAACAGCGCGGGCTGCGCATATTGCGTCTGATGCAGCTCGTCCCGTGCCAGCATCGCGCGCAGATCACAGCCAACATACGGCTCGGCCAGCACGGCCAGCCGGTCGATCTCCTCGCGAAACGCCGGAATCTGCTCGTACAGTTCCTGCCCCATGTTCACAAACTGCGACCCTTGCCCGGAGAAAAGGAACACGACAAAAGGCTCCGCACTTGCGCTGACCACCCGCGCCTGCCCGCCCCAGTCCGGCTCGCGCAGCAACCGCACCGCTTCCGGCACGTCACGACAGACCAGCGCCAACCGGTGCGGATGCAGCGTGCGCCCCGCCTGCAGCGTAAATGCCACGTCGGCAAGCTCTGCTGCCGGACGGCGTTCCAGATGGTCGGCCAGCCGGGCTGCAGCCCTTTTCAATGCGGTCTCCGTCTTGGCGGAGACCACCAGCAGCTGATGCTCCTTTGCCCCATTCCCTTTTTCCACAGCGGGCGCTTCTTCCAGGATCACATGCGCGTTCGTCCCGCCGATGCCAAACGAACTCACCCCTGCACGGCGCACTCCATCCGGCTTCCATTCTTGCAGCTCCCTGTTGACATAGAACGGCGAGCCCGCCCAGTCGATCTGCAGATTCGGCTCTTGAACATGCAGGGTCGGCGGTATCTGCCCGCGCTGGAGCGACAAGACCGCTTTGATCAGCCCGGCCACCCCGGCCGCCGCGTCGAGGTGCCCGATGTTCGGTTTCACCGTGCCGAGCGCGCAATAGCCGGTGCCCTCCGCTCCCGACTCCCGAAAGGCCTGAGTCAGCGCCGCGACTTCGATCGGGTCGCCGAGCGCCGTTCCTGTGCCGTGCGCTTCGACATAGGTGATCGTCTCCGGCTCCGCTTCGGCCAGCGCCAGCGCCTCCGCGATCACCGCCGCCTGCCGGTTGACGCTGGGCGCGGTAAAGCCGACTTTTTGCGAGCCGTCATTGTTCACCGCCGACCCGCGAATCACCGCATAGATGTGGTCGCCGTCGGCCAGTGCCTCATCCAGCCGCTTCAACAGCACGACCCCCGCCCCGTTGCCGACCACCGTGCCTTGCGCTTTGGCGTCTAACGCGCGGCAATGCCCGTCCGGCGACAAGATGCCGCCGTCCTGGTACAAGTACCCTTCCGTCTGCGGATCTTTGATCGCCACTCCCCCGGCAAGCGCCATGTCACACTCGTAAGTCAACAGACTCTGGCATGCCAGATGCACGGCGACCAGAGAGGTCGAGCACGCCGTCTGCACGGTAAGCGCCGGTCCGCGCAGGTTCAGCTTGTAGGCTGCCCGCGTGGCCAGAAAATCGGCGTCGTTGCCGATCAATGCCCCGTAGCTGCCCACCGCCTGCACCAGCTCGGGTTGCTTGTAAAGATGATTGACATACGTGTTGCGCCCCGCGCCGCCAAACACGCCGACCTGCCCGGCGAACTGCTGCGGGTCGTACCCGGCGTCCTCCAGCGCTTCGTGCGCGCATTCGAGAAAGATGCGCTGCTGCGGGTCGGTCACTTCCGCTTCCTTGGCGACCATCTCAAAAAACGCCGCATCAAACTGATCGGCCCCGTCCAGCACCGCTCCTCGTTTCACAAAGTAAGGATCGCTCAAAAGCGCCGGGTCCGTCCCCGCCGCTTTGAGCTCCTCTTCGGAAAGGGAACGGATCGATTCCGTTCCCGCACACAAGTTGTTCCAATACTCCTCCACGTTCGCAGCACCCGGAAACTTTCCGGCCATTCCGATGATCGCAATTCCATGCAAAGACGCTCTTGTTGTCAACATTACTTCCTCCTGTCTTTTCGGAACTGTTTCTGTCTGTTCAGCGCCTCCTTCTTGCGGTTCGCCTTGTCGCGCAGCTGCTCGACCTTCTGCTGCGGCTCCGCTTCGTCCGCTTCGCCGTGCAAGAAACCGGCCAGCGCTTCGATCGTCGGATGCTTGAACATCTCCACGATCGAGAACTTGCGCAGGAGCTTTTCCTGAATCAGATGATGTGCCTTCGCCAGCGACAGGGAGTGGCCGCCGAGGTCAAAGAAGTTGTCGTAAATGCCGACCTGCTCCATCCCGAGCGCCTCCTGCCAGACTTCAGCCAATTGCCGCTGCAGTTCATTTTTCGGCGCGGCGTACTGAGTGCTGACATCGCGGCGGCCCGTCTCCGGCGCAGGCAGGGCGCGGCGGTCGATCTTGCCGTTGCCGGTCAGCGGAAACGCGTCCAGCTGCAGGAAGGCGGACGGCACCATGTACTCGGGCAGACGGTCTTTCAGATGCGCCCGCAGATCACCGCCGGTCAACGTCTCGCGCGCTGTGAAGTACGCGACGAGGCGCTTCTCGCCCGGCTCGTCCTCTCGCGCCAGCACCAGCGCTTCCCGGATCACCGGATGCTGTTCCAGCGCCGCTTCGATCTCGCCAAGCTCGATGCGGAAGCCGCGCACTTTCACCTGATGGTCGATGCGGCCGAGGTATTGCAGCTGCCCGTCCGGCTGGAAGCGCGCCAAGTCGCCCGACTTATAGAGGCGCCCCGGCCCAAACGGGTTGGGCAGAAAGCGCTCCGCCGTCAGCTCATCGCGGTTCAGATAGCCGCGGGCGAGCCCGGCCCCGCCGACATACATCTCGCCCGGCACGCCGACCGGGACCGGCTGTCCTTGCCCGTCGAGCAGGTAGACTTGCAGGTCGGGGATCGGCCCGCCGATCACGCTGCCGCTCGCCGTCTCCACGTCTTGCTGTGTCAAAGCGCGGTACGTGACATGGACGGTCGTCTCGGTGATGCCGTACATGTTGACCAGCACCGTCTGCTCACCATGGCGCTGGTACCACGGTTTCAAGCTGGGCAGATCGAGCGCCTCCCCGCCGAAGATCACATAGCGCAGCGTCAGATCGGCCGAAGCCCCCCTCGCTTCTTCCGCCGCCAGCAGTTGCCGGAACGCGGACGGCGTTTGGTTCAATACTGTGACCCGCTCCTGCACGAGCAGTTCATAGAACGCCTGCGGGTCGCGGCTGACTCCATACGGCACGACGACCAGTTTGCCGCCGTAGAGCAAAGCGCCCCAAAGCTCCCAGACTGAGAAGTCGAACGCGTAGGAGTGGAACAGCGTCCAGACATCTCTTTCATCAAAATGGAACCAGTGCTCCGTCGCGTCCAACAGGCGCACCACGTTGCGATGTTCGATCAGGACGCCTTTCGGGAGCCCGGTCGAGCCGGAGGTGTAGATCACGTACGCGAGGCTGTCGGCCGCCGCGCCGCTGTCGGGATTAGCGGTGCTCTCCGCCGCGATCGTCTCCCACTCGCTGTCAAGCGCAATCACCGGCACCGTCTGCTCAGACAAACTCGAAAGGTATTTTTGCTGGGTGAGCAGGACGGGCACTTTGGCGTCGGCCAGCACAAAGGCGATGCGCTCCTGCGGATAGGTCGGGTCGAGCGGCACGTAGGCCCCGCCCGCCTTCAAGATGCCGAGCACGCCGACGACCGTTTCCAGCGACCGCTCAACGCACAGCCCGACCATCACTTCCGGCCCGACGCCGTATGCGCCCAGACGGTGCGCCAACTGATTGGCGCGCACGTTGAGCTCGGCGTAGGTCATCGACCGGCCTTCAAACGTCACCGCCACGGCGTGCGGGGTCCGCTCCGCTTGCTGTTCGAAGCGTTGATGCACGGTCCATGCCGAGCTGAAGTCGGCGTGGAAATCGTTCCAGCCGTACAGCACTTGCTCACGTTCAGCAGGTGTCAGCATCGGCAGTTCGGAGATGCTTTGCTCCGGGGCATCGGCCAGCCCGCCGAGCAGGCGGGCCAAGTGACCGGACATGCGCTCGATCGTGCCCGTGTCGAACAGGTCGGTGTTGTACTCGAACGAAGCGAGCAGTTCGCCGTCATGCTCGGTCATCGTCAAGGTCAGATCGAACTGTGCCATCTGCTGCGGCAGGGCATAGCCTTCCATCGCCAGCCCTCCGTCCAGGCGCACGCCTGCATCCTGCACCGCCAGCGCGGTCAGGCCGTCGCTCTCGAGGTGCGATTTTTGCAGAACGAACATCGCTTGGAACAGCGGCGGATAGCTCAGGTCGCGCTTGGGGGCCAATTTTTCCACCAACAGGGGCAGCGGATACTCCTGATGATCCAGCGCCGCCAGCACGGTGCTCCGCATCTGCTGCAGGAACGCAACGAAGGACGGCCGGTCGGACAGGTCGCCGCGCAGCACGACCGGGTTGACGAAATAGCCGACCGTCTGCGCGTCTTTCGCGCTGGAGCGTCCGGCGGTCGGCGACCCGACGAGGATGTCGTCCTGTCCCGAATAGCGATGGAGCAGCACCTGGTAGGCTGCAAGTAAGGCCATGTAGAGTGTTGCCCCGTTCGCTTGGGCGAGCTCTTTCAGCTTCTGCGTCACATCTGCTGCGATGCGGAAGCCGTGCGCCGCGCCGTGGTACGTCTGCACCGGCGGGCGCGGCCGATCGGTCGGCAGATTCAGCACGGGCAGCGTGCCGCCGAGCTGCTGTTTCCAGTAGCTGAGCAGCGCGTCGCCTTTTGCACTTTCAAGCATCGCCGCTTGGCGAGCCGCATAGCCGCGGTAGTGGTCAGGCGCAAGTTCGGCGTCGGCTGCGACAATCTCGCCCCGCTTCAGGAGCGGGTACAGCTCGCGCAACTCCTTGACCAGCACCGCCAGCGACCAGAAGTCGACGATGATGTGGTGCATGACGAGCAGCAGAATGTGCTCCTGCTCCGAGCGCTGCAGCAAGTACACGCGCAGCAGCGAATCCTGCTCCAGATCGAACGGGCGGTGCGCATAGGCAGCCAGGCGCGCCGTCAGTTCCGCTTCGCTCAGCGCGCGGGCGTCTTCGACCACGAAATACGCCACGTTGTACTCCTGCGCCTTCTGCACCGGCTCCCCGTCCTGCATGACGAAGTTCATCCGCAACTGCGGATGGCGGCGCAGCAGGAGCTCAAACGAGCGCTTCAGCGCCGCCACATCGAGCTCGCCCGGCAAGCGCACGGCGCGGGAGACGTTGTAGGCGGACGACTCCGGCGCCAGGCGTTGCATGAACCAGAGGGCGCGCTGGCCGTAGGACAGTTGATTCGAGTCGTGCGAGTCGGCGGCGGGGGCATTCTGTTCCAGTTGCCCGCCCTCGATCTGATCCAACACCGCTTCCGCCAGCGCGGCAACGCTCGGTCCGTCGAGCAGGCGCGCCAGTGGCAACGCGACGCCGAAGCTTTCCTCTACTTCGTTTTTCAACTCGACGGCCATCAGCGAATCGAGACCGAGTGCATTTAACGACTGGTCGTTCGAGAGTTGTCTCGCTGCGATCTTCAGCACCCCGGCCGCTTTTTCCAACAGATACGCTTCCAGCGTCGCACGGCGGTCTGACGCCGGGAGCGACAACAGCTGTGCTCCGTTCAGCTCTTCGGCCGCTTGACTTCCGTTGCTGTCTGCCGCGGCCTCCGTGCCGTCCAGCGAGCTGTGCAGCAGTGCGTCCAGCCCGCCCTGCAAAAAACGCTCCTTGCACAGATGGCGCTGGATCTTGCCCGACGAGGTCTTGGGGATGCTGGCCGGCTTGATCAGCACGACCGCATACACCTGCAACTCGTGATGTTTCGCCACCGCTTGGCGAATCGCCGTGGTCACTTCTTCCAGATTCGACTTTCGATGTGCACGCTCGATCTCCTGCACGATGACCAGCCGCTCTTCGCCTTCGATTTCCACCGCCACCGCTGCGCCGACGCCCGCCGCGACGGCCGGATGACACTCACCGACCGTAAACTCGATGTCCTGCGGATAGTGGTTGCGACCGCGGATGATGATCAGGTCTTTCAAGCGGCCCGTCACATACAGCTCGCCGTCCTGCACAAATCCCAGATCGCCCGTGCGCAAAAACGGCCCTGCGCCATCGCCGAGACAGGCGCCAAACGTCTCTTCCGTCTGCTCGGGACGGTTCCAATACCCTTGCGCTACACTCGGGCCGGACACCCAGATCTCGCCGACTTCATGTGCCGCCGCCCGCTCCAGCGTGACGGTGTTCACGATCGCGATGTCCTGCCCGCACAGACCGATCCGCCCCGAGCTGACCAGCGTCCGCGTCGTGTCGTCCGCCTTGGTCAGCGGAACGACCTTGTTCTGCTCCAGCGCTTCGCCGTCAAAATCGCGCACGATCGGCAGTTCCTGCTTCTCGCCGCCGGAGACGAACAGCGTCCCTTCCGCCAAGCCGTAGCAAGGATAAAACGCCTCGCGCCGGAAGCCGGCCGGAGCGAAATACTCCGCGAACTTCTGCAGCGTCTCATGCCGCACCGGCTCCGCGCCTGTAAACGCGTTCTCCCACTTGCTGAGGTCGAGCGCGTCGCGCTGCTCTGGGGTGATCTTCTGCACGCACAGCTCATAGGCAAAATTCGGCCCGCCGCCGAGCGTCGCCCCTTTGCGCGAAATCGCTTCCAGCCAGCGCAACGGCTTGGTGATAAACGAGACGGGCGCCATCAGCGACATGTGGTAGCCGCCGAACAGCGGCTGCAAGATCCCGCCGATCAAGCCCATATCGTGATACGGAGGCAGCCAGACCACGCCTTCCGTCTCGTTGGTGATGCCGAACCGCTCATGGATCAGCGCCAGGTTGTGCAGCAGGTTGCCGTGGCTGAGCATGACGCCTTTCGGAGCGGACGTCGAGCCGGACGTATACTGCAAAAAGGCAAGGGAGTCCTTGCCGATCACCGGCTCTGTCCAGTTAGACGCCAAATCGCCAGACAAAGTGTCGGTCTCCACCCACTTGAGCTGCGACAGCCCCGGCGTGTCGGCAAACCGCTTGGCGATGCCCGGCAGGATGCCCGATGTCGTGAGCGCGAAGCGGGCTTGCGCATCGGTCACCACCGCCTGCAGGCGATCCAGATTGCCGTTTTGACGCGGCGGATAGGCCGGTACAGCCTGCACCCCGGCGTACAAACAGCCAAAGAAGGCGACCAGATAGTCCATCCCCGGCTGATACAGCAAGAGCGCGCGCTCGCCCGCCGCCCCCATGCCCTGCAACGCGGCGCCCAGCGCACGCGCCTTGCGGTCGACGTCCTGATACGTATAAGCGACTTCCTCTCCATCTTCCAGCAAAAATGTATACGCCAGCTGCGCAGGCTGCTCGACAGCCCTCCAGCGCAGCAGATCGGTTAGTGTATGAAACATCGTTGTCGTGTCCGCCATGATTCACTCGTGCCTCCGTCCATCATGATTACAATCTGTGAGTGATTCTACATATTAAATAATACTGCTCCGGGAACTAAAAACCTTTATAGAAACACAGATCGGCACAAAAAAGAGGAGGCGTTGGCCTCCCCTTGCACTTCACTACCTATTTTTTTCGTTTCTTGTCCAGCAGTTTGGATACTGTCGAGGATTCTTCCTGTTTGGGAGGAGGTGCGGGCGTTGCCGTTGTCGTACCGGCTGTCGGCTGCTTTGTCGTCACAGGCGGCGGTGCCAGACCGCCGGTGCGGCGCTCGGCCGCCCCTTCTGCCTTGCGCTTCAAGCCTTGCATCGACGTGCTCTGCGCCTTTTGCTGCTCCCGGGAGCGCTCGTTGCGCTCCGCTTTCCCTTTTTGCCTTGCAGCCTGCCACGCTGCAAGACGCGCTGTGGATATGGAGACGCGGCGCAGGGCCACATCGAGCGGCCAGAGGCAGGCGGCGAGCAGCAGGAGCAGGTAGGACAAGTCTCGCGCCGACCACTTCGGCGGCAAGTCGCCGGCGAACACAACGGCCGGGTCGTTCAGCACCCTTCCGCCGCCCGCCTGCGCGATGGCTGCGAGCGTTTCCTGCCCGCTTTTCGGCAGGTCGTATTCCGGTGAGTAAGCGACGGCGATGCCAGAGGATGCCGCTTTCAGCACGTTGCCACTTTGCTCTTCCACCACCGACATCAGGTACGTGCCGGGGCGGTCGGCATTAAATTGCCCAACATACTCGCCCGGCGCTTTCAAGAGCAGGGGCACTTCTTCCTGCACCGCATCCCCGCTGACCACTCGCGCCTTCAGCACTGCGCCTTGGGCCAGCGGCTCCTGCAGGCGGATCGACAGTTCGCCTTTGCCGCCGGTGATGCCCGCCCGCATGTCGAACGCATCGGTCTGGTACTGCGGCAGCAGCCAGGTCATCAGCTGGTTCCAAAAAGCGCTCGATCCGCTCCACGCTGCCCATTGGTTCGACCAGACCCCTTTCGCATCAGACGTCCAGGCGGCCGCGCGGCCCAACCCGTATTGCCAGCGGGCCAGCACCGGCTCGCCTTTCGGGTTGGCGAGCACCACGTCGGCCGTCTCTTTTTCGGTGACGGCGATGTGCGCATTGATCTGCGGAAGCCCTTTTGCAAACAGCGGAGCCAGCTCTTTGGAGACCCCGATGCCCGGCGTGAACGGATTGTCTTCAATGTACGTCTTCCCTGCCAGCGCCGTCTCTTTGGAGAAGATCATCGGGACGCTCTGCGAGTCGACCGCCGAGTAAAAACGGCCCTTGGCCTTTTCCGCCAAGCTCTCCAGCAGTGCGGTATCCGCATCCTGCCCGACGGCGACGGTCGACATGGTGATGCCTTTTTCTTTCATCCGGGCTGTCAGCCCGTCATAGTCCCCTTCAGGCGATTGACCGTCGGTGAGCAGGATGATGTGCTTGCGTTTGGTCTGCAGATTTTCCAGCTTGTAAAACGCCTCTTCCACCGCCGGGTAGATCGACGTGCCTCCGCTCGCGGCGATGCCCGAAATCTTGTCCTGCAACGCTTTCGGGTCGGTCACCTTCGTCGGCTCGACGACCCACCAGTTGGTGGTGTCGAACGCCAGCACGCCGAGCGTGTCCTGCGCTTTCAGCATGCCGGTCGAGCGGCGCGCCGCTTCTTTGGCCAGCTCCATCTTCTCGGTGCCCATCGAGCCGGAGCGGTCGATGACGAGGATCAGGCCGAGCGACGGGATCTCCTGCTGGTTGCGCAGGTCCATGTAAACGGGCAGTGCTTTCTCGACCGGCGTGTCAAAATACCCGCCGAGGCCAAAGGAATCGTCGCCGCCCGTCATCATCAGGCCGACGCCAAAATCGCGGACGGCGCTTTCGATCTGCCGTTGCACGCTCTCCGGGATCTCGACGCCCGACACGTTGGCGAGGACGACCACCGAATAGCGGCGCAGGTCTTCCACCGTCTTCGGCATTGTGGCGGCCGTCACCGAGCGGTAGGGGAACTTCCCGGCGCGCAGCGCTTCGGTCAGCCACTTGGCGTCGCCCGGCTTGCCCTCAACGATCAGTGCAGGCGATTTGCCGAGCACATCGCCATAGGCGTACGAGGTGTTGTTGACCGGCTCCGTGTCCTGCGCCGGCAGCACTTCCACCCGGTAGCGGTGAAAACCGGAGTCGGTCGCCTGCAAGGGGATCGACAGACGGCTTTCCCCTTTTTGCACCTGCAGTTCGCTTTTGGCGATCGGCCGGTTGTCTTCAAACACTTGCAGCGTTGCTTGCGTCGCCACCGTGCTTTCCACGACGGCGGTCAAGGTGAAATTCTCCCCTTGATAGAGCGTGGCCGGCACCGAGGCGTTTTTGACCAATACCTCGGCGCCGACTTCACGCTTCAGGTAGGAAACATCGACTTGGATGCCACGCTCTTTCAGGTATCCTGCTTCGCGCACCGCATCGCCGAGATTTTGCTCCCCGTCGGAGAGCAGGACGACGCGCGGCTGGTAGCCGGTATCGATCAGTCCTTGGGCGAGGCGCAGGCCGGCGGCGAGGTCGGTAAAGTTCTTGTTCAGCACGCCGCCGAGCTCCAGCGCGCCGGGCGCTTCCACGCTGAGCGGATACTCCACCGCCGGGCGCTCACCGGTGCCGAGGATGGCGAAGGTGTCGTCCGGCCGTTTCACGCGGATCGCTTCCTGCACGAACGCGACCGCCTGCTTCTGTGAGAAAATGCTTTTCGACTCGTCGACGACAAACACCACTTCCTGCTTGTCGACCGGCGCCTGCAAGGTGAGCCCGGCGACTGCGAAGATCAGCAGCAGGAACATCAGGGAGCGCAGCACGGCGACCGCCTTTTTGCGCGTGCCGAGCAAGCGGCGCTCGCCGCGGTACCACCAGACCATCGCATAGGCGGCAGGGAGCAGCAACAGCAGCCACCATGGGTGCATCAGATCAAATCCCACGCTTATACACCCCCCATTCCACAAACAGCACGAGCAGAGCGATCAGCGCCAGATAGCGCCAGATCTCAAACTGCCCGCTCTCCGCCTGCCGCTTTGCCCCCTGCTCCTCGCGGGTGTCGGTCGGCAGTGCCGTTTTGGCCGCGTCCAGCTTCGACTCCGTTTCCGGCATGGTGACGGCCAGCAGTTTGACCTCGTGTTCCGTCTTGCCTTGGAAGCGGTAGAGGCCGGGCTCTGCGGGCCGGAATCCGAGCTCGATCATCTCGCTGGTGACCGCCGTCCGCTCGCCGCCCGGAGCGGTGACCGTCCAGCCCTGTTCGCGGACGGGCGGCAGCAGCGCGACGCGCTCACCGGCCGTCACTTGGCCGATCGCCGTCCCGGAGGCAGGCGCAAGGTATGCTTTGATCTGCTTGATCAGAATCGGGAACGAAGGCAACAGCGGCAGGTCGGACTGGTGCAGGTCGAACGCCAGCACGGCGACGCGCCGTCCTTCGCCGGCACCGGCCAGCAGCAGCGGCGCATCGCCGCTTTTGGCGACCGGCTGCAGCCAGGCTGGCGCGTCCAGCTGGCGCACCGCTTTCAGATGAACTTTTTCCAGTTCGATATGCTGCAGGAGCGGCGAGTCAGCTCGGACGGCTTGCAGCTTGCCCGGTTCGAGCAGGCCGCCCGTCTTGAAGATGCCTTCCCCCTGCGGCGGGTTGATCAGCAGGACAGCGCCGCTTGGCCATGCTTTGGGCAAGACGCCGTCATAGACGTACAAGTCGGCGTCTTGCGGCGGCGTGTCCGGGTCGGCGCCACGCTCGACGGTGGTGTTGCCGCCGATGCCGAGCGCTTTTTCCAGAAAGACGTTGCCCGCTGTGCTGAGCCAGACTTTTTTCGTCGTGCTCACCTGCGGCAGGACGGTGACACGATTGTCCGCTTCCAGCCCGTCCGCTCCTGGAAGCCGCACTTCGTAATAAGTCTCGGCGGGCAGGCGCGTCCACGTCAGCGGCGCTTGTCCTTCCGCGGGGATCTCGACCTGCTTGGCGTCGAGCACCCGGCCTTGGCTGTCGAGCACTTCCACCTCGACGGTCACCGCAGCGGCGCTGTCGTTTTTCACCGTCGCGACCAGTTGGCCTTCCGTGCCGCTGACGAGACCTGCAGCGTGGTAAATCCCGAGGTTGGCGGCGGCGTCAGACGTTTCCACCGTCGGCTTGCGACCAAATTTCGGCAGCAGGGCCGGGTCGATGCCCCAGTTGCCGTCCGAGTAGATCCGCACGTCGCTCTCCGGCTCCTGCACCGACAAGGCGGCAGCGAGGGACAGCGCGCCTTCATAGTCGGCCTTGCCGTATTCCTGTGCCGCCGTGTCGAGGCGGCTGAGCAGCTCGTTCGAGTCGCTGCCGGAGCCGAGCACACGAGGTTCCTGCCCCATGGCGATCAAGGTCAAGCGCTGGGGCGGATGGAGCTGTTGGATGAGGTCTTTCACTTTTTTCTTGCCCGCTTCCAGCCGCGTGCCGTCCGCGCCTTCCGCCGCCATCGACGGCGAGAGGTCGAGCACGATGATCGTGTGCTCAGCGACCGGGCCTTCCCCGTGCAGAGCAGGGCGGGCCAGCGCGAGTGCCAGCAGCAGCGCGAGAAGCAGTTGCAAGAGCAGGAGCAGATTGCGGCGCAGCTTTTGCCACGGCCGGTTCGCTTCCATCTCGCGGAGCACCTGTCCCCAGAGCAACGTGCTCGGCACGGTCACTTTTTCATACGTCCGCTTCAGGAGATAGAGGATCGCGATGACCGGCAGCGCCGCCAGAAAGGACAGCATCCAGGGAGACATCCAGCTCATCGTCCGATCACCCCCGTTCGCAGCAGACGGCCAAACATCGCCTCTTCCAGGCTCTCCTCCGCCGGCACCAGCACGTGATACATGCCGCGGCGGCGGCAGAACGCGCTCAGCCCTGACGTATAGGCGGCGACCGCTTCCCGGTACTGACCGATCACATACGGCGACAAGGCGACGTCGAGCCCTTTGTCGCTTTCGCTGTCGATCAGGTGCAGGTCGCCTGCGAAGCCCGGGTCGAGCTCTTCACGGGACAAGATCTGTACCGCCACCACTTGGTGCCGGGCGGCCTGCAGGCGTTTCAGCGCCTCTTCATACCCGTCAGCAAACAGAAAGTCGGACAGGATCACCACCACGCCGGGCTCGGTCGGCATCCCGGCACGGGTCAGCCAGTCCAGTGACCCTTCCGTGCCAACGCCTAGCGCCTTGGCCTGTTGGAGCATCGCAAACAGGCGCGGTGCCGACTGCTTGCTCATCAGCCGCTCCAGCTTGTCGCGCACGCGGTCGGCGAAGATCAGCGCCTCGACGCGGTCTTCTTCGGCCAGGCCGAGATAACCGAGTGCGGCGGCGAGGTGCTGCGCCTGCTGCAACTTGCCGTGGTAGTCCATCGAGCGGGAGGCGTCGACCATCAGATAGAGCAGCACGTCGCGCTCGTCAAAAAAAGTTTTCAGAAACAGTTTCCCAAGCCGCGCGTATGCCCGCCAGTCCAGATGGCGCAGGTCGTCGCCCGGCAGATAGGGCCTGTATTCGGCAAACTCGACCGAAGAGCCGAGCTGCTTGGAACGCCGCGCCCCGCCCCGGTGGCTAGGCATCTCCCGCACCTGCAAGCGCAGCCGCTCGAGGCGGGCGAGAAACGCCGGCGTCAACCATCCATGGCTCATAAGCCCACGCACGTGAGCAGCAGTTCGATCAGTTGCTCGACCGTGTACTGATCGGCTGCCGCTTCATAGTTCATCCCGATGCGGTGGCGCAAAGCGGGCACGGCCACTTCGCGGATGTCTTCCGCCGACACGTTCAGGCGGCCTTGCAAAAAAGCGCGCGCTTTGGCGACTTTGACGATCGCCTGCGCCGCACGCGGGCCCGCTCCATAGCGGACATAGCGGCGGACTTCGTCCGGTGCGCCGTCCTGGTCGGGCTGGGAGCGGAAGATCAGCTCGACGACCTGGTTGACCAGCTCCGGCGTGATCAGCATCTCCCTGACTGTCGCCTGCAGTTGCAGGATGTCATCGCCGGTCAAAACGGCAGTCAGCGCCTCTTGCGCCGCGCCGGTGGTGAGTTGCACGATCTGTTGCAGCTCCTCGCGCGTCGGGAACGGCACTTGAATTTTCAGCAAGAAGCGGTCGAGCTGCGCTTCCGGCAGCGGGTAGGTGCCTTCGAGCTCCAGCGGGTTCTGCGTGGCGAGGACAAAAAAGGGCTTCGGTAGTTTGCGCGTCTGTCCGCCGACGGTGACGGCCGCTTCCTGCATCGCTTCGAGCAGAGCGGACTGCGTCTTCGGCGTCGCGCGGTTGATCTCGTCAGCGAGGACGAGGTTACCGTGGATCGGCCCATGCTGGAAGACGAATTTCATCCCGACGCCCGGCTCTTCGCGCAAGATCTCCGTGCCGACGATGTCGGCGGGCATCAGATCCGGGGTGAACTGGATGCGCGAGTATTGCATCTCCATCACGTCGGCCATGGTGCGGACGAGCAGAGTTTTGCCGAGGCCCGGCACCCCTTCGAGCAGGGCGTGGCCGCCGGCGAGGATGCAGTACAGCACCTGTTCGACCACGCTTTCCTGCCCGATGACCTGGCGGCCGATCTGGCCTCGCACTTCGTTCATGCGGTCACGTTGCGTTTGCAGTTGTTCCAGCATCTATCCAGTACCTCCTACGGAGCGATCTCCGAAAAATAGTCGCGCACCAATTCCTGTTCATTCAAAGGAAGGGAGCTGCGGTCCACGCTTTCCCGCGCGTAGTCCGCGTATTCGCGGTATACCTCTTCATACGGGCGCACGACGCCCGGCGTCACCTGGCCGCTGCCAGAGATCATCTCACCGGAGCCCTTTCCGAGCGGGCCGCCTGCGTCATTGCCCTGTTCGCCAACGCCAAATTCCCCGGCCGGCACCATGATCGTCTCACGTCCGCCTGCACTGTTGCCCCAGCCGGAACCGCCGGTGCCCGCTCCAGTGCCGCCCGAGCCGTTTCCGTTTCCGTTTCCGTTTCCGTTTCCGTTTCCGTTTCCGTTTCCGTTTCCGTTTCCGTTTCCGTTCCCGTTCCCGTTCCCGTTCCCGTTCCCGTTCCCGTTCCCGTTCCCGTTCCCGTTCCCGTTCCCGTTCTGCGAACCGTTTCCGCTCTGCGAACCGTTTCCGCTTTGCGAACCGTTTCCGCTCTGCGAACTGTTCCCGCCTGCATCTGCGTAGACGCCGCCTGGTGTGCCTCCCGCTTGGGCGAGGGCCGTGCCGAGCTGCTGCAGCCCGGCGGTCTGCTGCCCAGTCGAGCCGTTCAGCATGTTGCCCAGCGAGCCGAGCATGTTTTGCATCTGCTGCGGATTACCCTGCTGCAGTGCATTTGCGGCCGCTTGGAACGCCTGCTGCAGCTCCTGACTGAACGCTTGCCCGCCAGCGTTGGCCAGCGCTTCGGCCAATTGCTTGCGCTGCTCCTCCGACAACGACGCCAACTGCTCCTTCATCTCATCCAGAGCCTCCTGCACCGCCTTCGAATCCTTTTTCTGCAGCGCTTCGCCCAGCTTCTTCGCCGCTTCCGACTGCAACAGGCTCGCTCCAGCTTTGGCGAGATCCTTCTCCCGCTGCGCCAACTCGTCTTCCAGCGACTTCACTTTCAACTGCGCTTTCGCCAGCGCCCGCTCCAGCTCTTCCCGGGTCTTCGCTTCTTTCAACTCTTCCAAAAGTTTCTCTTCCGCGGCATCCAGCTTCGCCTGGTCTTTCTCGCTCAGCCCGGCCTGTTGCTTCGCTTCCGCCAACGCCTTTTTCGCTTGCTCCGCCGCCTTCTCCGCTTCCTTCTGGACGGCCTGACGCTCTTGCGCCACCAGATTCAACGGATTGTCCCACACGGTCAGCGCCGACATCAGCAGCGCCAGCGCGAGTAAAAGGCCGGTCGCCTGCTTCGGCAGCTCATACTTCACGATCTGCGCCGCTTCCCCGCGCAGCTGCAACAGCCTCTCGACCGCTTCCTGCCGTTGAAGCATGGCGATCAGGGAGCTGTCCCCGGCAAACGAAAGCGCCGTGCTCACCCGATCCTGCAGCCCGTAGCGGTCGACCGCCTTCGCCGCCTGCTGATAGGTCGGCGGCGTGAACAGACTCCACCCCGCACCTGCCAATGCGCCGAACAGCACCAGTCCGCCCGCCCAGAGCTCATTTCCGAGCATAGGAACGAAACGGGCGATCAGAAGCAGCAAACATGCTGCCCCCAGACCGCCGAGTACGCCAAATCCCGTTTTATAGATCGACTGCCGAATCCACAACCGCCGCCGCACCGGGTTCAATCCCGTGATCAGTTCGCGCGGAATCATTCGGCCGCCTCTTGCTTCGCTTGAATCTTCTCGCCCATCCGCCGCTTGACCGGCGTCAGCAACCGCACCGACAGCCACATCAGCAGGACCGAGGCAATCAGATAGACAGATGAAAAATACAGCCACGGGGGCAGAAAAAGCTTGTTGTTCTGGCCCATCGTGAACATGTACGAATTTGGCTCAAAAATCTGCCAGATGTTCATCACCGGATTCAGCGCCGTGATGTACGCCAGGCTCGGGCGCGCCACGTAATTCCCTGTCAGCGCCGACATAAACACATTGATCATCTCGCCGGCAATCGCCGTCCCACCCAGCAAAAACAGCGAGATCAGATACGACACAACCACCGCCACGCCGGTCCGTTTAAACCACGTCGAGCAGAACAGCCCGATCGCGCCAAACGACACCATCACGACCAGATAGAAACCGAACATATAGAGCAGCTTGATCGGCGACACGCCGCCATGCAGCAGAACGATCGCATACAAAGGCAAGGTCGAGAACAACACCAGCCAGATGAACGCCATCGACGAGATCAGCTTGGAGAACAGGATCTTAAACGGCGACAGGTGCGTCGTCAGCAGAATGTTCAGCGTCTGCCGCTCCCGCTCCCCGGAGATCGCTCCGGCCGTCAGCCCCGGCGCGATAAACGCCAGCAGCACGAGCTGAATCACCGCCACCGCCATCAAGATGTAACGGTTCTCCCCCGGACGGGTCGCGTTGCCGCTGCCAAATCCGGAGACAAAGATAAACGCCATCGTCAGAGCGCCGAGCACCGCCAAGTACAGCACGAGCAGCACCACCGTCTTCGGCGTCCGCATCCGCGCGCGAAACTCGCGCAGCAGGATCGGATTGGATACAAAGTCGAGCGACAACAGCCGTTGGATCATGATCCCACCCCTTTCGTCACCGTCAGGAACACTTCTTCAAGATTCCCCGCCTCTTCGCTGAACGACAGCACCGGCAGTCCGTTTTGCACCAGCGCCGAGAGCAGGATCACTTGCCCCGCATCATCGCCCGTGTACGTGACGAGCACCGCGCCATCTTCCACCTCAGCCCGGGTGACCAGCTCCGACTGTTCCAGAAGCCGAGCCGCCTCTTCCAACCGGTCGAGCAGGCGCACGCGCAAGACGCGGTGCCCCGCCACCTGAGCGGCGATCTGGTCGACCGGCGCCATCGCGATCAGCTTGCCCTGTTCGATGATGCCGATCGTGTCGCACATCTCGGCCAGCTCCGGCAGGATATGTGAAGAGATCAAGATCGTCTTGCCCATGCTGCGCAGCTCTTTCAAGATCTCCTTCATCTCGATCCGCGCCCGCGGGTCAAGGCCCGAGGCCGGCTCGTCGAGGATCAGCACCTGCGGGTCATGAATCAGGCAGCGGGCCAGCCCCAGCCGCTGCTTCATCCCCCGGGACAGCGTGTCGACAAACGCGTCCGCTTTGCCCGACAGGTTGACCAGTTCCAGCAGGTCGGCGATCAGCGCCATCCGGTTCTCTTTCGGCACCTTGTAAGCCCCGGCGTAAAACTCCAGGTACTCCACCGCCGTCAAATTGTCATACACCCCAAAGAAGTCCGGCATATAACCGATCAGCTGGCGCACTTGCGACGGCTCTTCGATCACGTCATACCCGCCGACATAGGCGTGCCCGGACGTCGGTTCCAGCAGGGTTGCCAGCACCGACATCGTCGTCGATTTCCCCGCTCCGTTCGGCCCGACAAAACCAAAACAGGAGCCTTTCTCGATATGCAGGTTGAGATCATCGACCGCCTTGTACTTGCCATATCGCTTGGTCAGACCTACCGTGCGGATCATGGCGACACCTTCCCTTCCACGCCCATGCTCGGGAAATGCAGGAACGGTCCGCTCGCCAGCTGCGAATCGCCTTGCAGTTGTACCCGCATGATCCCATCCGGCGACATGTACTTCTGCAGGTCGGCCGCCGACAGATCGGTCAACAGCTTGCCGTTCACGTCCTCCCACCGCTGGGTCTTCCAGTTGAAATACCGTTTCTTTAGCAACGCATACATCGACTCGTCGAGGTCGATCTGCGCCTTCGCCGCCACAAAGCCCGGCGCCAGTTGCAGATCATACTCCAGATCGATCGAGCCGCCTTGCAGGATCAGTTCAATCTGGTTGATGCTCACATTTCCCTCCGCGTTGATCAGCTTGGGCCGCACCATCCCCAGCGGCCATTTGACCAGACCCGTGCCGTGCTTCAGCGTCAGATCCTGCGTGACCAGCGAGCGCGTCTCCGCCTGCACCGCCGCTCCGTCGATCGTATACAGATCGAGCGGGCTCTTGCTGAAGCCGATCAGCGCCACATCCGCCTGCCCTAACTTGTACGGCTGCAGGCCAAAGTCGACCAGCGTCCGTCTGCGCTCCTCTTCGATGTCAAAGGCCGGGCCATACTGCATGTAGGAGCTGCCGACCAGTTTGTCGCGCAGCGTCTGATGCATCGCCATGTTGGACGACGGTGCCGTATAGTGGAACGTTGCATCGATCGTCTTGCTTTCCCCCGCCTTCAG
Organism: Tumebacillus sp. BK434; assembly: GCF_004340785.1. Classification (NCBI taxonomy): domain Bacteria; kingdom Bacillati; phylum Bacillota; class Bacilli; order Caryophanales; family Alicyclobacillaceae; genus Tumebacillus; species Tumebacillus sp. BK434. Next base: position 232,357 of record NZ_SLXS01000001.1, on the reverse strand, counting down.
GTCGCCGACCTCAAATGAAGAAGCTCCGGCGATCAGGTGCAGCCGCTCCAGGTCGAGCTTGGAGTCGTTGACCAGCGTTCCTTTGATCCGGCCTGCATCATCCAGCGTCAGATCGGCCGTCACCAGACCTAAGCCGCTGACCGTTGCCGATACATCCGCCTCGCGCGAGGTGAAATACTCGACGCTTTCATAGACGACCGACAGTTTTGCGCCCTCTTGCACCACCTGTGCCTGCAGCCCCTGTTCATTGTAGGAATAGTTAGGGTTGAGCGGCGCGATCCGCCCGTCTGCCTTCGCCTCCACCGAATAGTTGCCGCCGCTGGGGATGACAAACGCTGCTGCCGCCTGCACGTCGGCGGCATCGGCGCTTTTCAGCTGAATATGGGCCAGCGTCTGCGTCACCGGACCAGACCCGCGCTCCAAAGCGCCGAAGCCGAATATCCCGGCTGCGAACACGATCGAGGTGGCGGGAATCAGCGCCCACGCCCATTCGCCACGGTTCTTGCGGCGCAGGAACAGGTACAGCCCAGGTCCCGCGATCAGCACATACGCGCCAAAGGCCAGCGCCAGTATCCGCATCGGCGGCACGAGATTGGGAAAGCTCCCCGCCGTGCGCGCCAGGTTGGTCAGCTGATAGCCCGGGTTTACCGTCTCCTTTTGCACCGTTCCTGTGGCCCGCTCGGTAAGCACCCGCTTCCACAGTTCCGCATTGCCCGTCCAAGACGCGAGCGGCTCCACGCTGAGGTCATAACCGGCATAAAAAACTTTGCCCGCGCCGACCGGCTGCCAGGCGATCAGGGGCAGATCCCCCGCCTCGGCTAAAGCTTGCGCACCGGGCTTCAGCGTCGCGCCGGTCACCGTCAATTGGTTCAAGTTCGGCTTCTGCCCGGCCAGCTTTTCCAATCCGGACAGGTCGCGGACCTCGACCGTGCCCCCCGCCGTCACCGGCGACAGGTCGGCAAACAGCCCGGCCCCGCCCGCATACTGTGCGCCGCCGGCGAGCAGCAGGTTGCCGCCGCCTTCAACCCAGGCTTTGACCGCTGCGATCTGCTCCGGGGTCAGCTTCTCCTGTGGCGCATGGTTGATCGCCAGCACATCGAGCGACCGCAGCAGATCGGCCTTCTCCGGCAGATTGGTGCCATCCAGTTCGCGCACGTGGACCCGATCCCCAATGCCGGGGCCGGCCGTCTTGGTCAGAAACGCCAAGTCGGACTCTTTGGCTGAGATCGCGCCGATCAGCAACTGATTGTCCATCGGCGAGGTGATACCAGGGCTGTGCTTCGCCTCCACCTTGCCCGCCGCATCGACGAGCCGCACGGTGAGCGGCTGCTCCAGATAGCCGGCCGGCACTTCGATCAGCACCTGCTTGGTTGTCCCTTTCGGCAGCACTACCGGCTTGCGGTAGGTGCCATAATGCCCGCTGTTCGGCTGCGTGGTCGACGCTTTCTCCACGATCTCCACATCGCCTTGAAAATCCGGGCCTTTATTCTCAAGCGTCACTTGCATCACGGTCCACGTTCCGGCTTTATACGAACCGTCAAAGCCCGCTCTTACCGTCAGATTGATGTCATCATCCGCCGCTGCGGAACCCGGAATGCCGGTCAACAGGCATACCGCCGTGACCGCTGTTGCTGTCCAGCGCCACGTACGTTTCCTTTTTCCCATGCTGATACCTCTCGAATTTACAGGATTTTGAATTATTTCGAACATAACACGCTTTTCGACAAATGGCAAACAAAAAATGCCGCCCCAAAAAACGGACGGCATTTACACGATATCCTGCAATTTATTTTTCATCGAGAGCAACGCAAGGCTCAAATACATCAGCGCTGCGGTCAGGAAAATATAGTGCACCTCGATGTATTCCCCGCACAGCCCGCCGAGGAACAGCCCGATCGGCGCAGCCACCCGGGCCAGCATCGACGTGGTGCCCGCCACCCTGCCCAGCATGTGGTTGGGCGTAACTTCCTGTCGAATCGTGTGGATGTGAACGTTCGAGAAGGTCGACGAAGCGCCCAAAATGAACAGCCCGGCCGCTAAGACCAGCCAATGCGACGAGAAAAACAGCACCGACTGCCCAAGCGCCGCCGTCAGCACTGCGCCGACCAGCAGTTTGCCGCGCCGTCCCCACTTCAAGCTCGGCTTCGCGACAAATGTCGAGCTGAGGCTGCCAAGCGCAGACGCCGACAAGACCAGCCCCAGCGAACTGGAGGCCAGATGCAGCTTGTCGAGCGCATAAAAGACGATGACCGCCCCAGCAAACGAAGTCACAAAATTCACCGCCAGGACGAGGATCGTGATCATGAACAGCTCGCGGGTCAACAGCAGTTGCTGCCAGCCTTCCTTCATCTCCTCGCGAATCGTCGTCTTGCGCTCCGACAGCTCTTTTGGCTTCTCTGCGACCGGCACCTTCATCAGCGACGTGAAGAAAAAGAGCATCAGGAAACCGCCGACGGTGATCAAGATCCCATAGCGGTAGTTCATCACCACCAGCATGCTCCCGGCGATGGCCGGACCGAGCGAAGAGATCACCGTGCCCCAGAAATTGATCGTAGCGTTGGCCGACACATACTGCTCACGCTCCATCAACAAGGGCACGATGCTCGTCGACGCGTTGGAAAACAGATAACCAAACGTGGTCAGACAAAAGCCCAGCACATACAGCACCCAGACGTGCGCCACTCCGGTCGAGAGCAGCGTGAACAGGAGCAGCAGGATCGCCACCTGCATCGCCACGGCGGTCAGCATCACCCGCTTGCGGTCGAGGCGGTCGACGATCACGCCGGCCAACATGCCAAACAGCACATACGGCAGCATGTTCATCACCGCCATCGAGCTCATCGCCAGCGTCGAGTGTGACAGATCATAGATCATCAGCGGCAGACCCAACGTGTAGATGTGAAAAGTCAGCCCGGAAAACAGTGTGCCGACCCAGAGGTACAAAAACTGGCGGTTGCGCCACAGCGACTTGGGTTTTGCTGCCGGCGTCGCTCCGGCAAGCGGCGTGCTCACTGGCCTCACTCCCCGCTATAGGTCGCGCAGTGCTCCGCGATCGTTGCATCGATTTCCAACAGCTCCTCGCGCGTCTCCAGCCCGAAGCAGCTCGCCACATACCAGCCGATCGGGGTGCGAACGACCATCTTGCCGCGCAGGCGAATCCAGGCGTACGCGCCCGGCGTGCCGCTCGGAACGGGGATCAGATGGGCCAGAATGCGCAGTTTGTAGCGGGCAAACGGCGGGAACACTTTTTCCAGGGTGCGCACCAGCTTCAAGTTTTTACGCCGAACCGTCCAAAAGGTCAGCTTGTTGCGGTAGACGTTGAGGACTTCCAGCAACAGAGCTTTAAACAAGCCGTCATGATCCGCGTTGTACGGGATGTAATGGTAGAGCTTCTTACGCAATTCGCTTTGCTTGCCGAACAAGCTTTGCTTGCTGAACAATCTATTGGAGAAACCCTCAAGCATAAAGCCGGGGATGTTTGATTTCTGTCCGGAAACCTGCTCATAATACTGCACCAAGAGATAAAATTCCATATCCAGATGATGACGTTTCAAGCGAGTATGCAATTTTTCAAAATCAAGGTCCGGCGCTTGCAACTGCAGATGCAGATCGACCGCATCGCGCAGGCGGAAGATGTTGTTGCCCACCGATTCGCCGGTCAGAATCAAGATCATATCTTCGGCCGACGGAATCGGCACCGGGACGCCATTTACCTCGGTCGTCCGCGCTTCGCCCCAAAAATCTCCGGTCAACCAGCTCGTAAAGCCCATGGTAAACGAACCGACGCTGACTTCCAGCTCCAGCATGCAGGTCTCATCGATCTTCTTGTAAAACCCGGCAACCCCGACCACTTCTCCGTTAAACTCACCGATCGACGGCGCGTTCTGATAGTCGAATCCGAGCGTCTCAATCAACGTGATCAATCTCCAGAACTCATCGATGCTTGACACGACCATATCATAGTCGCCCATCTGGCGGAAGCAGTTCTCCGGATACAGATTCTTCATCGCGTTGCCTTTGATGTGAATGTAAGTCACACCGTTCTCATTCAGTATCTTCGCCACTTCCGCAAAAAGCGCATCTTGCGCCGCACGAATCCGTACCCGCTCCGTAAACTCGTTGTGCAGCCCCATCGTTTCTTCGAGCTGCAAAATCGGCACCAGCATCTTGTTTTCATTCGCAATCTTCTTGAGTTCATCCTGCATGCGCTTGTAGTCCCGGATGAGGCTTTCGTCTTTTTTATCAGGGGTCAGGGCCAGTCGATACAGAAACGGAAGCAACTGTTCTTGCACAGTGGTTCACTCCTTTGTCTCTCTGAAAATCAGGAGAAAGGAGAGGAATTCCTCTCCTTTCATGATGTAGCAGAAGTACTATTTGCGAACGTCTACGAAGTTCGGCTGTTCCATAACGAGGCCGCGACGGATGTCGGTGAAGTACGGCAGTTCCATATGCAGGTTGCGCTCCATGTTGTGCACCTCCTTTCTCGTTCGTTCAGGTCATCATTTATTTCTTGCGGATGTCAACGTATTCAACCGGGTGGGGGAAGAATTCACGACGGATGTCGGTGAAGTTCGGCAGTTCCATAACGAGTTTGCGCTCCATATTGTGCACCTCCTTTCCTGGTAGTTCAACTTACCTTTTATTACTTGCGGATGTCGATGAAACCCGGGATTTCCATATGCAGATTGCGCTCCATGATCTACACCACCTGTGCGTCAGGATGCAAGATGCAAGCAAGAGTTACTTCTTGCGGATGTCGATGAATTCAACCGGCTCCATGACTTCGCCTTTACGGATGTCGGTAAAGTACGGGATGTCGGTCCAAAGATTGCGCTCCATTGAGAGCACCTCCCTTGCTGAGTGAGAATGAAACATGCGGGGAAGACAGAAGCCGCTTATTTGCGGACGTCGATGAACAGTACCGGTTCTTGCCAGTACTCTTTGCGAATGTCGATGTACTCGACAGGCGGTTGCCAACGTTGCATGAGGTGCACCTCCTCTCCCGTAATGGGTGTACCCTTTGACCGCTTACAGGCCGCGGACATCGATGAACTCCGGACGAGTCATCACGAGGCTGCGGACGTCAACGAATTGTACCGGATCAGCTACACGGTTACGCATGAAAGGGCACCTCCTTTCTATATGAGAGATGACAAGCGTGATGAGTTACTTGCGTACGTCGATGAACTCCGGCAACGTGACAGCAACGCCACGAACGTCGATGAACTGGACCGGATCGAGTTTGCGGTTACGGATCATGCTTGAGCACCTCCCCTTATATTTAATTTGGGACGGAAAATTTAGCAATTACACTGCCTTGAAAAAATTTTCCGTTTACTCTATTATATAAATAATCAGAAAATAATCAAGATAAGTTTTGGAATTTTTTCAGTCGGATTGATAGGTAAATACTCTATACCTAAACGAAAATTATAGGTAAAATAACGAGAGGTGGGAATGAGATGAACGCGAGACAACAGTTGCGCAAGATGATGCAGGAGCCGGAGCGTGTAATCCAAACCGTAGGGGCGCATAACGCATTGGGAGCCAAGTTGGTAGAACAGCATGGATTTGATGCCGTATGGGCCAGCGGATTTGAAATCTCAACCGCCCACGCCAAGCCGGACGCCAACATCTTGACCATGGTGGAATTCCTTCAGGCGGCCGCGCAGATGGTCGATGCCACGACGCTGCCGGTGATCGCCGATTGCGACACCGGATTCGGCAATGTGAACAATGTCATTCGCATGGTGCGCGATTATGAAAAAGCCGGGGTCGCCGCCGTCTGTATAGAAGATAAGGTGTTTCCAAAGATGAATTCCTTCATTCCGGGCTACCAGTCCCTCGCCCCGCGCGACGAATTTGCCGCCAAGATTCGCGCGGCGAAAGACACGCAGCAAGACCCTGACTTTGTGGTGATCGCCCGCGTCGAAGCGCTGATCGCCGGCAAAGGAATGGCAGAAGCTCTGGATCGGGCAGCCGCTTATGATGAGGCGGGAGCCGACATGGTGCTGATTCACTCCAAGCAAAAGGACCCCGGCGAGATCTTCGAATTCAGCCGCCGCTGGTCGTCCGATACGCCCCTTGTCATCGTGCCGACCACCTACCCAAGCATCACGCTGGACGACATGGCAGCGCACAACATCAAGATGGCCATCTACGCCAACCAGGCGCTGCGGGCGGCTGTGAAAGCGATGGATGCCGTACTCGCGGAGTTGAAAGCGACCGGATCACTGCTGGCGATTCAAGAGCAGCTGAGCCCGATGGATCAACTGTTTGAGCTGCAAGGCTTGAAAGAGATGATCAAGCAGGAAGAGCGCTACAAAAAGCTGGAAGTCCGCTAACGATCAGTCCTACGGCACGAGCAACTGAAAGGAGTGCAGGAATGTGAATCCGTTTTTGGTGATTGAAGGTGTCGACGGCACCGGGAAAAGCACCGTCTGCGCAGCGCTGGAGCAGGAACAAAACGCTGCCTTCTATAAAGGAATGTCGCCGGAGTGGCGCGATTTCCGCGATTTTGTTGATGAAGATGCGGATGATGACTCCCGCTTGCTATACTATTTTGCTTCCTGTGTCTACACATCTGGCAAAGTGCAGAAATCCTTGCAAACTGGGCCGGTGATCTGCCACCGCTACTTTGCGACCTATATGGCGATCTACTCGCTGAACACCGGCACCCCGCTGTCGGTGGTCAAAGAGGCGTTTCTGCCGATCCGCAAGCGCATGCTGACACCGCAGCTTTCGATTTTGCTGACCGCTGATCATGAGGAATTGCGGAGCCGCCTGCTGGCGCGCGTTCATGAGCTGAAGGCAACCGACATGCGGGTCGTCAATTCTCTCGAATACACGCTGAACTTCGAAGCGGCGCTGCGCGAAGTGATGAGCTGGGACGGCAGTTTTGTCGAGCTGAACACGACCGGCAAAACCCCGGAGCAAGTGATCGCCGAAGCCCGCAGTCTTTGCGAAACTCACATCCCGGACTGGAAGCCGGTCGCCCAGGCGCCCAATTAAATACAGGCAAAATAAATACATGCAAAAAAGAGAGTATCCGATCTTGCAGGATACTCTCTTTCGCATTGCCGCAGAGGCAGCGTACTGCGCTCGTCAGGAAATGTTGTTACACAGCTCTTGCGGCATCATGTCTGCGGTGGTTTTCACTTGCTCGATCGGTGTTACAGGGCGATGCCGCGCTTTTGCAAATTGCCGATCAGGAAGTCGTGCAGCAGTTCCCAGCGGCGGGCAGCCTCTTCGTGCTTGCCTTGAGCGTGGAGCAGGCGGCAGAGCTTGCGCGTGCCGTCTTCCAGCTCTGCAGACATGCCGTGCTTCTCGAACAATGCGAGGGCGCGGTCAAGATGAGACTGGCCTTTTTGCTCCTGGCCCCGCTGGAAGTAGAGCAGAGCAAACAGCTGGTGTACCTTGCCCATCACCGGATGCAGCTCCGGCAAGATCATCCGCGCCCGCTCCGCATACGCCACCGCCTGCTCCGCCTCGCCGTTCTCCAGCAGGATCGTCGCGATGTCGGCAAAAATCTCGCCGGCCTTCGCCCCGTCACAGGCAGCGCTCAGCTCCAGCAGTTCCTGCACGGACGCTTGCCAGTCAGCTTCGCGCTTCAGCAGCACCGCTTTGCGTTTCCACTCCTGATTCTGGCGCGAATTTTCCTCCTCCTCCAGCAGAATCGCCGCTTTCGTCGCGTACTCGTCCGCTTTCAGATAGTTCTTCTGGCGATAAAACGCGTCGGCCAGCTTGAGCATCGTTTTGCCGCGCTCCGTATTCTCGACCAGTTGCAGCGCCGATTCCCAGCTCTCCGCCGCCTTGCTCACCTGTCCGATCCGCTCCTGAATCTCCGCCAGCTGCACCAGCACTTTCGCTTGCAAAGCCGGGTCAGGCAACGCGATCTTCTGCAATTCCTCGTGAGCACGCTCCGTGTGGTACAAAGAGATTGAATATTCGATCTTTTTAAGTGCATCCAACCCCAGATGGTAGAACACTTTCGCCAAAAGCTCCCCGTCCTGACGCAGAATCGCCAGTCCCTGCACCTCATGCAGGAAGGTCATCGCTTCCGATGCCCGTCCGACTTCCAGCAGGCAGAAGGCCAGCTCGACTTGCACATCCATCTTCGGAATCTGCTGGTCGGTGCTGTCGAGCAGCTCCTGCAACTGGTTGATCGCCAAGCCGTATTCTTTTGCCCGGACGAGGCCTTTGGCCATTTTGTATTTGGTGATGTCGGCCAGATCCAGTTCGATGTCTTTCAGCAGGAAGTCGAGCGGTACGCCGAGCTTCTCTGCGATGCCAAACAATATCTTATACGAAGGGGTGGTGCGGTCCGCTTCTATCTGTGAAATCATGCTCGGTGTGCAAATCCCGTCTGCCAGTCCGATCTGCGTCTGTCCTTTTTTGATCCGCAATTCGCGAATGCGTTGTCCTAAGGTTGTCATCATTGGTGAGTTCCTCCTTGCGATGTGTTTCTTGAACACATTGTAACAAGTTCTGACAACCTTTGATATATTTACAGCCGATGTGGTTGCAGGAAAAAAAAACGGCAGAAGTTATCTGACAATTTACAGGAATTTATCGTACGGGAAGCGTCTGCGCGGCAATTTTCCTACCGCTTTTACGCGTTTGCGACGTCCCTGCATGAACCAGCGCCGATAGTAGAGACGTAAAAACTTGGCAGCAAGGAAGCGAATGTTTTTGGCATACTTGTAATTGCCTGCCACCGCTTCTGCGTGGTAGGGCAGGTCGCGCGTCTTCGACAGGAGGATCAAAAGACGCCCCTCCATCTCAGAATTCTGTTCGATTGCTTCACTTTGCAACGTTTCAAGAATCAGGGCTTCTGCAGCCTGGTGATCGCGTAGTTTCAGCAGGACTTTGGCAAGATCTCTAACAGCCCCTATACGCATGACTTCGGTCTTCAAATGTTGCAGAGCTTTATTTATCAGCTCCTTTGACCTGTGGTAGTTCATCTCGCAGTACTCGAGATAGGCATAACAAAAATATACCCGTCCAATCCATTCTTGCCTGTCTAAGTCTTGAAGCAGTTCTAAGGCTTTGTGAAAACTCTCTTTCGCTTCCTCGACCTTATTAAGCCCATGCAGACAGATTCCCATATTGTGATGAAAGGCTGCTATTCGTACTGGTAAATCCCTGTTGAGTTGCTTCATTGATTTCAGAACTTCAAGTGCTTTCTCATATCGTTTCGTAAACTGATAGATTGTTACAAGATGATTCTGCAACCTAAATAGCACCTCATCCTCTTGCTCCGTAAGTCCAATCTGCAGGATCAACTCCTGGGCGGTCAAAGATACTTCTTCCGCTTCGGTCCATTTATCTTGGAAGGCATACAAATACCTGATATCGAGAAGTGCATATGCCTTCTCTGACAAGCCCTGAGCTATCGTATATCGCTGTTTCGCCAACTCCATGGCCAAATCCATGTCCTGCAGATTGTCTTTCTTTTCCTGAAGCTGTTCGTGCAGGTCCTGAATATCATGTTGGAGAATTCGTGCCAGTGGCAATTTAAGGTCATTGGCGATCTTCTCCAGCTCAAACATAAAAATTTCCCGTTCGCCATTGAGCATCAGGCGCAGCGTCTCCCGACTGATCCCGAGTCGGTTCGCAACTGCAGTCATACTGTATCGTGAACCCTTTTCTTTCATCAACTCCCGAATCCTGCGCCAAAGCGGGATTCTATCCACGACCGTTTGTGCCGGGGCAAGCAATTGACTCATGTTGATCCACTCACTTTCGATCGATCGAGTTAAAAATACTTATCATAGGGAAAACTTCTGCGTGGCATTTTATGTACAGCTTTCACACATTTGCTCCGCCCTTGCATAAACCAACGTCGGTAAAAAATGCGCAGAAAGCGACCAGCCAGGAAGCGGACGTTTTTCGGGTACTTCGAATTGCCGGCCACAGCTTCAGCATGATATGGCACGCCTTGTACCCGTGACAGCAAAATGAGCAGCCTCGCTTCCATTTCCCGATTGCTTTTGATCTCTTCCCCTTGCAAGGTTTGGCGAATCAAGCGCTCTGCTTCACGATGTTCCTGCAATTTTATGTGAACTTTGACCATATCTTTGATCGTCATTAGCCGAAAGCTGCTCGACTGCAAATGTTGCAGTGACCGTCGGAGCATATCTTTAGCAGCCCTGTAGTTCAAATCTGCGTATTCGATGTAAGCAACATCACACAAAGCGCGTCCAAGTGTTTCTTCACGCTCCTGCCCTTGCAGCAGTTCAATTGTCTTGTATAATGACTCTTTTGCCTCTGCAAGCTCGTTCAAAGCCTGTTTATACATTGCATATAAGTGATGATAATCTGATTCGCGCTGCGGTGACGACATGGATATTTTTCGCAAAGATTCTAAAGCAAGACGAGCTTTTGGGTACTGTTTGGAGTAAATATATACCGCTGAGAAGTTAACCAAAACACTGAATATTAATCGATCATCTGCCGGAAGCAAAACAATACTTTGGATCAAATGATTGGCGGTAAGCAATGTCTCTTCTGCCTCTTGAAACCGATCGCTGAAAAAAAGCAAATACCCGATATCTAGTAGAGCACTTGCCTTTTCCGACGCACCTTGCGCCTGAGCAAATCGCTGGTGTGCCAATTCAATTGCTTTATCCAATTGCTGAAGATTGTTTTTGCGTGCTTTAATTTCAGCATGAAGAGCTGCAACATCCTCTTGCAAAATGCGTTCTATTGGTATTTTAAGGTCATCGGCGACCTTCTCCAATTCAAACCAATAGAATTCACGCTCGCCATTTAGCATCAGACGCAGCGTTTCCCGGCTGATCCCGAGCCGAACAGCAACGGCTGAAATGCTGTAACGAGAGCCCTTTTCCTTCATCAGCTCCCGCACTCTACGGAAAAGCGGAATTCCGTCTACAACCGTTTGCGTTGGCGCAAGCAATCGATTCATGTTCCACACTCACCTTCGATCTGTTCATTTACAGATACTTGTCATAAGGAAATCTTCTTTGGGGCAATTGATATGTCCCTGTGACCCGTTTGCTTCTCCCCCGTAAAAACCAGCGGCGGTAAAAAATTCGCAGAAAGCGTCCGGCCAGAAAGCGCACATTTGTTGGATACTTAGAATGTCCGGCCACAGTTTCGGCGTAAAACGGCACACCCTTTACGCGCGACAATAGGATGAGAAAGCGAGCTTCCATCTCCTTGCTCATATTTGTCCTATCTCCTGCTAAGGTTTTGCGAATCAGTGCTTCCGCGACCTGAAGTTCGTTTAGTCTCAGCTGAACTTTTACCAAATCTTTGATTACCAACAGCCGTCTTCCATCAAACCGCAAATGCTGAAGTGCCAATTTCATCAGTTCGTGTGCTTTCTCATAGTTTAGGTCTAAGTATTCAACATACCCAAGATCTGAATAAACAACGCCGACCCATTCCTCTTGACCGGTTCCCTTCAGCTTTTCTAACGTTTGCAACAGGTATTTTCTCGTCTCAACCAAAACGCTTAATCTAAGTTGACATCGCGCATTCATATGTAAATAATCAGCTTGGCGAATCACTGTTTTCATGAAAAGCGATTCGTTGGATCGCAGCAACTTTAACGCTGTTGCAATTTCTTTTGTAAATATATTGATTACAACAAGACGTCGCTGTACGGCATACATCAACTCATTCTCTTGCTCTGAAAATCCGATTTTCTCGATCAAATCGCCGGCGGCCATATAACACAGTTTCGCATCTGTATACTCTTCTTTGTGGAAATAAAAATACCCAATATCGATCCATGTATACGCCTTCTCCGACAGACCTTGCGCCATGTTAAAACGTCTTTTTGCAACGTCGAGTGCCATGTCCAATTCGAGCAGACTCACTTTTCGCGCTTTGATTTCCTCATAAAGTTCAACCTGGTCCTCTTGCAAGATGCGTGCCACAGACAGCTTCAGATCCTCAGAAATTCTTTCTAACTCAAACCAATAGATCTCACGCTCGCCATTTAGCATCAGCCGCAGCGTTTCACGGCTGATCCCCAGCCGAATCGCAACGGCAGATATGCTGTAACGGGAGCCCTTTTCCTTCATCAACTCCCGAATTCTACGCCATAGTGGGATTCCATCCACGACCGTTTGCGCCGGGGCAAGCAATTGACTCATGTTGATCCACTCGCTTTCCATCTAATCATTTAACAATATCTGCCTTAGAGAAAGCTTCAGCATGGCTTTTGCGTATCGATGTAACATGTATTTCGTGTTGTATGTACAAGCAAAATGTTCACGTTTCCTTTTATCCCCTTGTGGTTCACCAACCTACTTCGCTGCACCTTCTAGAAATATTTGTAATACCCAAAACTACTCTTCGGCAAATTGTGCACTGCTTTCACACGTATGCTCCGTCCTTGCATAAACCAATGCCGATAATAAATGCACAGAAGTGCCAGGTCAGGAAGCGCATATTTATCGGATACTTGGAAGTACCAGCCACCGTCCGTTCAAAACCAAATTGGTGTACATAGTAGTAAATCTCGCGCTCCCCGTTCAGCATCAATCGAAACTTCCCACCATTAAATATAGGTTGTACGAGCTGTCTTTTTCTTTATTCTGTTAACTTTCTGCAAAGTTCTTAGTTTTTTTTCCAGAAAAAGAGATAGGCAAACTTTTTTTTTCGACGAAAGCCTTTCTGTGAGACCGATCAAGATCGCCTGCCATTCTTCTGCAAACCTCATGGCCGCTTCCCACTCTCTGTTCGCCATGAAATTCCCTAAATACTCCCTATTAGAAGTTGGCAGCAGAGCCTCTTGCAACAACCTTTAAAGTGAAATTTAGAGATCCTCTGCGATCGTTTTCAATTCAAAGGTGTGGATCTCTCGCTCGCCGCTCAACATCAGCCGCAGCGTCTCGCGGCTGATCCCAAGCCTTGCTGACACGGCCGTCAAGCTGTACGAACTGCCCCGCTCCTTCATGATCTCCCGGATTCGCAGCCAAAGCGGTATCTTATCAACAACGGCATTCGTCAGTATTACGAGTTTGATCATGATGTTCCCCTTAAAAGTTCTGATCGAGCGGGATCTGCCGTTTAGGCAGTTTCCCCTTTGCTTTTTTCCCGACTGCCTGGCTGCTCTGTCTGCTCCGCCTCAAGTTTTCAAGTTCAAGGTATCGGTAAGCGTGAAAGCGGGCCCGCATCTGATACCCACGATGGGTCGCTACCTCTTTTGCATGACGGGAATCTCCCGTAGCGCGGGAAAGCAGAATCAGCAAACGAGCTTTCAGATCTGGGAACTGCCCAAACCATTCCTCCTGCAACGTGTTGCGAATCAACGCTTCTGCAGCCTGCAGTTCTTTGAGCTTAATCAATGTTTTGGCGAGCTCCTTGATCGCAGACGCTCGCAACCCCGGGTCTTCGCCAGAGATTTCGATCGCCTCCAGCAACAGCACCTTTGCTTCTACATAGTTGCGATCCACATACTCCACGTGGCCGAGATGGGTGAGGGAACGTCCGATCGCTAAATTGTTATCGGTCTGTTTCATCTGCGCCAGACACTGATAAAAACTGTTTTTCGCCTGCTTCCGCTCATAAATCGAAAGTTTCCATTTGCCTTTCGCATAGTGCCACATTCCCATTTTCACAGGAGAAGTCTTCACAAAAGGCTCTGTCGCTTCCAGTAATTCTGGAACCTGCTCATATTGATGTAGTTCCACCGCGATGTTCAACAAGTTGATCAAGCAACCGCTCAACAGCTCTTGAAACTGATATTTCGCATACACTTCTTCCGCAATCGGCCGCATCTGCAAATAACTGAACTTGGCAAGTTCGTATTCGCCAGACCAAAAATGTATATAAGCGATGATACTGTAACACTGGGCTTTCTCAGACAGTCCGTTGGAGACCGCCAACCACTCATTGGCCATTTTCATCGCCGCTTCCATTTGATTGTTGGCGACATGTTTTATGATCATATCCCGGCTCAGGTGCTCCTTCAAATCTTCCATCAGCAGACGCGCGATCGGGACTTTCAAATCTTGCGCAATCTTTTCCAGTTCAAACCAATAGATCTCCCGTTCGCCGTTTAACATCACACGCAGTGTTTCCCTGCTGACCCCGATCCGTGCTGCCATAGCCGTGATGCTGTGAGAACTCCCCTTTTCTTTCATAAGCTCCCGAATTCGTATCCATAAAGGAATCTCGCCTTGATAAGTGTGGGTCGGTGCCAGCAGTTGGCTCATTGCAATCCTCCTTTACGTGCTCCTAAGAAAATTATAATCATTGCTCTATATTTAGCATAGATAATTTTGTCGAATAATGCTTAATACCCATGCAGAATTTTCAGTACTATCTCGAATTAATATCATATACATAACTATCGATCCAACCATTTTATATCGAAAGTAATTGTGATATGATTAGATGGTAATTTCCCACCCTCATTCTGAGAGGAGATGCTGCTAGTGGAAAATTTGGCTCGCCAACTTGAGCAACTGACGTATGAGTATCAACCATCGCTTTACGAGGTCATTCATGATGAATCGATCTCCCGGCTGCACAGCGTCCTGGAAGGGCGCACCGGCTTCGACCTGCCTGTGGGCACGGCGCGCCTGGTGCTGCACATGTTCCCGGAAAGCGCATTTGTCGATCCGAAAGAGTATGACATTCGCCCGTTGGCACCGCTTGCCGTGCAAGACTACCTGACAGAAAACGAACCGTACAGCATGACTTCGTTCGTCAAGGTTCCAAACACTCGCTCGATCATCTCGTATACCCAGTTCTTTCAAGATGGCTATATTGAAGCAGTAGACTCCTCCGATCTGACGGAAGCTCAACTTATTGAAAAGATCGTCCATTACATGGAGGCATTCCGCACCTATGGCATAGACCTCCCCGTTCATATACGTCTCTACCAAATCGACGCATACAACCGCGCTGCACTCTATCACCCGGTCATCGCGCACGGCGACGAAGATCTGGCCGGACTGCTCCAGATGGTGCTGTCGTCGCAGGAAAAAGAGCCTCTCGAATGAGAGGCTCTTTTTTTGTTGCCGTTTACACGTCCAATGTCCCTTTCCAGTCATCTTTCATGCCGCTGCGGTATTCGTCACAGACGTAAAAGTAGAGCTGGGCGATCTTGTCGCCCGGGTTCTGGCGGATGACTTGGAGGAAAGCTTCGCGGGCGTCGTAGAAACGGCCCTGTTGATATTTGGTGATCGCCGACTCGAAAAGGTCTTTCGTCTTCTGCTTGAGACGGCGCGTCTCTTCATCGTCCGCTTCGAACACATCGTATAGTTCGATCGGCCCGCTGAGCGACCCTTGGAGCTGGAGCTTGCCGAGACTGCGCGCCTGGAAGCGGTCGCGCTCCGGGATCTGCTGCAGTACGCGCGCCGGAAGCAGGATTGTCGCGCCCAGCTTGTCGGAGATCTCTTCGAGCACCATCGCAAACTGCACACTGTCTGAGATCACGTTCACCTCCAGCCGCTCTTCTGCACCGATGATTCCGAGCATCAACGGCCCTTGCTGGATGCCGATGCCAACATCGATCCGCGCTTTGCCTTTGCCCGCGCGGTGCGAGTTGTAGCGGTCCAGCGCCCGCTTCATCTCCACTGCTGCCCGCAGCGCCTCGCCCGGGCTGTTTGGGAACACGGCGAGGATGCCGTGGTTGAGGTACTTGCTGACCTCGCCGTTGTTTTGATCGACGATCGGCGAGACCTCATGCAGGAAGCGGTTGATAAAGTTGAAGTTGTCGCGCGTCTTGTCTTTCATGTCTTCCATAAAATCATCGAAATGGCGGATGTTTGTGACCAGGATGCTCATGTCGAGCTCGACCTGATCGCCGAGGTTCACATGGCGGATGTCGCGCTTGCCGAGGTAGTTGAGGAACTCCTCCGGCACAAAATGGCGGTAGGCATCGCGGAACTCGCGCAGCTCCAGCACCTTTTTCTCCACTTCTTCCGACATGTTGTTAAACGTGTGCCCCAGCGCTGCCACTTCGTCCTGCGAGCTGACCTTCACCCGCGTGTTCCACTGCCCTTTGGCGATCTGGTTCGCGCTGACGCTCAAGTTGCGCACCGATTTCAAGAGCAGAAGCGTGACTACCAGCACGACGATCAAGATCAGGATCGCAAAGCCGGTCAACTGTTTTAACGTATCATTCCAGTTCGTCTTCATCCGCGCATCCAGCGCGTGCGTGTTGATGCCCGCTTCATAGATACCGACGACTTTTGTTTTTTCGGCGTTGTACAACGGCCCCAACGCAAACAGCCAAGTGCCGTTTTCATCTTGGGATTTGCAGGTGACGAAGGTCTGCTCTTCCAGCGCTTTGCTGTAGTCGAAACTGGCATCGACTTCGAGAAACTCGCTGGTATACTTGTCGCGCACCATGCAGGCTGAGACGGCCGTATCGTGGACGGATACTTCGAAGGAGTCGAACATGCGAACATCGTTGTCATCTTCCAGCACATCGTAGAGACGCCGGTCGACGTACTTGTAGATCATCATGTAGAACTTGCCGTAGTTGTCTTTGAAGCTCAACTTTTCTTTGAGCGCCTTGTAGTCTTCGTTCATGAAATCCTGCGGCGAGTCGATCTTAAGAAGCCGCTCGGCATCGACGAGGTTCTGCCCGTCGTGCGCCAGGTAGGTCAGGGCGCGTCTGACTTCCAGCTCTGTGTCGGCGCGGAAATCAGTATGCACGAGCAAGGCCAGCGACAGCATCGACAGGGAGATCAGCGGGATCAGCACGAACAACTGCTTGTAAATCAGCGAATGCGGCATGATGTTGACATAGAGGATCTTGAACAGCCAGATGAGCAGGACTGCCGCCACAGCAAACGCCGCCCAGATCAGGTACTGCTGCGTGCGCGTGCTGCCCGAATACTCAAGCACCTGAAGTTCCCGCCCTGACATCAGTTGCACAGCGTGCCGACCGAGCGCGACAAACACGGTGCCGTCCGGCGCCACACCGAGGCTTTCCAAAGGTGCGTCAGACAGCGCCACTTTCGCTTCCGGCCCGGAAACCAGCTTGGCTGCCGCGTCCTGCTGGGTGAACAAAGTCTCGACCTTTGCAGGATTCCCGGAGGAAAAGCGCTTGACGCTGCTCCCGTACTCATCGAGAAAATAGACGTCATTCCCTACTACCTGCACATGATCGGCAAAAATACCGTTTTGCCCCGTGCGGGTCTGCGGGTAGATCCGTTCGCTCGCGTAATAGATCTCGCCCTTTTTCGTAGCGTAGATCAGCTCCTGCGACTTGACGCCGCTGATGTCTGCCACGCCCGACTCGGACGGGATGTGCGTGCTGGTGATCTTGCTGAACCGGTCCAGCTTGTCATCCCACTCGTGCAGGTCGAGCTCGACATCGCTCTCCTGCGTGATCATGAACAGCTTGTTCTCTTTAAAGGCCAGCGAACGGATCGTGCCGCCGCGCAGCGACCCTTGCTCGGCCACGCTGTAGGGGCGCGAGTAACCGACCCAGCTTGGGTCGAGCTCCCCTTCGGCGCTGTAGCGGACGACCGCTTCGTGCTTCAAGGTCAGCGCGTTGATGTCCATCAAGCGCACCACGGCGTACAAAGTCCCGTCCGGTGCAGGCAGCACTTGGTCATAGGTGAGATAGGTGCGGTCATCGTTTTTCAGCGTCGGGTCTTTGGAGGTCAGGCTGACGAACTCGCTGGCCAGTGGCGCTTTGATCTTGGCGAGCTGCGTGCCGTCCTGCCCCAATTTGAGGATCGATTGTTTGGCGTCCTCGATGATGTACCAGTTGCCTTTGCCGTCTGCGGCCGCTTGTGACGGATGATGCAGGGCGACTTGCTTTTCGATCGGAAATTTTGTGATGTAGTCTTGATTGTGATAGAGATACAGGCCAAGGCCGGTCAAGGCGGCCACCAGCAGCAAGAGTTTCCACAGATATTGTCTCATCGGTTGACCGTCCCTTTGATTTCGATGGTCTGGCTCTGTTCATCCCACGCCACGTTCAAACCGAGCGCTTCCACCACAAAGCGCAGCGGCACGACGGTGCGCCCGGCGATCAGGCGCGGCGGCGCGTCCAGCGTGACCGGCTTGCCGTTGACGAGCGCCATTTTGTCGCCGATCTTGCAGTAGACGGTGGTGCCGGCGTTGCTGATCCAAACGCTGCGCTCCTCGTTGTTCCACAGCACCGTCGATCCAAACGATTCGGAGATCGGACGGATGTGAATCAGCGTGCGGCCGTCGAGGATCACCGGCGGCATCATGAACTTGATGTCGACCGACTCCGCAATGACGTTTTCCGCCGGCAGGACGGTCGCTTTGGGCTGCTCTTTTTTGATCTGCTTTTGCAGCGCGGCGAGATCGGCCAGGTCACTGGCTGAGTATTTTTGCTTTTCAATCGCTGTGATCTCCTTGATGTACTGCTGGCGAACCGGCGCGAGACGGGCGCTCTCTTTGCCGGTCTCAACTTTCACTTCGGCCTGCTTCTTTTCGACCTGCCCTTTGAGCAGAAACAGCTCGGTCATTTGCGCTTTCAACAGGTTGGCATTCAGGACGGCCAGCTCTTGTTTGAGCAGGACGGCTTCTTCCGTACCGGCCGTTTTCAGCTTGGCGTTCACTTTGACGATCGCAGATTCGATGTCGAGGATCGTGTCGGCAACGCCTTGTTGGTCGGCTGCCAGCCGCCCTTCCGCCTGCACGAGCGGCACCAGCAACTGATCGGCGATGTCCGCCGAACCGGCCGCTTTCGCTTCCCGGATTTGCTTGTTCAGGTCGGCAATCTCCGCTTGGCGCGAGGCGATGCGGGTGGCTGTGGCTTCCGCTTGCAGCTCGTCAAGGCGGGCCTGGATCGTGTTCAGCTTGGCGAGCAGCAGTGCTGCCATCTCCTTTTGTCCCAGCTTGTCGGCCGTTTGGAACGCAGGCTCCAAGACTTTCACTTCCGCTTCCCAGGCGGCTTTTTCTTTGCTGTAGGCCGCTTGTTTGGTCGCTGCGAGCTCCGCTTGCAGCTTTTGGATCGCTTGGAAGTCGGTCGCTGCTTTGATCTTTTTCTCCAGGGCGGCGACCTGCTGGGTGAGCAGACCTTTATGCAGGACCAGCACTTGCTGGTCGGCCGCGTCGAGCTTGCTCAGCAGATCTTGCGCCTTCTGGGTCTGCGAGTTGTTCACCGCCAGGCTGAGGTCTTGCGCCACCTGCAGGCTCGCCGCTTTGGCAGTATCCGCTTCTGAGGACAGAGCGTTCGCCTTAAAAGCGTCCAAGTTGTCTTCGGCCAGCTGCTTCTGTTGGAGCAGCTTGGCTTTTTCCGCCGGGTCGGTGGCGGCGTTCAGCTCGTCTTCCGCTTTTTTCAAGTCGGCTTCAAGTTTCTTCTGCAGGTCGGCCTGCGCCCCTTTAACCGATTCTGCGAGCAGTTTTTCCGGATCGGCCAGTTTCTCAAGCTCGGCGGCGGCCTGGTCGCCTTTGCCCGCTTTCAGCGCTTCGAGGAAGTCGACCTGCGCCTTCAGCGTGGCCGCTTTCAGGGACAGCTGGATGGCGAGGGTGTCGTCGCCCGCTTCCACGGCCGCTTTGTTGTCCGCTTCTGCTTTCGCCTGTTGGGCTTTGGCGTCGGCGATCGCTTTGTCCAGCTCCGCCGGCGTCTGCGTCCACTCGGCGATCGGCTTGCCTGCGACGAGATGCACCCAGACGCTGATCGTCATCTTGTCGATATCGGCGTTGGTGACGGTCGTGCCGCTCGGGTTGAGGATCGCCGAAAGGTCGAATCCATTCTGGATGTTGAACCAAGCGCCGTCCGCCAGCTCCGATTTATAATAGATGCCCTGGTCGGACTGATCCATGCTCGCTTTGGCTGCATCGAGGACGGGCTTGGTCAGCGCCTCTTTTTGAATCAGGTACGTGCCGATCAGCAGGTGTCCGCTGCTCACTTGCGACGCGGCAGGGCGCTCGGCAGCCGTCGCGTCGGGCGAAGTCGGCAGGAACGCAGCGAAGAGCGCGCAGGCGAGCAACAAGGTCACGAACTTGCGGCGATGTTTCTTGGTCATGGCGATTCTCCTTTTACTTCTTGGTCAAAGTCCCTTTCGGCGCGTAACCGTCGAGATCGGCTTCGTCCATTTTTTTGTCCCCGTTGTAGAAGACGACGTACAGATCGCCGGTGTCGCTGAACGCGAGGTTCAAGTGCAGCAGCTCGTCGGTGATCGCCGTGCGCTCGCCGATCTGCTTGCCGTTCTTCTTGGAATGCAGGCTGAAATGCGTCGGCTTGTAGCCGCCCTTGAGGTCGACGAGGGTGAATCTGCTGGTCATGCCTTCTGCGGCCGGCTCCAGCTTCCAGCCGCCGAGCAGCAGATCGGGGGCCGGCGGCTTGATCAGCGGGTCGAGTCCGCTGTCCACCTGATACGGCAGATTGCCGTTGCGATAGGCCACTCCGCCCGAGGTGTCGAGGTCGAGCTTGGAGAGAGACAGCTTGTAGGCGAGGAAGGTGGAGGTGACCACTTCGTTCGCTTGCTCTTCCAGCGCTTTGACGGCGTCGAGCTCTTCCTGCTTGATCATGCCGAACTTTTTCTTCTCTTCCGCCTTCTTGGTGTCTTGCTTCGCCTTGTCGAGCGCCTTCATCGCCAGGATGTAGGTCGACTCGGCCTGCTTGACGCCGAGGTAAGATGTTTTGATCTTGGCGGCGAGCTTTTGGCGGGAATCGCTTTCTTTCAAGCGGGCTTTGTCAGCGTCGAGCATCGCGACAGGTAGGGCGTTTTGCATATCTTCGAAGTAGCGCATGCCTTCATACTCGCCTTGCAGCTCTTTTTTCGGGACGTATTTCAGGAAGGGCAAGGAAAAGACGAGAATCCACGTCTTGCCTTTCCATTTGGCGTCGATGTTCGCGGCCAGCTCATTGTATTTGACCATAAACGCGCTGTAGTCGGTCTCTTGCGTGCCGCCGTAGGTGGCCTCCAGGATCTGCATCGCCGCAGCGCCAAACTTGTTGCGGTACAGCTGGCGGACGAGGTTGACTTTCGCTTCGGCGAGCCGGCGGGCTTCGGTGTCTTTCCACAGTGCAAAGTCGGTCTTCTCGGCGCGGTCGATCAGTTGCCAGAGCGTCGTTTGGTTGAGCTGGGCATACTGGCGCGGGACGTTGAATGTGAAATCGCCGTCGAGATCCAGGCTCACCTTCTGTCCCAGCTCGTTGCGGCTGGACTTGAAGCTGAGCTGCGCGATGGTGACGGCGGAGACGGCCGTTTCCAGCTCCGCTTTGGCCGCTGCGACGTCTTCCAGCTTGGCATAGCCGAAGACCGCTTTTTGGGTCAGGTCGTTGACTTTGGTCTCCGCCTTTTTCTGCGCGGTCTGCGCTTTTCGAACGCCGAGTTGGGCCTGATAGGCGGTTATATAGAGCTGTTCGATCTCAAGGGCCACGGCAAGGCGCTTGTTTTCGAGCTCGCGTTCTGCTTTTTTGACTTCAAGCTGTGCGTTGGGGATCTTCGTGCCGAGGTCGATGTCGCGGCTCAAGCTGTGCTCTTTGGCGTGCTTGCTGGCGTCTTTTTCGGCTTGGATCAGCACCGCTTGATACGCTTGGGTCAGCTCGTGCTTCTTTTTCTGCAGGTTGCTGTTCAGGTCTTTGAGATCAGGGCTGACTTGGACGGTGCGCGCCGTCAGGTCTTTCAGCGACAGGGCGGCTGCAGCCTGCACGACGCTGTGCTGCGGCATGATCGGCAACGCAGCTTGTCCGGCCAGCATCAGGGCGGTGAGCAGGGCGATGGCAGCTGTTCTTTTATGAATGATTAAAATATGAACCACTCCTGTAGGATTCTTGACTCGTAGTTCAATATTACTACACTTTCCTCTACTCTAGTATCTAATTTAAGAACAATAAGGACAGAACTTATGATACATTTAGAAGAGGAGAAATAAAGGAGAGAGTGCAATGGGATTTGTGGTATGCGGGGGCGCTCAAATGCAGTGCAGTTTTGGCGCTGCACCGAGCGCACTGATGGTGCTCCCTGTTAATAAAGTGCTGACGGCGATGCCGATCGCCAACATTATGGACAACAAGCCGATGGTGAACATATTGCCGTTCGGGATGTGCCAGTCGATGGCCAATCCGACCGTGGCTTCCGCAACTGCTGCAGCGATGGGCGTGCTGACGCCGATGCCCTGCATTCCGGTGACGGCCGCTCCTTGGGCTCCGGGCAGCCCGACGGTGCAGATCGGCAACATGCCCGCTTTGAACAATTCGTCGAAGCTGATGTGCAACTGGGGCGGCGTGATACAGATCACCCAGCCCGGCCAGCAGACGATCCAGGTGCCGTAGTCATGAAAATGTTGATGCAGCTTTCCGACATGATTGTGAAGCCGGTGATCACCCCGGTCCGGACCGCCGTGCAAAAAGCGATCGCCGCGGTGACGAACCTGCCGAAAGCGATCCAAGCCAAGGTGGAAGCGATGCTGTCCCCCAAAGAGCAGTCGCTGAAAAACTATGTGCGCTTCGGCAGGCGCTATGTGGCGAAACGGCTGATTTTGATGATCTTGATCGTGTCTGTCGCGCTTGGGATCTTGGCCTATCAGTTCTTGTATCTGAATCCGCCTTCCTTCCTGCGCGAACTCTTGGGGCGGAACGTGTTTGTGGTGAACTCGAAGGAAGTGGCGAAGTATTCAGGTTATGGCAAAGTGGTCGACGAAAGCGGCAAGCTGATCTATGAAGGCGACCTGAAGAAAGGCACGTTCACCGGCAGCGGCACGGTGTACGCCAGCAACGGCGATGTGCTGTACAAAGGCGAGATGAAAGACGGCAAGATGCACGGCGCCGGAGAGAAGTACAATGCCATGCGCGAAGTGGTTTACAAAGGCAACTTCGCAGATGATCAGTACAACGGCGAAGGCACGACCTTTTACACCGACGGCGACATCCGCTATTCCGGCCAGTTCAAAAACGGCAAGATGAGCGGCGACGGCACGATGTACTATCAGGACGGCAAGATGATGTACAAAGGCCTGTTTGTGGAAGACAAATATGCGGGCAAAGGCACCGAGTACTATTTTAACGGACAGGTCAAATACGACGGCCTGTTCTTGGACAATGTGTATGAAGGCGAAGGCAAGCTGTTTGCGGAGACTGGCAACAAGGTCTATGAAGGCACGTTTTCCGGCGGCCAGTATCACGGTGCCGGGAAGCTGTATGACAAGGACGGCAAGCTGTTGTATGACGGCGGATTTAAGGAAGGCAAGTATAACAGCGAAGGCAAGGAGTACTACGGCAATGGCCAGCTGAAGTATGCCGGACAGTACGCGGCCGGGAAGTATCAGGGTGCCGGCGCGCTGAACGGCGAGAAAGGCAAACCGCTGTACACAGGCGCGTTTGTTAACGGCAAGTATGACGGTCAAGGCGAGCTGTACGATGCGGACGGCAATCTGCGCTACAAGGGGCAGTTTAAAGCCGGGCGTGAAGACGGACCGGGCGAGCGCTACAATCTGAAGGGCATGGTCGTGTACAAAGGGCAGTTCCAGGAAGGCTACCCCTTCTACCCCGGCTTCCTCGACCTCGCGCCGCAGAAGGTGGAAGAACTGCTCGGCAAGGCGACCGACGTGCGCATCTCGGAAAAAGGGACTCCGGCGCTGGAGATGGTCTACGCGGGCAGCAACATGCTGTTCCGGCTGGAGCTGGACCCGGCCAATCTGGACCCCGACCCGGAGAAACAGAAGGAAGCAAAAGTCACTTCGGTGCAGCTGTGGGGCTCCGAGCAGTTGGCGGAGCTGCAGCAGATGATCAAGGACAAGCAGGCGGCCGTGAAAAAGGCGGCGACTGCCGGGCAGGCTACGGAGACATCGGCCGGTGGGAAAACGGGCGATGCGAAGGATGAGCCTGTGGTGACCCCGATCAAGGAAGTACGCAAGTCGGGCAATGTGACGGTGTATGAGATTGGTGACGATTGGTACTATTGCTCATATAATGGGTCGGTGATCGCACGGGCCGAGATTACGAAAGCGATGAAATAAAAAATCCCTCCATGTGGAGGGATTTTTTATTTGTCTTCAAGCTTGAGGCTCGCCGCCTGCTTGCCGACGCTGTCCGCTTCCTGTTCGAGGGAAGGATCGTCGTTGACGGGCAGGCCGCCGACGGAGGTTGTCGCCTGGACGCGTCCTTGGCGCTGCTGGACGACGTGGGCCAGCTCATGGCCGAGCAGCTCTTGGCCGGACTGGCTGTGCGGATCGAATTTGCCTTGGGCGAAATGGATGTCATTGCCTTGCGCGTAGGCAAGCGCGCCGACGTCCGACGCTTGGCTCCCGACATGGATGTTGACGTCGGAGAAGTCGGCGTTCATCGCCGTCTCCATTTTGGCTTGCACATCTTCCGGCATCTTGTTCGATGCTGCAGATTTGCGCTGCACCGGGGCGGCCGCCTTCAGCTGCAGCTCCTCTTCGTCGGGCATGCGCTGGGCCGGATCGGCCTTGAGCTGAAGCTCCTCTTCGTCTCCCGGCATCCGCTGCGCGGGATCTGCTTTCAGCTGGAGCTCCTCTTCCTCAGGCATGCGCTGCGCCGGGTCGGCTTTTAACTGCAGCTCCTCTTCGTCCTCCGGCAGGCGCTGGATGGCCGCTTTGCGTTGGATCTGCCCGCTTAAGAAGCGGCTGGTCGCTTGGTTGCCATAGGCGCGCTGCATCTGCAGCAACGTGTTTTGCAAAGGCGATGCGGACTGCTCCTGGCTGGCAGTCTTTTTTTGTTTGACTGAGGATGTGGTTGCTTTGGCCGAGGCGGCGCCTCGGTTCATTTGTCTGGCCACTGGGATCTCCTCCTAGAATTCGTCGTCTGCAGACGCCGCTTCCGACTGATAACGGCCGCGCGCGACAGCCTGTTCGTCCGGATCTTGCATCGCCCACCAGCGGACGCGCAGTTTGCTCATCTCGGTGCTGCCATGCAGTTTCAATCCGATGCGGAAGGTGCCTTTTTTCGGATAGACGAGGACGCCGAGGCTCGTTTTCGGCAGGAAAGACTCGTGATCGCTGCCTGTGAATACATCCTGGTCGCCGTAATACACCGCATCGCCTTGGTTGAGCAGGGAGTCGCACTCTTCGATCCCCGCCTGCACAAACACGTTCCCGACCCCGAGGCCATGTTCGATCTCATCCGAGTAGTAGGTGCGCTCCGCTTTGCCAAACGGGTTGATCTTGCCGGAGCGCTGGTTCGGGAAGAGCAGAATGTCGGTCATGCCCGCCGCCGTTTTCGGCGTATGGCCTTTGTTGATGACGGTGGTGCCGCCCCCGCCCTGCCCCGGCTTGCCTTCGGGAACGCCGAGCGTGAAGGTGAATTCCTGCTTCGACGGATCGTACGCCACGTCCAGCTTCGGATCGGCATCGGACGGAAGGCGTTCCGCCACCGAGTTCACGCTGAAGTTCGGGGCGGCCGCGCCGCCGATCGCCCCTGGAGAGGCCGGCTGCTTGTCGAGACCGAGGTTGGTCAGCAGCGAATGGTTGTAGATGTGGTCGCCAAAGGGCACCGTTTCAATGCGGTCGATCATGAAGACCGCACCGACCTGCTGAAGGTGGATCTTGGCCAGATACAGGCAGGGATCGCTGTCCGATTCCAATGCCTTGTCGAGCGAGCGGGCAAAATACTCGTCCAGGATCCGCTCGCGGGCCGGAGTCGCCGCCAGCTCGATGTTTTGGATGCTGACGGAGCTGACTTTGACCACTTCGTTGCCGACCATAAGCATCGACCCCTCCGGCAAAATCGCCACCGTCGCATCATGGCCCGGCGTGTCGTGGGCGCGAAGCTGGTAGGTGAACTCGGAGCGGGTTTCGCTCTTCCCCTGCACTTTGAAGGCCAGCTTGTTGCCGTTTTGCGCGTCGCAGCCTTTAGTCATCAGCTCGAATTCCAGTTGCAGCTCGGAAGTCTGCAACGCTTTTTCGACGATGACTTTCGCTTCGAAGACGCTGCCCGCCTGCACATAGCGCGGCACTTGGTGCAGGATACGGATGCCGCCTGCGGCGAGCACCTCTTTTGTCGTATGCGCCAGATTGTGATGCTCGAAAGCTGACAGCTCAGGCGCCTGCTCGCGAACAAACACTTTGTAACCTTCAAACATGCGGTTGTATTCGTTGACCTCATCTTTCCGTACGGTCGTGTTAGCGATAGAAAAGACCGGCTCTTTGCCTTTTTCATCATAAGCGATGCAGAGGTAGACGTACTTGCTGTATTCGCCGTTGTTCACAAACCCCGGCACGACCGACAAGTTGTACGTCTGCGGCTCCGGCACGACGATCTCGCGGCCGAGGTGGTCGAGTGCCACGCCCGCCTGCAGGGAAAATGAGCGCTCATCGACTTTGACGACCTGCATGCCTGCGATCACGCCGGTGCCGTACAGAAGGCGGTTCAGCAGGCGGCGCTTGTCGTTAAAGTAGGTCTGCTCCGATTCGAAATCCCGAACGGTCAGCAGTTTGCCGTAAAAATAACGATTGCGTTCGAATGGATAAAATCGCGATTTTTGCATCTCCAAACTCCTTTTTCTCCCGGTTTATTCTAAATTGGCGTCCAGTTCCAAACGTGTATGCAAGCCGATCCGGTTGTCGCGGTCGAGGTCGATCAGCACGGTGTTGTTCGGCATGGAAGTGCGGTCGTCGAGGACGAGCAGTGTCGGCTCAGACAGGAAGGTGTTGAGGCCGAGATAGGAGTGCGTCCCCAGATAGATGCGGGGCTCGAGCACCACCAACTGCGCCTCCGCAAAGGCCGGCTTCTCCTCGTCGATGATCTTTTGCAGGATCTTGCGCTCTTCATCGCTCTTCACGACACCGGGCTTGATCAGCACACAGAAGCGGTACGGATCAAGGCCGTAGAGCTGCTCCATGTATTCTTTGACCTGCGCTTTTTCCAGCAGATACTTGTACTGAAAATATTCGACGATCAAAGGCATTTCTCCCGTAAAGACTTCGATCATTTCTGCGAGTCCTTGCCGCGTCCCGCGCTTTTTGAACAGCTCGGGGCTTTTTTTCATCAGGCGGCGGATCTGCTCCTCGCTCCAGCGCTCGTCGACGGCGATGCCAAGCCAGGTGGCCAGCCACTTCAGGAGATCCCCTGACGAGGAATCGACGTCGAAGAAGCGGGACATATGGTCGATCGTCTCTTCCATCTCGTCGAAGAAAGTGCCGTACAAGGACAGATACCGTTCCAGAAAATCTCGGCTTCCCGGGTCGGACTGGTACACGCCGGGCAGGTAGTCCAGATAGGAATGGCGCGGGAAGTACACGCGCAGCTTGCGCAAGAGCGGCGACTTGCGGTCATTGCCGCTCCACTCGATCTTGAACCAGATGTAGCGCCCCCGCGCCCGCAAGAGCGCGTCTTTCGGGTTGATGATCGGTGTCGAGAACAGCTCGTCCAGTTGGGACAGCTTCGCCGACAGCGGGATGCTGCCGTCTTGGAGATACCGGTCGAGCTGCACGCGCTGTCCGCCGAGCAGCAGCTCTTTTTGATCGGCCGCAAAATAGGAGATGCGCAGTTGCGTCTCTTCGGGCAGTGCACTGTCGACGGTGATCTTATGCCAGACAGTTTCCGATTCGGTGCTGTCGAACGCCTGACTGAAGTACACGCCTTTCAGCGGGCCCTGCTTGTTGAGCGGCTGGGTGCGGCGCTTCTGTTCGAGCACGGTGATCAGGTTTTCTTCTTCGTTCCAGACGTACATCTTGCGCGCGTATCCGGCGAGCAGCTTCATCGCCTGGCCGCGGAAACCGGACACCTCGTCGACATAACTGCCATCGGCGAGGAATTGCAGAACGAAGCGGTTGTCTTCCCACGCCTGCTCGATCGGATGGTTGTCGCCGATGTAGATCGCACCGTGCGGATCGACCCCGATGCCGGAAGGGGCGCCGCCGTACATCTGGATGCGCGAACGCTTTTCATACGCGCCGTCCGGATGGAAGGTGGTCACTTCCCGTTCGTACCCGTCAAGGATGTACAGCTTGCCGTCCGGGCCGACCGTGATGTGAAAGCGCTCCTGCAGCTTGTGCAGCCCGGCCGCTTTGGGGATCACCAGCGTGTGGTGCTGGAACAAGTGCAGCGGGATGCCTCCCGAGTTGACTTTCAGCACGCCGTAAAAAGAGTGGTCGGTCGCTTCGTGGCCGGTTGAGACTTGCACCGGGTCGAGCGGCAGCAGCACATAAGCGTCGCCTTGGCGGTCGGTCGTGATCGCCAGCGGATGGACGGGGATGCCGTTGTAATGGTTCATCCGCCACACCGCCTGCCCGGTACCCGGCGAGTAAGCGACCAGGCGGTTCTCCCCTTCCCGCTCGGCGATCAGCAGGTGGCTGCCGACGCGGGTCAGTTTGGCGCGGGGCGAGAAATGGCCGTGCCCGGAGCGGAAGATGAGGTCTGCGTAATCGTTGACATAATCGTAGAGGAACACGTTCGCCGCCCGGTCGAGCAGATACAGCTTGTCGTTTTCGCCGAGCGCGAGGTCGGACAGGCCGCGCAGCCCCTCGATGTGTTCCAGCCGGATCGTATGATAGAAGCCGTAGCGCTCCGAGCGCGCGATCTGCACGCCCCGCTCGGTGATGCTCAAGTTATGCAAGGCGCCTTTTTTCCAATCGGCCAGCCGGTTTAAGGAGAAAAAGGTCGTGTCGACGTACAACGGGAATCACCTCCATTTCGCCCGCTTGTTTTACACGTCCGTTCGGGACACCAGTTCGATCTGATGGTTGCCGGAGTAGACCAGTCCGTGTGGCGGCAACAGGATGTCGCCGCTCGGGTCTTTCTGCACCCCGGCGCCTTCCGCTTCGAACCACAGCGTTTGAATATATTCAACGCCGGTCATCTGGTTGATGATGCCGTAGATGTCACCTTTGTAGACGGCGCGCCCGAAATCCCAGCCATTGTTCGGATCGGAGTTGTCGAGCACATCGAGATGCTTGTGTAGCGCAGTGTTGATCCGGGCGGCGATGTCTTTCGTGTCCGGGGTGACGACCACAACCGCCTGCACAGTGATCTTGACGTATTCGGGCGGCACGACGTGCACTTCGGTCGTCAAAAGCCGGTGCTGGTCGAGGTGGCTCTGCACGGTGCTGAGAAAGCCTTTGCTCGGCAGCGGCTTGGGATCTTCGCTGTACGGCACGACGACGACCGTGACCTGTGCCGGGGCCTGCTCTTGCGGGTAGCCTTTCAGGCCGACCTGGTAGAGCGGCACCGCTTTGGCGCGCGCAACGCGCAGTCCCGGCGTGGCGAGGGCGATGTTTTCAAAATCCTCGCAGGTCACCGCCCGCGTCGGCTGTTTCAGTTCGCGGCGCATCCGCGCTTTCGCCTCCTCCAGCGTCTCGCGCTCCGCCCCGCCTTTGGCAAAATCGTGGTTGATGACGGTGATCGTGCCAAACGCTTCCGGGCGGGCAAATTGCGTGATCAGGCGGCGCTGCACGTTCCCGCGCTCACCGCCGCCCACTTGCAAAGCGATGAGCCGGATGTTGTCATGCTCCGCGACGTCGGGGATCTGCCCGGTCTCACTGTTGCCAAAATAGATCTCGCCGCTGCCCGGGTCGAGCACGTAGTGACGGTCGTCCGGGCCGGAATGTTCAAAGTCATCGACCCGTGTCCAGTCCTGCCACAGCCACTCACCGCTCGCCTCCTGCACGGCAACCTGCAGGCGCAGGGATTGGGGCAGGATCGGCGAGCCTGCGACTTGAAAGTGCTGGCCGGGCAACCCGTTGCTTCTTCCGATCAGCATCTCTTCGCGGAAGTTCTGCTCCGCTGCGATCACGCGGATCGTGCCGGGGCCGGCTGTCGGGATCATCCCGTGCTCGCCGTTTCCGAAGCGCAGGTAGCAGCAGTCTTTCTGCTCGTCCCGGTACAGCACGCAGCAGGCGTCATCCGGGCCGTAGCGGGTCAGGTCTTCGACCTGTTGCCAGATGCGCCAGAGGCCCGGGGTCTCCGTTTCAACTTGCACTTCCACGTCGCCGTAAAAGGGCAGATAGCCATGGACGACCTCTTCCTGGTACATCTCACCGGTGCCGTCGAAGGACAGGATCTGACAGCGCGTGTCGCGGTGCACCGTCTGGACGGTGTTCAGCAGAATTTTGTCCACTTTCGGCGGCAGCTCATAGCCCGGCTCTTCAAGCGTGGCACAGATCCAGTAGCGGTCTTTGTCGTTCGCCGGATGGATGCGCATGCCGGCCATCGCTTTCGGTACGGTGAACGTGATGCGCCCGCTGCGCGACAGGTGCAGCGTGTCATCGCGCTCGACGGGGAGCGGCAGCAGGCGCAACGGCCGGCTCTCCACACTTTCATCGATCCCCGAGTAGCTCCACGAGATCTTGGCCGGCGGAATCTGTTCGTCCTCCCCATCGGCGGTCGGATTGATCGGCACTTGGTAGTTGTTGACCAGATCGAACGTCAGCGTGATCGGCAGGCCGACCGGCAGCCGGCTGTCAAAGGCGAGATAGAGGCGGCTGCCCTGCTTGGCGCCGGAGCCGAAAGCGAAGTAGCCGACTTTGCCGTGTTCGTTGGCCGAGGAATGGTCGGACATCTCCGCCTGCGCAGCGACCAGCACGCGGTCGATCTGTGCAGGCACCAGCAACAGCCGTTCGGTCGTCTCAAACGGCTCGTTCAAGCCGCGCAGCTTCGTCCCGACCGGCATCCATTGCGGTTTTGCCGCCTCGGCAAACGACACGTCCACTTTGGCCGATTCTGCCTGCCGGAGGTGGATGCCCATCATCCGCAGGAACTTCAGCTCGTTTTTGACGGTGACGCGGTTCAGGTAGTATTGCTGCATCTCCGAGAGGTGCGAGAACAGTTCGAGCATCGTGATCCCCGGGTCATGCGGGTTCTCGTCGGTCCACTGCGGACTGAGCTTGGGAATCATCTTGCGGGCTTCGGCCACGATCTCATCAAACAGGCGGTCATCTAAGTTTGGCAACGGAAGCATGGGCTCACCACCTTTTGTTTCGAATTTTGCCTTACAGCAGGTCCATTTCGATCTGATGTTTGCCGTTGATCACGATCCCGTGCTGGATGCGGATCGCTTCCTCCAGCGTCAATTCGGTGCGGGTGCGGTCTTCCACTTTGTGCACAGTCAGGGACAGCTTCTTGACGTGATTGACACCCGGCACCGCCTTCAGGAGTCCGTAGAAGACGGACGCGTGAATCTGCTGCCCGATCTCCCAGCCTTTGCCGTCATAGTTGCCGGTGTAGGGATCGAGGAAGCGATTCAGCTTTTGCACCGCCATGAGCTCCGCCGGAACGATCTGGTCCATCGATGTGACGGCAAGCTGGGCGAAGATCGAGATCTCCAGGTAGACCGGCTCGATCACGGTGATGCGCGTCGCCATGGCGATCGTGTTCGCCGAGCGCTCGGCCAGGTACTCTTCGACTTTGCGCTTTAATTGCGGGAAGAACGGTCGCCCGTTTTCGCCGCCGCTGCCGAGCACAGCCAGCGTAATACAGCCGTTCTCCCGCTCCATCCGGGCATTGTAGCCGGGCAGGCATTTGACTTTGGCGATGTCATGGTACGCTTGTCGCGCCAGCCATTCGTAGTCCTGCGCAGTGATCGCCCGGTCGCAGTGGCGCACCGTCTGCGGGCCACGCTGCAGCGTCGCTTTCAGCGGCTCGATGTCGCTGCCGCCGCCAGCAGGCTCCGGGTTGGACACTTCCTGCACAAAGGCGATCGACTGCTGGAGTTGGGTGATCCGGCCTGCTTCGACGTTGCCGCGCTTGCCGGCGATCTTTTTGTAATGCACCATCACCGGCTCCGGACCGTTGTTCGGCAGGGCTTTGCCGTGCACCCCGTCGCCAAAGCGCAACACCCCGCTGGAGCGGTCGAGCAGGTAGTGGCGGTCGTCCGCAGCAGACTGGTCAAAATGCTCCACGGCGCTGTAGCGCACCCAAAGCTGCAGGATGTTGCCGCCCGAGTCGCGGATCACCTCGGTCGCCGTTGCGTCCTGCTCCAGCAAGGCGTTCAGGTCGAGCTCGTTCAAGCGACCCGTCTCGTCGACCCAGACTTCTTCGGAGAAGACGGGCCGGTTTTCCAGATGGAAGTGCGCTTCGGTGTCGCTGACGTGGACTTTTTTCGGCACTTCACGGCGGACCGACTCTTGCTGGATCACTTTTGTCGTGTTCAGGTGGATGCCGGCCAGATGCGGGCGCGGGCCGTGCGCTCGCGCTTTGCGCTCGAACTGCCCGTCGCGGTTCAAAGCGCGGATCCAGTACAGCTCGCTTTGGAAGCGGTTGCTTTTGACAAAATCGGTCGGGCCGGCAAACTGCACCGTGCCGCTGCGAGTGAAGCCCAGCGTCTCGTCGATCGTCTTTAACGGAGCCCACTCCGGCCCGGCCGGGCCATAGCGCAGATACTCCCACTCGATCAGCGGTAATTCGGAGGAACGGGAGACCGGCTGGCCCTTCATCGAGAAGTACATCTGGATCGGCCCTTTGCGCGGCGCCTGGTCAAATCCCATGTAAAACGCGGGATAAGTGCCTTCGAGCCCGGCGAACGGCGCAAACAGCGTCTGGCCATGCCAGACTTGGGACGTGCGGTCGGCCACTTCCATGTTGTTTTGGGTCAGGCAGCTTTCGACCGGGAAGCCCGCATCGGGGAAATAGCTGTACTGCAGGCGGAGGTTCTCGATCTTCGGCGACAGGTAGACCGGGTTGTTCGTGTACAGGTTCTCGACCTGCAGCACGCGGGCGCGAATCCAGCGCGCCTGATGCCCGTTGACCATCGTGTCGGCCATGTCGGCAGGACAGGTGAACTGCAGCACTTTGTCCACACCCGCCTCGCTCGGGCGATAGAAGATCTCCTCATACTCTTTATGATGGAACAGCCGCACCCAGCTGTTGCCGTTCCAATATTCCCAGATCACGTGCAGCACCGATGTCTCATGTACTTTCGGCTTGTCAAAATCGCTCTCTTTCATCACCATTTTCCAGTCGATCTTCTGCTCCTCTTCCGGCAGCAGGCGATGCGGCACCGCTTGCAGGCGGAAGGTCATCGTGACGACGCTGTCCCGCTTGGTGAACACTTCCTGGCTGCCGACGTAGAACAGAGCAAACGGCGCGAAATGCTCGCCAAACGGATAACAGGCGGCCGGATCGACCTGAATGTCATTGAAAAAAAGCAGCTCGGGCGCGATCCCGCCTTCGCGGTTGGCGTCGAGGTAGTTGGTTTTGACGTGCAAGGCATCGATCAACAGCGGCTGCTCGGCGCTGGTCACCTTGTCCAGCATCTGCGGTTTCAGGCGGCAGCGAATCCAGCGGTTTTCGATCCCGTGCAGCTCGTGCAGGACGATCGACCGGACTTTGTTTTTCGTCAGCAGCAGGCGGTTGCCTTTTGCGCTGACCACATCGAACGGTTCCCAGCCCAGTTCGCCGTAATACGACCATTCGAGAGCGGCCGGATCGGCAAGCTTCTCGCCGTACGACTTCTCCAGGTTGCGGGCGGCCGAGTGGTAGAAATCGAGCTCGATCACCGCCGGCTGGGTGGCGGTAAACAGATCGCGGTGCCCGAGGTACAGGCTGTGCGACTGCAGGTTCTCCCCGCCGCTGAAATCATACAAGAGCGCCGGTTGCTCCGGGCTTGGCGTCAGGCGCAGGATACGGTCCTGCTCGGTCGATGTCAGCCAAGTCTCGACGAGGCGGGCCGGGGTGACGAGCAGCGGCGCGGCCGTCTCAAACGGGATCGCGTCACCGCCGTCCGCCGCTGCGGCGAGCAAGGCGGTGCCGGTCGGGATCAGCACGGGCTGCGGGGTGCCGGTGCTCAGCGTAAAGGTGACATAGCCGGTCGCCGGGCTGGCCGGCAGCTGCGCCAGGCCGGTCAGGTTGAGAAAGGCGATCAAGTTTTTCATCGGGACGCGGTTTAAGCGTTCGACATTTTGCAGGTACATCTCCGCAAACATGTAGAACAGGGCCGCGCCTGCATCGGGGTCGCTCGGGGAGAATCTCCACTCCGGCGTGTAATACGGAACCATCTCTTTCATTCGCGCAACCAGATCCTGCAAGGTGCGCTCGTCAATTCTGGGTGGCAGCATGCTCTCCCCTCCCTTCCTCCGGTTGCTTATTTGGTGCCTTCATGCATGTAGAACGGATAGACCTGGTTGTACAGGTTATTGGTCGTGCGCACGCGGTAGGACACGCTGATGTGCAGCTTGCCTTCATCGTGCAGTTCCTGGGTGATCTTGACGTCCACTTCGTGCACGCGCGGCTCCCAGCGCGTGATCGCTTCTTCGACCGATGCTTCCATCAGCGACAAGGTGGTCGCGTCGGTCGTTTCAAACAGAAACTCGTGGATGCCGCAGCCGAAGTCGGGGCGCATCACCCGTTCGCCTTTTGCCGTGTAGAGGATGATGCGGACCGCTTCGGCGATGTCGTCTTCAAACTCCGACATGGCGATGCGCCCGGTGGCCGGGTCGACGACGACCGGAAATTTCCAGCCGCGCCCGAGAAAGCTTTTTCCCATGGGTTCCATCCTCTCTGTTTTGCTTGATCTGGTCGCTCATCCGCCTAGTTGATTTTCACCATCGTGCCTTTGATCGTGACCATGGCGCTCGATTCGAGCGTGAGGTTGCCGGTCGCTTTCAGGCCCATCATGCCGGACGCTTCGAGGTTGACTTGCGTCGATTTGACTTTGACCGCTTTGGCGCTTTCGATGTTGATGTCGCCTTGCGCGGTCAAGGTGATCTTGGCTTGTCCGCCGCCGGAGTCGATCGTGATCTTGCCGGAGTCGCCGCCGGTGATGACGATCGAGTTCTTGCTTTTGCCGTCGGAGATGGTCAAGGTCTCCGCTTTGTCGTCGATCTCGATCAGGTGCTCTTTGGCCGTTTTGATCGTGATTTTGCCTTCGCCGTCTTTGTCGTCAAACGTGAGCTCGTGCCCGGCGCGGGAGACGATGCGACGCAGGTTGTTTTTTTCAGCATCATAGGCTGGCGGCTTGTCTTTCGGGTTCCAAAGCATGCCGATCACGTAGGGCTCAGCCATGTCGCCGTTGTGGAAGGCGACGAGCACTTCGTCGTCAACTTCCGGAACGAAGACGGAGCCGCGCTCTTTGCCCGCCATCAAGGTAGCGATGTACGCCCACTCGGTGACTTCTTCGCCTTCGCGGATCGGGATCTTCAGTTTGACGCGCCCGAGATTCTCCGGGTCTTTGTTGTCGGTGACGAGCGCGCGCACGACGCCATGCACGTAGTTGCGCGCCTCGGTATGGGAAGGTGCTGCTGTCCACGAATTGATCATACTGCATTCCCCGCTACTTCGAATGTAGTGACATAGCCTGACGTGCCGATCTTGTGTGTGACGGTGCGCAGATACATCGGCTGGTTGAACCGGGCGCCGAGGCCGTTTAGTTTCAGAAACCGTCCGGCGATCAGCTCCGGGAAGCCGATCGACTCGCCGCTGCCGGAGATCAGCCGCATCGACGCTTCCAGCGCCTGTGCGTCGGCGATCGTCTGCAGCTCGCTCAAGTCGGACAGGTTGGTGTTCAGATAGCTGACTTTGTTGTCGGCGGCGAAGGTGGCGAGCAGGTCTTCGCCGGTCGAGGTATTGGAGTTGACCGGCTTGATCGGTTTCGATTCCGCTTTGAGCTGCTTTTTTTCCTTCGGGTCGTAGCCGGTGACAACAAACTTTTTGATCTGGAAATCGAGCTTCATCGATGTGGAGAACGACTTGAGGTTCTTGCCAAAGACGAGCGTGGTGATCGGCGTTTTGTTTTGGTATGGCTTGCGGAAGTAGACGTCTTTGCTGAGCACGAAGAATTCGTAGAACGTCTCTCCGGCCAGCTTTTTGATGAAGTTGTAATCGTCCTGTCCTTGGCGGTCGATCTTGTTTTTCACTTTGTTCGTCGACTCGACGTTGGAGACGGACAGGGAATATTTTTGTGCAATCTCTTTGACGACGTCGCTGTTCATCTTCTTCTCCCACGAGTTGGGGGTGGCATCGCCTTTGCCGCGCATCATGACGTAGGAGTAGTCCATGCCGTTGATGGTCATCGTCGGTGTTCCGCCGGACGGATAGTTGTAGGACACGTTGGTGATCAGGCCGTAGAACAGGGTCTCCAATTTGTCGACATAGCCCATTTTGATCTCGACCGGGTTGCCGAGAACGAAGGTGTCCTGCCAGTCGAATTCGCGGGACACCCAGTTGTAGGCGTTGTTGACGGTGAAGGTAAAGCTGTTCGCTTTTTCGATGCTTTGGGTGACGGAGACGGTGGTCACGGCCGCCCCTTGGCGCACGATGTCTTTGCCGTCCACACTGATCAGAAAAGCGGGGGCGAAGAAGTTGCCGTATTTGGATTCAAGGTCTTCAAATGTGCAGGTCGAGCTGTCGAGCTTGATTTTCGGCGGCATGCTTCATCACTCCAATCGCGGGATGGTCAGGGTGCGTCCGGTTTCGAGCTTTTTCGGGTTGTCGATGCCGTTGGCTCTGGCGATTTCGCGCCATTTGCCAGGGTCTTCGTACTCTTCGGCTGCGATCATCCAGAGCGCGTCGCCTTGGCGGAGCAGCTTTTGTTTGGTGCGGTCGGCCGATTGGCGCGGGATGTCCTGAAATTGCTCTTTGACCCCGTAGACCGCTTTGAAAGTGACGTTTAAAGTAGCGCGGACGGGGTTGCCTTTGTTGGAGAACATGGTGAATTTCTGGTTGAGCTTCTCGATGATGCCTTGAAACTTGAGCGAGCCCCAGACGAATTTGACCATCGGCGGAGCGTGCAGGTCTTTGTCGACGGCGAGGAGTCCGGCGATCTGCTTGGTATAGTCGCGGACGTCGGCGTCGGCGCTTTCACCGTAGCAATCGAGGAACAGTTCCATCGACAGGGACGGCGTCTGGCCGGAGACGAACTGCGCGATCGGCATGGAAAGGCCGGGAATGGTGTGCCAGGCGAACTGGTTGCCGTGATCGAGGGAGTAGTTGTTCGGGTTGAACAGAACTTTGATCTTGGTGCCCTTTTGGCCGCCGGTTAAAACTTCGATGACTGCTTTGGTGGTCATGGCCGTTCCTTCCTTTCCTAATGATGATCGCGGTTAGAGGCCGCGGACGGAGCGTTCGAATTCGATCCGTTTTTCCAGCTCGCGGTAGAGATGGTCGACCAGTTCGTCCATGTCGAGCGCGGCGAGCGGGTTGTTTTTGGCTGGATGAACGGCTTCGCTTGTATCCGGTGCCGGTGTGGCCGGCACCGCAGAAGTCGGGGCCGATTGGGACTGTTGGGCCGGTTCCTGCTCGGGTTGTTTGCGGTAGTCCATCGCGGGCGATTCGTGCTGCTGCGGGTGGCGCAGGGTGAACGACTGCTCCGCCTGGAAGGGAGCTGACGCGGCGTCTTGATCCGCTTCGCGGTGGACGTCCGGGTTGTCGTCAAGCTGTGCCGCGTTGGGCAGCAACTGGGTCAGCGTAGTGGGCAGGGTCTTGGCTTGGGTGACGATGCCCGGGGACTGCTGATGCTGTGCCCGGTTGGTGAGCATCGGCGTGTTGGCGAGCGTGGTGATGTCCCGCTGCCCTGCACCAAGTCGCGAAATGCCGCCTGCGCGGTCTTGCGATTGTATGTCGAGGCGATGAAACTGCCTGAGTGCGCTTGTCGTTTCGGCGGCGAGCTGGCTGGTCAATTGGCTCGTGGTGGTGATGAGATTGTTGAGGCTCTCGTTTGTGAGCCGCTTGGTCAGGTTCGCCGTGGTCATGAAATCGGTGCTGTGACCGGTACTCATTTGGTTGTTCAGTTGTCGTGTGAGATGGTTCAGGTTCGCTTCGTTTTCAGTGCTGACCTGTCTGCTCAGTTGACTGGTAAGGTTGCTCAGGTTCGTTTCGATTGCGATAAGGAGTTGCTTGTTTAGGTGGTGCGTGGTGGTGACTAGGTTGGTTTCGCTTGCTGTGTTGAGTTGATTGCTCAGTTGAT
The DNA here is from genome assembly GCF_004340785.1 of Tumebacillus sp. BK434. Classification (NCBI taxonomy): domain Bacteria; kingdom Bacillati; phylum Bacillota; class Bacilli; order Caryophanales; family Alicyclobacillaceae; genus Tumebacillus; species Tumebacillus sp. BK434. The sequence goes on along the minus strand of NZ_SLXS01000001.1, from coordinate 194,633 downwards.
TCGTGAGGTTGCTCAGGTTCGTTTCGGTTTCAGTAACGAGTTGCTTGTTTAGGTGGTGCGTGGTGTTGATCAGGTTGGTTTCGCTTGCAGTGCTAAACTCCTTGCTCAGTTGATTCGTGAGGTTGCTCAGGTTAGCTTCGTTTTTGGCAACGAGTTGCTTGCTGAGGTGTTGCGTGGTGGTAAGAAGGCTAGTTTCACTTGCTGAACTGAGTTGCTTGCTCAGTTGACTCGTGAGCATGCTCAGGTTGGTTTCGTTTTCAGTGTTGAGCTGCTTGCTAAGATGGTTCGTGGTGGTGATCAGGTTGGTTTCACTTGCTGTTCTGAGTTGATAGCTCAGTTGATTCGTGAGGTTGCTCAGGTTCGTTTCGGTTTCGGTAATGAGTTGCTTGCTAAGATGGTGCGTCGTGGTGATCAGATTTGTTTCGTTTGCTTTACTGAGTTGGTTGCTCAGTTGATTCGTGATGTTGCTAAGGTTGGTTTCGGTTTCGGTAAGGAGTTGCTTGCTAAGATGGTGCGTCGTGGTGATCAGATTTGTTTCGTTTGCTTTACTGAGTTGGTTGCTTAGTTGATTCGTGAGGTTGCTCAGGTTGGTTTCAGTTTCGGTAAGGAGTTGCTTGCTAAGATGGTGCGTCGTGGTGATCAGGTTTGTTTCGTTTGCTTTACTGAGTTGCTTACTTACTTGATTCGTGATGTTGCTCAAGTTGGTTTCGGATTCAGTAAGGAGTTGCTTGCTTTGGTGGTGCGTGAGGTTGATCAGGTCTGTTTCACTCGTTGTACGAAACTGCTTGCTCAGTTGACTCGTGAGGTTGCTTAGGTTGGTTTCGGTATCGGTAATGAGCTGCTTGTTATGGTGAGTGATGGCCGTGATCAGGTTGGTATCGGTTTCCGAGTTGAGTTGTTTTCTTAGTGCCTGTACTGCAGTGATGAGATTTGCTGCACTTTCTGAGCTGAGTGGTGTGCTCAGCTGTTTGGTGACGTTGACGAGGCTCGTTTCAGTTTCCTTGCTCAGTAGGTGGAGCTTGCTCATCGACGACATGAAGTTGAAGTTCGCCTCAGTCTCCAACTGGTTCGTGGTCATCCACGGGCTGGACTCTTGGTCAGCCGTGCGCTGCCTGCTGAATTGGTTGACGATGTTGAGGAGACTCGCTTCACTTTCGGACGTGAGCAGTTTGTTCAGTTGGCTCGTTCCGGTGATGAAACGCATGACACGTTCATCGGCGAGGAGTTTCGTTTCGAGCAGCGTTGCGATCTCCTGTCCGGAAGTGCTGAAGGTATGAATCAGTTGGGCCGCATCGGCGAGTCTGCTTGGAGTTGCCAGCACCTCAGTCACATGGAGTGCTTCTGTTGTCGTCAGCGTGGACAGGAACTCGGCGGTGCGGATCACCTCTGGTGTTGAGAACAGCTTCAAGTCGCCCGCGGTCAATGTCGCAAGGATCTCGGTGCTTTTAGCCACTTCAGGGCGAGACACCAGTTGGATCAACTCGGCGGTGCGCACGACTTCGGCCTTGCTCAAAGTGCTGAGCAGTTCAGTCGCACGGGTCATATTCGGGACGCTCAAGGTATTGATCAGGCTGGCGGCCTGAATGATGCTTTCGGTGTTGCGCAGTGTATGGATCAGCCGATTCACGCCAGGCACATCTGCTGTGTTCAGCGCTTGGATCAGGCTGGTTGCATTCTGAATTTCGGTGGAGGTGAACAGCTTCGTCAGCGTCGCAGCGTCTGTGATCTCCGTTCGGTTCAGCAAGTTGATCAGCTTCGTGGCATTGATCAGGCTCGTCGAGTTGAGCTGAGCAGCCAACGTCGCCGCTTGTGTGATCTCAACTGCGGCCAGTTCGCGCAACTGCGCATCCGCTTCCGCGATCGGCATTTGGTTCAACTGGTGCAGGCGCTTCATCAAACTGGACGCCTCGACGGTGCGCAGCTCTTGCAGCAGGTGGGTGATCTGCGCGATGTCGCTCGTACGCACATCTTGCAACAGCTTGGAAATGTGGGTGACGATCTGCGAGTCGTCGGCAGAACGTGCTTCCGCTTCATTAAGATCGCCGTCTCGTGTCGTACGATTGGCATAAACAAGAGTTGCAGCACTCAACTCGTCGCCTGCAGAAGCTTCCGCAAACTGGTTCACAAGCTGCGTGATCTGCCCCACGTCGGTTGCCGAGAGCGTGTTGATCAGTCGGCCCGCCTGTCTGAGGTCGGTCGCGCGCAGCGTGTCCACCAAATCGGCCGCGTCGGTCAGAACTGCCGTGTGAAGCTGGGCGATCAGACGGCTGGTTTGCGTGATGTTGGTGTTCGAAAGCGTTTCAACAAATTGGCTGAGCAGCACAGACTCTGCGGGCGCCATTTCATTGATCAATCGGTGCACATGCGTCAGATCGGTTGCCCGCAACGCATCGATCATCTGATGGACGGTCAGATCGGTCGTGCCCAGCGTGTGAATGAGCTGGCTGACACCGGTCAAATCGGTCGTCGCCAGCCGGTCGATCAAGCGGTTCACTTCGTTCACTTCGGTCGCCGCCAGTTCGTGGAACAGCCGGTTCACACTCGCCAGGTCGGCCGAGCGCAGCGTCTCCACAGCGCCGTTGACCGTTTTCAGGTCCTGCAGCAGATGGCTGACCTGCAAGAGTTCAGTCGCGCCGAACGCTTGGATCAAGTTGCTTATTTGCACCAGTTCATTCGTCCCGTACTCGTTGACCATCTGGCTGGCACGGGTGATTTCGGACGCGCCAAACTCCTGAATCAACCGGCTCATCTGCACCAGTTCATTCGCCCCGTGCTCTTTGACCATCTGGTTGACGCGGGACATCTCGGTGACGCCCACTTCCTGGATCAGCTGGCTGATCTGCACGAGGTTGTCCGCCCCGTACTCGTTCACCAACTGGCTGACCGTGGCCAGCTCAGCGGCTCCATACTCATTCACCAGTTCGCTGACCGAAGACAATTCTGCAGAACCGTACCGGTTCACAAGCTCGCCGACAGAAGATAATTCTGCAGCGCCATATTGGTTCACAAGCACGCTGACTGAAGATAATTCTGCAGCGCCGTACTGGTTCACAAGCTCGCTAATCGAAGACAATTCTGCAGCACCATGCCGGTTCACAAGCTCGCTGATTGAAGACAATTCTGCAGAACCGTACTGATTCACAAGCTCGCTAATCGAAGACAATTCTGCAGCACCATGCCGGTTCACAAGCTCGCTGATCGAAGACAATTCTGCAGAACCGTACTGATTCACAAGCTCGTTAATCGAAGTCAATTCAGAAGCGCCGTACCGGTTCACAAGCTCGCTGATCGAAATCAATTCTGCAGCGCCATATCGTTTCAAATGCTCGCTGATCGAAGTCAATTCTGCAGAACCGTACTGATTCACAAGCTCGCTGATCGCAGTCAATTCTGCAGAACCGTGCTGATTCACAAGCTCGCTGATCGCAGTCAATTCTGCAGCGCCATATCGGTTCACAAGCTCACTGATCGCAGTCAATTCTGCAGCGCCATATCGGTTCACAAGCTCGCTGATCGAAGTCAATTCTGCAGCGCCGTACTGGTTTACCAGTTCACTGATCGATGTCAATTCAGCAGCGCCGTACTGGTTTACCAGCTCGCTGATCGAAATTAATTCAGCAGCGCCGTGCTGGTTCACCAGTTGGCTGACCGAAGACAATTCGGTCACACCATATTTCTTCACCAGCTCGCGGACTGAAGACAACTCCGCAGTACCATACCCGTTCACCAGTTGGGTGACCGAAGACAATTCAGCAGTCCCGCGCTGACCCGCCAGATCCCCTGCCTGCAGGTGGTCGATGGGCACATCTGCCCTTCCTGCCGTCAGTCCCGCGTGGCGGCGGGTATCGGTAAGTTTTAGGCTCGCCACAGGCTGCAGGCCGAGCAGGTTCTGCAGGGTCAGGTGCCCCGCCATTTGGCGGCTGATGTGGTGCTGGCTGGTGAAGTAGTTCGAATAAGGACGCACATCCAGCAGATGCGGGTGCTGCTGCGTCACGATGCGCAGCGCCTCCCGCACCGGGATGGCCATATGTGGATCAGGACGCAGGCTTTGGCCCGCTTCCTGGTTGTGCTCTGCTTTGGTGACCGCGCCATGCCGCGCCAGCTGCTGAGTCAAGTCAACATACGGCTGCAGCACTTGCACATGGCGGCTCAGGTACTTGGAAACGCTCTTCAGCACCTGTTCCCCGCGCTCTGCCTCAAGCTCTGTGCGGTCCAGCCGCTCTTGCATCGTCTGATGATCATGCAACAGCGTCCGCAGCGTATCCTGCACGGTACGCGCCGTTCCATCGTTCTGCAAACCGCGCTGTGCCTGATACAAAGCGGTGGTCAACTGCCCCGTCCGGGACAGCAGGGTCATGCGCTGCGCCGCTTGCGCCGGCGCTTGTTGCAACAGGGTCTGCAGCTTCTGGCGTACCCCTTGCATCGACACATCGCCCGTGTTCGTATAGAAAATCTGTACCGGCGCCAAAACACTCCCTGTCAAAAGCTTCGTGACCGAGTGCTTCAACACCCCGATTTCATTCTGAATCCCTTTCGCAAATGCTCCCTTGTTCAGGGTCTCAACCGTTTGCGAGGTCGTCCTGTTCTGCCGCTGCAGCAGTTCGATCTGCCCGCGCAGCTGCGCCAGCAGCTCGGCGATCTCCGGGCTGCCCTCTTCCGCTTCCAACAGTTCCAATTCACGAAACACCAACCGCAACAGCCCCAGGTAATCCTCATGGGAAAAGCCGTACTTCCCCAAGATCCCCTGCGCAAAATCGGGCGTCAGCAGGCCGCTTTGGACACGATACAGTTCAAACGGTTGCAGCACGTTCATCGCTGTCACTTTCCTTTGATAAACTTGATTCCCTGATGCACAAGCTCAATCGTTTCGATCGCCAGACTGCTCTGGTTCGCATTCAGCTCCGGCCCGCCCCACTTGACAGGGTAGGCGTTGACAAACGTCCAGCGGCACAGCTCGTGATCCTTTTTGTCATACATGATCACCGCGCCGCTCTTCTTGGAGATCTTGCCGTCGCGCGTGTCGAGGAACCACTTCCACAGCTCATCGCCGTTGCTCACGCCGCGCTTCAGCACGAGTGCCGGATACTTCGTATGCTTCGGAAAACGGTGCACAAAAATGTTCACGCCGCCTTCCTGATACTCTTCATATTCGATTTCTGCCTGCAGGCCGGACACTTCGCTGAACCCGGCCACCTGGATTCCGTCCAGCTCCACTTTGAACCGAAACCCGGCCACAACGTTGCGCGGTTTGATCTGGGCCACCCGAAGTCACCTCTATCCCTAAAACTCGCCAAAGATATCGAACGGGTTGTCACTAGGCTTCTCCCCGTTCAGATTGCGGTTGATCCGCGAGATTTCATCACACCAGCGGCGGCGCTCGCGGTGATCCATCGACATGATCTCATCATGCGGCCAGTGGAAATAATAAGCGATGAAGCCCACTTCCTCATAGATCTTGTCGACGGGATATAAGGTTATGCTCCGCTCGGCCCCGGAAGAAAAGCCATGTCGACCTCATGCTCATGATCGCATTTCGGGCACACCGTCTTCACCTGCACGCCTTCGCCCTCGTTGATCTGACGGTAGAAGTTTTGCAAAAATGCCAGGTCGGCGGTGAAAAACTTCTCCACGGTGCGCGTATCGATCATGGTCAGGTCGCCGAGGCGGGTGATCACGCGGGACAGCAAAATGATCGTCAGGTAGCCCGGATTGGACTGCACGCGCGGGTCGCGCATCGGAAGAATCTCATCGGCTGCCGTCGCCAAACGCATCACGCCGCGCTTGTGCAAGGTGCCTTCTTCATCGACATAACCCTTCGGAAGAATAAATTCGTATTCAGTCTGGAATGCCATCGGTCAGTTCCTCCCGGATAAATGAGTAGGGAGAACAAGAGGACAAAACGGCCCTCCTGTTCCCCAAAAACAAGTGCCCTGCCAAAAATTACTTCGTGCGCTTCATACCTTCATGCGCGATCTCAAGCGACTCGATCGTCACTTCGGACGCCGTTGCGTTGAGGTCCGGGCCGGTGTACTTCATCGGCCACGCGTTGATGATCTGGAAAGCGGCCGCATCGGCGCCTTTTTCGTCCATCACGGTGATCGTGATCGATTTGCGCACGATCTCGCCTTTTTCGATGTACTGGAAGATCCAGTTGAACAGCTCCATGTTGTCGGTCATCCCGCGCTTGAGCGTGATGTTGCCGTACTTGGTCAGGCCCGGCAGTTTGCGCGGGGTGGTGACTTCGGTGCCCTCACGGTACTCGACAACGTCTACAGACGCGTCATAACCGGACACTTCGCTGAAACCGGCCGATACGATGCCGTCATATTCCACTTTAAATCGAAACTTGCGGTACGGGTCTTTACGGTCAGACATACCTCTACCTCCTTCTTACCAAATTGTAGGATTAGTTGTCGCTCGTCTTCTGCGTGAAGCGGAAGATGACAAACTCGGCCGGTTTGACCGGCGCGATGCCGATTTCGCAGATCAGGCGGCCGTTGTCGATGTCGTCCTGCGTCATCGTCGTGCGGCCGATGTTGATGTAGAAGCCTTCACCCGGCGCTGCGCCGACCAGTGCGCCGGAGCGCCATACGCCGGTCAGGAACACGTCCATCGTGCGGTGCACGCGCGCCCAGAGCGGCTCGTCGTTCGGTTCGAAGACGACCCAGTTTGTGCCGCGCAACGTCGACTGCTCGACGAAGATGAACAGACGGCGCACGTTGATGTATTTCCAAAGACCGTTCGAGGACAGAGTGCGAGCGCCCCAGACGCGGATGCCTTGACCGGTGAACGAGCGGATCAGGTTGACGCCGATCGGGTTGAGCGACGCCTGCTCCGCGTTGTTGTACTGGCAGTACAAGCCGGTGCAGTTGCGCACCACTTCGTTCGCCGGTGCTTTGTGCACGCCGCGGGTCGTGTCGGAACGGGAGTAGATGCCGACGACCGAGCCGGACGGCGGAATGAAGTTGCTGCGCTTTTCCAGCGGGTCGAACACTTGCAGCCACGGGCCGTACAGCGCCGCATAGGAAGAGTCGAAGTAGTTGCGGTGCGTTTTCACATCTTCGATCTTCGTCGTCTCTTTCGGCAGATCGAGCACGGCGAAGCGGCTCTTCAGGTTTTCACAGTGCGCCACGAGGTTCAGCTGCACGTTCGGGTCGGTGATGCCCGGGATCGCCAGGATCGCCACTTCATCGTTGTCGACGAACGACGCCAGACCGGTACGCTTGCCCGGGCCGTTGTCCACGCCATTGAAGTCGGAAGCGACCATCGCGCGCGGGTTGCCGTCGGTGCCTTGAGTCAGCACGATGTCAAACGTCGTACCGTCATCGATGCGGCCGGTGATCACTTGGAACGGAGTTTGCACTTCTTCCGTCTCCGGACGAGTGCGGAACAGGTCTTCCACAGCGATCAGGTTCGACTTGCCGAGGACGTTGACCACGTAGTGCGGGCTTTCGACGTTGAAGGAGAGGTTTTCAAACTTCTCCGCCTCGTCGCCGTAGAACGCTTCCACGGAGAACTCGCAGGTCTGGATCGTCTTCTTCGGGATCAGGTCGGTGTCGACCACGTCGCCTTCCAACGGCTTGGCGAGGGTGATCACATCGTCTTTAGCGAAGACGACTTTGTTATACTGCTTGTTGCCTTCCGCGTCGGTGTAGACGACGATGTCGCCTGCAAAAAAGCCGTCGGCGCTCTTCAGCTGGTACTTCGGCTGGCCGTCTTCCACCAGTGCGGTGATCTTGGTCTTCGCCTTGTTGTTGCTGCCGATGACAACGCGAACTTGGTTGCCCCAGGCCCCTTGGTTTTTCGCTTCCACATGCAGCGCCAAGGTCTCCTTGTTTTCTTCCGTCAGGTTGGTCGCAGCCACTGCATCGGCCGGCACCACGCGCATGACGAAGCAGCGCCCCCCGCCGTTCAGGAAAAAGTGCTCTACCGCGTAGGACAGGTAACGGGAATCCCCGTACTGGTTCTCCGACAGATAGCTCCCGTAAATGCGGCGGAAATCGTTAAAGCTGGTGACCAGTTGCGGCACCCCTACCGTCGGTCCGCGCTGTGCGCAGCCGATAAAGCCTGCGGTGCTGGTGCTGACGCCTTCCATCGGCACTGAGCCACTGTCAAACTCTTCCACATAAACTCCAGGCGTTTTGTACTCTGGCATCGAAGCCCTTCCTCTCATTTGGATTTGATCTATCGTCAACTTGCGAAATCGTCAAGGTTGACTGCGCGTAAATTCAGCAATGTGCCTTCTTCCACTCTCACCTCCCGACAGAATTCACGTTCTCCGTGGAACACCGTAAGCCGCACATCAAACGCAGCGCTTCGGCAGTTGCCAAAGGCCAGCACGACTTCGCCGCGCCCGTCGGTCAACGTATCTGCACACGGCAGAAGTGACACGCCGCGAGCATGGCTGGCGGCGAGCGGCTCTGTCAGAAAAAACGTGCGGCTCCCTTCCTTCGCCTCAGCGATCGTCACCGTCTCCGCGCCCAGCGCATAGCGCTCGCCGACGCGAACCCGGCCATTCAGACGGGACAAAGCCAGTTCCTTTGCCCCCGCCTCCGCTTCCGCTGAAAGTTTCCCCTTTGTGCAAGATTCTGACATCGCCACGCCGCGCACCCGCATCCCGGACAGCGGCGCTCCGTGCTCGTCCATAAAGGACGCACGAATCAGCGTCGTCTCTCCGGCAAACGGGTAGGAAGGCTTTGGGGTCAGCGGTACGATCACCACCGGATAGAGCGGGTCGAGCGCTTCCACCGTCACGGTGACCGTTTCGGGAAAATAGTGCTCGGCCAGCACCTGCGCGGTGTAGTTGCCGTCCGCCAGATGCTGGAACACGTTCATGCCGTTGCTTTTCTGCAGCGGCGGCCGCAACACCCCCTCTGCCGTCACCGCGTATTTCCCCAGCGGCGGTGCGGCGGTGAAGCTGTCGACCGCCTGCACGACCAGCAGGCGGTTGCCAACGCCTCTCATCATCATTTCTCGCCAAACGCGTCGCCGCGCTCGACGATGCGCCCGATCGGCTTGTTCGCGCCGGAATCGATGTAGATCGGTCCGGCCATGATGTTGAACGACAGCTTGTACGGCTGGTTGGGGAACAGGGTGATCGCCGTATGCAGGTTGATCGGCTCGCGCATGATGATCTTAAATTCTTCGTTGGCGTCGGCCAGCGCGCCTTGCAGCACCGACCCTTTGACCAGCGAGTTGTCATGGAGCACCTGAATCGCCCGCCCCATGATCCGCTGCTCGTCGATCGCCCGCGTCTGCAGGTCGGCGTTCGAATGCGCCGTCAGCAGATAGTGCAGGTCGACCGCCATCGGCGGATCTTTGACCGATGCGCCGTTGTCGATCATGTAGGACTGCTGCGCCAGGCCGTTTTGCTCGATCTGGTAGAGGAACAGGGAGAGCACAAAATCCCCTTTATCGGCCGGCGAGGCCAGCCCGATCATCTCCGGCTGGGGGATCGGGTCGGGCGTCATATGGGTTCGCAACAGCTGGACAAGCGTTCGGCCGACATCGGCCAGCGCGGTAAAATCTGCCACAGTACTCCGCCTCCTACACGCCTAAGTATTCTTGGAACTCATCGAGCTCGTGCTTGAGCAGCAGTTTGCCCGTCTTGCCGAGCTCGTGTTTGATCGCCCGAATGAGATGTCTCATCCCGACGGGACTTCCCGTTTCGACCGCCAGAAACGCGGCCGACATCACGATATTTTTAATGTTCCCTCCGGCAAACTGGAACTTTTCAGCCAGGTAGCGGAAGTCGAGATCGTCATCGAGCGGCGTTTCTTTGGGAAACATGCCGCGCCAGATCATCTCGCGGTACTCCGCGTCCGGGAACGGGAACTTGATCACATAGTTGATCCGCCGCATGAACGCTTCGTCCATGTTCTGCTGGAAGTTGGAGGCGAGAATGGTGATGCCTTCGTACTCTTCCATCTTTTGCAGCAGATAGGCCGTTTCGACGTTGGCGTATTTGTCGTGCGAATCTTTGACCTCGGAGCGCTTGCCAAACAGGGCATCCGCTTCATCGAAAAACAGAATCGCGCTGGAGAGCTGCGCTTCGGCGAAGATCTCTTGCAGATTTTTTTCGGTCTCCCCGATATATTTGGAAATGACTTGCGACAAGTCGATCTTGTAGATTTCCAGGTGCAGTTCTTTGGCGATCACTTCGGCCGACATCGTCTTCCCCGTGCCGGGCGGACCCGCGAACAGCATCGACAACCCTTTGCCGTAGGACAGCTTGCGATCAAACCCCCACTCGCCGTAGACGACGGAGCGGAATTTCATCTGGTTGCAGGCGTTTTTCAGGTTGTCTTTCTGCTCGTCGGGCAGGATCAGTTGCTCAAACGTGTAGCGCGGCGTGATGCGGACCGCTTTTTTCTCCAAATTGTGCTGAACCTGTGCGTAACATGCGCGATGCAGCGCCTCGAGGCCGATCGGCGTGTCGGCGTCCTGCTGCCAGTGCGCGTTCGCTTTGGCCGCGAGCAGCGACTGCTCGATCTGGCCGATCGTGAAGCGAAACTTCCCGGCCATCGCCCGCCAGTCGAGTCCCTCGGTGATCGCGTAGCCGGCGCTTGCTTCCTCCCAGACCTGTTGGCGCACGGGGTCGGGCGGCACGTGTAAGGCGAGGTCGATCAGCACGCGTCCGCTGCGCAGTTCCGGCGCTTTCCACGGCTTCTCCGACAAGAGGAACACGATGCCCTGGAAGCTGTCCAACGCTTCTTGCAGGATGAAGATCTGCTTGCGCTGCAAAGCTTCCTCCCCTTCAAGCAATAGATGCACGCCAGACAGCCCCAGCACCGCTTGCTGCAATTTTGCCTCCCGCAAGGCGCGGGACAGCAGCTCTGCCAGCGGCAGTTCATCCTGCAAAGCTTCCCGCAGGTTGACCAGCACCAGTTTTTTCCCCAGATGCTGAGCGGTATGGCGGGCATGCAGCTTTTTCCCGGAGCCGGGGTTGCCGGCGATCAGAAACAAAAGCGCCGTCTCTTCGGCGTGCGAATCGACAAAGCGACGCAACTGCTCCTGCACGTCCTGCTCCCAGCGCAGCGCAGGCAGCGCTGCCTGCGGATCGAACGTCTCAGCACAGCGGGCCAGCACCTCATCGCCATCGCCAGTTTGCAGCAAAAAGCGGATCATTCGCGGCTCTAGCCGCAATTTTCTGGACAGCAAGGTGTCGTTCGCCTCATCATCCCGTTTGAAAAAGTAGGCGAACAAGGTTCCATCCGGCCGCACATGCTCCAGGATCGCCTGCATGTCGTCCGCCGTCTGGCCGAGCAGTTTCACCACCAGGTCGACGGTCGGGCTTTTCGCGGTGACGTCATCTTGCAGATAGGCGTAAAGCTTCTCATATTTACGGTGCACCTCGACGGCGAGGGCGATCAGCAAAATCTGCTGCTCCAAGGCGGTGAGCTGAAACACGTCCGCCACGTACGGCAGCGGCAAAAAGACGCCTCCCGCAGCGCTTAGCGCGATGCTCAGTTCATGGCCTGCTTCCAGCTCCTCCAACAGCGTCGCATGCGCAACATCTTCCGGCGGAAAGGAAAACACAGGCTCTTCCAGCAGACGGTAGACTTCCTGCTCCGAGACGACCAGCCCTTTAAACGGGTCCATCATGTCATCGCCGGGCGGATTGGCCCCCTGTTGCCGCTCCAGGAGCAGTCCGATTTTCACATCCAGCCATTCCAATAAACCTGCCAGATGCTCCCATCCGTTTCGGTATCCCCTCGGTTGTCTCATGGTGCCTCCCTTTAACAGACAAAAAACGACATAAATCTAAGTCCGCTCCTTATTTTATACCATCCGGCTCGCTATATCTAGCATATATTTTCATGATTAAGTAAGTTGTATACAGAAATATTTACATATATCTTATTAGTGGTAAATATCTGAATGGAAAAAGGTTCCTCACTCGCCATGAGCAGGAACCTTTTTGCTTTCCACTTTGTTTTTCCACTTTGCTACCCCTTTCACGGTGTCGGTCAGGAGGCTACGGCGTTCAGGCGATCCAGCACGCTGCACAAGTGCTCATAGCCGTGCAGTTTTTCCGTGACGAGGATGATACCGTTTGGATCGATCAGAAAAAGCTGCGGCACCGCATCCACATAGTACGACTTGAACAGATCGTCCGAAAGCAGCAGGTGCATCTGCGGCGGCAGCGGGCGTTCCCGCTCTACACCTGCCACCCGGTCAATCACCAGAATGTTCAGGTCTGGGTAGGATTCGCCTAACAAGTGAAGTTGGTCTGTGAGATCCCGGCACGTGTGGCACGTTTGGCTTTTAAACAGCAGCATCGTCAGACGCCCGCCGTGATCGGACAGTTTGACCAGTTCGCCCCGGTGATCTTGTTCCCGAAACGGCGGGGCCGCTTGTCCCCGCTCCAGCTGCACGCTGGCCAGTCCGCCCGCCTGCAACCGAAAGCGGTTGAGAAATTCCCCGACCATGCGCGCCAGATAAAAAAAGCCCACCAATACCGCGATCATACATACCCATAATATAATGTTGGAAATGACGAGAAATGTCTGCATGATGAACCTCCTTGATCACCTAAATTCGCTTGCTGTCAGCGCTTGCATCCGCCGGCGGACGGCTCGCAGTTCGAGTGTGCCCATCCCGATCAAAAGCAGCGTGATCGAAACCAGCGCGGTGATCCAAAAGCGCGGGTCAAGCAAGCCGTACGTGGCGGTGTATTGCGCCAGAAATCCACAGACCAGCATCAGCAGCACATTGCGCGCCACCAGTTTCCAGGACAGCTGATGATTGCCCGCGACACCGCCGCAGCCGCAGGAGATCTCGCGGCGTCCCCGCAGCAGATTGATGGCGACCGCTGCGCTGTACATCAGCAGCAACCCGGCTGTCACCCACGCTGTCAACGGCTGCAGCCAGCCCAGCACCAGCAAGCTGCCGACGAGCAGTTCCGCGCCTACTTCCAACCAACCAAACGGGCGCACGGCCGACGCTGGCAAAATCTGATAATCCTGCAAGATCGCAAAGTGCTCCGGCATTTTTTGCAGTTTGGACACCGCGCTGCTCAGAAAGAGCACCGCCAGTATGATTCGCCAAAACAAAATCAACTCTTCCATGCTGCCGCCTCCTGCAACTGCTGTTTTTCCTCCGTATACCACTGGGCCTGCATCCGATACATGCGGGAATATTCGCCGTCTTGAGCGATCAGTTCTTCATGCGTGCCGATCTCCGCCAAGCTGCCGTCTTTCATCACGAGGATGCGGTCGGCCATCCTGGCGGCGGCCATGCGGTGCGAGATAAACACCGCCGTCTTGTTTTCGGTGAGCCGCCCGAACTGGCGAAACACATCCATCTCCGCCTGCGGATCAAGTGCTGCGGTCGGCTCGTCCAAGATCATGATCTGGCCGCCGCGAAACAAGGCGCGGGCCAAAGCGATCTTCTGCCACTGTCCGCCGGACACATCTTCTCCGTCAAACAGATAGCGGCCCAGATTCGTCTCATAGCCTTCTTCAAATCCCTGCACGAAACGGTCGACGCCCGTTTCCCTGGCCACCGCTTCCAGGCGGAGCAGGTCATCGATCCGCTCGATGTCGCCGAGCGCGATGTTCTCCCGCACGGTCAGCGCGTATTTCATAAAGTCTTGAAAGATCACCGTGACGTTGCGGTACACGTCCTGCTCGTCCAGCTCTTCGACCGGAATGCCGTCAAACAGCACCCGGCCTTCGCGGATCGGGTACAAGCCCATCAGCAGTTTGACCAGGGTCGTCTTCCCCGACCCGTTTTCGCCGACGATCGCTACCCGTTCGCCCGGGGCGATGTGAAAGCTGACGTCCGACAGGCTCCGGCGCTCCGTGTCCGGATATTGGAACGACACATGTTCCACCGTAATCCCTTGGGTCAGCCGCTCCGGGAACTGGCGTGCCGTCTGCTGTTGGCTGCGCCGAAGCTCCGGCTCTTCAAATTCCAAAAATGTAAAAAAGTCGCGAATATACAGCATTTCTTCATACAATCCGGCCAGGCTCATCGCCAGCATGTTCAGGCTGCCTTGCGCGCCGTGCACCGCTTGCCCGATCGAAACGAAATCCCCGATCTGCAGCGGCCGGCTTTTCATCAGCCAGACCAGAATCCCGGCCGAAGCCATATAGAAAAAGGCGGACAGTGCTTCGAGCAGCACATCGATGCCTTGTTGTTTCCGCATCAGGTGGAGCGCTTCCCGGGCGTTTTTGCGATAGGTGTTCGACCAGCGGCCGATCAGGTAGCCTGCGAGATTGAACAGGCGCACTTCTTTGGCACCCTGCCGGTCCATCATCAGATGCGACATGTATCCGGCTTCGCGCGCGGCAGGCGTTTGATAGAGCATCAGGAAAAAGCGCTGTTGGCCAAACCGGGCCTGCATGATCAGGATCGGCACGGCTGCGACCAGCGAGATCACCAGAAAACTCCAATGGATCATAAACAAAAAGGCCAGCATGGAGATCAGCGTGATCGAGCGCTGCAGGATGTCAAACACTGCGAGGATCGGAGCGATGAAGCGTCTGCCCACCCCGCCTTGAATGCGGTCGAGATGCTGATAAAAGCGCGGCAGGTCAAAATACGCGACCGGCACCGCCGCCAGTTTTTCGGCCAGCAGTTTTTGCAGGTCATGTTCGAGCCGCACTTCCATGCGCTTGTCCATCCACGTCTGCAGATGGCGAAACAGCGATTCCAGCACCGAAATGCCAAACTGGACGAGCAGCAGGACCGTGATCATCTGATAATTGCCTGTGCCTTGCAAGACGTCCGAGACAGCATTGACCAATTCCTTGACCACCCACAGGCTGGCCAGCGGAAACAGCCCGCTCAGCACATGCAACACCGCCGTGAGGATCACCCATCCCTTTCCGTGCTGCCAGACAAAACGAAAGGATCGGAGCAAATACGCAATGCCCATACGGCACCTCCTGAATCAAGCAAGAGAAGAAGCAGAGGAGAAGCCTGCGCAGGCGGCAGGCCTCTCCTCTTTTTAATGCAAATGATGAGGTCTTAGCAACCGCAAGAGGTAGCGTCATTATAATAGCAAGTACGGCCGAACTCGTCTTTGAAGTACGTGCGGGTACGGTTGTAACCGCTCAGGCCGGCACAGGTCAGCACGCACTTGTGCTCCATGTACAAATACACGCACGGCGTTGCATCCGGAGTGCTGGTCATTTTGGCCATCAGCTTTTTAATCATCTCTCTCACCTCCTTTCAAGCGCAGGCAGGAACTGAGCCCGCGATACGCAATCTTCGATCCGGCCATCCTCGCCGACCATCAAAAAGTTCGGGAACTCATCGAGCTGCAAGTCGAGCAGCGCTTGCCGGGTCACGCGGAGCATCGGCAGCCCCGGGTAGAGCTTTCCAAATTTCTCAAGTTCCCGGTCTTCCTCCGCCTGGATCAGACAGAGATAGGCTACCGGATTGTACGGGAGGTACTGCTCCATAAACTCTTCCAGCCGGGTGGGGCAATACGGGCACGTCGTCGATAGCAACATCACGACGGAGCGGGTGCCGAACAGCGACTCCGGCAGCGGGGCCAGCCGGTGAATGTAACTCAGCGGTTTCCCGACCAGGTGGTGTACCGCATCGGGCAGAACTTGCACCCGCTTCGGCAGCAGGTTGATCTCCTGAGCGGTGCGTTTCATTCGTGACCGAAACATGACGTACGATCCACCCCACGCGAGGAGTAGCAGCGTCAAGACAGCATACAACAATCGGATCGCCTCACGATTTTTAGTTAATATGTAATACTTTCATCTTATTTTTCAAACCACTAGGTTTATCATATGACAAATATTCAGATTTTTCAATATGTGATTCGACATTTGATTCGATTTTTCGTTTATTTGGGCGCAAGCGAACGGAACCCCTGACAGCTGTCCGTAATATCTTGTAGTGCTGACGGAGATAAGGATCGCTAATGATGATAATTAGACTTTCTTATTGATAGGAAGCAGGAGGAGGACCGCTGTGAAAGGATTGTGGGTAAAAAGAAGCTGGCAAAGCACCGTGCTGATCTACTTTTTGCTGCTGGTGGCCGTGCCGATCGGGCGCGTCTACGGGGAAGGTTTTTCGCTCGGGTGGGGGCGGTTTTGGGAAGCGGTCGGCCATCCGCTGGCCTGGCAGGCGGTGCTGTTAACGCTGAAACTGGCGGTGATCGCCATGCTCTGCAACGCGGCGATCGGCAGCATCATCGCCTGGGTGCTGGTGCGCTACCGCTTTCCGGGGCGGAAACTGCTCAATTCGCTCGTCGACCTGCCGTTCGCCTTGCCGACGGCCGTCGGGGGCTTGATGATTTTGCTGCTGCTCGGTCCGGCAAGCCCGCTTGGACAATTTTTTGCAAACCGGGGCTGGGAGGTCGTCTATCACCAGCCGGCGATCGTCATCGCTATGATCTTTGTGACCTTTCCGTTTGTCGTGCGCTCGACCCAGCCGCTCTTGGAGGAGCTCGATCCGGCGCAGGAAGAAGCATCGTATACGCTGGGCGCAACGCCTGGCCGCACGTTTTGGCAGGTCATCTTTCCGGCCATTCGCCCCGGTGTGATCGGCGGCGCTTTGCTGGCTTTTTCCCGGGCGCTGGCCGAGTTTGGCGCGGTGGTGCTGGTCGCCGGCAACCTGCCGGGCAAGACGCTGGTCGCTTCGGTCTACATCTTTGGGCAGATCGAAAACTACAACCCGCAAGGCGCCGCCGCCGTGTCGGTCGTGCTGCTCACCTTGTCTTTCCTCGTGCTGTGGGGCGTCAATCTGCTGACCGACAGGGGGGGGCGGGGATGAGAAAAGGACTGATCCTGCTGACGTACCTCTTTTTTCTGGCGCTGCTGATCGTTCCGCTTGGCAAAATGATCGCTTCGGCCGGGGCGTACGGCTTGTCCGGCCTGCTCGAGGTGCTGAGCAGCCGGGAAGTGCTGCATGCCTTGTATCTGTCCGGCCTGATCGCCGTCATCGTCACTTTGCTGAACACCTTGTTCGGCGTCGGTCTCGCTCTGCTGCTGGTGCGCGGCACGCGGTGGAACCGCCGAATACGGCAGGTGTTGAACTCGATGGTCGATCTGCCCTTTGCCGTCTCGCCGGTCATCGGCGGGCTGATGATCCTGCTCTTGTTCGGCCCGCAGACGGTGCTGGGGACGTTTTTTGAGAGCATCGGCGCCCAGATCGTCTTTGCCTTGCCGGGCATGATCATCGCCACGTTGTTTGTCACCTTCCCGCTGATGGTGCGCGAAGTGATGCCGGTGCTGCAGGAGGCTGGCACCGATCAGGAAGAGGCCGCCTACACACTGGGCGCGTCCGGCTGGCTGACCTTTCGGCGCGTCACCTGGCCGTCGATCCGCTTCGGCGTGCTGTACGGCGTGGTGCTGACCGTCGCCCGCTCGCTCGGTGAGTTTGGCGCTGTGCTTGTCGTATCGGGGAACATCATCAACAAAACACAGACGGCGACTACGCTGGTCTATCAGGAAGTGGAGAATTTCCATTTTGTCGCCGCCAATGGGGTTGCGGTGGTGCTGGCCGCACTCTCCATCCTGATCCTGCTCTTGTTAGAATGGGCGAAACATCGAAAGGAAGGGATCTTCCATGCAGATTCAGGCACGTAATCTCAGCAAGCAGTTTGGCGCGTTCCACGCGGTGGACGACGTGTCGTTCACCATCGGTTCCGGCCAGCTGATTGGGCTGCTCGGTCCGAGCGGCGGCGGCAAAACGACGATTTTGCGCATGCTCGCAGGCCTTGAGGCGCCGACGTCCGGCGAAATCCGCTTCGAAGGCGCGCCGGTCAACCACCTGCCGCCGCAGGAGCGCGGCATCGGCTTCGTGTTTCAGAACTACGCGCTGTTTAAGCACATGGACATTTTTGACAACATCGCATTCGGGCTGGCCGTGCAGAAGAAAGGCAAGCGGGAGATGCGCGACCGCGTGCAGCATCTGCTGGAGCTGACCGGCTTGAGCGGACTCGGCAGCCGCTTCCCGCACCAGCTGTCCGGCGGGCAGCGCCAGCGCGTCGCCTTTGCCCGCGCTCTCGCCCCCGCTCCACAGCTGCTCCTGCTCGATGAGCCGTTTGCGGCGATCGACGCGAAAGTACGCAAAGAACTGCGCCAATGGCTGAAAGAGATGATTCGGCAGCTCGGCGTCACTTCGATTTTTGTCACCCACGACCAGGAAGAGGCGGTCGAAGTCGCTGACGAGATCATGATCGTAAGCAAAGGCCGCCTGGAGCAAAAAGGCACACCGTGGGAGGTCTACAAGCATCCGGCCACGCCGTTTGTCGCCCGCTTTATCGGCGATTCGATGGCGGTGCAGGATGTGCGGGCGCTGAAAGGATTCGAACGCGCCGCCGCCAACTTGCAAGGCAGCCACCAGGTCTTCATCCGCCCCGAGTCGATCGAGCTCGGCCGCGAGCAGGAGATCGCCTACCCCCATGCCGCTGCGAAAGGCGAAGTGAAAAGTGTCCAGTTCCGCGGCAACGTCTGGCAGGTCGAGGTGGAAGTCGGACCGCAGCGCCTGCTCGCCCACCATTCGTTCGAAAAAAGCCCGCTGCAGATCGGCGATGAAGTGGCGGTGCTCGTGCACCAGATCCACCTGTTTGATGAGCGTGCAACGCTGCTGGTGGAAAACGAACTCAAAGGGAGCGATTCAAGATGGCAACAAAGAAGCTTTGGCTAGGCGCGCTGCTCGCGCTGAGCCTGGCCGTTCTGCCCGCGTGCGGAGAACCGGCGAACCAGCAAGACGAGATCACCCTTACCCTCGGCGCATACACCGTTCCCAAAGAAGCGTTCAGCAAGATCATCCCGAAGTTTCAGGCGGAATGGAAAGCGCAGACCGGGCAAAGAGTCAAATTCGCAGAATCATACGAGGCGTCCGGCACACAGGCGCGGGCGATCACCGGCGGATTTGAGGCGGATGTCGCTGCCCTCTCGCTCGAAGCGGACATCGACGCGATCACACACGCCGGCCTGATCACCCACGACTGGAAGCAAAGGCAGCACGGCGGCATGATCACCACTTCCGTCGTGGCGCTCGGCGTGCGCGAAGGCAATCCCCAAGGAATCCAAGACTGGGAAGACCTCGCGAAGCCGGGCGTCTCCGTCCTCTATCCCAACCCGAAAACTTCGGGCGGCGCGCAGTGGGACATCAACGCGATCTACGGCGCCGGCCTGAAAAAATCGGAGGAAAAAGGCGCGCCAGATCCGGTCTTCGCCAAGGAACTGCTCGCTTCGATCCACAAGAACGTCAAATCGCTCGACAAAAGCGGCCGCGCCTCGATGACCACGTTCGAAGCGGGCACCGGCGACGTCGTGGTCACCTATGAAAACGAGCTGCTGGCCCGCGTCAAAGAAGGCGCCCGATACACGATTCTCGTGCCAAATCATACGATCAAGATCGAAAACCCGGTCGCCGTCATCGACAAAAACGTCGACAAGCACGGCACCCGCGAAGCGGCCGAAGCGTTTGTCGACTTCCTGTTCACCCCCGAGGCGCAGACGATCTTTGCGGAAAACGGGTTCCGCGCCGTCGAAGAATGGGTCGCCAAGCAGTTCGCCGCCCAGTACCAGACCCCGCCCGGCCTGTTCGACATCGGCTATCTCGGCGGTTGGGATCGGGTTCGCCAAGAGCTCTATGCCGACGGAGCGCTGTGGGATCAGATCTTGGCAGGTCAATAGGGCTGCTCTCCCTACCCTACGCAAAGCAAAGCCGGAGCGTGCGCAGATGCCCGCTCCGGCTTTGCTTTGCTCTTGTTAGACCCATTTCTCATATTGTGTGCGGATCTTCTCCGGGAAGATTCGCGTCTTTTGCATCGGGAACGGACAAGACAGGTTGTACTTTTTGATCATCTCGTTGATCGGGAACACGGCCGTTTCCAGCTCGACCTGCTTGCCGCTGTCGAGTGCGTCGAGCACTTTTTTGATCTCATCGCGGATCTTGTGCTGCAACTCCAGCCAAGGAGGCAGAACATTGGCGTTTTTCAAAATCGAGTTCAGCGCGTAGTTCTCGCTTTGGTGCGCGTCGTCGACAGCCAGCCGTTTGCCCTTGTGCGGATTGTCTTGCAGACCTCCGCCTTTTTCAAAATCCTTGAACGCTTCATCCAGCCATGAGGACACCTGAACTTCCGAATAGCGGGTCTCCTCCGAACTCTCGCGCACTTCCCCTGGTACGAATTGATTTTTCGAATTCGCCATGTTCCCATCCTCCTTAGTTCTCTGCTCTTTCTACCTCCAGTGTATGTTAATTTTTTACTTGAAAACGGTTTCACAAGCCTGAAGTTGTGACGGTTTCCTGTCACTTCTACTTCTTGGTGAGCACCATCCACTCTTCGATCTCAAAGGAGACGACTCGTCCGCCTTCGATGACGACGTTAAAGTATTCTTGCCACTCCTGCTCGCCGGAGAGGATCAGCGCTTCCGTTTCGAGCTTCTGTTCCTCGGTGCAGGACATCCGCTCCATCCACGGCTGGAAGAGGAACGTTTTGCGACGCAGACGGCTGTGCACTTCGGTCAGGCCGGCTTGTTGGAACAAGTTTTTCCATTCCTCCACGCTCAAGCAGCGCACGTGGCTCGGGTCGCGCAGCTTTTCGATCTTGTCGCGCCAGGCGCCAAATTCACCGTCCGGCACCACGTTGTCGATCATCAGGAACTGCCCGCCCGTGCGCAGGACGCGGGCCACTTCTTGCACGAACGATTGCGGATGCGGAAAATGGTGCGGCGCGATGCGGCAGGTGACGATGTCGAACGCTTCGTTCAAAAAGGGCAGATCCTCCGCATCGCCGCGCACAAACAGCACGTTGTCGCAGCCTGCAGCTTGCAGGTGGCCGGACGCCGCATGCAGCATCTCCCGCGTCAAGTCGCAGGCGACCACCGCTCCGACATGCGGTGACAGCGCTTTGCTGACATGTCCGCCGCCCGTTGCGATGTCGAGCGCCTTGGCCGATTTTTCTGGCTGCAGCCACTCGACGAGCAAGGCGAGATCGTCGCCTTTGGCGTGCAGTTCGCTGTTCACATAGTGCTGCGCGTTTTTCCCGAACTGGCTCTGTACCAGCGCTTTTGCCTCATTGGCATGATGTTGATTGTTCATCGTGGCAACACCTCCTGCTGCTATTCTATCCCGTGGCAGCTCTTTCCGGTTATAGAAGTTCGATAAGCTGTTATCGAAAAAATTGATACTCTATATTCCTTGACTGGAATATTCCGATTCAGGTATATTTGAATCATGAAACCGCTAACGACTCTAAGCGCACTTGCCGACCCCAACCGTTTCCAGATGATCGAGCTGTTGCGCGACGGCCCGCTGGCGGTGGGCGAGATCGCCGAACGGCTTGGGCTGCAACAACCTCAGGTCTCCAAACATCTGCGTGTCCTTAGTGAAGCAGGTCTCGTCGAAGTGCGCCCCGTCGCCAACCGGAGGTTCTACGCACTGCGTCCTCAGCCGCTGCAAGAGCTGAACCTGTGGCTCGATACGTTCCGCAGCGTCTGGGATCAGCGGCTGGATCGACTGGACGAATACCTGCAGGAACTGCAAGACCGAAACAAAAAATAACGTTCTCAAAGGAGAAATCACAATGTCTGAATTGATCATCACCCGCACGTTGCAAGCTCCGCGCGATCTGGTTTATCAAGTCTGGACCGAATCTGCACACCTACAACATTGGTGGGGCCCGGCCGGCATGAAGCTCGAGGTCGCCCAATTCGATCTGCGCCCGGACGGCATCTTCCTGTACAGCATGGAAACTCCGGACGGCAACAAAATGTGGGGCAAATTCACCTACCACGAGATCGCCGCGCAGGAGAAGCTCGTCTATGCGTCCGCTTTCGCCGATGCAGAAGGCAACACCATCCGCGCTCCGTTCAATTCACTCTTCCCGCTGGAGATCCTGAACACGCTGACCTTCGAAGAACAGGAAGGCAAGACCCAAATCACCCTGCGCGGTATCCCGCTCAACGCCACCGAAGAGGAACACCAGTTCTTTGCTGCCATGCACAGCAGCATGCAGCAAGGCTTCGGCGGCACGTTTGCGCAGTTGGAAGCGTACTTGGAAAAGCTGTAAATCTGACGTGTACGAGCATTTTCGGCCATCGGCATTTTCTGCCGATGGCTTTTGTTTTGGGAAATTTATGGTAAGATAAAGTCATGCTTAATTCATACTTTTCAAAAAAGGGGTTGTCTTTGCGATGGCACAACAAAGGAGCGGCTGCTCTTGGGTCTTAATTATCGCAGGCGGTATCGTACTTGGATTCGTACTCCTCTCGTTCTGCTAAACGCAGCGATTCTCGCGGGTACTTTCACCCTGTATCTGATCAATGAACACGTGTTGAAGAGCCTGACGAACAACGCATTTTTGCACGGACATTTTAATGATGCACTGGCGATGTGGATCTATCTCCCCTATCTGAATGTACTGCTGTCCCTTTATCCGTATCGAGTACTGAGCATTACCTCGTACCCGGCCTGTTTCGGAGTTGCGCTGGTTGCCGGCTTGGGATGGGAATATCTGACCCCCTTGTTTTTGACGAACAGTGTCAGCGATCCGGTGGATCTCTTGATGTATCTGATCAGCGGTCTTGCGTATGCCTTCTTTATGAAAAGAGTCACAGTCTCATGAGCGACTGTGACTTTTTGTGTTGTAGTGGTCATCGGTGAGCAGGAGCAACCTTTTAGCCTTGATCCTGCCTTCCCGATTACTTTTCGGTCAAGCTGTGGTCACCTACAGCTCAATCACCGTCGCCGCGCTGCGAATCTCCGTCGCGAAGTCGTCGGTGATCCATTCTTTCACATAGCCGAGCGGGTTGCAGATGATCTTTTTGCCGCCCCGCACTTCCATGCCGTGGCGCCAGTGTTTGTGGCCGAAGATGACGTATTGCACATGGTCGTGCTCGTCCAGCAGATCGCCGAGCTTCGTCGAGCCCATGAACGGGCGGATCGCGTTCCAGACTTTGCCCATGGGATGCTCCGGGCGCTGTGAGACCGGCACGTATTCCGCGTACGGGATAAAGTGGTTGGCAAACACGATCTTCTTGTCCCGGAACTGCTCGAACTGGGCGCGCAGCTTGTCCAGCATCAGCTCGGTAAGCGCTTCGTCTTCCATGCCCCACCGCGCCATCACGCTGTCTTTCCACATCATGTTCTTATCTTTCACGATCTCCGCCCGCGTCTTTTGCGCCAGTCCGTGCGTGTAATCATACCAGCCCATATCGCCGACCAGCACCCATTCGTCGTTCAAGTGCAGCGGTTTGTCGATCAGGGAGGACTCATGATCGCGCAACATGTGGTACTGCTTCCACGAATCTCCGTTGTCGCGTGTCGCCCAGATCGAATGGTTGCCCGGCACGTAGGACAAGGGCACGCCCGATCTGTCCTGGATCTCCTCAATGTATCGAATGCAGCGCTCCGCACCGCCGGCCATATCGCCCGCCACGATCACCCGGTCGGGAGCGTGCTCTCGGATGCAAGCTGCGATCTCCTGCGTCAACTCGCGCTTCAGTTCGGTGCTGTTGTAATCGACATGCAAATCAGAAAACGATAAAATCTTCAACTCAGTACCTCCCAGACGTTCCGCTTAATTCAACTATTATACCACTTTATGAAGCAAAGCTCCTGTGATTTAGAACTTACTTGAGGTCTGTCTTGAATATACATTAATCTGCTCAATCGGCTTTGTCTGCTGAATTAGCATATATGAAAATTCATCGCAAAAAGCCATCCAGACTTAGGATGGCTTTTGTTGTGTCTTCGTTCTGCTCGCAAGCATTCCCTGCCGTTTATTCGCTGTGCAGATAGATCTCGGAAATCCGTTTCACCTCCGCCGCATCGGGCAGCCAATACGACAGCTCCGCCTGCACCAACGGGTCGTACGCTGTCCCAGTCTCGCCCGGAATCTGCACGTATTCCAGCTGCGAGCGGTCCAGCCCTTGAAACAGCCAGGCCAGCGACAGCAGGTCGGCATCGGAAAAATTGGTTTCGATCACATCCGTCTTGACCTGCGTGATCAGCTCCGGCAGGCGGCGCAAGGCGTCCGGCTTCAGCATTTTCTCGAGCATCGCCCGCAGCACCAGCGCCTGGTCCGCCTGCCGCCCCGTCTCCCCGTCCGGCAGCGAATAGCGCTCCCGCACCACTTTCAGCGCGGCCGCGCCGTCGAGATGATGCGCCCCTGTCGCAAACTCGCCGACCGGATGCGGCAAGTCGACATCCACGCCGCCGATGCGGTCGACCAGCGCGCGAAAGCCTTGGAAATCGGTCTTGATGTAATAGTTCATCTCCGCCTGCAGGAACCCGCTCACCGCCGTCAGCGCCGCATGTGTCCCGCCATCGCTGCCCGCCTGCAGGCTGCCGAGGAAATGGGCGTGGTTGATCTTCGTATAGCCGATGCCGGGGATCTCGATCCGCGTGTCGCGGGGGACGGAGATCAGGTTGACTTTTTTGGCGGTCGGGTCGACATGCGCCGCCATGATCATATCGGTGCGCGCCATTTCCCCGTCCTGTCCGTCGATGCCAAGGAGCAGCACGTTGAAGGCTGCCTGCTGCTTCTGCCCGGCTCGGGGCGTCTGCTCGACCCCCTGCCCGGTTTCCGGCAGCGGAGCGAGCACCGGATGCCGGGTCCCTGCAAAATGCCGCTTCGGCTCCAGTTCGCGGTACAGGTACGCCGCCCCGCTCCCGGCGGCAAGCAGCAGCCCGGCGAGAACGCCGAGGCATACTTTGACCCACCGTTTCAAGCTCAGACCATCTCCTTCATCCCGTGCTCCCTGGACCGGCTCGCCGTCTGCTGCTCGGGGACGCCTTCCGCCTGTTGGCGGAGCAGCACAACGCGCAGGGTCTGGAAGAGAATCTTCAGGTCGAGCACAAACGAATAGTTCTGCATATACATCAGGTCGAAGCGGAGCTTGTCGGCCGCCGCCGATGAGTAGCCGGCCCGCACCTGCGCCAGTCCCGTCAGGCCGGGCCGCACCGACAGCCGCTGCAGGTAGTCGGGCACCGTCTCTTTAAACTGGTCGATAAAATACGCCCGCTCCGGGCGCGGTCCGACGAGGCTCATCTCGCCGCGGAGCACGTTGATCAGCTGCGGCGCTTCATCGAGCCGCGTCGCCCGCAGGAACCGCCCGAGCCGCGTCACGCGCGGGTCGTCCTGCAGCGCCAGCACCGGGCCGGTCGCCAGCTCCGCATCGGAGACCATCGAGCGGAATTTGTACAGAGCAAACGGTTTCCCGCCCTGGCCGAGCCGCTCTTGGCGAAACACCGCAGGGCCTGGCGAATGGAGCGGAATGAGCAGGTACAGGCAGCACAGCAGCGGGCTGAGCACGATCAGCAACAGACCAGCCGCCAGCAGGTCCAGCCCCCGCTTGACGATCTGTTGGCGCAGTTTCAGCTTCGGCGGCGTGATCGACAACACGAGCAGATCGCCGATCTGCTGCGGCTCTGCGCCGAACAGCACCAGCTCAAACAGCTCCGGCACGACCAGCGCTTCTTTGCCGTAGCGGGCGCAGAGCGAGACCAGCTCCTTCTTCACGCCGATCGCGCCGCCGAGCACCACCGCGTCCACGCCCGGCAAAAGCTGCGCCAGCCGTTCCTGCTCCTCGGTGGTCAACACCCCGGCCACCGTGAACCAGCCCTGCATGTTCAAGTCCAGCCGCTCTTCGATCAGCAGCCCGGCGATCGGATCGTCGGCCACGACCAGCACTTTGCGCCCGCCATAGACGCGCCGCCCGACCTGCCAGATGCCCGCCCGCCACACGAGCAAGAGCACACCTTGCAGCAGTCCGGCCATCACGATCACCACCCCCGGCAGCGACGTGAACAGCGCTGCGCAAAGCGCGAGCATCCCCACCGCCAGCACCACCGAGCCGATCAGCAGGTCGAGCCCCCGGCGCTGCGGTTTTGCATAGAGATCAAACATCGTAAAGATCACCAAGGCGGCTGCAGACAGCCCTGGCAGCAGATGCAGATAGGCATCGAGCGAATACGAATCATGCAGCCAAAAGGCCGCCAATAGCCCGCCGTGCACGATCAGCAGGTCGAAGCAAAACAGGACGCAGTTGGCCAGCCGAATGTTCATGCCCATCTCTTCTCAACTCCTTATTGCTCTGACCGCGTTGCGTACGTGTTGCAAAGTCAGCCGGGGCAGCCCCCATTTGAAGATCCCGCTGAAAAACCCGATGCCCCAGCTCAGATGCAGGGTCAGATACACCACCGGCAGCACCGGCAGCCAGCGCAGCCCTTTGGCTGCCGAAGCGGCGAGCGCGGCGAGCAGATAGAGGGCGGGCGGCAGTGCGCCGAGCACCGGCAGCCACCAGGCGGTCAGCGCCGACACCGCAAGCCCCAGCACCAACAGCGGCGCGGCCAGCTGCCGCCAGCGCAGCGAGTCGGGATGGGCGACAAGCGTTTTTACTTTCCAGTGCCCATAGCGGAAATACTGCCGGGCCAATGCTCCGATCCCCTCGCGCACATAATAGCGGCAGCGGATCGCAGGCGAGAGCAAAATCTTCCCTCCTGAGCGGCGCAGGCGGTAGTTCAGCTCGTAGTCCTCGTTGACTTCCCACGCCGCTTGAAAACCTCCCAGCCGCTGCAGCGTCGTTTTGCGCCAGACGCCGGGAAAGATCGTATCCACCCACGCTTCCTGCACCGCCGTCCGGTATTTGGCATCTCCCGCTCCAAACGGCGAGGTCACCGCCAACGCGACCGCCTTGCCAAAGGGGGTGCGCCCGGCCGCTTCCAGCACTCCGCCGACATTGTCCGCGCCTGAGGCGAGCAGCAGCGTCACACAGCGGCCGATGTAGTCGGCCGGGTATTCGCTGTGCGCGTCCATCCGCACGATGATCTCGCCCCGGGCAGCCTGGATGCCCAGGTTCAGCGCCGCCACCTGCAGCTGCCGCGGATTCTCCAGCAGGCGCAGGCAGGGATAGCGCGTTTGATAGCCGGCCAGAATCTCCAGCGTACGGTCGGTGCTGCTTCCGTCGATCACCAGCACCTCCAGCCGTTCGAGCCCGTAGTCTGTCGCGAACAGGGAGTCCAGGCACCCCGCCAGATACGCCTCTTCATTGCGCACCGGCATGATCACCGTAACGAACGGCATCAACATGTTGTTCACCTCCCGCATCGGCGGTCAGCACCGCCGCCAACAGCCAGAAAAACGGATTGTATAAAAACGAAAACGCAAACATCATCGGCAGCAGCAGAAACCACATCTGCACCCACGGCAGGCGGTCGGCCAAAGCCAATTTTTGTAGAGCTTTCAAGCTGACGAACAGCGCAAACAGCCCCCAGAGCAGCAGGCCGACAAATCCGGTCTCGACCAGCAGATCGAGGTAGGAGTTGTGCGAGTACATCCCCCCGAGCAGCTGCTCCGTGCCGCGCAGCCCTTTCCCGAGCCAAAAGTCGCCCGTGCCGTTCGCCAGCAAGCGGTCCCACAGCTCGAACCGGCCCGATTTTTCGAGCAGGCCGAAGCGCTTCGTGATCAGTTGCACGAGATCGCCTTGCAGCAGCGACCAGATCCAGCCTGCCACAGCGACGACCATTATGCTGGCGCCGATCGACTTGAGATAGCCTGCAACCCGCCCCCCTTGCCGAAACAAAAGCGCCGCCGTCAGGACCAGCAGGGCGCTCACCGCAAAGGCCAGAAAAAACGTCCTCGAGTTGGCGGCGACCAGCGACAGGCCGATCACGCCGATGCCAAGCCACCTCGTGTGCGACCGCAGCGCAAAGCCGATCAGCAGCGGCACGGCCATGTAGATCGCATAAAAATTGGGGTCTTCCGCCAACCCGACCAGCCGCATCACCCCACCCTGATCGAGCACATACCCGATGCCGGGCCGCCAGAGATCGGGATCCCAAGCGATCACTTGCAAGTTGCCAAGGGCGCGGAAAAAAAGGGCCAAGGCGAGGACGGCGATCCCGGTGCCGGTAAGAAACAGCGCGCGGTTGAGTCTGGCCAGCGACTGCACCTGCCCGAGCAGCGTGCCGACGACGAGAAACAGCACGACGTTGCGCAGCATGATCCCATACATGCTGAAGCCCCGCAGCGGCTGCGGCGAGCGCAGCGCCTCGATGCCGATCCACGTGCAAAAGAGCAGCATCAGCACGATCCCGATCATCAGGTCCCGCGACACGTTCACCCGGCCCCGCGCCGCATAGATCAGCCACCACACAAACACAGGCACGGTCAGCACATCCCACGGCGCGATCGAAAAGCCCCCTTCCACGAACAGCACGCGCACTCCGGAGAGATGCAGCGCCAGCCAGATCAGGAACAGTGCAAGAAACGCGATGCGTCCCGGCGTCAATACCAGACTCTCCCGTAATGGAGTTTCAGATAGTGGACGGCCGCCCTGTTCAGTGGCATGCGCTTGGTTTTGCGCAGTTCGCGGATGCCCGCCCAGAACCCGGTCAGGTAAGCGCCAAACGCCAGTTGTCGCCCGGCCTGCAGGGCGTAGATCAGCAGCCAGACCAGCAGATAGACCGGCACGGCGAGCGCGGGCAGATATTTGTAGGCGAGGAAAAAGCGGTTGCGCACATGATGGTGCAGCTCCGCCCCGCGCCGCTTGCCGACCACAGACTGGGCGGGATAATGGTGGGCGATCACATCGGGCAAGTACTGGATCGCAAAGCCCGCTCCGATTGCCCGATACGACAGGTCGAGCTCCTCTTCGCCAAAAATCAGGCCTTCGTAATACGGTCCGCAGATGTCGATCACTTGTTTGCGGATCGCGTGAAAGCCGCCGAGGAAGTACGAGCAGGTCTGCGCCGCCTCAGGCAGTCCGGGCCGCTTGTTGCGCCAGCGGCGGCTGAACGGCACGAGCAGCTGCTGCGCGCCGTTTTGGTGATCGATCACTTTCAAGGCCAGAATGCCGGTAAACGGATGTTTCTCCAGATGGCGCACGATCCGCGTCATTGCCCCGGAATCGTCCAGCATCGCATCATCGTCGATGACCACATACACGTCGCCTGTTGCCTGCCGCATCAGGAAGTTGCGCCCGGCCGCCACGCCGAGCGGACGCGAGGAGCGGAACAGACGCAGGCGCTCGTCGCTGACGTATTGATGCAGCCGTCCGGCCAGCGGTTCTGCCGAGTGGTCATCGAGCAGCAAGATCTCCAGATCGGGGTAATCCTGCTCCAGCACCGTCTCCAAACAGCGCATCAGCTGCCAGAACCGGTCGCGCGTCCCGATCAGCACAGACACTTTCATGTTTCCTGCCTCCTCCGCCAATACTGAATCTTCACAAGCCCTGTCGCCCACAGCATCCCTGCATACACCGCTCCGCCTGTCACAGCTTGCAGCAGCAGAGCCGGTGCGCCGCGCATCGGCAACAGCGGGTACAGCGCTCCCGCCATCGCAAGCGTCGCCAAGGCCACTTTTGCCGCGTCTTTCCAAGGGACTCGCAACGGAAAAATCGGCCGCGCCAGCAGCCAGGTCACCGCGAGTGCGGCCCCGTACACGATGCAGGTCGCATACACCGCCCCCAGCGCGCCGACGCTGCCGGCCAGCCACCACGTCAGCGGCAGATTGAGCAGGGCCGCCAGCACGGTGGGCAGGATCAGGCGGAGCGTTTTTTGCTGCAGTTGAAAGGCGCGGTTGAGGCTGTATTCCTTGACGCTGAACAAAAGCGCCGCCAGCGCCGCCCACGGCATCAGTGCCGCCGCGCCGTGAAACGCGGGGCCAAGCAGCGTCTCCGCCAGATTCGGGGCGAGCAGGCTGAGCCCGACGGTGGCCGGGAGACCGATGCCGAGCAGGAGCAGGAGCACTTTTTCCATCTCCCGCCCGGCCGCTTGCAGGCCGGACTGTTCGAAAGCTCGAACGAGCAGCGGCGACGCGGCCAGCCCGACCGTGTACGTCAGCAGCCCCACCGTCTGTTTGGCGAGATCGTAACCGACGGCGTACATCCCGGCCTGCCCGGCCCCGAGTAGCAGCCGGTTGGAACTGCTCACCACAAGCTCCATCGAAAAGGCTGCCGTCAGCGGCAGTCCGTAGCGCAGGAGCTGCCGAAGCAGCGCCCGGTCGAACTGCCGCCAGCGCAGATGGCGGAAGATCTTCGCGCTCTGCCAGAGCACAGGCGCTGTCAGGCCGATGAACACGCCGCCAAGCACGCCCCAGATGCCGGTTCCCAAGTAGGCGAGCGTCCCGCCGATGCCGACCGACAGCAGCGCCTTCGCCATCATCTGCAGCCCGTAGCGTCCCGGGCGCAGTTCCGACCGCAAGAGTTCCAGCTGCAGTTCAAACCACGCCTGCCCCCAGAGCAGCAGGACGCCGCAGCCGACCAGCGCTTGCAGCATCGGATCGGCGAGCCGCCCGATCACGAGACCGCCTGCAAGGCCGGTCAGCGCGACCAGACCGAGATAACCTGCACACAGCGTCGCCAGGAACCCTTCGCGCCGCGCCGCCTCCACCCCCGGCCAAAAGCGGATCACGCCAAGCCCGAGCCATTGGAACAGCAAAGCGTTGAGCAGCGCCGCTCCGGCGATCACGCCCGCGTACTGCCCGTATTCGCTCTGACTGAGCAGCCGGGTCAGCCAAGCGACGGCGGCCACTTGGAGCAGCCCCGGCAGTCCCCGCGCCAACAGGTAAAGCAGACTGTGGCGCATCAGCATGGAAACGACCGCCGTTCGCCCGCGTTTGCAAACAAGATCAGCTCCGCCCGCTCGCGATACCCGGCCGCTTCTTGCAGATCGAGCGCAGCCAGCTTCAAGTAGGCGGCGCGCAGCTCCGGGCGCCTGTTTTTCAAATCATGTGCGTCGCTGGCCACGAGGTGGGCAAGCCGGCTTTGGAAAAAAGACAACGCGGTGCGCTGCAGGGTTTTCCCCATCTGCCCGGTCACGCTGCCTGCCGTCAATTGGGCCAGAACGCCGTACTCCTCGCTCCACGCCGCCAGACGCCAGGGCTGTTCCTGCAGCACCAGGTTGCGCTCCGGATGCGCCAGAATCGTCGTGATGCCGCGATCTGCCAGATCGTCGAAGATCCGCTCCATCACCCGCGGCACATTGCGAAGCGGCAGTTCCAGCAGCAGGTAGCGTCCTTGATCGCCGAGCGTCATGATCTGCCCGGCGCGCAGTTGGTCGATCAGCTCCGGATGTATGTGGACTTCGGAGCCGGGGTGCAGGCGCAGCGGCACCTGTGCTTCCAAGAGCTGCTGCTGCAGCCGTTCGACCGCTTTCCGGACCTCGTCTGCCGAATGGCGGTACACGCCATCCTCCGTGTGCGGCGTCGCCACGATGTCGGTGATCCCGTCGTGCACAGCAGCCCAGGCCATGTGCAGCGCCGTGGACGCATCGCGCGCCCCGTCATCAAGGCCGGGCAGGATGTGGCAGTGCAGATCAATCATGCGGGTCACCTTCCGGGGCGGCATAGTAAGAGTAGGCCGGCTCGCTCCGCTTGCGCTGCTTGCCGTTGAGCACCGCCCCGATCACCTGTGCGCCGACGCGCTCGAGCAGCCCCTTGGCCTGCTGCAGTTGGTCGCGCGCCACCTCACCGCTGCGCACGACGAACAGCACGCCATCACAGAGCGTGGACAGCACCTGCCCGTCGGTGACCGGCAGCAAGGGCGGGGAGTCGATCAGCACGAGGTCGTAGCGGATGCGCAGGTCGGACAGCAGGCCGCGCAGTTTTGGCGACCCGAGCAGCTCGGACGGATTGGCGGGGATCGCCCCGGCGGGGATCACATCCGGCCCGGCCGCGCTCGGCAAGATCACCTCTTCCGGCGCCACGCCTTCGCACAGCACTTCGGTCAGCCCGATTTGCCCGCCAAGATGAAACACATGGTGCAAAGTCGGCTTGCGCAGGTCGCCGTCGATCAGCAGGACGCGCTTGCCGGCCTGTGCCATCGTGACGGCGAGGTTGGCGAGCACCATCGATTTGCCTTCACCGGCCAAGGTCGAGGTGACGATCAGCACTTTGACGTGTTTGCCCGCTTCATCGTATTGGATGTTGGTGCGCAGCGTTCGAAACGCTTCCGCCACCGCCGAGCGCGGGTCCTGCCTGACCACCACACGATATCCGGAGCTCCCTTTCTGCTCGAAAAAAGGGATCGCGCCGAGCGCGGGCAGTTGCAGCAACTGTTCCGCCTCCGCCTCTGTCTGCACCGTATTGTTCAGAAACGCAAGCAGTAACGCCAGCCCCGCGCCTGCCATCGCGCCAAGCACGAGAGCGACCGCCATGTTCAGATACGGCTTGGGACGCACCGGTTCCAGCACGTCGGAGGTCAACTTGGCCGTATCGAGAATGGACACGTTGTCGACTTGCATGATCCGGCCGAGATTTTCCATAAAGACGGCCGCCATCGCGTTGGCGATCGTCACCGCCTGCTTCGGGTCATGGTCGGTGACGGTCACCGCGGTCAGTAGCGATTCGCTGGACGAGCGCACGCGGACGTTTTCCAACAGTTCCTGTTCGGTCAGGTCAAGGCCGAGGCGTTCGATCACCGCCTCGGCGATCATCCGGCTTTGAAAAATTTCTCCGTACGTGGTGACGAGCTTCTGGTCGGTGAGCAGATCGTTGTAGGCGATTCCTTTCTCCGTCTGCTTGCTTTGCACCAGCAGGGTTGTCGTCGCTTCATACTCCGGCTCCAGCACCAGAAAGCTGCCCGCACCGGCCAATCCGACTGCCAGCAGCGTCACCAGCACGATCAGCAGCACCCGCTGCCGCAATACCCGCCCCATCTCCGCAAGGCCCATCTCCATCGTTTGCACGACTCCTTTTTTCAAAGCTTGTTCGATATACAGAACCAATACATATTCCACTGTATGAACCAGGCTCCCGACACATTCCGACAGCATTTCAGATGCACAACGCAAAAAAGCCGGCTCCGTTAAAGAAGCCGGCGCAATCCCCTTACCCTACGCGGTTATCGTCTAATTGAATTGTTGCTTCGGCAACCTATTTTATCTCATTTGAAAAAAGCGACCCTGCTATGCCAAGGGTCGCTTTTTCTTAACAGATATCAAAATTGTCGCCGTACTTCGAACGGATTTCCAGAATCTCATCCAAGCTCTCGAAGAAAACATCGACCAGCTGCGGGTCAAAATGCCGGCCGCGCTCTTCACGGAAGAGGTCGAGGATGCGATCGAGCTCCCAGGCTTTTTTATAGGGGCGATCGCTGGCCAAGGCATCGAAGACATCGGCGACGGCGGTGATGCGGCCGTACAGATGGATCTCCTCCCCTTGCAGGCCGTGCGGGTAGCCGGTGCCGTTCCACTTTTCGTGGTGCTCGATGGCGATGGTGGCGGCCGCTTTCAGAATGCGGCGCTTGGAATTGTTTAGCAGCTGATAGCCGATCGTCGTGTGCGTTTTCATCAGCTCATATTCGTCAGTCGTCAGCTTGCCCGGCTTGTTCAGGATCGCGTCCGGGATCGCCACTTTCCCGATGTCATGCATCGGCGACGCCGTCTTGATCAGCTCCGCCTCCTCTTCGCTAAGACCGAAGCGCAGCGCCAGGATCTTCGAATACTCCGCCACCCGCTTCACATGGTTGCCCGTCTCCTTCGACCTCGTCTCGCCGACTTCGCCCATCGTGAAGATGATCTCTTTTTGCGTCTCTTCGATCTCGTGCGCCAACATCGCCGACTCCAGCGACTTGCCCGAATAATAGGCCGCCAACGTCAAATGCTCCAGATCTTTCTGTGTAAACTTTCCCGCCGCTGTCATCTTGTTGATCGCCTGAAAGGCGCCCATCAGACGCCCTTCATTATCCCGGATCGGGATCACCAAAATCGACCGCGTCCGATACCCGGTCTTCTGATCGACCACCGCATGAAACCGGTCATCCTGATACGCATCATCGATGATCACCGCTTGTCCCGTGCGGATCGTATGCCCGGCCACGCCCGAATCGACCGGGATGCGCAGTTCGCTCACATCGTGCGCCACCGTCGTGCGCAGCTCCTGGCGCTCTTCATCGAGCAGCCACAACGTGCAGCGGTCGGCGAGGATCATCTCCCGCCCCATGTCGGCCATCAGCATCAAAATGTGGCCGAGCCGCTTCTCCGCCGTAATCTTCGCGATATAGTCAAAGATGATCTTCAGCATGGTTTCCGGATTGACTTCTTCCCGTACCGCCAAAAGAGGGTCTCCCATGTCTCTCTCACACCTTACATGTCAACATCTCAGAATCTTGCTCCTCTTCTAGTCTACCACGCTGATCTTCAATCTGAACAGTGATATTTAACGAACCATTCACATCACTCTTAACGACAATAGTTATACATACTTATCTACCAAATAAAGCACAAGCAGATGCAGCACATTGTCGGTCACGATCGACAGCCAGGGCAGCGGCTTGCCCGTGTTGATCGTCTGCACGTACCAGTTGACCAGTCCCGTGCGGTCGAGCAGGTAATGCGTTCCGTAGACCAGCAGGGCATGAGGCCAGTCCCACCAGCCGGTAAAAGCGAGTACGCAGAGCGTCCAGATCAGACAATGCAGATTGCAGGCCAGTTCGCCGCGCCAAGTCTTTTGCTTTTTGTTGTATGCCATCCAGTCGTTTTGGAGCAGATAATCCCCGACCAGATGGCCGATCAGCCAGTCCATCCCGCTACGCCCCCGCTTGCGCCCGCAGGGCGAAATACGTCCAGCCTGCGGTCACCATATCGAAGATTCCCACAAAGATCGCGACCTTCGGAAAGACCCCGGTCAGCACGAACAAGGCGCAGAACGCAAACACCAGCGGCCGCGTGTACACCGTCCACCACATGAACTCCGACTGGTCTTTGCGCGCGGCGGCAAAATAGTAGATCGCCAGGAAAAGCGCCATCATTCCGGAAAAGCGGATGAACACCGAAGCGTCGCCCGGCTCGCCGATCCCGATCAGTTCGATCACCGTATTCGGCCAAAAGAGACAGCTCATGCTCAAGCTGAGCAGGTAGATGCCAAAGACAAACATGCTTTTCGCTGCACTGGTCATGTTTTCGCTCCCTCGTTGGTCCAATATTCGTCATACCCAAAGTCCAGACAATGCAGACAGCGCTCCACATAGACTTCGGCGCATTTGTCGTCCGGGTTCTGGCGCAGACACTCGTCAAAAAGCGCTTTGGCGCCGATGAAGTTCTGCTCCTGATACAGCAGATACCCTTGCTCGAACAGCTCTTTCGTGCGCAGTTTCCCGTCCCGCACCGCCGGCGGATCGGCGTCAAACACCTCATAGACCGACACCGCCTCCGACTTGCCTTTCACTTTCACCCGGTCGATGATCCGGATCGAGTAGCGCCCCGGATCGCGCAGGCGCGACAAGGTCTGCTCGGAGATCAAGAGCTGCACGCGGTACCGCTTGGTCAGCCCTTCCACCCGCGAGGCCAGGTTGACCGCGTCGGAGATCACCGTCGAATCCATCCGGTTGTCACCGCCGAGCGTCCCGAGCATCAACAGCCCGCTGTTGATCCCGATGCCAAGCCCGATCTCCTCCGCTCCCCGCTGTCTGCGCTGCTCGTTGAAGGCGGTCAGCGCTTTCAGCATCGACAAGGCGGCGCGCACCGCATCGTCCGCGCTCTGATCGAACAAGGACATGATCGAATCGCCGATAAACTTGTCGATGAACCCGTGGTTCTCGGTGATCGACGGCTCCATCCGGCTCAGAAAATCGTTGAGGAACTTGAAATTCTCCTCCGGCGTCATCCGCTCGGACAGCGTCGTAAACGAGCGAATGTCAGAAAACAACACCGTCATCTCCGTCTGCACGTGATCGCCGAGCCGCACGTCGATGATGCTTTTCTTCTCCAAAAAGCGCAGGAACTGATGCGGCACAAACTTGCCATACGCCCGGCTCAGCTCGACCTGCTGGTTGTACAGTTTCGCGTTTTCGATCGAAACGGCGATCTGCGACGACAGCAGGCTCATCACTTCCAGGCGCGAGGCGGTAAAGGCGTGCGTGGTCAGATTGTTCTCCAGATACAGCACGCCGACCAGCCTGCCTTGGTTCACGATCGGCATCGCGAGGAGCGACTTGGGCTTTTTAAGCAGAAGATACGGGTCTTTCGCAAACATGTCGGCGTCCGCCGCATCGTGCAGCACGACCGGCTCGCGCATCCGGCGCACATATTGGATCACCGACGGCGCCACGTTCGCGCTGTTGCGGTACGGCGTGCCTTGCAATACGCGCACGGCGTCGTCCCCGGTCGACTTCTCCGCTTCGATCAGCAGATCGCCTCCCTGCTCGATCAGCAAGACGCCTTTTTCCGCCCCGGCGTTTTCGACGACGATGTGGATCATGTTTTCCAGCAGCTTCTCGAGGACGATCTCGCCGGAGATCGCCCGCGCTGCTTTCATGACGGTGAGCAGATCGATCTTCTGCACAGCATTGCCGCCCGTTGCGCTGATGCTGCTCTCGCCTGCCGCCGCCACTTCCAGGCTGGTCTCATGCTCCAGCCTGGTCGCGAGCAGATGCGGGTAGCGTGCTTCCAACTGCTTCACTTTCGCGACGGCGCCCCAGCGCAGATAGCCGTAGACCGCTTCTGTCATATACGTTTTGGCGATTTTATGCGTGCCCCGCCCGGCGTAGAACTTGGCCGCACATTCCGCAGCCAGCGCGGCGTTGTTCGCGAACTCATAGAGGGTCGCCGACTCGATCGCCAGGTCATACAGGCGCATCGCCTCCTGCTCGCTGCCTTTCAGGCGCTCCATCTCCGCCCGCACGAGCATGTATTTGTGCTCGGTGTTGTGCGGAGCGTGACGGGCCCACTTTTTCAGCTTGCGGAGATTTTTCTTCAGCTTTTTCCAGTACGCGCGCTGCTCCTGCGCCGGAACGTTGCCATAATCGGCCGCCAAGCTCAGCGAATCGTAAAAATAATGCTCCGGCACATGCGGCTGGGCCATCGAGGCGGAGATGATCTGCTCCGCCTCCCGGGACCAGCGCACCGCTTCGCCCGGCTGCTCGTACAGGTAACATAGTTTTGTTTTTACCATATAGTACCAGTTAAGCTGATGCAGTCCTTCCTCCGCCTGCAGCCGCGCCAAATAGGCGTCCTCCTGAAAATCCTCATCGGTCAGGCTCATCAGGCCGTCGGTGCGCCCGAGCAGATTTTGCACGAACGCTTTCAAGATCAGATAGTTGCTGACATGGTCGCGCAGCTTGGCCCGCTTGGCGAACTCAAGATAGGTGCGGACATCGCGGTCGATCACGGTGAGCTGCTCGCCGTGGATGACCATGCAGTTGATCATCTGCAGCACTGAGAAAAAGGCTTGAATCAAGTCGCCCGATTCCATCGCGTTCTGATGCGTCTCGCGAAACAGCCGGACGGCGTGCTGAAGATGCTCTTTCCAGTGCATCGAGAACAGGGCAAATGAAAAATCGCTCTTATGCCGGAGCGGCGCATAGTATTTGTCATTGACCTGCCGGGCCAGTTTGCCATAGCGGTAGCCGTTCTCGACATCGCCGAGGAAGTTGCCGATCATCACGCCGTAGCCGCCATAGGCGATGCTGGAGGCGAGCGAATTGCCATGCTTGACGGTCATGTTCAGCACTTTCAGGTTGAGCAGGGCGAATTGCTGCGGGTTGACAAAATAGAAGGCGGTCGCGATGTTGAACACTTGCTTCATCGCCTCGTCACGGTACGGGTCTTTGACCAGCGGCAGGTGCAACAGCTCCGTGACCGTTCGTTTGCGCAAGTTCCATTTTGCCTTCATCAGCTCCCAGAGCAACGAGCCGATGCCCGTTTCGTCGTTCAGCTTGATGCCGAGCAGCCGGACGCTTTTCAGTCCTTGCCGGATCGCTTCTTCATATTGTCCGAGGTTGATCAGGAGCTGGGTCTTGATGTGGTAGACGCGGACCTGCTCCAGCTTCGTCTTGGCGTTGGCGAGGATCAGGTCGAACAATCGCTCAGCCAGCTCGAAGTTGCCGCAGAGGTACTCGACTTCGGAGCGCTCCAGGTTGAGCTCGAGCGTCAGGTCGTAGTGTGTGTCCCACGCATCGTCCGGCAGCAGTTCCGCACCTTGGGCGAGGTATTTCAAAGCCGGTTCATAGGCGGTCGACGCTTTGGCCCGCTTGCCTGCGATCAGGTTGAGGCGGACGAGCTGCATCTGCTCGTGGCGGGACTGGATCAGCTCGACACCTTCGTTCAAGTGGTTGACCATGTCGAACAGGCGCTCTTCCAGCTCCGGCTTGGCGGTGCAGGCGAGCAGCAGGCGGCCGATCCCGAGATGCACCTCTTTGCGCCTTGCCTCGGTCAGCAAGGCATAGGCGGCCTGCTGGACGCGGTCGTGCAGGAATTTGAACGAGACGTTAAACTCCTCCCCTTCGGCGCGTCCTTGGCTGTACAGCAGCTTGTAGTCGGTGCCGACCGGCACGAGCAAGCCTTCCTGCAGCGCGGGCCACAGTTCATCGGCGGCGAGCGAGACGCTTTTGCCGGCTGTGTGCGCCAAAGTCTGCAGGTCGAAGGAACTGCCGATACAGGCGGCGACCTGCAGCATCTGCTGGGTGTCTTCCTGCAGCTCCTGAATCTTTTGCAGCATGAATTCGACCACGTTGTCGGTGATGTCCACGCCGCCGATCTGCGCTTCGTCCCAGACCCAGCGCCCTGCTGCCGAGTCGAAGGAGATCATCTGCCGGGCGTGCAACGCCTGCAGAAATTGCCGCGCGAAAAACGGGTTGCCGTTCGTCTTTTGCAAAACGAGCTCTGTGAGCCGCTGCACTTGCTCCGGCGCCTGGCCGAGCGTGTCGGCGAGCAGTTCGCCCATGTGTTCCGGCCGGAGCGGGCGCAAGGTGATCTGCCAGTATGGGCGCTGCTTCTGGTCGAGCAGATCCAGCATCCGCATCAGACGGTGGCCGGCGGTGACTTCGTTGTCGCGGTACGCGCCGATGCAGAGCAGATGAGACGATGCCGCATCGCTGAGCAGATATTCGATCGTCGTCAGCGACGCCGGGTCGGCCCATTGCAGGTCGTCAAGAAACAGCACCACCGGGTGCTCGCGCTTGCAAAAAACGCTGAGCAGCTTTTGCATGGTCAGCTGGAAACGGTTTTGCGTCTCTTCGGGCGGCAACTGCTGTACGACAGACTGGCTGCCGATGATCAGCTCCAGCTCCGGGATCACGTCGGTGATCACCGCGCCGTTGTTGCCGAGCGCCTGCAGGATCGTGTCTTGCCAGCGCTGGATGTCCTCTTCGCTTTGGGTCAGCAGCTGGGCGATCAGGTTTTTCATCGACTGGATCAAGGCGTGGAACGGAATGTGCCGCGTAAACTGGTCGAACTTGCCGGTCAGGAAAAAGCCGTTTTCCTGCACGACCGAAGCGTGGATCTCATGGACGAAAAACGACTTGCCGATGCCCGAAAAGCCGGACACGAGCAGCAGTTCGCTCGTGCCCTGGGCGGCGCGGTCAAAGCAGGCGCGCATCGCGGCGATGTCCTGGCCGCGCCCGTACAACTTTTCCGGGATGCGAAAAATTTCTGACTGATCCGACCTGCCGAGCGGAAAATCGCCGATCACGCCATACTCCTGCATCCGGCGGCGGCAAGTCTCGAGGTCCGCCTTCAAGCCAAACGCGCTCTGGTAGCGGTCTTCGGCGTTTTTGGCGAGGCAGCGCATCACGATGTCAGACACCGCCTTCGGGATGCCGATGTTCCATTCATACGGCGCTTGCGGCTGCTTGGCGATGTGGCAGTGAATCAGCTCGACCGGGTC
This sequence comes from Tumebacillus sp. BK434, assembly GCF_004340785.1. NCBI lineage: Bacteria > Bacillati > Bacillota > Bacilli > Caryophanales > Alicyclobacillaceae > Tumebacillus > Tumebacillus sp. BK434. The sequence goes on along the minus strand of NZ_SLXS01000001.1, from coordinate 155,101 downwards.
GGCGGTCACATAGGGCGGCTGTCCGGTCAGCATTTCATAGAAGGTGACGCCGAGCGAATAAAAGTCGGTCCGGTAGTCGGTGACGCGGTTCATGCGGCCGGTCTGCTCCGGCGACATGTAGGCAGGCGTCCCTTCGAGCAGCTGCGGATTGACCATCTCCGTCTTCTCGCTGATGAGCAGCGAGGCGATCGAAAAGTCGGTCAGCTTCACGATGCCCTGCTCCGGCGCGACGATGATGTTGTGCGGCTTGATGTCTTTGTGGATGATCTGCCGCTGGTGCAAAAAGCCCAACGTCTCGGCCAGCGAAATGGCGATGTCGAGGAACTGGGTCAGGTTGAGCCGCTTTTGCCGCAAGAGATGGGCGAGCGACTGGCCGCCGAAGTCTTCCAGCACCAGCACGACGCCGTTGCCCTGTTCGCAGAGCGTAAGCGGACGCACGATGCCGTCGCAGTCGAGACCGGCTGCGATCTCATACTCGCGCCTCCAGCGGATCACGTCCTGCAAAGGGGGATATTCGGTTTTCATCGCTTTTAAGATCGCGGTCTGGCCGCCGTCCGCAGCCCGGCCACGGTAGATGACCGATTTGCTGCCCTCGGCGATCTTTCTCGTGATCTGGTATCCGGCGATCGAATACATGCAGCTCCCCCCTTTTCGTTACGAATTAAAAGATGTGCAGGACCGTCTTGCCGTCCCACGGCAAGCCTTGTTCGAAGCGCTCCTGGTCGTGTTTTTGCCACAAGGCGAACAGCTTGTGTTCATACATCTCGAAGATCTTACAGCGCTTCGCCTTGGAATGCGCGGCATCGAGAATCGCGTTGACGGCACGGCGGGCCGCTTCGTTGGCCCCTTCCATCGTCGCGAGGTCGGTGTTGGTGCGGACATAGTCGGAGGCGAGGAACAGGTTCGGAATTGCGGTATTCGCGTCCGGGCGCTGCGTCCAGGTGCCGACTTTGTTAATCAGCAGCGGTTCGAGGTTGATCTTGTCGCGCGGGTTGATGAAACAGATGTCCGGGTCGAGGAAGACGGTGTGGATCATGTCGTCGCGAAGCAGCAGTTCGCCGTCATGGTTGAGGCTCTTTTTCAGCTGCGCCCAGACTTCATTTTTCAGCTGGACATAATCGCATTCCATCGCCGTCATGCCGTTTATGCCCGGCGTGTTCCAGTCGGAGATGTCGACGGAGAGGATGTCGACCACCTTGCCGTCGCCGTATTGGCGCATGTCGATGTGCGGCCAGAACTGCGCCTGCGACACGGAGGTCAGCGCCCATTGCGAATCCATGTACAGGACGTGGCCGTCGATGATCGGCGCCGGCTCGGTCAGGTAGAACTGGATGCCGGTCATCCAGTCGACCGACAAGGCGAGCTGTTTCAGGAAAAACAGGGTCGGGTCGGCGAGCAGCATCTCGTCGGTGAGCAGGCTCGCCGTCACTTCGACCGGCAGTGCGCAGATGTAGTAGTCGGCTGTCACTTCGTATTCAACGCCGTTTTCGAGGATCGTCGCGCCGGTGATCAAGCCGTCTTGACAGTCGATCTTCTTGACTTCCGCGCCGAGGCGGTAGTCGACGCCTTGTTCGCGCAGGAAGTTCAGCCACGGGTCGATCCACACGTCGTTGGTCGGGCCGTTCAGCACACGGTCATTTTGCATGCCCGGCGTGATCATGTCGAGGATCAGCTCCGCCCCGACGTTGCCAACCGTCTTGGTGCTCGCTTCGTGCGCTTTGGCGGCGACGAGGGTACGGGTAAGCGCAGTGAACAGCTTGCGGTACGCTTCGGAGTGCTGTTCCGCTTCGATGAAGTCCCACCATGGGATCTGCTCGTATTCGTACACTTTGCGGTCATGGCAGGAGGTGATGATCTGCCAGACTTTCGAAGCGGCCACTTCCATCTCGTCGGCAGACAGGCCGAGGTCGGCGTCAAACATCGATTTGATGATATCGACCACATCGTCGAGCGACATCGGGAAGTTGGCGACAAACTCGGTCAAAGGATGGTCATAGCGGGCCAACCCCATGCGCGGGGCATGGACGAGGTTGTCATAGACGGTTTTTTCTTCACCGTCCGCATCGGTATAAGGGATGCGTTGCATCGTATCGGTCACATGTTTGTAAAAACCGGGAAAAAAGCGGAAGCCGTGTTCGCCGGGCAGGTCTTTTCTGCCCGCTTTGCCAGACTCCGGCACCGGCATGCTGCGCGCTTTGCCGCCGGCGATGCTTTTGTATTCGTAGACGACAACATCGAATCCGCGCTGGATCAATTCATGCGCGGCGCTCATCCCGGCGACGCCGCCGCCGAGGATGACAACTTTTTGATTGGCTGTTGAACGTTGATTCATAAGGTGGAACAATCTCCCTTCATTAGTGCTTCCTGTTGAAGAAACCTAATTACCCCAATCTATTTATATCATCAAATTGCTAGATACTAAATAATTATTTTTTAGGGTTAAGTAGATTTGTTGAAGGGCATGAAAAAAGCTCCTCAGCGGAGGAGCTTCTGAATGTCTTCGTAGGTGAAGGCTCTGCCGACGGCAGTGCCGGGGTTGAGCACGATTTTGACATCGGGCGTGGCTGACGCGAAGAGGTTGGTGGCGCGCAGGAGGATGAGATCGGGCACTTCGTCAAACAGGCTCTGCAGATGATCCGGCGCGGAGAAGACGGGCAGCACCGTCTCGCCGTCGACATCGAAGTGCGTGATGCGCAGCGTCGAACTGTGGCGCGGCCAGACGGTGCCGTCCTCTTCGATCTGCGCGTCTTCGATGTGCCCGAGGACATAGAGATTGGAGTGGAGCAGCCTGTGGCGAAAGGCAGGCTCTGCGGCCGGGTCGGCCAGCGCCTGCAGCAAGGCTTGATCCAAAGCGACAACCGACTGTTCGTTTTGATCGTCCAATCGTCAACCTCCTTTGCTCGCGGCACGATCGCGGCATAATCGCGGAAACCGTTCGCGTTACGGGGTGCGCTGCCAGTCTTGCACGAGCTGCAAAAGCGCTTCCCGATTGTTGTGGGCCGGGTCTTGCAGCACCGCTTGGGCGAGGCGCTTCAGCCAGTGCCCGAGGGCCGGCCCTTCGTTGATGCCGTGTTCGATCAGGTCCTGGCCGGTCAGTGCGAGATCGGACAGTTGCCAGAGCGGCTGCACGGCGCGGCGCGCCTCGACCCGTGCGCTCCATTCCGGCAGCTTTTCCGGCTCGTGGATGACGGCGTGCTGCAGGCAGCGGCGGCGCACGGTGTCATAACCGTGGGCGTAGAACAGCTGCCGCCAAGTGCGCTCCGGCCAGTCCGGAGACGGCTCGGTGGCTTGCAGGGCCAAGAGGTCGCGGATGTCTTTTTTGAGCTGGGAGGGCAGTTTCAGCCCTTGCAGCGTCTTGTCGATGCGCGGTTCGTCGATGTCGAGTGCAGCAAAAACGAGACAGAAGCGCAGCGCGAGATCGGGCGGCGCGTCGGCCGTCCAGGCGGCGGCGCGCTCCCATGGCTCCGGCTCAGAGGTCGGGCGGGAGAAGATGTGGCGCAAGGTGTCGGTCTCCCAGAGCAGTTCGATCGCCGTGTCTGAGTGGGTGAGCAGCATCTTGATCCATTCGTCGCGGATGCGCTCGCGGGAGACCTGCTGCAGGCGGAACGCTTCTTCGGAAATCGCCTGCAGCGTCTCCTCTTCGATCTCGAACTGCAGCTGCGCCGCAAAGCGGATCGCCCGCAGCATGCGCAAAGCGTCCTCTGCAAATCGTTGCACCGGGTCGCCGACCGCCTTGATCCGCTTGGCGAGCAGGTCGAACTGGCCGCCAAACGGATCATGCAGCGTGCCGTCACGCCCCAGCGCCATCGCGTTGATCGTCAAGTCCCGCCGCGCCAGATCCTCTTCCAGCGACCGAACGAACTTCACCTCCGCCGGGCGCCGCCCGTCTTCGTACTCCCCGTCCGTCCGAAAGGTGGTCACTTCAAACTGGCAGTCATCTTCGCGCACGGTCACCGTGCCGTGTTTCAGCCCGGTCGGCACCGTGTGCGCAAAAACGGCCTGCACTTCCTCGGGCAGCGCAGAAGTGGTGATGTCATAGTCATCGATCGTACGATTCAACAATTTATCGCGGACGCAGCCGCCCACGAGATAAGCTTCATATCCTGCCTTTTCAAGCGATTCAACAACGTTCCATGCAACAGCCTCAATGCGTTCCATTCCGTCCTTCCACTCCCTAACTCCATCCTCTGTGTAGAGCGTTGTCCGCCTTCAATGTCCGGTCAGGCCTAGCCCTGCTTGCGTGCTTCGCGCCAGGCGAAGTCGCCGCGGTCCAGAGCTTTGACCAGCACTTCGGCGGTGCCCATGTTGGTGGCGACGGGGATTTCGTGGACGTCGCAGAGGCGGAGCAGCGCGAGGATGTCCGGCTCGTGCGGCTGGGACATCAGCGGATCGCGGAAGAACAGCACGAGATCCATGCGGTCTTCGGCGATCAACGCCCCGATCTGCTGGTCGCCGCCGAGCGGGCCGGACAGGAAGCGTGTCACCGGCAGCCCCGACGCTTCCTGAATCCGCAGCCCGGTCGTGCCGGTCGCATACAGATTGGCTTTGGCAAAAATATGCTGATAGGCGATCACAAAATTGATCAAGGTCTCTTTCTTGCGGTCGTGTGCGATCAGTGCGATGTTCATCAAGATCCCTCCGTCAGCTAAAAGAGCAGGTTTTCCAGACCGTAGACCATGCCTTCATACTTCATGACCTCTTTGCAGGACAGCACCACGCCCGGCATAAACGACTCGCGGTTGATCGAGTCGTGGCGGATCGTCAGCGTCTGTCCCAGCCCGCCAAAGATCACCTGCTGGTGCGCCACGTAGCCCGGCAATCTCACACTATGCACGCGCATGCCTTCATAATCCCCGCCGCGCGAACCTGCGATCGTCTCATGCTCGTTCGGGTGGCCTTGTCCCCGTTTTTCACGCGCTTCTGCGATCAGCTCCAAAGTCTTGATCGCCGTGCCAGACGGAGCGTCCAGCTTCTGATCGTGGTGCATCTCGATGATCTCCACGTGCGGCAAGAACTTCGCCGCCTCCGCCGCAAAGCGCATCATCAAGATCGCGCCGATCGCGAAGTTCGGCGCGATCAGCCCGCCGATGCCGCGCTCCTTGCAGTCCGCATCCCAGGCTGCGATCTCCTCCTGCGTCATCCCCGTCGTGCCGACGACCGGGCGCACGCCAAGCGCGATCGCTCTGTCGATGTTCCCTTTCATCACCGCAGGCGTCGTGAAGTCGACCATCACGTCCGCCCGCGTATCGACCAGCGTTTTTTCCAAGTCGGTCGAAAATGTCACCTCGCCCGCCTCCACGCCGAGCACCTGCGACACGAGGTCTCCGTCCAGCGTCCGGTCGACCGCGCCGACGAACGCCAGCGCCTCATCCTGCAAAATTGCTTTCACCGTCTCGCGGCCCATCCGGCCTTTGGCGCCGACGACGACCACGCGAATCTGTTCTGCCATCTTGATCCATCCCCTTTTATTCTGCGTCCTTGCGCGTCCAGCGGTTCGCGTCGCGCGTGTTGAATTTATGCATCACCGCTTTGTGCGCCTCTTCCAGGTCGATGCCGAGCGAATTGGCCATACAGGTGATCACAAACATCATGTCGGCCAGCTCCAGCGCGATCGAGCTCTCCGCCTCTTCCTTCTTCTTCGGCTTCTGCCCGTGGCTGTGGTTGACTTCCCGCGCCAGCTCGCCCAGCTCCTCGGTCAGGCGCACCACCAGCGTCATCGGGTGGAAATAGCCCTCTTTGAACTGCGAGATATACGCGTCCACATCTTTTTGCATCTCTTTGATCGTCATATCGGTCATCAGCGTGTCTCCTCTCAGTTTGATCTTTCGTATAGAGTACCATAACTTTCCGCTGTGGACGAATCCAAACATATCTCAGGCGGGTCGTCCATATGTATGGGTAAGGGTAGTCCGTATTTCGAACTGAAAAAGGAGATGAGGCTAGCAATGTCCACAGCGCCGAAGCGTTCAACAACAACGATCTTGGCCACCGTGGTCGTCTTTCTGACCTTATCCCTGGTCATGTACCCGCAAGAAGGGTTCAAAGCCGGGGTAGATGGGTTAAAGCTCTTCTGGGACGTTGTGTTCCCGTCCCTCCTGCCGTTCTTTATCCTCTCCGAGCTGCTGCTTGGCGTAGGAATCGTCCACGCGCTCGGCGTGCTGCTCGAACCGCTGATGCGCCCCTTGTTCAGCGTGCCGGGCGTCGGCGCTTTCGCCCTTTCGATGGGCCTCGCCGCCGGGTACCCGATGGACGCGGTCATCACGTCAAAGTTCCGCAAAAACAAACTCTGCACCCGTATCGAAGGCGAGCGGCTGCTCGCGTTCACCAATACGGCCGACCCGCTCTTCATGTTTGGCGCCGTCGCGGTCGGGATGTTCCACTCCCCGCAGCTCGGGATGCTGCTTGCCATCGCCCATTACATATCGGCTTTCATGGTGGGCCTCGCCTTTAAGTTTTACGGGGTTCGCGCGGAACGCACCTACCGGGAAGAAGATATCGTACAGGAGAGCCGCGTCAAAGGCAACATTTTCAAACGTTCATTCGGCGAAATGATGCGCGCCCGTGAAGAAGACGGCCGCACGTTGGGAAAATTGCTCGGCGATGCGGTAAACGACTCGATAAAGACCCTGTTAATGATTTGTGGATTTATCATCTTCTTCGCTGTTCTGTTCAAAGTTCTGTCCCTGTCCGGCATCGTGCCGCTGCTCGCTTTGCCGATCGAGATGGTCTTCCGCATGATCGGGCTCGACGTGGGCCTCGTGCAATCCTTTGTGGCCGGCCTGTTCGAGATCGACATCGGTTCCGCGATGGCAGCACAAACGTCCGCACCGCTGATCGAGCAGCTGATCATCGTCTCCTTTATCATCGCTTGGTCCGGCCTGTCCGTGCACGCGCAGGTCGCGTCGGTGCTCACCGGCACCGACATCCGCATGACCCCGTACATGGTAGCCCGCCTGCTGCACGCCGTGCTTGCCGGCGCCTTCACCCTGATCTTCTACAACATGGGCTGGGGCCAGGCGGCGACCGAAGTGTTCGCGCCGCTCATGCCGATGATGTCCGCTGTCGCCGACCCGAGCATGCAGCATTGGGGACTGTCCCTGATCGTGATGAGAAACTGGTTCCTGATCTTCGGCTCGGTCATCCTGCTGGCGCTGGCGATCCACTTCTTCAAAAGCGCACGTTTCGTCGCCTGGAACTCCCGTTCCAACCGCCGTTAAGCAGAGCAAAGCCCTTCTTGTTTTCCGACAAGGAGGGCTTTTCTGTGTCATCTAAACGACTTCCGGCAACAGAGTAAATAGACCGCCTGCTATGATCTGCCGATCAGCGAGCGGTCTATCTATCTGCGGAAGTGGTATTTCCTTGCCTGTTTTAGAATTTGAAGAAGTGCTGAGTAAACAGCTGGTCGAGCAAAATCAGTCCGCCGAGCAGCCAGACATACCACGCGAACATCCGCATCCCGCGCTTGACGATCAGCGCGATCATGTATTTGATGGCGAAGTATCCGGCCACCGCAGCGGCCAGCGTTCCGAGGATCTCCGGCAGGCCGATCGTCATCCCCTGCTCCATCGCGTCGGAGATATCGAACACGCCTGCCCCGAGAATGACCGGGACGGACATCAGGAACGAATACTTCGCCGCAAACTCGCGGTCGAGTCCCCGGAACAACGCCCCCATGATCGTCAACCCGGAGCGGGACAAGGCCGGCATGATCGCCGCCCCTTGCAGTGCACCGATCAGAAACGCGTCGGCATAGCCCATCTCCCGCTCTTTCTTGAAGCCGCGGCGCGCCGTGTCGGCCCACCAGATGACGACCCCGGTGATGACGAACTCGACGCCGAGCGTCTCGCCCGATGCGAACGCCGTGTCAAAATAGTCTTTGAACAAAAAGCCGATCAGCGCGGTCGGAATCGAACCGGCGATGATCAGGCGCCCCATCTTGCCGAAAGGATGTTTCATGATCCCCAACAGATCGCGCCAGAAGACGGCAAACACCGCCAGCAACGTGCCCAGATGCAGCAGGATATCGAACGTCAAGGCTCCTTCCTCAAGACCGAACAGCCGCTGAAACAAGACCAGGTGACCGGAGCTTGAGATCGGCAAAAATTCGGTCAGGCCTTGTACCACTCCGAGGAAAATCGCCTCCCATAGAGACAACGTCATCCCCTCCTTACGCCCTTTTTATTTTTTTCTATGTATATCACCTATGCTTGTACATTCAAAAGCATGATTTCCGGTTTTCAATAATATGGTTGCTAGTAGGGGGGATAAGCTATGAATGGAACCGATTTACGACTTTCACTGCAGATCGCATTCACCTACATCGGAACGGTCGTCGGCGCCGGTTTTGCATCCGGGCAGGAGATCTTGCAGTTTTTCACACTGCTGGGACCGATGGCCTATCCTGCCATCCTCCTCGCCGTCGCCTTGTTTGCCTGGGTCGGCGTGCAGATGCTCTTGCTCGGGCACAAACTGAAAGCCCGCTCCTATCGCGAAATGACCGCCTATCTGTTCGGCAGGCGGCTGGCCGCGCTGATCGACATCGCGATGATGATCATGCTGTTCTTCGTCTCCGTCGCCATGCTGGCCGGCGTCGGCGCCCTGTTCGAAGAGCAGTTGAACCTCTCCTTCCAGATCGGCGTGCTCCTGACGATGGCGCTGACCTTCCTGACCATCTTGCGCGGCATGAAGGGCATCATGACGGCGAACACGGTCATCGTGCCGGTGATGCTGCTCGTCGTCGTCACGATCTTCCTGCAGAGCTTTTTCCAGACGGAGTACAAGCCGGCCCTGACCGTCGCGACGTCCGGCTCGACAGGCTATGCGTGGATCATCTCGGCGATCACCTATGCCGCCTTGAACATGGGGCTTGCCGTCTCCGTGCTCATCCCGATGGGCGGCGAGATGAAAAAACCGAGCGTCCTCAAGCTCGGCGGGCTGCTCGGCGCGCTGGGTCTTGGCATCATGCTGCTCGGCGCGCAATACGCCATGTCGACCCGCATGCCGATGATCGCCGAATACGAAGTTCCGATGGGCTTTCTGTCCTCGACCTTTTCGCCGCTGATGCAAGGCCTGTTCATCGTGGCGCTGTGGGGCGAGATCTACTCGACCCTGATCGCCAACGTGTTTGGCATCAGCACTCAGCTGGCCAGCCCGGAAAACAAAGTGCACGGGTCGCTGATCACCGTCGTTATCTTGACCGCCGCGTTTTTTGTGGCACAGATCGGCTTTTCGAATATCGTGCATTATCTGTATCCCGTATTCGGCTACGTCAGCTTCCTGCTGCTCCTGCTTCTGCTCTGGCCGCGGCGCATTGGGCTAAAAAAATGATTTGAGATCGCCAAGCTTGGTATGATATGCTAGTAAGCGCATGTCGTCGAGGAAGGTAGGTGCCTTGTGCCGTCTCATGATTAAGGAAACCGTTTTAGAGCTAGTGACAACTTATGGCTACTTTGGCTTGTTCATCTCGCTGGTGCTCGGCATCGTAGGTCTGCCCATCCCGGACGAGATTTTGATGACCTATTGCGGCTACTTAGTCTCACAAGGCACGATGAACTTGACCGTCACGCTGCTCACCGCCATTTCGGGCAGCATCGTGGGGATCTCGATATCCTACTGGCTTGGCCACCGCTTTGGCCTGCCTCTCGTCGAAAAGTACGGACGCCGCTTCGGCATCAACCAAAAGCGGCTGGACATGGTGAACAACTGGTACAACCGCTTCGGCAAATTCGTGCTCATCATCGGCTACTTTCTCCCCGGCATCCGCCATGTGACCGCCTTTGCGGCCGGAATGTCGCGGATGAAGTACAGCTCCTTCGCCCTGTACGCCTATGCGGGCGGCATCATCTGGTCGCTGACGTTCATCACGCTTGGCAACGTGCTCGGCGTGCATTGGACGCGCGTCACGGAGCTGACTCACCGGCTGGTCTTCTGGATCGTCGGTCTCGCCCTGGTCGCCGGTCTTCTCTACGGCCTGTTCTACTGGCGCCGCCGCAAACGCATCAAATAAGCCTTCCCACACGCTGTGGGAAGGCTTTTTTAGAACAGATCGTTCAGACTGGCGATCAGGTTGTTGATCGCGTGCAGCCAGATCGGCGCCCAAAGTGAGCCTGTGATCCGGTAGAGCACACTGAACAGCACGCCCATCAGGAAAATCGGCACGAACAGCACGAGGTCGGCATGGATCAGCGAGAAGATCAGCGCCGAGCCGATCACCCCGGCGTAGACGCCCCACTTCGCCGTCAGCACCGATTGCAGCACGCCGCGAAAGAGCAGTTCCTCCCCGAGCGGCGCGATCACCGCCGTCGCCAGCACCGGCAGCATCGCCATCAGGATGCCGAGCGCCTTGGCGTCGTTCAATTCCTGGGAGATGTGCTTCTCCCGGTAGGATTCCGTGTCGATGCCCATCCAGTCGGACAGCGAGGTCGTGACGAGCGACATGGCGTAGACGAAACAGAAAAACATCAGCACATAGCCGAGCATCTTCCAGTTCAGCACCGGCCGCTGCAGCCCGATCTCCGCCAGCGACTTGCGGAAATAGAGCGGAATGACGAGGATCGCCACGATCTGCAGCGACACGCCGCCTAACGCGCTGGCGCCGGGCGACGTGCGGAACCATTCCGGAATCAGCCCGCCGACCGCAAAATAATAGAGAAACACACTGCCGAAAAACAACAGTCCAACCCACCCGAACGACATCGCCAAGTCGCGCAGTGTCAGCCGGGTACGCCCCTGATGTTTCGGCAACACAACCCGTTTTTTCAACAGGTAGCCGGCCAGAAACACCGCCAGCCCGGTCAGCACAAACAAAAGCGACAGCACCGACCAGAGCGGCGAGATCTGCTCCGCCTGGATCAGCGCCTGCCATTTCCCGTGCTCATCGCGGACGAAGGTCATCGTGGACAGCGTGAGCAGGATGTCCTGCAAAAACGCCCAGATCAGCAGGAGCGCTCCGGTCAGCTGCACATTACGCGCGAGATTTCGCTTCATCCCCCGTCCCCCTTATTCATGCGCAACACACAAGATTGCGACTATTACAAAGCACCTTGTTCAAAAATTCCGCTGTAGGTACACTAGTGACAACCTAATCGATTCTTACGATCAGAAAGGCGGAACCGGCTTGCAACGTCAACTTCTTGAATACTTCGGCATCATGGTCGGTGCTTTTGTATTCACTTTCGGACTGAATAACTTCATCATCCAAAACGGCCTGGCAGAAGGCGGTTTTGTCGGCATCTCGATCCTCGGGCTGTATCTGTTCAAAATACCGGTCGGTCTGACCTTCCTCGTCTTGAACATCCCCTTGTTTCTGATTGGCTGGAAGCGGTTTGGCCGCGAATTTTTGCTGAAGACAATCTTCGGCGTCGTCTCCGTCTCTGTGTTTGCAGAGCTGACGATCGGCTGGTTCTCGATGGGCGTGGAAGATAAGCTGCTCGCTTCCCTCTACGGCGGTGTCGCCTCCGGGGTCGGCCTCGGCATCATCTTCCGCTATGGCGGCACCACCGGCGGCGCCGACATCATCGCCCGCCTCGTCAACCACTACTGGGGCTGGAGCATGGGCCGCACCTTGTTTATGATCGACGTGATCGTGATCACCATCGTCGCCTTCATCGTCGGAAAAGATGTCGCGATGTATTCGCTCGTCGCCCTCTTTGTTGCCGCCCGCGTGATCGACATGGTCGTCGAAGGGGTCTCCACCTCCCGCGCCATGTTCATCATTTCCGACCAGAGCACCTTGATCGCCGACGCGATCCATGACCAGCTCGAGCGCGGCACCACGCTGCTCAACGGCGTCGGCGGCTACACCGGCCGCGACAAGCAGGTCCTCTATGTGGTCGTCTCCCGCGAAGAGATCACCCGCGTGAACGAGATCTGCCGCCAGATCGACCCGCTCGCCTTCATCGTCGTCAACGACGTGCACGACGTGCTCGGCGAAGGGTTCAACCCGCTGAAACAAGCCAAACAGTAAAACACGCGAAAAACTAGGAGTCCCAGGGATTCCTAGTTTTTCTTTTTGCGAAACATCCGCCAGCCAAAGATAGCTAGGATCGTCGCGCCTGCCGTACCATACATCACCGGATCGAGCGTCAGGTGCAGCACCGGCAAAAACGGCGGTTCTTCAACTTTGTGAAATTGTGAGGTCACATTGCCAAGCGACGCTTTGTACGACCCCAGCGCATCGAGCGTGCCTTGCTTGTCGGTGACCTGCTCGGCGGTGAGCTGCAACTCGACAAAGCGATGGGCGGACCACTGCGCATTCAACTCCGCCGGATGACCGTGCAGTTGCAGCGCGAGTTGGATCTGATCCCGCTCCTGACGCAGCTTCGCCATGATCGTGCGCGCCGCTTTTTGATCCCCTTTTGCTACCGCTTCGATCAGCTTGTCAAGGTTGTTCTCCATCGACCGCGCGATCGGCAGCCACGCCGAAGACGCCGGATAAGCCAGAGAATCAAACGCCACAGTCAGCCGGTGGATGCGGTATTCTGCCACCGCCTGCTCCGGTCCCTTGACGGCAGCAAACATCTGCTTCAGCGCGATCAGTTCTGCGGTCACCGCCTGCTGCCCTTCCACGCGTTGATGAATCTTGCGCGGATCGAGCCGCGTATACATGTCAGACAATGCATCCAAGGCCGGCAGCACTTTGGCCGGACTCTCCCCTTGCTTGATCATGCTCTCCACCTTGACCGACTCCTGATACAAGGTGATTGGATTCACCAACTCTGCAGCCTGCGCGGGCGTGACACCGAAGACGGCAAGAAAGAGGACGAGCAGCCAAGCCAGACGCCTACACATAAAAAATCGCCTCCCACCACATCTATATGGGGGGAGGCGATCAATTAGACATGCTAGTTGGTCCGAGCTTTCGGTCGCAGCGCCGCGACCAGCACGAGCGTCAAAATGCTCAAGAGCGGAGTCCAGAACTGAACGTCCGCAAAGAAGCGCTCATCTTGCAAATACGGATGAATCCCGTACACATAGTCCACAAAATCATTGAAGAGCAGCCAGACCGCACCGATCCACAACAAGCTCCAGTCGAACTTGCGGCTGTAGGCAAAATTGTAGAGAATGACTTCGACCGCCATCGCGCCGTGCGACAGGACGAGCATCCAGTTTTGCGCTTCGATTCGGCCGTCCGCAAGACCGTATGTAAAGATCACACCGCAGGCCCAGATGCCGTATTTGATGTTCGTCACCATCGACAACATCTCCAAAAACGGCGAGGATTTGCGGATCAGCCACAGGAAGAGCACCAGCGTAAACAGACCGGAGGACGTCGGGCTGTCCGGCACAAAAAAGTTCCAGTACCACGCCGTATCTTCGAGCTGATAGCGGTACCAATAAAAGCCGTAGATCGTGCCCAGCAGGTTGCAGAAAAACAAGAGCCACAGAAAGGGACGGCTCATCAGCTGCGCGCGGATCACTTGCAGCACAAGGGCGACCTCCTATGAAAAAACCGACCCGGTTGGCCCGGGTCGGTTTCTCCGATTATTTTTGCTTCTGCTTGGAAAGCCAGGCAGCAATTTCTGCGATTTTCGCCTTGTCGGTCAAACCGCCACCCGGAGGCATCAACGGCGGGAAGCCTTTGGTGATGACCTCTTCGAGTTGTGCAGCGTCGTATTTGTTACCAACGCCAAGCAAATACGGACCTGCTACACCTTTCAGGTCGGCGCCGTGGCAGCCTGCGCAGGACTGTTTGAAGACCGCTGCGCCAGCGTCGCCTTCGTCGACGAGCGCGGTGTCAACCGGCATTTCCGACTTGTCCACCGGCTTCGGAGCGTGTGCCAGCGCGTCTTCGTGCTGCACTTCCGCTTCGTAGGTCAGCCAGATGCACAGCAGGACTGCCAGCGTCATCGCGGTGGTCGCAACCGGACGCTTGAACGGATGGCGCGCCTTGCTGTTGTCGAGCCACGGAGCGATGATCAGCAGCGTGGAAGCAACGCCAGGAACGACAACCGTACCCATCCATACCATGTCGCCCGGGAAGTACTTGAGCAGCTGGTAGAGGAACAGGAAGTACCAGTCCGGCATCGGAATGAACCCGGACGGGTTCGGGTCGGCCGGATCGGTGAGGTGAACCGGGTTGAAAATAATCCAAAGTACAAAAGCAACGAGGAAGAGCGAACCTACGATCCATTCTTTCAGAAGAAAGTTTGGAAAGAACGGTTCCGTTCCGAGCGGCTTCTTCTTGTCTTTTTCTTTAAAGCGCGGTGTGCCAGGAATGCGGTCGCGAAAATGATCGTGAGCCATTCTTTTTAACCTCCTTCTCAGTTAACAGTTGAGCTGAACCCGCATCGATCTTAGAGAGGACCGGCGATACCTTGTTTGCGGATCATGATGAAGTGCAAGCCCAACAGCCCGAGAAGAGCAGCCGGCAAGAAGAACACGTGAATCGCAAAGAAGCGAGTCAGGGTCAGCGCGCCGAGGATGTCGCCGCCGATCAGCAGGGTCTTGATGTACGGACCAAGGAACGGAACGGTCTCTGCGATCTGAGCACCTACAGCGGTCGCCCAGTAAGCTTTTTGGTCCCACGGCAAGAGGTAGCCGGTGAAGCCGAAGCCGATGACGACGAAGAAGATCAAGACGCCGACAACCCAGTTCAGCTCGCGCGGAGCTTTATACGAACCGGTGAAGAATACGCGGAGCATGTGCAGGAACATCATGATAATGACCAATGACGCGCCCCAGAAGTGCATACCGCGGACAATGTTGCCAAGCAATACTTCATCCGTGATGTATTGTACAGAACGATAAGCGTTTACAATATCAGGCACATAGTACATAGCGAGGAACATACCGGACAAAATCTGGGTGACGATGATCAGGAACGTCAGGCCGCCGAAGCAGTAGACGAACGCGGACATCTTGTTCGCCGGGTTGACGTGAGCCGGGACATCGTGATCGGCGATGTCACGCCAAATCGGTGTAACGCCCAGGCGTTCGTCAATCCAGTCATATGTTTTTTTCAACATCTGTCTTACTCACCTACTTTCAACGTCAATTACGCTTTACGCTGGTTCAGCTTGGAGCTGATCATTACTTTGCCGCCTTCGATCTTCGTCTCAAACAAGTCGAGCGGACGAGTCGGCGGTTTGGTCGGGTCATTGACACCGGTGGCGGTGTAACGGCCGCCGTGGCACGGGCAATGGAACCACCATTTGCCGTCTGCTGCCGGCTGCGGGTTGCCGTTCGGGTCGGTCGTGCCTGCTACCTGGCAGCCCAGGTGGGTGCAGACCGGAGACATCGCAAGGATCTTGCCCTGCTCGTCCTTGATCACCCAAGCCGTGTACTTCGCGTTCTCTTCAATCCAGCCGTCTTTGCGGTGGACTTTGAACTCAATCAGCTGCGGCAGATCCGATTTGACATCAGCTTCACTCAAGCCTGAGTCGACAAATGTGCCTGCGCCGGCGCGAGTGAGCGGATCAAGGGTGAACGGAATCAAAGGCGCTGCAATCGTAGCTGCCATAAACGCGCCAGTGCCCCCCAATGCATAAGTGAGGAACTGACGGCGGGAGAGTCCTTCTTTCCCCTGGTTCTTTTGGTCACTCATAGTTCTTACCTCCCTACCGTTGACAAAAAATCGTGCCAGTCATCTTGCTGTCATACCCTAACCCTGGTATGGGAAAAATGACCCGTACTATCTTCGCTTCAATCTTACATTCTGGTCTATACAGTGTCAAGCAAGCATGTGCAACTTTTCTCAAGGCGCCCTGACAGCTGTTTTCCCTTATGTTTTCCCCGTTTGACTCCGGGTCAAACATCGGACCGCCACAAAAAGTGTCACAAAAAGTTACGAGTTGAGCTCCCACATTTTGGTGATCTCCTGCAAGATGCGGTCTCCGATCAGTTGCAGCAGCTCTTCGCCCTTTTCAGCGCTTGCCGCCGCCGCGTTGCCGGAGTACCCGTCCGGGTACAGACGCTTGCCCATCTCCGGGAAGCGGGCCCGAGTCGGTGCCACCAGCTCGTGGCTGCCCGCGAGCGTCAGGTCGACCGCCCCTTTGGCTGCCACCATCACCAGCGACGTCTCATCTTCTCCCCCGTGGCCGGTGCCCGGCGCGATCGCTTGGATCTCCGCCTGGTAGTCCAGCCAGTAGTTGCTGACCAGCGTGTGCAGGCCGAGCTCGCTAAGGCGCATCGCCGTCTCGTTCAGCGCGGTGATGTTGCCGCCGTGGCCGTTGAGCAGCACGACGTGCTTGATGCCGTGCCGGGAGAAAGAAGCGACGACCGCATGCACATAGTCGGCAAAGATGCGGTTCGGCACATCGATCGTGCCCGGGAAGTCGGCCAGCACGGCGCAATGCCCATACGGGATCACCGGCGCCGTCCAGACGCGTCCGGACAGCTTGCCTTCAATATATTCGGCGATCAGCTGCGGAATCAGCAGGTCGGTGCCGAGCGGGGCGTGCGGACCGTGCGCCTCCACCGCTCCGACAGGCAGGATCAGCGTGTCGATGTAGGGCTTGTACTCCTCGAAGTTTTTCATATGTACATGTGTCAGTTTCATGGTTACCTCTCCCTCCTTTCCAGTATGGTGTTTCCCTCCCTTTATTATGTACAAAAAAAAGAACCGGGCTCAAGTGCCCAGTTCCATCTCTTCGCGAAGTTTGTTTGACAATTCCACGAACATGTCTTTGTCGCCGCGGTCGAGCGCCCGGTCGATCTCCTGCTTTAAAGCGTCCATGCGGAACGTCTTCAGCGCGTAATCGAGCACCAGTTCCGCCTGCAGCGAGACGAGCGCATCGATCGTTTCTTTCGTATCATCCATCGGGTTCTGCTCGAGAACCGAAGCGTATTCGGGAGAGGTGGTGCGGTCTTTGAAGAACAGGCCGATGAAGATGTCTTCACCCGGATTATTGTGAATGTCGAGAAACGCCTTTTCCACATCGGACGTCACGCGCTTGTTTTTGTAAAATTTGAACGGCGTCATCTGCACGCATTTAGTCGAGATCAAAATCGTCTTCGGCAGGTTGCGGAAGTTATCAATGAAGTGAACGCGCTCAAGCAACTGATCGGACGAGGCAATGTATTGCAAAAGCCACTCCGCTTCACGGTTTTGCAGGTCGTACTTCTCGATAAACCACTTAATAAACGTTTTCTTTTCAGCAATCGTAATGACTTCTCCCATCGCCGTTCCCTCCTTCACTGTGTCTTCACAACCGAATTTGTCACTCGTTCCATTCGGAATGTTGTGAATTTTCTTACTGCATTATATTCGGCAGGTCGCAGATATTTTCCTTTTTTCTGCAACATTTCTGCAACAAATTTGGAATTTGTGTATTCGCCTATGCTTCTATTTTATCGGTTGCAAGGATTGTCTGTGAAGGGGGAATTGGAGGAAATAAAAAGCGGGCCTGTCAAGGCCCGCAGGAGGTCGCTTTATTCGATCAGCTCGCTCGGATAGCCGAGCTTGGCCAGCTGCGCCTGCACGAGCGGCAGGCCGGCATCGGCGATCAGAAAATGGGTCGGGGTCAGCACCAGCCGCACATGGGGCTTCAGCTCGGGCAGGCTCTGCAAATCGGCGGCGGTCGTCTCATCGCCGCATTCGACGACGATGGCGCGGTACAGCTTGACGCGGCCGAACTCGGCTGCCCACTGCTCGATCATCCGCTCGACGTTGCCCGGCAGCAGCCCGTCCGACTCTTCGCGCAGGAAGTCGAGCACCGTCTCACAGGTCCAGCCGAAATCGAAGGCGCGGAGCACGCTTTTTTTGGTCAGGCGGTGCACGCGCATCGTATCGACGCGGATCAGTTCGGTCAGCTCCTCCAGCTCCCAAGCGATGCGCTCAAACGATTCCAGCGGCACCAGCAGGTCAAAATTGGGCTGGATGATCAGCGGCATCGTCCGCTCGGTCAGCAGCTCGGCCGGCTCCTCTTCGATCTCCACCGCTTCGTCGAGCAGAAATTCGCGCCCGAAAGCGGTCAGCTTGATCACCGCCGTCCCGTCGGCAAGCTGCCCGTGGGCGAGCAGGCCCTGATGGACGAGCATCTGATAGATGCGCTGCTCCATCACCAGCTCCGCCTGCTCATAATAGTAATTCCCGACGTACGGGGTGAGCAGTTCGTTCATCGACGCGGCGTGCACCCAGTCCCCTTTCGCCGTCTGGGCCAGCGTGGCGATGCACAGCTTCAATTGCGGGATCGGCCGGCGGTAGAGCAGCCGCCAATAGCGGAACAGGTCGGCGGCGCGCGCTTTCTCCGGCTGCAGAAGCCATTCTGCGGCTGCCGGGGTGGCGAGCAGTTCTCCCTCCCCCGTCTCTTCGATCAGCCCGCTGCTGAAGCAGTAGTCGTAGATCAGGGCGAAACGGTCCGGATAATCATGAAAGCGGCGTCCGTAGCCGAAGCGCCAGGCGACTTTGCCGAGCGGCTCCTCTTTGATTTCAAACAGGGCGAGGATCTGCTGCTGAACGCGCTTCAGGATCGTGCCGTCCTTGGTGATGCGGATGTCGTTTTTGCTCACGAAGTTCAGGAACAAGGCCAGGTCGCGCTGCAGGGCCATGTTTTCATCGCGATAGACGATCGGCGCACTTTCAGCGATGCGGACGCGCCGCTTGAGGCTGTCGGCCAGATGGTCGCGCATCGTGCGGCGCAGATCGTCCGGGATGTAGTAGATCTGGCGTCCGCCTTTCGAGTTCAGGCAATACAGCCAGCCGTCGCCAAGCATCCGCTGCATCTGTTTCTGCCCGTCCTCCGGGCTGCCTTCGCCGGTGCGCCGCACCATCGCCAGCACGTCTTCGCGGGAAAAGGTCTCGCGCCGGTCGAGCATCAGCTGGGAGACCGCTTCTTTGTAGGCGTCCTCTTGGAGCTTGGCATAGGCGCATTCGATAAATTTGCGATTGTTGAAGTGGGACAGGATCTCCTGCATCAGCGCGTTTTTCGAACTGAGCGAGCAGTCGAACGCATAGCTTTCGGCGATCTTGCGCAGCGTATCGACGCTGGACGAGTTTAAACATTCACTGAGCCTCATGGGGCGCTGCCTCCGATCTCTTCAGCGTTTAGCACGCGGTACGTGTAGCCTTGCTCGGTCAAAAACAGCTGGCGATGGTTGGCCAGTTCGCGGTCGACCGTGTCGCGGGTGACGACCGTGTAAAACGCGGACGTGCTGCCGTCTTGGTTCGGGCGCAAGAGGCGGCCGATGCGCTGCGCTTCCTCCTGACGGGAGCCAAACGCACCGGAGATCTGGATCGCCACATTGGCGTCCGGCAGGTCGATCGCGACGTTGGCGACTTTCGAGACGATCAGCACCGAGACCGCGCCGTCCCGAAATTGCCGGAACAGCCGCTCGCGCTCCGCCAGTTTCGTCTTGCCGGTCAGCACGGGCGCTCCGAAGCGCGCCCCCGCTTCCTCCAACTGCTCCAGGTACTGTCCGATGATCAGCACCCGGTCCTGTTGATGCTTGGCGAGCAAGGTGCGGATCACCTCGTACTTCTGCGGGTTTAGCGATGCGATGCGGTATTTTTGGCGCTTTGCGGCTGCGGTGTAGCGGATGCGCCAGTCGCGGGGCAGCGGCACATTGATCTCATAGCACTCGGTCGGCGCGAGATAGCCGCCCTGCTCCATCACCTTCCACGGCACCTCGTATTTTTTCGGGCCGATCATCGCGAATACGTCATGCTCCGCCCCGTCTTCGCGGACGAGCGTCGCGGTCAGCCCGAGCCGGCGCGTGCTCTGCACATCGGCGGTCAGGCGGAAGATCGGGGCGGGCAGCAGGTGCACTTCATCATAGACGATCAGGCCCCAGCGCACGCTGTTCAGCCGTTCGAAGTGTGGATAACTGCTGCCGCTGCGGTAGGTCAGCATCTGGTAGGTGGTGACGGTGACCGCCCGGATGTGCTTGTGCTCAGACGTGTATTCGCCGATGTCGTCTGCGGTCAGGTCGGTCTTGTCGAGCAGCTCGGCGATCCACTGGCGGGCGGCGAGGATGTTCGGTGTCAGGATCAGCGTGTGCGTCTGCATCCGCGCGATTGCGGCGATCCCGACCACCGTCTTCCCGGCTCCGCAGGGCAACACGACCACACCGCTGCCGCCGTCCACGCCGCCCGCTGCAAACCGCTCCACCGCTTCCTGCTGGTAGGGGCGGAGCAGGAAGGCGCGGCCGCTTTGCGTTCTGGTGCGCAGTGTCAGCGGCAGCGGATCGCCGTCCACGTAGCCGACGCGGTCGCGGACTGGATAGCCGTGCTTGGCAAGCAGGCGCTTGACCGCGCCGCGCGCGTGTTCTTTGATCTGCAGGACGGTGCGCTTGCGCCCGCTCAGGTGCGCTTTGAGCTCCGGCAGGCGGCGGATCTCGTCGAGCAGATCGCGCTCGCCTTCGAGCAGATGGCAGCCGTCGCCTAGCACCAGGGTCAGCGAGCCGTATTTGTTCATTTCGGTCAGCACCATCTGCTGCAGGTTCAAGGGCAAGGGATAGCGGCTCTGTTCGTGCAGGACGCGCAGCACCGTCTCCGGTGTCTGACCCATCGCCGCCGCATGCCACAGCGAGATCGTGCTGATCCGGTATGTATGAAAATGCTCAGGGCTTTTGAATAGCTCAGCAAAGCCTAACAACCGATCGCGCACCGCTTCGAAGTCCGGATGGGCCGTCTCCACCAGCAGCGTGCCGTCCGATTGGACGATCAAAGGTTTCGGGAGCGATTTTGAAGAGGACACACCTGTCATCTCCTTCCATTCTCTCCGCTATTTTTCCCGTTTTGGGCATAAAAAAAACCCCGCGATCCTGACCGATGCGGAGTCTCAATAGATGTTCGAGTTGTAAGAAGTAAGCCGTTACAACTTGTATTGTAACACGAAATGCCCCCGTGCAGTGCAGGTAGTTCTTGGTCCGGGGGAAGAGTGGCAATTTTCATATTTCTGTACGCAAATTCTCTATACAGGATGTGCTTTCTATCATATAATTTTGCGTAGGGTTAAGAACTTGTACGGGGAGTGAAAATATGAATGGTTCAATACCGCCTCGATGTTGAAGCCAATCGGATCTATGCCAATGCCTTGCGGGCAGACGAAATTCTCTCAACCCACGCTGACAAATGTCTGGAGCGGCTGCTGCCGCTGACCAGACCGGGCTTTACCGTCCTGATCGACCTGTCCGAGCTTAATCCTGAACATGTGAGCACGCTGACAGACAAGCATCTCCTCCTGCTCGACTACGGCGTGAAGCGCTGCGCCTATCTTTCGTCCGACTACGGCACGCTGAGCCAGTTGATGAAAGAGTTGCGCAAACGGGCCGCCCACCCGGAGGAGCGGGGGTACTTTACCAGACCAGAAGACGCCATGGAATATTTGACCGAAGAAAAAGTGGAGTACGCACATTAGCGGACTCCACTTTTTGTTGCGTCGGCTCAGAAGAACATCCGCTTGATTCGCTCCGCGAATCCAAGGATGTCGCCTTCGCCTTCATTTGCTTTGTACCATTTGCGGATCGTCTCCAAGAGCCAGGACGGGACGGTCAGGCCCGGCTTGTAAAGGTCGAGGTAGTAGTCGTAGTAAGCCTTTTTCAAGGTCTCCCAGCGCTTGCACGTACCTGCTTTGCCGTATTCGGACACGTCGACCAGATAGCCGCGGCCGTTGTGAACGAGCACATTTTTGACATGGATGTCGGACGGATTCAGGCCGCGGCTCTGCGCATATCTGATCGCTTCGTCCACGTCTTGGATCACCTGCTCCGGGATGCGGATCCCCTGCAGCAGACAGTCATAAAGATTGGTGCCCGGCTTGTATTCGATGACGAGAAAGTTGTCTCCTCTTTCAAAAAAGCGCGGGAAATAAGGCGAATCCCCAAGCTGTTCGTAGATGGCCGCTTCCCGAGAAGCGATGTGGGCGTGCGAGTCGGCATACACTTTGACCACCTTCTGCGGATGGTCTTTGGGCTGAAACACGGCGGCCGTGTTGCCGACGCCGATGCAGCGCCAGTTGTCCGGATGTTCCCGCACCTCGACCGGATCGCGCGGTTTGACGGAGCGCACGCGCACCTGTCCCACATCTTGCTGCACGTCTTCGATCAATGAGGACTCCCCCTTCCCTGATTACTTGCGCCGCAGGATGCAAGGAACGCCAAAGCCGATGCTGCCGGGCTTTGACATCTTCTCCATATAGGCGGCCCCGCGGACGCAGACCGAGGGGCATTTCAGACACGTGTCGACAGTGACGATCGGCATCTGCTGCTGCCGCTGCGCAGCGTCGACGAGCGTTTTCTTTTTGGCTCCTGCTTTTTTCCCTGCCATGGCGATTCCTCCAGTTGCATATCTCTCGCAAATCTGGAATATCGTATGCAGGCGGATGACTATGCGTTCAACAGCTCAAGCAGCTGTTTGGAAAATCCTGAGGAAAGCTGGGTGAACAGCGTGGACGATCCCCGCTCGACCATACCGCTGCGGTTGTACATGCGCAGTTTGGTCGCCACAATCTTATAAGAGGCGGCTCCGAAGTGGTGCGCCACCTTCGTGTCGCCGATCTTCTCCTGATGAATACCCGCCTCATCTTCTTCACGGGAGATGACGCCGAGAATGTCATCGAGATAGATGTGATAGGAGACGTCTTCGCGCAGCAGAATCATCTCTTTGGTCGTCAACCGGAATCCGACGCCGCGTCTGATCTCCGTCCGTTTGAGTTCACCGTCCATCGTCTTGACATGAATAAACTGCTTCATCGGCTTCTCTCCTTTCCAGTGTAGTGAAAAACGTGTATTTGTTGAGTGTATGTTTAGCATATAGCTTTCCATGACAAAAAGGAAGGAGCCGATGCTGGCATCGACTCCTTATTATTACAAAATACGACCGATCTTCTCCCCCATGCGCACACGAGCTTCCGGATAGAGGTCTTCCTTCAGCTCGACCCGGCCCGGCTCAAAGAGCAGGATGATCGTCGAGCCGAATTCGAAGCGGGCGACTTCTTCGCCTTTGCCGTAGGACGGACCGTCCGGCAGATCGCGGTGTTCGAGACGCCCGCCTTTGATGTTCGTGCCGGAAACTTCGTCATACTCGACTTTGACCGACCCGACGATCGTCGCACCGACTTTGACCAGAGCGACTTCGCCTGCCGCCGTGTCGAAATAGGTGATCAGGCGCTCGTTTTTCGCAAACAGCCCCTGCACGGCGCGCACCCCAAACGGGTTGACCGGGAACAAGGTGCCCGGCACGTACGTCGACGCGGTGACGTGTCCGGCGAGCGGCATGTGAATGCGGTGGTAGTCGGTCGGCGACAGGTAGACGGTCAAGAACGTGCCGCCGTGGTAGCGCTTCGCCCGCTCGGCATCACCGCCGAGCAGTTCGGCTGCCGTAAACAGCACGCCTTTGGCCTGAACGAGGTGGCCGTCTTCGATGCGGCCGAGCTGCGCAACTTTGCCATCGACCGGCGAGACGACGCTGTCGGCCGCCGGGTCGACCGGGCGCGCCTCCGGCTTCAGGCGGCGGATGAAGAACTCGACCAGGCTCGGGTAGTGCTCCCACGCCCGCTCCGCCTCCTGCAGGTTGACCTGGAACTTCTTGATGTACATCGGGATAAACAGTCTGGAAAAGCTGCTGCCGGCAAAACGGCCCGCAAGGCGAGACACCGTATTTTTCGGAAGCAGATTCATCAGGAACAACTGCAAACGGTCTGACATTCAAATCCCCCAACATGAAATAGTATGAAAAAGTTCATTGTTTCTATATTACTCATCTTGGCGGGGATTAGTCAAAGAACTTGTCCGGAATGCTCAGAAGCTCATCGTGCCTTGCAGAATCGGCACCGCCGTGCCGCCGACGCGCACGGTGCGCGGCGAGTTCGGCTCACCGTCCACTTCGACCGTGAGAAAGCTCGGGCGGCCGATCTCAAAGCCCTGCTCGACCGTCAGGCGCAGCTGCTCACCCTGCGGCACCAGCACGCCGTGGCGCAGCAAAAACGCGCCGAGCGCGCCGTTCGCCGTGCCGGTCGCCGGATCTTCCGGGATGCCGACCGCCGGCGAAAAATCGCGGGTGTGCAGGTGCGACGATTCGTGGACGGTGTCAAACGAATAGCAGTGCGTCGAAGTGACGCCAAGCCCGCGGTTGTGCACGGCGATCCGGGCGGTCTCCGGATTCATCCGCTCGAACGCTTCCCGGGTCTTGATCGGAATGAACAGATCCCAGACCCCGGTATAGGCCAGCCCGATCGGCAGGTCGCGGTCGATGTCCGCCTCTTCCAGACCGATCAGTTGCGCCGCTTCCCGGCGGGACAGGTCGCACGCCCGGAACTGCGGAGCGGCCTGCGTCATCAGCGCCTGGATCATCCCGTCGCTGTTCTGGGTCAGCATCACCGGCAGGAGGCCGACGTTGGTCTCCTGAACGACGGTGATCGGCAGGTCGGCGCCAAAGCGCTGTTCCATGCCGAGCGCGACGAAGATCGAGATCGTGGCGTGTCCGCAGAGGTCGATCTCCTCGGTCGGCGTGAAAAAGCGCACGCGCAAGTCGGCGCCCGGTGTGCTGGACGGGCAGGCGAACGCCGTCTCCGAGCAGTTCATCTCGCGGGCGATCTTCTGCATCTGCTCGGCGGTCAAGCCGGCGGCATCGGGCACGACGCCGGCCGGATTGCCGCCGAACGGAATGTGGGTAAAAGCGTCCATCTGATAGATGCGTACCTGTGTGGTCATCGTAAGTCCCTCCCTGAGTGGCTTGCGTCTTTCCCTGTATGTTCGCCTTCCCCGCCCGCTTCCCCTGCAAAGCAAAACACCCCGTCAGGTGACGGAGTGTTCGGCAAGAAATTCACAGTATTGGAGCAGCCGGAGCAGCGATTTGGCGCGGATGTACGGTTCGTCAAACTTCATCGGCTTGGCGTTCGCTTCGAAGAAATACAAGGTGCCGTCGGCGGTGACCCCGATGTCCATCGACATCTCGCCGATCTGCCCTTCGCTGTGGCACTGCCGCTCGATGGCGGCGGCGATCAGAAGCGCCATGTCTTTCACTTTCTCCTCCAGCGCTGCGGCGCGCGATTTGCCAAAGGCGCTCTGCAGCGCCACGCCCGCTTTTTCGATCCGCCCGCCGTTAGGAACGTGGGTGGTGATCCCGTCGCTGTCGGCGATCCGCGCCCCCATGCCGGTGACGCGCCAATGCCCGTGGCGGTTCTTCTGCAGGAGCAGGCGCAGGTCGAACTGCCGCCCGTCATACGTGGCGAGGGAGATGCCTTGCTGGAGCAGGTAGGGGCGGTTGTTCACCGCTTTGGCGGCGAGAGCAGCCGCTTCCTGACGCGTGGAGACCTGCGTGCGCGTGCGCTGGCCTTTTTTTTGCACGGTGACGGCATAGCCTTTTCCTTCGGCGCGGATCTGGATGATGCCGTCCCCCGCTTTGCCGTCGGCAGGCTTCACGTAGACCAGCTTGTGGCGGCGCAGCATCCGCCCGATCTGCTCTTCCTGACGCAAGGCCTCGGTGTAAGGCAGGTAGCGCGACGTTTCCTGTTCGCCTTGCAGCCAGTCGTGGATCTCCGCCTTGTCGAAAAAGCGATTGTTGAACAGCGGGATCTGCTGCTCGGCCAGCCACTTTTTCACGCGGAGCACTTCCGGCCGGCGTTCCGCCTCCCGGTCGGGGACGCGGTTGTAGACGACGTTTGGCAAGGGCAGCACAGCCCGCTTCCACGGCGTTGCGCCTTTCCCGGTATAGACGAAGCACTCCATCCGTTCGCGGGAGCGCAGCCCTTCCGGCGTGCAGACGACCACAGTCTGACCTAAGCGCTTCCCCGCTTTGATGATGTCTTTAAAATTCGCTTTGTTGCCGCGAAATCCGCCGGTGCTGCTGCGCACCACCGTCAGAATCGCAATAATCGGGCCGAGCACAATGCCGTGGCGGGTCTTCTGGGCGCGGACCGGCACGAGGATGTCGCCGGATGAGCGGGCCTGCTGCCAGCTCGGTTCGACGGGCAGGATCAGCGGCGGGCAGTTTTTGCCCATCCGCACGCGCAGCGAACGGTGATAGGGCAGCCGCACTTCGCGGCGTGCCGTTTCGGAGATCGAGAGGTACCACGGGCTTTTGCCCCCGTCAGTGCGGACTCCGATGTGGATGATGTCTTTGCGGTTCATCCGCTCTCCCTCCTTTGGCAAGTCCTTGGGTCAGCGGAAATTTGACGAGGTGCGCAGCGTACTCCAGCACCAGCCGGGCCGACTTCTTCCCCGCCGCGACCAGTTCGGGATGGCGGAAGATGGCGCGTCCAGGCTTGGCGTTCGTCTCGAACACCCAGACATGACCGTCCTGATCGAGCCCGACATCGAGGCCGAATTCGCCGCTCTCGCCTTTGAGCAGCCCTTGGATCACGTCGGCCACGCGGATCGACACATCGATCATCCGCTCGCGCATCTGTCCCGCGCGCTCGCCGTACCAGGCGCGCAGCGCCCGGTCGCCGTCGACCACCTTGCCGCCGTTGTGCACATGCGTGGTGACCGAGTCGGCTCCTGCCACCTTGCCACCGATGCCGGCCGCTTCCCACTCGCCGCGGCCGTTTTTGTGCAGGTGTACGCGGAAGTCTGTTTTGCGGCCCTGGTATTCCATCAGCCGGATGCCTTGCTGCATCAGATAGGTGCTTTTCGGATGCGCGCGCCGTTTGACAAATTGATACAAGGCGTCGGCGGTCAGAAAACGGGTCGTGGCATGCTGCCGCTCCCGCTTGTAGCGGACGAGATAGCCCTGCTTTTCACGCTCGACCTGATAGATGCCCATGCCAAGGCTCCCTCCGGTCGGCTTCAGATAGACCAACTTGTGCGTCTGAATAAACCGCTGCAAGGCGTCTGGCGAGCGCATGCGGTCGGTGGCGGGGATGTACGCTACGGAGCGCGGGTCCCGGGCCAGCCAGCGGTACATCTCATTTTTGTTCAGGAAGCGCTCGTTAAACAGCGGCACGCCCATCCCTCCGAAGCGCTCTTTGCATTTCTTGACGTCGGGCAGCGTCTCCGCCCGGCGGTGCGGCACGCGGTTGTAGACCACTTCCGGCAGCGGAAAGCGGGCGAACGTCCACGACTCGCGCCCCGGCGGGCCGGACAGCGTCACGCCGCGCACAGTGCCGTCAGCAAAATTGACATCGGAAGCGTTAAACACGTAGCACAGCACGTTCAATTCGCGGGAAGCGCGGACGAAATCGCTGAGCAGCGACGTGCGCCCGCCGATCGGCTTCTTGAGGTCGCGCCGGACGCCGGTGGTCATGATGCCGATGACCGGGCCGATGCGGAACCCTTCCGCTTTCGAATAGACGATCTGTCCGGACAGCCCCTGTATCTGGAACGTGAGCCTGCCGTCCGGCCAGCGCAGGCTCGTGGTCTGCTCATCTTTGGCGCTTTGCTTCACGCTTACAGTCCCTTGCAGCCTGCCGCAGACGAGCGGCACGCTCGCGCCATCACGCAAACCCCATTCTGCGAGTTGCTTGCGGGGCGCGGTGAGGATGAGGGAAGTTCCGGGTTGGTTCACTCATACCCCTCCCCTTGGCTCATGATTTCATATTGTATGAAGCGCAGGACTGCCGGGTTACAAACAACAAAGCCAGGCACCCGTCTCTCTCGGTTACCTGGCCGATTGACTGCCGCTTCGTCCGCGGCGCGCGCCGACGACGGGCCGCTCTGCGACCGGCCGCTGCAAGCCCCATGTCTGCCTGAGGTCGGCCGCTTCGTTCCAAGCGATCCCTTGACGCACCATCTCCGGGATCACCGCGAGCGAACTTCTGTACTGCCTGTAAGTCGAGGTCGCTTCGATGCTTCTCCAGATGCGTTCGAAGTGCGGCCGGAGCTCCTGCTTGTAAGCGCGGTAGAACAGGCGCTGCATGCCCGGCCGGATGAACAGATCGGCATCGAGCTCCCGGTAGTGCGTCACGACCAGATAGGCAAGATGCACGACCGCTTCGGAGATCTCCGGCGTGACCAGCCATGAGCCTGGCGTGCGGTATTCGAAGCCGCCATGGTCTTTGAAGCGCACATCACCCAAAAAGCCGTACTTCGGCCGGCGTTTCACCGCCGTCTGCCCCGCTTCGATCATCATCACCGGGAAGCCGACATAGTTGTCGAGCGCCTTGACCAGCCGGGATGAAAAATTCACATCGGAAAAATGCACGTGGCCGCCGATCGGAAAGCGCGGAAACGGCATGCTCCCCGCCACCCATTGCACATTTCTCCCCATGATCAGGCTCGCCGCTTCCTGCATGGTGCGGCGGACGTTCGCCATCAACTCCACCGGCGACCGGGCGGGAGCGGGGCGAATCTCGGCGAGCGGAAAACGCTCCCCGTCCAGATTCAAGCTGCGGTCGTCACACCCGACCGGCCCGCTGCGCGGAAGGTACTTCGAAGCGAGCACCATCTTGCCGCGCGGCGAACGGAGCATAAACTCCAGATCGGTGCCGATCAGAAAAGGATGCGGATTTTTACCGTGCTGTTCATAGAGCCGCTCTTCCGCCCGGTCACGCGTGATGAACGCCTGTAAGGCGTCTTCAAAAAGTTCGAGCATGCGGACGTTCAGCTTCGGGGAAGCGGTGACATCCAGGCAGATCGTGCGGTCGGCCGAGGTGATCCCGATCGACACCATGCCAAAGTCGAGGCCGAGCGCATGCAAGGCGCGCAGCGACAAGCGCACGGCGCGCTCCGCATACACGTCTTCGTCCTGCGGCACTTCCCGAAATTTCTCCTGCGCCTGAGAGATGCTGCTCTCCAGCCACAGCGTTTTGCTGTCCGCGCGAAAGAGAGCGAGCGGCTGCAGATCGAAGATCGGCACCCGGTAGTGGCGGACGATCTTGACCCGCTTGCCGGAGTCGAGCAACACGTCCCGCGCGAGGTCTGGGCGTTTCTCCGAACCTGCCGCGGACGGCGCATAGACGCCATTTTGCTTCAGGATTCGGAGCATCCGCGTGCGGTGGATCGAGTTTTCGATCGCTTGCCGGGGGTTGAGCGTCCAGGCGGCGACGTGGTCGTCCCCTGTCAGCGTCCCCCAGCGAATCATCACATCCTGACTGGCCACCGGGTTTACAGTTTCCACGCCTATGCACTCTTGTACGCGCCTAAGCAATCGTTTTGCGGAGGTCTGCCCAGAATGCAACAGCACGTAACCCATAGCCATGTCTCCTTTCCGAATTAGTCTTGGATCATGTTATCTAAGGTCTGATTCGCAGAGGTATTTCGCAAATTGAACCGGGCGTACGAACGCGAGCAAGGCGAGGTCGCGCCATTCCCCTTCCTCGATGTTCGGCTTTTTCCAAGGTTTGGCGTTCACTTCGATCACCCAGATGTTCCCGTTTTCATCCAGCCCGAGATCCAGACCCAGCTCGCCGACCGTGCCGCCGTTCTGCTGCTCGATCACCTGCGGTACCGCGGAGGAGATGTCTTTCAGCTGCTTCATGATGCGCCTGACTTTCGTGTCATCGTACATCTCGTGGAGCAGCTGTTTGACGGCGAGCGCATCGCCGCCGGTCGAGAGGTTGGACGTGATCTGGCCCTGCTGCGCGATGCGGCAGAACATCTTGGTGCGGTTCCAGACGCCCGCACCGTCTTTTTGCAACAGGATGCGGATGTCGAACGGGCGGCCTTGCCAGCTTTTCAACCGCAAAGTGCGCTGGATCAGATAAGGACCTTTTTTCAGGCGTTTCTCGAACTTTTTCAAAAACACGGAGACGGAACCGGCGTACTGTTGACGCAGGCTGCCGTCCTTTGTCTTGATCTGGTAAAACATCCGGCCATCAGGGCGTCGCCGGGCCCGGATGATGCCGATCCCAAGCGATCCGTGCACCGGTTTCACATACACGTCAGGATGCTGGTACAGAAACGGGGCCGCCTGCGCCACGCTTTCAAAGCAGATCGCGTCCGGCACGTGCTCCAGCATGCGCCGGTCGCTCTGCAGCCACTGGTGAACCTGCCATTTGTTAAAATAGCCGGGGTTGAAAAACCGCTTGCCGAGCAGGCTTTTCAAGCGTTCCCGCGCCTCGGCCACATCGGGCCGGTTGCTGTAGGCGCGTGAGATGATCTGATCATAGACCACATCGGGCAGCGGAAGTTTGCGCCAGGCCCAGCCCGCTTTGCCTTCCAAGTGGTAGCCGGTCACCGTCGCCTCTGCCCAGTCGATGTCGGCTGCCGAAAACACATACGCGTACAGGTTCTCCCCGGCCGCCGCGTTGAGCAGATTTTTAAACACCTGCTTCTGCTGGCCGGTCGGCTGGCCGTGCTCCGTCTTCACATTGGCGAGAATCCCGAGCAGCCAGCCGAAGCGCAGCCCGGCTCCCGTCTTGTGCAGCGTGAGTTTGCCCCCCGTCGGCAGGTGCAGCTCGCGGAGGAGATCGGCGCTTACATACGCGGTGTCTGCCGCCCCTTTTTCTGACGGGCGCAATTGGATACGGGCTTGTTTGGCACCAAAAAACAGCTGCAGATCGCCCGGCTGGAGCGACAATTCTTTGAGATAGCCGCGCGGCAAGGCCAGCACACCACTGTGCGCGAGAGAAGAGGGCGCGATACGAATCGCTTTCGAACTCGCCATCACCCGTCCCTCCTCTCGTCGTGGATAGTCAGAAACCTGTTGTGTACTTAGCATATTCAAGATTGCGCAAGAGTGACAACGCACGTACCCCCGGCGAGGTCTGTTTTAGCATCTGCCTGCCCGGGCGCGGGTTGACTTCGATCAGATAGATCCTGCCTTCCGCCGTCACGCCAAAATCGATCCCGAGCTCACCGATGCGCCCGGCCTTCGCTTCCAGCACGCGACAGATGCTGTGCGCCGCCTCATCGAGCGAGTCCAACAGTTTGCTGCGCACCGCAGCGTCGGCAAAGCCGTTGCTCTGGAGCAGATCATCGGCGAGCACGGCACGGCCGCCGGTGTGCAGGTTGGTCGTGATCGAGCCCGAGCCGCCGACGCGGGCGATGCGGGCGGTAACGTGCCAAACGTTCGCCCCGTCCTTTTGCATCAGCCAGCGAAAATCGACCGGCCGCACACCGCGGTCGGCGAGCAGGTCGATCCCCTGCTGAGCGAGATAGGCGCGCCCGGCACAGAAACGCTGTTGCAAAAAACGCTGCCAGGTGCTGCCCGGACGCTGCAGGCGGCGGTGCAGCGTGCGCCCGTTTTGCATGTACTGGATGCGGACGCCCTGCCCCTGCCCCGGCAAGCTCAGGCGATAGATGCGTTTGCCCTGCGTGCCGTAGCTCGGCTTGAGATAGACGATGCGATGGCGCTCCAGCAGGTCGTCAACATCGCGCGGGGTGCGGACGAGGATCGTCTCCGGCAAGAAGCGGCGGGTGGCCTCATTTTGCTCCAGCGTGAGGTGAACCTCCCATTTGTGCCCGGTGGCATTGCTGAAGTTGCCATAGGGCACCTGCTTGGCGATCTGCAGGAGGTCGCGGCGGATGAGGTCGCGCCACTGCGGCGGCTGGCCCATGATCTTCGGCATGACGAGATCGGGCAAAGGGCGCTTGGTGCGCACCCAATGCTTCTCGCGGGGTTTGTAGACGTAGCAGCTCACGATGCCGTCCCCCCAGTTGATCTCGCCGGGGACGAAGACGAACACGCTGACGCCGGCCTGCTCGGCGAGCGGCATCATGTCTTGGAACAGCGCGGTCAATTCGCCAAACGGCTTGCCGGGCGTCTTCGCAGGCAGCGCGTACAGCCCGACGAACGGGCCGAAACGCAGCTCGCCGTTCACCGCTTTCACCGAGATCTTGCCGAGCGGCAGACACAGCTCGCTGCGCAGCGCTTGAGTCATCTGCACCTCCGCTTCGTCCGTATAGACCACGTGCGCAGCCGCTTTGCGATTGCCCGCGCGCAGTGTCACTTGGTCCTGTCGGTTCGACGCGAGATGCGGCCCCCAATCGCCGGGCAAGGTGACGACGAGCTCGCTGCTGCCGGGCCAGTTTTGAATCTCGCAGATGCCTTTCATACGATGGCTCCTTTCTTGTGAAAGAAAAAAGGCTGAGGGCAGCCCTCAGCCTTTAATCTTCAAAATCATCGTCGTCTTCGAAGACCTCATCTTCGATGTCTTCGTCGTCTTTGAAGTGCGGTTGGTCAACGGTGAGCACCCACACTTTGGTTTCGCCGACGATTTCGGTGGCCAGCTCTTTTTCCACGCGGACCAAAATCTCATGGCCGCTGTCTACAACCGTTGCGTCGAGGCAGTTCGGCTGCTGCAGCACTTTTACGGAGACTTTGATGTTGTCGCGGGAGCAATGCGGGTCCAGCTCGCGCAGCGGAATCGTTTCGGTATAGGTAACGGTGTCTTTCGCAACCGCCGTCTCCGAGTTGCCATGGTACGAATACCAGACGTTCACGTCAAAACGGCCGTGTACTTCCACCACGTCGCCGACCAGTTCCGCTTCGTACGAGTGGTTCATCACCCAGCAGCCCCCGATGGTCGTCGGGCGGTTCGCCGGCCGGATCGTGTACGTGGTCTGCGAGTACTTGCTGCCACTGCCGCAGACTGCGTTGGTGATGATCTCCCGGGCGCGGTAATCTTTGTCTGTGCGTGCCATCTAGCTACCTCCTCTTTCAGTTCAGGTGCTGCAGGCCATTCTATGCGGGACGTCTGCCGCCTGTGCATCTGTCCCGCCGGCAGCTGCATTCCTGCTGTCTGCTCACAACATGTGGGTCAACTGTCCCTATATCGTATGGAGCGGATAGGCGAAGTGTGCAGGTCGGAACGCCCATCCTCGAGTTCGGCAATCCCTTCTTTATTAGGTGTATTCGCCCGCCCTCAAATCTTGACACTTGACAAAGGCGGGACGGGTTCGCTAGGGTAAGGGCATTGCAAATTGACGTGATTTCTGACGTGGAGGGAACGTGACATGCAAGTACCGGTCTATCTGTTAACAGGCTTTCTCGGCAGCGGGAAGACGACGATCTTGAAGACGCTGTTGCAGGCGGTGAAAGCGCAGGGGAGAAAACCGGCTGTGCTGATGAACGAATTTGGCAAACAGAGCGTGGACACTCTGCTATTGAAAGGGGCGGCCGTGCCGACGGTCGATCTGATCGAAGGCTGCGTCTGCTGCACCGTGCGCGGCAGTTTGACCGGCGCGATGAAGCAACTGGTCGAGGAGCATCGCCCGGACCTGATCTTTTTGGAAGCGTCCGGGGTGGCGCTGCCGCTGGAGATCGTCGATTCGCTGCTCGATCCCCCCTTGAAAGATGAAGTGCGCATCGCAGGCGTCTATTCCTGCGTCGATGCGACCCGCTTCCCGCTGCAGTTGCCGTCCGTGTTTGAACAGACGCCGCTGCAGCAGACGATGGTGCAGCAGGTGATGCATGCCGACGTGCTGCTCATCACCAAGACCGACCTGATCCAGCCTGACCGCAGATTTGCGCTGGAAGCGGCGCTGCGGCAGCACAACCCTTCGTCGCCGCTCCTGCGCGTCCTCAACGGGCAGGTCGATGCCGAAGCGCTGCTTTCGGTGCGCGCCGAGGCGTCGGGACGCGCACGGGCTGTGCAGCCGAAGCGGTTCAAGATGCGGCAAGGGACGGGCCGGGTGAAGCCGGAAGCTCGCGTGCCGGAGAAGACGAGTTTCGGAGGGCTGCAAACGCTGCATTATGAGTTCACAGCCGGTGTGGACGCTGACAAGCTGTACGAGTTTTTGTACGGCTTGCCGGAAAGCGTGGCGCGGGGGAAGGGCTTTTACCGCGATGCGGAGAACGGGCGGATGTATCAGTTTCACTTTACGCCCTATGCGCCGATGACCGCCCCGGCGGACGGCGAAGTGCCGGCTTTTGCCGTGTTGATCGGCGAAGGGCTGCAGGAACGGGAACTGATGCGAAAACTGCAAGCGTGTGAAGTGGCAAATACCCCGCGTTAGACGCGGGGTATTTTTTCTTGAATCGACCAGTGAAGGCGGTTGTCGGGGAGCAGCCATTCGACGCGGGCGTTCAGCAAATCGTCCGTTTCGAGGAAGTGCTGCAGAAAGGCGCGGTGGTAGTCGGGGATGTCCGGGTTGGAGCGGTACGAGTCGAGAGCGACCCAGAACGGGAGCAGAATGTCCGGCTCTGTGGCAGAGAGTTCGCCGCTGACCTCATGAGTGAGGAAGTAAAAACACACCGAGTGGTAACCGGGGCCATGGCCGATGTAAGTGACGACGCCGCGCAGCTGCAGGTTGGCCACCGTGAGGCCGGTCTCTTCCTGCATTTCGCGGATGCAGGCTTCCTCGAGCGTTTCGCGCAGCTCGACATGGCCGCCGGGCGGGATCAGTTTTTGATAGGTCGCCTGGTGCGGATTGTTGATCTTTTTGATCATGGCGACCCGATTGTCGCGGATGGCGATGCAGGAGACTTGGACTTTGATCGTCATGCCAAGCCACCTCCCTGTGTCGGCGGATGCGCGTCGATCACCGCGCGGATGAAAGCGGCAGCCGTCTGCGCGTAACCGTCTGCCGATGAAAATTCGGCCACTTCCCCACCGCTCTGGATGCGCATCGTGTCGCGCAGCAGCCCATGCCATTTTTCGTCGGCGGTGTCGAGGGCATGCTGCAGAGCCTGCGGTTTGGAGAGGATGTCGCGGTGCGCCAGCGTGTAGGCGATGCGGCAAAGCGTGAGCACGGCGTCGGCGATGTCGGCCGGGTCGGCCGCTTCCATCCCTTCGAGCAGTTGCAGGCGGCGCGGCCAGTAGCTGTGCAGGTTGTACATCATCGCAGCGTGCAGGTCGTCACCGCGCACCGCCAAGGGCAGCGTGGACGCGTCCGGGCCGGCGATGGTGATCCCGCGATGCTGCAGGAGCCACCACGTCACGTGGTTGATGTCCCAGTGCCCGGCGCGGTGGAACTCGCCTGCGTGCGTGAAGCAGTAGGCCGGGATGTCCGGATTGAGTCGGCCGAGATAAGGCAGCGCGATGTACATTCCATCCATGCGCGACGCGAGGGGATGCGCAGTTTGCAAGCGGTGATGGAGCCGTTCCAGCTCCTCGCGTTCGGGAGATGTGAATTCGCGCTTGAGCACGGTGATGAAGTCGATATCGCTCGTCGCCGCCTCATACGCCCCCAGCGCGATCGAGCCGTAGAGATAGACGCCGTGAACCGCCTCGGCAAACGATGCTGCCTGAAGCAGCCGGTTGTAAGTTTCCAGCATGGGCATCAACAGCTTACTCACTCCTTCCATTTCTGCGCGTGCTCGCGGACGAGCCGCATAAATTCGCGGTGTGCGGGAGACAGCCATTTGCTTTTGTGATGGATCAGCTGTGTCGCGACACGGATCGCCGGTTCCTGCCACGGCAGCACGGCCAGCTTCCCTTCGCGAAGCTCCGACTCCACGGCGATCAGCGGTAAAAAAGACAGGCCGAGCCCGGCCATCACACAGTTTTTGATCGCTTCGATGTTCCAGAATTCCAGCGAGTTCGCCGGCGTCACGCCGTGGCGCTGCAGGTACTGCTCGAACTGCCCGCGGTAGCTGCAGCCTGGCTCGGTGTGCAAGAACGACTCCTGCGCCAGGTCTTCCGGCTGCACCCGCTCTTTGGCGGCAAACGGGTGGTCGGGCGGCGCGATCATCGCCATCCGCTCCTCAACCAAGGTCTCCAGGTGCAGATCGGTCGCTTCTCCTTGCGGCTCCAGCAAGAAAGCAAAATCGAGCTGCCCGGCGCGCACGCCTTGGCGCAGCTCGAAGCACATGCCCGGCCGGA
Organism: Tumebacillus sp. BK434; assembly: GCF_004340785.1. Taxonomy (NCBI): domain Bacteria; kingdom Bacillati; phylum Bacillota; class Bacilli; order Caryophanales; family Alicyclobacillaceae; genus Tumebacillus; species Tumebacillus sp. BK434. The sequence continues at coordinate 119,576 of NZ_SLXS01000001.1, read as the reverse complement.
GCACGAACTTCACCTGCGGATAGAGCCTGCGGTACTCGCGCACGATCTCCGGCAGACGGTACGCCGCCAGCGACTCCGGCGCGCCGATCGTCAGCGTCCCGGACGGCGTGGCATCGCTTTGCAGCGCTTCTTTGGCCGCATCATGCATCCGCACCATCTCCGCCGCGAACGGCAGCAGGCGCGCACCGGCCTCGGTCAGCAGGATCTTCTTGCCCAAGCGGTCGAAAAGCGGCGTGCCCAGTTCCTCCTCCAAAGCCTGAATCTGCGCCGTCACGCTCGACTGCGCATAGCCGAGCTGCTCGGCCGCTTTGGTGAAGCCCCGCACTTCGGCAACGACTTTAAACGTGTTCAGCTGTCGGATCTCCATGGCCGCTCCCCCTTTTGCCTTGATTGTACACCACCTGCTCCCAGCCTTCCATCGTCAAATCCGATTCTTTTCATCAATATGATTCATTTTACTGATTCCATTCCTCTCTGGTACGCTTCTTGGCAGAGAGATCAACTGGAAATGGAGTTGTGGGGATGGAAAAAACCAAAACGTTAAAAGCGACCATCGGCTTGCCGCAAGCGGTCGCGTTGTACATCGGTGCGGTGCTGGGCTCAGGCGTCCTGCTCGTGCCGGGCCTCGCCGCCGAAATCGCCGGGCCGGCGTCCTTGCTCGCCTGGGGGCTGATGACCCTGCTCGTCCTGCCGATGGCGCTTACGATGGGACTGCTCGCCGCCAAATTTCCCAGCGCGGGCGGCGTTTCGCATTTTGTGTCACGGGCGTTTGGCGAGCGGGCCGGCACGGTGATCGGCTGGTTCTTCCTGATGTCGGTGCCGATCGGCGCTCCTGTCGCCGCCTTGACCGGAGCGGGCTACCTCACCGTCGCGATGGGCTGGGGCGAAACAGCGCGGATCGGGATTGCCGTGCTGATGCTGCTCGCCGGGCTCCTCACCAACCTGCTCGGCATGAAAATCGCCGGCGGGGTGCAAGTGGCGGTCGTCGCAGCGATCATTGCCGTTCTGGTGCTCGCCATCGCCGGTGCGGCACCGAACATCGAAGCACGCCATTTCACACCGTTCCTGCCCAACGGCTGGATCAGCGTCGGGCAGGCCGCCGCGATCCTGTTCTGGTGCTTCATCGGCTGGGAGGCCGTTTCGCACCTGTCGGAAGAGTTTGTCGACCCGGAGCGGGAAGCGGTCAAAGGCGTGACGATCGCCGCCGTCATCGTCGGCGTGCTGTACTTTTGCACCGCTCTCGCCGCTGTCGGCACGCACACGTACGGCTCGGCCGGGCTCTCCGAAGCGTCGCTCGCCCTCGTCATCGAAGGCATCCTCGGCAAAAGCGGCGTCTACGTCGCCGGGTTCACCGGCGTGTTTATCTGCACGGCGACGATCATCGCCTACGTCGGAGCGACTTCCCGCCTCGCCTACGCTTTGGCGAGCAAAGGTGAAGCGCCGCGGCCGCTCGCCATCCGCTCAGAAAAACACGGTACGCCGCTGGGCGGACTGGGCTTTCTCGCCCTCTGCTTCGCGGTCGTGCTCACCTTGTACGCCAGTGGCGCCATGTCGCTCAGCACCTTGATCCAGTTTCCCAACGCCACGTTCATCCTGACCTACCTCGGCGGCTGTGCGGCGGCGATCCGGCTCTTGAAAGGTAACAGGTGGGGCGTCGGGCTGTCCTGGCTGAGCTTTGTGCTCACCGCGCTGATCTTCCCGTTTGTCGGCTGGGCGGTGCTGTACCCGCTCCTGATCATGCTCCTGCTCTTTTTGGCGGAGCGCATGAAAAAAACATCCCGTTAACCGACGGGATGTTTTTCTTGTTTGCGGGCCAGCATGCGCTCGTACGCCGTCGCCAATCCGCTCGTTTCGTTCAGTTCGATCACGCCGCACGTCTTCGTCTCCGGGCAGCCTTGGTTTTGCATGTAGCACGGCATGTTCAGGTCGCCGAACAGCAAAGGCGCCACTTTGATCAGTTGGTTGACCTCTTGGCGTCTGACCAGACGGATCTCCTCCTGTGCGCGCAGGCAGAGTCGCTTCATCGAGTGGTGACGCCACGCCCATGCGTTGCGGGTGTCGGTGTACGTCGTCGCAATCCCGACCGGCAGTACCGCGCGTGCTTTTTCCCCTTCGAGGATCTGCTCATCGGTCAGCTTGCTGTACAGCTCGATCGCCTTTTCATGAACATACTGCCATTGCTTCAGCTCTTCCTCCCGCCCTGGCTGGGTCAGCTCTTTGGGCGTGTAGTAGACCAGGCTGCCGTCGTCCGCCCGGCAGTAGCGCAGGCTGCGCTCGTCAAACGAAGCGTGACGGGCGCGCAGGTCTTGGCGCGCCACAAAGATCGGCACCTTTTTTACAAACGAAAACACGTTGTGCTCCAGCACCGTGTTATGCCCGGAATCGCGGCAGTGTTCGACGACTCGCGCCGCCACTTTCGAACCCGGCTTGTACAGATCGGTGTCATAGCACAAGCTCGCCACATTCGCCGCAAACCAGTCGGCATCCTCCGACCACTGCACGAGTACCGATGCCAGCATCGGCAGCTCTTTGGACAGCTTGAGCGCCGTTGGATACTCGACCCCTTTATACGCAAAACGTACCGCCATGTGATTCTCCTCCCCCGCATCTGCCAAACGTCTATTCGCTCACGACCAGTTCGGCGTTGGCCGATTCTGTGCCGCGCGCGCGCTCCACCCGGACGTGCGCGACCCAGTCTCCACCCATCGGAAACGACCCTTTGCCGCGATATTCGCCCGGCTTCGTCTCCCGCAGCGCGACCACATGCTCGCCGTGATCCATCTCCCGCATCTCCAAGTACAGGGAGACCCCGGCCTGCTGTACCGGGCGGCCTGCTTCCATGATGCTGACCACAATATCGGCCTTCTGCCCGGCGCGCGGCACCGCAGGCACCGTCTTCACGACGACCTGCAGCGCTTCTGCCGCCTCCGCGGTGCTGCCGTCGCTGCGGCTGCACCCGCTGAGCGCGGTCATGAGCAAACACAAAATCATTGCGACCATACCTGCATGACGTGTTCGAGATTTCTCCATTGAAAATACCTCTCTCATCTTATCAAATCTGCAGGGATCACAAAAGGTCTGTCCGAATCAAAAAAAGATCCCAGCTGAGAACATCGTCTCAAGTGGAATCTTTTACCTTACGATACTTTTTTATTCGATGCCGACTCCTGCTCCGTCCGTTTCCCACAGACGCCAAGCGGCAGTTTCTCCCCGTTCGGGAATGTCCGAAACCCGGTGCGGAACAGCTTGCCCGCCTTCGCTTCGGGATGATGGCTGTCCTGACAAGCCAAACAATAATACATTGTGCGCTCTCCTCCTATTCCGACAAAAAGCGACATCCTTATATATAGACGCTTGGGAACAGAGGATTGTTTCACCGTAACTAAAAATATTTTATTTAGCCATACTACATACGAAGTACAGACGAAAGGTGGGGTTTAGATGCCGAACCATAAGAATATCTTCCGCAACAAAGTCGACTTTGCCCGTGAAGAGTTCGCCACCGAGCTGTACAAACCGCAAGGGCATCCGCGCGGGCGGGAACGCAAGTCGCAGCAAGGCCAGTACGGCCAGCACCAGCTGACGCACAAGTCGAGCAAACGCTCGATGCAGTCGAAGGTAGGCGGCGATCACTAAGCGTCTCCCGCAGTTTTGACAAAAGACCCGCGTTCCTCATTCGGACACGCGGGTCTTTTAGTTGCTGCAACTAAATTTCAAAAACGGCGCCTTGCGTTGCGATCAGCACTTCGCGGCCAAATTCCGCTTCTGCCTCCGCTTTCAGCAGCGCGCGGTCATACTCCGGGTAGAAGTGGGTCAGGCAGAGTTGTTTCACGCCGACGCGCTTGCCGATCTCGCCAACTTCTTTCGAGGTCAGGTGGCCGATGTGGGCCGGGCCTTTGTCTTTCTCCAGCCACGAAGCTTCGCAGAGGAAAAAGTCCGCTTCAGCCGCCAAGCGCTCCAGGCTCTCCGAAGGACCGGAGTCGCCGGAGAAGACGAAGCGCTTGCCTTGGTACTCGGCCGACACCGCGAGGCACGGAATGGCGTGCACCGTGTCGGCAAACGTAAAGGTCATGCCGCACAGCTCGATCTTGCTGTCCTTCGACAGCGGCACAGCCTGCACATGGCCGTCCAAGCCGACTTTTGCAAACTCTTCCGCCGGCTCGCCGTTGGCGTAGACGGTGATCGGATCTTGGCGCAGTCCTTGCAGGCGATGGATCATCACCCCGTACTGCAGGACATTCAGATCGCTGGTGTGATCGGCATGGTGGTGCGTGATGATGATCGCATGCAGGTCTTTGATCGCCACATGCTTGGTCAGTTCAGACATCACGCCGCTCCCGGCGTCGATCAACACATTGCCATGCTCCGTCGACAGCAAAAATCCGGTCGTCGCCCCGCCCGGAGCCGGATACGGGCCCGTCTCGCCCAATACGCGCAGTTTCATCGTCATCGTATACACTCCTTCAAGTTCCCGCCATGCGCAACAGGTAGCATGGCGTACTCCGTACTGTCTTTTCTTCCATCTCGTTACGCCCTGACGATCCTCGTGACGTAAAACGAGCTGTTTTATATTCCATTTCTTCCCGCGATGACCGCTTCAGCACGAGATTCTCCAAGCTCGGTTGCCAGCGCTTCCAGCTTGTACACTGCGTCTTCCAGATCATCACCGTCGATCCGGAGCATCTCCGCCTGATAGCTGGCGAGTTTGTGCTTGTACTTCGGGTCGTAGTACAGCTCCAGCAGCCGGCCGCAGAAACGGTCGTAGGCGTGGTTGCTCAGCTGCGTTTCCAGCCAGTCATACTCCTCGCGGGAGATGCGGCGTTGGATCGCTGCCAGCGCTTCGCCAAGCTGACTCTTGATCAGCTCGTCTTCATGCGGCAGATAGTCTTCCAGCAACCGCTGCACCCGCTGTTCCATCGACGCTTCGAGCAGTACGTGGCAGCCCGACTTTTTGTCCCGCTCCAGCCACTCCGGCATCACCGAGCGGCCGATGCGGCGGCTCTCCGCTTCCATAAACACCGGCCGGGTCGGGTCGAGCTCGCGCAACGCTTCCCACAGGTGCGAATCGAACGTCTTTTGGTTGTGTGACTCGCCAAGCCCGATCGAGCCGAACACCGATCCGCGGTGGTTGGCCATGCCTTCGAGGTCGAGCACCTGGTGCCCGTGCTCTTTGAGCATCAGCAGCGCGCGGGTCTTCCCGACCCCGGTCAGACCGTGCAGGACGATCACCTGACTTTGCAGGCCCGCGTAGGCGCCAAGCTCGGTCATCACCAGCTGGCGGTAAGCGCGGTAACCGCCCTTCAAGCGCACGATCGGATATTTGAGCAGATCCATGAACGTGCAGGCCGCATAGCTGCGCATCCCGCCGCGCCAGCAATAAATCACCAGCTCACCTTGCTGCATCAGCCTTTCCATCTGTTCGACGATCTGCGGGATCTTCGACGAGACGGTCAACATCGCCAGTCGTCGCGCCGCCGCCGGACTTTCCCGCTTGTAGACGGTGCCGATCAGCGCCCGCTCTTCATCGGTAAACAGCGGCACATTGACACTGCCCGGGATCGTCCCTTCCAAAAATTCGCCCGGGGAGCGCACATCGATCAGCACGCGCCCCGGCACTTCATACAGCCGCTCGATTCCAATCTCTTTAAACGCCATACTTGTTCCTCTCCATCACTTCATGACGCGCTGGCGCTCAGCGGCGACAGGCGTCGAAATGTCACGTTTTTCTTCATTTCCGCGGAAATCTACGTCGGCGTGCAGATCATGCACCTCGACAAGCTCCACCTCGTCACCAGTATGCAGGCCGGCTGCATTCGCTTCATCGGTGTCGAGATGGAAATCGAGCTGGTACGCTTTGCTCACCCGTGCCGCCACATGGTTGAAGATCAGACCGCGCTCCCCTTGCACCTGCAAGTCGAGCTCATCACCGTTGTGCACCCCGAACTTCCGTGCATCCTCTACCGAAAAATGCACATGGCGCGCGGCGACGATCACGCCGGTCTGCAGTTCCAGATGGCCTTGCGGACCGATCAGCAAGAGCCCTGCACTGCCTTGTATATCACCGGACTCGCGGACGGGCGCTTCCACGCCAAGCTTGACCGCATCCGTTTTGGATATTTCCACTTGCGTCTGCGGGCGCACCGGACCTAAGATGCGCACCTTTTCGATCGTGCCGCGCGGGCCTTGCAGATCCACCGTCTCTTCGGAGGCAAACTGCCCTGGCTGCGACAGCTCTTTTTTCGGGTGCAAGGCAGCACCCGGCCCAAACAACGCTTCGAGATCCTGCTGGCTGACATGCACATGCCTTGCCGAAACACCGACCGGTATATTCATCCAGATACCCCCTCATTATAGCGAAGTCCTGTTCGAGCGACAATTTCAAACTTATCGTGCCCGCCAGGCCACCCCGCCACGCAAAAAGGCCGCCTGTAATAACAGGCGGCCTTGAGAGTTATGTCCAGCCTTTGTACGCAGCTTTCTCGCGCAGTGTTTCGACGACCGTGTACGGCACATGCACTGATCCCAGCGCCCCGCGATGCTCCGCGCCGCTGCCGTGAAAATCGGAACCGCCCGTCGCCAGCAGCCCGTGGTGGCGGGCGAGCTGTTCGTAATGCTTTCGCTGCTCCGCCGGATGATCGGGATGATGCGCTTCCAAGCCGACCAGCCCGAGCGGCACCAGCGTGTCGAACAGATAATCTTTGCCGACTAGCCCCGGATGGGCGATCACCGGCACGCCGCCGGCGCGCAAGATCAATGGCACCGCTTCGGCAGGCGATACTTTCAACCGCTCGACATAGCCGATCTTGCCGGAGCCGAGGTATTGTTCAAACGCTTCCGGAATGTCCCGGACATATCCTTTCTTGATCAAGACGCGCGCGATATGCGGACGTCCGACCGCGCCTTGCGCTTCTTCCAGCACCTCCTGCTTGTTGATCGAGACACCCGCGTCCTGCAGGCGGCCGATCATCTTGTCGAGGCGGTTCAGGCGGTCTTCGCGCATCCGCGCAGTCAAGTCGCGCAGCTCCTCATGCTCCGGGTCGTAATAATAGCCCAGCACATGAACTTCCCGACCTTCGAACGTCGTGCTCAGCTCGATGCCCGGCACCACGTCGACGCCGAGTTCGCGTCCGGCTGCCCATGCTGCGGCCAGTCCGTCTGTCGTATCATGGTCGGTGACTGCGACGGCAGCCAAGCCGTTTTGCTTGGCCAGTTCGACCAGTTGACGCGGTGTGAACGTGCCGTCGCTGGCGGTCGTATGCGCATGCAAATCTGCCAGTTGCATCATCCTCTACCCCTTCAACACGCTGTCGATCACGCGCTTAAAGTTTCCACCCATTATCTTTCGCATCACCGTCTCGCCATATTCCCGCAGCAGGCGCTCCTGCAGGTTGGGCAGGTCTCCTCCATGGCGCAGGTCGGTCAGCGTGCGCTCAATGCCGTCAAAGTCCGAGCCGATGCCGAGGTGGTCTTCGCCGCCGAGCTTTAAAATGTGGTCAACATGGCGCAGCAGATCGTCGATCGACACCGTGCCCTCGCCGACAAACATCGGCACAAAGGTCACGCCAACCAGCCCGCCGGTGGCAAACAGCGCCTTCAGCTGGTCATCGTACAGGTTGCGGCGATGGTCATAGATCGCCCGGGCATTGGCGTGCGACGCGATCACCGGCGCTTGGGCGATCTCCATCACGTCCCAGAACCCTTTCTCCCCGAGGTGAGCGACATCGACGATCATGCCAAGCCGGTTCATCTCGCCCACCACCTCGCGGCCAAACGCCGTCAAACCGCGGTCGACCCGCTCCCCGCAGCCGTCGGCGATGCAGTTGCCATGGTTCCAGGTCAGCCCCATGGCACGCACGCCCAAGCGGTACATCGCCCGCAGGATGCGCAGGTCGGACTGGATACAGTCGCCGCCTTCGATCGACAACAGGCCGGAGGTTGCGCCGTCCGCCAGGTTGCGCTCCAAATCGCCTTTTTTCAAGACCGGGCGGAAGTTGGCTCCAGCGACCACTTCGTCATAAAACTGTTCAATCATACTCAAATGGATCTTCAACTGCGCGGCCGGATCATGTTTCGGCTCCACGAACAGGACGAAAAACTGCAGGTCGATGCCCGCCTTGGCGATGCGGTCTTTGCTCAGATGCAGTTGGCCGGTCGTGTCTTGAAAACGCAGCCCTTCCGTTTCCATGCGGTAGAGAATATCGGCATGTCCGTCAATAATCAATGGTTTCGTACTCATCTGCAGAACTCCCCTCAACGTATGTAGTCGTTACTGATTCGCTTATAAATATGAAAAAACCTGCTTATCGGGTGATAAACAGGAGGTCGTAAAATGTATAAGAGCAATAAGTTCTCTCTTACCTGGGTTCAACAATCAGTTTGATCGCGGTGCGTTCTTCGCCATCAATAATGATATCAGTAAAAGCAGGGATGCAGATCAGGTCAACGCCGCTAGGTGCGACAAAGCCCCGTGCAATCGCCACCGCCTTCACGGCCTGATTGAGTGCGCCCGCCCCGATCGCTTGGATCTCAGCATTGCCCCGTTCGCGAAGGACACCTGCCAATGCTCCAGCTACAGAATTAGGGTTGGATTTTGCTGAAACTTTTAATACATCCACTTCAAGTACCTCCTTTAGATTGGATCGTTAGGTTAGGACACTGTTATCTATATTCGCGCAGACCAAATTAATTCCTTCTGAAATGCGTGAAATTTTCTCAAAATTCCACCAGCGATCCTTAAAGGAGAAAGAAGTGGGTATTTAATTTTATTTTAAACTGAAGTTTGAATCGCCCCACGGACGATCCGGGGTGATCGAAATGCGCTCGATGGAGACAGCGCGTCCAAGCTCGTTTGTTTCTATAAATACGCCGTGCAGCTGTGCATCTCCTTGTGGAACTTCAAAACGGGACGGCATTTGCATCAAAAACTTTTGGATGACGCCGTCTTTGTGGAACCCGATGATCGACTCGTACGGTCCGCACATCCCGACATCGGTCAAGAAGGCCGTACCGCCGGCCAGAATCCGCTCATCGGCCGTCTGCACGTGCGTATGGGTGCCGACGACCGCCGAGACGCGACCGGACAGATAGGTCGCCAGCGCGGCTTTTTCCGCCGTCGCTTCGGCATGGAGGTCGAGGAAGATATGTTTCGTCTTGTCGCCGATCTCGGCGAGGATCTGGTCTGCCTTGCGAAACGGGTCGTCATAATCGCCCATGAACGAGCGTCCGAGCAGCGAGATGATCGCCACCTGTGAGTTGCCCGCCTTGCACAGCGTGTAGCCTTGGCCGGGCGCGCCGTCCGGATAGTTCGCCGGGCGGACGATGCGGCGGTCCGTGCCGATCAACTGCAAGGATTCCTTTTGATCAAACGCGTGGTTGCCCAGCGTCAAAATGTCGACTTCCACATCGAACAGCGCTTCGGCCAGCCGTTCGGTGATGCCCCGTCCATTCGGTGCGATATTTTCGGCATTGGCGATGGTGATGTCAGGTTGGAAGCGTTTCATCAGCTTCGGCATCCACTGCTCCACCATCTGCTTGCCCGGGTGTCCAACGATGTCTCCTAAAAACAAAATGCGCACAGCATTTCCTCCGGTCTATGTTCCATTCTTCTTGTTTCTGCATTTGTTACTTGTTGTAGACGAACACCTTCCCGCCATCACGGTAAGCAACGATCGAATCCTCGTGGCGCAAGGTCTCCTTTTCTCCTAAGATACCCGCAATGATCTCTTCTTGCGCATCAAGTTCCGCCTCCTGCAGCGGAAGCAGATCGCTGCCGACCATCCCGGCATAAAACTCGCGCACGAGTTGCGTGAATAAAGACAGTTCGCTCAGGTGCAAGGCGTCCACCTGCTGTTCGTACGTTAAGATCGTCACGCCCTCCATCAGCGCATGGCCGATCTTGCCGAGCGGAGCAAACCCCGGCTCCAGCTCGCGGCAAGCCAGGAAATAATCGGTGCAAGTCGCTGCGAATTCACGGCCCTTGTCGTCCGCCACTTCGCCTTTGACCAATATGGTAAACGTGAGCATGCCTGCTCGCGCGTTCAAACGGAGTGAGGAGAGCTCGGGATAACGAATCAGCATCGAAACGAGCAGATTCGTGCCCGGCGTTTCCTTCAATCGAAGTTTTGCCAATCGCAATCCAACCCTTCAAGTCAAGATGTCACCTTCCACCTATTCGCTTACCCTTCGGCAAATTCCTTCAGGTAAAAATTGAGCAGAAAAAAATAAAGTAGCCATAAGGGCTACTTTATTTTGCGTATTCGACGGCTCGGGTCTCCCGGATGACCGTAACTTTGATTTGTCCAGGGTAATCGAGTTCATTCTCGATTCGTTTGGAAATCTCACGTGCAACGCGTACCGATTCTGCGTCGTCAATTTGCTCAGGTTTGACAATAATTCGTACTTCACGTCCAGCCTGAATGGCATATGACTTTTCTACGCCGTCAAAGGACTCGGCGATTTCTTCCAATTTTTCAAGACGCTTGATGTAAATGTCAAGCGTTTCACGGCGTGCCCCCGGACGTGCAGCCGACAATGCGTCAGCCGCTGCTACCAGCATGGAGATCGGCGATGTGAATTCGATATCACCGTGATGCGCTCCAATCGCGTTGACCACAATCGGGTGTTCCTTGTACTTCTTCGCAAGTTCCACACCGATCTCGACATGGGAGCCTTCCACCTCATGAGTGATCGCTTTGCCAATGTCGTGGATCAAGCCAGCACGTTTCGCAAGTTGTACATCGAGCCCCAGCTCGGCAGCCATGAGACCGGCGAGATGGGCCACTTCGATCGAGTGTTTGAGAACGTTTTGACCGTAGCTTGTACGATACTTGAGACGTCCAAGAACTTTGATCAGGTCGGGGTGAATTCCATGCACCCCTGTTTCGAAGGTGGCTTGTTCGCCCTCTTCGCGGATGCGCTCGTCGATTTCGCGGCGAGCCTTTTCCACCATTTCCTCGATGCGGGCCGGGTGGATCCGCCCGTCAGCAACCAACTTCTCTAAAGCAACGCGTGCGATCTCCCGGCGTACCGGGTCGAAACCGGAGAGGATGACCGCTTCCGGCGTATCGTCGATGATCAGATCGATCCCGGTGAGCGTCTCCAGCGCACGAATGTTTCGGCCTTCGCGGCCGATGATGCGACCTTTCATCTCGTCGTTCGGCAAAGCGACGACGGAGACGGTCGTTTCGGCGACATGGTCGGCAGCGCAACGCTGAATGGAGGTTGCGATGATTTCCTTCGCCTTCTTTTCAGCTTCTTCTTTCGCTTGCTGCTCGATCTCTTTCATCATGATTGCCGCTTCGTGACGGCATTCATTTTCCACATTGGTGAGGATCAATTGACGGGCATCATCGCGAGTCAGTCCGGAAATCCGCTCCAGCTCGGCGACCTGCTCGCGGAGCATCGCATCTGCGCGCTCCTTGGTCTCCTCAATCATACGTTCTTTATTCGATAAGACTTCCCCGCGCTTCTCAATGGATTCGGTCTTGCGGTCGAGCGTCTCCTCTTTTTGCAACAGGCGACGTTCGAGCCGCTGGATCTCATTGCGGCGCTCGCGAGTGTCTTTTTCAGCTTCGGAACGTAGCTTGTGTACTTCTTCTTTCGCCTCTAAAATTGCTTCCTTCTTCTTCGCCTCGGCTTCTTTTGCTGCAGTGTCCAAGATCTGCTCTGCGCGCAGCTCAGCAGCGGCCAATTTGCCCTCTGCGATGTTGCGGCGAACCAGATAGCCTCCAACAAGACCGACTGCCAAGAAGATCACCGATAACAAGATCGGGAGTAAGGAATCCATGGTGGCGCCTCCTTGCTCAGTTCAAATAATTCCAAGCATGTCTGACGCAATCCCGGTATGCGAAGCTACTTCCACGAGAGAATGATCAAGCTGTTTATACGCAATATTAATTCTATCGTCTGTGTCAATCATTGTCAAGATTGGCGAGAGATATGAAACGGCGCAGGGCGTCCTTGATCACAGACGAGGAAAAGCCCCGTCTCGCCAGATGTTGCGCCAGTTTCCGCTGTTCTTCGAATGTGAATTGCAGCGTTTTGCGGCCAACTTTTTTCTCCAGCAGACGAATCGCGCCTTCCACTTCCAGTTCGTCATCGAACACTTCGTCCAGCGCTTCAGCGATGTGATCCGACTCGATCCCCTTTTGCTTCAACTCCCACTTCAGCATCGCTTTGCCGCGCGGACGGCTCCGCATGCGGTTCTCCACCCACTGCCGGGCGAAGTCGTTGTCGTTGAGGTAGCCGCTTTCGACGAGCCATTCGAGCGTCATGTTGACGACCGCTTCGTCGAACAGGTCTTTGCCGGACAGATAGTCGGCCATCTCCTTTTTTGAGCGGTGACGAAAGGACAGGTAATGCACGGCCGCTTCCTTCGCCTTGTACACGACCTCGTCCCGCCACACCGCCTCGAGCAGCTCTACCGTGACTTGCAGCCCCTTTTTCAAGCGGTGCTTGAGCGCCACTTCGCGGTAGACCCCCATCAGGAACTCATCGTCCACAAACACGTTCAGCCGGTCGGGACTTGCTTTCTGCACAGAAAGGGCGGTCAATTGACCGCCCCGAAATTCCGGTTGCTCTTGCTGCTTTTTCTTCTCTTGCATAGGATACGCCTTACAGGTCGAGACCGAGCAGTTCGTCCGCTTCTTGATCGGCCTGCTCTTCGGCAGTCGCTTTGAACTCCGGCGCGGCCGCTTTGCCGACCTGGAAGTGTTCGCGGATCAGCCCGTCGACCTTCGCCGCCAGCTCCGGATGGTCTTTCAGGAACTGCTTCGCGTTCTCACGGCCCTGGCCGAGGCGTTCGCCTTCGTAGGAGTACCAGGCGCCCGACTTGTTGATGATGTCGAGCTCGGTGCCCATGTCGACGAGCGTGCCTTCGCGGGAGATGCCTTCGCCAAACATCAGGTCGACTTCCGCCTGCTTGAACGGCGGCGCCACCTTGTTCTTGACGACCTTGATGCGGGTGCGGCTGCCGACCATGTCGTTGCCTTGCTTGAGCACTTCGGCACGGCGGACTTCTAGACGGACGGTGGAGTAAAACTTCAGCGCACGGCCGCCGGTGGTGGTCTCCGGGTTGCCGAACATCACGCCGACTTTCTCACGGATCTGGTTGATGAAGATCGCAATCGTCTTCGACTTGTTGATCGCGCCGGCCAGCTTGCGCAGCGCCTGCGACATCAGGCGGGCTTGCAGACCGACGTGGGAGTCGCCCATGTCGCCTTCGATCTCCGCTTTCGGCACGAGCGCCGCAACGGAGTCGACGACGATCATGTCAACCGCGCCGGAGCGGACGAGCGCCTCCGCGATCTCCAGCGCCTGTTCGCCGGTGTCAGGCTGAGCGATCAGGAGCTCGTCGATGTTGACGCCCAGCTTCTGCGCATACACCGGGTCGAGCGCGTGCTCGGCGTCGATGAACGCCGCCTGACCGCCGGTGCGCTGCACCTCGGCGATCGCGTGCAGGGTGACGGTCGTTTTACCGGAGGATTCCGGTCCGTATACTTCGATGATCCGGCCGCGCGGGAACCCGCCGACGCCGAGTGCAATATCTACAGCCAGCGAACCGGTCGAAACAGTTTCCACGTTGAAGTTGGAAGCCGCTTCCCCAAGACGCATGACAGAGCCTTTCCCGAACTGTTTCTCAATCTGGCGCAACGCCATATCCAAAGCCGCTTTACGATCGTTAGACAATGGTTACACTCCCCTTATTCTATTCCTCTCACGAATCTTCATTAGATTCGCGTTCGTTTCCTCAATCCCTGCTTTTATTGTACTTCATCTGGAGAGAAAAAGCAAACGTTTGTTCTCCTCTTTTTTCAAAAAACAGCCCCTGCATGAGCAGGGACTGTTCGAGGGCTAGCGGCGCTGGCGTTCGCGCGGACGCGCCGGTTCGAGATTGATGCGGGAGCCGTTGATGCGGGACTTGCGCAGCGCCTCGAACACGAACGGCGCCGACTCCTCCTGCACTTCGACGAAAGTGAACTTCTCGAAGATGTCGATCTTGCCGATCGCACCGCCGGGGATGCCCGCCTCTTCGGAGATGTGTTTGACGAGGTCGCTCGGGCCGATCTTCGCGCTGCGGCCGATGTTCAGGAAGAAGCGCACCATCCCCGGCGCTCCGCCCGTCTCGCCAAAGTTGTAATCTGCCTCCTGCGCTTCGAAGTCCTCGCCGCTGGCCAGCTTCAAGGCGGCCGCCGCCAGATCGAGCGGATCGAACTCGTCGACCAGACCGGAGAGGATCGCGCGGTAGGTCGCCAGCTTGCCGTCCTGCATCGTGCGCACGAGACGATCGCGCCAGATCTCCGTCTGCCGCTCCGCCACGTCGGCGAGCGTCGGAACCTCTTTGGCGACCAGCTTCGCCTTGGTCTCCTTCTCGATCTGCTTGAGCAGTTTGAACTCGGGCGGCGTGACCAGCGTCAACGCGAGGCCGCGCTTGCCGGCGCGCCCGGTGCGGCCGATGCGGTGCACGTACGACTCCGGGTCCTGCGGGATGTCGAAGTTGATGACGTGCGTCACGTTCTCCACGTCGATCCCCCGCGCTGCCACGTCTGTCGCCACCAGCAGCTCGATCTCGGTGTGGCGGAACTTGCGCATCACGCGGTCGCGCTGCGCCTGCGACAGGTCGCCGTGCAGCCCGTCGGCCAGGTAGCCCCGGCTCATCAACGCGTCGGTCAACTCATCGACGCCGCGCTTGGTGCGGCAGAAGATGATGCCGAGCTCCACCTCTTCGGAGTCGATGATCCGCGAGAGGCTTTCCAGCTTCGTGCGCTCCAGCACTTTGTAGTAGACCTGCTCGATCAGCGGCACGGTCACATCGCCGCGGTTGATCGTCACGTTCTGCGGATCGGTCATGTAGCGCTTGGAGAGGCTCTTCACCTCCGGCGGCATCGTCGCCGAGAAGAGCAGCGTCTGACGTTCGGAGGGCGTCTCTTTCAAGATCGCTTCGATATCCTCGATAAAGCCCATGTCGAGCATTTCATCCGCTTCGTCGAGCACCAGCGTCTTCAACTTGTCGAGCTTGAGCGTGCCGCGGCGCAGGTGGTCGAGAATCCGGCCCGGCGTGCCGATGACGATCTGCACGCCTTGCTGCAGCGCGCGGATCTGCGAGCCGATCGACTGTCCGCCGTAGATCGGCAACGTGCGGGTGCGCTTGTATTTGGCGATCTTGCGCAGCTCGCCCGCCACTTGGATCGCCAGTTCCCGGGTCGGGGTCAGGATCAGCGCCTGCACGTGCTTGCTCGGACCTGCCATCTCCAGCAGGGGGATGCCAAACGCCGCCGTCTTGCCCGTGCCGGTCTGCGCCTGACCGATCACGTCGCTGCCGGTCAACACGACCGGAATGCACTGCGCCTGGATCGGTGACGGCTCCTCGAAGCCCATGTCGCTGATCGCCTGTTGAATCTTCTTGCCAAGGTTCAGTTCCAAAAATGTCGTCATATGCGTATGATCACCTTTCGTTCTGGAGACGTTGGATCAAGCTGTAGAGCGCCGTTTTGGCAGCCCGCAAACGGATCTGCGTGCGATCCCCGTGTTTCCATTGGTGTTGCTTGACGGTTGTGCCGTCCGGACCGGCGACGGCGATGTAGACCAGCCCGACCGGTTTCTCCTCCGATCCGCCGCCGGGGCCGGCGATGCCTGTCACCGATAGGGCCCAGTCGGTGCCGAGCAGGCGTCTCGCGCCGTCTGCCATCTCCACCGCGCATTCGGCCGAGACGGCGCCATGCTGCTTCAGCACCGCTTCTTCCACGCCGAGCACATGCTGTTTCACGTCGTTGTGGTACGAGACCACACCGCCGTAATAATACGCCGAACTGCCCGGCAGATCGGTCATCATCTTGCCGATCAGACCACCCGTGCAGCTTTCCGCCGTGCCAAAGGTCTGCCCGGCCGCTTGCAAGAGCTGCCCCGCCTTCACTTCCAGCGACTCGTCATCGATCCCGTAGATAAAGCGGCCGATGCGCTCGCGGATCGCCGTTTCCACCGGCAGGATCAGGGCCAGCGCCTCCGCTTCCGCGGCGGCGCTGGCAGTCAGGCGGATCTTCACTTCCCCTTCCGAAGCATACGGCGCCACCGTCGGATTGGACTGGTTCTGGATGATGTCGCGGATCTGCTCTTCCATCGCCGATTCGCCAAGGCCGAAGATGCGCAGGAAGCGGGAGGCGAAGACGAGCGACGCCGCCCCTTGCAGACGCTTGAGAATCGCCTGCACCTGCTCTTCGTACATCGGGCGCATCTCGGTCGGCGGGCCCGGCAGCAGGAAGAAGTGCACACCGTCCTGCTTAAGGTACATGCCGGGCGCCGTGCCCCGCGGATTGTGCAGCACTTCCGCGCCCTCGATCACCATCGCCTGCTGTTTGTTGTTTTCGGGCATCTCAAGTCCACGATATGTATAAAAGCTGCGAATATATTCTACTATTTCGTTTGACAATTTCAGACTTCTGCCGACAAATGAAGCGACGACTTCCCGTGTCAGATCGTCTTCCGTCGGCCCGAGGCCGCCCGTTAAAATCACCACGTTCGCCCCGCGTTCCTTTGCCGTTTGCAGCGCTTGCACGGCGCGGTCGAAGTTGTCACCGACCACGGTGTGGTGGTAGACGCCGACGCCGATCTCCGCCAGGCGCTGCGACAGGTATTGCGCGTTGGTGTTGGCGATCTGACCCATCAAAAGCTCGGTGCCGACCGCAAGAATCTCAGCTCTCATCAAGTCTCAGCCCTTCCGATTCGATGATTAGGAAAGAAACAAAGTAGCCAAGGGATAATTCCACTCGGCTACCGTACACGCATCATTCTTGTATCGCTTGTTTGTTTTTCACAAAATAGTCAACACCCGACCAGACGGTGATGACGACCATCGCCCAGACCATCCACAGATCGAAGCGGATGTCGAGCGTGGAGAACGGGAAATTGTTGAGGATCAACGCGACGATGGCGACGATCTGAAAAGTCGTCTTCCATTTCGCCAGCTTGGAAGCGGCGATCACCGTGCCGTTCGCCGCCGCGACGAGGCGCAGGCCGGTCACAGCGAATTCGCGGGAGATGATGATAATCGCCACCCACGCGTCGAGACGATCCAGTTCGACGAGCGAGATCAGCACGGCGGAGACCAGCAGCTTGTCGGCGAGCGGATCGAGAAACTTGCCGAAATCTGTAATCATTTTGCGGCTGCGCGCGATGTAGCCGTCAAGGCCGTCCGTGACCGCCGCGATGATAAAGATCAGCGCGGCGATCATGTCAGACCATGAGGCTGTATGACCGAACAACGTAAATTTCCCCAAATCAAGTCGCACCAAGAGGAAAAACATGACGATCGGTACCAATGAAATCCTGACTAATGTTATGCGGTTAGCCAGATTGAATTTCATTTAGACCGCCTCCCCCGAGAGGTCGAAATCGTACGCATGGGTGATGCGGACTTTGATCATGTCGCCGACGTTGGCATCGCTGTTGGCAACGAAGACCATACCGTCGATGTCTTTCGCATCGTACTGCGTTCGTCCCACACGAATCGTTTCGTCTTCTTCATCATACTTCTCAACCAACACGTCGAGCACGGTGCCGACATGGCGGGCCTGGCGCTCGGCAGCCACTTCGCGGGCCACTTCCATCAGGATGTTCGAGCGGCGCTCTTTGAGATCATCCGGCACCTGCGCACCGAATTCGGCAGACGGCGTACCCTCTTCCGGCGAGTAGGTAAAGACGCCGATATGGTCAAATGCGACTTCGCGCACGAAGTTGCAGAGGTTCTCAAAATCTTCGTCCGTCTCGCCCGGGAAGCCGACGATAAACGAAGTGCGCAGCGCCACGTTCGGCACGCGGTCGCGGATCTTTTGCACCAGTTTCTTGACGCCGGCCTGGTGGCCCGGACGCTGCATCGCTTTCAGAATGTGGTTCTCCGAATGCTGAAGCGGCATGTCGATGTATTTCGCCACTTTGTCGAGGCGCGCCATCGCATCGATCACTTCATCGGTGAAGAAGCCCGGATACGCATAGTGCAAGCGGATCCATTCGAGGCCTTCCACGCCGTTCAACGCTTCGAGCAGGTCGTTCAGACGGCGCTTTTTATAGATGTCGATGCCGTAGTCGGTCGAATCCTGTGCGATCAGCACGATCTCTTTCACGCCTTGCGCGACGAGCATCTCCGCTTCACTGACGATCGACTCGATCGGACGCGAGCGGAATTTGCCGCGCATCTTCGGAATGATGCAGAACGTGCAGGAGTGGTTGCAGCCTTCCGCGATCTTGATATACGCAGAAGAGCCTCCTGTCGTATGCACGCGCGGGGTGGATTCGTCATAGAGGTAGATCGGGTTCTCCGCCGAGAAGTAGCGCGGGCGGTTGCCGGTCTGCGCCTCTTCGATCAGCTCGTCGATCCGGATCAGATCCTGGGTGCCGACGATCCCGTCAATCTCCGGAATTTCGGTCATCAATTCATCCTGATAGCGCTGAGCCATGCAGCCGGCGACCAGAACAGATTTTACATGGTGTGTTTCTTTCAATTGCGCCATGGTCAGAATCGTCTCGACCGATTCAGCCTTGGCATTGTCGATAAAGCCGCAAGTGTTGACGACAACGACATCTGCATCATCCGGGGAGTCGACAATTTCATACTCTTTGCCTTTGACAATCCCCATCATGACTTCCGAATCTACGAGATTTTTTTCACAACCGAGCGTCACGAAGTGTACTTTTTGTATGGTTTTCTGTGTCACTAGCCTATCCTCCAGAGCCTAAGCGAAGCTTGGCATTCTGCACTCAAGTATAAACGAATGCGGAAATGGTGTCAAAAGTAAAGGAAGAAGACTCCGCAGCGGGCAGAGTCTTCCTCATCGGTTTGAAGCCGGATGTTAGCGGTAGTTGTTAAACTGCAGGTCGACCGGAACATCCGCCTCTTTCAGCAGTTGGATCACCGCTTGCAGATCATCGCGGCTCTTGCCGGAGACGCGAACCGCATCGCCTTGAACGGACGCCTGAACTTTGATCTTCGAGTCCTTGATCAGCTTGACGATCTTCTTCGCGTTGTCCTGATCGATGCCTTGCTTGATCTTGACAGACTGGCGCACGGTGCCGGCAGCAGCCGGCTCCACCTTGCCGTAGTTGAGCGACTTCAGCGAGATGCCGCGCTTGATGATCTTGCTTTCGAGGATGTCAACAACGCTTCTCAGCTTGCCTTCATCATCAGATGCGAGCACGATCTCTTCCTCTTTCAACTCGATCGAGCTCTTGCTGCCTTTAAAGTCAAAGCGGGAGGTCATCTCCTTGCTCGCTTGGTTGACTGCGTTGTCCAGCTCTTGCATGTCCACTTTAGACACAACGTCAAAAGACGCGTCTTTCGCCATCTGTAGGTACCTCCTGTCCCAACAATCTATCTCCCCAATTATAACACAAAGCGCCGCACATTAAGCGCCAAAAAATCCCATAACAAAAATTCGACTTCGCGCTTTTAAAATGGCGAACACGGTGTTAGAATACGAACATATATTCCCGGAACGTTTGTTCTGATTTTGAGGAGGCCGATGCGATGACCGACGGATTTGATCCGCTCTCCACGGTAAAGGAAATCCTCATCCTCCATCTGCTCCGCCAGCATGTCGAAGCAGACCTCGGCAGAATCCGCGCCTTGGCGCTTCATCTGGGCAAGGCTTATGTCGAACGGCTGGAAGCGTACCATGCCGGCCTGCTCAAGCGGATTGGCGACGCGAAGCGGCTCTTGAAACGACATGGCGTGCGCGTGATCCAACAGGAAAAAAGCAGTCTGGATTTTCAGATCACCTACGTGGAGCGGGGATATGAAATCAGGCACTGCTTTCTGCTGGCAACCTTGTATGCGGAAAGCCAAGAGCGGTTTTTGCTGGATTTTTGGGGTGGGAGGTGATGAGGATGAAAGGAAAAGAAGACTTGCAATTGGCCCGTGCGCTCGATCAGCTCAGCGTGTACTTTTACGCGATCGGCGTGCCGTTTACGCTGGTCGATCTGTACCGGTTAGCCTATGGTGCGGCATGGGAGGAGATGCCGGGTGCGCTGTGGCTGGAGTTTTTGGCCGATGACCCGCAGGTTCGGGCCGGGCGGGATGAATTTTATTCGCTGCTGACGATCTTCAAGACGCTCGACGACAACGGGCTCACCAAGCTGCTCGACGTGATCGCTGAGGAGACAGAACGGCTGGGGATCGGCATGGGCATCCTCAAGCCCGGGCGCAATACAGGCCGTCCTCCCCGTCTCGATGACGGCGGAGAGGACGAATCCTGATGCGGCCGAATCCCCTTTTCTTCTGCCTTTCCGGTTTTGTAAGGACTCGTCTGGTTACGACTTCAGGTTGAACAAGAACGTATAGCCGCCGAGGATCTGTTCGATCTGCACCGGCTGCTCGTTGACTTTGACGGTGAGGTACTTGGATGCCCCCGTCTGCATCGAGATCGCTTGTTTCGCCTTCCAGGTGCGGGTCTCACCCTTTTTGACGATGCCCGACTCCAGCACCTTGCCATCTGCTGTGACTTGCATCCAGCAGTCGTTCGATGCGGCGAGCACCACCGTCATTTCGTTGGTGCCGGATACCTGATAGGTGGTCTGCGTCCCGGCTTTTTGCACCTGCTGTACCACCGTCGTCTGCTTTGGCGGCTCCTCTTTCGGCGGAGTGGTCGGCGTCGTAGCGGGCGTCTGCGGATTCGCTGGCGGCTTTTGCTGTTCAGCCGTCTTGACATCCGCCTTTTCGTTGCTGACCTGCTGCTGGTCGTCTCGGTTCACGTACAGGGCGTACGCAGCCGACAGCGCCACGAGGATCGCGACGGCGATCGCCACCTGCGGAAGCAGGCGCGGATTGAACGAAGCGGGCTTGCCGAGGCTCCTGCTCTTTTGCGCGACGCGCACCGGTTCGACCTGCGCATCGCTTTTCTCTGCAGACAGTCCGTAGCGGTCGAGCATCTCCTGGCCGTCCACCTCCAGGAAATCACAATAGCTTTTGATAAAGCCGCGAACATAGACTACACCCGGCATTGCCGACAGATCGCCCGCTTCGATCGCTTCGAGATAGCGGGTGCGGATCTTGGTCGCCTGCTGGACATCATTCAGCTGATAGCCTTTTTCCTCGCGGATTCGTTTGAGCTCAGCTCCGAGTTCCTGCACGTTGTTACCTCCTTCGAGACTATGCTGCCCTTTCCTTGCTAACTGATATCGAAGGATGAAAATCCGGTCTGAATCATCTGGTAGGAGATCTCTTCTTCCGGCGAGTTGCGCAGCTCGATAATCCGGTCGAAATGCTCCCAGCCAAACTCTGTCTCCCGAACAAAGATATCAGGGTGTTCAATCACCTTCGGCGCCGGCAGCCGCATGATTTCGCGGACGAGCGAGTGGTGCTGCTCGTTGGAGCGCAATGTCGACACGATGCCGTCGATCAGGTAGACCATGTTGTCTGTCGCCAGCTCATCCTCTTCCAGCCGATAGCGGATCGTCTGGCGCAAGAGCGTGGAGGACACGAACGACCATCGCTTGTTGGCATAGACGCTGGCGGCGACGATCGACTCCGTTTTGCCGACGCGCGGCATCCCTCTGATGCCGATCACCTGATTTCCTTCTTTTTTTAGTAATTCCCCCAAAAAGTCCACAAGAATTCCAAGTTGGGCACGGGTGAATTTATACGTTTTGACATTTTCGTTCGATTCTCGCTCGATGAACATGCCATGGCGCAAGGCCAGACGGTCGATCACCGTCGGCTGGCGCAGGGCGGTCACGGTGATATTTTCGACTTTGCGCAGCATCGAGCGCAGAGCCGAGATCTTTTGACGGTCGTCTGTCTGCAGCAGAAAACCGCGGTTTTTGTTTTCGACGCCGTTCACGGTCAGGATGTTGATCGACAGCATCCCGAGCAGAGAGGCGATGTCACCGAGCAGACCCGGCCTGTCCTTGTGGATGTGATATTCCAGATACCAATCCTCCAACACCATTCATCCCCTTTTGCCATCAGGGTCAGCTTATTGCACGACTCCTGCCACATATTCGTCCGGCTTGATCGCACCGGATTTCACTTGTTGTTCGATCAGTTCGAGACGCACGCCGATCTGTGCATCGGCGAAGGCGGACGGGTTGGCGATGCGGTAGGTCTGCTTGCCTTCCACCACAGCCTTCTGCTGACCTGTCCACTTTCCGGACACCAGCAGCGCCGCCTCCTGCTCCAGCGCCGCTTCATACAGCGAGGCCGGCTGGGCGATGACGCGATCTTGCAGCGGCACGGCAGCCGCCCGTTCATCGGTGCGAACGAGCCATTGGCCGCCCGCTCGGAGCTGCTCCCACGCCGCCTCGGAAACGGGATCGAGCAGGACGGCCAACAAGCCTTGCAGCTTCGGCGTGTTCCGGTTCGCCGCCGTCTGCCCGGCACTTGCATCCGTTCCCGCTCCGGCCGTTCCGTCGAGCTGCGAGACCGGCACTTGCACCGGCACATCTTTGCGTCCGGCATAATGGAGACCTGCCATGATCATCTTCCAGTCCGGATCGTCCGGGGTGCGCAGTTCCTTTACGACCACCGTAAACGGCTGGCTCGACGTGCGGTTCGCTTCCGCCGCCAGGAAACCGGCCAGGAACAGTATCCTTGCCCGCTGATGCACGAGATGGCGGACATTGCTAAGCGTCGGGTCGGACGTGTCGCCGAGCAATGAAAAGCGCAGTTCCGGATGCGCCTTGGCCAGTTCCTGAATCTTCGGCGTATCGGCAGCAGCCAGCACGAGATCCAGCCCTTTTAAAGAGGCGAGCTGGGAGACATTGCCCCCCTTCGCTGTGTACAGCACCTCGGCGGACAGTCCGTGCTTGCCCGCCACTTCCTGAGCGAGCACATCGGCGGCCTGCTGCTCCGCTTCGCTCTCTGCGCCGGAGACGACGCTCATCGACCATTTGATCGAGCTTGGTTCCATGTGGTCAAACGTTGGTTTATGACAACCGCTGACAAACACAGCGGTCAGACAGCCTGCTGCAATGAGTTGTACGATTCTCTGTTTCATGTGGAAAGGAACGCTCCTGCCTGTAGATTGCCTGAGATGCGAAAAAACGGTACTCCCTGCTAGTATAACACAGAGTTCCGTTCAGGTTCGAGCAGAGCCTCGTCCTTTGCGAATTTTTCCAGAAGTAACCCTGCGATGCGGCGGGAAAGCTGAAGGATGTCTATCTCACAAAAAGGAGGAGGTCCATGAACACGACAGAAGCCACTCGGCAGCTTTTGCCACCAAGCTCCAAATGGCTGCTTTCGATCAACACCCTTTTTGCGGGAGCGAGCGCCTTATCGAACACTTTCCTCAACATCTACCTCTGGAAGTTCCTGCAGAGCGTCGAGCAGATTGCCATCTACAACTTCTATATCTTTTTGTTTTCTGCGATCGGGTACACGATCGCCGGCTGGATTGCCAAAAAAAGCGATCGCTTGTACACGCTGCGCATCGGCGTCGCCATCCTCGCCCTGTTCTACATCCTGATCATCAGCTTCGGCTCGCGGGCGGTGAGCCTGTACGTGCTGCTCGGAGTACTGCAGGGCTTGGGCACCGGCTTTTTTTGGCTGTCCTACAACGTGCTTGTGTTTGAAGTGACCGAACCGGAGACGCGGGACGAATACAACGGCGCCAACGGCTTTTTGTTCGCTGTGGCCACGATGGCCGCGCCGCTGCTCGCCGGTCGCATTCTTTCCACCTTGCCGATGAAAGGCTATACGATCATCTTTACCGTCTCGTTCGCTTTGTTCCTGACCGCCGTGCTGATCACATGGAAGCTCAGTCCCAGAGCAGGACCGCCCTCTTACGATTTGTACGCCGGATTTTCACCGCAAGAACACAAGAATGTCTGGAGAAAAATGCTCACCATGTCCTTCTCGATGGGATTTCGGGAAGGCACGCTCGCCTTTTTGCCGTTTTTGCTGGTCTTTGTCATCACACAGGACGAGCTGACCGCCTCGCGCTATCTGCTGTTCACATCGGCCGGGTCGCTGCTCGCCTATTATGTGGTCAAGAAATTTCTGACCAACGCGCGGCGCATGACGTTTGTCACGACCGCCGCGATGATGCTGGGACTCTCCGTCCTGCTGTTGTTATTTGAAGTGAACAAAGTCTCCCTGTTTGTCTTTGGGATTGCCAATGCTTTGTTCACGCCGCTCTTGGTCATCCCTTATTCCTGCCTCACCTACGACGTGATGGGGCAGCTTCCGGAAGCGGTGCACCGCAAAGTCGAATACATCGTCATCCGGGAAGCGGTGGTCAACACAGGGCGCTGCTTGTCGATCCTCGCCTTGATCCTGTTGCAATGGCAAGTTTCGCAAAGCTTGTCGCTGAAACTGACCTTCCTGCTGGTCGGCCTGTCCCCGCTCGTCGCCTTGTTTTTCTTCCGGCGCACCTGTCAGTCCTTGCGCGAGTCCTTGCGCGTATAAGGATGGAACTTCGACCCTCGAAGTTCCATCCTTATTTCTTTTTCTTCCGCGCAAAGATCATCATTAATCCAAACGTGAGAAACCCCACGAGCACAAACGCTACAGCCATAAAGAAATCCACGATGTCTTCCTCCTCATTTCAACTCCATCATATTGTACCAAAAAATCATCACTTTTTCTGATTTTGAATATATATAGAAAAAGGATTCGAAGGTCACAGGAAAAGGGGAGATGTCAAGGTGGCACAAGAATTTCATCATACGGAGTATACGACGGACCAGGCCTTGTATCAGTTGGACTTCTATCTCAAGGCACTCAATCTGCCCTTTTCGGTGAAAGACCTGTACAAAAAGGCGTATGCAGAGCGACTCGGCCCGCATTACAGCGATGAATGGCTGGACGATCTCGAAAACGATCCGGACGTGCAGGAAGCGATGAGCGAGCCGTTTACTGCCAAGACGATCATTGAGACACTGATGAAAAACGGACACGAATCGGTCATCCGGGCGCTGCTCCGAGAAACGCGCAACCTCGGAATCGGTTTTACGCAAGCTTATATCATCGGCATCGAAAAATGGAAATAGCGAAAAGCCGCTTGCCCATGCAGCTGTGTGGGGCAGGCGGCTTTTTGAGTTATCTGCGCTTGCTTTTGCGGCGGTAGGCCATCAGCCAGACCAGAACACCGACCGTGGCAAGAATGGTCAGCACCCCGATCCAATTTGCGGTAAACCAGAGAGACGGCGGCATGGATGTGCACTCCTTTCTACTCGAGGTGGCGGGACATCTCCTCAACAAATTGTTTCAAGGCCTGTTCCGTGCCTGGACCAAAATCAGCGTCGAGCTGCTCGTATTCCTTGAGATCGTTTTGCAGCACATCGACGATGCTTTTGGCATCACGGACCGGGATCTCATACAGATTGATCATTTTTAAGCTGTCGGAGCGCACAGGGACACCTCCCCTTCAGATCGGTCTTTACCGCTTAGGATGACCGAAAAATAGGATACCATCCCATGTATAAGAACGAAGATGCCAAGGAAAGGTATTCAATACAAGGAGGTGATAGCAATGGCACGCAATTCCAATCGAGTGCTGGTGAACGGCGCAGAAAACGCGCTGGATCGGATGAAGTACGAAATTGCGAATGAATTCGGTGTAAACCTCAGTGGTGACACCCCCTCCCGCATGAACGGTTCGGTTGGCGGTGAAATGACGAAGCGCCTGGTCGCTTTTGCCGAACAGTCGATGTCCGGCATGGGCACGATGGGCATGCGCCGCTAATTTTCATTTCCTTTGCTACATAGGGACAACAACAAGAGAAAGCGACCTCTGCCTGAGAGGTCGCTTTCTCTTATTCGTTCCTATGTCATTTGCGATACGCCCGCCACGAACCGCCGGGGATCGGCGGGCATCCGCGCGGATTGTGCCACACATAGATGTCGCCTGCCTGCCCGCTGTCCGCATCGCGCACCGTCACGCGCTCGTACAGATTGTCAGGATGCCCCGGGCCAAAATACGCTTCCAGCTCATCCATCTTCGCCACGCCCTCTGGCGTCACGAGGAACCATTCCCCTTCGATCCACTCACCGTCAGCCGCGAGCACCAGCGCCGGGTACCGCCCTTCTGCCGCATCATACAAGCGGCCCCGCACGCGGCCGGGCTCGATCTGCAGCAAAAATGGCGCGGCGACATGATGATTGCGCTCGCCGCTGAGCAGCGTGCCATAGACAAAGATCTTCTTCTGCATTATGGTTTCAGTTCCGGCCAGATCTCTCCGACTTTCATCTCCAGCACTTTGGCGATCTTTTGGGCGATGTGCGGCTTCGGCTGGTGTTGTTTGTAGATCAGAAATTCCAAAGCGAGCGTCGAGACGCCCGTCTCATCAGCAATTTTCTGTATAGTCAGCTTCTTCTCTTTCAACAGTTGCTCAAACGATTGGGTTGCGCTCATCGGGCAAGTCTCCTTCGCACATCAAAACTGCGACCATTGTATCATACTTCCAGCACTTTTTCGATGAACAGCTCGGGGTGCTTCTGCAAATCGACCACCCCTGCTTCTGTCATCAACAGCGGCCGCGTCGGGCGGTCCTTCGGGATCATCACCACTTTGCCTGTGCTGCCGTCAGTCAGCCGCACCACGTTGCCAACGAAAAAACCGGCCATGTGCCGGGCGAAGACCAGCACGACCTCCGGGTCGAGCGCGCCATACGAATCGCTGAGCAGTTCATCGAGCACGCGGTAATAGGAAGCGGCATCGCGGTAGACGCGGCGCGACGTCATCGCATTAAACACATCTGAGACGGCGACGATGCGGCTGTACAGGTCGATCTCGCCTCGCCGCAACCCGCGCGGATACCCGCTGCCGTCCAAGCGCTCGTGGTGGTTGAGCGCCGTCAGCGCGACCGCCTCCCTGACTTCCGAATTGCGCAGCACCATGTAGCCGAGCGTCGTATGCGCTTTGATATGCTCATACTCTTCCGGTGTCAGTCGGTCCGGCTTCAGCAGCACGTCCTGGTCGACCAGGCTCTTGCCGATGTCGTGCAAGGTGCCGGCAAGCAGCAGCTCGTCGCACTGCTCCTCAGTAAGGCCCATCCACTCTCCGATCTGCGCTGAGAGCAGACCGACCCCCAGCGAATGTTGAAACGTATAGTCATCTAGCGTGCGAAGATTCAGAATTAAGTTCAAAAAATTAGTTTCTTCTTTGCAGACGCACCAAAACTGTTGCAGCACGTCGGGCATGTCCGCCAAGTCGAGCTGGCGGGCGGCAGACGCCTGAGCAAACAGGTCTTCCACACAGATGGCCGCTTCTTCATAGACCTGCACGATCACATCGTTAAACAGCGGCGCCACCACCGGGTCGATCTCCCGCACCCAGACTTCTAAGATGCCAAGCTGTTTCAGCCGGGTCAACTGTGCTTGAGTCAGCACCGTCTTGCGCGGCAGCACCAATTGCCCCCGCTCCCCGATGATGTCACGGGCCAGGACCAGTTCGCTCTGCCATTCAGATGTTTGCACTTTACGCTCGTTTGTCGGCATACCTGTTTCCCCCGCATGAATTGTGTGTGAAAATTATACCAGAGAAAATGAAAAAGAGGAACGGGGTTCGACCCGTCCCTCTGAAGTATTGACCGTTTATCGGCTGCCTTTTTCGTACGGCTTGCCCGATGCGGCCGGCGCTTCCGCCCGTCCAACCACCCCGGCGAGTGCGAGGATCGTCAGCAGGTACGGCAGCGCATTCAAAAATTCGCTCGGCACGTAGGCGGTCAGCCCCAGCACCTGGCCGGAGACGGACAGCGCGGTCGCAAAGCCGAAGAACAGCGCTGCGCCCATCGCGCCGGCCGGATGCCATTTGCCGAAGATCATCGCCGCCAGCGCCATAAAGCCGTGACCGGAGACGGTCGCATGCTGGAAGTTCGACGAGATCGCGATCGACAGCGCACTGCCGCCAAGCCCGGCCAGCGCGCCTGAAATCATCACCGCCAGATAGCGCATCTTGCGCACGTTGACGCCCAGCGTATCGGCTGCGCGCGGATGTTCGCCGACAGCGCGCAGGCGCAGGCCGAACGACGTCTTGTACAGCACAAAATACGAGACCCCAACGAGGATCAATGCCAGATAGGAGATGCCGTACACGTTAAAGACCCCTGGGCCGATAATCGGAATCTCATACAGGCCCGGAATGGCAATCTTAGTGAACACGTTTTGCACGGTCGTGGTCTGACCTGCCCCTTCAAAAATCTTCTTGACCAAGAACAGAGCAAAACCTGCTGCCAAGAAATTGAGCGCCACGCCGCTGACCGTCTGGTCGGCTTTGAAATCGATCGACGCCACCGCATGCGGCAGCGAGAAGATGATGCCGGCCACCATCGCAGCGAGCATCCCAAGCCACGGAGCCAGCCAGCCCGGCACGCCCCACTGTTCGCCGGCGAAGATCGTGATCACAGCTGCGGTGAACGCGCCGATGACCATCAAGCCTTCCAGCGCGATGTTGACGACGCCGGAGCGCTCTGAGAATACGCCGCCAAGCGCTGCCAGAATCAAAGGTGTCGCAAAGATGATCGAACCGTTGATGATCGTAACCAAAATATCTGCAATATTCATCAGCTCTGCACCTCCTCACGACGACGACGGAACACACCGAGCAAACGGTAGATGATCGAGGACGCCGCCACGAAGTAGATGATCATCGAGATGACGATCTGAATCGATTCGGTCGGGATCCCTTCGGTGCGCTGCATGTTGTCCGCGCCAAAGGAGAAACCGCCAAACAAGAGAGCACCAAGCACGACCCCAAACGGGTTGTTCGCCCCGATCAGCGCGACGGCGATGCCGTCAAAGCCGATGCCGGTAAAGCCGGCGGAGATCGCCATGTAGCCGTAGACGCCAAGCGTTTCCACCGCGCCGCCCGCACCGGCGAGCATGCCGGAGATCACCATTGACAGCACGACGTTTTTCGAAACGCTCATCCCGGCGTACTCGGACGCGTGCGGATTGAGCCCGACAGCGCGCAGTTCGTAGCCGGTCGTCGTCTTCCAAAGCAGCCAATACATCAGCAAGGTCAAGCCCAGTGCCAGGAACAGGCCGAAGTTGACGCGCGCCCCATCGAACAGGTTGGCGAGGAACTGCGAGGTCAGCGCTGCCGACGGCAGAATGTCTTTCGTGCCTTCCGACGCGCCTTTCAGGAACGTGCGGATGATGTAGTTGGCGCTGAACAGCGCGATGTAGTTGAGCATGATCGTCGTGATGACTTCATGTACGCCAAGACGCGCTTTCAGCCAGCCGGCGATGCCTGCATAGAGGCCTGCCGCCACCATAGCGACCCCCACCGCGACGATCGCGTGGAGCACCGGCGGCAGATCCCACATGATGCCGACGTATGCGGCGGTCAACTGGCCGATGATGAACTGGCCTTCGACGCCGATGTTAAACAGACCGGTGCGAAAAGCAAACGCGACAGCCAGACCGGCAAAGATCAGCGGCGTCACCGAGCGTAAAGTCTCGCCCATGTAATACGGATTTGCAAAAATGCCTTGGAACATCAGCGAGTACGCCTGTAGCGGGTTGTAGCCCATCGCAAACATCACGATCGCCCCGATGATCATCCCAAGGATGACAGCCAGCACAGGGATGAGAAACGCATTCAGTTTCGAGTTGCTGTTCATGCCTGCGCTCCCCCTTTCTCTGCGCCGCCGGCCATCATCAGACCCAGTTCGTCATGGTCGGTCGCTTGCGGATCGACGATGCCGACGATCTCGCCTTCATAGATGACAGCGATGCGGTCGCTCACATTCAAGATTTCGTCCAATTCGAGCGACAGCAGCAGAACTGCTTTCCCCGCATCGCGCTGCTCGACCAGCTTTTGGTGGATAAACTCGATCGCACCAACGTCGAGGCCCCGTGTCGGTTGAGCGGCGATCAAGAGGTCCGGGTTGCGATCCACTTCGCGGGCGATGATGCCTTTTTGCTGGTTGCCGCCCGACAGCGCGCGCGCTTCCGTATATTCGCTCGGCGTGCGCACGTCAAACTGCTTGATCAGCTTGCGCGCATACTCATAGATCGCGTTATAGCGCATCACCCCGCGTTTGGCAAACGGGGACTTGTAGTACGTCTGCAGCACCATGTTCTCCCCGATCGAGTAGTCGAGGACCAGCCCGCGCTTGTGGCGGTCTTCCGGGATGTGCCCGACGCCCGATTCGATGATCTCGCGCGGGCGGCGGTTTTGCAGTTCGTTGCCGTTCAGCTTGATCGAGCCCGATTTGACTTTGCGCAGACCCGTAATCGCTTCGATCAGCTCCGACTGCCCGTTGCCTTCGATCCCGGCCACGCCGAGGATCTCGCCGGCGCGCACTTCGAGATTCAAGCCGCGCAGCGCATCGACGCCGCGGTTGCCGGCGACGACGAGGTCTTGGATTTGCAGCACCGGCCCTTTGGGCTCGGCCGGCTTTTTATGCACTTCAAACGAGACGTGACGCCCGACCATCTTGGCGGCGAGGTCATCGACATTCGTTTCGCTGATCGAAACGGTGTCGATGTGCTTCCCGCGGCGGATGATCGTGCAGCGGTCGGCGACGGCCATGATCTCTTTCAGTTTGTGCGTGATGAAGATGATCGATTTGCCTTCCGCGACGAGGTTCTGCATGATCTCCATCAGCTCTTTGATTTCCTGCGGCGTCAACACGGCCGTCGGCTCGTCAAAAATGATGATCTCCGCGCCCCGGTAAAGCGTTTTCAAAATCTCGACCCGTTGCTGCATCCCGACCGAAATCTCCGCAACTTTCGCGCTCGGGTCGACTTTCAGACCGTAGCGGTCGGACAGCTCCTGCACCTCGCGCTCCGCACGCTTGATGTCGATCTTCACACCTTTTTTCGGTTCGGCGCCAAGGATGATGTTTTCGGTGACGGAAAACTTGTCCACGAGCATGAAGTGCTGATGCACCATGCCGATGCCGAGATTGTTCGCCATGTTCGGGTCGTTGATCTTCACCGGCTTCTCCCGGATGCGAATCTCGCCCAGATCAGGCTGATACAGACCGAACAAGATATTCATCAAGGTCGATTTCCCCGCGCCGTTCTCCCCGAGCAGCGCATGGATCTCGCCTTTTTCTACAACCAGATTGATGTTGTCATTCGCGGTAAAACCTGCAAACCGCTTTGTGATCCCCAGCATTTCAACGACTGCCGGCACAGCATTCCCTCCCCATACTAGAGGTTGAATCCAAAAACAAGGCCAGTGGGTCAGCACTAGCCTTGTCAGTCGAAACTATAATCGGTGCTTGGTCTTACTTGAAGTTTTTGAAAGCGTCCGCAGTAGCCGGAGCGGTGATCTTCCCGTCGATGATCTGCTTTTTGTAGTCGTCCATCAGCTTGATCACGTCTTCCGGAACGTTGTTCTTGGTGGTCGGTGCATAGCCTACGCCGTCTTCCTTCAGGCCGTAGACGATGTGGCCGCCGTCGTATTTGCCTTCGTTCAGATCTTTGGTGATCGCGAAGATCGCGTTGTCGACACGCTTAACCATCGAGGACAGGGTGTTGGCCGGAGCGAGTTCGGACTGGTCGCGGTCAACGCCGATGACCCAGTGGCCTGCGCCGCGCTCTTTCGCTTCTGCGAAGACGCCGTCGCCGGTCAGACCGGAAGCGTGGAAGATGATGTCAGCGCCTTGCTGGTACAGCTGAGCAGCCAGCAGCTTGCCTTTGTCCGGCTTGTCGAATGCGTCAGCGTAAACTGCGGTTACCGTCGCGTTCGGGTTGACCGATTTCACGCCTGCTTTGAAACCGTACTCGAACTTCTCGATCAGCGCGAACTTCACGCCGCCAACGAAGCCGATTTTGTTCGACTTGGTCATCTTGCCGGCCATAACGCCCATCAGGAAGGAGCCTTCTTCCTCTTTGAAGGTGACAGCCGTCACGTTTTTCGGAATGTCGCCGCCGAGGTCGGAGTCGATGATCCCAAGTTTTGCATCCGGGTTCGCGGTAGCAACCGTCTTGATGTCTTTTTCCATCAGGAAGCCGATGCCCCAGGTCATGCTGACGTTCGAGTCTTTCACGTAACCGTTCAGGTTCGGGGTGTAGTCTTCTGCGCGCTTGGACTCCGATACTTTCGGGGTGATGCCGAGTTCGTTTTTCGCGCGGGTCAAGCCTTCCCAAGCTGCTTGGTTGAAGGAGTTGTCGTGCACGCCGCCAACGTCGGTAACCATGCCGATCGTCAGCTTTTTCGCGTTGTCGCCGCCTGCGTTGTTGCCGCCTTTATTCGCGTTGTTATCAGTGCCGCAGCCTGCAAGCAGGGATGCTGCGAGCACGCCGGTGAGCGCCAAGCTCAAAAACTTCTTTGCTTTCATTGTGTTGTCCCTCACTCTCATAGATTCACATGGTGTAACAGATCATCTGGTATGTACTGATACTAGCCTTTCCCATTTGCCCCACGAACTTGCATCGTTATTCTTTCGGTCTGCGTCTTAGCACATGAAAGTGGAACGTGTCGGTGCGGAAATAGTTGGCCGACAGCAAAACGGGGCTGTCGCTTGCATCAAAGTGCATCTGCTCCAGCAAAAGCAGGGCCTGCCCCTCTTTCACATCGAGCGCCGGAAACACTTCCGGGTGCCGGGCGATCGGCTTGATCACAGTCCGTGCATAGGTGATCGGACGCCCTGCCGCTTCCAAGTGGTTGAAGATCGAACCGTCAAACCCGTCAAGGCCGTCCGGCAGCACCGACTTGGGCACGCGGTCTTCGCAGTACACCACCGGATCATCGTCCGCGGTGCGGATGCGGTGGATGAGATAGAGGCTCTCCGGCCCTGTCAAGCCGAACGCTTCCCGATCTTCCTGCTCCGCTTCCACTTCCCCGATCGAAAAGCCGGTCGTGCCGGGAGTCCGGCCCGCCCGCTCGATCCATTCGGTGACGGAAAACAGCTGCTCGATGCCAGCCTGCACAAGCGAACGCTCTGCGATAAACGTTCCGATGCCGTGTCTGCGCACGACCGCGCCCTCTTCCTCCAGCACGCGAAGCGCCTCCCGCAGTGTCGCTCTGCTCACGCCAAACAACTTGGCGAGTTCGAACTCGGAGGGAAGCCGCGTTCCGGGCGGCCATTCGCCGCCTGCCGCCATCGCTTTGATGCGATCGATGACCAGCATGTACAAAGGACGTGTGTCCGGTCGTAATTGATTCACGAGTACCTCCTTGGATAGTCAGTCAGATGTCTGACACCATTTCTTATTCTACATACTTCGCCTGTGGAGTGCTAGAGATATTTTTCCTCATTTACAAAAAAGATAAACAGAACATACAAGGTTTATCGTTTTCGGCACATTCTGTCAATAAAAAACCGCCCTGAATTTACTCAGAGGCGGTCTGCTGCATCATGATCCATTGATCGCGGGTGATCTTCACCTCCCGCGGTTTGCTGCCTTCAAACGGTCCGACAAAGCCGCGGTCTTCCATCTGATCGACGAGGCGGGCGGCCCGCGCATAGCCGACTTTTAACTTGCGCTGCAGAAGCGACACCGACGCCTGCTGCGCGTCGACGATCAGCGAGACAGCGTCGTAGAACAGATCGTCGAGATCGTCGTCGCCCGCGCCGCCAGCTTCGTCCGCTTGCGGCGAGGTGAGGTCGACCGTGTAGTTCGCTTCGCCCTGCGACTTGGCGTAGGTGACGACCCGCTCCACTTCCGCGTCGGAGAGGAACGCGCCTTGCACGCGCACCGGCTTGGAAGCGCCGACGGGCAGGTAGAGCATGTCCCCGCGCCCGAGCAGCTTTTCCGCGCCCCCGGAGTCGAGGATCGTCCGCGAGTCAACTTGCGAAGAGACGGCAAACGCGATCCGCGACGGGATGTTCGCTTTGATCACGCCGGTGATCACGTCGACCGACGGGCGCTGTGTGGCGATGATCATGTGGATGCCGGCGGCGCGCGCCATCTGTGCCAGTCGGCAGATCGCATCTTCCACATCGCCCGGCGCCACCATCATCAGGTCGGCCAATTCGTCGACGATGACGACGATGTACGGGAGCGGCTGGGCTCCTTTTTCGTTCATCAGCGCATTGTAGCCGTCGATGTTGCGGCAGCCGGTCTTGGAGAACAGCTCATAGCGGTGCTCCATCTCCGCCACGACTTTTTTCAAGGCGTACGCGGCGCGGCGCGGGTCGGTGACAACCGGCGCCATCAGGTGCGGAATGCCGTTGTAGACGTTCAATTCGACCATCTTCGGGTCGACCATGATGAACTTGACTTCGGACGGCTTGGCCTTGTACAGGATCGACGTGATGATCCCGTTGACGCAGACCGATTTCCCGGAGCCGGTCGCGCCGGCTACCAAGAGATGCGGCATCTTCGAGAGGGTGCCGACGATCGGCAGACCGGAGATGTCGCGGCCGAGTGCGATCGCCAAGTTGGACTCATTGGCGGCAAATTCGCCCGCCTCCAGCACCTCGCGCAGCGTGACGACCGCCACTTCCGTGTTGGGCACCTCGATGCCGATCGCCGATTTGCCGGGGATCGGTGCTTCGATGCGGATATCTTTCGCTGCCAGCGCCAGCGCGATGTCGTCGGAGAGGTTGACGATTTTCGAGACTTTGACCCCGACGGCCGGCTGGACTTCGTATTGGGTGACGGTCGGTCCGATCTGCGCGTTGACGACTTTGACGGAGACGCCAAAGCTTTCGAACGTCTGCTCCAACTTCTTGGCGTTCGCTTTGACCGAGGCGATGCCCATGCCCTTTTGCCCCGACTTCGGCACGTCGAGCAAGGAGAGCGGCGGAACTTCATAAAAATCTTCCTGCACCGGTTGGAAATCGAGCTGCAGTTCAACCGGCTCTTCCAACTTCGGAATGCCTTTGAGCGGCATCGTCGGCAGGGCCTGCTGAGCTTGCGGCGCGTCGAGCGGCGTCTGGGCCGGCTTGACCGGAAACTGGATCTTGATCTGCGGCGAATCGGCGCCTTGCACAAAGCGCGGCACGTCAAGCTGTTCGTCCGCTGCTGCCCCCCCGTCCGTCTGCTGCTCAGCATGCAGCTGATCGGCGAAGGAGCGCACCGTGAAGGGCAGGTCGCCTCCTGGCTCCTGTTCCTGCGGCAGAAATTGCGGCTCGGGGTGCTTGGCCGCCTGTTTCGGCTTCGCAGACGCTTCGGACACCGCGGCGAACTCGTCGTCCTCGAGGTCCCACAATGGGGATACCTCATCGGCCGCCCGGCTCTGCGCCTGCTGCTTCTCCTGCTTCGACTTCGCGCGCTTCTCCCGGAGCAGGCCCGGCCATTCGCGCAAGGCGTCATACAGGCCGGACATTCGTATCGCCATCTTATCGCGCCCGTTGCCAAGTGTGGTGACGAGCGACTTTTTCGTGATTAAGATCACCGCCATGATGCCGGCCATCACCAGCACAAACAAGGTGCCGGCCGTATCGAACAGGTAGTGGGTCAGCGAAAAGACCAAAAATCCGGTCAAGCCGCCGCCAGCCGACGGTTTTGCGACCGGCTGGCCGTTTTGCAGCGGTATTGTCGTGTTGTATTCAGACTGCGCCGAGATGCGTTCCATCGTCACATCAAACAGGTCGGGGGCCACGTTGGCGTGCCCGCGGGTGATGGTGTCATACAGGTTCATGTGCGACCAGGTGAGCATCACGATCAAAAACACGATCAGCCCCCACTGCCGCGCGGTCAGCTTCAAGCGCTGCCGCTTGATCATCAGATAGACCGCCACATAGATGAGATACCATTCGAGCAGCCAATCCCAATTGCCGCCGAGCAGGATGAACAAATAGTCGATCGTCTTGCCCACCCAGCCTTGCGCGGCGAGCCCCAGCATCGCCAGGGCGATCAGGGAGAGGCCGAGAAGTTCGAACTTCAGAAACTGCTTGGTCTGTTCCATTTTGCCGGCGCCTTTCGCGCCTTTGCCTTTCCCTTTTGCTCTCGCCATCGCTTGCTTTCGCTCCGTTCTTGCCAAATCTTGCTCTATGAAAGTTTCTCCTTTTTTGCACCATTTCCTTCAGTGCCCAGCAAAAAAGCCACTCCCGCCCGGTCTGGAAGTGGCCCTACTTCTGCGTATTTTTAGTTCCCGCCGGTCAAGCAGATCGTTTGGCCGGGCTGATATTTCGGGTTTAAGTAGTTGGACGGGTTCGGACAGAGCAGCCGGATGATGCGGCCGTAGCCAGGCTGTCCTTCGGCCGGTTCGACCAGCATTTTCACGCCGCTTACTTCCGCTTCCACCCAATTGTACGTCTGCTTGTCATAATTTTCGAGGATGAGCTCTTCCGGCACGACCGACCAGAGCATCATTGCAGCACCTCGGTTCCGCGGGTGCGGCGTTCCGCGATCATTTCGTTCAGTTTGCCAATCGCCTGGCCCAAACCGCCGAGCTCATTGATCAATCCGTATTTGACCGCATCGCGGCCGACGACGGTGGTGCCGATGTCACGCGCCAGTTCCCCCGTCTTCAGCATCAGCTCGCGGAATTTGTCTTCGGTGATGTTCGAGTGGGTGGTGACGAAGCTGACCACGCGCTCCTGCATCTTTTCCAGATATTCGAACGATTGCGGCACCCCGATGACCAGACCGGTCAGGCGGATCGGGTGAATCGTCATCGTGGCCGTGTCGGCGATAAAGCTGTAGTCGGACGCGGTGGCGATCGGCACTCCGATCGAGTGGCCGCCGCCCAGCACCAAGGTGACGGTCGGCTTGGACAAGGAGGAGATCATCTCTGCCAACGCCAACCCTGCCTCCACATCCCCGCCCACCGTATTCAAAATGATCAGCACGCCTTCGACCGAATTGTTTTGCTCGACCGCAACCAGTTGCGGAATGATGTGTTCGTATTTGGTGGTCTTGTTTTGCGGCGGCAGGACAACATGACCTTCCACCTGCCCGATCACGCTGATGCAATAGATATTTGACTGCTCGGTGGACGGCACGTTGGTCGTGCCCAGCGCCTGAATCGTATCCACAGGACCGCGGCTCGGCATGTCAAGCGGCATTCCGGGCGGAGTCGAAGGCTGGGCGCCTGGCGGTTGTGGGGGCGTTATCGTTGGCGGCATGTCCATCCGCCCGTTTCTCCATTCTTGCATCGTACCACTCTCCTCTAAGTTCTCGGATGTAGTATGAAGCAACGCCCGCCAAAACATGCAAAAAGCCTTGGTTTCGGAAGAAACCAAGGCTTGATCGTTGCATTACACTTCCATGATGATCGGCAGGATCATCGGACGGCGGCGGGTCTGTTCGTACAGGAAGCGGGACAGGGCATCGCGCACGCCCGTCTTCAGGGACGACCATTCGTTGACGTTCTCTGCCACCATGCGCTGCAGTGTCGCCGTGACGATGCGGTTCGCTTCGTCGAGCAACTGTTCCGACTCGCGCACGTAGACGAAGCCGCGGGAGATGATGTCCGGACCGGAAAGAATCGTGCCTTCCGCCTTGGACAAGGTAACCACAACGACGAGGATGCCGTCTTGCGAGAGCAGCTTGCGGTCGCGCAGGACGATGTTGCCAACGTCGCCGACGCCGAGACCGTCGATCAGCACGGTGCCGGACGGCACTTTCGAGCCGAGGCGGGCGCGGCCGTTCTGGAATTCTACCTGATCGCCGACATCGACGATGAAGCAGTTATCTTCTTCAACGCCTGTTGCCACGGCCAGTTCAACGTGTTTTTTCAGCATCCGGAACTCACCGTGTACCGGGATGAAGTATTTCGGCTGCACCAGGTTGAGCATCAACTTCAGTTCTTCCTGCGAGCCGTGACCGGAAACGTGTACGCCGGACACTTGCTGGTAGATGACGTTCGCGCCGATGCGGAACAGCTGGTCGATCGTGCGGGAGATGAACTTCTCGTTGCCCGGGATCGGCGAAGACGCGATAATGACGGTGTCGCCCGGCAGGATCTCCACTTTGCGGTGTGTCGCGCGCGCCATGCGGGTCAAGGCAGACATCGCTTCACCTTGGGAGCCGGTGGAGAGCACGACGATCTTGTCGGCCGGCAGTTTGTTCACTTCGTCCGGATCGATCAAGGTGCCTTTTGCCACCTGCAGGTAGCCGAGTTCCATCGCGATGTTGATGTTGTTGACCATGCTGCGTCCGACGACGGCAACTTTGCGCCCGTGCCGCTCCGCCGCGGTAAACACCTGCTGAATCCGGTGCAGGTTGGAAGCGAATGTCGCGAGGATGATGCGGCGCTCCGCCTGACGGAAGGTGTCATCGATCGTGACGCCGACCACGCGCTCCGACATCGTGTAGCCCGGACGCTCTGCGTTGGTGGAGTCGGAGAGCAGCGCAAGTACGCCCTTCGCGCCCCACTCGGACAGCATATGGAAGTCCGCTTTGCGGTTGTCGACCGGCGTGAAGTCAAATTTGAAGTCGCCGGTGTGGATCACGATGCCTTCCGGAGTGTCGATCGCAAAACCGACGGTGTCCGGAATGGAGTGGTTGTTATAGAACGGAGTAACCGTGAAGGCACCCGCTTTGATATTGTTCTGGTTGGTGACGGTGATCAGCTTGGTGACCTCAAGAAGATTGTGTTCACGCAGTTTGCCTTCGATCAGCCCGAGCGTCAAACGTGTCCCGTAGACCGGCACGTTGATATGCTTCAGGAAGTACGGAAGACCTCCGATGTGGTCTTCGTGTCCGTGAGTAATAAACATACCGCGGATCTTGTTCTTGTTCTCGATCAGGTAGGTGATATCCGGGATGACGATGTCAATCCCGAGCATTTCCTCCTCCGGGAACTTCAAGCCGGCATCGACCACAATGATGTCGTTGCCATACACATACGCCGTCATATTCTTGCCGATTTCCCCAACGCCGCCCAACGGGATGATCGACAATTTGTTGTTGTTCTTGCTCAAAACTACACCTCCAAAAGTATCCGATTCATTCGCTTGTCCTAGTTCGTGTCACCAAAAACCCGTACCAGTCACTTGGTAAATATTATACATGAACTATATCTTCGTTACAAGAGAGAGCCATTGAGCGTAGTATTTCCGTCGAAAACCAGGCTTACACAACAAAAAGAGGAGCAGGCTCTGCACGGGAGAGCCGCTCCTCTTTTGGCGAAGCGTCTTAGCCTTTGACTTTTTTCAAACGGGTGCCAATCTCTTCGACCAGCTCGAACGGCGCAGCCGTAAGCGGCAGGCGCACGCCACCGACTTCGACGCCGCTCTGGTTCAGCGCAGCTTTGACGAGCGTCGGGTTGGTGGCGAGGAACAGGCCTTGGAAGACCGGCAGCAGCTTGGCGTGAATCTGCGCTGCTTCCGCCACATTGCCTTCCACAAACTGATTGATCATCTCGGTCATCTCGCTGCCGATGACGTGCGAAGCCACCGAGACGATGCCATAAGCCCCGACAGACAGCATCGGCAGGGTCAGGTAGTCGTCGCCGCTGTACACCTTGAATCCGGCCGGCGCGGCTGCTGTGATCTCCGAGATCTGGTTGAAGTCGCCGCTCGATTCTTTGGTCGCCACCACGTTGTCGATCTCGGCGAGGCGCAGAGTGGTCTCCGACGTCATGTTCACGCCGGTGCGGCCCGGAATGTTGTACAGGATGCAGGGAATCTGCACCGACTCGGCGATCGCTTTGAAGTGCTGGTACATGCCCTCTTGCGACGGCTTGTTGTAGTACGGCACCACGAGCAGCAGGCCGTCCACGCCGGCCGCTTCCGCTTCCTGCGACAGTTTGACCGATGCTTTCGTGCTGTTGCTCGACGTCCCGGCGACCACTTTGACACGGCCGGCCGCTTTTTCCACCACATATTTGAACAGGGAGATCTTCTCATCGTGTGTCAAAGTCGGCGATTCGCCGGTCGTGCCGGAAACGACGAGCGTTGTCGTACCGGTCGCGATCAGATGATCGATCAGACGGTCCAAACGCCCGTAGTCGATCTCCTCATTGTCATCAAACGGAGTGACCATCGCGGTCAAGAGTCTTCCAAAATCCACTGCCACTGTCTACACACCATCCTTGGATATTAAGTTTGAATCTTCTGCTCCGATTACAGAGCGTGCAGTTCGAATTTGTTGTGCAGGGCGCGCACAGCTTGTGCCATATCTTCACCGCGCACGAGGCACCAGATCGTCGTATGCGAGTCGGCCGATTGCAGGATCTCGATGCCTTCCGACGTGATCGCTTCGAGGATCAGCGCCATCACGCCCGGGACGCCGGCGATACCGGCGCCAACCGCCGACACTTTTGCACAGCCGCGCGTCACTTCCGGACGGAAGCCGAGGTCTTCCAGCACATGGATCGCCTTGTTCGTATCATGGTCTGAGACGGTATAGACGACGCCGCGCGCATTGACGTTGATGAAATCGACCGAGATCCCGTTCGCAGCCATCGCCCGAAACACTTTCAACTGCATCCCGTTATCGCCGGGTTCGGCAAACACTTTCAGCTGAGTGACGTTCGCCGTCTGCGTGATGCCGGTCACCAGCTGATCGCGCAGTTCGCCTTCGATGCGGTCCGTCCCGGTCTGTGAGGTGACCAGCGTTCCTTCCTCTTTCGAAGAAGTCGCCCGCACGCGGATCGGGATGTTTTTTTGCATCGCGATCTCTACGGCGCGGGGATGGATCACCTTCGCGCCCTGATAGGCGAGGTTGCAGATCTCGCTGTAGGTGACGGAGCGCAGGCGTCTCGCGTCATCGACGATGCGGGGGTCGGCCGTCATGATGCCTGCGACGTCGGTGAAGATGTCGACCACTTCCGCATCGAGCGCCACGGCGAGCGCGGTCGCCGTCGTGTCACTGCCGCCGCGGCCGAGGGTCGTCGTTTCATAGTCTTTCGTCCAGCCTTGAAAACCGGTCACGATCACCACGCGGTCATGCTCGAGCTCCTGCAAGATCCGCTTCGGGTTGATCGTCATGATCTGCGCCTGGGAAAAATCATCGTTGGTCGTGATCCCCGCCTGACCGCCGTTCAAGACGGTCGCCTCCACGCCGTGCGAGCGCAGCTGCGCGGCAAACACGACGCCGGAGATCACTTCGCCGCAAGACATCAAGAGATCCACTTCGCGGCGGGAGGTTCTGTCCTGCTCGTCGATCAAAGAGAGCAGCGAGTCGGTCGCGTACGGATCTCCTTTGCGCCCCATCGCCGAGACGACGACCACGACGCTGTACCCGAGCGACTTGGCCTCCAGGATGTGTTCGATCGCTTGTTCCCTGATCTCTCGCGTGGCCACCGAAGTGCCACCGAACTTTTGAACGAGTATTCGCATGCAGTCCCCTTCTTACTACTTGGATTTCACCATATATTCCGCAATCTGCACCGCGTTCCAGGCAGCGCCTTTGAGCACGTTGTCAGATACTACCCACAAGTTCAAGCCGCGCGGATGGAACAGGTCGCGGCGGATGCGCCCCACATACA
Source organism: Tumebacillus sp. BK434 (assembly GCF_004340785.1). NCBI lineage: Bacteria > Bacillati > Bacillota > Bacilli > Caryophanales > Alicyclobacillaceae > Tumebacillus > Tumebacillus sp. BK434. The sequence continues at coordinate 78,366 of NZ_SLXS01000001.1, read as the reverse complement.
CGTCATGAGTGCCCTCTGCCATCGCCGGCATCGGGTACTCCTGTTCTTTCAGGTTGTCGATCACCGTCACGCCCGGCGCCTGCTCGAGCAGTTGGCGCACCTCTTCGAGGTCGAACGACTTCTCCGTCTCAATGTAAACCGCTTCGGCATGGCCGTACATGACCGGAATACGCACAGCGGTCGGCGTGACTTGGATCTCTTGGTCGCCGAAGATCTTGCGCGTCTCGTTGACCATCTTCATCTCTTCTTTGGAAAAACCGTTTTCTTCAAACACGTCGATCTGCGGGATCGCGTTAAACGCCATCTGGTGTTTCTTCGGCTGTGAGCCGACCGGCAGATGCGTGCCGACCACCTCTTCGCCGTTCAGCACGGCGCGGGTCTGGTCGAGCAGGTCGTCGACGCCTTTTTGCCCGGCGCCGGACACCGCCTGGTAGGTCGAGACGATGATGCGCTCGATGCCATAAGCATCATAGAGCGGCTTGAGCGCGACGACCATCTGGATCGTCGAGCAGTTCGGATTGGCGATGATGCCCTGGTGCTGCGAGATCGCGTGCGGGTTGACTTCCGGCACGACGAGCGGCACTTCCGGCACCATGCGGAACGCGCTGGTGTTGTCGATGACGACCGCACCGCGCTCCACCGCTTCCGGAGCCAGTTTCTCAGAGATGGAACCGCCCGCCGAGAACAGCGCGAAGTCGATGCCTTCGAACGCTTCCGGACGGGCTTCTTCCACCGTATAGGTCTGGCCTTTAAACGTCACTTGCTGGCCAACAGAACGAGGAGAGGCGAGCAAGCGGAGTTCGCCAACGGGGAAATCCCGTTTCTCCAGAGTTTCAATCATTTTCTGACCGACTGCGCCTGTGGCTCCAACCACTGCAACATTGTAGCGTTCTTTTTTTACCATTTCGATCGTCCAACTCCTCGTCAAGTAAGCTTGCTGTTTATTTTTGCAGGTCGCGCCACTTCTCCACGATCATCGGCTGGAGCTGCTTCTTCTCCAGCGCCTGTTCGATCGTTTCCAAAATCAGCTCGTTTCGCGCGACCAGCGAATTGATTTTCTTCCACGGGTCATCTTGCCCAAACGGGACAAAGAAAATGTTCTTCGTCGCCAGCAGCCGCCCGATGTTGGTCGCATTGAGCCCCAGGCCGTCATTGGTCGAGATCGACACGACGACCGGGCGGTCGTTGCGCAGCGTTGATTTCGCTGCCATCAGCACGGGCGATTCGTTCATCGCGTTGGCCAGCTTCGCCAGCGAGTTGCCGGTGCAGGGTGCGATCAGCATGCAGTCGAGCAGTTTCGAGGGGCCGAGCGGTTCGGCCTCCGGAATCGACTTGATCGCTTGCTCGCCGGTGATCTGCTCAATCGTCGCCACCCATTCATCCGCTTCGGCGAAACGGGTGGAAGTCGACTGTACCGTATAGGACAAGACAGGAATCACGCGGGCTCCGGCATTTACCAGCGCTTCCATCGCCGGCTGTACTTCCGCGTACGTGCAATGTGAACCGGTAAGACCAAAACCAATCGTTTTCCCTTTCAATTCCATCGCCGATACCTCCAGGTTATGCGTACTCCCAAAGGATCCGGCAGAGCGTCCTTGCCAAAATCTGCCCTGCGGTCTTCGGGGCAACGATCCCCGGCAGGCCTGGAGCAAGAATTGCTTTGATTCCCCGTTTTTCTGCATAGCGAAAGTCGGTGCCGCCCGGCTTGGACGCGATGTCGATAATCACACAGGACTTCGGCACCCGCGCCAGCACTTCGGCTGACAACACAAGATGCGGAATCGTGTTGAAGATCAGCTCCGCATCGCTTACCGCCTTTCCGATTTCATTCATCGGGTATGCCTCAAGCCCCATCTCTTCAATGCGGGCGAGGTCCGGCTCTTTCCTCGCACAGACCCGTACATCCGCCCCGATGCCGTTCAGCATCCGGGCCAGGGTGATCCCGCAGCGCCCGAACCCGAGCACTACGGAGCGCGAACCATGGATCGTGATATCCGTATGCTCCATCGCCATCGCGATCGCCCCTTCGGCAGAAGGCACAGAATTCTTGATCGCCACCTCATCGAGCTCCATCAGTTGGATCAGGCGCAGACCTTTGGTCTGACACACCTCCGTCAGTCGCTTCCTTGCGATCCCGGTAAAGATGAGCGCCCCCTGCCGGACTGCGGAAAAGTGATGATCCGCCAGTACCAGCTCTTCCTTGGAATAACGAGATTCCACGCGGCCAGCATCATCCATCCCGGTCACAGGAAGCACGATTGCGTCTACGTCTCTGAATGCATCTGGGTCAAGTTCTGCCTTTACCGTATCTGCGAGGGGGGTCTCAAGTTGGTCGAAGCCGATCAAAACGATGCTCGCATCGAGTTCGATCGCATACTTGATCACTTCAATCATGCGAGCGTCGCCGCCGACGAACGCCATTTTGATCCCTGTCAGCATGCTCCGGTTACCCCTTTCACAACATTTTACGCGAAACACAAGAAAATTCAAGGCACACAGCCAATTCTTCCTGAGACCTTGCTGCACAGATAACGGGGAATCTCCAGTGCCGCGGGTCGCTGCAGGTGAGATATCCTATGCGCTGGGCGAGTCGGTGGTGCCAAACACCGCATAGGCGCCGCGCGCCTCCTGGGTCGAATCGAGCAGGATCATGTCAGGGCCGACCTTGTGGATCGCCGCCCACGGGATGACCGACTGGTCTTTCCGCTTGTTGAAAAATCCGCCTTGGGTGATGACGATCGAATGGATCTGCCCGCTCACTTCATCAATAAACAAATCGGCGCCCCCGAGCATGCCAATCCGGGTGCCGGAACGCACGTCGATCAGTTCTTTCCCTGCCAGTTCACTCAGTCTCATCTGTCCTGATCCCTCCTGTCTTTGTTACCTCTTATGCGCAAAAAAATCGAAAAAGCACCTGAAGCGATCAGGTGCTTTTCATGAAAACGCTTATTTCGTTTCGCCCGGTGCCCGCAGATCGTCCAGCGGTCCGACGGCCGACATCGCGAATTTGCCGCCAAGGATCGCGCCCGCCGCCGTTTTGACATCTTCCAGCGTCACGTTTTTGATCTTGTCGACCATCTCGTCAAGCGAGATGTGGCGGCCGAGCAGCTCGTTTTTGCCAAGTCTCGACATGCGCGAGGACGTGCTCTCCAAGGAGAGCATCAGCGAGCCTTTCACCTGCTCTTTCGCTTTGTTCAGCTCGTCAGCGGTGATGCCATGTTGCGCGATGCCGCCGAGCACCTGTTCGCAGAGGTCGAGCACGTGCTGCGCCCGCTCCGGAGCGGTGCCGACATAGAGCCCGAACATGCCGATGTCTTTGTACGCGGTGTGGTAGCTGTAGATCGAATAGGCCAGACCGCGCTCTTCGCGGATCTCCTGGAACAGGCGCGACGAGGACGACCCGCCCAGCACGTTGTTAAACAGGATCACCGGGTAGATCATCGGATCATCATACGCGATGCCAGGCGCGCCCAGCACGATGTGCGCCTGCTCGGTCTTCTTGTTGCGGATCGCTTTGCCGGCATGGAACACCGCCTGCTCTTCCTGTCGCGAAATGCGCGACGGCTGCAGGTGGCCGAACAGCTTGCTCGCCAGCGCCACGGCGTGGTCGCGCTTGACGTTGCCGGCGATCGCGATGACCACGTTGTCGGTCGTGTATTTCTCTTCCATATAAGAGAACAGATCCTGTGGCACAAACGCGTTGAGGTTGGCTTCCGTGCCGAGGATGTTGTAGCCGAGCGGGTGCTTTTGAAACACCACTTCGGCGATCATGTCATGCACCAGATCATCCGGAGCATCTTCGTACATCTTGATCTCTTCAAGGACCACGCGACGCTCTTTGGCCAGCTCCTCCTCCGCAAACTTTGAGTTAAGCACCATATCGCCGAGCGTCTCCAGCGCCAGCCCGAAATGTTCGTCCAGCACTTTCGCGTAATAGCATGTGTATTCCTTGGACGTAAAAGCGTTGACCTGCCCGCCGATGCCGTCGAACAGCTCGGCGATCTGGCGCGCGTTCAGCTTCTCCGTTCCTTTAAACATCATGTGTTCAATAAAATGGGTAACGCCGTTATTCTGCGGACTTTCGTCGCGGGAGCCAGCCCCGACCCAGATCCCCAGCGATACGGAGCGCACCGATGGTATTTCTTCGATGACCACTCGTATCCCGTTTTGGAGCACTTCACGATAAATCAAGAACATCCTCCTCTTGTCAACGAGAGACTCTTACTTCTATGACGATTTCTATCTGACTGAATCAGGTTTACTATAGCAAAAAACCGGGCTCGATGCCACATCGAACCAATTTAAGAGGATGGCACAGGGCGCGTTTCGTCCAGCAGTTCGGAAACGGTGACCAGGCCATAGCCCTTTTTGACGAGACTTGGTACTATCGTACGCAGCGCGTTGCGAGTTGGTTCGGTCGGATGCATCAGCACCATCGAACCGTTTTCCGCGCGGGACAGCACGCGGTTGACGATCGTCGCAGCGGGTGGCTTTTTCCAGTCGACCGTGTCGAGCGACCAGAGGATCGTGTACATGCCCTGCTTGTAGGCGGTCGAGACGGTGGAATCGGCGTACGCACCGGACGGCGGTGCGAACAGCTTCGGCCGGATGCCTGTCGCCGCCTCGATCACTTCGTTGGTGCGGGTGATCTGGCGCAGCTGATCGGAGACGCCCATCCGTGACATATCGGGGTGCGAGTAGGCGTGGTTGCCGAGCTCATGACCGGCCGCCGCGATCTGCTTCGCGACGTCCGGATTCTTTTTCGTCCAACTGCCGTCGAGGAAGAAAGTCGCTTTCACCTGGTGTTCAGCCAAGGTGGCGAGCATCTCTGGTATATATTCTGTCCCCCAAGCAACGTTGATCATAAGCGCGATTTGCTTTTTTTGCGCATTTGCTTTGTAGATCGGCACAGCGCCGAGGTCTTTCAGATGCACTTTTGGCGGAATCTGCTCCGCCACCACCTGGATGCGGTCGCCGCCCGCTTTTTTCGTTTTTTCATACGTGGCATCGACATCGACTTTCAGCCCGTTCAATCCGGGGATGGCCCGCCAAACGGGATCGTTCTTGGCGTCGATCGGTTGTTTGTCATACTCTTTGGCGAGCAGTTCGATCCGCTGTTTGAGCGAATCGTGGCTCACCCCTGTCATCACATTGACGACGGCGACCTGCTGCTCGTGGCTGCCGCTCAAGACCAGCCCGCCTGCCAAAAACAAAAACGCCGCCGCACAAAGCAACAGACGGCGTTTGGTCAGCGTCACGATCAAATACGGTCGTTTCACAGTCACTCTACCTCCTCCTGCATCGAAGAGATCGTCTTCACGTCATAGCCGGCGCCGCGAATTCCTGTCAGCACTGTGCTGATCCCCTCCAAAGTGAGCCGGTCGGCGCGCAGGCGCACGATGTCTCCGGCCGACAACGCAGACGGCAGCCCGCTCCAGACGCCGGCAGCAGCTCCCGGTGATTCCGGGACGGCGGTGACCGACCAGGCGATCAGATTTTCATGACGTTTGCGGATCTCTTTGGCAACTTGTCCGTTCGTTTCACCGTCGGGCACGCGAAACAGGTCTACCTCCGGCAGGTGTGCCGCACGCCAAGCGTCGTCCGTCTTTTGCAGCTCTTGGCGCAGTTGCTCTGGCGAAAGTTCGGATGCGGTGCGGCTGCTATACAGACTGCGCCCCACCTCGTGCCCTTCTTTGACGATGGCGCGGGCCAGATGCGGGTGTCGCTCCACCCATTCTCCGGTCAGGAAAAAGGTCGCGCGTGCCCGTTCGGTCCGCAGTTTGACCAAAATCTGCGCGACTGGGTCGCTGTCCTGCGACACATCAAAGGTCAGTGCCACCACCGGATGCTCGACGCGGTAGGTCTGCACCGGGATCGCCAGTCCTTTCAGATCGCGGACATACGTGTTGATGGCCAGCGTATCGGTGATACCGGAAAACATCAACAGGCAAACGGCACAGGCGGCGACCAGTTTGCCGGAATGCAATCTGTTTCTGTTCCTGTACGTTATTTTTCTCATCTGGTTGTCCTCCTAACCTCAATGGCAGTCTATGCGACTTCAAAAAGGACTAGACCTCATGAAAAAAAGGAACAGAGCGGATGCTCTGTTCCTCGTAGTTGCTTCGTCAATCTAAAAGGCTTAGCTTCTCGGACGTGCCGGACGTTCGCCGCGGTCGCGGTTGCGGTCGCCGCCGCGATCTCCGCCACGGCTCGGACCTCCGGAGCGTTCACGTGCTGCCTTGACTTGGCGCTGGATCTCCTCCAGCGGCGTCGGCGGCTCGCCGCGCAGTTCGCGCAACGCTTCGCGGTGCGACAGGTTGACGCGGCCTTGGGAGTCGATCTCGGTGACTTTGACCATCAGCTTGTCGCCGACATTGCACACATCTTCCGTCTTCGCCACGCGCTCATCGCCGAGTTGGGAGATGTGCACGAGACCTTCCTTGCCCGGCAGCAGTTCAACAAACGCGCCGTATTTTTCGACACGGGTGACCGTGCCGTTGTACGTTGCGCCTGCTTCCACTTCCGCCACGATGTTTTCGATGATCTCTTTCGCCCGATACCCGGCTTGCGCATCGGTCGCGGCGATAAAGACGCGTCCATCCTGCTCGATGTCGATCTTGACGCCGGTCTCGTCGATGATCTTGTTGATCACGCGGCCGCCCGGTCCGATCACATCGCGGATCTTGTCCGGGTTGATGCGCATCGTGATGATGCGCGGCGCGTACGGGGAAAGCTCCGGGCGCGGCTCGGAGATCGCTTCCATCATCTTCGCCATGATGTGAGCGCGGCCGCGGTGCGCCTGTTCCAATGCCTGTTCAAGCACTTGGCGGTTAATGCCTTTGATCTTGATGTCCATCTGCAGCGCGGTGATGCCTTCGCTGGTCCCGGCAACCTTGAAGTCCATGTCGCCGAGGTGGTCTTCCATGCCTTGGATGTCGGTGAGGACGACCATCTTGTCACCGTCTGCGATCAGGCCCATCGCCACGCCGGCCACCGGCGCCTTGATCGGCACGCCCGCATCCATCAGCGCCAGCACAGAGCCGCAGATAGAAGCCTGCGAGGAGGAGCCGTTCGATTCCAGCACCTCGGAGACGAGGCGGATCGTGTACGGGAATTCTTCTTCGTTCGGGATGATCGGCTCGATCGCGCGTTCGCCGAGTGCGCCGTGACCGATGTCGCGACGGGACGGTGCGCGCAGCGGGCGCGCTTCGCCGACGGAGAACGGCGGGAAGTTGTAGTGGTGCATAAAGCGCTTCTCTTCCTCGAGACCGAGGCCGTCGATCGTCTGCGCGTCGCCGAGGGCACCGAGCGTACAGATCGACAGCGCCTGAGTCTGTCCGCGGGTGAAGAGGCCGGAGCCGTGCACGCGCGGCAGGATCGCCACTTCGGTCGCAACCGGGCGCACTTCGTCAACCGCGCGGCCGTCCGGTCGGATGCCTTCGTGCACGATCGAGTAGCGCACCTGTTCTTTTACGATGTCGTAGAGGACTTCATCGATGTCCTTCTGCTTTTCTTTGTATGCGTCTTCGCCGAGCAGTTCGAGCATCGCCGTGCGGACATCGTCTTTGACGACTGAGATGTTCGCTTCGCGCTCGTGCTTGTCGAAAGTGCGGATCGCTTCTTTCAGCTTGTCTGTCGCCATGGCGCGGACTTGCTCGTTGATCTCTGCGTCCACTTCGTGCAGGATCACTTCCATCTTCGCCGGCTGAATCTCAGCGATCATCTGTTCTTGGAACGCGATCAGCTCTTTGATCGCATCATGGCCAAACATGATCGCTTCGATCATGTCTTGTTCGGAGACGAACTTCGCGCCCGCTTCGACCATGTTGATCGCTTCTTTGGTGCCGGCGACCACGAGGTGCAAGTCGGACTTTTCCGTTTGCTCAACCGTCGGGTTGATCACCAGTTGGCCGTCGACGCGGCCGACGATGACGCCGGCGATCGGGCCTTCAAACGGCACGTCAGACAGCATCAGTGCAGCGGAGGTGCCGATCATCGCGGCGATCTCCGGCGCGCAGTCCTGATCGACCGACATGACGATGTCGACGATCTGCACGTCGTTGCGGAAGCCTTCCGGGAACAGCGGGCGCACCGGACGGTCGATCAGGCGGCTGGCCAGGATCGCTTTTTCAGACGGGCGTCCTTCACGCTTGATGAAGCCGCCCGGGATCTTGCCGGCCGCATACAGACGCTCTTCGTAGTTGACGGTGAGCGGGAAAAAGTCGAGGTCTTTCGGTTCTTTCGAAGCGGTGACAGTACAGAGGATCACCGTTTCGCCATAACGTACCAGAACGGAGCCGCTCGCCTGTTTCGCGAGTTTGCCCGTTTCGATCGTCAGCGTGCGGCCTCCGAGTGTAGTCGTAAACGTTCTATGCATAGAAGAAAAACTGCCTCCTTTTGGCGTTTTGCCTGATATCCTATGTATTCATGAAAAAGAGATGTGTGGTAACTATACCCACAACCTCTAAGTAATTCGCACCTGTGGACAGTATTTCCTTCTTCGTCTTAGAAAAATCATAGACATACAAAGAAGAAGCGGGAAATTTCTTCCCGCTTCTTGATTCCTTACTTACGCAGACCGAGTTTACCGATTACTTCGCGGTAACGGTTGATGTCTTTGTTACGCAGGTAGTTCAACAGGTTACGGCGATGACCAACCATTTTCAGCAGGCCGCGACGGGAGTGGTGGTCCTTCTTGTGCGTGCGCAGGTGGTTGTTCAGGTAGTTGATCTTGTTGGTGAGGATTGCGATTTGTACTTCCGGAGAACCGGTGTCGGTCTCGTGTACTTTAAAGGATTCGATCAGTTGGTTTTTTGCGTCTTGAGACAATGCCATCTCAATACACCTCCATTAGTTTATCCCCAAGGCCCAGAATGCCGTCGGTGTGCTCGGACAATCCGCGCTCATGGTTGCTCTGTCATTTGCCGATTACCGTGATGACAAGTCTTCCCTGCGCAATATCTTTCGCCACGATATCAAACGCCCGCCCGCCTAAAGAAACAAACCCCCGAAAACGTGTGGCCACCGGGACCAGTCCCGGGATCAGCCGCGCTGCTTTCGAGATATCCTCGATGCGGATGCCTCGTTGCCGTTCTTCAAACAACCGTTGTCTGGCGTGATCTGTGACGATGACTCGCATACTCAGTTATACTCAAACGAGAGCTGGCGGTCATCGTCCATCTCCGTGTACATGGAGAAGAGCGAATCTTGAAATGCGAGCAGAAATGCGTCTTGCATGCCGCTCTTGCGGTAAAACTTCACAAGGTCGCGGTTGAGTCGTTTAAACTCATCGCTGATGCAGATGCGAGCGACTTCGCGACACAATTCCATCAGACGTTCGTCACGTTCATCGACATGCGGGTATCTCACGCTCTTCCATCCCCTCGCTCACGAACAGAGTAGAGCCGGAGCTGGGATCACTGGAATGTTAGTAAGAACCACTAAAGTAGTATATCATACGAGGACATGTTCCACAATACCAGCCTATGTGCTGTAAATGTATGCACCGAAACTAGTACGATATGCCGGAAAACGAATGCAGGCGCGTCTCTGCTTCCCGCACGTCGGAACGGATCTGGGCAATCAGTTCGTCGACCGAGAAAAACTTTTTCTCATCGCGCAAGAAATCGAGCAGCTGCAGCCGCACATTCTGTCCGTACAAGTCCCCTTCAAAGTTCAAGAGGTGTGCTTCAAGCGTACGGCGATGGTTGTCGTGGAACGTCGGTTTCGTGCCGATGTTCAGCACGCCGGCGTACCATGCATTCTGCACCAGCACCCGCACCAGATAAACCCCGTTCTTCGGCAACGAGTACGGATCGTTCGGTTCGATGTTCGCCGTCGGGAACCCGAGCAGCCGTCCGCGCTTCTCGCCATGCACGACGATCCCGTTGATCCCGTATGGACGTCCGAGCAATTCCTGCACCAGACGCACATCGCCGTAAGACAGCTTCTCGCGGATCAGCGTGGAAGACACTTTCTCGCCGTACGCGTTGACCGCGCCGACGATTTCGACGTCGATGCCGATCTGTTCGGCGAGCTGCTTGAGCTGCGACGTGTCGGCGGTGCCGCCGCGGCCAAACGCATAGTCGAAGCCGACGACGACCGTCTGCGGGTGCAGCGCGCCGAGGAAGCGGAACACAAAGTCCTCCGCCGACATCCCCGCAAACTCCAGCGAGAAGTTGACGACATAGACGATGTCCACCCCGAGCTCCTGCATCACGCGCATCTTTTCGTCAAACGGCGTGAGCAGGTGCGTGTAGCCGCCTTTGCCCAGCACTTGGCGCGGATGCGGATAGAAGGTCAGCAAGCTGACCGGCAGGCCGCTCGACTCCGCCAAGCCCCTCGCCCGCGCAATCAGCTGCTGATGGCCGATGTGCAGCCCGTCAAAATTCCCCAATGCCATGACAGTCGGCCGAAATGCCGTACTCCCATTCCCGTCCAGAAGATCGGTGATTTGAATGATCTCCACGAGGTTCACCCCTACTCTTTAAACACCTTTTCCGGCAGTGTGTGCAGCTCTCCGTCTGCGATTTCCGCGACGCGATACAGCGCCAGAAGCTTCCCGGCACGGCTTTCGATCCGCACGAGCGACCCGACCTCAGCTCCCGGAATCGGGCGTTTGATAGTCAACTCTCTCCCGTTGTTGACACGCCGCTCCAACACTTCCGGAATCATGTTTTGCGGCAGATGCGGAAGCGCCGCCTGCATCGGCAGCAGCACTCCCTCAATCGTTCCATTTTTCACATGCTCTTCCAAAGCTTCGAACGACAGCGCTTGCGACAGGTCGAACGGCCCCGATTTGGTGCGCAAAAGATCCGACATATGCGCCGGCACGCCCAGCTTCTGCCCCAGATCGTGGCAGAGCGTCCGCACGTACGTGCCTTTGGAACATTCCACATAAAAACGCACCTTGGGCCTTGGCAGGTCTAGCTGCAGCTCTTCGATCTCCAGCTTGTAGATCGTCACTTCGCGCGGCGGGATCTCCACCTCTTCCCCTTTGCGAGCCAAGTCGTACGCCCGCTTGCCGTCGATCTTGATCGCCGAAAACGCGGGCGGCCGCTGAAGGATCGGACCGAGAAACGATGTAAGCGCCTCGCGAACGTCCGCTTCGGTCAGACGGACATCATCGACCGTCGCAACCGGTTCGCCGGAAGCATCTTGCGTCGTGGTTGAGAAACCGAACGTCACCTCACCACGATATGCTTTGGACTGGTCGAGCAGATACTCGGCAACGCGAGTCGCCATGCCGATGCAGATCGGCAGGACGCCTTGCACGTCCGGGTCGAGCGTGCCGGTGTGGCCGATCTTTTTGATGCCCAAGATCCGCCGTGCTTTGCCGACTACCTGATGGGAAGTCATTCCCGCCGGCTTGTTGATGACGAGAATTCCGTTCATTTGGCTCCTGCCTCCGTATTTGCAAAGCTTGCGGCGACCGCTTCTTTCACGCGGTCCAGCACCTGGCTTTTCACCGTCTCCACATCGCCGTCGACCGTGCAGCCGGCAGCGCGGGCATGACCGCCGCCGCCAAATTCCAGCGCGATGGCCCCGACATCGACGACATACTTCGAACGGAAGCTGACTTTGACTTTGCCGGGGAGCCCTTCGCGAAAGGAGATGCCGACTTCTACGCCTTCGACGTTGCGCGGGTAGTTGACCAGCCCTTCCACGTCTTCCTCACAGCCGCCAGCCGTTTCCAGCATGTCGCGAGTGATCGTCACCCAGGCGATGCGCCCGCTGTCATCGCGGCCCAGCGTGTCGAGGGCGGCGCGGATCAGCAGCACCTGCGGCCAGGTCATCGTCTCCATCACGCGGTCGACGATGTTGTACGGCGAGACGCCTGCAGTCAGCAGGTTCGCTGCGATCAGCAGCACTTCTTCTGTAGTATTCGAATAGCGGAAACCGCCCGTGTCGGTGACCAAACCTGTGTAGAGGCAGGTCGCCGTATCCAGATCGAGCTCCATGCCGAGCTGCTGCGCGATCTTGAAGACGATCTGGCAGGTTGCTGCTGCGTCGAGGTCGACGAGATTCTCCGTGCCGAAGCGGTCGTTGGTCACATGGTGGTCCACATTCAGCAGGTTGGCACCCTCGGCGACTAACTGACCGGAACGTCCGAGGCGCTTGCGGTCCCCGCAGTCAAAGGAGATCACATTGTGAAATGTCCCTTCGACCTCCTCCGGCAGTTGGAAGCGGTCGGCCAGCGGCAGGAACTTGAACTTGTCAGGAATCGGATCATCGTTGACCAAGGTCACCGTTTTCCCGAGCTGGTGCAGAAGATGTGCAGCGCCGAGTACAGAACCAAGAGCGTCCCCGTCCGGTCTCTCATGGACGAGGAGCAGCAGGTTGTCATGACTCTGAAAAAAGTCGGCAGCCGTCTTATATTCTGGATTCAGTTTCAGGTTGAGACTCATCCTGCTTTTCACCTTCTTTGATATCCCGCAGGACTTTGCCGATGCGAGTGGAGTAATCAAGCGAAGTGTCCAATTTGAAGTGCAATTCCGGCGTGCGGCGCAGGCGAACACGGCGTCCGACCTCGGCGCGGATGAATCCCGCCGCCTTTTGCAAAGCTTCCATCGTGCCTTTGCGCTGCTCTTCATCGCCGAGAACCGACACGTATACGGTCGCATGCTGCAGGTCGCCCGATGCTTCTACTTCGGTGATCGTCACGAATCCGACGCGCGGGTCTTTGACCTCGGTGCGCACGATGTCGACGATTTCTTTCTTGATCTGTTCTCCCACACGGCTGACTCTGAGTTTTGCCATGAATGGTCACCTCATCTTGTTAGAGTGTGAACAGCCTTTGTATACATGACGGAGTTGCGCCCCGCAGATGCCGAAGCGTGCTGCGGCATCTGCGAAACCCAACTCCTGTCGTCATTATACGATCTTAATTTGCTCCATCTGGAAGGCTTCAATGATGTCGCCTTCTTTGAGGTCATTGAACTTCTCGATGGTCACGCCGCATTCAAAGCCGGTCGCCACTTCTTTGGCATCGTCTTTGAATCGCTTGAGCGAATCGAACGCGCCTTCGAAGATGACGATGCCGTCACGGATGACGCGCAGTTCGGCGTTGCGAACGAGCTTGCCGTCGGTGACATAGCAGCCGGCGATGGTGCCGACCTTAGATACTTTGAAGGTCTGGCGCACTTCGGCACGGCCGAGCACAACTTCTTTGAATTCCGGATCGAGCATCCCTTTGAGAGCTGCTTCGACCTCTTCGATCGCGTTGTAGATGACGCGATAGAGGCGAACATCAACCTTTTCGGATTCGCCCATCTTCTCCGCCTGCGGCTGCGGGCGGACGTTGAAGCCGATGACGATCGCGTTGGATGCGGTCGCAAGGATGATGTCAGACTCGTTGATCGCGCCGACGCCTTGGTGCACGACGCGAACTCGTACGCCTTCGACGTCGATCTTTTCCAGCGAGCCGCGCAGCGCTTCCACAGAGCCTTGCACGTCCGCTTTCAAGATGACGTTGAGTTCCTTGATCTCGCCTTCTTTGATCTGCTTAAACAGATCGTCCAGCGTGACGCGGGAGCTCGCGCCGATCGCTTCCTGGCGGGCCTTAGAGACGCGCTTGTCGACGAGCTTGCTCGCCTTGCGCTCATCATCGTAGACGACAAACGGGTCGCCTGCGCTCGGCACGTCGGAGAGACCGAGGATTTCCACCGGCATCGCCGGGCCTGCTTCTTTGATGCGGCGGCCGCGATCGTTGACCATCGCGCGCACTTTCCCATAGGTGGTGCCCGCTACGACGACATCGCCGACGCGCAGGGTGCCGTTTTGCACGAGCACGGTCGCAACCGGACCGCGGCCTTTGTCCAGCTCCGCCTCGATGACAGTACCGCGCGGGCGGCCATCCGGATTGGCCTTCAGCTCTTGCACTTCTGCGACCAGCAGGACCATTTCCAAGATGTCTTCCAGACCGTCACGCTTCAGTGCGGACACCGGCACGAAGATCGTGTCGCCGCCCCACTCTTCCGCGACCAGACCGTATTCGGTCAGCTCTTGCTTCACGCGGTCCGGATTGGCGTTCTCTTTGTCCATCTTGTTGACGGCAACGATGATCGGCACGTTCGCAGCTTTCGCGTGGTTGATCGCTTCGACCGTCTGCGGCATGACGCCGTCATCGGCTGCCACGACGAGAATGGTGATGTCGGTGACTTGCGCACCGCGCGCACGCATCGTGGTGAACGCAGCGTGGCCCGGGGTGTCGAGGAAGGTGATCTTCTTGCCTTTGATCTCCACTTGGTACGCACCGATGTGCTGGGTGATGCCGCCTGCCTCCGATGCGGTGACGTTCGTGGAACGAATCGCATCGAGCAGCGTGGTTTTCCCGTGGTCGACGTGCCCCATGATCGTGACGATCGGGGAGCGTTCGCTGAGCTCTTCCGGGTTCTCTTCTTCGACGAGCATGTCGACCGCTTCTTCATCGACCGGCTCTTTCACTTCGACTTCGATGCCGTAGTCTTCGGCGACCAGCGTCATCGCATCGACTTCGATCTCGTTGTTGATCGTCGCCATGATGCCGAGGAAGAGCAGCTTTTTGATGATCTCAGACGGCTCGCGCTTGACCAGCTTGGCGAAGTCCTTGACGGTCAGCGGATCCATCAGTTCGATTTTCGTCGGCAATTCCGGCTGTTTCGGCGCTGCCGGGCGATGTCCGCCCTGCTGGTTGCCGCCGCGTCCGCCGCCGCGGTTGTTGTTGTTCCCGCCACGGTTGTTTTGATTGCCGCCGCGATTGTTGTTGTTTCCGCCGCGGTTGTTGTTGCTCGGGCCGCGGTTGCCGCCTTGGCCACCCGGACGATTGCCGCCTTGGCCGCCCGGACGATTACCGCCCTGACCGCCCGGACGGTTACCGCCCTGACCACCCGGACGGTTGCCGCCGGTGTTGCTCGGGCGGTTGCCGGCGCTTTGGCCGCCGGTGCTCGGCTTCGCGCCGGCCGGCTTGTTCGGAATCGGTTTCTTCGGAATGCGCTCATTGCGCGGCTGGGAAGCCACGCGGTCATCTACGATGTTATCGTAGTCTTTATCGTTCTCAGATTTCGCCTGAGGAGACTGTTGCGACGGGGTCCCTTTCGAATTCTCATTTGCCATATATCCCTGATTTCTCCGTTCTCCATTTTGTTTTGAGGACGTATCCCCTTTTTGTGGTACTGCTTTCGCTTTCACATCTTTGAAATGCTGTTCCACTTTGTTGATCATCTCCTGATCCATGACGCTCATGTGGTTGGTAACTGGCACATTCACGCGGTTTAGGATTGTAATGATCTCTTTGGATGACATATTTTGCTGTTTTGCGTATTCATAGATCCGCAGTTTGCTCAATGTGCTTCACCCCCGATGTTTTCCCCAGTCAATTGCAGAATCCGGTGTGCGAAGCCGCGGTCTGTGAGCACGAGGATGGCGTTTTGCGCCTTCCCGACCGCGTGGCCAAGGCTTTCTTTTGTGCCAAGCTCCACCAGGGGTACCCCGTAGTGCTTGCACTTGTCAGCATACTTCTTCTTGGCATTCCCACCCGTATCACCTGCAACGACGGCCAGGGCTGCTTTACCGGAACGCACACTGGACATACACGCGTCGTTTCCTGCTGTCAGAGCTCCTGCCCGCATCGCCAGTCCCAAAAGGTTGTAGATCTTCCCATCATTCATCAGGGCCCACCTCATCCACCAGAGACAGCTCTCTGGCCAAGGTGTCGTAGATCTCCTCAGATACTGACGTTTTCAGCGAGCGCTCCAGCGCTTTTTTCTTGCGTGCCGGCGTTAAGCATTCTGCCTTGCGGCAGATGTAGGCTCCCCGGCCGGCCTTCTTGCCGGTCGGGTCAAGCGCTACCGTACTCTCTGCTTGGTTGTAGACGATGCGAATCAATTCGCGCTTCTGCTTCATCTCCTGACAACCAACGCACTTGCGAAGAGGGATCTTTTTCTGCAAGGCGGATCCCCTCCTTTTCCCTAGTCGCGTACTTCTTCGGCGTCCGCAGCTTCTGCGTGGTAGTTCTCATCCGCAAATTCTTCGTGATCGGAAGAAGCTGCATGCTGCGGGAGCACATCGCCGTCTTCGCCCGCCTGCGATTCGCTCTTGATGTCGATCTTCCAGTTGGTGAGCTTGGCGGCGAGGCGCGCGTTTTGGCCTTCCTTGCCGATCGCGAGCGAGAGTTGATAGTCGGGCACGACCACGCGCGCGACCTTGTTCTCTTCATCGGTCTCGACGGAGACGACCTTCGAAGGAGACAGGGCGTTGGCCACGAGTTCCTTCGGATCTTCACTCCACTTGACGATGTCGATCTTCTCGCCTTTCAGCTCATTGACGATCGCCTGCACGCGCAAGCCGCGCGGACCGACGCAAGAGCCGACCGGATCGACTTCCGGGTTGCGGGAGAACACGGCGATCTTGGAGCGGTAACCCGCTTCGCGAGCGACCGATTTCAGTTCGACCACACCTTCGTAAATCTCCGGTACTTCCAGCTCAAACAGGCGCTTGAGCAGGCCCGGATGGGTGCGGGAGAGCATGATCTGCGGACCTTTTGTCGTCTTCTCGACCTTGGTGATGTAAGCTTTCACGCGGTCGTTATGCGTAAATTTTTCGGTCGGCATCACTTCGGTCAGCGGAAGCACCGCTTCCACCTTGCCGAGGTCCACGTAATAAAAACGGTTGTCCTGACGTTGTACGATACCGGTGACGATGTCATACTCGCGGTCAACAAACGTATTGTAGATCATGCCGCGCTCCGCTTCACGGATGCGCTGGGTGACAACTTGCTTCGCCGTCTGCGCCGCGATGCGGCCGAAATCGCGCGGTGTGACTTCGATCTCGGCGATGTCGCCGATCTGGAAGCCCGGGTCGATCTGCTCGGCGGCGTCCAGCGAAATCTCGAGGCGTGGATCGGTCGGCTCTTCGACGACCGTCTTGCGCGCGTAGACTTTTACCAGGCCGGTGTGGCGGTTGACGTCGACGCGCACGTTCTGCGCGGAGTTAAAGTTGCGCTTGTAACCAGAGATGAGCGCAGCTTCGATCGCTTCGATCAAAAGGTCTTTGGAAATGCCTTTTTCGCGTTCGATCTGCTCTAAAGCATCAATAAACTCTGTATTCATAGAATGGTCTCTCCTCCTTTCGAGAATGGCCGTTTAGAAAGCGACGGCCAGGCGCGCCGACGCGACCGCTTCCAATTTGAGCGTCTTTGCCGACTTCGCCTCTTTAACGGTCAGGTTCTCACCGTCATACGCTTCCAGCACACCCTCGAACGTTTTCTGTCCATCAATCGGTTCGTACGTAGTTATGTATACATGTTTGCCAACCGCCCGTTCATAATCGGCAGGCTTTTTCAGAGGCCGTTCCGCACCAGGACTGGAGACTTCCAAGAAGTAGCTGGTCGGAATCGGATCGACTTCATCCAGCATGTCGGACAATTTTTCGCTAACACGGCCGCAGTCGTCAATGTCTACGCCCTCCGGCTTGTCGATAAATACGCGAAGGAACCAGTTGGCGCCTTCCTTTTTATACTCAACGTCGACAAGTTCGAGACCTTCACCCTCGACGATGGGGGTTGCGAGTTCTTCTACGATTTCTGTAACTTTACGCTTCGTCATGCTATCCCTCCTTCAGAATGAGAGCAGATGTCGTGTGTGGGAATAGTATTTCCAAAGTATGCACCTCGCGAAACACCCAGATAAACCGAAAGAGTGGGTTTCCCCACTCTTGTCGATGACAGTATTCCACATCATAGCCATACAAATTATAGCATGAACGACTTTCCCACGCAAGACTAAAACAGGGAGAGCTGGTTGCTCTCTGGCATCCCCTGCAGGCAGCCGTGCGCTTCGAGCAGCTCTATCACCGTTTTGGAAACGCGGGATTTCTCCTGCAGATCTTGAATCGACAGGAACTCGCCCTGCTTCGCCGCTTCGGCGACCGACTTGGCGGCCGATTCGCCGCAGCCGGCCAGCGCACCAAACGGCGGGCGCAGGCCGTTTTCTTCTTTGACGACCTGGAACTTCGTCGCGTCCGACTTGTAAAGGTCGAGCGGCAGGAATTTGTAGCCCCGCGCGGTCATCTCGCAGGCCATCTCCAGCACCGTGTGCAGCGCTTTTTCTTTCGGAGCTGCCTGGAAGCCTTTTGCTTCGATCTCTTCGATCTTGGCGACGATCGCGTCGTAGCCTTTGCCCATCACTTCGAGATCGAAGTCATCGGCGCGGACGGAGAAGTAGGTTGCATAAAATTCCAGCGGATAGTGGACCTTAAAGTAGGCGATCCGCACCGCCATCAGCACATACGCGGTCGCGTGCGCCTTCGGGAACATGTACTTGATCTGCTTGCAGGACCAGATGTACCAGTCCGGCACTTTGTGCTTCTTCATCTCTTCTTCCATCTCCGGCGTCAGGCCTTTCCCTTTCCGCACGCTCTCCATGATCTTGAAGGCGAAGGAAGGTTCGAGGCCGGCGTAGATCAGGTAGACCATGATGTCGTCGCGGCAGCCGATGACGTCTTTCAGCTTGCAGACACCTTTTTGGATCAGCGACTGCGCGTTGTTCAGCCAGACGTCCGTCCCATGCGACAGTCCGGAGATCTGCAGAAGCTCCGAGAACGTGCTCGGCTTGGTGTCCTCGAGCATCTGGCGCACGAACTTCGTTCCGAACTCCGGGATGCCGTACGTGCCCGTCTTCGAGCGGATCTTTTGCGGTGTGACCGGGTTGTCCGGCTCGATCGTCAAGGCTTCCGTGCCGGCGAACAAAGACATCACCAACGGATCGTCGGTCGGTATCTTCTTCGGGTCGAGTCCGGTCAAGTCTTGGAGCATGCGGATGACGGTCGGGTCATCGTGCCCCAGAATATCGAGCTTGAGCAGGTTGTCATGGATGGAATGGAAGTCGAAGTGCGACGTTTTCCACTCCGCGTTCTTATCGTCGGCCGGGAACTGGATCGGGCTGAAATCGTACACGTCCATGTAGTCCGGCACGACGAGAATCCCGCCCGGATGCTGGCCGGTCGTACGCTTGATGCCGGTACAGCCCTGCACCATCCGCGCCATCTCGGCGTTGCGCAGATTCCAGCCCTTTTCTTCCGCGTATTTCTTCACGTAGCCAAATGCCGTCTTTTCCGCGACGGTTGCGATCGTCCCGGCACGGTATACGTAATCCTCCCCGAACAGCACCTTGGTGTAGGCATGCGCCCGCGCCTG
Organism: Tumebacillus sp. BK434; assembly: GCF_004340785.1. Lineage (NCBI taxonomy): Bacteria > Bacillati > Bacillota > Bacilli > Caryophanales > Alicyclobacillaceae > Tumebacillus > Tumebacillus sp. BK434. The sequence goes on along the minus strand of NZ_SLXS01000001.1, from coordinate 59,195 downwards.
GTAATCCCCGGAGAAGTTCAAATCGATATCAGGAACCTTGTCCCCTTTAAACCCAAGGAACGTTTCGAACGGAATGTCATGGCCGTCTTTTTCCAGCGTCTGTCCACACTTCGGGCAGTCTTTGTCCGGCAGGTCGAAGCCGGAGCCGACCGAACCGTCGGCGATAAATTCGCTGTACTGGCAGGACGGGCAGCGATAGTGCGGCGGCAGCGGGTTGACTTCGGTGATGTCAGACATCGTCGCCACGAACGACGAGCCGACAGACCCCCGCGACCCGACGAGATAGCCGTCGTCGAGCGACTTCTTGACGATCTTGTGCGAAATGAGATAAATGACGGCAAATCCGTGCTTGATGATCGACGTCAGCTCTTTTTCCAAGCGCTCTTCAACGATCGTCGGCAACTGGTCACCGTAGAGACGGCGCGCTTTTTCATAGCACATGTTGCGCATCTCGTCTTCGGCGCCTTCGATCTTCGGCGTGTAGAGCTGATCTGGCACCGGCGACACGTCTTCGATCATGTCGGCGACAAGGTTGGTGTTGGTGACGACCACTTCTTCCGCCAGCTCCGGTCCAAGGTACTCGAACGCTTCGAGCATCTCATCGGTGCTCATGAAATGCAGCGGCGGCTGATCTCCGGCGTTGGAATCGTTCGTCGCCTGCAGGAACACGTCGCGGTAGATCGCATCTTCCGGGTTGAGGAAGTGGACGTCGCCTGTCGCCACGACCGGCTTGCCGAGCTCTTTGCCGACGCGGATGATCATGCGCTGGTATTCTTTGACCGACTCCAGCGTGGAGATCGATTCGTTGCGCAGGAGCGGTTTGTAGTGCAGAAGCGGCTGGATCTCCAGGTAGTCGTAATATTCGGCGACACCCTTCAGCTCGTCTTCCGTCTTCCCGCGCAGGATGGAGTCGAACACTTCCCCCTGCTGGCAGGCCGAGCCGATCAGCAGGCCTTCGCGGTATTTGGTGAGCAGGCTGCGCGGCACGCGCGGCACGCGGAAGAAATATTTGGTGTGCGACTCGGAGACGATCTTGTACAGGTTCTTCAGACCGGTCTTGTTCTGCACGAGGATCGTGGCGTGGAACGGACGGATGCGGCTGTAATCGACCTGACCGTCGTTCTGGTTCAGTTGCGCCAAGGTCGCGTAGCCTTTTTCCTCGAGGTCTTTCAGCATGAACTGGTAGATCTTCGCCAGCGCCACCGTGTCGTCGAGCGCGCGGTGAGCGTTGACCAGATCGACTTCGAACTTTTTCGCCAAGGTGCCGAGGCGATAGTTCTTCTCATGCGGATAGATCTTGCGGGCCAGCGACAAAGTGTCGAGCGCGACGTTGTTCCACCGCTCCATGCCGATGCGCTTAGCGCTCGCTTTCAGGAAGCCGAGGTCAAACTCCGCATTGTGCGCCACCAGCACGCCGTCGCCGACAAACGCGCGGAAGTCGGGCAGCACTTCATGCAGCTTGCGTTTGCCTTTGACCATGTCGTTCGTGATGCGGGTCAGTTCGGTGATCTTCGCGGAGATCGGCACTTCCGGGTCGATCAGTTCCGTCCACTCTTCGATGATCTCCAGACCCTTCATCTTCACGGCTGCGATCTCGATGATCGTGTTTTCCGCCGCGTTCAGACCGGTGGTCTCTGTGTCGAACACGATCCATTCGGTGTTGGCGTCGATCGTGATGTCGGTGCCGTCTTTTAATTGGTGGACGATCGCCGCCCCGTCATCGACGACGTATGCTTCGAGACCGAGCAGGCACTTCATGTTGTTTTTCTTTGCGACGCTGTACGCTTCCGGGAACGACTGCACGACGCCGTGGTCGGTGACGGCGATCGCCGTGTGGCCCCATTTGGCCGCCTGGCCGTACAGGTCTTTGACCGGAACCACGCCGTCCAACGAGGACATCGGCGTGTGCAGATGCAGTTCGACCCGCTTTTTCTCCGCCGTGTCTTTGCGGGACGGCTTGGGCTGTTCAGACAAGTCCTGCACCATCAGCACGAGCTCTTTGGCGAAGGTGTCAAACTGCACCGTGCCCCGCACCTTCAGATACATCCCGTCTTTCAGCAGCTTGAGCACGTCCAGTTGCTTGTCCCCTTTGGAGAAGGTCTTGCAGGAGATCGAGTCGGTGTTGTCGGTGATGTTAAAGGTGAACAAGGTGCGGCCCGAGGCCAGTTCGCGCGTTTCCACGGAGAAGATCCGGCCGAGCACCGTCACGCGGCGCATCTCATCTTGGATCTCCTTCAGGCGGGTCGGCTCGTCGTCGATCGGATGGCCGAGCTCGACCTTCTCCGGCGCCGCGCCGTCGCCTTTGGAACCTTTCATCGCTTCTTGGCGCTTCTCTTCTTCGGCCGCCACCGCCGCCTTTTGTCCCTCGATGCGGTCTTGCTCTTCGACCAGGGAACGGAAGTTCTCAAACGCTTCGGTGCGCTTGCTCTCATCGGTGTACAGCTGCACGATCAGCGGCAGGCTCAAGTGGTCTTTCAGCCAGTTCGCCAAACGCTCGTCATACTGCTTCTGCTTCACGCGGTTGACGATGACATCCGACGTGACCGGCACGCGGATCGAACGCTCATCGAGCAGCAGCCGGGCCGCTTCTTTGAGCTCTCCCTTTAAGGACAGATCCTCGCCGAGCACCTGATCGACCGCCAGCGCCCAATAATCGCGGACACACTCCAGCACATCGGTCTCTTCCGAAGCGTATTCAAAGCGCAGGTTCGCCTGTGCCGCCACATCGGCAAAATACGCTTGGAACGCACCTTGCACCCGCGCGTAGGCTGCGACGGGAATGCGGCTTTGCAGCTTGATCTTGGCGGTGACGGTGCGGTCTTTTTTATTGACGACCGCCCGTCCCTCAAATTGTCCGCGGGCAAGCTCTGCGATCACCTGTTCTTCCTGAATCCCCAAACGTTCGCAAAAAAAAGAGAGACTTTGCCCATTCATATCCACAAGACTCATAATGGGAAAACCCCCTCGATTATTTGAATGATACTTATTAAGTAGCAACTCTAGCGTATCAGGACGCGCATGATGTCCCAGTACATTCGCATCCGCGCCATGAAGCCGGGCACCAGGCCCAATTTCTCCTCTTTCATCCGATGGGTCAGCTCACTGAGCGGCACTTCGGCCACCTTCAGCCCCGCGTGGCGGACATGGCGGGTGAGCGCCACTTCCACGCCGTAGCGGGCGTCTTCCAACATCGGCAAAGATTCGAGCACTTCACGCCGCAAGACGCGCTGACCGGACAGATTCGGCGCCACTCGCTGCGCCCAGTCGGTGGCAAAACGTCCCGTGCCAAACAGGCCGAGCGACATCGCCGCGTCTCCATGAACCACAGGTTCGATCAGACTTCGCAAGTGTTCCTCACGAAGTCCGATCAAATCTGCATCGAGCAGCATGATATAGGGGTGCTGTGCAAATTGGACACCCGCCCAGATCGCGGCACCTTTGCCGCGGTTGTGATCAAAACGGATCGATTCGACCGGATACTGTTTGATTTTATCATAAGTTCCGTCGACCGAACCGTCATCGATCACAACTATTTGTTGGAAATCGGGCATCGTGACGACCACATCGAGCACAGCTTCGATGTTCTCCGCTTCGTTATAGGCCGGGATAATCAAGGTAAGCAAGGTCTCACTCCTCATTCAAAAGAGCACCCTGTCTCCTCTCCCTTGTTCCCTCGTGCCGGGCGGTGAGGCGATTACTGGCCAAGCACCATGCCCATGATCTCTTCGTACGCCTGCTCGATCGACACTTCGGTCGTCTCGCCGGTCTTGCGCACTTTAAACTCGACGATGCCTTCGCCCGCGCGCTTGCCGACGGTGACGCGCAGCGGGATGCCGATCAGGTCGGAGTCCTTGAACTTCACGCCCGGACGCTCGTCGCGGTCGTCGATCAGCACGTCGACGCCTTGCGCCTGCAGGCGGCGGTAGAGGTTTTCCGCGATCGCAGTCTGCTCTTCGTCCTTGACGTTGACCGGGATCACATGCACATGATACGGCGCGACGGAGACCGGCCAGATGATGCCGCCTTCGTCGTTGTTCTGCTCAATGATCGCAGCGAGGCAGCGCGAGATCCCGATGCCGTAGCAGCCCATGATGATGTCTTGGGACTTCTGGTTCTCATCGAGATAGGTAGCGCCGATCTTCGAGGAGTATTTCGTCCCCAGCTTGAAGATGTGACCGCACTCGATGCCGCGATGGAATTCCAGCGTACCGTCGCCGCAATTCGGGCACTTGTCGCCTTCGACCACGTTGCGGATGTCTGCTACAGTGTCCGGCGTGAAATCGCGGCCGACGACGACGTTTTGCAGGTGGTAGTCCGCTTCGTTCGCGCCGGTCACACCGCTTGCGACCTTGGCAGCCGACTTGTCGACGATGATCTTGACGCCTTTCAGGCCGACCGGACCGATAAAGCCGACCGGAGCGCCCAGGGTGCGCAGGATCGTGGTGTCGTTCGCCAGCTCCAGCGTCGTCGCCGCGACGAGGTCTTTCAGTTTCGCTTCATTGACATCGTGGTCGCCGCGCACGACCGCCACCACCGGCTCGCCGTCTGCGAGATAGACGAGAGTCTTCAGGAAGACGGATGCCTCGAGACCAAGCGCCGCGACCAGCTGTTCGATCGTCTTGGTGCCCGGCGTGTGCAGCTTGGCAAACGCCGGAGCGTCTGCAGTCGGCTCCAGGCCGGCAGCCGGTACGTCGGCCGCTTCCGCCTTCTCGAGGTTGGCTGCGTAGTCGCAGTGCGAGCAGACGGCGATCGTGTCTTCGCCGACGGCAGCCATCGCCATGAACTCATGGTTCTCGCCTTCGCCGCCGATCGCGCCAGAATTGGCTTCGACCGGACGGAAGAACAGGCCAAGACGGGAGAAGATGTTGCTGTAGGCGGTGTACATCGTCTTGTAGGTGACATCGAGGTCATCCCAGGACGTGTGGAACGAATAAGCGTCTTTCATGACGAACTCGCGGGCACGCATGACGCCAAAGCGCGGGCGGCGCTCATCCCGGTATTTGGTCTGGATCTGGAACAAGTTGACCGGGAGCTTCTTGTAGGAGGAGATCTCCTGCTTCACCAGCGTGGTGATGACTTCCTCATGGGTCGGACCGAGGACAAAGTCGCGGTCATGCCGGTCTTTCAGGCGCACGAGCTCCGGGCCGTAATCGTCCCAACGGCCGGTCTGATGCCACAGCTCAGCCGGCTGAAGCGCGGAGAACAGCAGTTCCTGCGCGCCTGCGCGCTCCATCTCTTCGCGAACGATGCGCTCCACCTTTTTCAGGACGCGATAGCCCAGTGGCAGATATGTATAGATCCCCGAGGCGAGCTGGCGAATGAGACCTGCGCGCAGCATCAGCCTGTGGCTGGTAATTTCCGCTTCTTTCGGCACTTCCCGCAGCGTGGGAAGGATCATCTTGTTCTGACGCATCTTGAGTTCCTCCAAATCTTATATTACATGATTCTTTATTGTAAGGTATTTCGTACCAAAACACAAAGCGAATCTGGCATTCAAAAATCCCCAGACAAAAGTCTGGGGACTGTGAATTATTTCGCGGTGATGCCACCATCACAGACGATGGCGCTGCCCGTCATCGAAGACGATTCATCCGAAGCGAGGAACAGATTGACATCGGCGATCTCCTCGGGTTGAATCACCCGGCCGATCGGCTGCACATCGTCGATCATCGCTTCCAGCACGCCGCGCCCGCCAAACAGGTCGTGGTGCGCGTCGTTGATCGTCGTGTCCACCCAGCCCGGGCAGACGCAGTTGACGCGGATGTTGTCTTTGGCAAAGTCGAGCGCCATCTGCTTGGTCAGCATCAGGATGCCGCCTTTAGATGCGACATACGCGGACAGGAGCGGTTCAGCGACCATGGAGTTGGCCGATCCGGTGTTGATGATCGAGCCGCCGCCCGCCTTTTTGATTTCCGGGATGCCGTATTTCGCGGTCAGAAACATCGACTTGACGTTCACTTCAAACGTGCGGTCCCAGATCGCTTCGTCCAGATCGACCACCGAGCCCGGAATGTTGATCCCGGCGACGTTGCAGATGATGTGCAATGCGCCAAAGCGCTCCACCGCAAAGGCGATCAGCTGCTGCACCTCTGCCGATTTGGAGATGTCGGCGCGAAAGAACTCGGCCCTGCCGCCCCCGTCGCGAATTTCCTGCGCCACTAAAGCGCCGGTTTCCAGCACATCGGTCAGCACGACGCTTGCGCCTTCCTGTGCATAGCGGCGCGCTGTCGCAGCGCCGATCCCTTGTGCGGCTCCTGTGACGATTGCGATTTTGTTGTTCAGTCTCATCGTTGCCCCTCCTCTTAGACCTCTTGCAAAGCAGGAGGCACTTCTTTGTACCCTTTCGATTTGAAGAATCCGACCAGCACGCCGATCACCATCCACGAGAAGCCCAGGACATATGTCATCGTGTCAAAGCCCATCCAGACAAACAGCAGCACGCCAAACCCGATCAGCGGGAAGATCAGATACCCGACCACCCCTTTAGCGCTGCGCACCTTCTTGCGGAAGAAGAAATGATAGATCACCGTGATGTGCAAGATCATAAACGATGTCAACGCACCGAAGTTGATGTACTTGATGATCGTCTCCAGATCGGCCAGCGCCGCGATCAGCACCGACAGCAGCGCCACAAAATACGTCGCGTTGGCCGGCGTATGGAACTTCGGGTGAATCTTGCCGAGGAACCCGGAGAACGGCAGCAGCTTATCACGGCCCATCGAATACAAAATGCGGGAGATCGCCGCCTGCACAGTCAGCGCGTTGGCGATGCCGACCGCCGCAACGCCGACCATGATCCACATAAAGTAGAGGAAGTCGCCGCCGACGATGCGGGTGATGTCAAAAAACGCCATGTCCGGATCCAGATTGGTCACATTCGGCTGCACCAATGCGGCCATGTAAGCCTGAACCATAAACAGCGCGCCGATCAGCACCAAAGCGGCGACCGTCGCCTTGCCGACCGTCTTTTTCGGGTTCTTCACCTCTTCCGACAAGGTCGAGATCGAGTCAAACCCGAGGAAGCCAAGCACGGCGATCGAAGCGGCCGTAGCCAAGAAGCTGAAATCGACCTTGTCCGCCTGATAGATCGGCGCTGCCGAGAAGCCACCCGCACCTCCGCCGTCGATAAACACATATTTGATGGCAAACCAGAGGAACAAAAACACCGTCAGCAGCTCGACGATCAAAAACATGAAGTTCGTCTTCGCTGCCAAAGACACGCCCCGGACGTTGATGTAGGTGTTGATGATCAAAAACACGATCACCCAGACGAACGCCGGTACGGACGGAATCACGCCGGAGATCCAGATCCCGGCGAAAGAATACAGCAGCGCCGGCACCAAGATGTAGTCGATGATGATCAGCCAGCCGGTGACAAACCCGATGTGCGGATTCAGCCCGCGCTGTACGAAGGAATACACGGAGCCGGCGTACGGAAATTCCCGGCTCATCTTGCTATACGAAAGCGCTGTAAACAACATCGCAATGATCCCTACCAGATAGACGAGCGGTGTCATCCCAAAGCTGCTCGGCGCGATCAGGCCATAGACTTGCGCAGGCGCAATTGGCAGCATGGTCACCAAGCCGAAGATGACCAGATCTTTGAATGTCAGCGTTCTTTTCAACTCCTGTTTGTAGCCATAACTTGAACCAGTTTGCATTTCCATCTGTGCCATGCCAACACACCTCTTCCATTTCCGCTAAGGATTTTTGGATATTCCCCCACAATGGAAATAAACAAGTCCCTACCGCTATTTCGGAATATTCTTTAAAATCTTAATCTTCTAAATTTACATGTGATCGAATATTCCCTTGGATTGAATTATTATTTTTTGTTCATTATACATTAACGCGCATGTTTTGTAACCACTTGATGTGAGTTTGCCCGGAAATTTCTCAATTGCCTTAAAAAAAGACATTATGAGCACTCATTAATACCCCCTATATATAGAGTACCGCATTTTTACAGGAAACCCTTTAGTACTAGCAAGATTCGAATAAAACAGGAAGAAGGAACTACTCTAATTTAGATGCAAAGCCCTAGATCTAGGGGGTCGCCAATTTTCTATAGCACTTCAACAAGGCTCATTTTCTTTACTTTCCTCCGCCCTCCTTGCGAGTCTATAGACCCAACCCCTTTGCATGCTCGAGCTTGAGAACGATTTTAATTTCACTTCAATCATTTCAAAGACACCTCCTTCTGTTTTATATATTTAGATCCAAACCTAAAATATTTTCTAAATAATCAGAATAGACAAAATACGACAAATCGAATAAAGTAGAAAGAGGACTTAATGAGGAGTGGGATGCATGAAACGTTTAACTACCACCTTGCCGGCCCTGCTGGTGACAGTTCTCCTGACGCTTTTTACCGCAGAGGCGTCGGCCGTCTCGCTGGCGATTCCCGATGCCGGCCAGCTTGTGGTTCCTGCCCAACTCCCGCTGATCGCTCATCGCGGCGCCGCGATGCTGGCCCCGGAAAACACGATCCCTGCTTTTGACGCTGCTGTCGCCCTGCAGGCCGAGTCGCTGGAATTAGACGTTCAGATGAGCCGGGACGGCGTCTTGGTCGTCCTGCATGACAGCACCGTCGATCGCACAACGAACGGCAAAGGTGCGGTCAAAGAGTTAACCTTCGCCGAACTTCGCGCCTTGGATGCCGGAGTTAAATTTGACCAGACGTTTCGCGGGACGAAGGTGCCCACCCTCGACGAAGTGCTGACCCGCTACGGCAGATCGACCGGTCTCTTGCTGGAGTTGAAAGTTCCTTCCCGCTACCCTGGCATCGAAGAAAAACTGGCTGCGCTGCTGCGGCAGCATCAGCTCGATACGGCCGACAGCAACGTCGTGGTGCATTCGTTCGACAGCCGCTCCCTGCAGCAGTTTCACCTCCACGCGCCTGACGTCCCGGTCGGCGTGCTGATCAAGCGCAGCGACAAGCTGAATGAAGCGCAGTTGCGCCGCTACGCCGCCTTTGCCGATTCGATTCATCCGAATCTCAAACTTGTCACCCCGTCGCTCGTCGAGCAGGTGCATGAACTGGGCATGAAGATCATCCCTTGGACCGCACAGTCCCCGGAAGACATTCAGGTGCTGGCTGCGGCAGGCGTTGACGCCGTGATCACCGATACCTTTACCAGATAAAAAAGCGCACAGACAGTGAATGTCTGTGCGCTTTTCGTTCGTTTACTGTTTACGTAAGCGATCCGGTCAATTCGTATTGCTTCGCCAGCGCGTCGATTTCCTTCTTCAATTCTTCGACCATCGTCGCTTCTGGAATCTTGCGCACGATTTCACCGTGGCGGAACAGCAGTCCTTCGCCGCGGGAGCCTGCGATGCCGATGTCCGCCTCACGCGCTTCACCCGGGCCGTTGACAGCACAACCGAGCACAGCAACTTTGATCGGAGCTTTGATCGTCGAGACGTACGCTTCGATCTCGTTGGCGATCGAGATCAGATCGATCTCAATCCGACCGCAGGTCGGGCAGGAGATCAGCGTGACCGCGTTCGATGCCAGACCAAACGACTTGAGCAGTTCGCGGCCGACTTTGATCTCTTCGACCGGATCGGCCGACAAGGAGACGCGCATCGTCGACCCGATGCCTTTCGCCAGCAGCGCGCCAAGGCCAGCCGCACTCTTCACCGTGCCGGAAAAGATCGTGCCGGCCTCGGTGATGCCAAGGTGCAGCGGATAGTCAAAACGCTGGGCAGCCAGCGTGTAAGCTTCGATCGCCAGCGGCACGTCGGACGCCTTCATCGAGATGATGATGTCTTCAAAGCCGAGGTCTTCCAAGATGCCGACATGCAGCTCCGCGCTCTCCAGCATTCCTTGTGCGGTCGGGTAGCCGTATTTGTCCAAAATGTGCTTCTCCAGCGATCCGGCGTTCACGCCGATGCGGATGGGCACGCCGCGCTCTTTGCACGCTTTGACAACCTCTTCCACCTTCTCGCGCTTGCCGATATTGCCCGGGTTGATCCGTACTTTGTCAATCCCGTTTTCCACCGCTTTGACAGCGAGCTTATAGTCAAAGTGAATGTCAGCGACCAGCGGAATCGAGATCTGACGTTTGATCTCTTTGATCGCTTCTGCCGCTTCCATGTTGTTGACAGTGACACGAACGATCTGGCAGCCTGCATCTTCGAGGCGCTTGATCTGTTCCACGGTCGCCTTTACGTCGGCCGTCTTGGTCATGGTCATCGACTGCAGGACAACGGAGTCCGAGCCGCCGATCGTGATATCGCCGACCTGAACCGGCCGCGTCTTGGAACGATGAATCAACATTCTTCCACTCTCCCATTTCAATGTCTTGGTGCCTGCGAGAGATCCTAAGACAATTGTACCAGCAACCGTTCGATTCGTACACGCACCTGATCCGGCAATTCCCCTTGCAAGGCCTGTCTGAGCAGATCTGGCCGCGATACGCCATTTTTTGTAAGATATGCTTCGATCTGCTCCGCTTTTTGCGCTTTTGCCGGGTAGAGCAGGTAGGTCACATACCAGTCTTCCAGCGCCGTGAGCGGGACGAGTACCCCGTCGAGCGCCATGCTGCCAGTGATCGAAGCGGCGGAGAACTGCTGTTCGTACATGCCCGCTGCATGCTCGATCCGATAGCCGGCAATCAAGTCGATCTCGATGCCATCGACGGTGAACTGCGCAAACGTGCGCGAAGCAAACGGCGCCTTGGGCAGCCCTGGCCCGCCTGTGCCCAGCCGCTTCAAGACGGCAAGCGCACGGGCGGCAGAATCGCTTGTGACCAGCAGATCGAGATCGCGCGGAGCACAGGGGATTCCATGCGCAAGGAGCAGGCGCGAACCGCCTACTCCCCAGATGATCTCTTCACTTGCCAACGCGGCACAGAGATGGGCCAAAACCGCATCGAGCGCCTGCCGCTCGGTCATGCTTCCATATCCAGTTTGCGCACGACCTCCAGCGCTTGCTGGCGGGCCCATGCGTCGGCTGCCATCACCTCTTCGAGGCTCGGGTGGCTCAGGAGCTGATGACGGTCCATCACGCGCTCCACCGTCCGTTCAATGTCGAGGAACCCGATCTTCTCTTGGCGGAACAGTTCATTGGCCACCTCGTTCGCCGCGTTGAGCACCGTCGGCATCGAACCGCCGGCCCGCCCGGCTTCAAAACACATGCGCAAGAGCGGGAAGCGGTCAAAGTCAGGCGCGCGAAAATGCAGCTGCGCGACTTCCAACAAGTTGAGCCGCTTGAACGGCGCTGCCAAGCGATGCGGATAGGTCAGCGCATATTGAATCGGGATGCGCATGTCGGGAGAGCCAAGCTGAGCCAGCACCGACCCGTCCACAAATTCGACCAGGGAATGGATGATGCTTTCCGGATGCACGACCACATCGATGCGGTCATACGGCATTCCGAACAGCCAGTGCGCTTCGATCACTTCCAAGCCTTTATTCATCAGCGTCGCGGAGTCGACCGTAATCTTCGCCCCCATCGACCAGTTCGGATGGTTCAAGGCCCCGGAGACGGTGGCCGTTTTCATCTCTGCGCGCGTCTTGTCACGGAAAGAGCCGCCCGACGCCGTCAAAATGAGACGCTCGACGTCGACGGGACGCTCTTGGTGCAGGCATTGGTAGATCGCCGAATGTTCACTGTCCACCGGGAGGATGGCACAGCCATTGGCACGAGCCAGATCCGTCACCAAGTGGCCGGCGGCGACCAGCGTCTCTTTGTTGGCGAGCGCGATGTCCTTGCCCGCTTCCAGCGCCTTCATCGTGGGCACAAGGCCGACGGAGCCGACGACCGCCGTTACCACCACATCGACATCAGGATGGGTGGCGCAGGCGATCAGCCCTTCGATGCCGGTCAGCACTTCGACCTGCGAGCCAAAGCGGGCGCGCACGGCGTCCCGCCCTGCTTCATCAGCAACGGAGACGATCTCCGGACGAAACTGTTCGATTTGCAAGAGCAGCAGGTCGATGTTGCGACCTGCTGCCAAAGTTGCGACGCGAAACTCTTCCGGGTGGTTCTGCACAACGTCAAGCGTCATCGTGCCAATCGACCCGGTCGAGCCGAGCAATGCGATCGTTCGAGACATTCAGTCACCTCATATCTGGTGCGTTCCAAGCTAGTGTATGAGCGCCAAAATCCAGTAATACGCGATCGGCGCGCTAAAGATCAAGCTATCAAATCGGTCGAGCACACCGCCGTGCCCCGGCAGCAGGGTGCCGGAGTCTTTGACGTTTAGCGACCGCTTCAATCCGGATTCCACAAAATCACCGAGCTGCCCGACGATGGAGAGTACCGCCGAGAGGAGCAGCCACGGCCCAAAGGGCAAGTCGTACATCGCGGCAAAGATCGAGCCGACGACGATGGCACCGACCACGCCACCGACCGAACCGGACACCGTTTTGTTCGGCGAGATCGCAGGCCAGATCTTCGGCCCTTTCAGCGACCGCCCGACAAAATAGGCAAACGTGTCGGTCGTCCACATCAAAATCAGCAGGAATAAGAAGTACTGCAGCCCCAAATCCGCCTCTGTGCGAAGCAGGGCGGCGCTTTGCAAGGCAAGGCCGAGATAGAGCGTGCCTGCGAACAGGAAACCCATGTCTTGGAACGTGTAGCGGTTCTTGGTCACCACGCTGACCGTCAAAAACGCAAACAGCACGACGATCAGCCAAAAGATCGAAATCGAATCGGGGGCAGCCGACAGCTGCCACGTATCCCGCCACAGCGGGTTGCTGACCAGTGCCAGCGTGACGACGTAGCCGAGCAGCGCCGGAGCGGACATGCTGCCAAAGCCCCGCATTTTCACCAGCTCGCGGTACCCGAGCACCGCGAGCAGCGCCACGACCAGGCTAAAAGCCACACCGCCCAGCCAGACGACACCCAGGAAGAGGGCGCCGCCGATCACGCCAGTCAGGACTCGTTGGTATAACATGCTGCGTCCCCCTCTATTTTAGTCCGCCAAATCTTCGGCCCCGTCCCTGAAATTCGCGAATGGCGTGGAAGAAATCTTCCCGTTTAAAATCTGGCCAGAACATGTCAGTAAACCAAAGTTCGGTATACGCAACCTGCCAGAGCAGGAAGTTGGACAGGCGCACTTCGCCAGACGTGCGAATCATCAGATCGGGGTCCGGCAGTCCGCGGGTCAACAGCGCGTCGTCCATCGTCTGTTCGTCGATGTCTTCCGCTTGCAGCTTCCCGTCCGCCACGTCTTGGGCAATCTGCTTCACCGCATGGAGCATCTCGGCGCGGCTTCCGTAGTTCAGCGCGATATTCAAGATAAGACCGGTGTTGTCTTTCGTTTTCAGCTCCGCATCCCGCACGACTCTTCGCGTGTGCTCCGGCAATCCTTCCGGATAGCCGAGGATGCGGATGCGGCAGTTTCTCTTCATCAGCGTTGCCAGTTCCAACCGCAAAAACTCTTCCGGAAGCCGCATCAAAAAATCGACCTCATCGGTGGGGCGCTTCCAGTTCTCGGTGGAGAACGCATACAAAGTCAGCACCTTGACGCCGATATCATCCGCTGCCGTGGTGATCTCCTTGACGGTCTGCATCCCGGCGCGATGGCCGGCGATGCGCGGCAGACCGCGTTTTCTGGCCCAACGTCCGTTCCCGTCCATAATGATGGCTACGTGGTTTGGCACGCTGTCCAGAACGATCCCATGTTCATCTGTCTGTTCCTTCGGTGCTTTTTGAAAAAAACGAATGAGTCGTTGTAGCATACAGGATGTCCCCCACGTCAAAAATACCCCCCTCTTGCCAAGGGGGGCGACGGTTTATACTTCCATGATTTCTGCTTCTTTAGCCACCAGCAACTTGTCAATTTCCCCGATGTAACGGTCGGTTTCCTTCTGCACTTTCTCTTGCGTGCGACGGCTTTCGTCTTCGGAGATCTCGCCGTTTTTCTCAAGCTTCTTCAGGTCATCGTTGATGTCGCGGCGAATGTTGCGGATGGCAACACGGCCTTCTTCTGCCATTTTCTTGACCATCTTCACCATCTCTTGACGGCGCTGTTCGGTCAGCTGCGGGATCGAGATGCGGATCACCGAACCGTCGTTGGTCGGTGTCAGACCGAGGTCCGCCTTGATGATCGCTTTCTCAATGTCAGCCAAGCTGCTTTTGTCCCACGGCTGGATGACCAGCATGCGCGGTTCCGGAGCGGAAATGTTCGCCACTTGGTTGACCGGCGTTGCGCTGCCGTAGTAATCCACTTGCACGCGATCGAGCAGCGCCGGAGTTGCGCGACCTGCGCGCACAGTTGCGAATTCGCGCTTCAAGCTGCCGATCCCTTTTTCCATGCGGTCATTCATATTCTTCATCAGTTCATTGACCATGTATGGTTCACCCCTCAACAGTAGTCCCGATCTCTTCGCCGAGGATCGCTCGTTTGATGTTGCCTTCTTCCGAAATGTTGAATACAACGATCGGAATCTTGTTATCCATGCACAGCGTAATCGCCGTCGTATCCATCACACCAAGCCCTTTGTTCAGCACATCCATATAGGAAAGCGTGTCAAACTTGGTCGCTGTAGCTACTTTTTTCGGGTCGGCATCGTAGACGCCGTCCACGTTGTTTTTCGCCATCAGGATGACTTCCGCCTCGATCTCCGCCGCGCGAAGTGCAGCGGTGGTATCGGTGGAGAAGTACGGGTTACCAGTGCCTGCTGCGAAGATGACAACACGGTTTTTCTCCAAGTGCCGGATGGCCTTGCGTCTTATGTATGGCTCTGCAACTTGGCGCATTTCAATGGATGTCTGAACACGCGTATCCACACCGATGTTTTCGAGCGCATCCTGCAAGGCGAGTGCGTTGAGCACAGTCGCCAGCATGCCCATATAGTCTGCCGTCGCACGATCCATGCCCTGCTTGCTGCCGGAGACACCGCGCCAAATGTTGCCGCCGCCTACAACAACGGCTACTTGTGCGCCAAGATCGACAATGTCGCGAATCTGCAGCGCAACCGAGGAAATAACCGGTGCCGTGATCCCATAACCGGCTTCACCGGCAAGTGCCTCACCGCTCAATTTGAGAATGACACGCTTGTATTTTGGTTGAAGCATTGCCTATCCTCCAATACAGTAGTTTCTACGTGATTTATCCATTTCCTGCCGTGGCTTAAAAAAAGGGAACACGAAAAGTGTTCCCACTGGTGACCTTAAAGTTGCAAACTTACTTCTTAACTTGGCTCATAACTTCTTCTACGAAGTTATCAACTTTCTTCTCGAGGCCTTCACCCATCTCCCAACGAACGAAGCGACGGATGTTGATGTTTTCACCGATCATCGAGATCTTTTCTTTTACGATGGTCTCGATCGACTTGTCCGGGTCTTTTACAAACCCTTGCTCGAGCAGGCAGTTTTCTTTGTAGTACTTCTGCACGCGGCCTTCGACCATCTTGTCGACGATGTTCGCCGGCTTGCCTTCGTTCAGAGCTTGAGCGCGCAGGATTTCTTTTTCGTGTTCGATTACTTCTTGCGGAACTTCTTCGCGGGTCAGGTATGTAGGTTTCGCAGCTGCGATATGCATCGCGAGGTCACGTACAAAGCCTTTGAAGTCGTCGTTCTTCGCTACGAAGTCGGTTTCACAGTTGACTTCGAGCAGAACGCCGATCTTGCCGCCAGCGTGGATGTAGGATTCTACAAGACCTTCCGCAGCGATGCGGCCGGATTTCTTCGCAGCAGCTGCGAGGCCTTTTTCACGCAGGAAGTCGATCGCTTTTTCCATGTCACCGTTGGTTTCAACAAGAGCTTTTTTGCAGTCCATCATGCCCGCGCCGGTTTTCTCGCGCAGTTCTTTAACAAGTCCAGCAGAAATGGTCATTGTCATTTCCCTCCTTGGTTTTATCTTACCCTAAATCGAGTAGAAAAAAGGGTGGTTAGGGCTTTACACCCTAAAGCCACCCTTTCGAAACTACTCGTTTGTGTTATCTTCGCCTTGACGACCTTCCAGGATCGCGTCAGCAATCTTGCCGGTGAGCAGTTTCACCGCGCGGATTGCATCGTCGTTGCCCGGAATTACGTAGTCGATCTCGTCCGGATCGCAGTTGGTGTCAACGATTGCAACGATCGGGATACCCAGTTTGCGTGCTTCAGCAACCGCGATGCGCTCTTTGCGCGGGTCGATGATGAACAGCGCGCCCGGGAGACCCTTCATGTCCTTGATACCGCCCAAGAATTTCTCGAGGCGTTCCATTTCCTTCTTCAGGATGATAACTTCTTTCTTCGGAAGGACTTCAAAAGTGCCGTCTTGCTCCATTGCTTCGAGCTTCTTCAGACGGTTGATGCGCTTTTGAATGGTGGAGAAGTTGGTCAGCGTGCCGCCCAGCCAACGCTGGTTCACGAAGAATTGGCCTGCGCGCTCTGCTTCTTCCTTAACGGAATCTTGAGCTTGCTTCTTGGTGCCTACAAACAGGAGGTCTTTGCCTTCTGCGGACAGGTCGCGAACAAAGTTGTACGCTTCCTCTACCTTCTTAACAGTCTTTTGAAGGTCGATGATATAGATGCCGTTACGTTCGGTGAAGATGTAGCGAGACATTTTCGGGTTCCAACGACGGGTCTGATGACCGAAGTGAACGCCTGCCTCAAGCAGTTGTTTCATGCTGATGATCGCCATGATCCTCAGCCTCCTCTCAAGATGGTTTTTTCCTCCGCCGCCGTCAATCCGCTTCGACACTCGCCCCGTGGGCCAGCACCTTCGAAACAGTCAGGCTGGCGTGTGTTGTGTTTTCACACCGTTGATTACTATAGCATATGGTTCAAGCTTGTGCAAGAGCTACCAAGAAAAAAACAACCAGGCCTGGTGTACCATGCCCAGTTGTTCCAGAAACGGCAAAATCCGCCTATTGGGAAGGCGGTGTGGCGATCGTTTTTAAAACTTCCTGCGGGTCGGAATTCTTCTTCAGTTGATACGTGCCTGACCGGATCGGATTCGGCCAGTTCTCGCGCAGCGCGATCAGGCGGTTACCGTCCTGAAGCACCCCCGATGCCTGCAGCAGGATCGCCACATCGGTCGTACCCATGCCGGGCTGGATATAGATAAAGACACCGCTGTCCGCCGTGTTTTTCTTCAGTTCCGCTTCTTTTTGTTGGGCTCCGTCCGCTTTGGCACCAGCCAGCTGCTTCTGGTAGTCATCCTCTGGCAAAACGACCATCCCGGCTTCCTTCGCCGCCTGTCGCCAGTCGGTTTGCGTGGCCGGCTGCTCTTGCTGCGGGTGCTCTGCCGCCGGCGTTTCCGCTTTCGGCAGCAGCGAGTTGCCGCCGGCGATAACCAGCGTCGCTGCGATCAGCCCTGTCCCAAGCCCGAGAAAAAAGAGCCGCTTGTCCATCAGGCTTCACCTCGCTTGGCCAGGCCGATAACCAGCAGGATCTCGCCGACGCCGATGCCCGTATCGCGGGCGATCTGTTCCGGTGTGAGTCCCTGGCGCGACAACGTGAGCACGTGAGCATATTTTTCCTGCATCACAAAAGCCGGTTTTGCCGTCTCCTCTGCCACCGTCGCTGCAGCGACGGCTGCCGGTGCCGGAGCAGCCGAAACTAACGCTGCCGGCGTCTCCTGCGTAGGCATCAGGTCTGGCTGCGGTGCTGCGGCGAGCTTGGTTTCGAGCTCGATGATACGCTTTTCCAAAGTGCGGATGATCTTGTTTTGACTTGCGATCTGCTCTTTTTGTTCGATCTGAAGCTTGTTGAAGCCATCGATCAGCTTGACGTTGTCGCGCTCGAGCTCATTCATGAAATCATCGAGCAGGTCTTTGAGCTCCTGATCGACTGCTGCCGGTGCCGGGCGATCCGGCGCCGGTGCTTGTGCTGTCCCTTTCGTGCGGGTAAGCGCATAGAGGACGAGCGCAAGTCCGATCAGTGCTACGTAAAGGTAGAGTTGATTCACCATCAGTGCGGTCCCCGCTCTCTTACATCTTGATGTCCAGGCGATGCCCTTTATAAGGGTGAGGAGCAGCCGCTTCCTGCTGCCTGCCGTCTTGAGACCGGTCCTGTCCGCTCTCCTGCCGTGCGTCGCCTTCCCGCTTGTCACGGTGCTCGGCGCGTGCGCTTTCTTCGGAATAGGTCACCGTCTGATCCCGCTCTGCCGTCCGGCTCGCCAAGGCTTCCGCATGCATCGCGTTGGCCAGGACGGTCTGGTGCTGTTGGTTTTGCATCAGCCTGCTGTG
Organism: Tumebacillus sp. BK434; assembly: GCF_004340785.1. Taxonomy (NCBI): domain Bacteria; kingdom Bacillati; phylum Bacillota; class Bacilli; order Caryophanales; family Alicyclobacillaceae; genus Tumebacillus; species Tumebacillus sp. BK434. The sequence continues at coordinate 41,063 of NZ_SLXS01000001.1, read as the reverse complement.
TTCCACCGTTCTTGGCACTGCGACTTGCAATTCCACCGCTTTGAGTGACATCAGAGCGCACCTCCCGACTAGTAGACGACGCTCGCAGTCAGTTCGCCGTCCGCAATCCCGTAGACGACAGGACCTGTGCGCGTATCGCGCAGATACGCCACCTGCTGTCCGAGCGTGAGTTTGACACCGCCGTACAGAAGCTCGTAACAATAGACTTTTGCCCGTTTGGTGTCGAGCAAGATCGCTTCGATCTCTGAGCGGCGGAACATCAGTTCCTCTTCCTCGCTCAGGTAATGCTGGTAGGTGGCCGTCAAGTTCTGGCGCAGCGCTGCCTTGTCGGGAGGCAACTGGTTGCCGATGCCGGCCAGGTTGTCGAGCAGCGCGAGGGCTTTTTTCGTCTTGTCCATGTTCTGATGCAGGTCTTTCATCTTCTGCTGCAGTTCCTGCATCTCCGTCCGCAGGTGCGGATGGACCCCTACTTCCACCTCGGTCGGAGTCGCCATCGGTGAACCGAGTGTGCGAGTGCGCACCTCTTCACCGGCGCGGACCAGACCGCCGACGATCACAGCTTTCTGCGCTTCCATCATGATGTTGCGCCCGGCGGAGATGTTGCAGTGCATGATCGAGTCACGAACGATCACATCGACGCCCGATTCGACGATCGCCCCTTGCATGAAGCGTGCGCGCACAGTGCCGCCCGCTTTGATCAAGCCTTTGCCTCGTGCCTGTACGCCGCCGCGGATGATGATGTCGCCGCCCGCTTCGAGCACAGCATTCTCCACGTTGCCGGCAACTTCGATGTCGCCGGCTGCCACGATCCGAAAGCCCGGTAGCACGTTTCCGCGGATGCGGACATTGCCGAGGAAATCGATGTTGCCGACAGAGAAGTCGATGTCGCTGTTCACTTCAAACACATCGAAGACGTGGATTTTCACATCGCGCGGCGTATAGGAAACATGGCCGTCTTTGTCAGCGATCAGTTGGAGCCCGTCTTGGCTGATCACCGTATTTTTCCCTTGCGGCAGTCGATAATCCCGACCCGGTTTCGCCATGATCGGACCACCGTTCACTCCCACGCCTTGCACGCCTTCGGTCGGCATTTTCTTTTTCGCCAAGATCTGGCCTTTGCGCACGGTGCGCACGACGCCAAGATCAAAGAAATCGACCCGCCCGTCCTCTAATTCGCGCGGAACGCGCTCGCTGTCTTCGAGCATGACGTCGATCACAGCGTTGTCGCCGTTGATCGGCGCTTTGCCGACAGCCACCTTTTGCTTGAAGCCGATGTAGCCGCGGGGATTCATGCAAATCTGCTGGCAGGCCACCATGTCGATGCCGAAGGTGACGGCGTTGTTGCGCAGATGCTCGACTAGGCCGTTGTATGTCAGATGCGGAAAATTTTGTTCTTGCAGCAATGTCTCGCTGAGCGTCACATAGGCAGTAAATCCGCCTTCAACCGTTACTTTGCAGTTTTTGAGCCAAAAGGCGCTCTCGTCTTGTTTGTGCTCCATGTTCTTCCCCCCCACTGTCAGAACCCTTAGCTTCTCAACTCTTGCTTCTGACGGCTCAAGGCTCCGCGCAGTCGATAGATCGCCTTGGTGTGCAGTTGCGAAACCCGGGAGCCAGACAGCTCCAAAATCTCCGCGATGTCTTTGAACGAAAATTCTTCATAATAATGCAGCGTGACGACAAGGCGTTCTTTTTCCGGGAGTCGGGCAAGGACTCTCGCCAACACGTCTTGCACCATCGACCGTTCCATAGATGTCTCAGGCTGAGGAGCGTTGTGATCGATGATCGTATCGGCCACCGTCACCGCGCTGTCTGTGTCGTCCTTTTTCAGAATCCCATCAAGCGATACAAGCGGGGAAACGGACAATTCATACAAGGTCTGCCGAAATTCAGCAATCGGCATCTTCAAACGTGCTGCGATCTCCTCGTCTTCAGCCGAGCGCAGCAGTTCATGCTCCAATCCTGCATAGGCCGCCTCGATCTCCTTCGCCTTGGCGCGCAGGGAGCGCGGCACCCAGTCCTGGCTTCTCAGCCCGTCGAGCACCGCGCCGCGAATCCGCCACGTGGCAAAGGTGACAAACTCATAGCCGCGCTTCGGGTCGAAGCGCTCGATCGCCTCAATCAGGCCGAGCGTGCCCATGCTGACCAGATCGTCGAAGTTCACAGCAGCGTTCCATGTGCTCGACATCTTGTAGACAACTTTTTGCACCAGTGGAAGATGAGCGACCACGAGAGCATCGCGCGCCTGTTTGTCATGATCTTGCTGCCAACGTGTCCATAATAGGTCTGTTTGCTCCAGATGCTGCAGTTGCTTCATCTCCACCACCACCTATCAGTCCAATTCTTTGAGATGCCGCAATGCATCTGCCATCTTGCGGGCGTCGTCATCGGAGAGCGGTTCGCGGGTCAGCGCCTGATGCAGCGGAACGAAATCCGCCTCCAGCTCCTCCATCTGCTGCTCTTCGTGCGAAGCGCTGCCCGGCGACTGTTCGGGAAGCAGCAGATCGATATGTTGGCCGCGCACTTCTTCGCCTTGCGAGTCCCCAATCAAGTTGCGCAGGATGAACTTCAGAACATAACCGAAAACAAACAGACCAAGCAACCCGACAGCCCCGCGGGTCAGACTGGTAAGCATCGTGTTTCCAGCGGCCAGCGACAAACCCATCGCCAGAAAAAATCCAAACACGCCAAGTCCAACTTGCAGCCCAAGTCCGTTTTGTTTTAGCATCATCAGATCGTCGTAACTCCTTGCTTTGCTGTTCGAATCACAAGCGCTCCGTCCGCACCGCTCAACTCGATCGTCCGGCCGCAGTTGCCGCCTGTGTCTTCCGCTGTCACCGGAATGGTGTACAGCGTCAGCGCCTGTTTGACCGCTTCCACGTTGCGCGGCCCGATGCGCATCAGATCGCTTTGCCCGGCAAACGTAAACATCTGCGCGCCGCCGGCCAGCTTTGCGATCATTCGCCTTTTGTTGGCGCCCTTTTGCTCCATCAGCTGAATCAGCAGCGGAACGGCAGTGTTGGCGTATTTCGCCCGGTTCTTCTCTTCCGCATTGGCCGCGGCAGGCAGCATGATATGGGCGAGCCCGGCCACCTTGGCATGCGGATCAAACAAAGCGATGCCCACGCATGACCCGAGCCCGGTCGTGCGCAGCGAGTCAGGAGATGTTGCGGTGCCGAGATCGGCCATTCCCACTCTGATCACATTCATGCGCTCTCCACCCCTAAAGACTGGAACAAGATATTGACAGAACCGGGGTCAGGGAGCAGAAAGAAGTGACCGTGTATCTCCAACTCCCCTTGGCGAAACTCGGTGTCGACGACGAGTGCATAGTCGGACACCTGGCCCAACTGAATCATGCCGATGCTTAAAATCGCGCCCGCCATATCGACAGCCAGTGCAGGCGGAGTCGGCGAGGTGTCCTTTTTCGTAAAGTCGGCCAGCGACGAGAGATATGATCCGGCCAGGATGTTCCCGATCTCCTGCAGTGCGGAGATCTCCATCTCGGAAAATTCATCATGCTCGCTGGAACCGTATTCGCCGACCAGGCCGGAGACCAGGCGCTTGGCGCTCTCTTGGTGCAGCAGGAAGAAAATGCTGCCCGGAAGCTCGCCTTCGATGCGCAGGAAGATCCCGATCACCAGCTGTTCAGCACCGCCCACGACGTCTGCGATCTCATCAAAACCGACGACCGAAACGCGAGGCACATTCATTTGGATATCGGAATGCAGGAGCTTGGACAAGGCGGTTGCCGCATGTCCGGCCCCGATATTCCCGACTTCGCGCAGGCAGCTCAGTTGGATTTCTCCGAGATTTCGGATATCCTCCATCATCGTTTAGCGCTCCATCGAGGACATCGCTTGGATCTCTTCGTTGCTGAGCACCTTGTCGAGGTTCAGCATGATCAGCAGACGGTCTTCCAGTTTCGCAACACCGCGCAGGTAGGATGCTTTGATCCCGCCAACGACTGCCGGCGGCTGTTCGATCGAGTTGACCGGGATGTCGATAACATCGTTCGCCGCATCGACGATCAGGCCGACTTCCATGTCTTCCACCGCCACGATGATGATGCGGGTGGAGTCGGTGTAAGACTCTTCACCAAGCGAAAAGCGAGTTTTCAAGTCGATGACCGGGGTGACCACACCGCGCAGGTTGATCACGCCTTTGACGAAGTCCGGCGTGCGCGGGACGCGGGTGATGTTCTGCATCTTTTCGATCGAGCGGACTTGTGCGACTTCCACGCCGTACTCTTCGTCCACCAGACTAAACACGATTACCTTGATTTCTTCGACGATATCTTTGCGCTCCAACATGACTTGTCCCCTCCTTATTGAATCAAAGCGTTGCAATCCATGATCAGCGCGACCTGGCCATCGCCGAGGATGGTTGCGCCGGAAATTGCGAACACCGTGCCGCTCAGGTACTTGCCGAGCGACTTGAGCACCACTTCCTGCTGGCCGATGAAGAAGTCGACAGACAGCGCCGCCATCTTGTCGCCTTTGCGGACGATGACCACGTTGACTTCATCCGTTTCCTCTGCGTTTTGGCGCGGTACGGAGAACGTCTTTTCGAGGTCGAGCAGCGGAACCACTTTGCCACGGAAGTCGATGACATCTTGGCGATGCACGCGTTTGATGTCGGTCTTTTTGATGATCGCCGTCTCGATGATCGAGGAAAGCGGAATGGCGTATTTCTCGTCTGCGATCTGCACCAGCATCGCTTGGATGATGGACAGGGTCAGCGGAAGTTGAATGGAGAACTTGGTGCCTTGTCCAGGTGTCGACTGCACGACCACGCGGCCGCCCAGCGATTCGATCTTCGTCTTGACCACGTCGAGGCCGACGCCGCGGCCGGAGATGTCGGAGATCTTCTCCGCTGTGGAGAACCCGGAATGGAACAGCAGATCGAACACTTGGATGTCCGGCATCGTCTCTGCTGACTGCGGGTCGACAAGCCCTTTGTCGATCGCTTTCTTCAGGACGCCTTCGCGGTTGATGCCGTTGCCGTCATCGGTGATTTCGATGAACACGTGGTTGCCCGACTGGAACGCGACCAATTCGACGCGGCCCGTTTCACTTTTGCCTTGTTCGCGGCGCTTCGCCGGAACTTCCAGGCCGTGGTCGATCGAGTTGCGCAAGAGGTGTACCAGCGGATCGCCGATCTCGTCGATGACGGTGCGGTCGAGTTCCGTCTCCTGGCCGCGGATGACAAAGTCGACCTTCTTGCCCAGTTCGCGCGCCAGATCGCGGATCATGCGCGGGAAGCGGTTGAAGACCGTATCGACCGGCACCATGCGGATCGTCATGACCAGGTTCTGCAGATCGGTCGAGATGCGGCTCATATGTTCGACCGTCTCAATCAGGTCGGTGTTTCCGATATCTTTAGAAATCTGTTCGAGGCGCGTGCGGTCGATAACCAGTTCGGAGAACAGGTTGATCAGCACGTCGAGGCGGTCGATGTCGACGCGAACCGACTTGCCGATCTGTGATTTCTTGTGGTCTTGCATCGCCGGTGTTTTCAGATCGGCAGCAGGAGCTGCTTCTGCCTTGACAGGCGGCGCGGACGCTGCAGTTGCCGCCACTTCCGCTTTGGACGCTTGGACCGGCTCAGGCTGCAGTTCGACTTGAATCGGCGTGACTTTGACGTCGGCCACTTCGGAGATGTTCATCCCGATCGTGCGCACCGTCTCCAGATCCTTTTTCGTGACGAGCACGATCATGAAGTCCTTCTCGAACTTTTCTTCTTCGAGATCCTCCACGCTCGGATCGGACTTGATGATTTCGCCGGTGCGCTCGTAGGCGTCAAACACCATGTAAGCGCGCGCGGCACGCATGATGCACTTCTCGTTCAAGGTGACGATGATCTTGAAAGCGCTGAACCCGCTTTCCTGCGACTGGCGCAGGATCGTCGATTCATATTCATTGAACTCGATTCCGTCTTCCGTCACTTCCACAACGCCCGCTGCCGCTGCGCTGGCCGGAGCGGACGGCTTGCCGGTGACCAGCTCTTTCAGCTTCTGCACGGTCTGCTCGATGTCGGACGCGCTGTCGTTGCCCGCTTCGATGATCTGATTCAGCTGCCCTTCCAGAATATCCACACAGGAGAACAGCACGTCCATCACGTCACCGTTGACCGCGAGGATGCCGTTGCGCATCAGATCGAGTCCGTTTTCCATCTCATGGGTCAAATGCGTCATCTTCTCAAAGCCCATCGTCGCCGCCATGCCTTTTAGGGTATGAGCGGAGCGAAACACAACGTTGACGATATCGAGCGACTGAGGTGATTGCTCCAAAGCAAGCAGGTTCTCGTTGATGGCCTGCAGATGCTCTTTTGATTCTTCAATGAACATATCAAGATATTGATTCATGTCCATTTCAAAACACCTCCTAGCGTTTCCACGATTTTCTAAGCTCGTCCGCAATGCGATCCAGGGGAACTATCGTATCGACACAACCTTTGGCGATCGCGGAACGCGGCATTCCAAATACTACGCATGACTCCTGCGCTTCAGCGATCGTGCGACCGCCGTTTTGTTTGATCTTGACCATGCTGTTCGAACCGTCTCCGCCCATCCCGGTCAGGATGGCGGCGGTGATGCGCACGTCGCGCAGATCGGCGACCGAATCAAACAGGATGTCGACTGCCGGGCGGTGTCCGCCGACCGGCGGTGTTTGAGAAAGCTCCGTTCGATAGCTATGAGGGCGATGCTCCACGATTCTCATATGAAAGTCCCCTGGTGCGATGTAGACATGCCCTTCTTCTAACACCTGACCGTGCTCCGCTTCATGCACCCGCACCTGACACAAATGGTCGAGGCGTGTGGCGAGCGACTTGGTAAATCCGGGCGGCATGTGCTGCACGATGACGACGGCAGCAGGCAGTTCGGCGGGCAGGTGCGACAAGACGACCTGCAAAGCGCGCGGTCCGCCCGTCGAAGTGCCGATGGCGATGATCTCCTCCACCCGCTTCCCCGCCCGCATCGGCTTGGGAGGTGTCGGGATCGGTTTGGCCAGCGGCTTAAAATAGGTGGTGCTGCGCACGACTTGGTCTTTTTTTGCGGCCGCTTTTACTTTGGCGACCAGCTCTTCGCCAACGATGCGCAGATCGAGCGAGATCGCTCCGGAGGGTTTGCCGACAAAATCGAATGCGCCAAGCTCCAACGCCTTGATCGTCGCCTCCGCGCCGTCCTGCGTCAGGGAGGACAGCATGATCGTCGGCAGCTTGTACCGGCGCCAAATCATCGGGAGCGCTTCGAGGCCGTTAAGGACAGGCATCTCGATGTCGAGAGTAAGAACGTCCGGTTTTAAATGAGGTATGAGTTCAAGCGCTTCCAGGCCGTTCTTCGCTGCTCCAACCACCATGATTTCGGGGTCCGATTTCAAAATGTCGCTGATGATGCGACGCATAAGAGCTGAATCGTCACAAACGAGAACTTTGATCGGGCTCATCCTGTCAAACATCCCTCAATTCTGGGTCCTATTGAAACAGCCGAACCATTCGATGCAAAAACTGTTTCATTCCTTTAGTCGATAAATCTCTGGCAACTTCGCCTTTGAGCTGCGCGGACACGACGTTGCCAATGCACATCGAGGCCAGTCCGTTCGGATACGCGAGCAGAAACGGCACTTGCCGTCTGACCGATTTGGTGACGTTCGGGTCGTCGAGCAGCACGCACAGCGTGGGGATCTCCACGGCGAGGAACCGCTCTGCGACCAGCCGAATCTTCTCGGCCGTCTCCTTCCCTTCCGGCACAGACTGTGCCCGGTTGATCACCAGTTGGATGCGGGTGCCCCGTTCCCGGTTGACCACCATCTTGATCAGCGCATATGCGTCGGTGATGGCTGTCGGTTCCGGTGTCAGCACCACATATACATCGTCAGACGCCAGGATCAGCTGCAGCGTCTGCGCGTTCAGTCCGGCCCCGGTGTCGATCAGCACATAATCGGCGAATCCTTGCAGCTCTCCGAGCTGTTCCAAGAGGTACTCATATTGTTCAGGCTTAATATCGAGCAGATCTTGAAAGCCAGAACCGCCCGCAATGAATTTGATATCGCATGGGCCTGTTTCGAGGATGTCCTTGAGCGTGGCTTCCTTGCGAATCAAATCGGCCAGGGTCTTTTTCGGTGTGACCCCCATCAAGACGTCGATGTTGCCAAAACCCACGTCCGCATCGAGAATGACGACCCGTTTGCCTTGCTGGGCCAGCCCCAGCGCGTAGTTCAGCGTGAAGTTCGATTTGCCCACGCCGCCTTTACCGCTGGTGATGGTGATGACGCGCGTGTTTGGGGCTTGCGTTTCTTCCTGACGAGACTGTGCGACCATCGAACGCAAACGCTCCGCCTGGTCATTCATAGGACTGGTCCCCTGTCAGCATTTTGGCAAGCCGTTCGGTCGACACCGTTTCGATGTCTTCCGGCACGTTCTGCCCGGTCGTCAGATACGACAGCGGCTTCTGGAAGCGGGTGACGAGGTTGTAGACCGCGCCGTACGTTTTGGTTTCGTCCGACTTGGTAAACAAAAACTTGTCGGCGCGCACCTGCGTGAAATTGCCCGCGATTTCTTCCAGATCGGAAGCTTTGGTGGTCAGCGAAAGCACGAGGTAAGTCTCGTCCGGCTGGATCTCCTCAAGGTAGGTGTTTAACTGCCGTACATTGAGCAGATTGTGATAGTTGCGCCCCGCCGTGTCGATCAGAATCAGATCGTAGTCGGCGTATGCGCCCATCGCCCGCTTGATGTCTTCCGGTGCGTAACACACTTCAAGCGGAATTCCCAAAATGTTCGCATAGGTGCGAAGTTGTTCGACGGCGGCGATCCGATAGGTATCGGTGGTGATCAGGCCGACCTTCTTGCCGCGCGAGAGCACCTGCTCCGCCGCGAGTTTGGCGATGGTTGTCGTCTTACCGACTCCGGTCGGTCCAATAAACGCAACTACTCTTGATTTTAAAGCAATTTGAGATGGAGGACTATAGCGATCTAAATCCTCCCTTATAAAGTTTGTCAAAATGCCCCGAAATTCCTGCTCGTTTATGTCATGAACCCCATCAATATTTCGAATTCCCCGTTCAATTAACTGATCGACCGCTTCTTCAGAAATATCGCCTTTCAAGAGCTGCTTGCGGACGTTGACGACCGCAGCCGGCATTAACTGGTTGTACGACGAGTTAAGGAGGCTGCGGAACATCGTGCGCAGTTCCTGGACTTCTTTGAGGACTTGTTCGCCCTCTTGAGGAGCAGGTGCGGCTGTCGGGGAAGGGGCCGGTTCACGAACCGGCGCTGGTGCGACAGGAGGAGGAGCAGGAGTTGGTGCGGATGCCGGAGCAGGAGTCGCGGCCGGCGCATGCAGCGGTGCCGGGGGCGCAGGCTCAGCAGCCTGCTGCCCCATCTGGCGTTGGTAGGCGTTCGCAGCGGATGGTCGGGCCTGGTACGTCTGCGGCGTGAGCTCGGCAGGCGGCTCCTGTTCATTGGCTGCGGCGATCACTTCGATGTGCGTTTTCGGAAACAGACCGAGAAAACCGCGCTTTTGAACTTTTTTCGTCGAAAGAATCACCGCATCGATCCCGAGGTCTTCGCGAATCATCGCCACCGCTTCCGGCATCTCTTTGACCACGTAGCGTTTGACTAACATTACAGATTCACCACCCCTCCGCTTTGCACTTCAACCGTTGCGTCCAATTCATTAAACGACAGCACTGCCACGTCGGGCAGCACGCGCTCGATCAGCTTGCGCACATGCATGCGAATGTTCGGCGACGTGATCAGGATCGGAGAATGCCCCATCGCGACCAGTCCCTGCACCTGCTCGGCCAGCTTCTGGTACACCTGCTGGGAAACGCGCGGGTCGAGTGCCAAGTAAGCGCCGTGTTCAGAATTTTGAATGTTGTCGACGACCATCTTTTCCACCGTCGGCGCCAGCGTGATCACTTTGACCGGTCCATGCGGGGTGCGGTACTGGTTCGTGATCTGACGAGCCAGCGCCGTGCGCACATATTCGGTGAGGATGTCCGGTTCTTTGGTGTATTGGCAGTAATCGGCCAGCGATTCGACGATCGTGACGAGATCGCGAATCGAGATCTTTTCGCGCAGCAGGTTGACGAGCACCTTCTGTACTTCGCCGATCGACAGCTGTGACGGCACGACCTCTTCGACCAGCGCCGGGTAGTTCTCGCGCAGCGAGTCGATGAGCTGCTTGGTCTCTTGACGGCCGAGCAGTTCACTCGCGTGCGTCCGGATCACTTCGGTCAGGTGCGTCGCCACCACCGACGGTGGATCGACCACCGTATAACCGGCAAATTCAGCACTTTCTCGCATGTTCTCGGCGATCCAAAGCGCCGGCAAGCCAAACGCCGGTTCTTTGGTCGGGATGCCGACGACCGATTCGTCGTCCACACCTGGACTCATCGCGAGGTAATGGTCGAGCAGCAGCTCGCCGCGCGCCACTTCGTTGCCTTTGATCTTGATCACATATTCGTTCGGGCGAAGCTGGATGTTGTCGCGGATGCGAATCACCGGCACGATCAGACCCATCTCGATCGCGCATTGGCGTCGGATCATGATCACGCGGTCCAGCAGGTCGCCGCCCTGGTTGACGTCGGCGAGCGGAATCAGCGCATAGCCGAATTCGAACTCGATCGGGTCGACATGGATCAGGGACAGCACGCTTTCCGGCGAACGAACTTCGTCTTGCTTGACCTCTTCTTCGCGCTCCATATCGCGCAGCTCTTCGATCTGCATCGTGCGCTGCATCCGGATGCCGCCAAAGACGAGGAGGCCTGCGATCGGCCAGGTGCTGAGCACGCCGATCGGCGTAAGCAGCCCGAGCATCGCGATCACGCCGCCGACGATGTACAGCATGCGCGGGTAGGCAAGCAATTGGCGCAGCAAATCGTCGCTGAGGTTGCCGTCAGAAGCGGCGCGGGTGACGACAAGACCGGTCGCCGTGGAGATCAGCAAGGCCGGAATCTGGGAGACCAGACCGTCACCGACCGAAAGAATCGTATACGTCTGCATCGCTTCGGCGGCCGATTCGCCGCGCATCGCAACGCCGATGATGAAACCGGCCACGATGTTGATCACGACGATGATGATGCCTGCGATCGCGTCCCCTTTGACGAACTTGGACGCACCGTCCATCGCCCCGTAGAAATCTGCTTCGCGCTCGATCTTCTGGCGCTTGTCTTTCGCTTCCTTCTCCGTGATCAGGCCTGCATTCAAGTCGGCGTCGATGGAGATCTGTTTGCCCGGCATCGCATCGAGTGTAAAGCGCGCCGCGACTTCCGCCACGCGCTCAGAACCCTTGGTGATGACGATAAACTGAATGATGACGAGAATCAAAAACACGATGATCCCGACGACAGCGTTGCCGCCGATTACGAACGTGCCAAACGTGTGAATAACGTTACCCGCTTCGCCTTGTGAGAGAATGGCGCGGGTGGAGGAGACGTTCAATGAGAGTCGAAACATCGTGGTCAAAAGCAGTAAGGCCGGAAAAATCGCAAACTGCAACGGTTCTTTGGTGTTCATGGCGACGAGCAAAATCGTCAGCGCGATGCTTAAGTTGATGATGATCAGAAAATCGAGTAAAGCGGGAGGCAGAGGAATGACCATCATGATGACGATTCCGATGACTGCTCCGATTACGGCGATGTCTTTTAACTTCAACTCGGTCACTCCTTTCCTTACACTTTACCTTTCAGGCGGTAGACGTAGGCGAGCACTTCCGCCACGGCTTGGAACAGTTCGCCCGGAACTGATTCCCCAATTTCCACCGTTTTGTAAAGCGTTTGCGCGAGCGGCCTGTTCTCCACCATCACGACATTGGCTTCTTTGGCCACTTTCTTAATACGCTGCGCCGTCTCGTCGATCCCTTTGGCGACGACCTGCGGCGCTTCCATCTTGTCGGCGTCGTACTTGATCGCGATCGCGTAGTGCGTCGGGTTGGTGATGACGACATCCGCCTGCGGCACATCGGCCATCATGCGGCGCATCGCCATCTGGCGCTGACGCTCTTTGATCTTCCCTTTGATCTCCGGGCTCCCCTCCGTCTGCTTGTACTCCTCTTTGACTTCCTGCTTTGACATGCGCAGATTTTTCTCAAAATCAAAGCGCTGATAAAACAGGTCAAAGATGGCGATGACGAGGATGGCGACCCCGACTTTCCAGAAGATAGCAAAGGCCAGGCTACCGACCACCGACAGGATATCGAGCACTTCCATCGAGCCGAGCTGCGATACGCGCTTCCAGTCGCTCATCAGCTCCAGATAGACGATGACGGAGACGACCGTCATCTTCAAGAGCGATTTGATCAGTTCGACGAATGTGCGCATCGAAAACATGCGTTTAAACCCTTGAATCGGATCGATCTTTTTGATGTCGGGCATCAGCGGCTTCATTGTAAACAGGGAGCCGACTTGAAAATAGGCGACGAACCCCCCGATGATCATCACCGCGCCGCCGATCGGCAAGACCAGCAACGCGACGGTCAGCGTCAGATCCAAAAACAGCGGCGCGATCGACTGATCGGACACCTGATAGGACAGACCGTCAGTCAGCCGGATGCGAAACTGTTCGACCAGTTGAGTCAGGAACGTGCCGGACATCAGCTTCAGGCAAAACAGGCCGATCAACAGCACAATCGCCTGCCCGAATTCCTGACTGCGGGCGACTTGCCCTTTCTGTCTGGCGTCCTGCCGTTTCTTAGGTGTGGCTTTTTCCGTCTTTTCACCGGCGAACAACTGGAGGTCTAAACGAATCATCTCTTAGCTGCCCCCCATGACCCGCAAAAGCGTATCCAGTTGACCATACATGGTCTGGAACAGCCCCCGCAGCAGATAGATGAACGCCGGCATGACCACCGCGATCATCACCAGGCCGACCAGCACCTTGACCGGCATCCCGATGACAAACACGTTCATCTGCGGGACAGCGCGGGAGAGGATGGCCAAGCCTACATCGGTGAGGAACAGGGAGGCACAGATCGGAATGGCGATCTTGAAGCCGAGCAAAAACATGACGGAGAAGGTCTGCATCACGACGGAAAGCAGGTCGCCGGAGAAAGCGAACGAGCCGAGCGGCAGAAAGTTATAGCTTTGCAACAGCGCCGCAAGCAGTCCGTGATGTCCGTCCAACCCCAAAAACAGCAGCATGGCAAGCGCATACTTGAACTGGCCGGTAAGCGGGGCCGAGTGGCCCGTCAGCGGGTCAAACACGTTCGCCATCACAAACCCGATCTGCATGTCGATAAACATCCCGCCCACCTGAATCGCCGCAAAGATAAACGCTGCGACCATCCCCAATGCGACTCCGACCATCAGTTCCTTCAAGATGATCAGAATCAGCTCGGCAAAACCGGCTCCGGCATACATTTGCCCGGCCTCCGTGCCTGTCAGTGCCGGAGTCATCAACAGTGCGATCATAAACGCAAGCCCGATTTTGACTTGAACCGGAATGTTTCTGGCGCCAAAAAACGGGGTGAGGAAGAAAAAACTCGAAATTCGGACTAAGACAAGGGTGAACACTTCTACATAGTTAACAACAAGACCTAACATGTAGATGCCACCCCTTCTATCCGATAACCGAGTTTAAGTTTCCGAAAATATTTCTCGTGAAGTCCAAAATCAGCGACAGCATCCACGGTCCAAAGACGACCATTGCAACAAACGTGGCAATCAGCTTCGGGATAAACTGCAGCGACTGCTCCTGAATCTGAGTGGTCGCCTGAAAAATCGAAACCACCAAACCGACCAGAAGCCCGATGCCAAGCAACGGAGCGCAAATCATGAGCAGCGTCCAGATCGCGTTTTGTCCAAGTGAGATGATATAGTCCGCGCTCAATCTTCCATCTTCCTTTCCGTTTACTGGTAGCCGACCAATAGCGACTTCACGACAAGATACCAACCATCAACCAAGACAAACAGCAGGATCTTAAACGGCATGGAGATCATGACCGGCGGCAGCATCATCATCCCCATCGACATCAGGACGCTCGCGACGACCATGTCGATGATCAAAAACGGGACGAAGATCATGAAGCCGATCGTAAATGCCGTTTTTAATTCGGAGATCGTATACGCCGGCACCAGTGTGGAGATCGGGATCTCCTCCACGGTGGCAGGCATCGGCTGATCGCGGAAATCCAAAAACAACTTCAGATCCTGCTCCCGGGTCTGCTTGGCCATGAAATGCTTCAGCGGTGTTGCAGCCTGCTCCAATGCTTCCGTTTGCGACATCGTACCGTTCAAATAAGGTTGCAAAGCGTCATCATTGATTTGCTGTAAGGTTGGATACATAACGAATAAGGTCATAAATAACGCAAGCCCGATCAAGACTTGAGTCGGCGGCATCTGCTGCAGCGCCAAAGCGTTGCGGACAAATGACAGCACGATGACGATGCGGGTAAAGCACGTCATCAAAATCAGGATCGACGGCGCCAATGACAGGACCGTCAGCATCATGATGATCTGAATGCTTGTGGAGACAGACTCCGGATCGTCAGCCGTCGAGACCCCGATATCAATCCCCGGAATCACGATGCTCTGCTGCGCATGCGCGGGCTCCGTCCCCAAAGCAAAGGAAAGCAAGGCGACGATCACCAGCAGGAAGACTTGGAGTTTTTTCATCACTTGTCATCCTCCGGTTGCACAGCCGAAGTGCGCTGTTCTTTGAGCGAGTTCAGCTTCTTGCGCAGTGCGGCGTCAAAGGTCAAGTCTGCAACCTGCAACTCCTCCGCCTGCGGCGCTTGCTTTTTGCGCAAACGGCCGATCAGGTCGGCGAGTCCCGGCGCTGCCTTCATCATCCCGTCCGCCTGCAGCGTGATTTCTTTCAGCTGTTCAATCTGCTCTGCATCTTCAATCGTATCAAGCAGTGTGACGTTTTCCCCCACACCGATCACATACACTTTATCCTGCAGGGCAATCACATGCACGGAGCGGTTGGACGCAAGCGTATGCGCTCCGAGCGGTTGAATGACATTGCCGCGTGTGAGGCTGGTTCGCGTGGAGAGAAAGCGAATCAGCAGGTAGATGATGGCAATGATGATCCCAAGCGCGAAAAACAGCTGCAGGATCGACCAGAACATCGACCCGCCATCGACGCCCGCCCCTTGAAATTTTGTGGCCGGGGCATCGTTTTTCAACATGTCTTCCACATTGTTCTCAACCGCCAACACGCGAGGGGGGGACGTCAACCAGAGGGCTCCCGCAGCAACTGACCAGGCAACAAGTCTACGTAGTTTCGGTCGCATGACCCCACCCTTTCTCAATTGTTGACGCAAGGGAAAATTAGCTCAGCGTTTTCTTGATCGCTTCGACAACGCGATCAGCCTGGAACGGTTTGACGATAAAGTCCTTTGCGCCTGCTTGGATCGCGTCGATAACCATCGCCTGCTGACCCATTGCGGAGCACATGATGATCTTCGCATTCGGATCGAAACCGCGGATCTCTTTCAGGGCGTGAATGCCGTCCATCTCCGGCATCGTGATGTCCATCGTCACCAGATCCGGGCGCAGCTCTTTGTATTTCTCGACCGCTTGTACCCCGTCTTGCGCTTCCCCTACCACGGTATATCCGTTTTTGGTGAGGATCTCTTTGATCATCATTCGCATAAATGCTGCATCGTCTACGATCAGGATTTTATGAGACATCTTTTGGTTTCCCCCTAATTACTGTAATTTGCGAACTCGCTCAGACGGACTGATAATGTCAGTTACCCGTACACCAAAGTTTTCGTCAATGACTACAACTTCTCCTTTTGCCACCAGCTTATTATTTACCATGATGTCGACCGGATCGCCCGCCAGTTTGTCGAGCTGCACGATCGAGCCCGGCACGAGCTCCAGAATGTCTTTGATCAGCTTCTTGGTGCGTCCCAGTTCCACGGTAATCGTCAGCGGCACGTCGAGCAGCAGATCGAGATTGCTCTGCTGCCCGCCCATGCCTGCGCCTTCGTCAAACGATGCGAATTGCACCGGCTGGACGTTAACGCTTGGCATCGGGCGGTGCGGCGCTTGCGCGGCGGCAGTTTCGGCATGCCCGTACCCATGCGGCGGATATCCGTATGGCGGATATTGCGGCGGGTACTGCGGCGGATACGGTGCCGGCGGGTGCTCCGCGTACATCGGCTGCGGCGGGTAGGCATGTGCCGGCTGCTCATACACCGGCTGCTGCGGCTGGTAACCCGGGTGCATCGGCGCTGCTGCGGCCGGCTGTTCCGGAATCGGCGCTGCCGCTTGCGGGACCGGCTGCGGAGCCGGAGCAGGGGCAAGAGCTTCAGCCAGGACCGGTTCCGGGGCCGCCGGAGCAGGCTCTTCCCCGATGCCGCCGGTCAGTTTGTTGATCATGTCTTTAGCAAACGAGACCGGCACCAACTGCATGATGTGCGAGTCGATCAGATCGCCGACGATCAGGCGGAAGGAGATCTTGATCAGCACTTCATCATTCGGGAACAGGCTGACCGACTGCTTTTTGTCAAAATCCATCACATCGACATCCGGCGGGGTGATGTTGACCATCATGTCAAAGATCGTCGACATCGAGGTGGAAGCGGAGCCCATCATCTGGTTCATCGCTTCAGCCACCGCCGACAGGTGCAGTTCGTTGAGCTCAGCCGGTGCCGACTTGCCGTCGCCGCCCATCATCAGGTCGGCGATCACCTGCGCGTCCTCCACGCGGATCGCCAGCACGTTTGCGCCGACAAATCCGTCGGTGTAGCTGACTTTGATCGCAACGTGCGGCAGGGGGAAGTCGTGGTTGAGCTGGTCACGCGCGACGACAGACACTTTCGGTGTCGTGATGTCCACTTTCTGGCGCAAGAGGGTGGAAAGCGCGGTTGCCGCGGTGCCAAACGAGATGTTCCCGACTTCACCCAATGCATCCATCTCAAAGTCCGACAAATAATCGGAAACTTTCAAATCACTCGAGCCCGTGCTGTCTCCATCACTCTGTCTGAGAAGGGCATCGATTTCCTGCTGCGACAAAACCTCTCTATTCATCTGCGCCCACTCCTTCATCATCCTCTATTGCTTGCGAAATCTGCACGGCCACTTTGCCGCGTGCAGTGCCCGGCTGCCCGTAAAATTTCACACGGTTACCAATCCGAAGCTGAATCTTGGCGTTGACATCCTGATGCAAGGCAATGACGTCACCGACACCAAGCGAGAGAAATTCGCCTACGGAGATTGAAGAATGTCCAAGTTCTGCCGCCAGCGGCACTTGTGTTTGACCGAGGCTCTGACGGATGGCCTCCCAATCTTCGCTGTAATCTTTGGAACTCTTCATGCTGCCCATCCAATAATGAGCGGAAAGGTTCGGAATGATCGGCTCCAACACGACGTGCGGCATACAGATGTTGATCATCCCGGTCGTTTCCCCGATCTTCGTCGACAGGGAGACGACAGCAACCGTTTCGTTGGGCGAAACGAGCTGCAGGAACTGGGGGTTGACCTCCAGATGATCCACCGCCGCATCAAGGTCGGCGACCGCCTTCCACGCTTCCTGGAAGTTGTCCAGCGCCCGGCCGAACACGCGCTCCATGATCGTCATTTCAATCTCGGTCAGATCGCGCAGTTCATCCGTTCCTTGACCCGGACCGCCCAGCAGGCGGTCGAGCATCGCATAGGCGATGTTCGGGTTGACTTCCATGACGAATTTCCCTTCCAGAGGCGCGCAGTTAAACACGTTCAATATCGTCATTTTGGAGATGGATCGGATAAATTCCTCATAAGGCAATTGATCGACAGACACGACCGATATGTGCACAAACGTGCGCAGTTGAGCAGAAAAATAGGTCGTGAGCAGCCGCGCAAAGTTTTCAAAAATCCGCGTGATGCTTCGAATGTGGTCTTTGGAAAACCGCATGGCACGCTTAAAGTCGTATACTTTGATCTTGCGGTCGGTGTCTTCTTTACGAATCTCTTCCGCTGTCAACTCGCCCGACGAAAGCGCGGATAACAGCGCATCAATCTCACTTTGCGACAAGACCTCAGCCATCTGTCATCACCTCCTTTTTCTATCGGGTGGACTTACTGCACAACAATGTCGGAGATGTAGATGTCAGTCACTTTTCCCTCGAGCATCACTTTGTTCATCTCAGTAACCAGACGGACTTTCAACTCCTGATAGCCTTCCGGTTTTTCAATGTCTGCTTGAGTGGTCGTATGCAGCACGGAGTTGATGATGTCTTTGATCTGTGCTTTGCGCTTATCCAGTTCGTTCATCGTATCCACGCTGTCCCCTTGAATGGAGAACGTCGCCTGAATCAGCGCATTGCCAGCCAGGTTGGTCGTCATCTTGCCGATATCAAACTGGCTCTTTAATAATTCCGCAGCAGTTGGTACTTTTTCCTCCTCATTCCCGGCAGTCGGCACGAAGACAGTTTTGTAAGCGACGATTCCGACAATGCCAAGCAGGGCCACTGCGATGATCAGTATGAGTACGATATTGAGCATCTTATTACGAAACATCGGTTCCCTCCGCTTTGAGTTGCCGGGCTTGTACAGCGACAAGCCCGACGTTTCGGTAGAATGTTTGGATCTTATCAAGCACATCCGGGACCGTTTCGGCCACGACGAACTTTTTCCCGGTGATCAGTGAGATAACCGTATCCGGCGTGGCTTCCACCGCTTCGATCAAGGTTGCGTTGAGATAGACGGTGGAACGGTTGAACCTGGTAACTTGGATCATACGATCACCTCACTTCTGCTATTATCCGCGCTTGAGGTTGACGACTTCCTGCAGAATTTCGTCAGCCGTCGTGATCGTGCGAGAGTTGGCTTGGAAACCGCGCTGCGCGACGATCATCTCGGCGAATTCATTGGTCAGGTCGACGTTCGACATTTCCAGCGAGCCGACCATCAGCACGCCCGTGCCTGCCGCCGCATCGCCGGGCGCTGCCAGCGTCGGAGCGCCGGAGTTCGGAGATTCCTTGAACAGCGAGCCGCCTACTTTTTCCAGACCGGACGGGTTGGCAAACTTGGTCAGCCCGATCGGTTCATAGGTGGTGATCGCGCCCGCGCCGTCGACGGTGGTCAGGATACCTTTGGAGTCAAAGGAGAACGACTTGATCTCCCCGATGTTGGCGACTTCGATCGGCGTGCCGCCCGAATCGACCACTTTCCAGCCATCGCCGTTGACGAGGAAGCCCGCGCTGTCAAAGTAGAAGTTGCCGGAGCGGGTGTAGAACGTCTCATCGTTGTCGTTGACGACCGTGAAGAACCCGTCGCCTTGAATTGCAAAGTCGAGCGGACGATTGGTCATCTGCGGCGCACCGTTGTTCATGATCGTGTCGATCGCGGACAAAGCTGAACCGAGGCCGATCTGCTGCGGGTTGGTGCCGCCAAACGGAGCGGCCGGAGCGCCTGCGCCTTGCAGGGTCTGGCTCATGATGTCTTTGAACATCACGCGGCCCGCTTTGAAGCCCACCGTGTTTACGTTGGCGATGTTGTTGCCGATTACGTCAAGCTTGGTCTGAAAACCTCTCATCCCGGAAATGCCGGAGTACATAGAACGAAGCATCGAAGTTTCCCTCCTTGGTTTGTGAGCCGCGTCTGTCGGTCGGCGGCTGTCGGGCATCCACTCGGTGGTCCGGCCCGTTTAAGCAAAAACTGCGCTGTCGATCTGTGTAAAGACGTGATCGGTCATATGTGCCGAATCGACGGCGGTGATCACCGTGCGGTTCTTCACCGAGATCACGTAGGCGGTGTCTTTGTAGACTACCAGCGATTCACGCCCGCCTTTGGCAGCGACTTTGTCGATCGCATTTCCCAAGCGTTTGAGATCATCTTGTGTGAGCGAGATGTTGCGCACGCGCAATCGCTCAAGCGCATGTCCGGAAAAGGTGACCTCCTGCTGCTGCTTGGCTAGGACTTTGTTCAGCTCCTCCTGAAAGGAACTGCCCCCATGTAACTTCGGTCTTGTGATTCCCGTGCCGATCTCCCGCTTCGGAGCGATCGGTTGCGACAACGGCCGCAAAAGCCAGTCTTGGCTCACGTTCCCCACCCCCTGCTCGAAGGTTATTCAGCTTGGATTGTCACGATGGCGCCGAGATCGACGAGATCTTTGCCCACCTGCACTTTGACTGTGCCGCTAACCGTGTTGACCCCTGTCACTTTGCCGGTTACGGTTTCCCCTAAGTCATTTGCATACGAGACGGTGTTGCCGAGCAGCTGCGCTCCGAGCGTCATCGCGTTCATTTGGACCACGAGCAAATTGGAAGCGGCGACTTTGTTCATCTGCTCAAGCGAAGAGAACTGCGCCATCTGGGCGATAAACTCTCGGTCTTGCATAGGCTGCGTCGGATCTTGGTTCGCCAGCTGTGTGACGAGGATTTTCAGGAATGCATCGCGGTCGAGTTCACGCTTGATCGTTGGTTCCGGGCGTGATTCGTAGCGGTGCGAGTTGTCGATTTGAACGGTGTTGGCCATCTTGTTTCCCACTCCTTCTACGCGGTGACGTCGATGCTGTCCGGATTGCTCAGCGGATCAAGCAGCTCTGCCTCCCCGTCGCTTAGGGTAAAGGTGTCGGCGTTGATGACACGCCCTTGTCCGCCATGCTGTTGTTCACGCGCTCCTTGGCCCGATCCGCGGTGTTCCGGGAGCCCGGAGCCCAGATCGGTGTTGCTGTTCGAAGCGGTCTGCACCTCGATGCGGTCATACTGGATGCCTTGTGCCTGCAGCTGCAGTTTCAGACCAGCCAGCGCCGAATCGAGCATGCCTTTCGATGCAAGGGAATCGGCGATCAATTGTACAGATATCTGTTTGTTCACCGACTGGATGCGGACTTCCACTTCGCCCAGACCCTGCGGTTCAAGGATGATGCGGAATTCATGACGGCCCGGCGCTTCGATCAGCGTCGCGCGTTTGACCACATTCGCGGATAACTCCGTGCGTAATTGATCGGCGCGAACGGTGACGACCGGCTCCAGTTTCAACTGGCGCTCCGGCAGTTGCAGGTGCGTCTGGTTGACCGTCACTGCAGCGGGCGGCTGTGCATCTGCCTGCTTCGGCTGTGCGTCTGGTGCGGCAGTTGTCGCAGCACCCGCTTCGACACCTGCGCCTGCTTCCGCATTCGCTTGAGCCAGCACAGCGTTGCCTGAGGTTGCTTCAGTCGTTTGTGCTTGCGCATTCGCCGCGATGGCCGCTTCCTGCATGGTCAAGGCGGCTTGCAAGGTGTGCATCGAAATCGTCGCTTGCAGTTTGCCAAGCAGGCTGCTGCCTTTGGCCGGCACTGCGAGGTCTGTCTTCTCCTCACCGCTTGCCGCAGTCTGCGTTTCCTGCACCGTTTCAATCTGCACGGCCTGCATCAGGCTTTGAAAAAGTGTGGCCGTCTGCGTTTCCTGCACCAGAAGCTGCGGTGCTGCGGTCAGGGTCTGCACCATTTGGGTCAGCGCAGTTGCCACTTGCGGCATGAGCTGCGGGTTCGCTTTTAATGTGTCGAGCGGATTTCCTTGCGGCTCTGCAGACAGGACAGTCAAAAGTTCCGGAGCTGCACCGAAATCCTGTAGAACACGAGCCAGTTCGGAGTTATTCATCGGCAAGTCTTTCAGCAACAGCGAAACGGTGCCTTGCTCCGTTTGCAGCGTCAAGGCAATACCTTGATCGACGCCTTCTGCGGTGAGTTCCGGCTGGTTGATGCCTGCCAGCAACAGCGGGGACAAGCCGCCTGCCAATGCCGCCAGTGCGGCCATCAGACCGTCCTGGTCAGCAGCGCTTTCTTCAGCTCCTGCCGCTTGCTGCGACAATCCGGCCGCTTGCAACAGCTGGCCAAACGCGCCTTGCCCGTCGGTCTTGCCGGTTGGCGCCGGCGTTTTCGCCGCGCTCACAGTCGTTTGCGTCATTGTGGTGTTTCCAATCAGCAGTTCCATTTCTGTCACCTCCTTTCACCGTTAGCTGCTCATCATCTTCGCCGCGATCGCCGGCTCCATCTTTTCGAGGATCGCCGCTTGCGCTTTCGGGTCCATCTTGGCGAGCAACTGCTTCGCTTCGGTGACAGACATTTGCGTCAGCACCAGCGCCGCTTTGGCCGGAGCCATCGCCGCATACGTCTCCGCTTTCGCTTTCAGCGGATCGTTTTTGCCGGTTTTCGCCTCCAGCTCCGTGATCTGCTCTTTGAGGCGTTTGATCTCGTTGTCCTTCTTCTTCAAATCGGAATCAGCCTGCTGTTTTTCACCTTCAAGCGCTGTCACTTGGTCCTGCAGCTCCTGAATCTTCTTTTGCTTGGCTGCATCGGCTGCCGCTTTCGTATCGACCGCAGCTCCCTCTTCTTCCGGAAAGAAGGAGGAGACCACCGGGAGCTCACGCGTGGCGCCTGCGATCTTGCCGGTCACGTCAAACCCTAGAAATTGAAGGATGATCCCGGACAAAAGAGCGGTAAACAGAAGCGGGAGGATGATGATGTAAAACAGCCACTCCATTTTGCTGTAGCGATGTTCCGCTTCCATGCTTCCCTCTTCACCTCCCTGCGCGGCTTCTCAAGACTGCAGCCGCTTCATCCAGCGCTTCCTGCGCCTGTCGATCCAATTGGACCTGCACTTCCACCCGGCGCTTTTCCTGCAGTTTTGACCACATCTGTTCGTCAAGAAAACGGCCCTTCAGCCGGTCCTGCTTGTCTTCACAATCAACTTTCTGCTCGGCGATCGCCTGCGCCTGCTGCAGCATCTGGAGCTGCTGAGCGCTCAGATACAACGTCCACGCATGCAAATGCTGCGAGGAGATGCGCTCCGAGGTCGCTTGATGCATTTCCACCTTCGCCGCATCATGCTGCTCGGCCAGCGTGTACAACTTGTCATACTCCGCATCGAGCTTGC
This sequence comes from Tumebacillus sp. BK434, assembly GCF_004340785.1. NCBI lineage: Bacteria > Bacillati > Bacillota > Bacilli > Caryophanales > Alicyclobacillaceae > Tumebacillus > Tumebacillus sp. BK434. Next base: position 18,271 of record NZ_SLXS01000001.1, on the reverse strand, counting down.
GTTTCGACTCGGCATATTCCCAAGTCGCCTGCTGCGTGATGCGGTTCTTCAATGTGGTGATCTTCTGCAGAGAAGTCAAGGAGATCGTCATACCTCAAGGCCTCCGAACTGTTCAAAAAGTGCGGCTTTGGCGCTGTCCAAATCGCTGTGTTCTTGGACATCCTGCGCCGTGAAGCTCGCGATGGCCGGCTGATGCAAAATCGCTTTGTCGATCTGCATGTTGTTGCCGCGCTGATACGCGCCGATGTTGATCAGGTCTTCCGAATCCTTGTAGATCGAGCTGAGCTTCTTGACCGTCGCAGCCGCCCGCCTATGGTCAGGCTCCACGAGGTCGTTCATCACGCGCGAGACGCTCGCCAGCACGTCGATCGCCGGGAAATGCCCCCGGTTGGCGATCTGGCGGGATAGGACGATGTGCCCATCCAGAATCCCGCGCGCCGCATCGGCGATCGGCTCATTCATGTCATCCCCGTCGACGAGCACGGTGTAAAACGCGGTGATCGTGCCCCGCTCCCCGGTGCCGGCCCGCTCCAAAAGACGCGGCAGCATCGCAAAAACGGAAGGCGTGTACCCTCGCGTGGTCGGCGGTTCGCCGACAGCGAGGCCCACTTCGCGCTGCGCCATGGCGAACCGGGTAACCGAATCCATCATCAGGACGACATCCTGCCCCTGGTCGCGGAAGTATTCTGCGATCGCCGTCGCCACCATGGCACCTTTGATCCGCACGAGCGGCGGCTGGTCGGAGGTGGCAACGATCACGACCGAACGGGCCAGCCCTTCCGGCCCGAGGTCTTTCTCGATAAACTCCCGCACTTCGCGGCCCCGCTCCCCGATCAGCGCAATCACATTGATGTCGGCCGCAGTGTTGCGGGCCATCATGCCAAGCAACGTGCTTTTGCCGACGCCGGAACCTGCGAACAGCCCGACGCGCTGACCGCGTCCCACGGTCAGCAGACCGTCGATGCAGCGGACGCCGACCGACAGCGGCCGGTCGATCCGCTGGCGTTTGAGCGGATTGGGCGGTTGGCGGTTGACGCTGTACAGCTGCAGGCTGTCGAGCGGTCCCTTGCCGTCGATCGGCTGACCCAGCCCGTCGAGAATGCGCCCGAGCAGATGCGGTCCGACCGGGATCTGCAGCGAGTTCCCCGTCGCGACGACATCATGGCCGGGGCCGATGGCGCCGAGATCGGAAAACGGCATCAATAGCACGTGATTCTCCCGAAACCCGACCACTTCGGCCAGCATCTGCGGCGCGCCTGGCGCTTCGATCTGGCAGACATCGCCGATCGACGCCGCCGGTCCCTTCGATTCGATAGTCAGGCCGATCACTTTGGTTACTTTGCCGTTGACTTTGATCGTACGGGTGCGGTTCAGCCGGTTGAGATACGTTTCAAGTTTCGCGTGCCCGTTCATGGTTCGAGGCCTGCAGCGACTTCCTGCAGCGCCTTTCTCACCTCTTCCAATTGGGTGTCGATCCGCGCATCGATGTTGCCAAACGCGGTGCAGACCACACAGCCGCCAGCTTCCACGCTGTGATCTTTGATGATGAGCAGCTCCGTCTGACCCGGTACCGCCTTGCGCAAAAGCTCACGGCTTTGCTGCACCGCCTCATGGTCATCCGGGTGGACGCGCACTTCGACTTTGCCGCCGTCATGCATTTCCTCCAGCGCCGTGCGCACGACGTCTACCACAAACGAGCGGTCGGCGCTGCTTTCGCGGGTGATGATCTTTTTGGCGATCCCAAGCGCGAGATCGACGATCATCGGCTCCGCTTCCGCCAGATAGCGGCGACGTTCATCCAGCGCCGAGCGGTATTGCTCTTCAGCCGCTTCGATCATGCCGGCACAGTCTGCTTCTGCCTGACGAACACCTTGCGCCAGACCGTCCTGATAGCCCTGCGCTTTTGCTGCATCCACTTCTGCCAAGAGCATGGCCTGCACGTTTTGCCGTTCCTGCGCAAGCAGGTCTGCCGCTTGCGCCTCTGCTTGGGCGAGGATCTCTGCGGCGGCCAGACGCGCCTCGTTCAAAATGGCTTCCGCGGTCAGTTCGGCCGCCGATTGGACCGCTTCCAGCTCCGCCTGCTCCAAAGAGAGCGAGTGCGGACGATGCATCGGCTGAACCGGCATTTGGTACGCTTGCGAATTGAGCGATGTCTGCTGTGCTTTCAGCAATCTAGACAATGATATCGTCTCCTCCGCCGCGGGCGATCACGATCTCGCCGCTCTCTTCGAGGCGGCGGATGATGCCTACGATGCGTTGTTGTGCTTCTTCGACGTCGCGCAGACGCACAGGTCCCATGAATTCCATATCTTGTCTGAACGTTTCCACCATTCGCTTCGACATGTTGCGGAAGATGACTTCCTGCACTTCTTCGCTGGAGACTTTGAGCGCCAGCGCCAGGTCGTTCGTATCCACATCGCGGATGACGCGCTGGATCGAACGGTTGTCGATGGAAACGATATCTTCGAAGACAAACATGCGTTTCTTGATCTCTTCGGCCAGTTCCGGATCCTGCAGTTCCAACGACTCGAGGATCGTCTTTTCGGTCGAGCGGTCGACGCCATTGAGGACTTGCACGATCGCATCGATCCCGCCGCCGGTGGAGAAGTCGTGCAAGGTCATCTGCGAGAGCTTGTTCTCCAGCACCCGCTCGACTTGGTTGATCACTTCCGGAGACGTGCGATCCATGATCGCGATGCGCCGCGCGATGTCCGCCTGGCGCTCTTGCGGCAAGGCGGACAGAATCATCGCCGCCTGCTGCGCATCGAGATAGGCGAGAACGAGCGCAATCGTTTGCGGATGCTCATTCTGAATAAAGTTTAAGATCTGGTTCGGGTCCGCTTTGCGGGCAAAGTCGAACGGACGAACTTGCAAAGAAGCGGTCAGTCGATTGATGATGTCGATCGCCTTTTGCGAACCGAGCGCCTTTTCCAAAACGTCTTTGGCATACTCGATCCCGCCTTGGGAGATATACTCTTGCGCTTGGGCAATCGAGTGGAACTCATCGAGCACATCTTCTTTTTGTTCGTATTCAATCTTGCGAACGTTCGCGATCTCCAGAGTCAACTGTTCAATCTCGTCTTCACGCAGATGCTTGAACACTTTTGATGCGATTTCTGGTCCAAGAGAGACAAGCAGAACGGCCGCCTTTTGACGCCCGGTAAGTTTTTGTTGCATGCGCGCCACAAGCAGTCACTCCTACTCTTCTACCAACCAGGTACGCAACAGGTTGACAAATTCTTCCGGTTTTTGATTTGCCAGCTTTTCGAGCTGCTTTTTCATCTTTTGCGATTCGGATTCTTCCATCGCCACCGCGATCTCTTTCGTCACCGGCGCTTCGAGCACCGGAACGTCGGTCTGCTTGCGGCGGCGGGTCAGCGCATACGCGCCTCCGCCGAGGAGAACGAGCGCCGCTGCCATCGCGCCGAGGAACCACGGCTGCTGATAGAACGCTTCCGTTTCGAAAGGGTTGGCCGGCGCAACAAACGATTTGCCGGTGACGGTGATTACGTCGTTCGCCGTTCCGTCGTTTTTGCGGCCGATCGCCGTGGAGACAAAGTTGGTGATGTCCTCACGTTCCTGCGGGGTCATCGATTCTTTGTTCAGCAGCACGGAAACCGTATATTGCTGGACGCGGTATTCGGACGTTGCGCCATTTTCCACGTACGTGTTCCACTCGAAGTTGGTGGTGTCGTCCTTCTTGGACGAAGACTGCGTGCCTTGGCCGCCGTTGACCAGCTGCTGCTGATTGTTGTTGTTCTGCTGCTGGCCGGCAGCGCCGCCCCCGGTCGTGCCTTGGGTTTCCTCGCTGCTCTCACGCTGCGAAATCACACCCCCGGTCGTGGCCCCTTCGATCGGCGGGGTCAGCTTCTTATCGGTCCATGAGCGCTTGTTGAAATCAACATCTGCATGAACCACAACGGCTGCGTTGTTGAGACCGACAATCCGCTCCAATGCATTACGAATCTTTTTAGTAGCTTCCTGTTCGACTTGGATCTGGATTTGCTGCTGCTTGGTCAGTTGGCTGCTGGAACCATTCGCCGCCAATGCTTCACCGGCATCATCGACCAGACGCGTGCCGTTTTGGTCCACGATGGTGACGTTTTGCGGAACAAGCCCTTTGACCGAGTGTGACACGAGCTGCTGAATGCCGGTGACCTGCTCATTCGTCAGCTGCATGCCCGGCGCCAGAGCCAGCAAGACCGAAGCTTTGGCATTTTGCTGCTCTTGCGCAACGAATAACTTCTCTTCCGCCTGCACAACACTGACCTTCGCATCCTGCACTCCCTTGATCGTTCGGATCGCGTTGGCAATGTTGCCTTCGATCGCCTGCTGGTAGCGGACATCGAACTCCTTTGCCGTCATGCCCAGATCGGTCTTGTCAAAGACGGAATAGCCGAGCGTACCGGTTTGCGGGAGACCTTCCATCGCAAGCTTCATCGTCGCTTCATGCTGGTATTGTTCCGGCACGGAGATCGAATCGCTTCCCACTTGGTTCGGGATCTTCAATTCATCGAGCTTTTGTGACAGCTCACCCAAACTCGCAGGCGTTTGATTCGCGAATACCACTACATAATTCGGGCGAAAAGCGAACCAAGAGAGCAAGGATACGGTGAGTATAAAGAAGACGCCAACAAGGATCAGGTTCCGGCGTTGTCTTTTCTCGAGCTGCTTCCAATACCCCAAGAGTTTTTCGAATAATTGCTTAAACTGCTGGTTCACGATTTCACCTCGTCGTCACTTCTTACTCCCCACACATGCCTACTGCTAGATCACGCAAGCCTCTACCCCTAGACCTGCATGCGCATGACTTCTTGGTACGCTTCCATCGCTCTGTTTCGCACCTGCACCATCAACTGGAAAGAGATCGTTGCTTTTTCCGCTGCGATCATCACCGTATGCAAATCTGGTGCTTGTCCGCTGGCCAGCGCCTCGGTCAGCACATCCGCTTGCTTTTGCTGCGTGTTGACGCTTTCAATCGCCTGTGTCAGCACGTCGGAGAAGGACGGGCCTTCCGCCTTTTTGGTATCCGGCGCCTGCAGGGCTTTAACCCCTTCAAGGGCGGCCGGCTGCATCAGTTTGTTGACTCCCTGAATCATCTATCCCGCTCCTCCTTCCTATTTGCCGATTTCCAGCGCTTTCATCGCCTGTGCTTTGGCGGCGTTGACCGCCGTTACGCTCGCTTCGTAACTGCGGGTCGCGGAGATCATGTCGACCATCTCCCGCGCGATGTCGACATTGGGCATCCGCACGTAGCCGTACATCGGATCGCCCGGCGTCTTGACCGCATCCGGGTGGTTCGGGTCGTAGACCAGTTTGAACGGCGTCTCATCTCTGACAATTCCGGTCACACGAACGCCTTGTCCGGCCGACTGACCCAGTTCTTGGTTCAGCACGTTTTGGAACGATTGCGTGCGCTCGCCAAACGTGACGATCTGCCGGCGGTACGGCTGGCCGTCCACGCCGCGCGTCGTGTTGGCATTGGCGATATTGCCGGCGATAACGTCGAGGCGCATACGCTGTGCCGTCAGCCCCGAAGCACTGATGTTAATGCTGTCGAATACTCCCATCCTTATCGCTTCCCTTCACTGATCGCATACTTGAGCGTGGCGAACTTGCCGTTGATTCGCTGCGATAACGCATTGTAGAGAATCTGGTTCTCTGCGAGATTGGTCATCTCGACATCGATGTCCACGTTGTTTCCGTCCTGGCGCATCGAAGTCGTGCGGTCGGTCACGATCTCCGGCTCGACTTCCGCTACGGAAGAAGTGCCAATTTGGATGTGCCGCGCATCGGTGCGGCGTCCGCTCAGCGCATTACCTTGCAACACTTGCTGCAGAGTCTGTTCAAAAGACACATCGCTGCGTTTGTAATTCGGCGTGTCGATATTTGCGAGGTTGTTTGAAATCACTTTCTGCCGCAAGCTCGCAGCATCCAGCGAACGCTCCAGCAAGGTGATAGCGCGGTTGTTGTTAATTAACGACATACAATCACCCTTACGATTTGATAGTAAGATAATATTTCTGCGAGATGTGCGAAATTCCTTCATGATTCGACAATCCAATTGAAACTGCCACTCACCATTTTATAACTCTAACTAAAATCTTACTAGGGACTTTCGACCTTACTCGACATTATTCTTCTGATGGACTTTCGACCTTACTTTGTCAATATCCTGCTGATTTCTTTGCCATTTACATGAACAACAAAACAGGGCGCGGACCTGAGTCCGCGCCCTGTTTGCTATTTCGATTTCATATCTTCCAGCAATGGAAGAAGCTTCTCGTTCAAGATTTTAATGTGCGTGCCTTTCATCCCAAGCGAGCGCGCTTCCACAACGCCTGCGCTTTCCAATTTGCGCAAGGCGTTGACGATCACGGAGCGCGTGATGCCGACGCGGTCGGCGATGCGGGAGGCGACGAGCAGCCCTTCACGGCCGTTCAGCTCCGCGAAGATGTGGTCTACCGCTTCCAACTCCGAGAAGGAGAGGGAGCTGACCGCCATCTGCACGATCGAGCGGTCGCGGCCTTCCTGCACTTTCTTCTGCGAAGCGGCGCGGACCAGCTCAAGGCCGATCAGTGAGGCGCTGTATTCTGCGAGCACGATGTCCTCTTCGGTCATCTCTTCGCCCTGGCGCGTTAAGAGCAGCGTCCCCATCCGTTCGCCGTTGCCGCGAATCGGCACGATCGACAGGTACGTACCGTCCCCTGCCGCACTGCAAAACGGGGTGTCCTCCTGTAAGTTGATGCGTGTGAGATCATTGCTGTGGAGTTTTGCCACAAAGTCTTTCGGCAGGCAGATCATCCCTGCTGCATCCTTTGGAAACTGCGAGACATCAAACATCCCGGAGAGCGCATGGCCGAGCAGCCGGCCATTATCATCCGTCAAGAAGACGTTGGTAAAAACGATGTCGCGCAAGGATGCGGTCATTTCATCAAAGACCACCTTCATGCCGTCCGTACGTTGCAGCAATTGGTTCAATACCCGCGTTTTGCTTAAAAGTTCCATATCAGCCTGGTACCCTCCTGAGGTATGCCTACAGGATATAGTGGCTGAGATCCTTGTTCTTCACGATGCCTTCCAGTTTCTCCGCGACGTAGGCCGGGGTGATCACCACTTTGTCGAGCAGCACGTCGGACGCTTCAAAGGAGAGGTCTTCGAGCAGTTTTTCCAGCAGCGTGTGCAGGCGTCTTGCTCCGATGTTATCGGTCTCCTGGTTGACGGTGGTGGCGAGTTCAGCGAGTTTGCCGATCGCTTCTTCGGTAAACTCGACTTTGATGCCTTCCGTCTCTAGCAGCGCGATGTACTGCTTGATCAGCGCGTTTCTCGGTTCGGTGAGGATGCGCTGGAAGTCTTCTTTGGACAAGCTCGTCAGTTCGACCCGGATCGGGAAGCGGCCTTGCAGCTCCGGGATCAGGTCGCTCGGTTTGGAGATGTGGAATGCGCCGGCTGCCATGAAAAGAATGTAGTCGGTCTTGACCGAACCGTATTTGGTCATCACGGTCGAACCTTCGACGATCGGCAGAATGTCACGCTGCACGCCTTCGCGGGAGACATCGGGACCGCCGCGCTCCTTGCCGGCGATCTTGTCGATCTCATCGATAAAGATGATGCCGGACTGTTCGGCGCGCCGTACAGACTCGGCGGTCACTTCGTCCATGTCGATCAGCTTTTGCGCCTCTTCCTGCGCAAGCAGCTTGCGCGCCTCGCGGATCGGGACTTTGCGCTTCTTGCGGCGCTTGGGCATCATGTTGCCCAGCATCTCCTGGAGGTTGTTCATGCCAAGCCCCTCCATGCCGGCGCCGTTTCCAAGCAGGTCCATCATGCCAGGCGTGTTGTCTTCGACATCGACTTCGATGATCTGGTCTTCCAGCTCTCCGCTTTCCAAACGTCTGCGAGCTTCGCTTCGTTTTTGTCGGATCTCATACGAATCCTGTGCATTTTCGTCTTGTTGTGTACCAGCATTGCCACTAAACAGCATTTCAAACGGATTTTTGAAATTTTTGTTTTTCGACGGGTCGGGAACGAGCAGGGAAACAAGGCGGTCCTCCGCCATAAACTTCGCCTTTTCATCGACTTCCGCCATTTTTTCCGCCTTCACGATGCGGATCGCCGTTTCGACCAGATCGCGTACCATCGACTCCACGTCACGCCCGACATAACCGACTTCGGTGAACTTGGTCGCTTCGACTTTGATGAAAGGCGCGCCGACCAGTTTGGCGAGGCGGCGAGCGATCTCCGTTTTGCCGACGCCGGTCGGTCCGATCATCAGGATGTTTTTCGGCGTCACTTCCTCGATGATGTCTTCGGCGAGCAGCGAGCGGCGGTAGCGGTTGCGCAAGGCCACGGCGACCGCCTTTTTCGCTTTGCTTTGGCCAACGATATATTTATCGAGTTCTTCGACAATCCGCTTTGGGGTCAGGTCTTTCATTTTGTTCATAGCGTTCCCCTCCTCTTAGCCGATCTCTTCGACGATGATGTTGTGATTGGTGTACACGCAGATGTCTGCCGCCGTCTTCAAGGCGTTCTCTGCAATCTCGCGGGCGCTGAGCTCGGTGTGGTGATACAGCGCGCGTCCGGCCGCCAAGGCGAAGGAGCCGCCCGAACCGATCGAGATGATGTCGTCATCCGGCTCGATCACTTCCCCGTTGCCCGAGACGAGCAGCAGATGGTCGCGGTTCATCACGATCAGCATCGCTTCGAGGTTCTTCATCATCTTGCTGGTGCGCCAGTCTTTGGCCAGTTCGACAGCAGCCCGCTGCAGGTTGCCGTGGAACTCTTCGAGCTTTCCTTCGAACAGGTCAAACAGCGTAAACGCATCGGCGACCGATCCGGCAAACCCGGCGACGACTTCGCCGCGAAACAGGCGTCTGACTTTCTTGGCGCCGTTTTTCATGACCATGTTTTGGCCAAATGTGACCTGACCATCGCCTGCCATCGCAGCTTTGCCGTTGCGGCGGCAGGCGAAGATCGTCGTGGAGTGGAATTGGCTTTGACTCATACTTCCCGTCCCCTCTCTCGTTAAGCCCGCGGATGGGCCTTGGTGTAGACACGCTCCAGATGCTCGCGAGTCGTGTGCGTATAGATCTGCGTACTGGACAGACTGGCGTGGCCGAGCAGTTCCTGCACGACCCGCAAATCAGCGCCATGGTCGAGCAGATGAGTGGCAAACGTGTGGCGCAGCGTGTGCGGAGACACTTTTTGCATCCCGGCAAGTTGTACTACGTATTTGTCGAGAATACGTCGCACGCTGCGGTCGGAGAGCCGCGTTCCTTTGTGGTTGAGAAACACCGGGCGGTCCTCTCCGCCCGCCTGCTGGCGCAAGAGCGGCCAAGCGTCGGCCAGATAGCGGCGCAAGGCGCTGACGGCAGGCGACCCGAGCAGGACATAACGCTCTTTGGAGCCTTTGCCGAAGACGAGCGCCGCTCCGAGGTCGAGATCGAGGTCGGAGCGGTCGAGCCCGACACATTCGCTGACCCGCACGCCAGAGGCGTACAACAGCTCAAGGAGCGCCTTGTCGCGCAGCCCCAGCAGTGTGGTGGTGTCGGGCGCATTCATCAGGCGCTCCACCGCATCGAGGTACAAAAAGTTCGGCAGACGGCGCTCCAACTTCGGCAGGTGCACATCTTTCGCCGGGTTCTTCTCCACAAATCCTTCGCGCCGCAAAAAAGCGTAAAAGGAGCGGAGCGCCGAAATTTTGCGCGCGATCGTCTTCTTCGCGCGGTCGCGCGCCATGCGGCCGACAAACGTGCGCACGTCAAGGTGGGTGATGTCGGCAAACGATGCGCGCCCTTCGCCCAGCATGAAGGCGATGAACTGTTCGAGGTCGGAATAATAATGGTCGAGCGTGTGGTGCGAGACCTTCTTCTCGACGGCGAGATACTGCATGTACAAGTCCACCTGATGATCGATCATCGGCGGCCAGACGAGCGGCTGTTCCATCGTAATCCCCGCCTTTTCCTGCAACCCTATGTAAAAAAAGGGCGCTTTAGACCGATTTACAGCTGTTGTTCAGTCACAAAGTCCCCAAGGCTGTTTAGAGCGCGCTCGGAGATCTTTTCGTTTTTCTCCATCTTGTTGCGGATCTTTTTCTCCAGCGGCGGAAGCAGCCCAAACGTCGCGTTCATCGGCTGAAAATTCTTGCCGCTGGTGTGTGTGATGTAATACGCGAGTGAGCCGATCGCCGTCTCGCGCGGGAACTCGAGCGGCTCCTTGCCTTCGAGCAGGCGCGACGCGTTGATGCCTGCGATCAGGCCGGCCGCTGCCGATTCGACATAGCCTTCCACCCCGGTAATTTGGCCTGCAAAAAACAGGTTGTCGCGCACTTTCGTCTGGTAGGTCTGGCGCAGGAAGTTCGGCGAGTTGATGTAAGTGTTGCGATGCATGACGCCAAAGCGCACGATCTCGGCGTTCTCCAGGCCCGGGATCATCTGGAACACCCGGCTCTGCTCGCCCCACTTGAGATGGGTCTGGAAGCCAACCATGTTGTAGAGCGTCGCCGTCGCGTTGTCTTGGCGCAGCTGCACGACGGCAAACGGCTCTTTGCCGGTGCGCGGGTCGGGGAGGCCGACCGGTTTCAAGGGACCGAACAGCATCGTCTGGCGGCCGCGTTTGGCCATCACTTCGATCGGCATACACCCTTCAAAGAAGATCTCTTTCTCAAACTCTTTGAGCGGAACGCCTTCCGCCGTGATCAGCGCTTCGTAAAACGCGTTGTACTCCTCTTCGGTCATCGGGCAGTTGATGTATGCTGCTTCGCCTTTGTCATAGCGGGAGGCGATGTACGCTTTGTCAAAGTTGATCGATTCCTTGTTGATGATCGGAGCGGCCGCATCGTAAAAATACAGATACTCCTCCCCGGTCAGCTCCAGAATCGCTTGCGACAGGTGCGGTGAGGTCAGCGGACCGCTGGCGATAATCACGATGCCTTCCTTGGGAATCTCGGTGATCTCTTCGCGGATGACGTTGATGTTCGGGTGCTCCATGACGCGGTGCGTCACTTCCCCGGAGAACACATCGCGGTCGACAGCAAGCGCACCGCCTGCCGGAACGGCCGTCTTGTCGGCCGAAGTGATGATCACCGAGTCGAGGCGGCGCATCTCTTCTTTCAACAGGCCGACCGCATTGGTCAGCGAAGCTCCGCGCAGGGAGTTCGAGCAGACCAGCTCGGCGAAGTTTTCCGTTTTATGTGCATCAGTCTTGCGAACAGGGCGCATTTCGTACAGGTTGACCTGATGGCCGCGCTTGGCGATCTGCCACGCTGCCTCCGAACCTGCCAGCCCCGCTCCGATGACTGTGATCGGTTGTGTCATGATGTATGTCTCCTTTCGTACCACAAAAAACAGGGGCAAACTACCCCTGTTTGCCCTCTGCGGTCACTTCTTCCTTATGGTTGCATTCCGCACCGGAACACTGGATGACTTCTTTACCTTCACCTTTTCCGGTGCGTTTTATGACTAGCGGTTCGCCGCATTCCGGGCAAGGTTGGCCGGTCGGACGATCCCAGATGATGAAATCGCATTCCGGATAGCGGTCACAGCCGAAGAAGACGCGGCGGCGCTTGCCTTTGCGCTCGACGAGCTGCCCTTCCTTGCATTTCGGGCAAGCAACGCCGATCTCTTTTAAAATCGGCTTGGTGTTGCGGCAGTCCGGGAAACCCGGGCAAGCCAAAAACTTGCCGTAGCGGCCGTGTTTGTATACCATCAGCTTCCCACATTTCTCACAGGGGACATCGGAGACTTCCTCCTGGAGCTCGACATGCTTCATCTCTTCTTCGGCGATCCGCAGATGCTTTTCAAAATCCACGTAGAACTCGCCGAGCACTTTCACCCAGTCGATGTCGCCTTCTTCCACTTCGTCGAGCTCTTGCTCGATGTTGGAAGTGAAATCGACGTCGACGATCTGCGGGAAGAACTCTTCCATCATCTCGTGCACGATCTCGCCAAGCTCGGTCGGTACGAAACGCTTCTCTTCGAGCAGCACGTAGCCGCGCTTCTGAATCGTCTCCAAGGTCGGCGCATAGGTGGACGGGCGTCCGATGCCGATCTCCTCCATCGTCTTGACGAGGCGCGCTTCCGTATAGCGGGGCGGCGGCTGCGTAAAGTGCTGTTTCGGCTCGACCTCGGGGTCTTTCAGCTGCTGCCCTTCTTCCATCGGCGGCAGGAATTTCTCGTCTTCGTCCTTCCCTTCATCATTTCCTTCAATATATAAGGTCATGAAGCCAGGGAACTTGATCTTCGACCCGGTCGCGCGAAAACGCGTCTCGCCGACGGCAATGTCGACCGTCATCGTATCGAGCACCGCCGACGCCATCTGCGAAGCGACAAAGCGGTCCCAGATCAACTTGTAGAGGCGGAACTGGTCGCGGCTCAAAAATTCCTTGATCTTGTCCGGGTGCCGCAGCACCGAAGAGGGGCGTACCGCTTCATGCGCTTCCTGTGCGCCTTTAGACTTGGTCGCGTAGTTGCGCGGTTCGGGCGGATAATAGTCCGCGCCGAATTCCTCCGTGATATATTCTCTCGCTTCCTCTTGTGCGATCGGAGAGATGCGGACAGAGTCGGTACGCATATACGTGATCAAACCGACCGTCCCTTCGCCGCCGATGTCGATCCCTTCATAGAGCTGCTGGGCGAGCGACATCGTCTTCGATGCGCGGAAGTTTAATTTGCGGGCTGCTTCCTGCTGCAGGGTGGAGGTGGTGAACGGCGCGGACGGGTTGCGTCTGCGCTCGGTCATCTTGACCGATTGCACGACCCAATTCTGACCGGCGATCTTCTGCTGGATCTCCAGCACGTCCGCCTCCGATTTCAATTCTTTTTTCTCTTCTCCGAAACCGTGGAATCTTGCTTCAAATTTGCTTTTGTCAATTTTGAAATGAGCGGTGAGCGTCCAGTACTCCTCCGGCTCGAAGGCGCGGATTTCGTTTTCGCGGTCGATGATCAAGCGCACCGAGACCGATTGGACGCGGCCGGCAGACAGCCCCTTTTTGACTTTCTTCCATAGAAGGGGGGAGATCTGATAGCCGACGAGACGGTCCAAAATGCGGCGGGCCTGCTGGGCGTTGACCAAGTTCATATTGATCGAGCGCGGATGTTTGAACGCTTCTTTGACGGCGTCTTTGGTGATCTCGTTGAAGACCACGCGGCAAGGTGTCGCAGTGTCCACATCGAGAATATGCGCCAAATGCCACGCGATCGCTTCACCTTCGCGATCCGGGTCGGCTGCGAGAAAAACTTGTTTCGCTTTTTTGCGGGCGTCGCGCAGCTCTTTCAAAATGTCGCCTTTTCCACGAATGGTTATGTATTTCGGAGAGAAGTCGTCTTCTACAGTTACGCCAAGCTGCGATTTGGGCAAATCGCGAACGTGACCCATCGACGCTTTGACCACGTATTTTTTCCCAAGGTATTTGCCGATCGTCTTTGCTTTGGCGGGAGATTCGACGATTACGAGATAATCGGACACGACTCTCTCCTCCTTTCTTTATGTATTAGAATGCGTTTTCATAAGCCAAATCCGAGATGCTATGTACCAATATATATCAAGAAATCACCGTTTGTCACGACAAAACGATATTTTTTATGCATGAACTCATGGATTAGTATTATCCAAACCGCACAAACGGCAAACGGTGGCAACCAAAAAAGAGAGGGTCGCACCCTCTCTTGCTTACCGTTTGACGCGCAGGAAACGGTTGCCAGGCAAGGCGGCGATCTCCCCTTGCAACTGCAACCGCAACAGCGTGCTGTGCAGCTGGCCAAGGGGGAGTCCGGTGTGAAGATGCAGTTCGTCTAGCGTGGCTGCTTCATGGCCGAGTGCTTCGAAAAGGATACGGAACTCGGAGGGCAGATACGTCAGGTCATGTTGCGGGAAATGCGTTGTGTTTTGCGGGAGGGAAAACTCGTAGTCTTCGAGGAGATCAGCGGCGGACAGCACGAGCTTGGCACCTTGTTGGATCAGACGGTTGGTGCCGGCGCTGGCCGGGGAGGTGATCGGTCCGGGGACGGCATAGACGTCGCGGCCTTGTTCGAGCGCTTGGTCGGCGGTGATCAGCGAACCGCTTTTTTCACCCGCTTCGACGACGAGGGTGGCTTGCGAAAGACCGGAGATGATCCGGTTGCGGACCGGGAAATTCTGTGGACGGCCGGGAGCATGCGGGGGATATTCGGAGAGCACGGCGCCATGGCCGTCGGCGATGCGATGCGCGAGGGTGACATTCTCCCGGGGGTAGATCTGCAGCACGCCGCTCCCGAGCACCGCGATCGTCTGTCCGCCCGCCTGCAGCACCGCATGGTGTGCCGCTGTGTCGATACCCCGCGCCAAGCCGGAGACGATCGTCAAGCCGCTTGCAGCAAGCTCTGTCACCAGCCGCTCCGTCGCCAGCCGCCCGTAGGCGGTCAGCGTCCGCGCGCCGACGACAGCGAGCGCCGCAGCGCCCGTTCGCGGAATCGTCCCGATCACAAACAGACCTGCAGGCGGATCGTACAGCGTATGCAGGATCTGCGGATATTCACCGTTTACCTGCGAAACGTAGCGCACCCCTTGCGGCTCAAACTGCTTGCGCACCGCCACCGGGTCAAAAGAGGCCCGGGTCGCGACCAGGGAGCGGATGATCTGCTTCTTCACCCCGGACTGCCGCTCCATCTCCGCTTCCCCGGCCGCCCACACGCTCTCCCAACAGCCAAACGTGTCATACAGCCGGCGCACCGTAACCCCGCCTGCGCCGGGCGTTACAGACAGCCATAGCAAAATATCGTCAACGCGCACAAACGTTCCCCCTCTCGGATAAAAAAGAGAGACTCCCAGGAGTCTCTCTTGCTGATTGTGTGAAATTACTTCACGGTCACTTTTTCAAGCAGACCTTTTTCCTTGAGCAGTGCGACCATGGTCGAGCCGAGGTCGGACGGGGTCGGAGCTACGCGGATGCCCGCTGCTTCCATCGCCGCAATCTTTTCAGCTGCGGTGCCCTTGCCGCCGGAGATGATCGCGCCTGCGTGGCCCATGCGCTTGCCCGGAGGTGCGGTTGCGCCTGCGATGAAGCCGACAACCGGCTTGGTGCAGTTCGCTTGGATCCACTCAGCCGCTTCTTCTTCCGCAGTGCCGCCGATTTCGCCGATCATGATGATCGCGTCGGTGTCCGGGTCGTTTTGGAACAGTTCCAAAACATCGATGAAGTTGGTGCCGTTGATCGGGTCGCCGCCGATGCCGACTGCGGTGGATTGACCGATGTTTTCCGTGGTCAGCTGATGCACCGCTTCATAGGTCAAGGTGCCGGAGCGGGAAACAACGCCCACGCGGCCCGGGGTGTGGATGTAGCCCGGCATGATGCCGATCTTGCACTCGCCCGGCGTGATCACGCCCGGGCAGTTCGGACCGATCAGGCGGGTGCGCTTGCCTTCCATGAAGCGACGCACTTTGATCATGTCCATGACCGGGATGCCCTCGGTGATGCAGATGACGAGATCGAGGTCAGCGTCTACCGCTTCCAAGATCGAGTCTGCTGCAAACGCCGGCGGAACGTACACGACCGAAACGTTTGCGCCGGTCGCGTTCTTCGCTTCCAGCACGGTGTTGAAGATCGGCACGCCTTCGATTTCGGTGCCGCCTTTGCCCGGGGTTACGCCTGCAACCATGTTCGTTCCGTATTCAATCGCTTGCTTTGTATGGAAAAGGCCCGTTTTACCCGTGATGCCCTGGGTCATGACCTTCGTATCTTTGTTAATCAAGATAGACATTTGGGTTACCCTCCTCCGCTCGTATTACTTCACCAATGCGACGATCTTTTGCGCTGCGTCCGCGAGGCTGTCTGCTGCGACGATGTTCAGGCCGGACTCGTTCAAGATCTTCTTGCCGAGCTCGACGTTGGTGCCTTCGAGGCGAACGACGAGCGGCTGGTTGAGGCCGATCTCTTTCGCAGCTGCGACAACGCCTTCTGCGATGGTGTCACACTTCATGATGCCGCCAAAGATGTTGACGAGGATGCCTTTGACGTTTTCGTCAGACAGGATGATCTTGAAGGCAGCCGTAACTTTCTCAGTGGTCGCGCCGCCCCCTACGTCAAGGAAGTTCGCCGGGGTGCCGCCGTAGTGCTGGATGGTGTCCATCGTCGCCATCGCCAGGCCTGCACCGTTGACCATGCAGCCGATGTTGCCTTCGAGTGCAATGTAGGTCAGGTCGAACTTGGAAGCTTCGATCTCTTTCGGATCTTCTTCTTCCAGATCGCGCAGTTCGAGGATGTCCGCATGGCGGAACAGGGCGTTGGAGTCGAAGTTCAGCTTCGCATCCAGCGCGACAACGCGGCCGTCGCCGGTGACGACGAGCGGGTTGATCTCAGCGATCGAGCAGTCGTTTTCAACGAAAGCGTTGTACAGGCCTTGCATGAACTTCACAGCCTGCTTGACCAGCTCGTTCGGGATGTTGATCGCGTACGCCAGCTTTTGCGCTTGGAAAGCAGCCAGACCGACAGCCGGGTCGATCGCTTCTTTGAAGATCTTCTCCGGAGTTGCTGCTGCCACTTCTTCGATCTCGGTGCCGCCTTCTTCAGACGCCATCATGACGACGCGCTGGGTCGCGCGGTCGACGACGAGGCCGATGTAGTACTCTTTCTTGATGTCGGACAGCTCTTCGATCAGGAGGCGGTTGACAACCTTGCCTTCCGGGCCGGTCTGATGCGTGACCAAGGTCATGCCGAGAATCTGTTCTGTGTATGTACGTACTTCGTCAACGCTCTTGCCGAGCTTGACGCCGCCTGCCTTGCCGCGGCCGCCTGCATGGATCTGTGCTTTCACTACAGCTTTGCCGCCCAGTTCTTCAGCGATCTGTACTGCTTCATCTACCGTAAAGGCCACGCGGCCGTTCGGAACCGCGACGCCATACTTTTTCAAGACAGCTTTGCCTTGATACTCATGGATGTTCATTCCGCTTCCTCCTCCACTTGATTCGTGAAAAAATGTACAATTGCCCAAACCAAACTTCTATATTCGACCCGTTTCGTCCGAGTCCTGCAAGAATCGACAAATCAGTGACAATTTCTTAGCGGAATTTTTGTTCGCTTTCGAACTGCACTTTGCGTCCGCACGTATCGCAGATAAAGGTGGAGCTGCCTTCTTTCGCAGCCTGTACCTGTTCGACCGATGCCGCGTCCGCTTCATGCGTTGTGCCGCAGAGCGAACAGCGAAGCGTATACTCTTGATTCATCTGGCGTCACTCCTTTTGAATGGTAACAGATGAGACTAGTATGCTGCTTCCTTACCTCTTAGATGCTTGTACGCCGATCAGTTTACTTTCTTGACAGGCTTGTCGACCAGGCCGGATTTGTCGCTGGACCACTCCACGTCGTCCATGATGTCGAGCATGCGGGCGACTACTTCCGCGATCGTGTCGCGGCCGTAAAGGTCATCGCCAAGCTCCTTTTCCATCGCGTCAATCTGCTCGGTGACAAACTGCTCGTCAAGATAGAGTTCGTCAACGACTTTCTTGATCACCATCGCGCGAACAGAAGCTTTATCCATCCGCATAGCCCCCTTCCACACACATCTTCCTTAGGATAATCCAACCTTGTGGAAAATACAAACCTGTTTGCGTCGTTGAAAAAAATTCGGAATACTACAATTTCGGTATGCCCACATATCCTACTAGGAGATACTTTTGGTACTTGGAAAGGAGCGCGTACTGATGGATGTAAAAGATGCGATTCTCACCCGCCGCAACATCAAACAATTCAAGCCGGACCCGGTGCCGATGGAGCATGTCGAGGAGTGGCTGACTTGGGCCAGCTATGCGCCAAACCACCGCATGGCCGAGCCTTGGATCGTCTGCGTGGTCGGTCCGGAAACGCGGGCGCACGTGAAGCACAAGACCGATTTTGGCGGCGCACCGCTCCTGCTCGCCGTTGCCTCCACACCGGCGAAAACGGCGGTCGACCGGGATGAGCATATCGCAGCGGTGGCCTGCTTCATTCAGAACTTCATGCTGGCCGCCCACGCCGATGGAGTCGGCACTGGCTGGTCCTCGCTTGGCGTCTCACCCCGCGTGCGTGAACTGCTCCAACTGCCGCAGGGGATGGAGATCGTCGGCTTCCTGCCGGTCGGCTATCCGCTGGAAGTGCCGGAAGCCAAACCGCGCACCCCGATTCAGGAAAAACTGCATCAACTGCCTTAAACAAAAGACACCCGTCGCTGTGGTCGTAGCCCCGTCAAGTAGACAGTAATAAAGGACATGTATTATGCAGCGAGCGCTTTCCGGTACTCAACGGGGGAGCGCTCGCTTAATTTAG